>CAVUJF010000019.1:0-288787 GCA_963741745.1 uncultured Pseudomonadota bacterium | reverse complement strand
ATTGGTAGCGGGGGCGCGCTCGCGAGTAATAGTACCGTCATCGTGTCCTTTTCAAACAGTGACCTACAGCGGCGTGCCATGCCAGAGACGCTCGAGTATTGCGGCAACGGACATTCGCTGAGTCCCAATAATGTCCATGTCTCGGGGAGCCGGTGGCGCTGCCGACACTGCGGAGCTGACAGGGCGCTGCGATTTCGACTCCGGGGACGCTAGCCAGGATTTGCGGAATTCTGGTGAGGTGCGTCTGCCAGAGCGTAGCTTGTGTTCTTGCTGCCACCGGGATTGCGGCGAAGTATGCCGCGCTCAACCAAGTCATTGATGTCGCGCTGCGCCGTTGGAACAGACACCTTGGTCAGTGCGCTCCACTTCTTCACCGTCAGCTTCCCTTCGAAACCCTGCAGGCAGCGGTTCAACATCTCTCGTTGCCGGTCGAGGAATTCCATGCCCGCATACCTTTGCCAGAAATCGGCTTTTCTGAGCACGTTCGCCATGATTGTCTGGGAGCCATCGATGGCACGCGAGAAGCAGGCCAGGAACCACAACAGCCATTCCGTCACATCGAGGTCGCCTTTCTGCGCCTGCTCGAGGGAGTCGTAGTACTGCTTGCGCTCGGCACGAATCTGGCTCGACACACTATAGAAGCGCTGGCCCACATGCTCGATCTGCGCCAGCGCCTGATCTGCGATGGCGCGTGCGATGCGACCGTTGCCATCCTCGAACGGGTGCAGGGTGACGAACCAGAGGTGCGCAAGTCCTGCGCGCAGAAGTCCTTCCGTCGTAGGCTTACCGTTAAACCAGGCGAGGAAGCGGTCCATCTCTGGCTCTATTCTTGAGGCGGGTGGCGCCTGGTAATGCACGCGTTGTCGGCCTACCGGCCCAGAAACGACCTGCATTGGACCCTCGACATCCGTGCGCCAGGCGCCGGTCAGGACCGTGTGGAGGCCCGAAAAGCCGGTAGGGAACAGCCCGGACTGCCAGCTAAAGAGGCGCTGCGCATTCAGCGGCTGCAGGTAGTTCTGCGTCGCGTCGAGCATCATCTCGACCACTCCCTCGGCGCGCCGATCCACCGGGGTGACCCCGGCATCCGGTACGCCGAGGCGTCGGGCGAGGGAAGAACGCACGCTGTTTCTATCCAGCGTTTCTCCCTCGATCTCGGAAGTCTTGATGACGTCCTCGGTAAGTGCGGCCAGCTCGGCCTCGAGCTTGAGATCAAAGCCCAGACGCGCCATGTTGCCAAGTAGTTGGCCCTGTCTGAGGCGAGCCGTGGCAAGCGGCTCAAGAAGCGCTGCAGTGTCCCAGTCGAACTGGGGCCATTTCGATCTCTCCCAGATGTACATATTCTCCTCACTGCTTGAAGAGAATATAGGCTGATTCTCCTCATGACTCAATAGATTCTCATCATAACATGAAGAGAATGGTCACCGATTCTCCTCATGGGGAATTCAAGCGTCGGTTACGGGGTTTAACCGCGTAGTACACCATTGATGTACCCTGAGCCAGGGTCTTCATCCTGTCCTCCCCAAGATGGTTGAGAACTGGTGAGGATTGGATCGTGAAAAAGAAGCTGCTTGCAGATCTGGTTGAGAGCATGACGCAGATGGATGAAATCGTGCGCGGTGTGCGAAGACCGTTGCGCGAATTCACCGTTAACCCTGTAAAGATCAAAGCACTGCGCGCAGAGCTCGAGTTAAGCCAGGCCCAGTTTGCCGCGCTCATGAATGTGAACGTCGGTACCCTCCGAAACTGGGAGCAAGGGCTGCGGGAACCTACCGGGCCCGCCAAGGCGCTGCTGACGGCGATTCGCCGAGACCCACGGCACGTACTGAAGGCACTTGCCCCTGCTGATGAGGACCACGTCGCGGCGGCGTAGCGATCGCCACGGCGCCGCACCTGTACTGTAGGTAGCGCTCACTGGGCTGCAGGTTGCCGTGACCCAGCCGATGGCTGAGCGCACGAGTATTACCGCCACTGGGCTGGTCCTAGAGCGGGTGATCTCAGATCCGTTGTTCGAACGAGAGTTCGAGGTGGCGTTATACAGCAGTCGCCAAATCCGTGTGACATGAGCCGCCAATTTCAAACCAGTGATGGGGAGGAACCATGCAAAGCCTGATCAGCCGGCGCGATTTCCTGAATGGCACGGCGCTGCTTATCGCCGGCGGACTAACTCCGTTCGCACAGTTGCGCGCCGCGCCGGGTCGCTACTATCCGCCGGCGCTCACAGGCATGCGGGGCAGTAATCCTGGATCGTTCGAGGTCGCCCATCAGGTCGGTCGCGAAGGCAAGTCCTTCGACATCTCCGGCCTCGCGGTCGAGCAGACTTTCGACCTGGTCGTGGTCGGCGGCGGCATCAGCGGCCTGGCCGCCGCGTGGTTCTATCGTGAGGCACACGGGCCCAAGACCCGCATCCTCATTATCGAGAATCATGACGAGTTCGGCGGCCATGCCCGGCGCAACGAGTTCCGGGTCGGCGACCGCATGCTGATCGGCTACGGCGGCGCCCAGTCGCTGGAGGCGCCCAAGGCGCAGTTCAGCGCCCAGGTCCAGCGCCTGCTCAAGGCGCTGGGCGTCAATCTCCAGCGCTTCGACACCGCCTTCGACCAGCACCTCTACGGTTCGCTCGGCCTGACCAGCGGCGTGTTCTTCGACCGCGAGACCTTCGGGGCCGACCGGTTGGTGGTGGGAGACCCGAGCGACAAGATCCCCGCCGCAGTGGTGACCGGCTTGCCCATCGACGTCGAGAAGGTGGTCGCGCAGTTCCCCATGTCGGAGGACGCGCGGAAGCGACTGCTCGCCTTCTTCCAACGCCCCAGGGATTACCTGGCAGGCAAGACGAAGGCGCAGAAGCTCGAATACCTGAAGCACGTCTCCTATCGAGACTATCTGAAAAACGATGCAGGGCTCGGCGACGAGGCGGTCAGGTTCTTCAACGGCCGGACCATCGATGACGAGGCGATGGGGCCGGATATATTGCCGGCGCTGGACGCCGCAGTCGCTGGATATCTGGGCTTTGCGGGGCTCGGCCTGGGCAACATCAAGAAGGCTGGGCTCGACGAGCCCTATATCTATCACTTTCCGGACGGCAACGCCTCGATCGCCCGGCTGCTCGTCCGCGACCTAATCCCGGCAGTGGCCCCTGGGCATGATATGGACGACATCGTGCTGGCCAATTTTGACTACGGCCAGCTCGACCGAGAGGGTGCCAAGGTACGGCTGCGGCTCAACAGCACGGCGGTTTCGGTCGCCAACGCCAAGGCGAAGAGCGGTCTGGTCGATATTGGCTACGTCACGAGCGGAAAACTGCATCGGGTGCAGGGGCGTCAGGCGGTGCTGGCCGGCTACAACATGATGATCCCCCACATGATGCCGGAGCTACCCAAGATGCAGCGCAAGGCGCTGTCCGCCTGCGTCAAGATGCCGCTTGTCTACTGCAATGTGGCGATCCGCAACTGGCAGTCCTTCGTCAAACTGGGCATCGACCAGATTTACAGTCCCAACGCCTTCTTCACGGATGTGTATCTCGATTTTCCGGTCTCGCTCGGCGGCTACCACAATCCGCGCGATCCGGCCGAGCCGATCCTGTTGCACCTGACCTACGTCCCGCTGACGCCGAACCAGGGCTACGACAACGTCACCCAGTTCCGGATGGGCCGGCAGAAGCTGCTGGAAACACCGTTCGAGGTTTTCGAGGCCAAGATCCGGGACCAGCTCGATCGGATGCTGTCCGGCGGCGGGTTCCAGTCGTCCCGCGACGTCGCCGCGATCACCGTCAACCGCTGGCCGCACGGCTACGCCTACGCGGCCGACTCACTGTACGACAAGGACCCCGACCCGCCACTCTACGTGACCGCGCGGCAGCGCTGCGGCGAGGTCGCCATCGCCAATTCCGATGCGGCGTGGAACGCCTATACACACGAGGCGATCGACCAAGCGTGGCGTGCGGTGACTGAACTGAAGTCCGCTTGACGCGTCCTGTCTCATCCCACGTCGGTCCGAGCCGCCATGCAAACAGCCCCATGGGTAACGACCGTCAACGGCTTCAGCACGGGTTGAACTGCCGGTCTCAGGAGGCGAATCGGGCAGTTCGCAGGGTGATCGATGGAATCGCTGGGGATGAAGACTGGAAGCACCTGATTGAACGCAAGACCTTAAGAGGTGACACGTGAACTGGTTCGCTCGACTCGCGGCACCCGGGGCCACGCTCCTCGTCACGGCACTCGCCGTCGGTGATCCCCCGGCACCGATTCCTTTGGCATCCACTGCAAGCGCCACTGCGGCTCCCAACTTCGAAGAGCCCCCAAAGTCGCGTGCCGCAGCGCTCGAGAATGAAGCGAAGGACGCCCTGCCGATGACGGCGTTCTACACGCCGCCGGCGGGCCTCGTGCCAGCGCCCGGCGGGACGCTGATCCGTGCGGAGCCGTTCGACGGGTATGCGCTTCCGAAAGGCGCACGTGCGATCCGGACTGGCTGAGCTACTATGGCACCAACAACATCGACACCTGGATGCTTCCCTACTTCGGCGCGTCGGTGTACGACGATCCGAAGGTTTACGAACGCAGTTCGCCCCTCACCTTCATCAAGAAAGTGCGCGCGCCGACCCTGCTCGTCGGCGGCGACCGCGACGCCGAGGTCCCTGGAATGCGCTGCGCCGTCACGGTGTAAAGACCGAGTTCGTTGTTTACCCCGATGAAGGACACGCGTTCTTCAAGCGCACCGACCAGGCCGACGTCGCCACACGCTTGGCAACATGGTTCAACACGTATCTTGGGTCCGAGCCGCCCGGCGGAGTCAACGATACTCGTTAAGGCTGAGTGGCGTCCGCCCACCAACGCGACGGCCGAGAGATCTCGAACCGAGGTGGGAGTACCCGGGAGTGGTGGCGGAGGCAGGATTCACGAATATCCGCACGAGGAGGGCGCTTCGTCGAGCGGCCTGAATTGGTAGCGGGGGCAGGATTTGAACCTGCGACCTTCGGGTTATGAGCCCGACGAGCTGCCAGACTGCTCCACCCCGCACCATGAGGGCCGCGCATTCTACAAGCGCCCATCCCGCACAGCAACAGAAATACCTTGATGCCGGGCGGTTTCTCAGGAGACGGCGGCCATGATCTGGCGTGCGAGGGCGCCTCCGGCCGCAGGATCAAGGGTTTGCAGCGGCCATTTGATTCCGAGCCCTTCCTGGGCGCTGGGCTTGGGAATGATATGAAAGTGCACGTGGGCGATGGCCTGGTGTGCACCTGTGCCGTTGTTCTCCAGAACGTTGTACTCCCGGGTCCCGGTGGCAGCGACTACCGCCCGGCACAGCCTCGGCAGCACCCGGCCCACCGCGGCTGCCGAATCGTCGGACAGACGGTCCAGCGTTTCTGCGGCTTCCTTCGGAATCACCAGGGTATGGCCGCGACTCAGGGGGTTGATGTCGAGAAACGCGAGGACGTGCGCATCCTCGTAAACCTTGTGGCAGGGGACTTCCCCGCGAATGATCTTGCTGAATATCGTGTCGGCCATGGTTGGATCCTCGTTGACGGACCTGCGCCCGCATTCTCGCCCACGGGCGGGCGGCGTGGGCGGGTGGTTTCTGGAAACAGGGCAGCCGGGTACACTCCACGGTTCGCTTATCCACCAGTTGTTGACGGGGAACCGGCATGAAGACCAAGGCCGCCATTGCGTACGCCGCAGGCAAACCGCTCGAGATTGTCACCCTCGACCTGGCCGGTCCCAAGGCCGGAGAGGTTCTGGTGGAGATCCGTGCCAGCGGCGTCTGCCATACCGATGAATTCACCCGCTCGGGGGCGGACCCGGAAGGCCTCTTTCCCGTGGTCTTCGGCCACGAGGGCGCCGGCGTGGTCGTGGACGTCGGTCCCGGGGTCACCACCCTGAAGAAGGGGGACCATGTCATTCCGCTGTATACGCCCGAATGCCGGCAGTGCAAGTCCTGCCTGTCCCGCAAGACCAACCTGTGCACGGCGATCCGCGCCACGCAGGGCAAGGGCGTGATGCCCGATGGCACCAGCCGCTTCTCGATCGGCAAGGACATGGTGCACCACTACATGGGCTGTTCCACCTTCTCCAACTACACGGTGCTGCCGGAGATCGCGCTGGCCAAGATCCGCGAGGACGCACCGTTCGAGAAGGTGTGCTACATCGGCTGCGGCGTCACCACCGGTATCGGCGCGGTCATCAACACTGCCAAGGTGGAGCCCGGCGCCAACGTCGTCGTATTTGGCCTGGGCGGCATCGGCCTGAATGTCATCCAGGGCGCCCGCCTGGTGGGGGCGAACAAGATCATTGGCGTCGACCTGAACCCGCGCCGCAAGGTCCTCGCCGAACGCTTCGGCATGACCCACTTCGTGAACCCCAAGGAAGTCGAGGGCGACCTGGTGCAGCACCTGGTCGCACTTACCGACGGCGGAGCGGACTACAGCTTCGAGTGCGTGGGCAGCGTCGATCTGATGCGTCAGGCACTCGAGTGTTGCCACCGCGGTTGGGGCGTATCGGTGATCATTGGCGTCGCCGGGGCCGGCCAGGAGATCAAGACGCGGCCGTTCCAGCTGGTGACGGGCCGCGTATGGAAGGGCACCGCCTTCGGGGGTGCGCGCGGGCGCACGGACGTGCCGAAGATTGTCGACTGGTACATGGATAAGAAGATCAACATCGATGACCTGATCACTCACGTGATGCCGGTCGAGAAGATCAACGACGCGTTTGGCCTGATGCACAAGGGCGAGTCGATCCGCTCGGTAGTCACTTTCTAGGCAGCGTGGCCGGTCGCGGCCGCGCTGCCACTCCAAGAACGAAACAGGAGAATCTCATGGCAGTTTCAATTCATCCGGCCGTCGACGGCGGCGTCAAGAAGGGCGCCGCCAATTTCGCCGGCGGCACGCTTACCTGCAAATGCACCAGCTCGCCGGTGACCATTACGCTGGTGGGCAACACCGCCTTCAACCACGTTTGCGGTTGCACCAAGTGCTGGAAGCCCAAGGGGGCGATATTTTCCCAGGTTGCCGTCATCGGGCGCGACAAGCTCACCGTCACCGCCAACGGCAACAAGCTGAAGATCGTCGACGAGAAAGCGCCGATCCAGCGCTACGCCTGCACCGGCTGCGGCACCCACATGTACGGGCGCATCGAGAACAAGGGCCACCCGCTGTACGGCTTTGACTTCGTGCACACGGAACTTTCCAAGGAAAGCGGCTGGTCGGCGCCGGAGTTCGCCGCGTTCGTCTCCTCGATCATCGAGTCGGGCTTCCCGCCGGCGCGCATGGGCGAGGTACGCGCACGGCTGAAGGAGTTGGGACTGGAGCCCTACGACTGCCTCTCGCCGGGGATCATGGACCTGATCGCGACGCACACCGCGAAGGCGAAGGGCACGCTCGCCGCCTGAGGTGCCGGTGCGCTGAGACGCCCGAGCCGGCCCTGGTCGTCGCTTACTGCGGCAGGTCAGGGTCGGCTCTTTCTTGAGCGCCGGAAAGCAGGGGGAGACTCATGAAGCATTACGCAGTGACGGCCCGTGTGGTTCTCCTGGCAGTCGCGCTGCTGCTGCCCGCCATGCATGCCGCGGCGGCCGCCTATCCGAAGCCGATGGAGGCGGACTTCACGATGAAGGATTTCCGCTTCGCCTCCGGCGAGTCGCTGCCCGAGCTGCGCATCCACTACCGCACCCTGGGATCCCCACGCCGCGATGCGCGCGGAGTTGTGCGCAACGCGGTGCTGATCATGCACGGCACCACCGGCAGCGGGGCGAACCTGATCAACGACGATTTTGCCGGCGAGCTGTTCGCGCCGGGCCAACCGCTCGATGCCACACACTATTTCCTGGTCCTGCCCGATGGCATCGGCCACGGACACTCCAGCAAGCCCAGTGACGGCCTGCATGCACGCTTTCCACACTATGGTTACCGCGACATGGTGGAGGCGGACTACCGCCTGCTTACCGACGGACTGAAGGTCAATCATGCACGGCTGATCATGGGAACTTCCATGGGCGGCATGCATACGTGGCTGTGGGGCGAACTGCACCCGCAGTTCATGGACGCGCTCATGCCCCTGGCGAGCCTGCCGACCCAGATTTCCGGGCGCAACCGGGGCTGGCGTCGCCTGATCATCGATGCGATCCGCAACGATCCGGCCTGGGCGGGCGGGGAGTACGCAAGCGCGCCCCCTTCCGTGCGTACCGCGCTGGAGATGTTGTGGCTGATGGGCAGCAATCCGGTCCTGCGCCAGCAGGAGGCCCCGACGCTGGCCCAGGCCGACCAGGCCATCGACCGCGCAGTGGCTGCGCAACTGCGCACTGCCGATGCCAATGACATCCTGTATGCGGTCTCTGCCTCGCAGGACTATGACCCGGGACCGGCGCTGGAGCGTATCGAGGCGCCGCTGCTGGCGGTGAACTCCGCGGACGATCTGATCAATCCCCCGGAGCTGCGCATCCTGGAGCGCGAGATCGGGCGCGTGCCGCACGGGCGCGCACTGGTCATTCCCTTCAGCGAGCGCACACACGGTCACGGCTCACATACCTACGCCACGCTGTGGCGGGACGAGCTGGTGAAGCTGCTGGACGCAGCGCCCGAACGCTAAGGCTCGGCGCGCTGCAGGTGCTGCGGCCCGAGCTGCCCGAGCGAAGTGCAGCCCAACTGGCCCAGGACACGATCGGTCTCGCTCACCAGGATCGACAGGGCCTGCCCGGCGCCGTCCTCGCCGCCGGCCGCCAGGCCGTACAGCGTTGCCCGGCCGAGCATGACCGCGTGCGCGCCGAGCGCCAGCGCCTTGACCACGTCGGTGCCGCGGCGAAAGCCGCTGTCGATGATGAGGGCCAGGCGGTTCCCGACCGCTGCGGCGACCTGCGGCAGCACCTCGAGCGGTGCCACGCACGAGTCCAGCTGGCGGCCGCCGTGGTTGCTCAGCACGATCCCGTCGCATCCCAGGGCGGCCGCGTGCTCGGCATCGTCGACGCTCAGGATGCCCTTCACCAGGAGCTTTCCGGGCCACGCTTCGCGCATCCACGCCAGGTCCTCCCAGCGGATGCTGGCGTCCATGAGCTGCGGGATGACCGTGCTGCCGCCCAGCGCGGAGGTCGCAGAGTGCGGCAGGAAGGACTCGAGGTTACGGAAACGCGGCAGTCCGCCGCTGCGTGCCATGGCCGCGAGCCAGCGCGGGTGACGCAGGATGTCCAGCACGGTGCGCAGGCTCGGACGCCCTGGCGCGCGGTAGTTGCGCCGGTCCCACTCGCGGCTGCCGAACACGTTGGCATCGGTGGTGAACACGAGCGCCTCGTAGCCCGCCCCCGCGGCCCGCCGCAGCAGATCGCGGGCACTGGCGCGCTCGCGCATCACGTACAGCTGTAGCCACAATCGCCCGGGCGCGCGGACCGCGACATCCTCCAGGCGGGTGGTCGAGAAGGTGCTGAGCGTGAAGGGGATCTGGAGCCGGGCTGCGGCGCGCGCCAGGGCGACATCACCGTCCGGGTCGAGCATGCCGTTCAGGCCGGTCGGGCCGATGATAAGCGGAGCGGCCACCGCGTGGCCAAACAGCGCGCTGCGCAGTGAGCGGGTGGTGGTATCTACCAGCGTGCGCGGCACCAGGCGCCAGCGCGCGAATGCTGCGCGATTGTTGCGCAGCGTCGCCTCGTCCTCGGCACCCCCCTCGACATATTCGAAGGCAAAGTGCGGCACCCGCTGCCGTGCCAGGACGCGCAGGTCGGCGATGTTGAGCGCGCGGGCGAGTGTGCCACCGCCAAATGCACGTCGCTGCCAGGGCATCGTCGCTGTCCGACCGCGAGTCCGAAGCCTGCTACTTCAGCGCCATGCTGATGCGGTCGGCAACGAAGGTATTGCTCACGCTGCTGTAGTGGCCGGCGGCGACGAGCGCATACAATTTCTGCGTGCCGTTGAGCGTGGCATGTACGCCGGTGTAGTAGGCCGTGGGCGTCGCAAAGACCGAGATGCCCGAGGTGAGCGCGGTGCTGCCGATCGACAGCTGCAGGCTGCTCTGGCTGGCCCCGGTGGTGGTGATCAGCGGGCTTGCCGGCAGCGACTTCAGGTCCATGGCCGCCGGTCCACTGAAGATGTCGTGGATCGACCCGATGGTCGTCTTGCTCAGGTCGAGGACATAGCCACTGCTGCTGGCGCTGCTGAAGGGAGCGGCTTCCCCGCTCGGCCACTGCACCACCAGGGTCTGCTCGATCGCCGAGGCCGGGGTGAGGGCGGTGGCATTGAAGTCAGGCGGGGCCGCGCCGAAGGGCGTGGTGGCGCCGTCGATGGCCATCAGCGTGCTGGCGGCGGTGGCACTGAGGTCGATCATGCCGGTGTTCACCAGGTAGGCTGCCGGGTCGGCGGGCGTGCTCGAGCCGGTGCCCGCGAAGTTGTAGGTGCTCGGCGGGTAGAGGCCCAGGGAGAGCAGGTCGAAGGTTGCGCTCGAGGGCGAGGCTGACACGAGGCTGCCCCACAGGCGGGTATGCAGCAGCCGCACGCTGCCGGCCGTTGCGTCAAACAGCAGGTTGCCGGCCGAGTCGTAGCTGATGGCTCCGCTGCTGTCTGTCGCGGCCCCGCTGATGTACACGTACTGCCCCACCGATATGGACTGTATCGAAAGCCCGGACACGTTCATGCCATCCTGGAAAACCGGGACCGTCGCGGCCAGAGTGACGAACGTAACGGGAACGACATAGCTGGTGCCGTTGAACACATTGAGGGTCGCGCCGGTCAGGGTCAGCTTGTTGCCGGCGCGTGCACTGACCATGCCGGCGACGTAACTGAACCCGTTTTCCTGGCTGGTGCCGACGTAGATTTCCTTGGCGCTGAAGGTGGGGTTGGTGGCGGTGTTCGAATCGGGGCCGGCGACTCCGGTGAGCGTGCCGTAGGCGGCGATCACCGTGGATTGCTGAACGCTGGCCATCGCCGCCAGGCCGGCAGCGCCGGTGTAGACCACGCCGTTGACGCTGTAGTAGGCATCGGCCGTCGGATAGACCAGCACCGCGCCGAGCGAGTTGCTGAAGTTGTAGAAGGGCCGCAGGTTCATGACGAAGTAGTCGCCCTGCACGGTCACGAACGAACCGCGCGCGCGCAGGGGCGTCGAGTCGACCTGCGTCGGATTCATCGTCACATAGGGCTGTACGGTGACCGCGGGAATGGCGGCCGCGGTGCTGATGGAATTGAATGCCTGCAGGTCGAAGTTCATGCGCACCGGCGTGGCCTTCTGCAGGGTGATGACCAGGGGATTGGCCGGATCGAACGTGACCACGATGTTCACCTGCCCGAGCGCTGCGTTGCCGGGACCGGCAAGGGAGGCGGCGACCGGCTTGCCATTGACGTTCACGCTGACGCTGGCGGCGGAGTAGTCGAGTACGATCGCCGCGGATTTGTAGGTTCCGTAGGGCACCGAGTACGCCGAGACCAGCTCGGAGATGTCCGAGAGCCTCACGAGATCGATCTGCTGCACGGTGGGCGCGAAGCTCACGACCGTGCCGTTCTGCTCGGTGAGGGTAATGGAGATCACCGAGACGTTGTAGCTGGTGAATTTTCCGCCGCTGTTGGTGGCCGTCATCGACAGCACCGGGTAGCCGGGCTGCAGCGTGGTGCTGCTGCCGCAGGCGGCCAGAAGCAGTGCAAGGCCGGCGGCGATTAGCAGCCGCAGCGGCAGGCGGCACGTCCTGCCGGTGAACTCGGATCTCATCAGGCGATTCCCCTTCAATTTTTCACTGGCGGGCGCGATCTGGCCCGGCGCATTCTTGCTTAGAGGCGTGCGCCGCCCGGACGTTCCCCGTCATTACAGTGACTTGCGGCCGGTCTGTCCCGCAAACCGGCTAGTTTACCGGTTTCGCACCGGTTTCAGTTGATAGAAAAGGAGATCGCGCCGTTGCCGCCGCCACTCATGTCAATCAGTGTCGGGACGGACTGTCGGGTCACCTTGGTCAGGTCAGCGGTGCTCCACACGCGCACCGAGACGTAGTACTTCGCCGTGCCGGTCCCGGAGGGTACTGACGCGGAGACTGCCCCACCACTACTGAGGAGGCTCGCGCTCAACGGCACATGACTTACCAGGGCGCCGTTGTGCGAGACCAGCAACTCCCCGGCGTTATACAGGCCAGGGGTCACCGGCAGGATGGCGGCCTGCAGCGAGGCCAGCGTCGCGCCACTGCTGACCGACAACGCGCCCAGCGTGGCGGTCGGCGTCGCGGAAGTCACCGTGGGAGTCAGCGGGCCGTCAGCGAACGAGGGGGCGCTGGCGGCGACATAGTAAGTCCCGGCTGCAGGCTTTGGCGCTGAGCTGAACAGCGTGATCGTGGTGCCCGAGGAGACGTAGGTGCCGGAGTCGATCGTGCCGACCGACAGCTGCAGCGCGTTGGCCAGGACCTGGTTGAACGGGTCGATGGGCGAGGCCTCGATCTGGTAGGGGACTTCATTGGATGCGGCGAGACTCTGGTAGAAGCCCACCTGCGCATCGGCCGTCAGCGGGCTCGAGGCGCTCGTCGTGATGCCGGGCGCGTATGCGGTCGCCGCGCGCGGCACGATGGCACCGACCGAGACGATGTTGGTGGTCGGCGCCGTCGTCGTCGGGGCAAGCGTCGTCGTGTTGGCTGCCGTGACGGTCGTTGAAGCGGTGGTATTGGTGGTCGAGGTTGTGGTGGCGGTGGTACTGGTCGCCAGCGGAATCGTCACCGACTTGATGATGATCGTGGCGATGCCGGCCCCGTGGATGACGACGTCATAGGTGGCGGCCGTCGAGGTGCTGCTCGGCAGCGGATACAGCAGAAAGCTGCCGTCGGAACGCACCGGCGTACTCAGCACTGCCACATGGCGCGAACCGTCCGCGCTCAAGGTCTCCGCGGTCGCCTGGATGCCGGTGGTGTAGCCGGTAAAGTTGGTCAGGGTCAGGGAGCCGGAGATCCCGCCGACGTTGTCCAGGTTAAAGGCCCCGGCATGCGAACTGAGCAGCACGCCGTATGCAGGCGCGGCGCTCGTGCCGAAATTGAATGGCACCAGGTCGCGCCCGCCGTCCAGGCTGATCGCAAACGTCGTGGTCGTCGTGGTGCTGGTCGTGCCGGTCGTGCCGGTCGTGGTGCCGGTGGTCGAGGAAGTGGTATCCGTCGTGGTCGTCGTGCTGGCGGCCCCGAGCCCGCTGGTGAGCGCGGCACTGGAGCTGAACGAGCCTACCGAGATATGCAGTGAGCCTGCGATGCCGATGCCCTTGTCAGGGTTGAGCAGTTCCAGCGGCAGCTGGTGCGAAAGGCCGGCGCTGTCGGTGAAGTCGGCCTCGGCGTTGTAAATGGCACCGACATCGCTCGCCGAGGTGGCCAGGCCCACGACCGCATCATCGACCGGGATCAATCGGATCTGGGAGTAGGTGCCCGGTAGCTGCCGCAGGCTCGTGGCGATCTCTCCGAGAGTCCCGGCGGCGTCCTGAACCAGGTCTACCGTGGTGGGGCTCGTCAGGGGGAACTTGGTCCAGCCGCCATCATCCGGTCCCGCGCTGGCGCTGGGGTTGAACCAGACCTCCTGGGTGGTGATGTAGACGTGCGAGTACTGGGCGGGGGTGTTGCCTGTCAGCGACACGTCCGTGCGCGAGGAGCAGCCGGCCAGAGCGCAGGCCGCAAGCGTGGCGATCCCTGTCGTAAACGCAGAATATTTCATGCAAATCCCGGTGCCTGCTGAAGAGGAATGATGCGCCCGCCGCGCGGCCGCCGCAACGCGAAAGCTCCGGGCAAGTGTGTCGAATTGTCGCTTTCCGGCATGTGGTATTGGACTTTAGGGGGTGTAAGCCTGTACAGTGCCGCCCGCCAAACGTCCTATGTGCTCGGTCAGCACCCGTTTCGCTCGCAGTCTGTCCCTTACCGACGCACTTCGACTTACCATTACTTTAAGCCTCGCGTCTGACCGACCGGCGCTGCCGTCACAAGCGCAGCCGGGCGAGCTCAAAGAAGCAGAGGTTCCTTAATCATGTTGTTTACAGATCTCGGGCTTAAGCCCGAGCTGCTGCGTGGCATTGCCGAAAAGGGCTATGACACCCCGACTCCCATCCAGCGCGAAGCCATTCCCGCGGTGCTCTCCGGCCGCGACGTTCTGGCAAACGCCCAGACCGGCACCGGCAAGACGGCCGCCTTCGTGCTGCCGATCCTGCAGAACCTGGGCGCGCCCCAGCCCGGCGCCCCGCGCGTGCTGGTGCTCACGCCCACCCGCGAGCTGGCCGCCCAGGTCGCCGCCAGTGCCCGCGACTACGGGCGCTTCGTCAACCAGCTGCGCACCGTCGTGATCTTCGGCGGTGTGAGCGAGAAGCCGCAGATCGATGCCCTGCGCCGCGGCTGCGACATCGTGGTCGCAACCCCGGGCCGACTGCTCGACCTGGCGCAGCAGCGCCAGCTGGACTTGAGCAAGATCAGCTGCCTGGTGCTCGATGAAGCCGATCGCATGCTGGACATGGGCTTCATCCACGCCATCCGCCAGATCCTGAAGATGCTGCCGAGCGTGCGGCAGAACCTGATGTTCTCGGCGACCTACTCGGAAGACATCCGCACGCTTGCCAACCGCATGCTGCGCGATCCCCTGTCGATCCAGGTAGCCCCGCGCAACGCCACTGCCGAGCGCATCGACCAGCAGGTGTACAAGGTTCCCAAGGAGCACAAGCGCCACCTGCTGGCGCACCTGATCACCGCGGGCCAGTGGAGCCAGGTGCTGGTGTTCACGCGCACCAAGCACGGCGCCAACCGCCTGATGCAGCAGCTGGAGGGCGCCGGTATTGTCTCGGCCGCCATCCATGGCAACAAGAGCCAGGCGGCGCGCGTGCGCGCGCTCGCGGACTTCAAGGAAGGGCGCGTCACCGCGCTGGTGGCCACCGAGGTCGCCGCGCGCGGGCTCGACATCAAGGAGCTGCCGTACGTGGTCAACTACGAGCTGCCGAACGTGCCGGAGGACTACGTGCACCGCATTGGCCGCACGGCGCGTGCCGGTGGTACGGGCAATGCCGTCTCGCTCGTCTCGCAGGACGAGGCCCCGCTGCTGCGTGACATCGAGTCGCTGCTGAAGATGTCGCTGCCGGTAACGCCCGTGCCGCAGTTCGAGATCCGCCCGGGTACTGCTGGTGCGGAACCGGCGCGCGAGGGTAATTCCGGCGGCGCGCACCGCCAGGGACAGCGGCCGCAGGGCAGCTGGCAGCCCAAGCGCCACACCGGCGGCCGCACGCACGGCTCGCGCCCACAGGGCAACTACTCGCGCGCCCGTCGCTCGGTGTAGCCTTGATGGCATGAGGATCCTGCGTGTCGCGATCGCGTGGCTGCTGCTCAGCGCCAGCAGCGGCGTGCTCGCGCATGCGCACCTCACGCACAGCGCACCCGCGGAAGGGGCGCACCTGGCAACGACGCCGTCGGTGCTGGAGCTGCACTTCTCCGAGGGTGCGCAGCTGACGGCGCTGTGGATCCAGAAGGCCGGGGCCGAGCGCCAGAAACTCGGTCCGCTGCCGGCTGCGGCGGCGGCCCGGATCAGCATTGCGCTGCCGCAGCTGGCACCGGGCCAGTACCTCATCACCTGGCGCGTGCTCGGCAGTGACGGCCATGTCGCTCCGGGTGAGCTGCACTTCTCGGTCGACGGATGATCGATGCGCTGTGGCTCGCCGCGCGTGCGGGGGGTTACCTGCTCGTGCTGCAGGCCGCCGGCACGTTCATCTTCCTGGCGCTGCTCGGGCGGCACCTCCCCGCCGCCGCCGGCGCGGTCGCCCGCACGGCGCGCCGCTGCGCCGTGGCCGGACTCCTGATCTGCTGCCTGCAGTGGCTGCTGGAACCTGCGTACATGGCCGGCGAGGCTGCCGGCATCCTCGACCCGTCGCTGCAGCAGCTGGTGCTGCGTTCGCGCGCGAGCCTCGTGCTCGCGGTGCGCGTGGCCGCCCTGGCCTGCCTGATCCCGGCGCTCTACACGCGAGCCCGCAGCACGCGCGCGCTCGGCATCCTGGGTGTAACCCTGGTGCTCGGGTCCTTCCTGCTCACCGGCCACACGGTGACGCTCGCCCCGCGGCTGCTGCTCGCACCGCTGCTGGGAATGCACGTCCTGGCGGCGAGCTTCTGGCTGGGCGCGCTGTGGCCGCTGCGCCAGCTGGCGCGCCGCCTGGAGCCGCTGCCGCTCGCCGCGCTGCTCAGGGACTTCTCGCGGCTGGCCCTGTTCCTGGTGCCGCTGCTGGCGCTTGCCGGTATTGCCATGGCCTGCCTGCTGCTGCCGGGCGTGGCCGCGCTGGCCACCCCGTACGGACTGCTCCTGTGCGCCAAGGGGCTTTTGTTTGCCGCCCTCATGGGTCTGGCGGCGCTGAACCGCCAGCGCCTCACGCCGGCCCTGGCGCAGGGCAGCCACAGTGCCGTGCGCGTGCTGCGCCGCTCACTGGCGGCCGAATACGGGCTCGTGGCCGTGGTGCTGTGTGTGACCGCCGCCCTCACGGGCCACTACTCTCCGGCCGGACCCTGAAGGACCCGGCGCCTTCAGCGCGCGTGCATGATGGACTGCCGCACCGCCGCCAGCGGGGCTGAGTCATTGATGGACACGGAGCCGCCGGAGGCCTCGACGCCCAGGCTCCGCCACAGGTCCATCAGGTCCGGGGTCACCGGCTGGTCCTTGAACTGGGCGTAGAGCTCTTCGAGGACGGTGGTGCCAGTGGCGGCATCTCCGCTCCTGAGCACCTTCTCGATGGGCCAGTCGGCCGCGAGGCCGCCGCTTTGCGCAAGGATCGCACGCAGGGCCTCCTGCAGGCCCTGCCGGTTGGCCGAGCGCTGGTGGATCTTCACGTCCGCGAGCAGGCAGAACATCGCCCCGCCCCAGTAGGTGCGTCCCCAGGTGTGGGTGTGGTCCATGCCGCGGTCATCGGCCTGCGGCAGGCCGCGTGGCATGGCGCGCAGTTCCTCCGCCCATACGTCCGCCTCGCTGCGGTTGCCGGCCTGCACGCGCGCCACGCCCTCCACGTAGGTGGCGATTCCCTCGGAGAGCCAGGCGTGTTGCTCGCCGGTGTCCGGCAGGGCGAGGTGGATCATCTCGTGCACCAGCACCCAGTCAGAGTTCAGCTGCGCCGGCGTCACCTCGCGGCCCAGGCGCACGCGGATGTAGGCGCCGGGATGGGCGTACGTGGTACCACCCTGCACCCCCGCGCCCGTCTCGGCGGTGATGCGCAGCTCCAGGGAGCTTGCCGGGAAGCGCCCATAGTAGCCCCGGACGATCTGCGCGCAGCGCCGCACCCAGGAGAGCACCTCGCGGCCCTGGTCGGGGAAGGCACCGGGTGTGAATTCCACGCGCACCAGGGTACCGGCCACGGCAAGCTCGGTGGTGTCGGCGCGCACCGCGCGGCAGGCGAGTGCGGCCGCAGCCGCCAGCAGCACGGCCAGGGCTGCGCTGCGGATGCTCCGGTGCGGAAGCACGGGCAAGCTCAGCGCGCGGTCTGGCCGAACAGGATCTTCTTGGCTTCCTCGGTGAGAGTGGTCTGCGTGCTCACCGCCTTGCCCCTCTCGTAGGCGCGCGCGGTGGCCGGGCGGGCGCGGATCGCCTCGAACCAACGCTGCAGGTGCGGGAAGTCCGCGAGCTTCTGGCCCTGGGCCTCGTGCGGGACTATCCACGGGTAGCTGGCGATGTCGGCGATGGAATACTCCTCACCGGCGACGAAGGGGCGCTGCGCGAGACGGGTGTTGAGGACCCCGTAGAGGCGGTTGGTCTCATTGACGTAGCGCGTGATCGCGTAGGGCAGCTTCTCGGGCGCATAGCGGGCAAAGTGGTGATTCTGGCCGGCCATGGGACCCAGGCCTGCCATCTGCCAGAACAGCCACTGTATGACCTCGAAGCGCGCGTGCAGTTCAGCCGGCAGCAGCCGTCCGCTCTTCTCGGCGAGGTACAACAGGATCGCCCCGGACTCGAACACCGACAGGGGGGCGCCGCCACCCTTGGGCTCGGTGTCCACGATCGCCGGCATGCGGTTGTTGGGCGCGATGGCGAGGAATGCCGGCTCGAACTGCGCGCCAGTGCCGATGTTGACCGGCACGATCCGGTACGGCAGACCGGTCTCCTCCAGGAACATCGTGATCTTGTGGCCATTGGGCGTAGGCCAGTAGTGCAGCTCGATCATGCGTACCGTCCCGGTGGGTTCGTCGGAGCCCAAGACTGGCACGTCGCGGTGCCGCGGCGCGAGACCCCGGAGGGTGCGCCGCTCGCTCCGCCATTGTCGGTATTGATATGGTACAAGGCCGCCCATGGACCCAGCGCGCTCCCGGATTCTGGCCAGCCTCACCACGGACGGCTACGCCTTCGTGCCCGCCGCGCAGGCGCGGGCGGCGCTCGCTCTGGAGCCTGCCGCGCTCGATGCACTGCGCGGTAGCTGGGATGAGCTGCCGCGGGATGCTTACCTGCGCGACGGCGGCGCCTATCGCGCGCGCCGCCACAGCTGCTTCACGCAGCCAGCCGGCGCTGCAGCTCAGCCGGTGCCGCACCGGCCGCACTGGCAGCCGACCTCGTACAACGCCCTGCACGGCGGGCTGACGCGCTGGTTTGAGCCGCTGAGCGGGGCGGTGCTCGGGGCCGCGGCCTTCGGCCAGCTGCTGGCCGCCCTCGGCAGCCTGTTCGCCGCGGTGCGTGCCGCGCCGTGCTGGTTCATCGAGGCACACCAGTTCCGCATCGACACCGCCTCAGGGATCGGCCGCCCGACGCCCGAGGGTGCGCACCGCGACGGGGTGGACTTCGTCGCGGTGATCCTCGTCGACCGTCACCACGTCATCGGCGGGGAAACCCGCGTCTTTGCCGCGCAGGCAAGCTCCGGGGTGCGCTTCACGATGAGCGAGCCATGGTCGATGCTGCTCATGGACGATGCACGCGTGGTCCACGAGACCACCCCCATCCAGCCCGATGGCGCGGCGGGACGGCGCGACACCCTGGTGCTGACTTACCGCGCGGGCGGCTTCCAGGCCCCGGAGGGTGCCGCGCAGGCCGGTGCTCCCTAGTACGTATAGGCCCCGTAAATGCCGATGGTGCGCGGCTGGTTGGTCAGATAGCCGACGCGGGCGCTGCGGCCGCGCTCGTAGTCCAGCGCCAGCGCCTCGTTGCGGTCGGTGAGGTTGTTCACGTAGGCGGCGGCCTGCCAGTGCGCACTCTTGATGCCGATGCGGAAGTTCGCCAGCGTGTAGCTGGGCAGCTCGGCGTTGAAGTTGATCTGCGACACCGACAAGGGTCCGCCGAAGGGAATCAGGCGTGCGGCATTCGGGTCGCCGGTGCCGCCGATCTGCCCAAAGCCCGGCTCCTCGTTCTCAAACTGCGAGAAGGAGGAGCCCACGTACTGCACCGTCAGGTTGGCAAAGAAGTCCCGGTCGCTGCTGACCGGCAGGGTGTAGCCGAGGAACGCGGCCGCCTGGGTCTTGGGCGCAGTCGGCAGGCGGTTGCCGTCGGCCAGGCCGCCGACCACGACCACCGTCCCGTCCGGGAGCGTTGAAGTCACCGACGAGGTGAGCTTGGCGTCGATCACGTCGACGGAAACGCCGAAGTCCCAGTTCGTGTTCGGGCGGGCAAACAGTTCCGCCTCGACGCCCTGGCTGCGCGCGGTGGGCACGTTGAACACCACGCGCGAGGAGCAGGTGCCGGCCGTGGTGGTCGCCTGCAGGTCGGTGATGTCGGCGTAGAACACGGCGAGGTTGAAGGTCACGCGTTTGTCGAGCCACTGGGTCTTGGCACCGACCTCGTAGTTCCAGGTCTTCTCGTCCTTCCAGTTCGGCTGGTTGCCGAAAACCGCCTTGTCGGTCGCCGAACACAGCGGCAGGTTGATCGGGTCGTTGATGCCGCCCAGGCGGAAGCCGCGCGAGGCCTGCGCGTTGAACTGGACCGTTTCGGTGGGCTTGAAGCTCAGGATCACGCGCGGGGAGGTGCCGCTGGAGTCGGTCGAGGCCGGAACGACCCCCGGGGTCACGTCGGCGAACAGGCCGGCGAAAAAGAGGTCCTTGTCCTCGTTGTACTTGTAATAGCGCAGGCCACCGGTGATGGCAAAGTACTGCGAGAGGTTCCAGGTCGCCTCGCCGAACGCGGCGTACTGCTTCAGGCTGTAGCGCAGGTCCGAATAGAACGGGGTGTCGGGCGGGGCGTTAAAGTCACTGCTCGGCAGGCCGATGATGGCGTCATAGCCGGGCGTCGGCAGGTCCTGGCCGTAGTGCCGGTTCACCCGCTGGAAGAACCCGCCCACCAGCCACTGGAACACGGTGTTGTTGGTGGAGGTCAGACGCAGTTCCTCGGATATCGCATTCAGCGCGGTGCGGTCGTACAGCGGCGAGTTGGTGCGCACGTCCGCCTGGATGTTCGGGTCGGCATTGCCGAGGATGTCGAAGGTGACGCTGCCGGTGAGCTGCGTGGCATCGCGCAGCACGCGCACGTTGCGATGGGTGTAGGAGGTGATCGAGGTCAGCGCCGCCGGGCCGAAGTTGTAGTCGACCTTCAAATCCGTCAACGTGAACTGGTCCAGCAGCCCCTCGCGCTGCTGCGTGTACTGCTGCAGGCTGCCGATCGTCACCGGCGCCACCGTGGTGTAGGGATTGGCCAGGATGTTGTAGACGTCCGTGCGCGGAAAGCCGTTGGTGGTGAGGTTCTGGAAGACCAACCGCGGGGTGATCGAAAGCGCATCGTTGGGCTGGAACAGCATCGACAGGCGCGCGCCCGTGCGGTCGCCGTCGTTGACGTCCTTCTTGACGCTGCCATCGGGCTGGATCGCATCCACGAACCCGGGCAGGTGGTGCCAGTAGGCCACCAGGCGCAGCGCGGCGGTATCGCCGACCGGAATGTTCAGGGCCCCGCGCGCCGAGCCGCCCAGGTCGCCGTGTGAGACGTCCTCGATGGAGGCATCGGTGAAGGCCTCGAAGCGGCCCAGCTGCGGCTGGCGGGTGATGTAGCGCACCGTGCCGGCCTCGGAACCGGCGCCAAAGAGCGTGCCCTGCGGCCCGCGCAGCACCTCGAACCGCTCCAGGTCGAAGAGCTCCAGGTCCGGCGTGAACAGCGCGATGGAGATCGGTGACTCATCCAGGTAGACGCCCACCTGCTCCTTGACCCCGGGCTGGTCACGAATCACCTGGCCGGAACTGATGCCGCGGATGGCCATCTGACTCTGGCCGGGACCGAGGTCCGCGATGGACAGCCCCGCCACATTGCGGGCGAGGTCGACGATATTCTGAGCGCCGGAGTTGACGATCTGCGCCTGGCTGGTCGCGGACACCGAGAACGGCACGTCCTGCAGGTTCTGGGTGCGCTTCTGCGCGGTAACGATGACTTCCTGAAGGGCTGCCTCCTGGGCACCGGCGGTAAATGTGAGTGCCGCACAGCCAACGGCGAACAACCAACCCAACACTGAATGAGTGCGAACCATGAGGCCTCCCCCAGCCAAGATGTGTCGCCATCGAGGTCCGCACGTGCCCAGATTGCCTGAGTCCAGCGGACCAGGAATGGATGTTTGTTGGTTAAAGATAATATGAAACTGGCGGCGGTGCCACTCGCGCGGCAGCATGCAGGACGGGCGCAAAGGCGTTTCGTGGCGTGTACGCCACGGATCGGCCGCAGTCACCTGCCGCGCCCGCGCTCGGGGATGCCGGTCGCTACCTGTTGGGGTCGATCAGGCGCAGCTGGTCGGCCCGGATCGTGCGGCCACTCGTCCACAGATGCCAGGCGGCCCACAGGCCGCTCGGCGCGAGGACCAGCAGCGCCCAGCGCAGCGATTCGGTGCCGGCGCCGAAGGAGACCCGGAACCAGTCACTGAGCCAGCCGATGACCGAGGGGGCGATCACCAGGTTGCCGATGTTGGCCAGGAAGAGCAGCAGCGCGCAGGTGGTCGCGCGCATGCCGGCGGGCACCACGTTCTGCAGTACCCCCAGTATGGGCCCGATGTAGAAGTACACCCCCGGGATGAACAGCCACAGCTGAACGGTGGCGAGTGCATCCGAGTGCACCCAGTAGGCCAGCACCGAGGGGATCGTGCAGACGGCCACGACCACCGCGAGGACCCGGACCACGTAGCGCGGGTCCGCCGCCGCGGCTCGTCCCATGAACCACCCGGCGAGGAGCGTACCGGCGGTTCCGGCGTACAGATGCATCGGCCCGAGCAGGGCACCCGCCTGGCCGACGCTCAGGTGATGCGAGCGCTGCAGGAAGGCGGGTGTCCACCACACAAGTCCCCAACTCCACAGCGTGGCGACCGATCCGCCCACGACCAGATGGATGGCCGAGCGGTGCTCACGGATGTAACGCAGGGTGTTGGGAAAGCTGCTGGAGCCTGGGGCGGGCGCGCCATCGAGCGCGCCGCGCCGCGGCTCCCGTACGCTCACCCGCACCAGTATCGCCATCAGCAGGCCCGGGACTCCCAGAATCAGGAATGCCGTGCGCCAGCCGCTGCGCTCGGCGGCCTGGCCGGCGACCGATGAGCCCAGCCAGGCGCCGATGCAGGCGCCCAGTGCGAACAGGGTAAGCGCCAGGGGCCTGCGCTCGGGAGGAAACTTGTCCGCCAGGATCGAGGTCGACGGCGGCGTGCCCCCGGCCTCGCCGATGCCGACGCCAAAACGCGCCAGCAGCAGCTGCGCGTAGTTCTGCGCCATTCCACACACCGCGGTCATGCCCGACCAGAGGGCCAGGGAGAGCGCGACAATGTTGCGCCGGTTGATCCGGTCCGCCGCGACCGCCACCGGGATCCCGACGGTCACGTAGAACAGCGCGAGCGCCACCCCGGTGAGAAAGCCGATGCCACTGTCCGAGAGGTGCAGCTCCGCGCGGATGGGCTCGATCAGCGTGGAGATCGAGAAGCGGTCGGCGATGTTCAGTGCATACACGCACGTGAGCACGGCCAGGACGTACCAGCGGTCACTGGGTGCAGGCGCGGCCGGGTGAGCGGCGTCAGCGTTTTGCGGCATGCCTGATGTGGACTCACACTTGCAGATCAACTTCCGCGGCCCGACCGGTACGGCGGCCGAACGCGATGCCGCCCACGATACGCGCCTTTGCCGCTCTGGAGTGCGGGCCGTTCGGCGCCGGCAGGTTCAGCGCCGGTGCAGGCAACCGAGGGTGCAGGGTCCGGGACGGCGTGCGCAGGTGCGCCCGCGCGCACGCGGTTAGGGCGCCGCGGACTGCCGGCGGCCGTCGATCCAGGTCTCGCTGACGTTCAGCTCATCATCCGCCACCACCAGGTTGGCGCGGTAGCCGGGGGCGATGCGGCCGAGCTCCGCGCCCAGACCGAGGAACTGCGCCGGGTTGCGGCTGGCCATGCGCACCGCCTCCGCGAGCGGCACGTGCAGCAGCGCCACGGCGTTGCGGATGCAGCTGGCCATGTCGATGTTCGAGCCGGCCAGGCGGCCATCCTCATCCAGGCAGGCGTGGCCGCGCACAGCGATGCGCCGGCCCTGCAGCACGAAGTGGTCGCTGCCCGTGCCGACGCTGGGCATGGCATCGGTGACCAGCATGAAGCGCTCGAGCGGCTTGCAGCGCAGCGCGATGCGCAGCACCACAGGGTCGGTGTGCTCCCCGTCGACGATGAGGCCGCACCAGCTGTGCGTGTCCTCGAGCGCCGCTCCCACTGCACCCGGCTCCCGTGCGGTGAGCTGCGACATCGCGTTGAACAGGTGCGTGAAGCCGGTGAGCCCGTGGTCCAGGGCGGCGCGGATCTGCGCGTAGGTTGCATTGGTGTGCCCGGCGGAGACGATGACGCCGGCAGACACCAGTTTGCCGATGACCTGCGGCGTGGTCATCTCGGGGGCGAGGGTGAGCAGCGTGCGGCCGTTGCGCAAGGACGTCAGCAGCCCGTGCGCGCTGGGGTCGAGCTCGCGCAGCATGGCCGGATCGTGCACGCCCTTGCGTGCCAGGCTGAGGTAGGGTCCCTCGATATGGATGCCGAGCACGCCCGGCACGCCCGCGGCGATCGCGCTGCGCACCGCCTCGATCGCGTGTGCGATGGTGTCGAGGTCTGCGCTGATGAGCGTGGGCAGGAAGCCGGTGGTGCCGAAGCG
Organism: uncultured Pseudomonadota bacterium; assembly: GCA_963741745.1. GTDB lineage: Bacteria > Pseudomonadota > Gammaproteobacteria > Steroidobacterales > Steroidobacteraceae > 13-2-20CM-66-19. The sequence continues at coordinate 264,832 of CAVUJF010000019.1, read as the reverse complement.
CCGGTGGGCCGCGCCGATGGTGCGGATCGCATCCACCGAGGGGGCATCGTTGAACAGCACGCCGCCACCGCCGTTGACCTGCGCATCGATGAAGCCCGGCAGGAGCAGCTGCCCCTTAAGATCGATGCGCTCGGCGCGGGCGCAGCGCGCATCACCGGCTGGCACCACGTCGAGGATGCGCGCACCCTCGAGCAGCACCCAGGCGCTATCGGTGATGCCCTGGTCGCCCAGCATCCGAGCATTGATCAGCGCGATCCCCATCACACCGTCTCCGTGATCCCTTTTTGAGCTGCGGCGGAGGGTGCGGATCGCCACCGCGCGCCAGCGACAACCGCACGCTGGCGAACCGACAGAAGCTCTGCGCGAACAATAGCGGCTCGGTCACCGGGTGGGTTGCCTGCGGGGGCAATTCGGCCCTTTCCGCCACGGCTCTGCCGCCACTGCCCCGGGCGGGGTGCCATCGGATCGCGATGGGCGCCTACACCGCGCGCCTGCGCCCGATGGCGGCGGATCCGGCGGCCGTCGACGGCGCGGTCCCGAGCCGCCTTGGGGGCGCGCGCCCTGGTGCGCCCCGCGCCCCAGGCGCTGCAGCGGGCCTCGGGCCCACGGCCGGCCGCCGGGCCTGGGAGATCAAGCGAAGCGCTCGCCGGTGCGGCTCGCGCACCCGTTGTGCGCAATGCGCACAATTCCCGCCCGGAATGGCCCACCCGGGCGGCACCGCCGCTGGAGGCGCTGGGGGAGATCCTGATGTCCACAGTGTTGCGGCGGCTGCCGCGCGCCTGTGCGCATGAGCGATCCGCGGCGGGTGAACGCGCGCGGTCGGCGCCCTTGGCTGCCGCGGAATGGCGCTGCCGGCGCCGGGCACCGTGCACATAATCGCCGGTCCCGAGGCCGCCGCGGTCGCCGGGCCCTTAGACACCTTCTCACCTGAAGCGCCCGTGACTGGTTTAATCTTGAGCGCGTCCGTATGGCGGGAACGTGCAAGCCGGGAGTGGCGGCCGGAGCTTAGGATTTTGTTTCCGGCGGTTTGCGCGTACGCTCGCTCGCTCGACGATAAAGCATGGAGCGAGCCTAGGTTTTTTCTAGGCAGATCTAAAACTATAAAGACTAGAGGAATCGTCAGATGCTCATTCTCACCCGACGGGTCGGCGAGACCGTCATGATCGGCGATGAGGTCACGATTACGGTGCTGGGAGTCAAGGGGAACCAGGTCCGTGTCGGGATCAACGCGCCCAAGCACGTGGCCGTGCACCGTGAAGAGATCTACGAGCGCATCAAGCGCGAGCAGCAACCGACCGAAGAGCTGACCGAGAAGGTTAAGACCGCGCACTACGCGCCCGCCTGAGAACTGCCCGCGGCAGCGCCCGCTCGCCGGAGCCGCGGACCGTGCGGTTCTGGTGCAGCCTGAAATAACAATGGCCGTGGCCTCACAGCGGGCCACGGCCGTTGCCTTACTAAGCTCAGCGTGCCATTGCGCCTGGCTCGCACCGATCACCGGCGCAGCGCCCGGCTCCGCGAGCACGTGACCACGCCGAGGTTGCCGGCGCATCCCGCCACGGCGGCGTTGCTCGCCATCGGCTCGCCGGAGCCCTGCGCCGCCGGCCGCGAGGCAGGCCCCCGGGTTCACCCGGTAATCACGCGCGGACCTGCAGGTGTGGACTGCCCCTCGAGGTGCAGCCGCGGGTGATCGCGCAGGCCTTCAGGCGCGCCGCGTTCCACACCTCAGCGATAGCTTGGCAACAGCGTGTTGGCGAGGCCCTGCAGATCACTGCGGCGCAGGGTTGCGGCCGCCGCCTCGATATCCAGCGCCAGCAGCCGGTCGCTGGGTGCGAACGGCACACTCAGGCGCAGCGCGGTGTAGGCGCTGCGCAGGGGTGCGGAAGTCTGCAGCGGTGCCAGCAGGTCCAGGCCCTGGCAGGCAGCGAGCAGCTCGATGGCGACGATGTTGAGTGCGTTGCCGGTCATCGTGAGCAAGCGCCGCGCGCCGTGCGTGGCCATGCTGACGTGGTCCTCCTGGTTGGCAGAGGTCGGGATGCTGTCGACGCTGGCCGGGTGGCACAACATGCGGTTCTCCGCCACCAGCGCCGCTGCGGTCACCTGCGCCATCATGAAGCCGGAGTTGACGCCGCTCTCGGGTGTGAGGAAGGCCGGCAGCCCGCTCATCTTCGGGTCGACCAGGATCGCCAGGCGCCGCTCGGTGATCGAGCCGATCTCCGCGCAGGCCAGCGCCAGCACGTCCGCGGCAAAGGCGACCGGCTCGGCGTGGAAGTTGCCCCCCGAGAGCACCTCGCCGGAGTCCGGGAACACCAGCGGATTGTCGGTGACCGCGTTGGCCTCGATGGCGAGCGTGGCGGCCTGCTGCGTGATCAGGTCGAGGCAGGCGCCCATGACCTGCGGCTGGCAGCGCAGGGAGTAGGGATCCTGCACGCGTGCGCACTCGCGGTGCGACTCGCGGATCGGGCTGCCGGCGAGCAGCTCGCGGTAGCGCGCCGCCACGCGCGCCTGGCCGTCGTGGCCGCGCACCTGATGGATGCGCGCATCAAAGGGGGCATCGCTGCCCTTCAGAGCATCGGTGGCGAGCATGCCGCTCACCACCGCGCCGGCGAACACGGTCTCGAGCTCGAACAGGCCGGCGAGGGCGAGCGCGGTGGAGACCTGCGTGCCATTGAGCAGCGCCAGTCCCTCTTTCGGCCCGAGCGCCGGCGCGGTAATGCCCGCCTGCGCCAGCGCCTCGGCGGCCGGCAGGATCTCCCCGCGGCGGCGGATCTGACCCAGGCCCAGCACGCACAGCGACAGGTGTGCCAGCGGGGCCAGGTCCCCCGAGGCCCCCACCGAGCCCTGCGCCGGCACGCATGGGTAGAGACCGGCGTTGATCAGGCGCTCGAGGAAGCGGGCGAGCTCGGTACTGATCCCGGAGAAGCCCCGCACGAGGCTGGCGAGCTTGAGCACCAGCGTCAGGCGCACGATGGCATCGTCCAGCAGCGGGCCGACACCGGCGCTGTGGGAGAGGATGATATTGCGCTGCAGGAGCGTGCGCTGCGCGGGCGGGATGCGCGTCTGGGCCAGCAGGCCGAAGCCGGTGTTGATGCCGTAGGCGGGCGCCTCGCCGGCGGCGAGCCGGCCGATGAGTGCGTGCGCCCCGGCGACTTTGTCCAGCGCGGACGCAGCGATGGCCACGGTCACCGGGCCTGCATAGACGCGGCGCAGCTCGGCCAGGTGCAGCGCGCGGGCGCCGAGCTTCAAGGTGTCAGAGTCGGCCATCGCTGTACCTCTCCGGCGCGCACCACGGTGCGGCGCGGGTTGAAACCAATCCAGTAACTCAGTTCCTCGATGCCCTGGACATTCCAGACCACGAAGTCCGCCGCCATGCCGGCGGCGAGGCTGCCGCGCTCCCTGCCCAGCCCCAGCGCCTGGGCCGCGTTGCGGGTCGCCCCGAGCAGGGCCTCCTCGGCGGTGAGCCCGAACAGCCGCGTGGCCATGCTCATCGCCAAGAGCAGCGAGGTGCCGGGTGCGGAGCCGGGGTTGCAGTCGCTCGCCACCGCGATGCGGGCTCCGGCGGCGCGCAACGCCGCCACCGGTGGCTTGTGCGTATCGGCCAGGCAGTAGTAGGCCACCGGCAGCAGCACCGCGACGGTGCCGGCACTCGCCAGCGCGCGTGCTTCGGCTTCGCCGGCGAACTCCAGATGATCGCAGGACTGGGCGTGGTGGCGTGCCGCCATGAGCGAGCCGCCAAGGTTAGCCAGCTGCTCGGCATGCATCTTCACCGGCAGCTTGAGCGCATCGGCCGCCTCGAACAGCCGCTCGGCCTGGGCGACGCTGAAGGCGATGCGCTCGCAGAACACGTCCACCGCATCCACCAGCCCCTCCGCATGCAGCTGCGGCAGCCACTGGCGGGCGATGGCGTCGATGTACTCATCGGCACGCCCGCGGTACTCCGGCGGCAGGGAATGCGCGGCGAGCAGCGTGGCGCGCACGGTCACGGGGAAGGCCCGGGCGAGGGCACGGGCGACGCGCAGCATCTTCGCCTCATCGGCCAGCGTGAGCCCGTAGCCGGACTTGATCTCGAGCGTGGTGACGCCCTCGCTCAGCAGCGCCGCCAGCCGCGGTGCGCTCTGCTCGAACAGCTGCGCCTCGCTCGCGCCGCGCACGGCGCGCACCGTGGAGAGGATGCCGCCGCCGGCGCGGGCGATGTCCTCGTAGCTCTTGCCGCGCAGGCGCTCGGCGTACTCGTTGGCGCGGTTACCGGCAAACACCAGGTGCGTGTGGCAGTCGATCAGGCCGGGGGTCACCCAGGCACCGCCCAGGTCATGCACCTCGGCCGGTGCGGTGTGCACGCGCTCGGCCTCGCGGCCCACCCACTCGATGCGGCCGCCGCGGGTGAGCAGCGCCCCGTCCGGGAGGATGCGCGCGGCCTCGTCGCAGGTGGCCAGCCGCGCATTGCGCCACAGTTTCAGGGGTGCGGACACGGAGCGCTCTCCCGCCGCCCTAGCGGGCGCCGAGGAAGGGCAGGTTCAGGCCCTTCGCGCGCGCACACTCGATGGCGATGGGGTAGCCGGCATCCGCGTGGCGCATGACCCCGGTCGCCGGGTCGTTCCACAGCACCCGCTCGATGCGGCGCGCCGCCGCGGCCGTGCCGTCGCACACGATCACCACGCCGGCGTGCTGGGAGTAGCCCATGCCGACCCCGCCGCCGTGGTGCAGCGAGACCCAGGTGGCGCCGCTGGCGGTGTTGAGCAGCGCGTTCAGCAGCGGCCAGTCCGAGACCGCATCCGAGCCGTCCTGCATCGCCTCGGTCTCGCGATTGGGACTTGCGACCGAGCCGGAGTCCAGGTGGTCGCGGCCGATGACGATGGGGGCCTTCAGCTCCCCGCGCGCCACCATCTCGTTGAAGGCGAGCCCCAGGCGATGGCGGTCGCCCAGGCCCACCCAGCAGATGCGCGCCGGCAGGCCCTGGAACTGGATGCGCTCGCGTGCCATGTCCAGCCAGTGGTGCAGGTGGGCATCGCCGGGGATCAGTTCGCGCACCTTGGCATCGGTGCGGTAGATGTCCTCCGGATCCCCGGAGAGTGCGACCCAGCGGAACGGGCCGATGCCACGGCAGAACAGCGGCCGCACGTAGGCGGGCACGAAGCCGGGGAAGGCGAAGGCATCCTTCACGCCCTCATCGTAGGCGACTTGGCGGATGTTGTTGCCGTAGTCAAATACCGGGATGCCGAGCTTCTGGAAGGCGAGCATCGCCTCCACGTGGCGCGCCATCGAGGTGCGCGCCGCCGCGGCGACCTGCGCCGGGTCCGCACTGCGCAGCCGGTCCCATTGCCCCAGCGTCCAGCCCTGCGGCAGGTAGCCGTTCACCGGGTCGTGGGCGGAGGTCTGGTCGGTCACCGCATCCGGGCGCACGCCGCGGCGCAGCAGCTCGGGCAGCACCTCGCAGGCATTGCCGAGCAGGCCGACGGAGACCGGCTTGCCGGAGACTGCCGCGCGTTCGAGGATCTCCAGCGCCTCATCCAGGCTTGCGGCCTCGATGTCCAGGTACTTCGTCTGCAGGCGCTTGGCGATGCGCTCGGGGCGGCACTCGATGGCCAGCATCGAGGCGCCGGCCATGGTGGCCGCCAGCGGCTGCGCGCCGCCCATGCCCCCCAGGCCTGCGGTGAGGATCCACTTGCCGGCGAGCTCCCCGGCGAAGTGCTGGCGGCCCATCTCCACGAAGGTCTCGTAGGTGCCCTGCACGATGCCCTGGCTGCCGATGTAGATCCAGGAACCGGCGGTCATCTGCCCGTACATCATCAGGCCCTTGGCGTCGAGCTCGTTGAAGTGCTCCCAGGTGGCCCAGTGCGGCACGAGGTTGGAATTGGCCAGCAGTACGCGCGGGGCGTCCGCGTGCGTGCGGAATACCCCGACCGGCTTGCCCGACTGGATCAGCAGGGTCTCCTCGTCGGACAGCGCCCGCAGCGCGGTGACAATCTGCTCGTAGCACGCCCAGTTGCGCGCCGCCTTGCCGATGCCGCCGTAGACGACCAGCTCGGCCGGGCGCTCGGCCACCTCCGGGTCGAGGTTGTTCATGAGCATGCGCAAGGGCGCCTCCGTGAGCCAGCTCTTGCAGGACAGCTGCGTGCCGCGCGGGGCGCGCAGCGGCATGCGGGTGTTGGTGTCGGACATTTAGGATTACCTCGGCTGGATGTTCGCGGCCAGTTCGTAGCGCGAACCGGGATGGTAGAGATCGGCAACGCTGGCGACGCGTCCCTTGGAGAAGGTGCGGCGCATGATCAGGAGGCAGGCCTCGTCGGCCTCGAGCTTCAACAAACGGCGGATGCGCCGCTCGGGCATGAGCGCGCGCACGGTGTGCTCCGCACGCTGCAGGGGTGCGACCTTGATGAGGAACTCGTGCGGGGTCATCTGGCTGAAGTCGCAGCGCAGGTAGCCGGGCGCGGCCTGCGGGTTCACGTAGCGCTCCTCGACCTGCAGCGGCAGGCCGCCCTCGAAGTGGGTGAGCAGGGAATAGTCGAGCGGGGCGCCGCTCTTGAGCTCGAAACGCTCGGCGAGCTCGCGCGTGGCCGCCAGCGACTCCAGCGCCACGACGCGCACGCGGTACTCGTGGCCGCGGGCGCGGATCTCGTCGGCGATGTTGCGCACCTCCAGCGGGTGCGCATGCACGCGCTGCTCGGCGACGAAGGTGCCCACGCCCGCCACGCGCACCAGCACCCCGTCGGCGGCCAGCTCCTTGAGCGCGCGGTTGGCGGTCATGCGCGAAACGCGCAGCTCACGCACCAGCTCGTTCTCCGACGGTACGCGTTCGCCGGCGCGCAGCGTGCCGGCGGCGACCTGCTCGAGCACGAAGTGCTTCACCTGCAGGTAGCGCGCGGAGGGCGGCGGGAGTGACAAGGGGGCGATTCCTTGAAAGGGCGGCGCTGGGCCCCCATGCTCGCAGCTTGGCGGCTACTTGTCTATACAGGTATGGTGCACGAGGGTTCCGGCGGGCCCGGAGGGCAGGCCGATGGCGGGTTCCCCCGGGGACCGGAAATCCGGTAGAATGCGCGGCCCCGAAGCTGGCTGCGCGGCCGCGGCGGGGACGGGTGGCTGGTGTCGTGGCGTTCTGATGGGCGCGCGGCGCCCACGAGATTGCGAACCGAGAAAGCCCCCCGAGGGGCTTTTTGTTTTTGGGTGGGCCTTGGGGCCCATTTTTGTTTGCGCAGCGCCTTGGGAGGCTGCGCGAGGGGATACGGACGGTGACGACAGCGTTGCGCGAGCGTCTGATGGCCCTGGTCGAGCCGGTGCTCGGCCGGCTGGGCTATGAGCTCGTGGAACTGGAGTTCGCCGCCGGCCGCTCGCACGCGGTGGTGCGACTCTTCATAGACGGGCCCGCCGGGGTGGGGCTGGAGGACTGCGCCGCGGTCAGCCGCGCGGTGTCGGCCCTGCTGGATGTCGAGGACCCGATCCCGAGCGCCTACACGCTCGAGGTCTCCTCGCCGGGGTCGGACCGGGTGCTGCGCACCCAGGCGCATTTCGGGCGCTTCGTCGGTGAGCGGGTGCACGTGGAACTGAAGGAGGCGCGCGCCGGGCGCCGCCGCTACACGGGCAAGCTGCTGACGGTGGATGACAGTGGCATCGCGCTCGAGGTGGACCAGGAGCACGTGGCGCTGAAGTTTCAAGAGATTGGCAAAGCGAGGCTCGCCCCCAACTAAGGGGACGGGTCTTCCGGCCCCGCAGCGGGGCACTTAGAGGTACGAACGACCGTGAACAAAGAAATCCTGATGGTGGTCGATGCCGTCTCCAACGAGAAGGGCGTCGACAAGGAAGTAATCTTCGAGGCGCTGGAGGCGGCGCTGGCCTCGGCTACCCGCAAGAAGCACGGCGAGGAGTGGGAAGCGCGCGTGTCCATCGACCGCAAGAGCGGGGACTACGAGACCTTCCGCCGCTGGAAGGTGTTCGCGGACGACTCCAAGGAGCTGGAAACCCCGGAGCGCGAGCTGCGCCTGGAGGATGCGCTCGACATGGACCCGAACGCGGTCGTCGACGGCTTCGTCGAGGAGCCGATCGAGTCGGTGATCTTCGGCCGCATTGCCGCCCAGCAGGCCAAGCAGGTGATCGTGCAGAAGGTGCGCGAGGCCGAGCGTGCCCAGGTGGTGGACGCCTATCAGGAGCGCGTCGGCACCCTGGTCAGCGGGGTGGTCAAGCGCGTGGACCGCAACGGCATCTACATCGACCTCGGCAGCAATGCCGAAGGCTTCGTGCCGCGCACCGACATGATCCCGCGCGAGCAGGCCAAGCCGCAGGACCGCATCAAGGCCTTCCTCAAGGAGGTGCGCTCCGAGCCGCGCGGCCCGCAGCTGTTCCTCACGCGCACCGCTCCTGAGTTCCTGATCGAGTTGTTCAAGCTCGAGGTGCCGGAGGTGGGCCAGGGCCTGATCCAGATCCTGGGCGCCGCGCGCGATGCCGGCGTGCGCGCCAAGATCGCGGTCAAGAGCAACGATCCGCGCATCGATCCGGTCGGGGCCTGCGTCGGCATGCGCGGCTCGCGCGTGCAGGCGGTCTCCAACGAGATCGCCGGGGAGCGCGTGGACATCATTCCCTACGTGGAAAACCCGGCGCAGTTCGTGATCAACGCCATGTCGCCGGCGGAAGTGATGTCGATCGTGGTCGACGAGGACGCACACAGCATGGACATCGCGGTCGCCGAGGACAAGCTGTCCCAGGCCATCGGCCGCGGCGGCCAGAACATCCGCCTCGCCAGCCAGCTCACCGGCTGGGACCTGAACGTCATGACCGAGTCCGATGCCGAGGCCAAGACCGAGGCCGAGGCGAAGGACCTGGTGCAGAACTTCATGAAGCAGCTGGATGTCGATGAGGATGTGGCGACCATCCTGGCGCAGGAGGGCTTCTCGACCATCGAGGAAATCGCCTACGTGCCAACCGCAGAATTGGCCGCCATCGAGGAATTCGACGCCGACATGGTCAAGGAGCTGCGCAACCGCGCCCGCGACATGCTGCTCACGCAGGCGATTGCCAGCGAGGAGACCCTCGACCAGTCGATGCCGGCGGATGACCTGCTGTTGCTGGAGGGCATGAGCCCGGACCTGGCGCTCGCACTCGCCCGCCGCGGCGTGCGCACCCGCGAGGACCTGGCCGAGCAGTCCGTGGATGAGATCTCCGACATCGAGGGACTGGCGGCCGAGAAGGCCGCAGCGTTGATCATGACCGCTCGCGCCCCGTGGTTCGAGCCGGGTAACTGACTGAAACGGGACGAGGATTCAAGCGTATGGCCGAAGTAACCGTTTCCCAGTTTGCCGAGGTGCTCAAGGTACCGGTCGACCGGCTGCTCGTGCAGCTGGACCAGGCGGGCATCAAGGTCGAGGGACCCGACGCGCGCATCAGCGATGATGCGAAGCTCGAGCTGCTGACGCACCTGCGCCGCAGCCATGGCAGCGACGATGCCGGTGGCGACGGCGCACCGCGCAAGATCACCCTCAAGCGCAAGACCCAGAGCGAGCTGAAGCTGGCCAGCACCCAGGGCCGCGCGCGCACGGTCAACGTCGAGGTGCGCCGCAAGGCCACCTACATCAAGCGCGACGTGCTCGAGGAGCAGGCGCGCGCGCAGCAGGACGAGGCCGACAGCCGCAAGCGCGAGGCGGAGGAGGCCGTGCGCGCGGTCACCGAGAAGGCCGAAGCCGAGCGCCGCGAGCGCGAGCGCGTGGAGCTCGAGAATCGCCGCCGCATCGAGGAAGAGGAAACCAACCGCCGCGCCCAGGAGGAGTCGCGCCGCGCCGCCGAGCAGCGTGGCCGTGACGATGAGGCGCGCCGCACCCGCGAGCGCGAGGAACACGACCGCCGCTCCGGCGAGCGCGAGCGTGCCGTCCCGGCCGCCGCGGCCGCTCCCGTGCGCGCCGTCCCGGCGCCTGCCGCCGATGACAAGGGCACCCGCTACGGACGCCAGGAACTGCACGTCGCCGGCGATGTCAGCTCGCGCTACAAGAAGAAGCGGCGTGTCAAGGCGCGCCCGACCCAGTCCGCACCCGATGGCCGTCACGCCTTCGAGATGCCCACCGCGCCGGTGGTGCGCGAGGTGGCCATCGGCGAGACCATCACCGTGGCGGAGCTGGCGCAGCGCATGGCCGTCAAGGCAACCGAGGTCATCAAGGTGCTCATGAACATGGGCGTGATGGCCACCATCAACCAGCCGATCGACCAGGACACCGCGGTGCTGGTGGTCGAGGAGATGGGCCACACGGCCAAGACGGTCAACGAGAACCAGATTGAGCAGGACCTGCAGGGTGTGCCGGCCGCCAAGCCCGATGAGGGCGAGCCGCGGCCCCCGGTCGTCACCGTCATGGGCCACGTCGACCACGGCAAGACCTCGCTGCTGGACTACATCCGCCGCACCAAGGTGGCCGCTGGCGAGGCCGGTGGCATCACGCAGCACATCGGCGCCTACCACGTGACCACCGACAAGGGCGTCATCACCTTCCTGGACACCCCGGGCCATGCGGCCTTCACCGCCATGCGCGCGCGCGGCGCGCGCGCCACCGACATCGTGGTGCTGGTGGTGGCCGCCGATGACGGCGTCATGCCGCAGACCATCGAGGCGATCCAGCACGCGCGCGCAGCCGGCGTGCCGATCGTGGTCGCGGTGAACAAGATCGACAAGGGCGATGCGGACCAGGAGCGCGTGCGCACCGAGCTGTCCAAGCACGAGGTCATCTCCGAGGAGTGGGGCGGCCAGAACATCTTCGTGCCAGTCTCGGCGCGTACCGGCCAGGGCATCGATGCGCTGCTGGATGCGATCCTGCTGCAGTCCGAGGTGCTCGAGCTGCGTGCGCCGCGCGCCGGACTCGCCTCCGGGGTGGTGATCGAGTCGAGCGTGGAGAAGGGCCGCGGCGCGGTGGCCACCGTGCTGGTCAAGCGCGGCACGCTGCACGTGGGTGACCCGATCATCGCCGGTGGCGAATTCGGCCGGGTGCGCGCCATGTTCGACGAGAGCGGCCGCGCGGTGCAGGAGGCCCCGCCGTCGGTGCCGGTCGTGGTGCTCGGTCTGTCCGCGGCACCCAATGCCGGCGATGAGCTGCTGGCCGTGGAGAGCGAGCGCAAGGCACGCGAGGTGGCCGAACACCGCCAGGACAAGACCCGCGACAACAAGCTGGCGCGCCAGAGCGCCCGGGGCGAGGATGCGTTCTCGCAGCTCGGCGATGCCAAGGCGGGCATCGTCGCGGTGCTGCTCAAGGCCGACGTCCAGGGCAGCGCCGAGGCGCTGCGCGAGTCGCTCAACAAGCTGTCCACCGATGAGGTGCAGGTGAAGATGATCGCCACCGGACTCGGGGGTATCACCGCCTCGGACGTGCAGCTCGCCGGGGCCTCCGGTGCGCTGATCATCGGCTTCAACGTGCGCGCCGATTCCGGGGCTCGTGAGGCGATCAAGGAAACCGGTGTCGAGGTGCGCTACTACAGCATCATTTACGAGGCGATCGACGATGTGAAGCAGATGCTCTCGGGCATGCTCAAGCCGGAGATCAAGGAGACGATCCTCGGCGTGGCCCAGGTGCGTGAGGTGTTCCGCTCCAGCAAGTTCGGCGTGGTCGCCGGGTGCCTCGTCACCGAGGGCGTGGTCAAGCGCAACAACCCGATCCGCGTGCTGCGCGACAGCGTGGTGATCTTCGAAGGGGCGCTGGAATCGCTGCGCCGCTTCAAGGATGAGGCCAGCGAGGTGCGCGCCGGCACCGAGTGCGGCATTGGCGTGAAGAACTACCAGGACGTGCGCGCCGGTGACCAGATCGAGTGCTACTCGCGCGTCGAGGTGGCAAGAACCCTGCAGTAATGGCCCAGTCGCGCAATCAACGCATCGAGTCGGAGATCCAGCGGGTACTCTCGGCCCTCATCGCGCGCGAGGTGAAGGACCCGCGGGTCGGCAACGTCACCATCACCGCGGTGACGATGCTCAAGGACAAGAGCGCGGCGAAGATCTTCTTCACCCCGTTCGCCTCGACCAACCCGCCCGAGCAGGTGCGCGTGGGGCTCACGCATGCCGGGGGCTTCCTGCGTGGTGAGCTCGGCCGCCGCCTGGGGCTGCGACACGCCCCGCGCCTGGAGTTCCTCTACGACGATACCGTGGAGGGTGCTGCGCACCTGACCGGGCTGATCGAGAAGGCCGTGGCGGGGGACCGTGCCCACGCCCTCGCGGAGCCGGGCGCTGTCCCCGACCAGGCCGTCGATGCCGACGGCCACGAGCCGCGCGGCTAGCCGCCGCGCCGCGCGCCGATGCACAGCGGCGTCCTTTTGCTCGACAAGCCGCTCGGGCTGTCCTCCAATGCCGCGCTGCAGCGCGTGCGCTCCCTGTTCGATCGCGAGAAGGCCGGGCACGTCGGCAGTCTCGATCCGCTGGCGACCGGGATGCTGCCGATCTGCCTCGGCGAGGCGACCAAGATCGCCGGTGACATCCTCGCCGGCCGCAAGTGCTACCGCTTCACGATGGCGCTGGGAACTGCCACCAGCACCGGGGATGCGGAAGGCGCGCTCACGCGCACCGCGCCCGTGCCGCCGCTGTCGCCGGCGGGCGTGGCTGCCGTGCTCGCCGGCTTTCAGGGCACGCAGCAGCAGGTGCCACCGATGTATTCCGCCCTCAAGCAGGGCGGGCAGCCGCTCTATAAGCTCGCCCGTGCCGGCATCAGCGTGCCACGCGCAGCGCGCACGGTGGAGCTGGTGCGCCTGCAGTTGTGCGCACTCACCCCCGACAGCCTGGAGATCGAGGCGGTGTGTTCCAAGGGCACCTACGTGCGCGTGCTGGCCGAGGATCTGGCCGCCGCGCTGGGCACGGTGGCGCACGTGAGCGCGCTGCGGCGGCTGTGGGTCGAGCCATTCGCCGCACAACCGATGCACTCGCTGGCGGCGCTGCAGGCGAGCTGCGCGCGCGGACAGCCGCCGGTGCTGCTGCCTGCGGATGCTCCGCTGCAGCACCTGCCCGCGGTCACCTTGAGCGCCATCGATGCCGGGCGGATCCTCATGGGGCAGCGGGTATTTGCCGGCGCCGGCGCGACCGCTGCACGGGTGCGTCTCTACGACCCCGCCGGGGTGTTCATCGGCCTCGGGGAACGGGATGGCTCAGGCGGCCTGGAGCCGCGCCGGCTCATGCGCACCGCACGCACCTAGCCCGCCTTCAGCGCCCCTGAAAGTGCTCGCGCACCTGCATCAAGGCCTCCGGGGAGATCCTCACCTGGCCGGCGAAGGGCCGGTCGATGGCCACCGCGACCAGCAGCACCGCGAAGATCAATAGCGCCAGCGCGCCGGTCATCACCGACTGGTTGCGTACGTTGACCGTGCCGAAGAAGAACGTGAAGGTGACCGTCAAAACCGCGCCGACGAACAGCACCAGCCACACCACCCCCGGCACCGCGCCGGCGGCCATGACCAGCCGGTCGCGCCGGGCCTGGGTGAGCAGTCCGAGCTGGCGCAGCAGCTCCTCCTCGATGGCCTCGCCACGCAGGTCCGCCGGCTGGTAGGTGAGGGCGCTCTGGTAGAGGCGGGTGAGGGCATCGGTGCCGGCCTGACTGCCGCGACCCTGCTGCATCTCCGGCCAGTCACGCGCGGCTTCCACGTCCAGGTACTCATCGAGCTGGCGGCCGAGCGCCTGGCCTGGCCCGCCCATCCCGAGGCAGAGGCGGTAGAGCGTGGCGGCGGCGCCCGCTTCGGCCGCGACGGCATGCTCGGCGTCGTGGAAGCGCTCCCAGACGACGATCACCGCGAAGGCGAGCAGCACCGCGTACAGCACCCCCAGAGTGGCGAACTTGAAGCCGGCGACTTCGTTGTTCGTGGTCAGACGCTCGAGGCTGACGTGGCGGCGCACCAGGAACGGGCCGCACATGGCCAGAGCGGTCAGCAGCAGTGCCATCAGGCACAGCAGCCAGATCGGGCGTGTCGTCAGGAAATACATGGCGGAACTTAAGCTCACCCGGGGCGGTGGGACGGCAGATTAGGCGTCCGGGGCGGGGAGCTGCAACGCGGGTGCGGCCGGCGGGCTGGCGTGGGTGCGGGTTTACCCGCGGCGGCGGTCATCGCCGGCCTCCCCGGAGCTTGTCGAACGGTGGCGCCGCCGGGTAGAATTGGCGGCTTACCAAAAGGCCCTTAAGACAAGTAGTTAGGACTATCGCGCAATGGCTCTATCCAGCGAGAAAACAGGCGAGATCCTCGCAAAATTCCGCCGCGGACCTGCGGACACCGGTTCCCCGGAAGTCCAGGTCGCCCTGCTCTCCGAACGCATCAACGGACTCGGTGAGCACTTCAGTGCCCACAAGGGCGATCACTCCTCGCGCCGCGGACTGGTGAAGCTCGTCAACCAGCGCCGCAAGCTCCTGGACTATCTGAAGGCCACCGCGCCTGAGAAGTACCAGGAAGTCGTCGAGCGCCTGGGCCTTCGCCGCTGAGAACCCAACAGGCCGCCGTCACCGACGCGCGGCCTTTGTGTTTTCGCCCCTTCCAAAACATTTTTCCGAGGATTGACCATTGAGCGTCGTCAGCAAGACATTTCCGTACGGTGAGCATTCAGTAACGATCGAGACGGGCGAGATGGCCCGCCAGGCAGAAGGCGCGGTGCGCGTCTCCATGGGCGAGACCGTCGTGCTCGTCACCGCCTGCGCCAAGTCGACCGCCACCCCGGGCCGGGACTTCTTCCCGCTCACGGTGAATTACATCGAGAAGACCTACGCCGCCGGGCGCATCCCGGGCGGGTTCTTCAAGCGCGAGGGCCGGCCGACGGAGAAGGAGACCCTCACCTCGCGCCTGATCGACCGCCCGATCCGCCCGCTGTTCCCGGATGGCTTCTACAACGACGTGCAGGTGGTGGCCACCGTCATCTCGCTCGATCCGGAGATCGATGCGGACATCCCCTCGCTGATCGGCGCCTCGGCCGCCGTGTGCCTCTCGGGCCTGCCGTTCAATGGGCCGATTGGTGCTGCGCGCGTCGGCTACAAGGACGGCGCCTACATCCTCAACCCGACCGCCAAGGCGCTCGCCGATTCGAAGCTGCACCTGGTCGTCGCCGGCACCGAGCATGCGGTGCTGATGGTGGAGTCGGAGGCCTCGGGCCTGTCCGAGGAAGTGATGCTCGGCGCGGTCGTGTTCGGCCATCAGCAGATGCAGACCGCCATCCGCGCCATCAAGGAACTGGTCACCGAGGCCGGCAAGCCGCGCTGGACCTGGACCCCCGCTACCGAGAATGCCGAGCTCACCAAGGCGCTTGGCAGCCAGGCGGAAGCTGCCGTCTCGCAGGCCTACAATCTCACCGAGAAGATGGCCCGCCACGCGAAGCTGTCGGAGATCAAGAAGGCCGCGGTCGCTGCGCTCGACCGCCGGCGACCCTGCGAAGTTCACCGCCGAGGATGTCGAGGACGCCTTCTTCAAGCTCGAGAGCAAGATCGTCCGGCAGCGCATCTTGAACGGCGAGCCGCGCATCGACGGCCGCGACACCGTGACGGTGCGCCCGATCAACGTCAAGGTGGGCGTGCTTGCCCGCACCCACGGCTCGGCGCTGTTCACCCGCGGCGAGACGCAGGCCTTGGTCGTGACGACCCTCGGCACCACCCGCGATGCGCAGATCATCGATGCGCTCGAGGGCGAGCGCCGCGAGCCGTTCATGCTGCACTACAACTTTCCCCCGTTCTCGGTCGGTGAGACCGGCATGATGGGTTCGCCGAAGCGCCGCGAGATCGGTCACGGCAACCTCGCGCGCCGCGGCGTGAAGGCCGTAATGCCCGATATGACCACCTTCCCGTACGTGATCCGCGTGGTCTCGGAGATCCTCGAGTCCAACGGCTCGAGCTCCATGGCGAGCGTGTGCGGCACCTCGCTGGCGCTCATGGACGCCGGCGTGCCGATCAAGGCGCCGGTGGCGGGCGTGGCGATGGGGCTGGTGCTCGAGGGCGGCCGCTACAAGGTCCTCACCGACATCCTCGGTGACGAGGACCACCTGGGCGACATGGACTTCAAGGTGGCCGGCACCGCTGACGGGGTGACCGCGCTGCAGATGGACATCAAGGTCGAGGGCGTGACGCCGGAGATCATGCGCGTGGCTCTCGACCAGGCGCGTGCGGGTCGCCTGCACATCCTCGGCGAGATGAACAAGGTCATCCGCACCCCGCGCGAGAAGATGTCCGAGTGGGCCCCCTCGATCATCACCCTCAAGATCGACCCGGAGAAGATCCGCGACGTCATCGGCAAGGGTGGCGCGGTCATCCGCCAGATCACCGAGGAGACCGGCACCACGATCGACATCGAGAACGACGGCACGGTCAAGATCGCCTCGGTCAGCGGCCTGGCCGGCCGCGAGGCGCAGGCACGCATCGAGCTGATCACCGCCGATGTCGAAGTCGGCTCGATCTACGAGGGCCGGGTGGCGCGCCTGATGGACTTCGGCGCCTTCGTCACCATCCTCCCCGGGCGCGACGGCCTGGTGCACATCTCGCAGATCTCCAACGACCGCGTGGAGCGCGTGAGCGACAAGCTCAAGGAAGGCGACGTGATCCGCGTGAAGGTGCTGGAAGTGGATCGCCAGGGGCGCATCCGCCTCTCGATGCGCGACGTCGACGCGGCCTGATCGGCCGCGGACGCTTCACGTCACGGCGAAGGCGCGGTCAGCCCTGCGGACCGCGCCCGTTCTGGCTCGCGAACTGCCGCAGGCTCTGTTCGAGGTAGTTGCCGATCACTCCGCGTGTCGGCCCGCCGTAGGAGCGGATCACCTGCGACAGGAAGTCGCGGCTCATCAGCGACTCCCCGCCGTGCTCCTGCTCGGCGATGACCTGCAGCAGGATGGTGCGGGTGATATCAGTCTGCGTCTTCTTGTCGATGACGAGGAAGTCGATGCGCTCGAGCACCAGGCGGCGGATGTCCGCCAGTGTGATGTAGCGGCTCTCGACCGTGTCGTATAACCGCCTGTTGGGATACTTCTTTATAGTGCGCGGTTCGCTCATACGTCCCTCACTTGGGTTGTTGCACCTTCCTTAGTGCAGGGCGTTGACGCCATACCTTATTACATCGCCACGGCGAACCCAACTCCAACTCCTCAGACTGCTGGCTGCACCTGCGCCAGGCCCTGCAGGGGGCCGAGGTCCCAGTGGCCGCTCGCCCAGCCGACGAGCGCGGCTGCCGGCGCAGCCTTGAGCTCGGCAGGAGGCGACTGCCGCAGCAGCCCGAGCGCCTGGAACAGCTGCGGCCCGGCCTGCCCGGGATCCAGGGCCACCGAACGGCGGGACTTGGCCAGCTTCAGGCCCGTCGGCTCGGTCACCAGGGGCAGGTGGGCATAGCGCATCGGCGCCAGGTTAAGGGCGCCCTGCAGCGTGGCTTGCCAGGGCGTGCTGTCCAGAAGGTCCGCTCCCCGCACGACATCGGTGATGCCCTGCCGGGCATCGTCCACCACGACGGCGAGCTGGTAGGCAATCACCCCGTCGCGACGGCGCAGGATGACGTCCCCGCGCTCGGCAAGCTCGAAGCGGCAGCTGCCCTGGATGCGGTCCTCGAAGGCGAGGGTGCCGCAGCCCAGGCGCAGGCGGGTCGCCGTCGGGCCCGGGCGCGTGGGTCCTGCGCGGCAGGTACCTGCGTAACCTCCCTCGCCCTGGCGTTCCGCCCGCGTGCAGCTGCATTCGAAGGTTGCCCCCTGCGCCTGCAGCCGCTGCAGGGCGTGGTGGTAGGCCTCCGTGTGCCGGCTCTGGTATTCCACCGGCCCGTCCCAGGTGAGCGCGAAGTTCTCCAGGGTGCGCAACATCTGCGCGGCGCAGCCTGGGATCACGCGCGGGGTATCCAGGTCCTCCATGCGCACCAGCCAGCGGCCGCCGTGGGCACGGGCATCGAGGTAGCTGCCGAGGGCTGCCACCAGGGAGCCCAGGTGCAGGCTGCCGGTGGGCGAGGGCGCAAAGCGCCCGACGTAGGGGGAAGGAGCGCGCGCCGGGCGCGCCCCGGGGAAAGCCGGCCTAGCGGTAGCGATCGTCGCGATCGCCGTACTGGCGCTCGCGGCGCTCGCGGCGCTCCTGGGCCTCGAGGCTCAATGTCGCCACCGGTCGCGCCTCGAGGCGCTTGATGCCGATCTCCTCGCCGGTTTCGAGGCAGTAGCCGTAGGTGCCGTCCTCGATACGCTTGAGCGCCTCGTCGATCTTGCGAATGAGCTTGCGCTCGCGGTCGCGGGTGCGCAGCTCCAGGCTGAACTCCTCCTCCTGCGTCGCGCGGTCATTCGGGTCCGGGAAGTTCGCCGCCTCGTCCTTCATGTGGGTGACCGTGCGGTCCACCTCGACCATGAGGTCGCGCTTCCAGGTGTTGAGGATGGTGCTGAAGTGCCCGAGCTGCTCCTTGCTCATGTACTGCTCGCCACGCTTGGCGATGTAGGGCTGAACGTTGCGCGGGCCGGCCAGCAGACTGTGCGGCTCGCCGGCCTCCGGGTCCTCGCCATCGGCGACCACCGGCGGGTGGGCGGCGCGGTTCGCGCTCGGCACCATCGCGGCGATGACGCCGCCGCTGTTACGGGCCGGCTTCTTGGCCGGGGGCGCGGTTACCGCCGGTGCTGCCGGCTGCGGGTGCGCGGCGAGCTTCTTGGGGGTGGCCACTGCGGCTGCCTTGCGGGCGGGCGCGGCCGTGACGGCAGGCTTGGCACGCGCCGGCTCGGGCTTGCGCGCGACTGCTTTCTTTGCCGCGGGCCGGCTTGGCGCCTTCTTGCCCTTTGCGGACTTCGGCGCAGGTTTCTTAGCCGGCATCTGTTGCACTCCTCAAAACCGCCTCGGCCTCGTTAAAGAACGCGCGATTATACCGGCGGTCTTCAGGGTGTACAGGTGTTCTCGGCAGCCCCTGGGGGCGTTAGGCAAGCGCCGGGCCCGCCGCAGTGCGCAATGCTTCCCGCGGCAGTCGCCGCGCACCCTGCCGAGCTGTTCCCGGGGCTGATTCGGCAGGCTTTCTCAGGGCAGGCTGACGGGCGGGGCGGGCTGCCAGCCGCTTTGTCGTCGCTCCGCGACAACGGTGGTATAGATGCCGCCGCGCACGTTGAAGCGGGCGCTCAGGCGCAGGAAGCGCGGCTGCATGCAGCGCTCCAGATGCACGGCGATCTCGTTGGTCACCGCCTCGTGGAAGGCGCCACGGTCGCGGAATGACCAGATGTACAGCTTCAGCGACTTCAGCTCCACGCACAGCCGGTCGGGCACGTACTCGAGGTCGAGCGTCGCAAAATCCGGCTGGCCGGTGCGCGGGCACAGGCAGGTGAACTCGGGGATCTGCATGCGGATCGTGTAGTCACGATCGGTCTGCGGGTTCGGGAAAGTCTCCAGCTCGGTTGTGGGCGCTGACGGCATATTCCTCTACACTACACCATCCATTGGGGCGCAAAAACGGCGGAAGAAATTAGAGATGCGGCTGACCAAGATCAAGCTCGCTGGCTTCAAGTCCTTCGTCGATCCGACCCAAATCAACTTCCCCAGCAATCTCACCGGTGTCGTGGGCCCCAACGGCTGCGGCAAGTCAAACGTCATCGACGCGGTGCGCTGGGTGATGGGCGAGCTGTCCGCCAAGCACCTGCGCGGGGACAACATGGCGGACGTAGTCTTCAACGGCTCGGCCGCCCGCAAGCCCGTCGGCAGCGCCTCGGTGGAGCTGGTGTTCGACAATGCCGACGGCAAGATCGGCGGCGCTTATGCCGGCTACACCGAGATCTCCCTGAAGCGCCAGGTCTCGCGCGACGGCAGCTCTGCCTATTTCATCAACGGCGGCCGCTGCCGCCGCAAGGACATCACCAACCTGTTCCTCGGCACCGGCCTGGGCTCGCGCAGTTACGCGATCATCGAGCAGGGCATGATCTCGCGCGTCATCGACGCGCGCGCCGAGGACATGCGCGCCTTCGTCGAGGAGGCCGCCGGCATCTCCCGCTACAAGGAGCGTCGCAAGGAGACCGAGGCGCGCATCAGCGATACGCGCGAGAACCTCGAGCGCCTGCAGGACGTGGTCGATGAGGTCGAGAAGCAAATCCGCCACCTGCAGCGCCAGGCGGCCACCGCGCGCAAGTACCAGGGCCTGAAGGAGCAGGAGCGGCGCCTCACGGCCGAGCTGCTCGCCCTGCGGCTGCGCGACCTGGACAGCGGCGCCGAGGTGCACGATGCGGCGGTGCGCGAGCGCGAGCTCGCCATGCAGGCCGCACTCGCCGAGCAGCGCTCCGCGGAAGCCGCCATCGAGAAGCAGCGCACCATCCACACCGAGCGCAGCGAGCAGCTCTCGGCGGTGCAGGGACGCTACTACGAGGTCGGCGCAGACATCTCGCGTCTGGAGCAGTCGATCGAGCACACGCGCGAGCTGCGCGAGCGCCAGCGGGCGGACCTTGCCCAGGCGCACACCACGCTCGCCGACCTCGCCTCGCACATCGCCCGCGACGAGCAGCAGCTTGCCGCGGTGCGCGCCGAGCTGACGCTGCTTACGCCGCAGCTTGAGGCTGCGCAGCAGACCGAGGCGCGCGCAGCCGCTGAGCTCGAGGCCAGCGACAGCGCGCTGCAGGACGCGCAGCAGCGCTGGGAGGCACACACCCGCGCGACCGGAGCGGCCGAGCAGAGCGCGCACGTGGAGAGCGCCCGCATCGAGCAGCTGGAGAACCAGGAACGCCGCCTCGGCGCCCAGGCGCAGCGCCTGGCCGAGGAGCACGAGGCGCTGAGCGCGGCGCACCCGGGCAGTGCGCTCGCGCAGCTGGAGCAGGATGAGGCGCGGGCGCGCGCCGCCAGCGAGGAATTCGCCGCCACCCTCGCGCGCGCGCACGAGCGTGTGCAGTCGCTGCGTGCGGCACAGCTGGCCGCCGAGCAGCAGCTCGAGCACTGCCGTGCCCAGCGCGAGTCGGCGCGCGCGGAGCTGACCTCGCTGGAGGCACTGCAGGCGGCCGCACTGAGCGATCACGCCGGCCAGACGCACGAGTGGCTCAAGGGGGCGGGACTTGCCGCCCGCCCGCGTCTGGCGACGCTGCTGGAGGTCGAGGACGGCTGGGAGCGCGCGGTGGAGACCGTGCTCGGTGACTACCTCGAGGCGGTGTGCGTCGAGGAGCTGGACGCGGTGGCCGGCTCGCTGGCGGAGCTGGCCACCGGACGAGTCACCCTGGTGGAGGACAGCAGCAGCACCGCCGGTGCGCCGCAGGCCTCGCTGGCTGCGCGCGTGCGCGGGCCGGCGGTGACGGTCACGGCGCTGAGCAGCGTGCGCACGGCCGATTCCCTGGCGCAGGCCCTGCGGGCACGCGGCGCGCTCGCCGCCGGGGAATCCCTGATTACCCGCGAGGGCGAGTGGGTGGGTCGTGACTGGCTGCGCGTCAGCCGCGGCACCGATCAGCGCGCCGGGGTCCTCGAGCGCGAGCAGCGCCTGAAGGGACTGCGCACCGGTGCCGGGACCGCCGCCGCCGCCGTGGGGCAGGCCGAGGCGGCACTGAATGCCGCGCGCGCCGTGCTCGCGCAGGTCGAGGGTGAACGCGAGGCCACGCAGGCCGCTCTGGCCGGCGCGCACCGCGCGCACGCGGATCTGGAGGCGGCACTGCAGGCCGCGCGCCGCCGCGCGGCCGAGTCGGACCAGCGCGGCGAGCGCCTGCAGCAGGACGCCGGCGAGCTGGCGCGCGAGCGCGCCGCCGCGCAGCAGGCGCTGCAGCGCGCAGGCGAGGAGCTGGCGCGCGCCCAGGCGCAGCTGGCACAGCTGGAGAGCCGGCACGAGGGGCTGGTGGGCGAGCGCGAGGAGCGGCGCAGCGCCTTACAGGCCGCCCGCGCCGCCGCGCAGGCGGCGCAGCTGGCCGCGCGCGACCTGCACGTGCGCGTGGAGTCGCGCCGCTCGACCGAGAGTTCCGTGTCCGTCGGCATGGGGCGCATGCACGAGCAGCACGCGCAGCTGACGCGCCGGCGCGGCGAACTGGAGGCGGAACTGGCCTCCGGTGACGAACCGATCATCCAGGCGCAGGCACGCCTGAACGAGACTCTCGCGCTGCGGCTGACCGTCGAGGCTGAGCTGGCCGTGGCGCGCGAGGCGCTGGAGAGCACCGAGGGGGCGCTGCGCGCGCTCGATGAGCAGCGGCTCTCGGCCGAGCAGCGCGTGCACGCGGCACGCGAGGCGATGGATGTCGCCCGGCTGGCCGCCCAGGAGACGCACGTGCGGCGCGCGGCGCTGGCCGAGCAGTTCGCCGAGACGCGCGCCGATCTGCCGACCGTGCTCGCAGGCCTTGCCGCCGAGGCCGGCGTGCTCGCGTGGGAGAGCTCGCTCACCGAGGCGCGCACCGAGATCGAGAAGCTCGGACAGGTGAATCTTGCGGCGATCGACGAATTGAGCGAGCACACCGAGCGCAAGGAATACCTTGACCGGCAGTTCGCCGACCTCAACTCGGCGCTGACCACGCTCGAGGATGCGATGCGGCGCATCGACAAGGAGACACGGGCGCGCTTCGAGGATACCTTCGAGCGCATCAATGCCGGGCTGCGCGAGAAGTTTCCGCGCCTGTTCGGCGGCGGTCATGCCTACCTGGAGCTGGTGGGCGAGGACAAGCTCACCGCCGGCGTGGCCGTGATGGCGCGGCCACCGGGCAA
The DNA here is from genome assembly GCA_963741745.1 of uncultured Pseudomonadota bacterium. Taxonomy (GTDB): domain Bacteria; phylum Pseudomonadota; class Gammaproteobacteria; order Steroidobacterales; family Steroidobacteraceae; genus 13-2-20CM-66-19. Next base: position 242,297 of record CAVUJF010000019.1, on the reverse strand, counting down.
GAAGAACAGCACGATCCACCTGCTGTCGGGCGGGGAGAAAGCGCTCACCGCGGTCGCGCTGGTATTTTCGATATTCGACCTGAACCCGGCCCCGTTCTGCCTGCTCGACGAGGTGGACGCGCCGCTCGATGAGCACAACGTCGGGCGCTTCTGCGACATCGTGCGCGAGATGGCCTCACGCGTGCAGTTCATCTTCATCACCCACAACAAGACCACCATGGAGCTCGCCTCGCAGCTGATCGGCGTCACGATGCACGAGCCTGGCGTGTCGCGCATGGTGACCGTGGACGTCGACGAAGCGGTGCGGCTGGCGGCGGTCTGAAGCGCAAACCCCATGAGCACTGCTGAGCTGCGCTGGATCCTGCTGGGCATCTGCCTGGTGCTGTACGCGGTGCTGGTGTGGTGGGAGCGGCGCCGCCCGCGCCAGGCCAGCGGCAGCGCCAATGCCGAGCGCAGCGCCTCGTCCCGCGAGCTCGGCGGCGAGGCCAGCCTGAACCTGCGCTCCGAGCCGGCGCTCACGCTGCCAACCATGCGCGCGCGCGAGCCGGGGCCCCCGCACGAACTGCCGGTCGTGGAGGCCGGATCGGCGCGGGCGCACGCGGGTGTGCATGAGGAAGCCGCCGGCGACTCCCCGACGGATGAGGTGGCGGCGCTCAGCGGCGCGGCGCGCGCAGCCCCACCTGCCCCGGCCCCCGCCCTTGTGGAGGAAACCTTCGAGTACGTACCCAAGCCCGAGAGCGGCGCGCGCGCGGCCAGTGCACCGCCGCCTGCAGCGGCACCTGCGCCGGCGACGGCGCCGCGCGAGGCGTCGCCGGAGCTGCCGGCGCCGGCGGCCCCCACGGTCGAGTGGCCCCCCGATGACAAGCGCCAGATCGTGGCCGTGCGCCTGATCGCCCCGATGCCGGAGCGCTTTGCCGGGCGCTCGCTGCGCCAGGCGCTGGCGGCCGAAGGGTTCGTGCTCGGGCGCTTCGCCATCTTCCACAAGCCCGACGAGTCGCACCGCGCGGTACTCAGCGCCGCGAGCCTGACGCGCCCGGGTACCTTCGATGCGGACACGATGGACTCGCAGCACTACGGTGGCCTGTCGTTGTTTGCCGTGCTGCCGGGCCCCAAGGCCCCGCCGCAGGCCTTCGATGAACTGGTGTTCACCGCGCGCAGCCTGAACGAGCGCCTGCACGGGGTGCTGCAGGATGAGCAGGGCAGCCCGCTGACGCCCTCGCGCATCGCGCTGCTGCGCGAGCGCCTCGGTTCGGGGGCGACCTTGTGACCTCCAGCGCTGCCGCGCGCGCAGCCGCGCTGCGCGCGCAGATCGCGCAGCACGACTACCGCTACTACGTCCTCGACGAGCCTGCGGTCCCGGACGCTGAATACGACCGGCTGATGCAGGAACTGCGCGCGCTCGAGGCCGCCGACCCCACCCTGGTCACCGCCGATTCCCCCACGCAGCGGGTCGCGGGCACACCCAGCGCCGCCTTCGGCGAGGTGCGCCATAGCCTGCCGATGCTCTCGCTCGACAATGCCTTCTCCGCCGATGACGTGCGCGCCTTTGACCGCCGCATCCACGAGCGCCTGGACGTCGCGGGCGATCTGACCTATGTCGCGGAGCCGAAGCTCGATGGCCTGGCGGTCGCGGTGATCTACCGCGACGGGCTGCTCGAGCGCGCCGCGACGCGCGGCGACGGGGTGACCGGCGAGGACGTGACCGCCAACGTGCGCACCATCCGCGCCGTGCCGCAGCGGCTGCGCGGCCGGGCGCCGGCGCTGTTCGAGGCCCGCGGGGAGGTGTTCATGCCGCTGGCAGGCTTCGCGCGCATGAACGCGGCGGCGCAGGCCAGGGGCGAGAAGGTATTCGTCAACCCGCGCAACGCTGCCGCGGGCAGCCTGCGGCAGCTGGACCCGCGCATCACCGCCGCGCGCCCGCTGACGGCCTTCTTCTATGGCCTCGGGGCGGTGGAGGGGCTGCCGCTGCCATCGCGGCAGTGGGAGCTGCTGGAGCTGCTGCGTGCGCTCGGCCTGCCGGTCTCCCCGGAGGTGCGCGCCGTGCATGGCATCGAGGGCTGTTTCTCCTACTACCAGGACCTCGGGGCGCGCCGCAGCGCGCTGCCCTACCAGATCGACGGCGTCGTCTACAAACTCGACAGCCGCGCGGACCAGGGCCGCGTGGGGTATGTCTCGCGCGCACCGCGCTGGGCGATCGCGCACAAGTTTCCCGCCGATGAAGTGCTCACCGTGGTGCGCGGCATCGAGTTCCAGGTGGGGCGCACCGGGGCGCTGACCCCCGTGGCGCGCCTGGAGCCGGTGTTCGTCGGCGGCGTGACGGTGAGCAACGTCACGCTGCACAACATCGACGAGGTCCAGCGCAAGGACGTGCGCGCCGGGGACACGGTGACCGTGCGTCGTGCCGGGGACGTGATCCCGGAGCTTGTGGGCGTGCTCGCCGAGCGCCGGCCACCGGGCGCGCGGCCGGTGGTGCTGCCCAAGGTGTGCCCGGTGTGCCACTCGCAGGTGCTGCGGGCGGAAGGGGAGGCGGTGGCCCGCTGCACCGGCGGCTTCACCTGCCGCGCCCAGCGCCAGGAGGCGCTGCGGCATTTCGCCAGCCGCCGTGCGCTGGACATCGAGGGAATGGGGGACAAGGTCATCGAGCAGCTGGTGGAGCACGAGCGCGTGAAGTCCCCGGCCGACCTGTACGCGCTCACCCTGGAGCAGCTCACGCAGCTGGAGCGCATGGGCGAGAAGTCGGCGACCAACCTGCTGGCCGCGATCGAGAAGAGCAAGCGCACCACCCTGCCGCGGCTGCTGTACGGGCTGGGCATCCGCGAGGTGGGGGAGGCCACGGCGCTCTCGCTGGCACGCCACTTCGGGACGCTCGAGAAACTCGCCGCCGCCAGCAGCGAGCTCATCCAGCAGGTTCCGGACGTCGGGCCGATCGTGGCCGCGCACGTGGCCGCCTTCTTTGCCGCCCCGGAGCACCTGGCGGTCATCCGCCTTCTCCGGGAGCGCGGCGTGCAGTGGCCCGAGATGCCAGCGCGTGAGGCCGCGCAGGAGCCCCTGGCGGGGCGCACCTTCGTCGTGACCGGGACGCTGGACAGCATGACCCGGGAACAGGCCCAGGAGGCCCTTACCGCGCGCGGGGCCAAGGTGGCCGCGAGCGTATCGAAGAAGACGAGTTATCTGGTCGCCGGGCGCGAGGCCGGCTCCAAGCTCGCCAAGGCGCAGGAACTGGGGGTCCCGGTGCTGGAGGAGGCGGCGCTGCTGAAGCTGCTGGAGGAGAGCTGAGGTGAAGGAGCGTGGCGGCGCAGCACCTGCGCCGCCACGCTCCTGTGCCTCACGCCCTACTTCTTCGGCGGAGTCGCGGCCGCAGGCGCCGGGGCGGGCGTGGCCGGGGCAGCCGGTGCTGCAGTGGCGGCCGGCTCGGTCTTCTCGATCTTGGCCGTACGCATCAGCTCATCCTGGTAGGCGCGGAACTTCTTCGCCTGCACCACCTGCACCAGGCGCTGCCTCACCTGGTCGAACGGCGGCGGTGTCAGGTCGCGCGTCTCGATCAGCTGCACCACGTGCCAGCCGTACTGGCTCTTGAGCGGCTTGTGGGTGTACTCGCCGGGCTTGAGGGTGATGATCGCGGCCGACAGCTCCGGCAGCATTCGGTCCGGGGTGAACCAGCCCAGGTCCCCGGCGTTGGTCTTGGCGCTCGGGTCCATGGACTCCTTCTTGGCGACGTCCTCGAACTTCGCGCCCTTCTCGAGCTCGCCGATCACGCTCTGGGCGAAGCCCTCGGTCGAGACCACGATGTTGCGCGCGTGGTATTCGAGCTTGGGCATGGCACCGATCTGCGCGTCGTACTCCGTGTGCAGCTCCGCATCGGTCGGCTGGCGGTCCTTCAGGTACTTGTCCGAGACGGCCTGCTCGAGCACGTTCAGGCGGGTGAGGTTGAGCAGGAAGCTCGTGTCACCGTTCTTGTCGAGGCCTTCCTTGAGGGCCTCCTCGCCGGTCAGCTTGCCGCGGATGAGGTTGTCCAGCGCGGCGGTGCGCTGCTGCGCGGTGAGGTCCGCGGAGCTCTTGCCGGTGATGCCCTTGATGTAGAACTCATAGAAGTCCCGGGTGATGGGGCTGCCGTTGACCGTCGCGACCGCGGGGGAGGTGTCCGCGGCGGCAGTCGGGGCGGCGGTCTTGGGCTGACAGGCCGCGAGCGCGCCAAGCGCGGTGGCCGTGACAAGGATGCGCGAGTAGTTCATGAGGTCTTCCGGTGGTTGCCAATGTCGGTTGTTGGGAAAGGGATCACTCGTGGGGTCAGACAGCGCAGGGTTCGCAAGGTTGCGCCTTAGGTTTCAGGCCTTCTCGGCCGGGGTGCGGGCGACGATGTTGAGGGCGTGTACCGCGCCGTCCAGCAGCGGCGCCACGGCGGCGTAGACCATTCGGTGCCGCTGCAGCTGCGTGCACCCTTCGAAGGCTGCGGAGACGACCGTGAGGCGGTAGTGGCCGCCGGAGCGCGCCCCGGCGTGCCCGGCGTGCGCCGCGCTGTCATCGATGATCTCAAGGTGCGTCGGCGCAAGCGCGTGCTCCACGGCACTGCGCAGCTGCGCAGCCACGCCCGGGTGTGCGCCTGAGCTCACTGGTGTACCTCTACGGGCTCTTCGCGCCCCGAGAGCCACAGGACCTGGGCGACGACGAACGCCAGCACCAGCACCACGTCGACCACCTTCAGGACCACCCAGGCTCTTTCGCTGGCATACACCACGACCGCAACGTTCAGCGCGCCGAGGAAGGCGTAGAACACGACCCACCACCAGTTCAGCGTGCGCCAGCGCGCGGCCGACACGCGCAGCTTGTCGCCCAAGGCCGCCCCGAGCAGCCGCTCGGTGAGGGTGCGCTCGCCGATCCAGAAGCTGCCGAGGAAGGCGAGGCTGGTGAGCCAGAAGAACACGGTGGGCTTCCACTGGATGAAAAGCTTGTTGTGCAGCAACAGCGTCGCGGCCCCGAAGATCAGCACCAGCACCGTGGAGAGCGCGTGCATCTTCGGGATACGGCGGTTGCGCAGCCAGTCCACGGCCAGCAGCAGGAGCATGGCCGTCATCAGCACCGCGGTGGCCACATACAGCCCCCGCAGGTAATAGGCCGCGCCGAACGCCAGCAGCGGCGCAAATTCTGTCAAAGCCTGCATGGGAGGTGGGGTGCGACGGTCCTAAGGGACGACGGTGTACCCGGCAAGGGGCCGCGTATATTCTCACGCGCCGCGGGTAAGTTCCACGCGGAAGCGTCTTTTTCTGCGAAAGCCCGCCTAATCGTGGCCGAATACCTCGAGTTGCACCCGGTTGACCCGCAACTGCGCCTGATCCGCCGGGCCGCCGAAGTGGTGCACGGCGGGGGCCTCATCGCCTACCCGACCGACTCGTGCTACGCCCTGGGATGGCACCTGGGCGACAGCGCCGCACTGGAGCGCGTGCGCCGCATCCGCAAGGCCGACAAGCATCATCACTTCACGCTGGTGTGCGCGGATCTTGCGCAAGTCGGGCGCTTCGCGCGCCTGGAAACGTGGCAGTTCCGCATCCTGCGCAGCTGCCTGCCGGGGCCCTACACGTTTCTGCTGCCGGCGACGCGCGAGACGCCGCGGCGCCTGCAGCATGCCAAACGGCGCACCATCGGTGTGCGCATCCCGGGGCATCCGGTGCCACAGTTGCTGCTCGCGGAGCTCAAGGAGCCACTCATGAGCTCGACGCTGCTGATCGGCGGGGACCTGCAGCCGCTGACCTCGGGCCGCGAGATCCAGGAGCGCCTCGCGCACGAGGTGGATGCGATCCTCGACGGCGGTGACTGCGGAATTGAGCCGACCACGGTGGTGGATCTCTCGGTGACGCCCCCGCTGATCGTGCGCCAGGGCAAAGGTGCGCTGGGGCCGATCACGGGGCGTGCGCTATAATTAACCTTGTGACCAGCATGCCGTTTCCGAGGCGCAGCGCGCCCCCCCCACAACTCCCAGACGCCCACCTCAGCCCCGCAGCGCTGCGGGGAGGTACGTGAGTTCCCCGGCCCCGGCGCGGCGCGTGCTCTCGGGCATGCGGCCCACCGGGCGGCTGCACCTGGGCAACTACCACGGCGCCCTGCGCAACTGGGTGGAGCTGCAGTACCAGTACGAGTGCTTTTTCTTCGTGGCCGACTGGCACATGCTCACGACCGGCTACGAGGACACCTCGCGCCTGCAGGAGCACGTGCGTGAGGTGCTGATCGACTGGCTGGCGGCGGGACTCAATCCGGGCGTGGCCACGCTGTTCATCCAGTCGCACGTGCCCGAGCACGCCGAATTGCACCTGCTGCTGTCCATGATCACCCCGCTGGGGTGGCTCGAGCGCGTCCCGAGCTACAAGGACCAGCAGGAGCAGCTCAAGGAGAAGGACCTCGCCACCTACGGCTTCCTCGGCTATCCGCTGCTGCAGAGCGCGGACATCCTGATCTACCGTGCCGCTTTCGTGCCGGTCGGCGAGGACCAGGTGGCCCACGTGGAGCTCACCCGCGAGACCGCACGGCGCTTCAACCATCTGTACGGCCGCGAGCCGGACTTCGAGGCCAAGGCGGAGAAGGCGGTCAGGGAACTCGGCGGGCGCAACACCACCACCTATCGGCAGCTGCGGCGCAAGTTCCAGGAAGCCGGCGACACGGAGTCCCTGGCGCGCGCCCAGGCGCTGGTGCAGAGCAACAACCGCATCACCGTCGCCGACCGCGAGCGTCTGCTCGGCTTCCTGGAGGGCACCGGCGTCACCATCCTGCCCGAACCGCAGGTGCTGCTGACGGCGACGCCGAAGGTGCCGGGGCTGGACGGGCGCAAGATGTCCAAGTCCTACGGCAATACCATCGGGCTGCGCGAGGAGCCGGATGCCGTGGTGGCCAAGCTGCGCGCCATGCAGACCGATCCGGCGCGCGTGCGCCGCACCGATCCGGGGGATCCGGAGAAGTGCCCGGTGTGGGACCTGCACAAGATCTATTCCGACGAGAGCACGCGCCGGTGGGCCAGCGAGGGCTGCCGCACGGCCGGCATCGGCTGCCTGGACTGCAAGAAGCCCCTGATCGAGAAGATCGTCGAGGAGATCGGCGGCATGCGCCGCCGGGCCCAGGAATTTGAGGAAAACCCCGACCTGGTGCGTAACATCGTCGCCGAGGGCGCCGAGAAGGCGCGCGAGGCGGCCCGGCAGACGCTCGATGAGGTGCGCCGCGCCATGCATCTGCGCATCGACTGACCGCGGGGACGGACACATGAAGCCAAGGCCTGACCTGAAGATCGTCGTCTCCAAGCCGCCCGCGGCCGCGATGCCGCCGGAGCCGGCGCCGCTGCAGGGCGAGATGCCCTTTGCGATGGTCAATGGGGAACCGGTGTCCGAGTTGCCGCGCGACCTGTACATCCCGCCGCAGGCGCTGGAAGTGTTCCTGGAGGCCTTCGAAGGTCCGCTCGACCTGCTGCTGTACCTGATCCGCCGCCAGAACCTGGACATCCTCGATATCCCGCTGGCCGAGATCACGCGCCAGTACATGCAGTACATCGAGCTGATGCAGGATCTGCAGCTGGAGCTGGCCGGGGAGTACCTGGTGATGGCCGCGACGCTGGCCGAGATCAAGTCGCGCATGCTGCTGCCGCGACCGAAGCTCGACGAGGACTCGGAACTGGATCCGCGCGCGGAACTGGTGCGGCGCCTGCAGGAGTACGAGCGCTTCAAGCGCGCGGCCGAGGGTATCGACTCGCTGCCGCGGCTGGAGCGGGACGTCTGGGCGGTCGAGGCGCCGCTGAAGGAGCGCCAGGTGGTGCGCCCGCTGCCCACCATCACGCTGCAGGAGATGCTGGTTGCCTTCAAGGACGTGGTCGTGCGCGCGCAGATGTTCGCCCACCACCACGTGCAGCGCGAGCGCCTGTCGGTGGGCGAGCGCATGAGTGACATCCTGGCGCGCCTGGGCGGGGAGTCCTTCCTGCCGTTCGCCCAGCTGTTCCGCCCCGAGGAGGGGCGCATGGGAGTGACGGTGACCTTCGTCGCGATCCTGGAGCTGATGCGCGAGGGCCTCATCGACATCGTGCAGGCCGAGGCCTATGCACCGCTGCACGTGCGCTCCGCCAATCCCGCCCCGGCGTTGCGCATAGTGAGCGACAATACCGGCGCGGGCCTCGCCGAGGAGGCCGCGGACGGCGCCGGCGCGGCGCGCCCTGATGATGAGGAACTGCAATGAGTGAGTCGTACGTGAGGAACGTGCTCGAGGCGGCGCTGCTGGCGGCCGGGAACCCGCTGCCGGCGAGCGAGCTGTTGCGGCTGTTCGAGGAGGGCGTGCGACCGAGTCCCGCGCAGCTGCACGCCGCGCTCGATGCGCTGGCCGCCGAGTACGAAGGCCGCGGCATCGAACTGAAGGAGACCGCGAGCGGCTTCCGCATCCAGGTGCGCCGCGAGCTCGCCGCGGAGATCTCGCGCCTGTGGCCGGAGCGTGCCGCGCGCTACTCGCGTGCGCTGCTCGAGACGCTCGCGCTGATCGCCTACCGCCAGCCCATTACCCGCGCGGAGATCGAGGCGGTGCGCGGGGTCGCCGTCAATCCCAACATCATCCGCACGGTGATCGAGCGCAACTGGGTGCGCGTGGTCGGTCACCGCGACGTGCCGGGCCACCCGGAGCTGCTGGGGACCACCCGCGAGTTTCTCGACTATTTCGGCCTGAAATACCTGGACGACCTGCCGCCGCTGGCGGAGCTGCAGGCGATGCCGGACGTGCACCTGCAGCTGGACCTGCCCCCCGGGGAGCGCGCGGCCGAGGCCCTCGAGGTCCTGCCCGAGAGCACCGCCTCTGCCGATGGCGGCGATGCCGAGGAGGGTGCCGATGACCAGGGGTACTCCGCGGAAGCCGGTGCCACGCGCGAGCTGGTCGCCGGACCTGCCGACCTGGACAGCTGATGGCGCGCGCCCCTGCGCGCGGGCGCGATCGGCGGGGCGGCGCGCCGGCCGCGCGGCCGCGCCCGGCCGGGGAAGCTGAACGGCTGCAGAAGGTGCTGGCGCGCGCCGGGCTCGCCTCCCGGCGCGAGGCCGAGGACTGGATCCGCGCCGGTCGCCTGACCGTCAACTCGGAGCCGGCGACGCTGGGGATGAAAGTCAGTGCCAGCGACCAGGTGCGCCTGGACGGGCGCCTGGTGCGCACCCAGCACTCCCAAATCCCGGCCGCGCGCGTCTTCATCTGCCACCGCTCTCCCGGGGAGCCCCTGCGCACGCCGGATGCGGGCAGCGTGAGTGCGGATGCGCGCCTGCCGCGCCAGGGGCTGCTCGAGCGCCTGCCCAGGCGCGCCGGCCGGCGCTTCATCAGTGTGAGTCCCATGCCACGGGTCGATGGCGGCCTGGAGCTGGTCACTTCCGACGGGGCACTGGCCGAGCGCCTGCAGCGCCTGGTGCACACCCTCAGCAGCGAGTTCGGTGTGCGCGTGCGCGGGGAGCTCACCGAGGCCAACGCGGCGAGCATCCTCGGCGGCGAACTCGACAGCGGCGAGCACCTGGCGGTCGAGCGCTGCGACGGGGCCGGCGGTGAGGCGGCCAACCGCTGGTACACGCTGGTGGCGCGTGGTGCGAGCGGCAAGCAGGTGCGGCAGCTGTTCGAGCGCCAGGGTGCCCTCGTCAGCCGCGTGCAGCGCGTGCGCCTGGGACCTTTGGCACTGGAACGCACCCTCGGGCGCAGCCAGTTCCGCGAGCTGACTCAGGAGGAGCTGGACGCGCTCCTGGCACCCGCGGCCGAGGCCGCAGGCGAGGGCTGGGCATCGAAGGAGCGCCCGCTCACCCCCTGACTGGCAGGACCGAGGAGTGCGATGTAGGGGCCGGTGAGGCTCTCCGGAAGCGGCACGGTCTCCAGGTCCTCGGCCGGGTAGGCCTGGCGGCGCATCGCGGTGCGCGCCCGCCCCGGGTTCAGCGCATTGACACGCACGTGGCTGATGCCCTCGAGCTCCTCCGACAGCACCTGCGCCAGGCCCTCGACGGCGAACTTCGAGACCGCATAGGCACCCCAGTACGCCCGTCCCACCCTGCCCACCGAGCTGCTCGTGAAGAGCACGGCGGCATCCGCGGACTTCTTCAGCGAGGGGATCAGCACCTGCGTCAGCGCAAAGGCGGCGGTGACGTTCACGTGCATCACGCGGCACCAGGTCGGCACGTCGTAGTGCTCGATCGGGGCAAGCGTGCCCAGCAGGCCGGCGTTGTGCAGCAGCCCGTCCAGTCGCCCGTAGCGCTCCTGCAGCGCATCGGCGAGCTGGTCGTAGTCGCGCGCCACGGCCTTCTCAAGATCCAGCGGCGCGATCGTGGCCTCCGGTGCGCCCTGCGCCTGGATCTGCGCGTGCACGGCCTCGAGCTTCTCGACCTTGCGCCCGATCAGGATCACCTGCGCCTGGTGGGCCGCGCAGGCGAGCGCGACCGCGCGGCCGATGCCCTCGCCGGCGCCGGTGATCGCGATGACGCGCCCCTTGAGCTCACCGGGCGCCGGGTTATGGCGGCGCGGATCGAACGCGGTATCCAAGAGTGCCCTCCCGAAAAGTCAGTCGGCGGGCAGCACGAAGCGCCCGGAGTCCGCCCGCCGGGCCGCGCGCCAGGCGCGCCAGCCATCCAGCGGGGCGTGATGGTCGCCCGTGAGCGTGCTTTGAGGCAAGGCGGCGACGGCGCGCAGCGAGTGTTCGCGGGCGAGCGCTGCCCATACCAGCAGCGCGCGCAGGGACGGCTGCTCGCGCACCGGCAGCGCGTTGGCGCTGAGCGCCAGTGCAGCACGGGCCCGCTGATGTTGAGCGTGCACCAGAGCGCCGAGCGCGCCGCTCCAGGGCAGCTGTGCGAGCTGTTCCGGGGCGACGCCGGCCGCGTCCAGCTCCGCGAGCGCAAGGCGTACGCGCCCGGCGCGCGCATCCTTGCACAGGGCACACAGCAGCTCCAGCTCGCGCAGTGCGCTGCCCAGGGCGCGCACTTCCCTTGGTGCGTCCTGGCCGAGGGCGAAGGCCGCCCACGGCTCCACCAATGCGGCGCTCCAGCGCTCGCAGTAGGCGGCCAGTTCGCGCCGCGTCTGGAAGGTCGCGTTCGCCAAGTCCCAGGTCGCAGCATCCACGAAGCCACCCAGCCCCCGCAGTGCGCTGCGGTGGGCGCCGCTGAACAGCCCCTGCAGCTGCTGCGTCAGCGGATGCTCGCCGGCGCCGGTGGCCGCGCGCCGGCACTCCTCGCCCCACCAGGCCAACCGTGCGTGCGCGACCGCGTGCTCAAGGCCCGGGGCAAGGCTGGCGCCGATCTCGGCCTCGATCCCGGTCAGGGCGGCCAGTACCGGGCGCTGCGGGTCGCGGGAGTACAGCCAGACCAGTGCCCGGGTGGGTCCGAGGTCAGGCCTTGCGGACATTGCCGGGGGAGCTGATCGCCGGGTCGGGGACGGCCGCGGAGCCGGGGGCCTGCGCAGGCTCTGCAGCAGATGGCCCACTCAGGCTTCGCACCAGGTGGGTTACCGGCTCCAGGGCATCCGCGGGTTGTTCCGAGGTGACGCCGAGTTCCTGGAACTTGCGCGCCGGCACCATGACGCTGCGCTCGAGCGAGCCGACGGCCGCGTTGTACGCCTCCACCGCTGCGCCCAGGCGCTTGCCCATCGTGCCCAGGTGTGCGGTAAAGGTCCCCAGGCGGCGGGCCAATTCCTGGCCAAGATCGCGGATCTGGGCGGCGTTGTGCGCCACGGCTGACTGGCGCCAGCCGTAGGCGACTGCCTTGAGCAGCGCGATGAGGGTCGACGGCGTGGCGATGATCACGCTCTGTCCGAGGGCGTTCTCCAGCAGCTCGGGCCGCTCGGCCAGCGCCGCCGAGAGAAACTGGTCCCCGGGCAGAAACAGCACCGCAAACTCCGGGCTGCGCTCGAACTGCATCCAGTAGCCCTTGGAGGCCAGCTCGCGCACGCGCGTATCCACCTGCTGGGCGTGCCTGCGCAACCCCAGTGCGCGCTCCTCGTCGGTCTGGGCGTCGATCGCCGCGAGGTAGCCATCCAGCGGGGTCTTCGCATCGATCACCAGGTCGCGCGAGTCGGGCATGTGCACGACCAGGTCCGGGCGCAGGGAGCCTTCCTCGCCGGGCACGTGCAGCTGCTCGGTGAAGTCGCAGTGTTCGCTGAGGCCCGCCAGCTCCACCAGGCGGCGCAGCGTCAGCTCGCCCCAGCGGCCGCGCACCTCCGGGCGGCGCAGCGCACTCACCAGGTTGCGCGTCTCGCGCTGCAGCTGCGCGGAGCCGCCGGCCAGAGTCTCGATCTGCGTGCGCAGGCTGGTAAAGGCCTCGCGCCGCTCGCGCTCGAGTGACTGCACCTGCGCCTCGGTGCGCTCGAGCGCCAGGCGCAGTGGCTCGACCAGCTGCTGGATGGCGACCTCGCGCTCCTTGAGCGCGCCCGAGGCGATCACCTGGTCGCGCCCCAGTGCCTCGCGCGCCATGCGCAGGAACATCTCGCTGTTGCTGCGCAGGGTCTCGGCGGCCACGGAGTCGAAGGCGGCGCGCAGGCGTGCCTCGGAGTGCTCCAGCTGCCCGATGCGTTCGGCCTCGCGCGCGGTAGTGGACTCCAGGCGCATCTGCGCCTCGGTGAGCTGCACGCGCAGCGCCGCGATGCGCTGCGCGCCGCGGATGTGGCTGATGAGTGCGCCGAGCAGCGCGCCGGTGAGCAGTGCCGCGGTGGCGAGGATGTAGATGAGGGAGGCACTCACCGGCTGAAGTGTGCGAGGTAGTTCACGCCGACGTCACGGTTCAGGGTGACCCGGCTGGTAAAGGGGTTCAGTTCGATGCCGGACAGGTCATTGAGGGTCAAGCCGGCGGCACGGGCCCAGCGCGCCAGCTCCGCCGGTCGGATCAGGCGCTCGTATTCGTGCGTGCCGCGTGGAATGAGTCTCAGCAGGTATTCGCCGCCGACGATCGCGGTGAGGAAGCTGCGCAGGTTACGGTTGAGCGTCGAGACGAACAGGTCCCCGCCCGGGCGCAGCAGCTGGCTCAAGGTCGCCATCATCGCCGCAGGCTCGGGCACGTGCTCGAGCATCTCCATGCAGGTGACCACGTCAAATCCCTCACGGTGCGCCGCGGCGAGTTCCTCGGCCGCGGCGATGCGGTAGTCGATGGCCAGCTGCCCCGCGCTGGCGTGCAGGCGGGCGACCTCGATCATCCCGGGTGCCAGGTCGATGGCGGTGACGCTGGCACCGGCGCCGGCGAGCGCCTCGGCCAGCAGGCCGCCGCCGCAGCCGACATCCAGCACGCGCCGTCCGGTGAGGGGGGCGCGTGCGCTGATGAAGGCGAGGCGCACCGGGTTCATCAGGTGCAGTGGCCGGAACTCCCCCTGCGGATCCCAGAAGCCGCTGGCGCTGGCGTCGAACTTGGCCACCTCGGCCTGGTCCGCGTTGCCCCGGGTTGCCTGCGGTGCACTCATGCTGCGTCCTCCAGTTTCAGGCGCTGCGCCCAGCGCGCCGGCAGTGCCGCGATCTCCTCTTCATCGAAGGCGAGCAGGCGTCCCTCGCTCACCGCGCAGCGCCCGCCGGTCCACACATCACTCACCTGGGCGCGCGTGGCCCCGTGCAGCAGCGCATCCTCGATGCTCTGCGCAGCGCGGCACTCGAGCGTGCCGAGATCGACGCACGTGAGGTCCGCGGCCTTGCCGGCCTCGAGAGAACCGCACACGGCCTGCAGTCCGAGTGCGGTGGCGCCGCCCAGGGTGGCCATGCGCAGCGCCTCGCCGGCGCCAAGGCCTGCCGCCAGCGCGGCAATGCGCGCCTCCGCCAGAACGTCCGGGATGCCGGTGCGCGCGGGGCTGGCGGTGCCCAGACCGCTGCGCGCACCGGGCAGGCGTGCAACGAAGGGGAACCTGCCGAAGCTTAAGTCCGCGCGCGGGCAGGTCACGGAACTTGCACCCTGCCGGGCGAGGGTCTCCAGGTCCGCCGCCGCGAGACCGATGGCGGTGAACCCCGGGCGCAGCAGCCCCAGGGCATCGAGCCTTTCCATGAGGTCCCGGGCAGCGGCATCGTGCACCTGATCAGCCGCGGGGTGCAGTTCAGCGCCGCAGACATCGAGGGCCACGCGCGCGTCCAGCTCGTCGGCGACGCGGCGAATACGCGTCAGCGTCGCATCGGTGAGCGAGTGCGCTGCCAGCGGGGCGAAGTACAGGCTGATACGTGAATCGGAACGGTACTCGTCCCACAGCCGCTCGGCCCGGGCGAAGTAGGCCGTGGCGTTCTCCGCCCAGGGGCTGGCGGTCTCGGTGACCGGCAGGCCGATGGCGGCGCGCATCTGCGCAGCGGCTGCCGCGCGCGCCGCCTCCTCCGGGTGCGGGCTGAGGTCGGCAAAGCAGGTGACGCCCGCGCGCAGCATCTCGGCCATCGCCAGGCGCGTGCCGTCGCGCACGAAATCAGCGCTGGCGCTGCGCGTGGCGAGCGCTGCCAGCGGGCCGGCCGCACCCGGGGCGCGTGCCAGCAGGCCGCGCCATAGGCTGTGCGCGGCATGCATCGAGGCATTCACCAGCCCGGGCAACAGCACGTGATGCGGCCGCAGCACCGTCTCGCGCGCTGCAAAGCGCAGGCGCAGCTCCGCTGCCGGGCCCAGCGCCACGATGCGCCCGGCAGCGACCACCACGGCCTGTCCGGCAAGCGCGCCGTGCGCCGGCGCCATCGGCAGCAGCCAGCGCGGCTCGATCAGAAGATCTGCGGGTTCGCGGTCGGACATCGTGCGCGCACGGTGGAAAAAAGCCTGTCCGGGAGTATATCGGTGCAACGCAGTCCACGCGCGCCCGCCCAGCATCTCAGGGTGCGCAAAGTGAGGGTTTCAGGGGCACTTCGTGGTAGAATTCGCGCTTTGTTTCGGCCCCGATTGGGCCGCCAGAGCCCACTTAAGATCAATGGCTGAAATCGCGCGCGAAGTACTGACCGTAAGCCTCGAACAGGAGATGCGGCAGTCGTACCTGGACTACGCAATGAGTGTCATCGTCGGGCGCGCCCTGCCCGATGTGCGCGACGGCCTGAAGCCGGTGCACCGCCGCGTGCTGTACGCGATGCGTGAGCTCGGCACCGAGTGGAACAAGCCCTACAAGAAGTCAGCGCGCGTGGTCGGTGATGTCATCGGCAAGTACCACCCGCACGGTGACTCGGCCGTGTACGACACCATCGTGCGCATGGCGCAGCCGTTTTCCATGCGCTACCTGCTGGTGGATGGCCAGGGTAACTTCGGCTCGGTCGACGGCGACATGCCGGCGGCCATGCGCTACACCGAGGTGCGCATGTCGCGCATCGCCGGCGAGCTGCTGGCCGACATCGACAAGGAAACCGTCGACTTCGTCCCCAACTACGACGAGTCCGAGCACGAGCCGTCGGTGCTGCCGGCGCGCGTGCCGAACCTGCTCATCAACGGGCAGACCGGCATTGCCGTGGGCATGGCGACCAATATCCCGCCCCACAACATCACCGAGACGATCAACGCCTGTCTGGCGCTGCTGGATGATCCGGGCGCATCGCTGGCCGCGCTGATGCAGCACATGCCGGGACCTGACTTCCCGACCGGCGGCATCATCAACGGCGCGCAGGAGATCGCTACCGCGTATCGCACCGGGCGCGGCCGCCTGTCGGTGCGCGCACGCGTCAACATCGAGCCGGTTGGCAAGGGCGATCGCGAGGCGATCGTGGTGACCGAGCTGCCGTTCCAGGTGAACAAGGCGCGCCTGATCGAGCGCATCGCGCAGCTGGTGCGCGAGAAGCTGCTCGACGGCATCGCCAGCGACGGCCTGCGCGATGAGTCCGACAAGGACGGCATGCGCATCGTCATCGAGCTCAAGCGCGGCGAGGTCACCGAGGTCGTGCTCAACAACCTGTACGCGCAGACACCGATGGAGACGGTGTTCGGCATCAACATGGTCGCGCTGCAGGACGGCCAGCCGAAGCTGATGTCGCTGAAGGAGATCCTCGAGGCCTTCATCCGCCACCGCCGCGAGATCATCACGCGGCGCACGATTTTCGATCTGGCCAAGGCGCGCGACCGCGCCCACATCCTCGAGGGCCTGGCGGTTGCGCTGACGAACATCGACGAGATCATCGCCCTGATCAAGGCGGCCGCCTCGCCCGCCGAGGCGCGCGTTGGCCTGCTGGCGCGCTCGTGGGCCCCGGGGATCGTGACGGAGCTGCTCGAGCGCGCCGGTGCGGTCTCGACCCGCCCGCAGGCGCTGGCTGCTGAGTTCGGGCTGCACGCCGATAGCTACCGTCTGTCCGAGGTCCAGGCGCAGGCCATCCTCGACATGCGCCTGCACCGGCTCACCGGTCTTGAGCAGGACAAGATCATCGCCGAGTACCGCGAGCTGCTGGCGAGCATCGCTGACCTCTCCGATATCCTGGCCCGCCCGCAGCGCCTGACCGAGGTGGTGCGCGCAGAGTTGCTGCAGGCGCGCGAGGCCTATGGCGATGCGCGGCGCACCGAGATCAACCGCGATCACCTGGACCTGACCACCGAGGATCTGATCGAGCCGCAGGACGTCGTGGTGACGCTGTCGCATGCCGGCTACGCCAAGTCGCAGCCGCTCACCGAGTACCAGACGCAGCGCCGTGGCGGCCGCGGCAAGACCGCAACCGCGGTGAAGGACGAGGACTTCGTCGAGAAGCTGTTCGTCGCCCACACCCACGACACCGTGCTGTGCTTCTCCAACCGCGGCAAGGTCTACTGGCTGAAGGTCTACGAGCTGCCGCAGGCCGGGCGTGGCTCGCGCGGCAAGCCGATGGTGAACCTGCTGCCCCTGGGCGAGGGCGAGAAGATCAATGCGCTGCTGCCGGTGAAGCAGTATGACGAGCAGCACTTCATCTTCATGGCCACGCGCGCCGGCACGGTCAAGAAGACCCCGCTTGCCGCCTTCTCGCGGCAGCGCACCAGCGGCATCATCGCGCTCGACCTTGCTGAGAATGACCAGCTGGTCGGGGTCGCCCTCACCGACGGCGAGCGCGAGATCATCCTGGTCTCCAGCGGCGGCAAGGCGATCCGCTTCAACGAGAACGAGGTGCGGCACATGGGGCGCGAGGCCGCCGGCGTGCGCGGCATCCGCCTGGGCACCGGCCAGGAGCTGATCGCGCTCATCGTCGTCGGCGCAGGGCACGTGCTCACCGCCTCGGCGAGCGGCTACGGCAAGCTCACCCCGCTGGAGGAGTTTCCCTCGCACGGCCGCGGCGGCCAGGGCGTGATCGCGCTGCAGACCTCCGACCGTAACGGCGTCACCGTGGCCGCCCTGCAGGTCATGGCCGGCCAGGAGATCATGATGATCAGCTCCACGGGCACCCTGGTGCGCACCACCGTGGACGAGATCTCCGTGCAGGGCCGCAACACCCAGGGTGTGCGCCTGATACGCCTGGACGAGGGCGAACGGCTGGTCGGTATCGAGCGGGTGGAAAGCCTCGATGCGGGCGAGGAGGGCGTGGGTGCGGAGCTGGGCGCGGAACCGGATGCCGGGGAGCCGGCGCTGTAGTTCCTCAGGCCCAAAAGATCTAACCGCGCGCACGGCGCGTTGTTAAGATCCGTCCTTCCCTGATGGTATCAACGACCCGGAAAGGGTGCTCGTGCGCGTATTCAATTTCGCCGCGGGACCGGCCGCGCTGCCCGTGGCCGTTCTCGAACAGGCCCGGGACGAACTGACCGACTGGAATGGCTCGGGCATGTCGGTCATGGAGGTCAGCCACCGTGGCAAGCCCTTCATCGCCGTTGCCGCGCAGGCGGAAGCCGACCTGCGTGAGCTTTTGGCCGTGCCCGCCGGCTACCAGGTGCTGTTCCTGCAGGGCGGCGCCACCGCCCAGTTCTCCGCCATCCCGCTGAACCTGGCAGGCGAGGACGCCTGCGTCGACTACGTGAACACCGGCGCCTGGTCGAAGAAGGCGATTCTCGAGGCCAAGCGCCTGGTCGGCAAGGTCAACGTCATCGCCGACGAGGCGGCCTCCCGCTACACCCGCGTGCCCGCGCGCGCGGCGCTGCGCGCGACGCCCGGGGCCGCCTACCTGCACTACACCCCGAACGAGACCATCGGCGGGGTCGAGTTTGACTACGTCCCGGACAGCGCCGGGGTGCCGCTGGTGGCGGACATGTCCTCGACCATCCTGTCGCGCCCCATCGACGTGTCGCGCTTCGGCCTGATCTACGCCGGGGCGCAGAAGAACATCGGGCCCGCGGGCCTCACGGTGGTCATCGTGCGCGAGGATCTGATCGGGCACGCCCGCGAGGGCATACCGGCCGTGTTCGACTACAAGGCGATGGCGGACGAGGGCTCGATGCTCAATACCCCGCCCACCTTTGCCTGGTACCTCGCAGGGCTGACCTTCAAGTGGCTCAAGGCCCAGGGGGGGCTTGCGCAGATCGGGCAGCGCAACCGTGCCAAGGCGCAGCTGCTGTACGCGGCCATCGATGGTTCGGGCTTCTACGCCAACCCGGTGGCCCGCGAATGCCGCTCGTGGATGAATGTCCCCTTCACGCTCAAGGAGCCGGAGCTGGATGCGAGCTTCCTCACCCAGGCGGGCGCGGCGGGGCTGGTGAATCTCGAGGGCCACCGCTCGGTCGGCGGCATGCGCGCCAGCATCTACAACGCCATGCCTCTTGCCGGGGTGCAGGCGCTGGTGGATTTCATGAAGGACTTCGAACGCCGCCACGGCTGAAGGCACATGACATACCGCATCCAGACCCTCAACGAGATCAGTGCCAAGGGCCTCGCACGGCTGCCGGCCGCCAGCTACCAGGTCGGCCCGCAGGTGTCCGCGCCCGATGCGCTGCTGGTGCGCTCGGCGGACCTGCACCGGGTCGAGATTCCCGTGAGCGTGCGTGCCATCGGCCGCGCCGGCGCCGGGGTGAACAACATCCCGGTGGCGCAGATGAGCCGCCGCGGCATCGTCGTGTTCAACGCCCCCGGGGCGAACGCCAACGCGGTGAAGGAGCTGGTGCTCGCCGGCCTGCTGCTGGCGGCGCGCAACATCGGCCCCGCGTGGCTGTTCGCGCGCAGCCTCTCCGGGGACGATGCGACCATCGATGCGGCCGTCGAGAAGGGCAAGAAGAACTTCGTCGGCTTCGAGCTCCCCGGGCGCACCCTCGGGGTGGTGGGCCTCGGGGCGATCGGCGTCGAGGTGGCAAATTCCGCGCTGGCGCTGGGGATGAAGGTGCTCGGCTACGACCCGCAGATCACCGTGCAGCGCGCCTGGCAGCTGTCCTCGAGCGTCGAGCAGGCGCAGTCGCTGGAGGACCTCTTCACCCGCTGCGATGCCATCAGCGTGCACGTGCCGCTCACCGAGCAGACCCGGCACCTGGTGAACGCGGCACGCCTGAAGCTGCTGCCCGCCGGCGGCACCGTCTTGAACTTCGCCCGCGCCGGCATCGTCGATGATGCGGCGGTGCTGGCGGCCCTGGATGCCCGGCACCTGCACGCCTACGTGTGCGACTTCCCCACTGCCGCGCTCAAGGACCATCCCAAGGTGGTGACGCTGCCGCACCTGGGCGCCTCGACCGGGGAGGCCGAGGAGAACTGCGCGGTGATGGTGGCCGAGCAGCTGCGCGACTTTCTGGAGAATGGCAACATCCGCAACAGCGTGAACTTTCCCGAGGCGGTGCTCGCGCGGGTGCCCAACACCACCCGCGTGGCGATCGCCAACAGCAACGTGCCGAACATGGTGGGCCAGATCTCCACCTGCCTGGCGGCGGCGAAACTGAATATTGCCGACCTTTTGAACAAGTCCCGCGGCGAATTCGCCTATACGCTCATCGACGCGGACGGCGCCGTGGGTCAGGATGTGGTCGACCAGATCGCCGCGATCGCAGGTGTGCTGTCGGCGCGGCTGATCTGACAGGACCGGCAACCGAGCAATCCATGGCTGGCAGGAAGAACAAGACGCCGCGGGCCCCCCGGGTGCCCGCCGGCACCCCCGGCGCCCGGCCGCTCAGGCTGGACCTGGAGGCGGTGCGCGCACGCATCGACACGGTCGATGAGCAGATCCACGCCCTCATCAGCGAGCGCGCGCGCCTGGCGCAGCAGGTCGGCATCTCCAAGGCCGCCAGCGGGCGCGCGGTGGACTTCTACCGCCCGGAGCGCGAGGCGCAGGTGCTGCGCCGCGCGCGCGCGCGCAACCAGGGGCCGCTGCGCGATGCGGAGGTGCTGCGCCTGTTCCGCGAGATCATGTCTGCGTGCCTGGCGCAGCAGGAGCCACTGAAGGTGGCCTTCCTCGGGCCCGAGGGGACCTTCACCCAGACCGCGGTCCTGAATCACTTCGGCCACTCGGTGCGCGCGCTGCCGCTGGATTCCATCGACGAGGTGTTCCACGAGGTGGAGGCGGCCACGGCCGACTTCGGCGTGGTGCCGATCGAGAACTCCACCGAGGGCACGGTCAACCACACCCTCGACCGCTTCCTGAGCTCGCCGCTGAAGATCTGCGGCGAGGTCGAGCTGCGCATCCGGCAGCACCTGATGGGCATGATGAGCTCGCGCGCCGGCATCCGCCGGGTGTGTTCGCACCCGCAGTCCCTCGCCCAGTGCCGCAGCTGGCTCACCGAGCACCTGCCGGGCATCGAGCAGGTGCCGGTCTCGAGCAACGCGGAAGGTGCGCGGCGCGCGCGCGACGAGAAGGGCAGTGCGGCGATCGCCGGCGAGACGGCCGCCGAGGTCTATGGGCTGAAGGTGCTGGCGGCGGAGATCGAGGACCAGGCCGACAACACCACGCGCTTCCTGGTGCTGGGGCGCAAGGTGTTCGCCCCGAGCGGTGAGGACCGCACCTCGCTGCTGGTGTCCGTCGGTCACACCGATTCCCCGGGCGCTCTGGGGCGCCTGCTTGAGCCGCTGGCACGGCACGGGGTGAGTCTCACCCGCATCGAGTCGCGCCCGTCACGGCGGCGCAAGTGGGACTACGTGTTCTTCATGGACTTCGAGGGCCACGCCGAGGATCCGCCGGTGGCCAAGGCGCTGGCGGCCCTCAAGAAGCGCGCCTCGCTGTTCCGCCTGCTCGGTTCCTACCCCAGGGCCGTGGAATGAGCGAGGCGCGGCCGGCCCGCTACCGGGTCGAGCCCGGCGGCTCGGTTTCCGGCACCCTGACCGTGCCCGGCGACAAGTCGATCTCGCACCGTGCGCTCATGCTGGGGGCCATCGCGGAAGGGACCACCGATGTCGGTGGCTTCCTGGCCGGCGAGGATTGCCTGGCCACCGCGGGTGCGCTGTCCGCGCTGGGCGTGAAGATCGAGGGACTGGGC
The DNA here is from genome assembly GCA_963741745.1 of uncultured Pseudomonadota bacterium. Classification (GTDB taxonomy): domain Bacteria; phylum Pseudomonadota; class Gammaproteobacteria; order Steroidobacterales; family Steroidobacteraceae; genus 13-2-20CM-66-19. Next base: position 221,094 of record CAVUJF010000019.1, on the reverse strand, counting down.
AGCCTGCAGGTGCGGGTGCACGGGGTGGGGAGCGCGGGCCTGCGCGGGGCCGCGGCGCCGCTGGACCTGGGCAATGCGGGGACGGCGATGCGGCTGATGATGGGGCTGCTCGCCCCACAGCGCTTCCCCTCCACCCTCATCGGCGACAGCTCCCTCATGCGCCGGCCGATGGAGCGCGTGGCCGTGCCGCTGCGGCTGATGGGGGCACAGATCAGCACCGAGAGCGGCCACCCGCCGGTGCAGATCCAGCCGGCGGCGCAGCTGCGGGCCATCCACTACCAGCTCCCGGTCGCCAGCGCGCAGGTGAAGTCGGCCATCCTGCTCGCCGCGCTGGGCGCTCAGGGGCGCACGCGCATCACCGAGCCCGCCCCCTCGCGCGATCATACCGAGCGGATGCTCGCCGCCTTCGGCGCCGAGCTGCTGCACGAGGGCCACACGATCGCCATCGAGGGCGGCCAGAGCCTGCGCGGCACGCAGGTGGCGGTGCCGGCAGACTTCTCTTCGGCGGCGTTCTTCATCGTCGCCGGGTGTCTGGCGGCGACCGCGCCGCTTGTGATCACCAACGTCGGGATCAACCCGACCCGCACCGGGCTCCTCGAGCTGCTGCAGCGCATGGGTGCGGACATCCGCCTGCAGCGGCGTGCCCCGTCCGGCTCCCCCGGCGCAGAGCCGGTCGCCGACATCGAGGTGCGCGCGAGCACGCTGCATGGCATTGCCGTGCCCGAGGCGCTGGTGCCGCTGGCGATCGATGAATTCCCGGTGTTCTTCATCGCCGCGGCCTGTGCCAGCGGGGAGACGGTGGTGCGCGGCGCGCACGAGCTGCGCGTCAAGGAGAGCGACCGCCTGGCCGCCACCGCCGCGGGCCTTGCGGTCCTGGGGGTCGAGCATCGGCTGCTGCCCGATGGCCTGTGGCTGCGCGGGGCTGCCGGCTTCGGCGGCGGCCGTATCGACAGCCGTGGCGACCATCGCATCGCCATGGCCTTTGCGATCGCGGCCCTGAAGGCGCGCGCGCCGCTGGTGATCGAGGATGTGGCCAATGTCGCCACCTCCTTCCCCGGTTTCGTGGGCACGGCGCGCGCGAGCGGCTTGCAGATCCAGGAGCTGTGACGGAACCTCCCCGGGCATGAAGGACGCGCCCACCCCTCCGGTAGCCACGATCGACGGGCCCAGCGGCTCGGGAAAGGGCACGATCAGCCGGGCGGTCGCGCGGCGCATCGGCTGGCACCTGCTCGACAGCGGGGCGCTCTATCGGCTGGTGGCCCTTGCCGGGGCACGCTCGGGGACCGCCGCCGATGACCCCGAGGCGCATGCCCGGCTCGCCCGGGGCATGCAGGTGGTCTTTGGATCCGGTCCGGACGGGTCCGAGGAGGTGCGCCTGGACGGCCAGGACGTCAGCGCCGCCATCCGCTCGGAAACCGCCGGGCAGGGAGCCTCCCGCGTGGCGGCCTGGCCGCAGGTGCGCGCGGCCCTCCTGGAGCGCCAGCGGGCCTTCGCCGCCTTCCCCGGCCTGATTGCCGACGGGCGCGATATGGGCACCGTGGTCTTCCCCGGGGCCGCCCTGAAGATCTTCCTGACCGCCACCCCCGAGGAGCGGGCCCTGCGGCGGCATAAGCAGTTGAAAGACAAGGGGTCGGATGTTAGCCTTCCCGCCCTTTCGCGCGAGATAGCCGAGCGGGACTTGCGGGACCAGACCCGTCGGGTCGCCCCTTTGAGGCCGGCCTCTGATGCCTGCGTGATCGACTCGACCGGGCAGACGGTGGAGCAGATCGTGAACCGGGTGCTGGAGATGGGAGCCGCTCGACGCTTGTGGCAGCTATAGCCGCTCGTCGCGACACGCACGGAAGGTGATGCAAGCAGTCGGCACACGCAGGATGCGGGTGCCCGTTACTTTTTCCTGGACCTCAAGGAATGGGGACCCAGATCATGCGCGCCCGAGTGCGCGCGAAGTGAAGGTATGACAGAAAGTTTCGCCCAGCTCTTCGAGAGTAGTCTCGCCAACCAGCGCATCCGTCCCGGGATGATCCTTTCCGGGCTGATCATCGACGTCACCGACGACGTCGTCATCGTCAACGTAGGCCTCAAGTCCGAGGCCGTCATCCCCCTCGAGCAGTTCAAGAACGAACGCGGCGAGGTCGAGGTCAAGGCCGGCGACACCGTCGAGGTCGCACTTGACTCAGTGGAGGACGGCACCGGCGAAACGCGCCTGTCGCGCGAGAAGGCCAAGCGTGCGCGCACCTGGACGCGTCTCGAGGAGGCATTCAACAAGCAGGAGATCGTCAACGGCGTCATCACCGGCCGCGTCAAGGGCGGCTTCACGGTGGAGATCGAGAACGTGCGCGCCTTCCTGCCCGGCTCGCTGGTGGACGTGCGCCCGGTGCGCGATACCTCCTACCTCGAGGGCAAGCCCCTTGAGTTCAAGGTCATCAAGCTCGACCAGAAGCGCAACAACGTGGTGGTCTCGCGCCGCGCGGTGGTCGAGCAGGAGTTCTCCGCCGAGCGCTCGGCGCTGATGGACAACCTGCAGGAAGGCGCCGTGGTCAAAGGCTCGGTCAAGAACCTCACCGACTACGGTGCGTTCGTCGACCTGGGCGGCATCGATGGCCTGCTGCACATCACCGACATGGCGTGGAAGCGCGTCAAGCATCCCTCCGAAGTGGTCAAGGTCGGCGACGAGGTGGAGGTGCGCATCCTCAAGTTCGACCGCGAGCGTTCACGTGTCAGCCTGGGGCTCAAGCAGCTCGGCGCTGATCCGTGGCAGAACATCGCGCGCCGCTACCCGCCCAACACCCGCGTGTTCGGCAAGGTCACCAACATCGCCGACTACGGCGCATTCGTGGAGATCGAGGACGGCGTCGAGGGCCTGGTGCACGTCTCGGAGATGGACTGGACCAACAAGAACGTCAATCCGGCCAAGGTGGTGCACACCGGGCAGGAAGTCGAGGTCATGGTGCTGGACGTCGACGAGGAGCGCCGCCGCATCTCCCTCGGCCTCAAGCAGTGCCAGGCCAACCCGTGGAAGGAGTTCGCCGAGAACTACAACCGCGGCGACAAGGTCGGCGGACAGATCAAGTCCATCACCGACTTCGGCATCTTCATCGGCCTGCCGGGCAACATCGATGGCCTGGTACACCTGTCGGACATCTCCTGGGACATGCCTGGCGAGGAGGCCGTGCGCAATTACCAGAAGGGCCAGCAGCTGGAAGCCATGGTGCTGTCGATCGATCCGGAGCGCGAGCGCATCTCCCTCGGGGTCAAGCAGCTGGCGAAGGATCCCTTCTCCGCCTACATCGCCGACAACCCCAAGGGCACGGTGGTGCGTGGCGTGGTCAAGGAAGTCGACGCCCGCGGGGCGATCATCGACCTGGGCAACGGCATCGAGGGCCAGCTACGCTCCTCGGAGCTCGGCCGCGACCGCATCGACGATGCGCGCACGGTGCTCAAGGTCGGCGAGGAGATCGAGGCGAAGTTCACCGGCGTCGACCGCAAGTCACGCACGATCTCGCTGTCGGTCAAGGCCAAGGAGATGGGTGAGGAGGCCGAAGCGGTATCCAACTACCGCACGGAATCCTCCGGCTCCTCGGGCACCAGCCTCGGGGACCTTCTCAAGGAACACATGGATAACAACTAGAAGCGCATGACGAAGTCGGAACTCATCGAGATCATCACCGCCAAGCAGAAACATCTGCCGGCGAAGGATGTGGAGCTCGCGCTGAAGCAGATCCTGGAGATCATGAGTGACGCGCTCTCGCAGGGGGAGCGCATCGAGATCCGGGGCTTCGGCAGCTTCTCGCTGCATTTCCGGCCGCCACGCCAGGGGCGCAACCCCAAGACCGGCGAGGCGGTGGCCCTCTCGGGTAAGCATGTGCCGCACTTCAAGCCCGGCAAGGACCTGCGCGAGCGGGTCAACGACGGGGCGGATCGCCCGATCCGCGACTGACCGGTTCCGCGCAGCGCACCGACTGGTGCGCTGCGCGGACCTCTGCTCAAACTTCCCTAGCGATGCCTGTCCGCATGGGCGGCACAAGCACCCGCGGTGTGCGCGCGGTTCACTCGCCGCAGTGGCACAGCGCTTCGCGGAAGGCCTGCGTGGAGGTCAGCTGCTGGCTGGCCGCATCGAGCGCGCCGTTCAGCGTCTCCTGGTAGTTCTCGATGCTGCCCGCGTAGCCGTAGTTGCCGCCCTTGCCCTGGACGGCTCCCGTCCAGCAGCTCTTGCCGCTCGGGGACTTCAGCTCACCCGTCATGGCCACCAGCGCCTCGTAGCTGCCGCGGTGGTAGACCGTCTCGGTGGTGCGCAGCTGGTTCAGCGTCAGTGCCAGCTTCGGGCCACTGCCCTGCACCTTCACCCCGTTGTGCGAGAGATAACTGTCCACGCCGTGGCGCACCCAGGCGGTCGGGTCGCTGCTGGTGGAGACGCTGGCGTTGAGCGGCTTGCCCTGGAGGGTGCGCACCCCGAGTGACTTGTCGGCCCGGCCGTCGGTGACTCGATCGCCCGATCGCGGCGCACGGCAGCGCGCCCGTGATCCCGGCTGCCCCGGAGCTGGGGGAGTAGACGAGCGGCACGTTCAGCGGCTCGACACGGTCGACCGCGCAGCCCAGCAGCCCGAGGTCATCAACACCGTCAAACTCAACTTTCGCATGAGGATCTCCGTGGTGAGCGCGCGGCCAATAATACGCCCTGCGGCGCCGCCGAGGGTTACGCTGCCGGCGCCTGGCCGGGTGGTGTTGGCGGCCTCCGCTAGCCTCCGGCCGCTGCTTTTCGCCCGCCGCACGGACCTGCTAGGCTGTTCGCGCATGTTCGAACTGCCCCCGATGTTCCTGGCGCTGGCCTTCGTCCTGGTGGGCGTCGCGACCTATTTCCTGGGGCGCCGCAACGGTGCAGCGCGCACCGTGCGCCTGCCGCGCGACTACTACGTCGGCCTCGATCACCTGATCAACGACCGCTTCGACCACGCCGCGGAGGTCTTCTCGCGCATGGCCCAGGCCGATGGGGATGCGACCGAGATCCAGTTCGCGCTCGGCAGCCTGTTCCGGCGCCGCGGCGAGGTCGACCGCGCCATCGCCATCCACTCGCGCCTGCGCGACCACGGCTTGAGCAGCGGGCTGCGCGACAAGGCGGCCTTCGCGCTCGCTCTGGACTACCAGAGCGCAGGCCTCATGGACCGCGCCGAGCGGGTGCTCGAGGAACTTGCCGCCTCGAGCGAGTACCGGCGCGTGGCGCTGGATCACCTGGTGGGCATCTACGAGGCGCAGGGCGACTGGGCCAAGGCGCTCAAGGTCTTCCACGAGTTGCCGCCGGCGGTGCAGGACGAGCGCGCACGCATCGCGGCACACTACCTGTGCGAGCTCGCCGAGCATGCCCTGGTGCAGGGGGATGCCGAGCGCGCCGGGACGCTGCTGCGCCAGGCGCGCACCCATCAGGCGGAACTGCCGCGCGCGGACATCCTCACGGCAAGGATCACCGATGGCGCCGGCGATCCGGCCGGGGCGTTGCTGCTGTACCTGCAGGCGCTGCAGGCCTCCCCGGGGCTGGCGCTGGAGATCATTCCGCCGGTGCTGGTGATCGCCCACCGCGCCGGCAGCGTCGATGCGCTGCGCGAGGTGGGCTTGCGGCTGCAGCACAGCGGGCGGGTGAGTCCGCGCCAGTTGGCCTGGATCCTGGCCACCGCCATCCCGAGCGCGGAGGTGTCGCGGCTGCCGGATGTGACGCGCGGGCTGGGGCTGGGCGTGGACTCGGCGGCCGAGGCGAATTCCTTAAGTGCGCTGCTGACCCGCATCGGTGATGCGGGCGGGCGCTACCAGTGCGATGACTGCGGCCTGAACAGCGTGCGCTGGTACTGGCGCTGCCCGAAGTGTCATTCATGGGACAGCCTGCATCCGGCGGTGTTCAAGTGGGCCGAGCGCGCCGACCAGGCGCTGCCGCCGGGCTGAGACTGATCGGCCATCCGGCGGGCGCGCTCTGCCTGCTATCGCTAAACTAACCTGTTCATGCCTTCGGAGAAGCTTCGATGAGGACGAGTTCGAAATCGCTGATCCGCACGGCCGTGTTTCCCGTGGCCGGTCGCGGCACGCGCTTCCTGCCGGCCACCAAGGCGAGCCCCAAGGAGATGCTCCCGGTGGTGGACAAGCCACTCATCCAGTACGCGGTGGAGGAAGCCCTCGAGGCCGGCGCCCGGCGCCTGGTGTTCGTGACCGGCGCCTCCAAGCGTGCGATCGAGGACCATTTCGACTCGGACCAGGAGCTCGAGACGATGCTGCAGCAGCAGGGCAAGAGCGACCTGCTCAACCAGCTGCGCAGCGTGCTGCCCTCGTATGCCTCCTGCATCTACATCCGCCAGCCGGCCCCCTTGGGGCTGGGCCACGCGGTGCTCTGCGCCCAGCCGGCCGTGGGTGCCGAGCCGTTCTTCGTGCACCTGGCGGATGACCTGATCCGCAGCGACGTGGGCTGTCTTGCGCAGATGGCACAGGTCTACGAGGCCAAGCGCGCCAGCGTGCTCGGTGTGCAGCTTGTGCCGCACCGCGATACCGACAAGTACGGCATCGTCGCGGTGGAGGCCGACCGTTCGCACACCAGCCGCGTGCGCAGCATCGTCGAGAAACCCAAGCCCGCCGCCGCGCCCTCGAACCTCGCGGTCGTGGGTCGCTACGTGCTCGCCCCCTCGATCTTCGAGCACCTGCACAAGATCGGGCGCGGTGCCGGTGGGGAGATCCAGCTCACCGACGGCATTGCGGCATTGATGCGCGAGGAGGCCGTGTACGCCTACCGCTTCTCGGGCAAGCGCTATGACTGCGGCAGCAAGCTCGGCTACCTGCAGGCCACCGTCGAGTACGCCCTGGCGCACCCGGTGCTCGGGCGCGACTTCCGCAAGTACCTCGAGCACCTGGACATCGCGGCGGCCGCCGCCCAGGGGCGCCCGCGCAAGGTGCGCCGCAAGTCATAGCGCGCGCACCCGGGGGGCCGCGGCCTCGGCAGCGCAAAGCTCAGGCCCACGCTTCGCCAGGCGGATGCCCGCACGGCGCGCTTGCGCGCGCGAGGGCTGCGCGCGCACAGTCATGGCTCACGTCAAGGAGGAGTCCATGGCCAGCCGCCGTTCGACTGATCCCTCACGTCCCCGATCCAGCCCGCCGCGCGTCAGGTCCCCGCGCAACAGCCCGGTCGGCGCGCCGCGTTCACCGCTGAGCGAGCAGGCGCGCCGCGAACTCATCGCCGTCGGGGCGTACCTGCGCGCCGAGCGGCGCGGCTTCGTTCACGGACATGCCGAGGAGGACTGGCTCGCCGCCGAGGCGGAGGTGGATGCGCTGCTCAGGGTGAACCCTAGGGGCGCTTCTCAGTAGGCGCGCCGGGCTCCGGGCGCGGCGCCGGCGGGCGCAGGCCATTGGAGTAGAGCACGTGACCCTCCGGGGTCACGAACACCGCGTCGTACTCGGGCATGCTGTTGATGATCTCCAGCGCCTTCTCGGCACCGAGCACGAAGGCGGTCTTGGACATCCCGTCGGTCTGCGTGGCGGTCGGCGCGAGGATCGTGGCACTGCGCACCTTGCTGGCCGAATGGCCGGTGTGCGGGTCGATGATGTGGTGGTAGCGCACGCCGTCCTCGTCAAAGTAGCGCTCGTAGTCGCCCGAGGTCGACATCGCACTGTCCGACAGCGGGATGCGCGTGACGACCTTCTGCGGGTTGTCCGGATGGCGGATCGCCACCAGCCACGGGCGCCCCATGTGGTCCCCGAGGATGCGCGTGTCGCCGCCGGCGGTGACGACCGCATGCTCGATGCCGCGCGCCTTGAGGATGTCGATGCCGCGATCGACCGCGTAGCCCTTGCCGATGCCCCCCAGGTCGATGCGCATCCCCGGATGCTCGAAGCGCACGGTGTGGTGCGCCTCATCGAGCAGCATGTTGCGCCAGTTGACCGCCGGCAGCGCGTCCTTGATCTGAGCCTCGGTCGGACGGACGTGCTCAGGATAGTTGTACAGGTAGCCGACGCTGGCGTAGGTGATGTCGAAGGCACCCTGGGTGATCTGCGAGTAGTAGGTGCTCAGCTTGATCAGGTCGAACAGCTCCTTGTCGACCTGCACCGGCTCGCGGTTGGCCCGCGCGTTGATCTGTGACAGCTGGCTTTCGGGCTTGTAGTGACTCATGAGGTCATCGATGCGCCGCATTTCGTCCATGACTGCCTCGATGGCCGCATTGCCCTGGGCGGCATCGGTTGACCACAGCTGCACGTATACCCGCGTGCCCATGATCGCCTCGGTGCGCTCGAGCCACTCGGCGCAGGCCATCCGTGGCAGCACCGCCGCCAGCACCACTCCCAGCAACATCCCCACCGACCGCAACTGCATCTGCACCCCTACATGAAGATCTCTTAATAGCCGCAGCGTACTTGCCCCGCGCTTCGCGGGCCAGTCAGGCAGCGCCCCCGTACCCCGGTCCGCGCCGATTGCGCTATTCTGACCGCCCAGAATAGGCGGGTACTCGCTCGGAGCGCTGCAAATGAACGTAACGAAGTTCCAGGGTCTTGTGTATGGCACGGTGCTCGGCACCGCGCTGCTGGCGGTTCCGGCGCTCTCGAGCGCCCAGGACGCGAGCACGACGACGGTCACCTGCAACGACGGCACCAGCTCGCACGGGGGCCGCGGCGCGTGCAGCGGCCACGGCGGCGTGAACAAGGCGGCAGCGGCAGCGCCCGCCGCCGCCACGTCCTCTTCGTCCTCGAGCAGCGGCCCGGTCACCTGCAAGGACGGCACGACCTCACCCAAGGGTGGCCAGGGTGCCTGCAGCGGTCACGGCGGCGTCAACAAGACGGCCACCGCACCGGCTGCGACGGCGCCTCCCCCAGCGAGCGCGACCCACCGCGGCCACCGCGACTGCCGCGACCATGGTTTCCTGTAACGACGGCACCACCTCCAAGGGGGGGCGCGGTGCCTGCAGCGGCCACGGCGGCGTCAACAAGACGGCCACGGCGGCGGCACCGGCCGCGGCTGCGACCCCCTCGGCCGCAGCGGCATCCCCGCCCGCCGCGACCATGGTCCCCTGTAACGATGGCACCACCTCCAAGGGTGGACGCGGTGCGTGCAGTGGGCACGGCGGCATCAACAAGAGCGGCGCGGCAGCGGTGAATGCGCCGGCGCCGGTGGCGGCGGCTCCTGCCGCTCCGGCGGCGGCAACCGCGGCGGCCGCACCGGCTGCCACCATGACCCGCAGCGCGCCCGCGGCGACGGCCGCCCCGGGCGGCGGTGCGGGGCAGGTCTGGGTCAACACGGACAGCAACGTGTATCACTGCCCGTCGGATGTCTGGTACGGCAAGACCAAGCAGGGCAAGTACATGACGGAAGCGGCTGCCAAGGCCGCCGGCGCCCACGCCGACCACGGCAAGGCCTGTTTCTGATCCGCGAGTAGGAGGGGCGCGCGCCCGCAACGGCGCGCGCCCTGTTTGCTTCCCGCCGGCAGGCTTCGCCCCCGGCAATCCGCCCGATCCAACCTCAGAGGCCTGAAGCGGCCGGCGTGGCCTGTCAGGATCCTGCGGCGAAGGTGTCGCAGCCCTGGATCGTCCCGTCGGTCAGCCCGCGCTTGAACCAGGCGGTGCGCTCTGCCGCACTGCCGTGGGTGAAGGACTCCGGCACCACGTAACCGCGCGTGCGCTTCTGGATCGTGTCATCACCGACCGAGGCGGCGGCACGCAGCGCCGACTCCACATCGCCTGCCTCGAGGATGTGCTTGCTCTGGTCGGTGTGTTTCGCCCACACGCCGGCGAAGCAGTCGGCCTGCAGTTCCAGCCGCACCGAGAGCTGGTTGGCCTGCGCCTCCGAGCCGCGCTGCTGCACCGCGCGCACCTTGTCCGCAATCCCCAGCAGGTTCTGCACGTGGTGGCCCACCTCGTGGGCGACCACGTACGCCTGCGCGAACTGGCCCGGCGCCTGGAACTCCTGCGCCAGCTGCTGGAAGAAGGACAGGTCGAGGTACACCTTGCGGTCGAGCGGGCAGTAGAAGGGACCGGCCGCGGCGCTGCCGGAGCCACAGGCGGTCGGCATCTGGTCGCGGTAGAGCACGAGCTTGGGCGGCACATAGGTAAGCCCGTCGTGCTGGAAGATCGCGCTCCAGGTGTCCTCGGTGCCGCCCAGCACCGCGGCGATGAACCGCCCCTGCTCATCCGACGGGGTGCCCTCGACGGCGGTCGGGGCGGGTTGCGGGTTGGGCACTGCGCTGACCAACCCCAGGATGACGCGCGGGTCGATGCCGAGGAAATAGGAGGCCACCAGGGCGAGCAGGGTGCCGCCGATGCCCAGCTTCAGGCCCCGCCCGCCGCCCCCGGTGCTGCCGCGGACGTCCTCAACATTGCTGCTTTCGCGAAGATCGTCCCAGCGCACGGCGCACTCCCTGTGATTGCCGCGGCACGCTACCGCGCCGGCTCCGGTCAGCGCAAGTGAAGCGCGTCAGTGCGCGGCGCCGACCGCACGCGGCGGTGGATTCAGCGAGTTGTAGAGTGAGTCGGTGAAGGCGTCGGTGTCGACGAAACCCTTGGCCGGGGAATAGCGCGCGCTCCAGGCCCCGAGGATCTTGTCGTGCTTCATCTGCTCGAGGCTCTGTCCGGCCGTGAGCGCCTTTTGCACCACGGCGGTGGTGTCCTCGAGCATCTTCAGGTACTCGCGCAGGTCATCCAGGCTCGCCACCGCGCCGTGGCCCGGGATCACCCGCGTTCCCGGCGGCACGGTGCGCAGCACGTCCGCGCAGGCGGCGATCATGCCGCGGACATTGCCGCCGCCAATGACATCGATGAACGGGAAGCCGTAGCGCACGTAGATGTCACCCATGTGCACCACGTTCGCGCCGGGGAAGAACACCACCGAGTCCCCGTCGGTATGCGCCCGCGCATAATGGTGCACCCGCACCTGCATGCCGTTCAGGTGCACGGTGAGCTCGCTCGCGTAGGTGACCGCGGGGAGCGCGCCGGCCGGGGAGGGCTTGAACTCCTTGGAGATCGAGCCGCCGTTGCCGGCCAGGCCGCCGCGCTCCAGGCGCGTGCGCAGGTTCTCGTGCGCGATCACGACCGCGCCGGTCCGGGCAAAGGCAAGGTTCCCGTCGGTGTGGTCAGAGTGGTAGTGCGTATTGATGACAAAGCGCACCGGCTGGTCCGCGCCCAGGCCCTTCAGTGCCGCGCGGATCTTGTCCGCCACACCGGCGAACTCGTCGTCCACCAGCAGCACGCCCTCAGGACCTGCGGCGGCGACGATGTTCCCGCCAACGCCCTCCAGCACGTACAGCTCGGGCGCAAGCGTTGCGCTCTTGATCTGGACCTTGCTGTAGTCCTCTTCCTGCGCCGGCACCGCCGGGGCGAGGGCGAACAGGCCGCACAGGATCAACAGGGGCTGGCGCATGGCGTGGGTTCCTTGCGAAGGAGCCGGTGGCGGCGTCGGGCGATGCTAGCACACGCCCCGGTGCGCTCCCCAGGTCGCAGCGCTGCGCGCTGACGTACACTAACTCCCGACGAGATCAGGTTGCGCAAACGACTGGGGGTCGCGTGAGTCTGGCAGGCAAGACACTCTTCATCACCGGCGCGAGCCGCGGCATCGGCCTGGCCATTGCGCTGCGCGCCGCGCGGGACGGGGCCAACATCGCCGTCGCGGCCAAGACCGCGGAGCCGCACCCGAAGCTGCCGGGCACCATCTACACCGCCGCCGCGGAGATCGAGCGCGCCGGCGGCAAGGCGCTGCCGATGGTCGTGGACGTGCGCGAGGAAGCCGGCGTCGCCCAGGCGGTGAAGCACTGCGCCGATACCTTCGGCGGCATCGACATCTGCATCAACAACGCCTCGGCGATCAACCTCTCGGGCACCGAGCAGATCGACATGAAGCGCTACGACCTGATCCAGCAGATCAACACGCGCGGCACCTTCGTGACCTCGCGCGCCTGCCTGCCGTACCTCAAGAAGGCGGCCAACCCGCACATCCTCACACTCTCGCCGCCGCTGCAGCTCAAGCCGCAGTGGTTCGCCAGCCACCTTGCGTACTCGCTGTCCAAGTTCGGCATGTCGCTGTGCATGCTGGGGCTGGCCGAGGAATACCGTGCCGAAGGCATCGCCTGTAACGCGCTCTGGCCGCGTACCACAATCGCCACCGCGGCGGTGGAGTTCGCCCTGGGGGGCACGGCCATGCTCGAGCGCTCGCGCACCCCGGCGGTGATGGCCGACGCCGCGCACGCGATCCTCAGCCGCCCGGCGCGCCAGTGCACCGGGCAGTTTTTCATCGACGATGCAGTGCTCTACGAGGAGGGGGTGCGCGACTTCGAGCGCTACAGCGTCACCCCCGGAAGCGTACTGTTCGCGGACCTGTTCGTGGACCGCGCTTCCCCGGTGCCGCCGGGGGTGAAACTTGAGTTCATGATGTGAGGCAAGGCCCATGAGCACTCCCCAGGCCATCAACCGCCGCTTCATCCTCGCGCGCCGCCCGCAGGGCGAGCCGAGCGTGGATGATTTCGTGCTGGAGAAGCAGCCGGTGCCGGCAGCCGGTCCGGACCAGCTGCTACTGCGCACGCGCTACCTGTCCCTCGACCCCTACATGCGCGGGCGCATGAACGATGTGCCCTCCTACGTGCCGCCGGTGGCGTTGGGGGAGGTGATGACCGGGCAGACCGTGAGCGTGGTCGAGGCCTCCAACGTCGAGGGCTTCGAGGTCGGGGACCTGGTGCTCGCGGTCGCCGGCTGGCAGGACTACGCGGTCCTGGATGCGCGCCAGGTGACCAAGATCGACGCCTCGATTCCGCGACTGTCGTACGCGCTCGGGGTGCTGGGCATGCCCGGACTGACCGCCTACGTGGGGCTGCTGGATATCGGCGCGCCGAAGCCCGGTGAAACGGTGGTCGTGGGGGCCGCCACCGGCGGGGTCGGCTCCATCGTCGGCCAGATCGCCAAGATCAAGGGGTGCCGCGTGGTGGGCGTCGCCGGTGGGCGCGACAAGTGCGACTACGCGGTCAAGACGCTCGGCTTCGATGCCTGCATCGACCACCGCGACAGCGCGCTGCGCGAGGCGCTCGCGGCGGCCTGCCCGCAGGGGATCGATGTCTACTTCGAGAACGTCGGTGGCGCAACGCTCGCCGCGGTCATGCCGCTGATGAACATCGGCGCCCGCATGCCGGTGTGCGGCCTGGTCGCCTGGTACAACCTGGACAAGCTGCCGGAGGGGGTCGACCGCACCCCGCAGTTCCTCACCCAGGTGCTCAAGCGACGCATCAAGGTGCAGGGCTTCATCATCTTCGACCATTTCAAGCGCATGCCGGAGTTCTACCAGGACATGAGCACCTGGGTGAAGGAGGGCACGGTCCGCTATCGCGAGGAGATCCTCGAGGACCTGGAGAGCGCCCCGCAGGGGCTGATCGGCCTGCTGCGCGGGGAGAATTTCGGCAAGCTCGTCGTGCGCGTCTCCGGGAGCTGACTTCATGGCCAAGCCGGACAAGGTCACCTGGGTCTACGACGTCATCTCTCCGTTTGCGTACCTGTCGTTCCCGCGCATCTCGCGACTGAGCCTCGATATCCCGGTGGAGCCCAAGCCGGTGCTGTTCGCCGCGCTGCTGGATCACTTCGGCCAGCTGGGGCCGGCGGAGATCGCCCCCAAGCGCCGCTTCACCTACCGTTTTGCGCTCTGGCGCGCGCGGCAGCTGGGGTTGCCGATGCGGTTCCCGCCGGCGCATCCGTTCAACCCGCTGGCCGCGCTGCGGCTGATCATTGCCGCGGGCAACGACCTGCGCGCCGCCGGCACCGTACTGGACGCGGTGTTCCGCGACGGGCGCGATGTCTCGGCGCCGCAGGTGATCGCGGACCTGGCGCGCGAACTGGCCGTGCCCGACCCGCAGGCGGCCCTGGCCGACCCGGCCGTCAAGGCGCAACTGCGCGAGAACACCGAGTGGGCAAGTGCGCGCGGGATCTTCGGCGTGCCGACGCTGCTGGTGGGCGAGGAGATGTTCTGGGGCCAGGACGGCCTGGACATGGGCCTGGACTACCTCGCGCACCCGGAGGCGCTTCACAGACCCGATGATGCGCGGCGCCGACACGCTGCCGGTGGGCGTGTCGCGCAAGAAGGCGTCCTAGCGCGCCGTCAAGTTCTCGCTCTGGCCGAGGTCCGGATCACCAGGGCGCACCAGGCGGTCATGGCCAGATGCAGCGCGCACGCAGGCCAGATCCCGACGCCCCTTAGCCGATCGACCAGCGCGGCATAAATCATCAGCACGCACACCGCTGCGTTGTAAACCAAGAGGCCGCTGAGCAGGCCGGTCAGGGGAGCAGAACCAGGCCGCCTACCTTGCAGCCAGCAACTGATTCCGATTGCCAGCAGTGCGGCACCTGCGATGCGCGCAACCAGTAGCGATGCCGGAGACGTCAGCTGCGCGCCGAGCAGGAGCGATACAACCAAGGAAGGTGCGATGAGTAGGAGTACGCCGGCTGCGAATTCAATCACGGCCGTCGTGATGAGTAAAGTCCGTGGGATCTTGGGCGTCAAGACCATTGCTGTTACTCCAGACCCGCGTCCGCCGCCGCGGCACGCTGCTGCTCGCCCACCAGGTCCAGCGAGCGGCACGCCCACAGGTAGATCAGCGCCGAGACCGGCAGCCCGATGAGCATGGCGATGTCGGCGCCGCCGAGCGCCCGGGCGACCGGCCCGGTGTACATCGGTGAGCTGAAGAAGGGGATCATCGCCACGAAGCCGACGGCGTAGGCGGTGAGGCCGCGCCAGTTCCAGCGCCCGTACATGCCACGCGGGTTGAAGATCTCGCGGATCGAGTAGTGCCCCTTGCGCACGACGTAGAAGTCGATCAGGTTGATCGCCGTCCAGGGCGTGAACAGGTACAAGAGCACCGCCAGCAGGTCCTCGAAGCGGGTGATGAAGCTGTCCGAGGAGCTGACGGCGATCCCGGTGCTCACCACGAAGGTGAGCACGAGGCTCGCCACGCGCGCGGCCGGCGTCGCGCGCAGCGGCTTGACCGTGTCGGCCACGCTCAGCAGGGTGAGCGAGGCACCGTAGAAGTTCAGCGAGGTGATGGTGATCAGCCCGAGCATGCCGCCGATCAGCATCACGCGCCCGAAACCCGGGAACACCAGGTCCGAGGCATGCTCGATGGCGGCGGCGAGGTTCGCCGTGGGGGCGGTGGCCGTGACGATCGTGCCCACCATCATCATCCACGCCCCGCCGATGAACGCGCCGAGATAGGTCCACCAGAACGAGGCGCGCACGCTCACCTCGCGTGGCAGGTAACGCGAGTAGTCCGAGACGTAGATCGACCAGCTCAACTGGTAGGCGGCGGCGGCGAACAGCTGGGTGAGGAAGGGAACGGTACGGAACTCGCCCCAGTCCCACTCGCGCGCCGGGAACTGGATCGCACTCAGCGCGCCGATCGAGAACACCGTGAGGATCGCGATCATCAGGTACGCGACGGTGCGCTGGGCGATGTGGATCTTGTCGTAGCCGAGTACCGCGAGCGTGACGGCGGCCAGGGAGAACAGGATGATCGCGGCGACCGAGGTCGGCGAGATCGCGGGGTCCAGCTGGTGCAGGGTCTGCGCCGCCAGCACGTCGTTGAATGCGTTGTAGCCGAGGTAGGCGATCAGCGCCACCGCCCACACCAGCAGCGCCCCGACATAGCCGAACTGCGGCCGCGACTGGATCATCTGCGGCAGGCCCAGCTGCGGCCCCTGGGTGGAGTGGAAGGCCATGAAGAAGGTGCCCAGCAGGCAGCCGAGCACGACTGCCAGCAAGGTCCACGCCAGGTTGCCACCGAGGGCAACCCCCAGCGCACCCACCGCGAGCGTGGCCAGGTGCGCGTCCCCCGAGAACCACACCGGCCACAGGTGCCACACCTTGCCGTGGCGCTCGGCCAGCGGCACGTAGTCGATGGAGCGGCTCTCGATCAGCGCCGTTGCTCACGTGCGCGGCGCCGCCGGCTTGGCGCGGCCGCGCGGGACGACCTCGTAGCCCTCGACCTCCGGCTCATCGTCCACCATCTGCGCGGGGAAGCCCTCGCCGAGCACGCGCACGCCGCAGGGCTCCTCGAGGCGGCGGATGATGTTGGGCGAGAACTCGCGCGGCCCGAAGCGCTGCGCGCCATCCTTGAAGATGCCGAGCACCAGCGGCGACAGTTCCAGCGGCACCTGGTGCGCGCGCGCCAGCGCATCGAACAGCCCGACGTCCTTGATGACCAGGTCCATGGTGAAGTTGATGTCGCGGCTGCCATTGAGGATCACCTGCGACTCGGTCTCGTGCACGAACGAGTTGCCGGAGGAGATGCGGATGGCCTCGTAGGCGGTGTTGAGGTCCAGGCCGGCCACCTTGGCGACCGTGAGCGCCTCGGCCAGCGCGGCCAGGTGCACCGTGCACAGGTAGTTGGTCAGCACCTTCAGCGCCGAGGCGCTGCCGACCTCGCCGGTGTGCAGGATGCGCTGCCCCAGGATCTTCAGCACCGGCAGGGCGCGCTCGAAGCTCTCGCGGGGTCCGCCGGCGAAGATCGAGATGTTGCCGGTCGCCGCGCGGTGGCAGCCGCCGGAGACCGGGCAGTCCATGGCGGCCCCGCCCAGGGCGGTGACCCGCGCGGCCAGGCGACGCGCCTCGGCCTCATCGGTGGTACTCATCTCCAGCCAGATCTTTCCCGGGGCGAGGCCGGCCAGCACCCCGTCCGCCGCCTCCATGACGGCCGCGCAGATCGCCGGCGAGGGCAGGCAGGTGATCACAAGGTCCACCGCCGCGGCCAGCTCGCGCGGGCTCGCCGCACTCTTGGCGCCGCGCGCGACGAAGTCCGCCATGCGCGCAGGGTCCAGGTCGCGCACGGTGAGATCCACGCCATGGCGCAGGAGATTGCCGGCCAGCTGACCGCCGACGTTGCCGAGACCGATGAAACCGACACGCAAATTCGTCACGCCTGACACCTGTTCAATCCACGGGTGCGCCATTGGACCACAGCTCAGGCGTCGCGGTCAGTGGGGCGGCGTGCTCGACTGCCGGGGGCACGAGAGCTGCTGCCCCCGCCAGCGGAAGGCCGCCGTGCCCTGGTGCTCCCACAGTTCGACGTCGCCCGTGGCATAGCGGGCGCCGCTGCCGGCAGGGGCTGCGAAGGCGACGACCTGCGTGCCCTGGTAGTCAATGAGCACTGCGGCCGGTTCGCTGTGGTAGTAACTGGCGGTGACCGGGCTCGACTCATGCCCGGCGCACACGTACCTGGCGGTGGCGAACACCGGCATCTGGCCGGCGAGGATCTGCAGCGCGGTGATGCGCTGCTGGTAAGCGGCGGTGACGCAGGCCCGCCGGTCGCTCGCGCTGGCGCACGCGTCGCGCCGGGCAACCCAGGCGTTCTGTTGAGTGACGGCGTCCGCGTCCGCCGGGTGGGCCGTGCGCCAGGCGGCATAGCGCGCGGCCATGTCACGGTCCAGGCCGATGAGCATGGCATCGGCGCAGATCAGCACCGGGACCACGGCGGTCGCCTTGGAGCAGTCGAAGCTCGGTCCTGCCGGATCGAGCGGCTTGAGCACATCGAGTGCCAGGATCGCCACTGTCAGGAGCATCGCGACCTCCAGGGCGCCGCGGGCGGGTGCGGCCGGGGCCCCACAATAGCGCAATCCCGCGCCGCTCCGTCGGCGGCCGGACTGCGCGCACGTCCGGCCGCCGCGCCTTGCTCACTCGGGCAGCGTGATGCCCGAGCCGCCCATCTCCTTGGGCATGTCCTTCATCTTCGGCTTGCCGTCGCGGATCGGCAGCACCGTCTCCTGGTAGTGCACGTGCAGCGCGGGGTCGAACTTCAGCTGCGGCAGGAGGGCTGCGTAGATATCGACCAGACCCATGGTCGGGTGGTCGGTGAACAGGTGGCCGCCGCACTGGGTGCACCACTTGCGGTGACTGATCGGGGTCTTGTGGAACGTGCCGATGCGCTCGGCGCCGCGGGTCACCTTCAGCGCTGCCGGCGGCCACAGGGTGAAGGCATTCACCGGGCCCGCCGACCATTGCCGGCACGAGGCGCAATGGCAATAGCCCATCGCCGCCGGGTCCCCGGTCACTTCGAACTGCACCGCGCCGCAGAAACAGCTGGACTTGTGGGTGCTCTGAGTGCTCATGAGTGGCTCCTGATTTCCTGGTCTGAGGTCGTAATTATCCGGGGGGAGGGCAACACCTGCTCGGCGTTGCCGGCGCCTGCCTGTAGACTGGCGACCGTATTTCCGGCTGCGGAGCAGTCTAGCGGCCGGGGGCGCCGGCACGAATGTCCGTTCGTCCGCCGGACGTGCCTGATCGTCCGCAGAAACCTGGCGCGGGGGTGGGATGGATGCGTTGTCGGATGTGCTCAGGGCGGTGCGCCTGACCGGCGCCGTCTTCTTCGACATCCGCGCCGCGGAGCCGTGGGTGGCCGCGACGCCCCCCGGTGCGGCGATCGTCGCGCGCATGTTCCCGGGGGCCGAGCACCTGATCTCCTACCACGTGATGATCGGCGGCAGCTGCTGGGCCGGGATGCCGGATGCGCCCCCCGTGCAGCTGCATGCCGGCGACATCATCGTCTTCCCGCACGGGGATAGCCACCTGCTGTCCAGCGCGCCGGGCATGCGCACGCGGGCCGACCTTACGCGCTACCGCCAGCCGCCGGAGGGCCAGCAACTGCCGTTCACGATCTCGATGGGCGAACAGGGCGCCGCCGAGGCGGCGCACTTCGTGTGCGGTTTCCTCGGTTGCGACGTGCGGCCCTACAACCCGCTGCTGGCGGCCCTGCCGCGCATCCTGCACGTGCGCGACAGCGGCGGTGCGCTCGGGGCCTACGTGCGCTTTGCGCTGGCCGAGTCCCGGCAGCCGCGCATCGGTGGGGAGAGCGTGCTCAGCCGCCTGAGCGAGCTGATGTTCGTGGACGTGATCCGGCAGTACCTGGAGGGTCTGCCCGCCGACCGTACCGACTGGCTGGCCGGCCTGCGCGACCCGTTCGTCGGGCGCGCACTGAATGCCCTGCACCGCAACCCCGCGCGCAACTGGAGCCTGCAGTCACTCGCCCGCCACGTGGGGCTGTCGCGCTCGGCGCTGGCCGAGCGTTTCAGCCAGTTCGTCGGCCGCCCGCCGATGCAGTACCTGGCGAACTGGCGCATGCAGGTGGCCACCGGGCACCTGATGGCCGGGCGTGACAACGTTGCGGCGATCGCCAACCTGGTCGGTTACGATTCCGAGTCGGCCTTCAGCCGCACTTTTAAGAAGGTGGTCGGGACCTCACCGAGCCAGTGGCGGCGAGAACGCAGCATGGCCGGATAGGCCGGTTTTCGAGGGGGAATGAAGTGAACGTGTCGCTGACACCGCTCGAGTTTGCGCGCCGCGCGCGGCGCATCTATCCGCAGCGCGAGGCCGTCGTCGACGGGTCCAAGCGCTTCACCTACGCGCAGTTCCTGGAGCGCTGCGACCGCTGGTCCCGGGCGCTGCAGGAGCTGGGCGTGGGCGCGGGCGACCGCGTAGTGGTCATCGCCCCCAACGGTCACGCCATGCTCGAGCAGTTCTACGCCGTGCCGCAGATCGGGGCGATCGTGGTGCCGCTGAACTACCGCCTCACGGGCGCGGACTTCCGCTACATGATCGAGCACTGCCAGCCGGCGGTGGTATGCGTGCACCAGGACTTCATCGCCACCCTGGAGGTCATGCGCGGCGAGCTCACCGGCGTGCGCCATTTCGTGGCGCTCGGCGGCGGCGCGCCCGGCTGGCTGGATTACGAAGCCACGCTGGCGGCTGCCGCGCCGCAGTTCACCGCGCCGGTGATCGCCGAGGACGATGTCATCGCGATCAACTACACCAGCGGCACCACCTCGCGCCCCAAGGGGGTCATGATCACGCACCGCAATGCCTGGATGAACACCGTGGGCGCCCTGGTGCACCACCCGATGGCGGTCGGGGAGCGCTACCTGTGGACGCTGCCGATGTTCCATGCGAACGGCTGGACCTTTGTTTGGACCGTCACGGCAGTAGGCGGCACGCATGTATGCCTCGCCAAGGTTGACGCCAGCGCGGTCTACGCCCTGGTGAATCGCGAGGCGGTGACGATGCTGTGCGCCGCGCCCACGGTGCTGATTGCGATCGCCAACGGACCTGCTGAGGAGCGCGGCCGCCTGCGCCGCGGCGTGCGCGTGCTCACCGCCGGGGCGCCGCCCGCGGCGGCCACGATCCAGCGCATCGAGGGGGAGCTGGGCTGGGTGGTCACGCATTTCTATGGACTTACCGAGACTGCGCCGATGATCCTCGTGTGCGAGCCGCGGCCGCAGGATGCCCAGGCCTCGGCGGCTGAATCCGCCCGGCACAAGGCACGCCAGGGCGTGGAGCTGATCACCTCGGGCGAGCTAAAGGTGGTCGATGAGAACGGCCAGGAGGTGCCCGCGGATGCCGCGACGCTGGGGGAGATCGTGGTGCGCGGCAACGTGGTCATGAAGGGCTACTACAACGATCCGCAGGCCACCGCGAGCGCCTTGCGGGGTGGCTGGTTCCACACCGGGGACGCCGCCGTGGTGCACCCGGATGGCTACGTTGAGATCCGCGACCGTTTCAAGGACGTCATCATCAGCGGCGGCGAGAACATCTCCTCGATCGAGCTCGAGGGGGTGCTGCTGTCGCATCCTGCCGTGATGGAGGCCGCCGTCGTGGGCATGGCGCACGAGAAGTGGGGCGAGACACCGGTGGCGCACGTGGTGCTGCGCTCCGGCGCGCAGGCCACCGCGGAGCAACTGCGCGCGCACTGCCGTGACCGACTCGCCGGGTTCAAGGTGCCCAGCGCCGTGCACTTCGTGGCCGAGCTGCCCAAGACCGCCACCGGCAAGATCCAGAAGTACGTGCTGCGCAGGCAGCACAGCGCGATCCACCGCCAGTAGCGCGGTCAGCGGCGTTTGCCGACCGCCTTCTTGTCCTTCTCCGGATCCGGGATGCGCCGGAAGTCGACGATGAAGAGGTCGCCGTCGAAGGAGGTGACCTTGCCCACCAGGTCTGCCCGCACGTGCACGGTGCGGCTGGACTTCCCGCCGCGCAGGGCAGTGCGCGAGACGATCACCGGGCGCACCGGCAGGCTCTCGTCCAGGGCCCTGGTGAGATGCTCTCCCAGCTGCACGGTGCCGCGTGCCTTCTCCGCCTCGCGCGACAGGCGATCCTGGTAGCGCAGCACGCCCTCGGCGTGGTGGCCGAAGTAGGTGGATGCGCAGTTGAGTACGATGGCCCCGTCCGCCGCGATGGCTGACTGGGCACGCACGCCGGCCTTGGCGCCGAATTTGGCGAAGGCATCGACGAGGTTGAGGCTGGCCATGAATGCGCTCCTGCCGGGGTAATCCGCGCGACTTGGAGAAGCCTGCAGCCGGGGAGCCACGATACGGGCTGGCGGCCCCGGCGACCAGCGAAATCGCTCCGGACGGCCGCCCCCTCCCGGGCCCGGCCGGGCCTGAGCGGTGCCGCAGCGCGCGCTTCAGTGCGGGTGCGCGCCCGCCTTCACTGCGATGCCCTGGACCTCGAAGTGGCCACCGCGCAGCAGGCTCGCGGCCCCGATAAAGGCGCGCGCCGGGTACTTGCCGTGGAAGTAGCGCGCATAGACGCTGTTGAAACTGTCGTACAGGCCAAGATCGGTGCAGTAGACGGTCACCGAGACCAGGTCGTCCATCGTCAGCCCCGCGGCCTTCAGCGTGGCCTGCACCCCGTCCAGGACGAGCCTGGCTTCCACGGCGGTATCGCCGGGGGCGTGGCCGGTCTTGGGATCCAGGCCCAGGTGCCCGGCGACGTACAGCGTGTCCCCGACCTGGACCGCGTCGCTGAAGGGCAGCGGTTTCGCATCCGGGGAGACCGCGTGCGGGAAGTACTGGGGTGCAGCATGCGCGCTGACGACACTGAGGATGGTGCTCGCCGTGAGGGTGAGCAGGCAGGGTTTCAGGTGCATGGTGTGTATTCCTTCTTCTTCAGTTGAAAGTTAAGGCCCGCGTCGGCGTGCGCCCCGGAGGACCCAAGCATCGCGGCGAGGCTGCGGCTGCGCGGCGCGCAAGATGAGGGCCCGTGCCCCGGGACCTCCGGTTGCCAAGCGGGAGCGGTCTCTACGATCATACCGCTCCATACAGGTCTCGCCAGCGACGGTCCGCGGGGCGCATGCGCCGCCGGCCCGGGGCGCGCCAGGGCCTTGGGCAGTCCACAACCATCAGGGGAAGCAACCGCATGAGCGATATCACCAATCCTGTGCTGAACCGGCGCATCTTTGTGCAGGGGGCGGCCTCCGGCGTCGCGCTCGCGAGCGTGCCTTCCATCGTGCTGGCGGGCGGCTCGGCAACGGATGCGGACAAGGCCGCGGTGCTGGGGCAGATCGCACCGATGCACGATGCCAACCTGAAGCGCCTCCAGGAGTGGATCGCGCTGCCCTCGATCGCGGCTGAGGATCGCAACTACCCGCAGGGCCCGGAGTACATGGCGCAGCTGGCCCGCAACGCCGGGTTCACGGGAGTCGAGCTCATCCCCACCACCGGCAAGCCGGGGGTGTTCGGCGTGCTCGATGCCGGTGCGCGCACCACGATGGCGATCTACTTCATGTACGACGTGAAGCAGTTCGTGCCTGCCGAGTGGAGTTCGCCGCCGCTGGAAGGCAAGCTCGTCCACAAGGACGGCCTCGGCATGGTGTGCATGGGCCGCGGGGCGGTGAACCAGAAGGGACCGGAGAACTCGTTCTTAAGCGCGCTGCTGGCGTTCAAGGCGGCCGGCAAGAAGCTGCCGGTCAACCTGGTCCTGGTGGCCGAGGGCGAGGAGGAGATCGGCTCGCCGCACTTTCACGAGGTGATCGAGAACCCGAAGGTCATGGCGCAGCTGAAGAAGTGCGCCGGGGTGTTCATGCCGGAAGCGGGCCAGGACCGTGACGGCGGCGTCGAGGTGACCCTCGGAGCCAAGGGCGTGATTGAGCTCGAGCTGGTGTCCAGCGGCGAGAAATGGGGGCGCGGTCCGGCGCACGACATCCACTCGAGCCTCGAGGCCCAGGTGGATTCCCCGAGCTGGCACCTGATACAGGCGCTCAATACGCTCGTGGAGAGCGACGGCCACACGCCAGCCGTCGAGGGGCTGTTCGAGAAGGTCAAACCCCTGAGCGCATTCCAGGAACAGCTGATCCGCGACTACGCGGCCAAGACCTCCGAGGCCACCAAGATGGCCTCCCTCGGCGTCAAGCGCTGGGTGCACGACAAGAACTGGGTGGACTCGCTGATGCTGCTGGAGTCCAGACCCACCATCAACATCGAGGGCCTGGTGGGCGGCTATACCGGTCCCGGGGGCAAGACCGTGCTGCCGCACCGCGCGGTGGCCAAGATCGACATGCGCCTGGTGCCGGACATGACCGCCGCCGACACGCTCGCGAAGCTCAAGGCGCACCTGGCCAAGCACGGCTTCGGGGACATCGAGGTCAACATGAGCGGCGGCTACGACCCGACGCAGACCGACCCGAACAGCAAGCTCATCCAGACCCAGCTGGCCACCTACCGCAAACTCGGCAAGGAACCGTTGCTGTGGCCGCGCTCGGCGGGCTCCTGGCCCGGCTACGTCTTCACCAACGCGCCGCTTTCGCTGGCCGCCGGGCACTTCGGCCTCGGCCACGGCACCGGGGCACATGCCCCGGATGAGTACTACCTCATCGAATCGACCAACCCCAAGGTCCAGGGCCTGGACGGTGCCGTCGGCTCGTTCGTCGAGTTCCTCTACGCCCTGCGGTAGCCTTAAGAGGCGCACACCTGCGCCCCCGCGGACGGGCCGGTAGGCGCAACCGCGGCTGCCGCGTTGTGGCAAGGGAGGCGCCATGGGTTGCGTGACGTGCGCCTGAGCGTGGCAACGGAGGAGGGCTGTGCGTGAAAGCCGGGTCCTTGAGTCTGTGGCGTTACTTATTTCTGTGCGGGGTGCTCGCCAGTGCGGCCGCGCAGGCCGACGTGGTCACGGCTCTGCAGGCGCTGAGGGCCGGTGGCTGCGGCGGCACTACCGCGGCGGCCCCGCTCCTGGAGCGCAACCCCGTGCTCGACCATGCGGCACGCGAATGGGCCGCCGGCGCGGCCCCGGATGCGGCGCTCCAGTCGGTCGGCTACGCACAACGGGCGCTCGCCGCGTTTCACCTGACGGCCGCTGCGGCCACCACCGACCAACTGCTCCACCGCGTGGATTGCCGCAAGGTGGCCGATGCGACGCTGCGCGAGTTCGGGCTCTACCAGCGCGGCACCCAGTCCTGGCTGGTACTGGCGGCGGCGCGCGAGGTGAGGCCCGCCGGGCAGAACACCATGCTCGTCTCGCACCCGGTGCGTGCCCCTGGCGCTGAGCCCCCGGCCGTAAGCCGGCAGGTGGAGCTGATCAACGCAGCGCGCGCCCGCGGCGCGCGCTGCGGGGCGCGCGAGCTCGCCCCGGCACCCCCGGTGCACCTTTCCCCGCAGCTGAGCGATGTGGCGCTCGGCCATGCGCGTCGACATGGCCCGCCACAACTACTTCGATCACGCGGATCCGGCCGGGCACTCGCCCGCCGATCGCGTGCGCGCCTCCGGCTACCGCGAGACGCTGGTGGGTGAGAACATCGCCTACGGCCCGAAGTCCGCCGAGGAGGTAGTGCGCGGCTGGCTCGACAGCCCCGGACACTGCGAGAACATCATGGACGTGAGGTTCTCCGAGGTCGGCATCGCCTACGCGGCAGGCAGTGGCGCCAAGCCCGGCCTGTACTGGGTGCAGGTCTTCGCTGCGCCGCGCACCTGAAGCGCGCCCCCGGTGCGCCTCACCGGGCCTCGCGCGCATCCCTGACCAGCACCGCCGCGACAGCGGCGGCGGCAAAGCAGGCCACCGCCGCGGCGACCGCCGCCAGGCGGAAGGCCTGCAGCAGCTGCGCGCCGGCGCTGCCGAGAATGCCACCCAGCAGGGCGACCGCGAAGGTGCCGCCCACGCGCGAGACTGCGCTGTTGAGGCCCGAGGCTGCGCCGGCGCTGCCCGGGCCGGCGGCCGCCAGCACGGCGGTCGTGAGCGGGGCCGCCACGGCGCTCATGCCGACGGCCACCAGCAGCAGGCACGGGAAGATCACCGGCCAGTAGCCGCTGTCAGCGCGCTCCAGCAGCAGCACGAGAAAGCCCAGGCCGACGAGCAGCGAGCCACCGACGAGCAGGCGCCGCGCGCCGAAGCGGCCGGCGAGCGTGCCGGCGGCCGGGGAGAGCAGGGCGATGACCAGCGGCGCGGGCAGCAGGGCGGCGCCGGCGGCGGTGGCGGAGAAATGACTGCCCTCGATGAGCACATACGGGATGAGCAGCAGCAGTGCGCCGAGTGCCCCGTAGACCAGCAGCGTGAGCACGGTGAGGCCGACGAAGGTTCCGGAGCTGAACAGGGCCAGCGGCATGGCCGCCTGTTCGCCGCGCGCGGCCTCGACCTTCACGAACCCGGCCAGCAGCGCCAGGCCCGCGAGCAGCACGAACCCGGCACTGTCAGTCCACCCCGCACTCCCGGAGGCTACGGTGAGCGCCCAGGTCAGGGCACCCAGCCCCGCGGTCGAGAGCGTGCTGCCCCACAGGTCCAGCCGCGCCTGGCGCGTTGCCGGCTGCGCCTCGCGCACGAACACCGCGGCCATGACGAGGGAGGCCGCGGCCAGCGGCAGGTTGATCATGAAGACGGTGCGCCAGCCGAACACGTCGATGAGCCAGCCGCCGATCATCGGGCCGGCGGCCCCGACCGCAGCGCCCGCAGCCGCCCAGACGCCGATGGCCCGGCCGCGGTCCGGTCCCGAAAACGAAGTGCCGAGGATCGCCAGGCTGTTCGGCAGCACGAATGCTGCCGCGACGCCCTGCACGCTCCTGGCAAGGAGCAGCACCGGCAGGTTCCAGGCCGCTGCGCACACGGCGGAGGCGGCACCGAAGGCTGCAATGCCGGCGATGAACACCGCCTTGCGCCCCAAGCGGTCGCCGGCAGCGCCCCCCAGCAGCAGCAGGGCGCCCAGGGGCAGCAGGTAGGCGTTGATCACCCACTGCAGCGCCGCCGGATCTGCGCGCAGGCCGGTCTGGATGGCCGGCAGTCCGACATTGACCACCGAGCCGTCCACGAAGGCCATGCTGGAGGCGAGGATGGTGGTCCACAGCACCCAGCGCGCGTGCGGGAGCTGGCGTGCAAGCTGGCCGGCGGCCAGGGGCGTATCGCACTGCGGGGGGATGACGGCACTCAAGATGAACCATCGTACAACGCGGCCGCGAAGCCACGGACTGCCGCATCAGCCCACGGCCGTCGTGCGCCGCCGGCCTCGCTGACGGAGTAACCCAGACGCACCGGGCCCCCCCCCGGGGCCTGCAGGCAGCAGCAGCGCGGGGTCCGCAAGTCCGGCACGGGAACACCGGGAGGGCTGTGATGCGCTTTGCACCACCTGCAGAAAACAGCCCGCCCCAGGCGGGGCTGCGGGGCGGTCCTGAGCGTGCGAGAACTGCGTCACGCCCCGGCTTTCTATTCTGGTTCACCTTGCGATTTGGCGTCAGATTTAACCTTTCGTGGCCGATCGCTGCCCCCCGCGGGCATGCGGCCCACGCGTCGATTTGCAGAAAGAAGTGGAAAGAATCGTAATGAGCGCGCCCGCGCAGGGGTCCGGCAGCCTCCCGGTATGGGTCAACAGGGTATTCGGCGGCCTGGTCGTCTACGCCCTGCTCGGCTCGCTGTGGATGGTCATCGGGCTGGGCGGCCCGACGGTCACTCACTATGTCGGCCTGCTGTCGGACATCCCGGCAGGGATCGTCAGCACCATCATCGTGGCAGTGACCTCGCGTCACGCGCCGCGCGGTCCGCTGCGTACCGCGTGGGTCTTGCTGGCCGCCGCGCTCGCCCTCTACGTGATCGCGATCTCGATCGGCGCGGTGTCCTGGTTGAACGGTCGCGACCCGTTTCCCGGCCCGGCCGACATCTTCTACTCGGCCTTCTACCTGACCAGCACGCTCGCCGCGCTGTTCTTCATCCGCGCGGCCGCCGTCACGGTGCCGTGGGTGCAGCTGTCGCTGGATGCGACCATCTTCGTGGTCGGCTTCGGGGCGTTCTTCTGGTTCCTGGTGATCCGCGTGGCCGCCTCGGGCACCGAGGTGGACCTGCTGAAGCAGGCGATCAGTCTCGCCTACGCAGCGCTGGATTGCGTGCTCGTGCTGATGCTCGGGGTGCTGCTGCTGGCGCGTGCCGGTACGGACGTGAGCACCGCCGGCCGGCGCGTGCCGGTGCTGCTGCTGGGCGGCGTCGCGGCGATGTTCTTCAGCGACGTGCTGTGGTCACTGGCGAAGGTGAAGGGCTATTACCTGCCGGGCCAGTTCCAGGACGTGCTGTACCTGTGCTGGTACGTGCCGATGGCGGCCGCCGGACGCGAACACATGCGCTCGGCCGCCGGCGCCGCGCGCAGCCTCTCCACCACCTCGGACATGCTGGCGCGCTCGCTGCCCTACGCTTCTATGCTGGCCGCCTTCCTGGTGCTGGTGTACTTCAGCCGCGGGGCGATCGGCGGACCGGCCACGGTCATGACCGTCGTGGTCTTTGCGCTCACGCTGCTGTTCATGGTGCGCCAGGGCATCACGCTGCGCGGGGACGCCCTGGCGCGCGAGCGCAAGGCGACGCGCATCGTCGAGGACCGTTACGCCTCACTGATCGCCAACTCCTCCGACGTGATCATGATCGTCGATGCCGACGGCACGCTGCGCTTCGTGTCACCGGCGTCCGAGCGCACCCTGGGTTCCAAGCCCGAGGACATCACCGGCAAGGTGCTGCCGGAGCTGTGGGCCGGAGAGGCCGGGGACAAGCTGCGCACCTTCCTTGCTGAGGTCGCTGCCAGCTCCGCGGGCACCGTGGGGCCGGTCGAACTGCAGATCGAGCGCGGCACGCGGCGCCACGTCATCGAGGGCGTCGGCAGCAACCTCATGCAGGACCCGGCGGTGCAGGGTCTGGCGCTGAATTTCCGCGACATCAGCGAGCGCAAGGCGCTGGAGGAACAGCTGCGCCAGCTCGCCTTCCACGACCCGCTGACGCTGTTGGCGAACCGCAACCTGTTCCGCGACCGCGTGCAGCACGCGCTCACCCTGGCGCAGCGCGCGCAGTCCTTTGTCGCGGTCATGTTCCTGGACCTGGACAACTTCAAGAACATCAACGACTCCCTCGGTCACGATGCCGGCGATCGCCTGCTGCAGGAGGCCGCGCAGCGCATCGTCAAGGCGACACGCTCCTCGGATACCGTGGCGCGCCTGGGCGGTGACGAGTTCGGCGTGCTGCTCGAGGGCATCGCCACGATCGGTGAGGTGGAACGCGTGGCAGCGGCGCTCATCGAGGCACTCGATGCACCCTTCACGCTCGATGCCATGGAAGTGCGCGTCGGGGCCAGCATCGGCGTGGCCTCCTCCGGCAGCCAGGCCGTGGCCGAGACGCTGCTCAGCAATGCCGACATCGCGATGTATCACGCCAAGGCGGCCGGCAAGAACCGCTTCGTCACCTTCCAGGTGCAGATGCAGGACATGCTGCATGAGCGGCTGCGCCTGGAGGCGGACATCGGCCGCGCGCTGGCGCGCGAGGAGTTCTTCCTCGAGTACCAGCCCATCGTCGACCTGGGCACGCGCAGCCTCCTGGGCGTCGAGGCGCTGGTGCGCTGGCAGCACCCCGAGGCCGGCATCCTCATGCCGGCGCGCTTCATCCAGGTGGTCGAGGAGTGCGGGCAGATCGAGAAGCTCGGCCGCTGGGTGCTGCGGCGTGCCTGCCAGGACCTGTGCGCCTGGCGCAGCGCCATCCCCGGGGGCAATGACCTCAGACTCGCCGTGAACATCTCCGGGCGGCACCTGCAGCACGGGGACCTTACCGGCGATGTCGCCCAGGCGTTGCAGGAGTCGGGGCTGGAGGCTGGCAACCTCGTGATCGAGCTCACCGAGAGCACGATCATGTACAACACGGATGCGAACCTGGAGCGCTTCCACAAGCTGAAGGCCCTGGGCGTGCGCCTGGCGATCGATGACTTCGGTACCGGCTATTCCTCGCTGTCCTACCTGCACCGCTTCCCGATCGACATTCTCAAGATCGACCGCTCCTTCGTCAGCCGGCTGACCAATTCGGACAACGGGCCGGAGCTGGCGAGCGCGGTCATCACGCTCGGCGAGACCCTGGGCCTGGACACCGTTGCCGAGGGCATCGAGCTGGAAGCTCAGGTGGGGGCGCTGCTCGAACTCGGCTGCGTGGCCGGCCAGGGCTTCCTGTTCGCCAAGGCCGGCTCTCTCGAGCAGATCTCCAAGAGTGCCTTCGTCGCACGCCGCGGCGCGCTGTGGACCGCCCAGGCCGGGCGCGAGCAGCTGTCCGCCACCGGACGCTTCCGGGCACTGCGGGCCCTGCGGCGCCGGGCCGCCGGGACCGCCTGAAGGAAACCGCGTGCGGCCCCGGGGCGCTCGCACTTTTCCTGGTTAAACCACTATGCTTCCGGCTGGCAACCGGGGGTCGTGATGGCTGCATTCCAGCGTGAGATGCTCGTTCGCTTCGGACACTGTGACGCGGCTGGGTGGGTCTTCTACCCGCGCTACTTTGAGATGGTGAGTGACTTTGTCGAGGACTGGTTCGAGGACGGACTGCTGGCAAGTGCGCCGGGCCTGTTCCACCACAAGAAGATCCTCACCCCATCGGTGCACTTCACGGTCGACTACCTCAGGCCGACACGCTACGGCGACCGGCTGACGTTCAACCTCTGGACGGTGCGGATCGGTCGTGCTTCCTGCGAATTGCGCATCGAGGCCTCCCACCAGGGCGAGATGCGCATGCGCCTGAAGCAGGTGCTCGTCTTTATCTCGGCCGACACGGGCCGTGCCCTGCCGATCCCGCCGGAACTCCAGAGCCGCATGCAGCGCTTCCGTGTGCAGGCGCCTGAGGCAGGTCCTGCCCGGCCACGCCGGGCGCGCGGCAAGGCGCGCGGCGCGGCGGGCAAGCCATGAGAGGCCCCGGTTTGCTGTTTGCGCTGCTGGCAGGCACGGCGCTCCTGCCGGTGCATGCGGCACCGGAGCTGAAGATGGAGCTACCCGACTGGAGCAAGACGACGGTGCAGGATCGTGACCTCGGGCACGGGGTGCACATGCTCGAGAGCTTCGGCGGCAACATCGGCGTGCTGGCCGGCGAGTACGGTGTGCTGCTGGTGGATGCCGAGTGGCCGCAGCTCAATGACAAGGTGCGTGCCGCGGTCGGGCGCATCTCCGAGCGCCCGGTGCGCTACGTGGTGAACACCCACTGGCACTGGGATCACGTGGGCGGCGATGCCGCGTTTGCCAAGCAGGGGGCGGTGGTGATCTCCAGCAAGGAGACCTACCGCCACATCGTGGCGGAGCAGCGCACCACGACGACCCCGGGCGCGGGCTACCCGCCGGGAGCGGCCGCCGCGCCGGTGTTCACGGTCGACTCCGGAACCCAGGAGTTGCATCTCTCCGGCCAGACGGTGCAGCTGATCCACGCCCCGCCTGCGCACACCGACGGCGATCTGGTCGTGCGCTTCGTCGAGGCCGACGTCCTGCAGACCGGCGACACCTTCTTCAATGGCTTCTATCCGGACATCGACTTTGAGCACGGCGGGAGCATCGACGGCATGATCGCCTTCTACGACACCCTCTATGCCCTGTGCGGTCCGCACACGCGCGTGATCCCCGGGCACGGTCCGGTGGCCAGCCGCGAGGACATCCGCAAGTACCAGGCGATGCTGCGCGAGGTGCGCAAGCGAGTCGCCGCGGCACTTGCCGGCGGCATGTCGGAGGAGGCCCTCATTGCCGCGCACCCGCTGGATGACCTTGACCCGACATGGGGCGGCAATCTTGTGAAGCAGCCCTACCTGCTGGCGATCGTCTACGAGGACCTCAAAGCCAGGGGGCTGGGTGCGCACTGAGGCGCCTTCACGGGTCCCAGCGCGGCGGTGTCAGGCGCCGCTTGCCGTCCGCGGAGCGGCTGACGCCGGGCTCATCGAGCCCCTCGCGGTCCCATAGCTCGCAGGTGACCTGGCGGTGGCGCTGGTCGAGTGCCTCGCAATAGTTTGTGTAGAGGCACAGCCGCACCTGCGCCCCGTGGCCGCCGGCCACCTTGCGGAACCAGTCCGGGTCGGCGAGCGCCGCCCGCGCCAGGGCGATGATGTCCGCCTGTCCGGATGCCAGCACCCGCTCTGCCTGCGCGAAATTGTGGATGCCCCCGGCGGCGACCACCGGGGTGAGTGCACCGCTGGCGCGCACCGCGGCGCGGATGCGTGCCGTCGGCTCCAGGTTGCGCCCGAACGGTCCCTGACGGTCGGAGAAGTACGAGGGCATGCACTCGTAGCCGCTTTTGCCGGTATACGGGTAGGCGGCTTCCCCGACCTTGGGCTGCCGTGCGTCATCGAACTTGCCGCCGCGCGAGAGGGACAAGAAATCCATGCCGGCCTGCGCGAAGCGTACCGCGAAATAGGCCGCATCTTCGGCGTCCGAGCCGCCAGCGATGCATTCATCGGCCAGGAAGCGGCAGCCGACGGCGAACTGGCGGCCGACCTCGCTTCGCACGCGCTCGTACACCGCCAGCGGCAGGCGCAGGCGATTCTCCAGGCTGCCGCCGTAAGCATCGTCGCGGGTGTTCGAACGCGACAGGAACGAGGCCATGGTGTAGGCATGCGCGAAATGCAGCTCGACGCCATCGAAGCCGGCCGCGCGCGCCCGGCGCGCGGCCGCGGCGAACAGCGGCGGCAACTGCTGCGGCAGGTCGCGGACGTGCGCGAGGTGCACGTCCGTGACGCGCTCGCGCGCCCCGAAGTTCAGCGCCTCGCGCTCGCGCGCGTCGAGAACGCCGGTTGCCTCCTCGGGCGACAGGGACGACAGCCACGCCCGCACCTCTTCATCGGATGCACCCGCAGCGCCGAAGGCGGCACGGTGGTGCGGGGCGATCTTCAGGAATTGGGCGAAGAACCGCGCGGCCACGGGGCGGCGGCGGATGGCAAGGAAATCGATCAGCTGGATGAACAGCCGCGTCTGGCCGTCGCTTGCGCGCCGCACGCGCTCGACCAGGGTGCGCAGGCCCGGAACGAAGCGCTCGTGGCCGATCCGCAGCAGCGGACCGCTGGGCACATCGCGGATGCCAGTGGCTTCGACCACCAGGGCCCCGGGGCGCCCGCGCGCGAAGCACTCATACCAGTCAAGTACCTCGGGGGTGACCGCGCCGTCCTCGCTTGCCCGCCACGGCACCATCGCCGGCACCCAAGTGCGTTGCCGCAGTGTGTGCGGGCCTACCGCGACCTCGGAGAACAGCCGCGAGGCGGCCGCCTCGGCGGCGCTGGGCCAGGGACCGGGCCGCGGGTCGTGCCGAATCCGCTCCAGCGGCCTCCACATCCCTGGAACTACCGCGCGGGAGTTGCTGTGGAGGAGGGCACCACTGCCGTGGCCTCGATCTCCACCTTGGCCTGCGACTCCATCAGAGCGGTCACGGCGACCACACTCATGGCGGGGAAGTTCTTGCCGAGCACCGCGCGGTAGGCGGCGCCGATGGCCGGCAGCTGCGCGTGGTATTCCTCGCGGCTGGTGACGAACCAGGTGAGCCGGACGAGGTGCTCGGGTGCCGCCTCGGCCTCGGCGAGCACCGCGCGGATGTTCAGCAGCGCCTGCCGCACCTGCTCGGCCAGCTGATCGCTGACGAAGCGGCCCTGGGCGTCCCAGCCGATCTGGCCGGCGACGTAGACCTGGCGGCCGCTGACGGCGATGCCGTTGCTGTAGCCCTTGGGGCGCGGCCATCCGCTCGGGTTGAGTATCTGCGCTGTCATGGGCTTATTTCCCGCGTGCGGCACTGAGCAGCTCGCGCGCAATGATGAGTTTCTGAACCTCGGTGGCGCCCTCGTAGATGCGCAGGGCGCGGATGTCACGATACAGGTGCTCGACCACCTCGCCGCGCGTGACGCCGCGCCCGCCGAACATCTGCACCGCGCGGTCGATGACGCGCTGCGCGGACTCGGTAGCGGACATCTTGGCCATTGCGATGTCCTTGGTCGGCACCTCGTCGTCGTGGTCACGCAGCCACGCAGCCTTGTAGGTCTGCAGGCGCGCAGCGTCCAGTTCGGTCGCCATGTCCGCAAGCCCCGCCTGTACCAGGGGCAGGTCGGCGAGCGCCTTGCCGAAGATCGGGCGTGCGAGCGCGTGCGCCATGGCCTCATCGAAGGCGCGCTGCCCGAAGCCCAGCGCCGCACCGGCCACGGAGGTGCGGAAGATGTCCAGCGAGCGCATGGCGAGCTTGAACCCCTCGCCCTCGGCGCCCAGGCGGTTTCCCGCCGGCACCCGGCAGCCGGCGAAGGACAACGTGGCCAGGGGATGGGGCGCCATGAGGTCGATGCGCTTGGCAATCGTCAGCCCGGGCGCGTCGGCATCCACGACGAAGGCACTGATGCCGCGGGCGAGCGTCGAGCCATCCGCGCGGACCTGTGCGGGGCTGGTGCGCGCAAATACGCAGTAGAAATCGGCGATCCCGCCGTTGGAGATCCAGGTCTTGGTACCATCGAGGACGTACTCGTCGCCATCGCGGGTGGCGCGGCACTTGATGGCCGCCACGTCCGAGCCGGCCTCCGGTTCCGAGAGGGCAAAGGCGGCGATGCTCTTGCCGGTGGCCACCCGCGGCAGGTAGCGATGCTTGATCGCGTGCGAGCCCTCCAGCGAGATCGGCCCGCTGCCCAGCCCCTGCATCGCGAAGGCGAAGTCCGCCAGCCCGTCGTGCCAGGCCAGGGTCTCGCGGATCAGCGCCAGCGCCCGCACGTCGAATGCGGCCACCGGGCCTTCGGGGCTGAAGGGCACTGAGTAGCGCGTCCAGCCCGCGGCGCCCAGCTCACTCACGAGCGCGCGGCAGCGCGTATCCACCGACCCCTGGTCGTCCGCGTGCGCCGCCGCGCCCGGGCCGCGCGGGAAGTGCCGCGCGGCCCAGTTCTCCAGGCGCTCGGCCAGGTCCCGATGCGCCGGAGTGAAGAATGGCCACTCCAGAAAATCGCGGGTGCGCATTCAGTTGCCCTCGAATTGCGGCTTCTGCTTGGCCACGAATGCCCGGTAGGCACGGTGGAAGTCCTCGGTCTGCATGCAGCGGGCCTGTGCCTCGGCCTCGGCATCAATCGCCGCATCGATCGGCAGGTGCCATTCCGCGTGCAGCATCTGCTTGGTCATTGCATGCGCCCGGGTGGGCCCGCTGGCGATTTCCCGTGCCAGCTCCAGCGCTGCGCGCTGCAGCTGCTCGGGGTCCACCAGACGGTTGAAGAATCCCCACGCCTCGCCCTCGGCCGCGGTCATGGCGCGCCCGGTGTACAGCAGTTCCGCTGCGCGTCCCTGGCCGATGATTCTCGGCAGCAGGGCGCAGGCGCCCATGTCGCAGCCGGCAAGCCCGACGCGCGTAAACAGGAACGCCGTCTTCGCCCGCGACGTACCCAGGCGGAAGTCGGAAGCCATCGCGAGTATGGCGCCGGCGCCCGCGCACACCCCGTCCACCGCGGCGACAATCGGCTGCGGGCAGTGCCGCATCGCCTTGACCAGGTCACCGGTCATGCGGGTGAACTGCAGCAGCTGCTCGGGGTTCATGCGCGTCAGCGGTCCGATGATCTCGTGCACATCGCCACCGGAGCAGAAGTTATCCCCCGCGCCGGTCAGCACGATGGCGCGCACCTCGCTGGCCTGCACCAGCGCATAGAACAGGTCGCGCAGCTCCGCGTATGATTCGAAGGTGAGCGGGTTCTTGCGCTCGGGCCGGTTGAGGGTGATCACCCCGACGCGATCCTCCTGTCGCCACAGAAAATGCTTGGGTTGCGGCGCGAACTCGGTCATGGCGGCAGGTACTCTTTCAATGAGTCGTTGGTCTTAGGAGATCTGGCTCTTGAGCTCACCGAGCAGCTCGACGAGCTGGTTCTTGCGCTTGAGGCTCATCTGCCTGAACAGCCCGATGATCCATTGCTCGTGCTCGGCGGCCATGCGGCTGAATTGCCGTTGCCCCTCGGGGGTAAGCCGGACCTTGAAGGCGCGGCGGTCGGACGGGTCGCTCTCGCGCACCACCAGGCCCTCCTTCTCGAGACCGTCGGTGATCCCGGTGACGTTGCCGCCGGTGACCATCAGGCGCTGCGACAACTCGCGCATACGCAAGCCGCGCGGGGCGCGCTCCAGCTGCGCCAGCAGGTCGAACCTGGGCAGCGTCGTCTGGAAGTCGGCCTGGAGGCGCTGGCGCACCACTCCTTCGATGCGGTTGGTGCACGCCAGCAGCCGCAGCCACAGGCGCACCGAGAGGTGGTGGTCGTCATGGATGCGGGTCTCCGCATCGAGCCGGGGTTCCACGAGCTTCAGGCCCGACTTTGCCTTGGGCATTTGCGCCTCCTCTTCAGGTTACTTCGCCCCCGGACAGCACGATGCTCTGGCCGGTGACGCTCTCCGAGCCCGGGCGGCACAGCCACAGCACCGTCTCGGCCACCTCCGCGGGCTCAATCAGACGCCGCTGCGGGTTGGTCGCGACCAGGGTCCCCAGCGCCTCGGCGGCGCTGCGCCCGGTCTTCGTCATGATGTTGGCGATCGCGCCCTTGACGATATCGGTGTCGACGTAGCCGGGGCACACGGCGTTCACGGTGATGTTGCGTGCGGCGTATTCCAGCGCCAGCGAGCGGGTGAGCCCGATGACCGCATGCTTGGAGGCGGCATAGGCGGAGATGTAGGCCGCGCCGCGCAGTCCTGCGGTGCTGGCAATGTTGACGATGCGCCCGAAGCCACCCTCGAGCATGTCCGGGACCGCCTGGCGCGTGCACAGGTAGGTGCCGGTGACATTGACGGCCATCAGCTGGTTCCACAGGAGCGCATCGGTGTCGGTGAACTTCGCGCTCGCGGCCTGACCTGCGTTGTTGATCAGGACGTCGACCGGGCCGAAGCGGTCGCGCGCGGTGGCGAAGGCCGCCTGCACAGAATCCGCGTCGCTGACTTGCACCGCTATCGCTTCGGCATGGGCGCTGCCGCCCAGCCGCACGGCGACGGTCTTGAGGGCGGCGGCGTCGCGGCCGAACAGCGTAACCAGCATGCCCTGCGCGGCCAGAGCGGCGGCGATGCTGGCGCCGATGCCGCGACTGGCGCCGGTCACCACGGCATGCCGCCCGGCGAGCTGCGTCTGCCTGCGCTCGCTCATACCGGCCCCGCCGGTGCTGTCGCGCGCTGCAGGTTGCGTTCGAGCTGGGACTTGCCCGACAGATACTGCGATGGCCACCACTGCTGGGTGTAGCCTTGCTGGGCGGCCGCGTGCAGCGTCCAGGCGGGGTCGGCCAGGTGCGGTCTTGCGATCGCGCACAGGTCCGCGCGACCGGCGGCAATGATCGAGTTGACGTGGTCGGGCTCGTAGATGTTGCCCACGGCCATGGTGGCGAGGCCAAGCTCGTTGCGCAGCTTGTCCGCAAACGGGGTCTGCCACATGCGCCCGTAGAGAGGCTGCTGCCCCGGCACGGTCTGCCCGGTCGATACGTCGATCAGGTCCATGCCCGCGACGGCAAAGGCGCGCGCCAGGCTGAGCAGGTCCGCCTCGTCCAGGCCGCCGGGCGCCCAGTCGGTCGCCGAGATGCGCACCGACAATGGGCGGTCCGCGGGCCACTCGCGCCGCACGGCCTGCAGGACCTCGAGCGGGAAGCGCAGGCGGTTGTCGATGTTGCCGCCGTACTCGTCGGTGCGCGTGTTGGTGAGCGGGGAGAGGAAGGAAGCCAGCAGGTAGCCGTGCGCCATGTGCAGCTCGAGCATGTCGAACCCTGCCTGGGCTCCCAGTCGCGTCGCGCGCACGAATTCCTCGCGCACCGTGTCCATGTCCGCCCGCGTCATCGCGCGCGGCACCTGGCTGAGTCCGGCGAAGTAGGGCAGAGCCGAGGGCGCGATGAGCGGCCAGTTGCCCGCGGGCAGCGGCTGGTCCATCTCCTGCCACCCGAGCTGCGTCGAGCCCTTGCGCCCGGCATGGCCGAGCTGCAGGCAGAACTTCGCCGGCGAGCGCTCGTGCACGAACTTCACGATGCGCTGCCACGCATCGCGCTGGGCCTCGCTCCACAGCCCCGTGCATCCCGGGGTGATGCGCGCCTGTGCCGAGACGCAGGTCATCTCCGTGTACACCAAGCCGGCGCCACCCATGGCGCGGTGTCCGTAGTGCATCAGGTGCCAGTCGTCCGGCATGCCGTCCGTGGCGCAGTACTGGGCCATGGGCGAGACCACGACCCGGTTTGCCAGCCGCAAGCCGCGCAGCCTGAACGGCAGGAACATCGGCGGCCGCGGTTCCGTGGCTTCCTGCTGCGCGAGCCAGCGCTCGTAGGAGGCGACGAAGCGCGGGTCGCGCACCTTGAGGCCTTCATGGCCGATGCGCTGGCTGCCGGTGAGCAGGCTATAGGCGAATTGTGGCGGCGGCAGGTGCACGTAGCGCGCCACGTTCTCGAACCATTCCATGCGGTTGCGGGCGGCGCTCTGCAGCTTGGCCACCTCGACACTGCGCTCCTTCTGGTAGGCGCCGAGAGCGCCATCCAGGTCGTGCGTCGTGCTCACGTGGCGTGAAAGACAGATCGCATCCTCCATGGCCAGCTTGGTCCCTGAGCCGATCGAAAAGTGCGCCGTGTGCGCCGCATCGCCGATGAGCACGGTCTTGCCATGGTGCCAGGTGTGGCACAGCACGCGGTTGAAGTTCAGCCAGGCCGAGCCGCGCAGGTGATTGGCGTTGCTCTGCAGCGCATGGCCGCCGAGGTAGCGGGCGAACAACGCCTCGCAGAAGGCAATCGACTGCGCGCTATCGGCCTTGTCCAGGCCGTGGGCGCGCCAGGTTTCCTCCCGTGTCTCCACGATCACCGTCGATAGGTCGTCGCTGAACTGGTAGGCGTGGATCTGGAACCAGCCGTGCTCGGTCTGCTCGAAGGCAAAGGTGAAGGCATCAAACTTCTGCGTGGTGCCGAGCCAGATGAAGCGGCACTTGCGCGGCTGGACCTCGGGCGCGAAGGCCGCAGCGCCGGCGGTGCGCGTCATGCTGTTTATCCCGTCGGCGGCGATCACCAGGTCCGCTTCCTGCAGGCTCTCAAGATCCGTCACCGGGTGCTGGAAGTACTGTTGCACCCCCAGTTCACGGGCCCGTTCCTGCAGCACGTTGAGCAGTCGCTTGCGGCTGACCCCGGCGAAGCCGTGGCCACCGCTCACGAAGCGCTCGCCGCGGAAATGGATGGCGATGTCGTCCCAGTGGTGGAAGCTGGCCACGATCGCCGCATGGGACTCGGGGTCGGCGACGGCAAAGTTCCCCATGGTCTCGTCCGAGAAGACCACGCCCCAGCCGAAAGTGTCGTCGGGCTTGTTCCGCTCGTATACTTCCACGCGTGCCGAGGGCAGCGCCTTGCGCAGCAGGATTGCGGCGTACAGTCCCGCCGGGCCGCCTCCAAGGCTCACGATTCGCTTCATGGCGGCGATCCCTCCTGCGACCGTATCGTCGGCATGCGGCGTATGCTACATTGCGAACTACTTCAGGTGTCAATTATTACCGCAAAGCGAGGCCAAGGCTTTATGAGTGCGACGCCCCAGACACCCTCAACCCCCGGTGCCCAGACCCTCGCGCAGCTCGTCGGCGGCATCGTCGGCGGCGGCATCCGCGTGGTCGACCTGACAGTGCCGCTGGAGCCAGCCACCCCGACGATCCAGCTGCCCCCGCAGTTCGCCCCGTCCAACCCGTTCTCGCTGCAGGAGATATCGCACTACGATGAGCGCGGCCCTGGCTGGTACTGGAACAACATTGCCTGCGGTGAGCATACCGGCACGCACTTCGACGCGCCGATCCACTGGGTCACCGGCAAGGATTACCCCAACAACGCCACGCATAACATCCCGGTAGACCGCTTCATCGGGCCGGCCTGCGTCATCGACGTCGCCGCCGAGGCCAAGGCCAATCCGGACTTCCTGCTGACACGGGAGGTCGTGGAGGCCTGGGAGAAGAGGCACGGACGCATTCCGGCGCATTCCTGGGTGCTGATCCGCACCGACTGGTCGCACCGCAAGGCGGCCAAGGAGTTCCTCAATGCGGGCCCCGACGGCTCGCACACGCCGGGCTTCCATCCGCAATGCGTGCCGTTTTTGGCGAAAGAGCGCGACATCCTCGGCGTCGGGGTGGAGACGGTGGGCACCGATGCCGGTCAGGCGCACACCTTCGAACCCATGTTTCCCTGCCACACGATCATGCACGGCTCGAACCGCTTCGGCCTGGCGAGCCTCACCAACCTCGACAAGCTTGCCGGCCACCGGCGCGATCGTGATCGCGCCGCCGCTGAAGATCGTGAACGGCTCGGGGAGCCCGCTGCGCGTGCTGGCGCTCGTGCCCGCCTGAGCAACACGGCGGCAGACAGGACGTAGCGGTGGCAGAACGCTCCTTTGCAAGTGAGGTACAGACCCTGCGCCTGGGGGCGGGGGAGCTGTTCGAAGGCGAGGGTATCCTCGCAGTCACCAAGGCGTTGCTGCAGTCCGGCGTCGCCTACGTGGGCGGCTACCAGGGGGCGCCCATCTCGCACCTGATGGACGTGCTGGCGGATGCCGAGGGGATCCTGAACGAGCTGGGCGTGCACTTCGAGGCGAGCGCCTCGGAGGCGACCGCCGCGGCGATGCTGGCAGCCTCGATCAACTATCCGCTGCGCGGGGCAGTCACCTGGAAGTCCACCGTCGGCACCAACGTCGCCTCCGACGCGCTGTCGAACCTGGCCTCTGCCGGGGTCAAGGGCGGGGCCATCATCGTGCTCGGGGAAGACTACGGTGAGGGCGCCAGCATCATGCAGGAGCGCACGCACGCCTTCGCCATGAAGTCGCAGATGTGGCTGCTGGATCCGCGGCCGCAGCTGCCGGCGATCGTGGCATCAGTGGAGCACGCCTTCGAGCTGTCCGAGGCCAGCAACACGCCTGTGATGCTGATGCTGCGCATCCGCGCCTGCCACGTGTTCGGGCGCTTCGTGGCCAAGGATAACCGCCGGCCCTCGTTCTCCGCCGCCGATGCGCTGGCCGCGCCTTCGCGTGACTACGGGCGGATCATCCTGCCACCGTCAACCTACGCGCAGGAGCGCGAAAAGATCGAAACCCGCCTGCCGGCCGCACTGCGGTTCATTCAGGAGCGCGGCCTCAACGAGTGCCTGCCGGGTGAACTGGCGGACATCGGCATCGTGCTGCAGGGTGGCCTCTACAACAACACGCTGCGCGCACTGGAGCTGCTCGGCTACGCAGATGTCTTCGGCACCAGCAGCATCCCGCTCTACATCCTCAACGTCACCTACCCGCTGGTCGCCGATGAGTGGGTGAAGTTCTGCGCCGGCAAGCGCGCGGTGCTGGTCATCGAGGAAGGGCAGCCGGAGTTCATCGAGCAGGCGGCCAACCAGATGCTGCGCCGCCAGGACTTGAACACGCGCATCCTCGGCAAGGAGGTGCTGCCGGTGTTTGGTGAATACACCGTCGATCATCTGCGCAGCGGGATTGGCGCCTTCCTCGCCCAGTGGGCGCCGCCGGCGCACGCTGCGGTGGAGGCGCCTGGCACCCGCAGGGCGGAGGTTTCCCCCGAGGGCGCCGCCAAGCTTGCGGCCCTGGTGCCGGCGCGCCCGTCGGGGCTGTGCACCGGCTGCCCGGAGCGGCCCTTTTTCGCCGCCATGAAGATCCTGCAGAAGGAGCTCGGTCCGCTGCACATCAGCGCTGATATCGGCTGCCATTCGTTCGCGACGCTGCCGCCCTTCAACATGGGCAACAGCATCATGGGCTACGGCCTGGGCGCTGCGGGAGCTTCGGCCTTCGGCACCGACGGTGGCAAGCGCGCCGTCTCCATCATGGGCGACGGGGGCTTCTGGCATAACGGCCTCACCAGCGGCATCGGCAACTCGGTGTTCAACAAGCATGATGACCTCACGGTCATCATCGACAACGGCTACTCGGCGGCCACCGGTGGCCAGGACATCCTGTCTTCGCGGGCCACCAGTGCGCACCGCGAGGGCAACCACTCGATCGTCGAGGCCGTCAAGGGCATCGGCATCAAGTGGGTCAGGCGCACCAGCACGTACGACATGGCCTCGACACTGAAGGTGCTGCGCGAGGCACTGGGTACTGCCGAGCGCGGCCCGAAGGTCATCGTCGCCGATGGCGAATGCCAGTTGAACCGCCAGCGACGCGTGCGGCCGCTCGTGCGCAAGGCCATCCAGAGCGGCAAACGGGTCGTCAGCGAACGCTTCGGCATCGACCCGGATACCTGTACCGGCGACCACTCGTGCATCCGCCTGTCCGGGTGCCCCTCGCTTACGGTCAAGGCCAACCCGGACCCGCTGCGCTCGGATCCGATCGCGCACGTGGACAACAGCTGCGTGGGCTGCGGGGTGTGCGGTGAGGTTGCCGACGCTGCGGTGCTGTGCCCGTCCTTCTATCGGGCCGAGCTCATTCACAATCCCTCGCGCTGGGACCGTCTGGTGAGTGCGGTGCGCGCCGCCGTGATCGGCGCTCTGCAGCGTCGTGACGAGCGCCGCCGCCTGCGCTTCGCGCTGTAATTGCGGGGTGGTTGGGACATGGCCGAGCGGCCGATTAAGCTGACGATTGCGGCGCTGGGCGGGCAGGGCGGGGGCGTCCTCACGCAATGGCTGGTGGATATCGCCAAGGCTGAGGGCTACATCGCCCAGTCCACCTCGGTGCCGGGAGTGGCGCAGCGCACCGGGGCGACGGTCTATTACCTGGAGTTCTTCCCGCGCGCGGCGGCTGAGCGTGCCGGACGCGAGCCGGTCATGGCGCTGATGCCCGTTCCGGGCGATGTTGATTGCGTCATTGCTTCCGAGCTTGCCGAGGCGGGCCGCGCCATCCAGCGTGGCCTGGTAACGCGCGAGCGGACCACCCTGATCTCCTCGACCCACCGTTCCTATGCCATCGCCGAGCGCAGTGCCATGGGCAGTGGCATCGCGGACGCAGAGGCACTCGCAGAGCTTGCGCGCACGAGCGCCAAGCGCCTGCTGCTGTTTGACATGGAGGCGGCCGCGGAGCGCAACGGCAGTGTCATCAGCTCGGTGCTGCTCGGTGCGCTGTGTGGCAGCGGCGTGCTGCCATTCCGCAAAGAGGCGTTCCAGGCCGCGATTCGCAGCAGCGGACTGGCCGTGGAAGCGAACCTGCGCGCCTTCGAGGATGCAAACCTGACCACCCAGCGCGGTGAGAGCGCCTTGCCGGGCCCGGCCGCACGGGCGCCGCTACCGCCAGTGCCCGCGCAGGCGCGCACGCCGTCGCTGCAAGGGCTGCTGGAGCGAATTCAGCGCCTGCCGGCGCCGGTGCAGGGCGTGGCGCTGGAGGGTGCGCGCCGGGCGCTCGATTACCAGGACCCGCCTTACGCGGCACTCTATCTTGAGCGTCTGGAGAGACTTGCGCCGCTGGAGGCAGGCTCAGCCGAGGGATCTTGCGCGCTCCTGGAGAGTACCGCTCGCGGGCTCGCGCTATGGATGAGCTTCGAGGACACGATTCGCGTGGCGGACCTCAAGACCCGCAGCTCGCGTTTCACGCGGGTGCGCGCGGAAGTGCGCGCCCCCTCCGGTCAGCTGCTCGGCTTGACGGAGTTCATGAAGCCGCGCGTCGAGGAGATCGCCGGGACCCTGCCCGCAGCCGTGGGCCGCTGGATCATGGCATCGCCCCGCGTGCGGGGCTGGCTCGTGCGGCTCACCCCCGGACGTCAGGTCCGTACCAGCGCGGTGTCGGGGTTCCTGGTGTTGTATGGCCTGTCGCGCCTGCGCCGCTGGCGCCGCGGCACGCTCAGGTTCCAAGAGGAGAATGCGCGCATCGAGGATTGGCTCTCACGGATCGCCAGCGTGGCGGCGGACAACTACCCGCTGGCCGTGGAACTGGCTCGGGCGCAGCGCCTCGTCAAGGGCTACGGGGACACCCATGCGCATGGCTGGGGCAGCTTTTCGCGGCTGCTCGAGCAGTTGCCGCTGCTGGTGCCCCGCTCCGACGGGGGTGCGCAACTCGCCGCCCTCGCCCAGGCGGCGCTCGCAGACGAGGAGGGGCGCGCCCTGGAGCGCGCGCTGGCATCATTGCAGGCCTCAGCCGGGGCTGAGGCGATCCGGCAGTCTGCCGGGGCGTAGGACAGGAGATTGGTGCATGGCAACTCGGACCACGCAGTTGCGCATCCTGGCGGCGGCGCTGGAGCTCTTCAACGAGCACGGCACCGCGGCCGTTTCCGCTAACCGCATCGCGGAGCGCTGTGGGATCAGCAAGGGGAATCTGCAATACCACTT
Source organism: uncultured Pseudomonadota bacterium (assembly GCA_963741745.1). Classification (GTDB taxonomy): domain Bacteria; phylum Pseudomonadota; class Gammaproteobacteria; order Steroidobacterales; family Steroidobacteraceae; genus 13-2-20CM-66-19. The sequence continues at coordinate 177,916 of CAVUJF010000019.1, read as the reverse complement.
CCGCAACAAGGCGGAAATCATCACCGCGGTGTTCCGGCAGGCCACCGACGAGATGGACTCCGGCTGGTACAAGGACCACCTCGCCCCGACGCTCGAGCACATGGCGGCGATGTACGTCCGCCAGCTGCAGCTGATTCTCAAGTACCGTTTCTTCTACCGCGAGATGGCGGACCTGCTGCGCCAGGACGCGCGCCTGCGCAAGCGCTTCGCGGACAACCGCGAGCGGCGCATGCGCGACCTGGAAAAGTTCATGCTGGCGCTGCAGGCACGCGGACTGATGCGCTTTCCGAGTGACCCGCGGCGCATGCGCGCCATCATCGACGTCACCTGGATCGTCAACGAGAACTGGCTGAACTACATGGACTACCACGACCGCACCGTGTCGGTCGCGGCCATGCTGGAGGGCTACGGGGAGATCCTGGAAGTGCTGCGGCCCTACCTGTGCGCCGACCCGCAGCAGATTACCCAGGAGTCGTATCTGACCATCGAGCGCCTGGCGACGCAGGCGGCCGCGCGAGCAGCCGAGGAAACCACGCAAGCGCTGGCGCTGTAGCCGGCGCACCGGTGCGGTTCGCGCACTTGGGCCACTGCACCGTTTTGGGTGGATTAGGCCGGTCAGCCTAAACAGGGCCTGTACAAGGCAGGTGCCGTTCGGGAGAGTACGGCCGATGAGCAGCCCCGTTGTTGCGCGGCCGAAACCATGCCTGGTGAGCGTCCAGGCCGGTCGGACCTACTACTGGTGCGCGTGCGGACGATCCGCGAAACAGCCTTTCTGTGATGGTTCCCACCGCGGCACCGAGTTCACCCCCGTGAAGTTCGTGGCCGGAGCACAGGATGAGGAGCTCCTCTTCTGTGGCTGTAAACAGACGCGTACCGCGCCGTTTTGCGACGGGGCCCATACCAACGTTCCGGGGGGCTCGCCGCTGGATGATCCGCAAAGCGCGGAGAACCGCGCCGTGCCGGTGGTCGGCGAGCGCGATGGCGCCCGCGCGCTGTTGAACGGCGGGTGCTACGTGTTCTCGCCGGAACTGGCGCCGATGAGTACGCGCGGGTCGCTGCGCTACTGCTACATGGTGTCCAGGGAGTTCGGCGCGCTCTACCAGACCCAGCTGTTCCTGGAAGTAAGCGGCCCTGCCTCGCCGGTCATGACCTTCGGTGACCGGGACGTCATCCTGTTCATTGGCGCCGGCAGCGGGACAGTAAATATCTCCGACCACAGTTTCGCGGTGACCGCGACTGACGGGGTGTACGTGCGTCCCGCAGAGGCCATGCAGTTGACCGCAGCCGCCGGGCAGACCCTGCGGGTATTCGTGCTGGCCTGTCCGCTGGGCGAGCTTGCGTGGCTGGAAGCCATGCCCACGAACTTCGATGCCAGTTGCGGGCAGCGCGTGGTGTCGGTCGACGCGGAGCAGCGCACCGCCATGGGCCCGCGCTACTACCAGGTGCTCGTGGACAAGCGCATCGGCTCCAACGTGATCACTCAATTCATCGGCCACATCCCGACCTCCAAGGCGGCCCCGCACCGCCACCTCTATGAAGAGGCAATCATCGTCCTCAATGGCGAGGGCTACATGTGGACCGAGGACAGGAAGGCACGCGTGCGCGCGGGAGACGTGATCTTCCTGCCGCGCAAGCAGCTGCACTCCCTGGAGGCAACCTCAGCCGAAGGGATCGACGTGGTCGGGGTCATCTGCCCGGGGGACAACCCGAGCATTAATTACTACGACTGATGCGCTGCCAGTTCGCATCGGTAGGCTCAGCTTCAGTGTCCAGAGCTGGTACTAGGTCAACAGTGGATTTACAGAGGTCTCCAAGTTATGCGGGCCAATAAAAGCTCACCAATCGTCATCGCCTCGCTGGCAGGTCTGGTCTCGGTCGCGGCTGCGCCGCACGCTGCCGGCCACGAGCGCTACACTCGTGGCCGGCACGCTCGTGCCTGGAGGGCTCCTTCCTGATGCCCGTGGCACCCAGTTAAGGTAGAGCATGGAATCTGTCTCGATCAGCGAGCGGGAAAAGGGCCTCAAACGCGACCTGAGCAAGACGCAGATCGTCATGATCGGGCTGGGCGGCGCCATCGGCACCGGCCTGTTCATGGGCAGCGGCCTGGCCATCGGCTACGCCGGGCCGGCGGTGATCCTCAGTTACGCGATCGCCGCATTCGTCGCGCTGGTCATGGTGTTCAGCCTGTCGGAGATGGCCGTCGTGCATCCCACCGCCGGCTCGTTCGGCACCTACGCCGAGACCTACCTCAGTCCCTGGGCCGGGTTCGTGGTGCGCTACACGTACTGGATCGCGCAGGTGATTGCGATCGGCGGGGAGTCGGTGGCCGCCGGCCTGTACATGCAGTTCTGGTTCCCGGGCATCCCGGTGTGGAACTGGTCGCTCGGTTTCTGCGCGATCCTGCTGTACTTCAACTCCCGTTCCGTGAACAACTTTGGCACGGTCGAGTCGTGGTTCGCGCTGATCAAGGTCGCCGCGATCGTCCTGTTCATTATCCTCGGCGCGGCCGCGATCTTCGGCCTGGGCGGGCCGGCAGTGGGCTTCCACAACCTCACCGGCCTTCCCGGTGGATTCGTGCCCAAGGGCATCCCGGGGGTATGGATGGCGGTGATCGTCGGCATCTTCTCGTTCAACGGCATCGAGGTCATCGCCGTGACTTCCGGGGAGGCCAGCAACCCGCGCGTGGCCATCCCGGCGGCACTGCGCACGATGGTGTTCCGCCTGGGGCTGTTCTACCTGCTCGCCGTGACCGTCATCGTCACGACCGTCCCCTGGACGGCGACCGGCGTGAAGGTCGTGGCGCAGAGTCCCTTCGTAAGCGTGTTCCAGCATTCGGGCATAGCGCACGCGGCCGGGATCATGAACTTCGTAGTGATCAGCGCCGCGCTGTCGAGCATGAACACCAACATCTACCTGTGTTCGCGCATGCTGTTCTCTCTCTCGCGCGGGCGCTACGCGCCGCGCGCCCTGGGTACGCTCAACCGTAACGGCAGCCCGCTGGCGGCCATCCTGACTTCGGGTGCGTGCATCCTCGTGGCGGCGGGGGTCTCGATCTTCACCCCCAACGCCTACGCGTACCTGCTCGGCGTGGCGCTTTTTGCGGCGATCCTGGTGTGGATGTTCATCCTCGCCAGCCACCTGAGCTTCCGGCGCCACCACCTGGCGAAGGACCTGCCGGTGCGCATGCCGCTGTTCCCATGGATGCAGTACGCAGGTCTGCTGCTGCTGGCGGCGATCCTCGTGACCATGGGGCTCGACGCCAACCTGTACGTCTCATGGGTGTACGGGGTGCCGTGGCTCATCCTGATCTCCGGCGCCTACTTCGTGTGGAAGGCGAGCAACCGCGCGCAGCTGGTGCGGGCCGTGCCCTGATGCGGAATCCGGCCGGCAAGGACCTGTTCAAGATGTCATCGTGCAAAATGCTGACGAATTCCAGGGCGCACACCCGCGTGCCCGGTAGCGACAGGGAACTCCCATGAGTGTGGATTTCAGGGCACTGCGCCGCAGGTTCCCGGTGCTCGAGCGCAAGACCTACCTGAACAGCGGGTCGTACTGCGCGCTGGCGGATACGGTCAAGGATGCCATCCATGCCTACATGGACGACCGGCTGCTCGTGGGGGCGAACTGGGACGTGTGGGTCACCAAGAACGAGGCGGTGCGCGCCGGCATGGCGCAGGTACTGCGCGCACAGCCGGACGAGATCGCGGTCACCGCCTCGGCCTCCGCGGGCATCAATGCGCTGGCCAGCGCCTGTGACTTCTCCGGAGCGCGCAACAAGGTTGTGATCAGTGACTTCGAGTTCCCGACCAACGCGCAGATCTGGCACGCGCAGGAGAAGCGCGGCGCGCGCGTGGTGCACGTGCCACGCGCGGCCGACGGCTACATCCCGCTTGAGAGCTTCGCGCAGGCGATCGACGATGAAACCCAGCTCGTCGCCGTCACGCACGTATGCTTCCGCAACGGGGCGATGCTCGATGTCGGCGGCATCGCCAAGCTGGCGCATGCCAAGGGCGCGAAAATCATGCTCGACTGCTACCAGGCGGTCGGTGCGGTCACGGTGGACGTGAAGAAGCTCGACGTCGATTTTGCCGTCGGCGGCATGCTCAAGTACCTGCTCGGGACCGCGGGGCTGGGATTCCTGTACGTGCGTGGCGAGCTCGTTCCGTCACTGCTGCCCACCAACAGCGGGTGGTTCGCCCAGGAGAACATTGCGGCGATGGATATCACCGCAAACCGCCCATCCCCCACCGCGCGGCGCTTCGAGGCCGGAACCCCGGCCGTGGTCAACTGCTACGCCGTCGCGGCCGGGCTGCAGATCATCCAGGAGGTGGGAACGGATGCGATCGAGAGCCGCGTGCGCTACCTCACCGGGCTGTGCATGGAGCGCCTCGAGGCGATCGGCTGGCCGAGCATCACGCCGCCGCAGGCCGCACGGCACGGGCCGATGGTCTGCGTCAGGTCAAGGCAGGTGGACCAGTTGTTCTGGAAGCTGATGAGTGAGGACATCGTGACCTCGTTCCGCGACGACAAGCTGCGCGCCACATTCCATTTCTACAATTCCGAGCAGGACGTCGATGCACTGGTCGGGGCACTGGCGCGCCACCGCGCGCAGTTCCGGTAGCTGCCGTTCTAGTGCGCGCGGCCTAAAGTTCCGCGAGGCTGCGGGCGGGACTGTCCTTATCATGACCTCCATGCCTACCGCGAAAAGTCACGGGATCCGAACATGAGTGCACCGGCAGGGATCGGACAGACAGCGCCCCGGGCGCCCGGGTTTCCCGCGGCGGCCTTGCGTGCACAGTTTCCGGCCCTGCAGCGGGCCGGCTCGTTCATCTTCTTCGACAACGCAGCCGGGGCGCAGGTGCCGCAGCTGGTGCTGGACGCGGTCAACCACCACCTTGTGGATCACAACGTGCAGCGCGGCGGCCGCTATCCGCAGACGCTGGCGGTGGACGAGATGATCGCGCGCGCGCGCGCTTCGGTGGCGGCATTCATCAATGCGCGGCGGCCGGAAGAGGTGGCCTTTGGCCTGAACGCCACGTCCTTCATCCGCTTGATCAGCCTGGCGATCGGGCAGACCCTGGGCGCGCGCAACGAGATCATCGTCACCGACCTGGACCACGAGGCCAATATCGCCACCTGGCTGGTGCTGGAGCGCATGGGGGCGCGCTTCGTGTGGTGGAAGATGCGCGCCGACGGCTGCCTGCATCCGCAGGACCTCGCGCCACTGCTGACGCCGCGTACGCGCATCGTTGCCTGTACGCTCACCTCCAATGCGCTCGGCTCCATCACCGACGTGCGCGCAGCGGCCGAGCTGGCGCATGCGGCCGGTGCGGAGATCTTCCTCGATAGCGTGCACTACGGCCCGCACGGCTCGGTCGACGTGCAGGCCTTCGACTGCGACTACCTGGTGTGCTCCGGGTACAAGATCTTCGCCCCGCATATGGGCTTCATGTGGGGCCGCTATGAGCTGCTCGAGAGGCTGCCGACCTTCCGCGAGGAGTTCATCCCCGATGCGCCGCCGGGGAAGATCGAGGCGGGCACGTTCGCGTACGAGAACGTCGCCGGCATGGACGCGGCGGTGGGATACCTGGCACGCCTCGGGCGGACCCTGGCGGGGCGGCCGGGGCTGCCGGATGCACACAGCCTGCACGCGGACGCGCGCGGCGCCATGGAGGCGATTCGCTCCTACGAGCAGTTGCTGTCCCTGGAAACCTTGCGCGTGCTCAGGGCATGCGGCGCCACGATCTACGGCATCGAGGCGGAGGCACGGGTGGGCGAGCGCGTGCCGACGATCTGCTTCAACCTGCCCGGCGTGCTGCCCGCGCGTGTGACCGAGGAATGCGCGCGGGCGGGCATCGGCATCCGCGACGGCCACATGTACGCGCCGCGGCTGATGGACCGCTTGGGGGTTTCGCGTGACCGGGGGGTGGTGCGCGTCTCCCTGGTTCACTACAACACGATGGCGGAGATCCACCGCCTGGGGAATGTGCTCGCGGACGTGGGCCGCGGCGTGAACCCCTAGGCGGGGCGGGGAGCGGCGCTGTGCCTGCGCGCCGACAGCAGCATCAGGGTCGCGGTGTACAGCACCACGATGACGACCAGCCAGCGCAACCACAGGATCGGCAGCGACTTGAAGACGTAGGCGGCCAGGAACACCCCGGGTATTCCGCCCACGGCAAGGCCGATGGCCGCGCGGGCGCGGTAGCGCCCCTCGCGGATGAAGCGCACGGCGCCGACGGGCATCAGGAAGGCGCACGAGCCCATCATGATCGGGAAGGCCGCCTGCGGGCTCATGCCCAGCAGGCACACCAGAATGAGGCAGGGCGCATACAGCCCGACACCGCAGGTCATCAGCGCCCCGAGGACGAAATTCACCCCGACCGCGAATACCAGCCGCGAACCGGTGAGGCCGATGGCCTCACCTCCGCCGGGCATCCAGTGCAGGGTGTTAGCCAGCAGCAGCACGGAGGCTATGAGCAGTGCCATCCCCATGGTGGCCTGCACCGTGCGCCGCGACAGCCTGGCGACGATCCCGGCTCCGAACCAGGCACCCAGTGCCGCAGCGGCAATCATGCTGACCAGGGTGAGCGGGTCGACGGTGACTGCGGCAATGAAGATGAGCGCCTCGGTCAGGGCCGGCAGCGCGTGGCCCGAGTTGAGGGTGCCGGGGATGTTCTCATCCGGCACGCGCTTGAAGATCTTGAAGATCGCCGTGGTCGGGGCAAAACAGCCGATGCCGAGCGTGTCGAAGAAGTTGGTGACGAAGCCGGTCAGCAGCTCCGCCGGCGGTGGCCGCCGGCTCTCGCCGCGTGCGCGACGCTCGAGCACGAACCACGTCCCGATATAGGCCATGCCGACGGCCGCCAGTGCGACGAGCAGCACCAGGGTCGTTAGGTTCACGGCAGGCTTCCGGCTGGGCGGCGGCGCGGTGGGGGCATCGGCACAGATCGTACTCGAATCACGCGCCGGTATGCGGCTGGCTGGGCCCCGCCAAGGCCGATTTCACCTGCCGCGGGCAAAGGCCGTAGACTTTTGCGGCACGAGGCCGGGGATTTCGGGCATGAACGAGGAAATACGATGACGCAGCAAGGTTCGCATCACAGCGCCGCGGACGCACGCAACCAGGACATCCTGATCTACGTGAATGGCGAGCTGTGTCCGCGCGGCAAGGCCATGGTCTCGGTCTTTGACTCCGGGTTCATCCTCGGGGACGGCATCTGGGAGGGGCTGCGCGTCCATCACGGCAGGATCGCCTTTCTCGACATGCACCTGGCACGCCTGTTCGAGGCCGCCAAGGCCATCGACCTGGACATCGGCATGGACCGTGCGGCCCTCACAGCGGCGCTGTACCGCACGCTTGCCGCCAACAAGATGACCGAGGGCGCGCACGTGCGCCTGATGGTGACCCGCGGGATGAAGAGCACCCCGTACCAGGATCCGCGTGCCTGCATTGGCCCGGCCACGGTGGTCATCATCCCGGAATACAAGCTGCCGCGGCCGGAAATGCTTACTCAGGGGCTGCGCCTGTTCACCGTGCACGTGCGGCGCGGACCGCCGGACGTGCAGGACCCGAAGCTCAACTCCCACTCCAAGCTCAACTGCATCACCGCGTGCATCCAGGCCACCAAGGCCGGGGCGGACGAGGCACTGATGCTTGACCCGCAGGGATTCGTCGCCACGTGCAACTCGACGCACTTCTTCATCGTGCGCGGCGGGGAGGTCTGGACCTCCAGCGGCAAGTACTGCATCGCGGGCATCACGCGCGCCAACGTGCTGAAGCTGTGCCGCGAGAATGGCATCCCGGCCTTCGAGAAGGAATTCAGCCTGACGGATGTCTACGGGGCCGACGAGGCCTTCGTCACCGGCACTTTCGCCGGCGTCGCGCCGGTGGTGGAGGTCGACGGACGCAGGATCTCCGCCGCCCGCGGTCCCATGGTCGAGCGGCTGCAGCGCCTGTACCTGGACCTGATCGCCCGCGAGGTCGCGGCCGCCAGGGTTCCCTGATCATGCTCCGTCTTGCGATGTGGTCGGGGCCACGCAACATCTCCACCGCCATGATGCGCTCCTGGGAGAACCGGGGAGATTGCGCCGTGGTCGACGAGCCGCTGTACGCGCATTACCTCAGCTGTACCGGGCTGGATCATCCGGGCCGCGAGCAGGTCATCGCCGCCGGGGAAACGGACTGGCGCAAGGTCGCCGACCAGCTGATCGGCCCGGTGCCCGGCGGGCGCGCCATCTTCTACCAGAAGCACATGACCCATCACCTGCTGCCGCACATCGATCGCGGCTGGCTGAGGCAGCTGACGCACGTCTTTCTCATCCGCGACCCGCGGCGCGTGCTGCTGTCGTACGTGAAGAGCCGGCCGACCGTCACTGCCGAGGACATCGGGGTCAACCAGCAGCTGGAGATCTTCCAGTACGTCAGGCGCGCCACCGGGGTGGCCCCGCCGGTGATCGACGCGGGGGAGTTCCTGCGTGCCCCGGAGCAGCAGCTGCGCTCGTTGTGCACGCGGCTGGGAATCGAGTTCAAGCCGGCGATGCTCAGCTGGCCGCCCGGTCCGCGGGCCAGCGACGGCGTGTGGGCGCCGCACTGGTACGACAGCGTCTACAGGTCCACCGGCTTCGAGGCCCCGACCGAGTCTGCAGTGGACCTGCCGGCGGATTATCAGGGTATCGTCGCGCAGGTGATGCCCGCCTTCGAGGAGCTCTACGCGATCCGGCTGCGGTAGCAGCCGGCGACCCTAGGTGTCGGCGAAGGCCCGCAATAGCTCGCGCGTGACCTCGGCCGCCGGCTGCTCGCGGCAGCTGCGGGTGTTCTCACCGGCCCACAGCGGTGAAAAATCACCGCTGCCGCGGCTCTCAACATGGGCACGCAGCGGCGCCAAGGCAACCGCCGCCAGCGGAAAGTCCGGCACGGCGGAGTTCATCGGACCGAGCTCCCGCATCAAGCGATTGACGATGCCGCGGGCGGGACGGCCGCTGAACAGGTTGGTCACCGCGGTCACTCGCCCAGCCTCGCCTTGCAGCGCGCGGCGGTGCGCCGCGCTGGTCGTGGCCTCCGGGCACAACAGGTAGGCCGAGCCGATCTGCACGCCCGCAGCGCCCAGGCGCATCGCCGCGGCGATGCCGGCCGCATCGGCGATGCCACCGGCGGCGATCACGGGCAGCTGCACGGCGCGCACGATCCTTGGCAGCAGCTCCAGCGTGCCCAGCTGCGATCCCAGATCCTCGGTCAGGAACATGCCGCGGTGGCCGCCGGCCTCGGACCCCTGCGCGATGATCGCGTCCGCGCCGCGTGACTCGAGCCAGCGTGCCTCTTCGACCGTGGTCGCCGAAGCCAGCACCCGGGCGCCCCACGCGCGTACCTGCTCCAGCAGCGCAGGCGCGGGCAGGCCGAAATGAAAGCTCACGACCGCCGGCGCGAACTGCGCCACCAGCTGCGCGGTCGGCTCGTCGAAGGGCAGCCGCCCGGGTGCCGCCGGTTCCCGCGGTCGCGGCACGCCGAACTCGGCGAAGTAGGGCGCCAGCAGCTGCTCCCACTGCCGCTCGCGCTGCGGGTCCGCGCGCGGCGGGGAGTGACAGAAGAAGTTCACGTTGAACGGCCTGCGGGTGCCGGCGCACATGGCCGCGAGTTCGCCCTGCAGCGCCCGCGGTGCAAGCATGGCTGCGGGCAAAGAACCCAAGCCGCCGGCCTCACACACCGCGATCGCCAGGCGGCTGTCCTGTACACCCGCCATCGGCGCCTGGATCAGCGGGAACTCAGTTCCCAGGAGGCTCGCAAGGTGCATGCGCGGCCGGGCGCGTACGGCTAGTCAGGGATCGCGTAGCCTGGGGGGAGCTGCCCGATCATCACCGTCTGCTGGCACACGCGCTCGGCGATGCGCCAGCCGCCGGCGGTGCGCACCAGCGTGTCGAGATAGTAGCCGGCGTTGGTGATGACCTCCTGCGAGCCGCCGGCCTGCGTGCGTGCCATCGGCGCCAGGAAATAACAGCGCGACTCGGCGCGGTCGCCGCTGACCCTGATCGAGACGTTGGTGATATGGTGCAGGTTGATGGGCCAGGGGCTGAGCGCCCGGTGCAGCCACTCGAGCGTGGGGCGATAGGGGCCTTTGCGCCCGCCGGTGCTGGAGTAGTCGATGGTCGCCCCGGGTGCGAATACCGCGTCCATCATGTCCCATTTACGCTGGTCGACCATCCAGGCGTAGTCGTACAGCACCTGCTCGATGGCGCGCCAGTCATCGCGGGAGTCTGGAGTCATGGTCACATCCTTCTTAATCGTGAGGGGGCGGATCAGGTGGCTACGGCGCGTGGTGCGGCAGGCGCTCAGCGCAGCGGCAGCGTGTAGGTGAGGAAGGTTTCATCGAGCCGCCAGCCAAGGGACTGGTAGAGTGCGCGCGCAGCCTTGTTGGTGCGGGCCGTCTGCAGTTCCATGCGGGCCTTGCCGTCAGTGCGCGCGCGTGCGGTGGCTGCCAGCATCAGCGCCTTGCCGGCGCCGGTGCCACGGGCCGCCGGCGCGACATACAGGTCGTAGAGAATGTAGATCGGGGCGCCCAGCAGCGAGCAACGGCTCGGGTACAGCTGGCAAAACCCCTGCAGCGCGGAGCCCGCACCGCTGGCGACCAGGATCACTGAATCCCGGGCGGTGAGGCGCTCGCGGATATAGTGGCGCGCGGCCGGCTCGTCCGGCGTCAGTTGGTAGAACTGGCGGTAGGCGTCGAACAGGCCGGCGAGGCTGCCGAGATCGTCCAGGGTCGCATCGCGCACGCTGATCATGGGGCTCTTCTGGCAAGGCTGTGGCGGCATCATCCGGCAGACAGCCTCAGCTTGGCAATCGGAAGGGCAACCGCGGCCGCCGCATTCACCTACGATGCGTGCGATGCAGGACTCACCCCGAATGGCCGGGCGCCGGCGACGCACACTGATCTCTGTTGGGGCCGCCGCCGCGCTCTTGCTGCTGGCAGTGGCAATCGGTGAACGACATCTGAAAGCCACTCTTGAGCACGCGCTCTCGGTGCGCACGGGCAGGCCGGTGCGCATCGGGGGCGAGCTCACGGTGCGGCTGTTCTCGGTGCACCCGCGGGTCCGCGCACTCGAGGTGTCCGTCGGCAATCCGCGCTGGTTGCCGCCGGGGGAAGCGGCGGCGGCTGAGCGGGTGAGCGTGCTGCTCGAGTGGCGCTGGGCACTGCCGCCACTGCAGATACGGCGGCTGGAGATCCTCGGGGCGAATCTACACCTGGTGCGCGATGCGCAAGGCCACGCCAACTGGCAAATGCACGAGGCGGGCCCCGGGAATGGGCCGCCCCTGATCCGCAGTCTGGCAGTGCCTGGTGCGCGCGTGGAACTGCACGACGCATGGCGTCACCTGGAGTTCACCGGCACGGTCTCTGCGGCAGACGAGGCCGTCCAAGGCACCGGGCCGCTTTTGATCGAGGGCGCAGGGCAGCTCAACGGGCGCGCCGCCAGGTTCTGGGTTCGTGGCGATCCCCTGGATGGGGTCCGCCGCGACCGGCCGTACCACTTCAGGCTCGAGGAACGCTCCGGCGCCCTGCACCTGCGCGGGCAAGGACAGATCGAGCAACCCTTTGATCTGCGAAAGATGCAGGGCAGCTTCGAGATCCGGGGCCCGGACATGGCGGACGTGTACTACCTCGTGGGGCTGAAGCTGCCGCCGACCGCAGCGTTCGAACTCTCAGGCCAGCTGGTGCGCAACGGCATGCGCTTTGACTACAGCCACCTGCAGGCGCACGCGGGGGAAAGCGACATCGAGGGCAGTGTGAGCGTGGACCAGGTTGCCGGCCGTCCCCGTATCGAGGCGCAGCTGAGCGCTAAGCACCTGCGCAGTGCCGACGTCGGCTCGCGCGCCGCCGCGCCGCCGGTGGCACCGGGGCAGGGGCAGCAGCTGCTGCGGCTTTCGGATGCGCCACTTGAGGTAGCCGGCATCAAGAACCTCGATGCCGCCGTTGACTTTCATGTGCAGCAGCTGGACTTGGGCAGGATGGTCCTCGATGAAACGACGGGCAAGGTTGCGATCGAAAAGGGTGTCCTGACAGTGACGGGTCTGCAGGCCGGCCTGGCCGGCGGTGTGCTCAGCGGTGGCGCGCGCCTGGATGCCAGCCGCGCCGTACCGCGCGGCTCGCTCGACCTTACGCTCGCCGGCGCACACCTGGCCCAGATCAAACGCGACCCGGCCGCCGGGGGAAGTCTCAGCGGCCTGCTGAGCGTGCGGGCGCAGCTCGCCGGCAGTGGCGCCTCGCTGCGCGACATGGCCAACACCGCCGACGGCACGGTGACGGCCGTGATCCCACAGGGGACGGTGCGCGCTGCCCTGGCAGAGGCGGCCAGCCTGGAACTGGCGGGGGTGCTCGGGCTGATGACCGGAAGCCAGAAGACGACGGGTGTGCACTGCGCCGTGGCCAGTTTTGCCGCGCACGGGGGCCTGCTGTCCGCGCGCACCGTGGTGTTCGATACCGATAAGGCGCTGATCACCATGACGGGGGACGCGCAGATCGACACCGAGAGTCTCGATTTCACGCTGCGGGGCCATCCGAAGGGCGCAACGCTGGCGCTGCATTCGGCGGTGGCGGTGCGCGGTACGCTCGCGCATCCGCAGTTCCACCTCGCCGGGGACCACGCGGCCGCCCAGACGGGCGCCGCTGCGGCGCTGGGTGTGACACTGGCGCCGGTGGCCGCGCTGCTGGCGTTCGTCAGTCCAGGGCTCGCGCACGATGCTGACTGCGAGGCACTACTGGCGAGCGCCGCGCAGGGGTTGCCCGGGGTACCTGCGCCGCCGCAGTAGGACCCGGGGCGCAGCCGGCGCCAATTGCGTTCCGACCACGGCTCATCAATCATGACCGCCTCATGAGGAGGTGGTGATGCCGGAGCTTGTAATCGATCAGCGGCGGCGCGACCTCGGCGGGTTCGAGGTCGGGCGAATCTTGCCTGCGGTCCAGCGGCGCATGGTCGGACCGTTTGTGTTCTTCGACCACATGGGGCCGGTGAGCTTCCCGGCTGGCATTCCGCGCACGGTGGACGTGCGCCCGCATCCGCACATTGGCCTGGCCACCGTTACCTACCTGTTCGACGGCGAGATCATGCATCGCGACAGCCTGGCATCACAGCAGGCCATCCGCCCCGGCGAAGTCAACTGGATGACCGCCGGCAGTGGCATCACGCATTCCGAGCGATTCGAGCGGGCACGCCGGGAGGGCGGCCCGCTGCACGGTATCCAGGCATGGGTGGCGCTCCCTTCGGGGCAGGAGGACATCGCGCCGGCCTTTCATCACCACGAGGCTGCCGATTTGCCGACCTACGAAACCGCGGGCCTGTGGGCCCGGCTGATCGCCGGGGAGGCATTCGGCGCGCGGGCCAAGGTAGCTACGCATTCACCGATGTTCTACGTGCACTGGCGCCTGGAACCTGGGGCCCAGGCGCAGCTGCCGGCCGAGTACCCGGAGCGCGCAGCGTACGTCGCCGCAGGATCGGTCGAGGTCGACCACCAGCGCTTCGGTGCCGGCAAGATGCTGGTATTCGCCCCGGGCAAGCCGGTGCTGTTTACCGGCGTGGAGACGGCGACCGTCATGCTGCTCGGCGGCGAGCCAGTCGGCGAGCGCATCGTGGAATGGAACTTCGTGTCCTCATCGCAGCAGCGCATTGAACAGGCGAAAGCCGACTGGCTCGCCGGACGCTTGAAGCTGCCGGACTTCGACAACCAGGAGTTCATGCCGCTGCCGCCGGACCCGCACCGGCCGGCGCCGCCGCTGTAGCGGCGGGCCGGGGCGTGGACCCGCGCCAGGCCTGCGCGGGCAGGATCGCCCAAGTGGCCATGGACCGCTGAGCCGCCGCACCCGGGCAGCGCCTGGAACGGCGTGCCCGTGCCATTGGGTTGTCAGGGGTTGTTGGGTCCGTTGACGCGATCGAGGCCGGCGCGCAGCTGCCTGGCCCACACGTCGATGGCACGCTCGGCGTCCGCGGTGTTCGTGACCGCATTGGTCCATTGCAGCCGTCCGGTGTCCAGGGCGCGTTGCCGGTCGACCACCCGCGCCAACAGTTCCCCGGTCGGGGAGTCGCGCACCTCCATGTCCAGGGTCATCTCACCGGCGTTAGTCGTGTAGCTCCGCGAGACCCCGGGGCCCATGACATCGGGTGCGTTGATGTAGAGGTTGACGATATCCGGCTTCACGCGGATGGTGTCATCCGCGGGTACGTCCGTTACCTGATAGCCAGCGGCGGTGAGCTCGCGGGTGAAACGCTCGCGCAGCAACCTGCCGAGCGCGTCCTTGATGTTCTGGAGGTCGGCCGCGTCCAGGCGGCGCGACAGCTCGATCGTCGAGTTCTGGTTCCAGTTCTTGGAGAACGAGACCTGCACCGGGTCGATGATCACTTTCTTATAGTGCGGGAACTTGAAGTTGGGCCGCACATAGACCTGGTCGATTCCCTTGACCTCGCGGCGCTCCAGGCCGTCCCAGGAGGCCGGTGCCTGTTGTGTGGCGCACGCGGCCAGCATCACCGCGCCCGCGGTTGCAAGTACCCATCGTGCAGCTGCGAACATTTGCCTGATCCCCCATGTGCTCCGCGGCCGCGGCGCGCCGGCGCGCGGCCTGATGCATAACAAGAGTACGTAAATGCCGCGCAGCGCGCATTACGCCTCAAGGCGGATGTGCGCGGAACGCGGGCGATTGCGTTCCCGGGCAGCGGGTGCTAGTTCGCCGAGTAGCCCTTGCCTTGCATGCAGGTCGCAAAGGTCTTGTTGTAGGTCGCCTTCTGCTGCTCGACGGAGGCCTGGGCCTGCTGCGCGGTCGCGGCCTGCGCCTGTTGCTGCTGTGCCGCCGCCGCCTTCTGGGCGCCGCGCTTGGAGGCACCCCCGGCCATTACCCCGGTCGTCGCGCCGATCGCGGCACCCTTGCCCGTATCTCCGGCGATCGCCCCGATGGCAGCGCCGGCGGCTGCGCCCCTGACCGCACCACTCGCGCGCGCACCGGAGCCGGCTGTGGAGGGGTCCTGCGTCGGCGCGGGCGCCGCCGTTGCCGGCTTGATCGCCATCGGATCAATACCCGACTGGGTCTTGGCCCAGCCGTAGCAGTAGCCTTCGTCCGAGGACTGCTGCGCCGCGGTCTGGTTCTTGGAGGGGAACACCACCACGCCCAGGCTGCTGGAGATGCTGGAGGGCGCGGCGGCGGGCGGGGCAGCCGCGGCAGCCGGCGGCTGCTGCGCGTAGGCGCCCGAGATCAGACCGGTGGCCGCCACTGCGGACCAGGCACTCGCGGGAATGAATCGCATGTGATCGCTCCTCAATCTGATCCAAGGATAACCGCGACGCCCGGCTGCGGCCGAGGCGCCGTAACGAAACCATACGCGATATTGTATCCGACTCTGGTCGGTTATCGCAGGCGTGGCGGGTTGCATTGCGGGGGCGGCCGGGGGGAGGTGCACCCCGCTCGGGCACCGGGCGCGCCCGGCGTGTAATACTGCGCCGACCGGCTACCCGCGTGGTCCCGGTGTTCGCACAATAACGGCAGACGCACGAGGCGGACAGTCATGACGATGCAGCAATATCTCGGGCTTGCCCTGCAGCTGAGCATCACGCTGACGGTGCTCGGGCTCGGACTCACCGCGAGCTGGCGCGATGCGACCTCCCTGTTCCGTCAGCCGGCGCTGCTGCTGCGCTCAGTCGTGGCGATGAGCATCGTGATGCCGCTGCTGGCGGTGGGTATCGCGAGGCTGTTTTCCTTTCCCGTCGAGGTCGAGGCGGGGCTGGTGGCGCTGGCGATCTCACCCGTGCCGCCCATTCTCTACAAGAAGCAGCTCGGTGGCGGCGGCCGCCGCGAGTACGTGGTGGGACTGCTGGTGGCGGTGGGGTTGCTGTCGATTGTGCTGGTGCCGCTGTCGGTGGCGATCCTGGATGCGATCTTCGCGACCTCCGTACTGGTCTCACCTCTGGTGGTCGGCAGGATCATCCTCACCTCGGTGCTGCTGCCGCTGGCCTTCGGGCTGCTGATCCGGCAGTGGTTCCCGGTTGCCGAGAAGTCCTCGAGCCACATCATCGCCCTCGCCGGATTGTTACTGGTCGTGGCGGCGGGCATGCTGCTGTGGGGCCTGTGGCCGGTAATCCGCACCTTCCTGGGCGACGGCGTGGGCCTGATGCTGGCCGTGTTTGCCCTCATCGGGCTGTGCGTAGGGCACCTGCTCGGAGGACCGCACCCCGGGGACCGCACCTCGCTGGCGTTGGCCACCGTCTCACGCCACCCGGCGGTGGCGCTGGCGATTGCCAGCACTTCCCCCAAGGTCTCCTCCAAGCAGGCTGTGCTGGCCGTGATACTGCTGTACCTGATTATCTCCGCCCTCGTGAGTTTCCCGTATCAGAAGTGGCGCGCCCGAACCCCGCAGGCACAATAAGCGGGCGCGTATGCTGCGCATGAGCCCCCGCTAGAGGAGCGAGCACGATGCAGGAGCTGCTGCGAAGTTACGCCCAGTACGTGTCGTGGTTCGCCGAGGTCATCGCGATCACCACCATCGCGCTCGGCTCGCTGGAGGCGGTCGTCGGGATGGCGCGCGTGGCCTTCGGCAAGGGGGTGGCCGGGGTCGAGCGCCGCGCGGTCTGGCTCAGGTTCGCGCGCTGGCTGGTCGCGGCCCTCACGTTCCAGCTGGCGGCGGACATCGTTAGCACCACCTCCGCACCGAGCTGGCAGGAGATCGGACGCCTGGGCGCCATCGCGGCCATCCGCACCTTCCTCAGCTACTTCCTGGACCGCGAGGTCGACAACACCCGCGCGATACAGCACGAGGCGCCGCGGCCCTGAACCGCGCAGGCCAGGGAACCGACCATGCAGCCTGACCAGTCCACGCTGACCCGGGCCCAAGTACCACCGGACGCGGAGTCGGGCGCCGCGCCCGCGGTAGTGGCAGCACCCCTTCCTGACATGGTGTGGGTTCCCGGCGGCGAGTTCCTGATGGGATCGGATCGGCACTACCGCGAGGAGGCTCCGGCCCACCGGGTGCGCGTGGATGGGTTCTGGATGGACCGCACCCCGGTCACCAACGAGCAGTTTGGCCGCTTCGTCGAGGCGACCGGCTACGTGACGTTCGCCGAGATCGCGCCCGATCCGAAGGACTATCCCGGCGCGCTGCCGCACATGCTCAAGGCCGGATCACTCATGTTCACCCCGCCACGGCATGCGGTTGACCTCAAGGACTGGTCGCAGTGGTGGAAGTTCAAGTTCGGCGTGAGCTGGCGCCACCCGCAGGGACCGAACGCGGCGCTGCGCGATCACCCGGTGGTACACGTCGCCTACCAGGATGCGGAGGCCTATGCGCGCTGGGCCGGCAAGACCCTGCCGAGCGAGGCGGAGTGGGAATACGCCGCCCGCGGCGGGCTGGATGGCGCGGAGTTTGCCTGGGGCGATGAGCTGACCCCGAATGGCCGCTACATGGCCAACACCTGGCAGGGAGGCTTCCCGCACGCGAACTCGCGCGCGGATGGCTACGCGCGGCACCTCGCCGGTCACCGCCTTCCCGCCCAACGGCTATGGCCTGTACGACATGATCGGCAATACCTGGGAGTGGACCACCGACTGGTACTCGGCACAGCACGAGCTGCCGCAGGGCGGCTGCTGTCAGCTGGAGAACCCGCGCGGGGCGCCGCAGGAGAGCAGCTACGATCCCTGCCAGCCGCAGATCCGCATCCCGCGCAAGGTGCTCAAGGGTGGCTCACACCTGTGTGCAGCCTCCTATTGCCGCCGCTACCGGCCGGCGGCACGCCATGCCGAGGCGGTGGACACCTCGACCAGCCACGTCGGCTTCCGCTGCATCCTGAGGAACTCCCATGAGTGAGACTGGCATCAAGGCGCGCGGCCCGGACGCCATCAGCGTGGAGCTGTCGATGCGCCGCACCGGCATGTCGTTCCAGCGCACGCGCATGAGCGCCGACCGCACACTGATGTCCATCATCCGCACCTCGCTGTCGCTCATCAGCTTCGGCTTCACGATCTACCAGGTGTTCAACAAGCTGCGCGAGGCCGGGCTGGTGACCGAGGGCCTGGTGCGCGGCAAGAGCAAGTTCCCGGCCTCCCTCACCCTGATCACCGCGCTTGTGCTCCTGGGCATCGGCTGCATTGCCATCGCCGGGATCATGTGGCACGTCGGCCCGTTCAGCTGATGCGCCAGCCGACGCGAGGGGACACGACCATGACTTCGGGCGAAACAACTTTTGAGGGGGTGCTGTTCGAGGGCGGCCCGCCGGACAAGCTGCAGACCTGGCTCGGGCTGATCCGCCAGGACCGTCCACGGCGCTGGCTGCGCGCGGTCCTGGTGGTCCTCATCGGCTGGGTGCCGCTGGCGCTGCTCACGTTTCTGCACGGTGAGCTGTTCCACCGCGAGAGCGCGAGCGGCTTCCTGTGGGACTTCGCCGCATACGCGCGCTACCTGGTGGCCGCGCCGCTGCTGGTCATGGCAGAGTCCACGTGCCTGCCGCAGCTGACCGCCATCGCCTGGCAGTTCCTGGCGAGCGGTATCGTGGCCGAGGCCGATTACCCGCAATTCCAGGAGGCGGTGCACTCGACCCGGCGCCTCATGAACTCCGCCGCCGTTGAGTTCATCGTAATCGCGATGGCCTACGTGCTCGTGGCGGTGGTGTTCCTGGCCAAGCCGGCTGCCGGGTTCGTGTCCTGGCACGGCGCTCTGGTGGGTGGGCATTTCAAGCTGTCGCCGGCGGGGTGGTGGCTGCTACTGGTCAGCCTGCCGCTGCTGGTGATGCTGGAGCTGGGCTGGGTGTGGCGGCTGCTTTTGTGGACGCGGTTCTTGTGGCTCATGCAGCGCCTGCCGCTGCGGCTGATCCCGGCGCACCCGGACGCGGCGGCGGGGCTGAAGTTCGTGGACTATTCGCTGCGCGCCTTCGTACCGCTGGGTCTCATTGTCGGGGTCCTCGCGGCCGGCCCGATTCTGAACCTGGTGGCGCATTCGCACGTCCCGCCGCTGCACTTCCAGTTCACCGCCATCGGCATGGTCGTGGCCGTGCTGGCCATCTTCGTCGCGCCGTTGCTGGTGTTCACACCGAGACTGGCAGCCGCGCGGCATCGCGGCATCTTCCTCTACGGCGCACTGGCGGCGGCCATGGGTCGGGAATTTGAGAAGAAGTGGTTCGGCTCCGGACAGAAGCTGGATCAGGAGGCGCTGGCCGCATCGGACTTCTCCGCCACCACCGATCTGTACGCGGTGGCCGCCAACGTCTACCGGATGCAGGTGCTGCCGGTGGAGCTGAAGGACCTGGTTTTTCTGGCACTGGCGACGTTCGCCCCATTCATCCCCGTCGTGCTGTTCGCCGTACCGCTGGATGTGATCCTCGACAAACTGGCGGGCCTGTTCCTGTAGCGCATCTTGCAGTGCGTGTTGCTTTTAGCGCGCGACAACTGCGGCATTCGATCGTAAACTGCGCTCCTCGAGCGAGCGCCGTTGCGGCGAGCGTGGAAATTCGGAGAGGGCACATGAAGAATAACCAGCCGCCCGTTTTCAGGCTTGCAGCGACCGTCCTGTCATGTGCGTTGCTGCTGGTGGCCTGCGGCAAGTCGCCGGCCCCGGCGGCTTCGGCATTGCCACCGCCCGCCGATACCGCCGCCACCGGGCCGGCGATGCCGGCCCTGGCGGTCACCGAGGCCTCGTGGACACCGGAGGCGCTCGATACGCTCGTGGCTCCCATCGCCCTGTATCCGGATCAGCTCGTCGGCCAGATCCTCGCCGCCTCGACCAGTCCGCAGGAAGTGCTCGATGGTGGCAATTGGCTGCTGCAGAACCAGGACCTGAAGGGTGATGCCCTGGATGCCGCGGCGCAGAAGATCGGGCTGGGTCCGGCCATGCGCGCGCTGGTGCAGTTCCCGACCGTCGTTGACATGATGTGCCAGCAGATGGACTGGACGCGCCAGCTCGGCGGTGCCTTCACTTCGGACCAGAAGGCGGTGCTCGATGCCGTGCAGCGCATGCGCACGCAGGCTGCGCAGGTGGGCAATCTCAAGTCCACCCCGCAGCAGACAGTGGAAACCAAGGTTGAGAACAATAAGACCATCATCGAGGTCAAGCCCGCCGACCCGACGGTGATCTACGTCCCGCAGTACAACCCGCAGGTGGTTTACACGACCCCGCCGCCGGCACCCGCACCGGCGACCACTTCATCGTCCGGCACGGTGAGCACCGGTGCGGCCGTGGCCGGGGGCCTGCTCGCCTTCGGCGTCGGCATCGCCATCGGTAACGCTATGCACGACGATGATTACTGCTACCCGCACTGGGGCGCGGGCGCGGTGTACGTCGGGCCGCGGCCTTACTACCCGCCGGCGCATGCGTACCATCCGGCGTACGGGGCGGGTTACGGTCCGGCGCGCGGTTATGCGCCGCCGGCGAACTATGGCAACAGCTACCGCAATGCGAACGTCAACGGCGATGTGAACATCAACGTCAACAACAACAACTACTTCAACCAGTTCAACAACAACCAGAACATCCGCAACAACACCAAGCCTGGCAACGGCACCAACATCGGCAGCGGCAACACCAATATCGGTGGTGCCACGCGCAGCCCGGCGGCCGGCAACAGCAACTGGAAAGGCCAGACAAGTTATGCCGGCGCCAAGAACAACGCCCCGGGCAACACCGGCACGCGCAACACCGGCCCGTCGGGTGGGGTGGGCAAGGGCAGCACGCCGTCCGGCTACGCGGGCGCTCAGAACAACTCTGCCGGCAACCGCGCCGGGCAGTCCGCCTATGCCGGCAACAGCAAGGCTGGTGGCGCCGCCGGTGCCCGCAGCCCGGGCGCAGCCAACGCGCGCCCCGCCACGAATGCGGGCAGCAACCGCGCCCCGAGCGCGGGCGCGAACCGCGGCGGCTCGGACCGCGGCTTCGGCGGCGGGGACAATGGCGGCGGTCGGGCTGCTCCGCCTTCGCGCCCAGGGGCTGCTTCGGCCAGTGCCGCGCCTGCCCAGGGCGCATTTTCGGGCGCAAGCGGAGGCGGGGGTGCCGGAGGGGGAGACTTTGCGCGCTCCTCCAGCGCCCGCGGCCATGCGAGCGCCGGCGGCGGCCGACCTGCCGGGGGTGGGGCCCACGCCGGCGGTGGCACGAAGCGGCGTTAGGAGAGGAACATGAAGACAAGAATGCCAGTCCCCGCTGCGCTCCTCGTCCTGGTGAGCACGCTGCTGGCCGGGTGCGCCAGGAGCGAAGCGCCGTCAACCTCCGCCCCCGAGGCGGCGGTCGCCACCGCGGCGCAGGGGCCGCATAGCAGCTTTGCCACACCCGAGGAGGCGACCGCGGCGTTGGTGGCCGCCGTGCGCAGCAACGATGCCAAGGCTCTCGGGGAGCTGTTCGGGCCCGGGATGCTCGAACAGCTGGGCTCCGGGGACCCGGTCGAGGATGCGCGGGAGCGCAGCAACTTTGTCCGCGCCTACGATGCCAGCCACACGCTCGTGGCCGGGGACCCGAATGATCTTGCGCTGCTGGTGGGTGAGGACCGCTGGCCGCTGCCCATCCCGCTGGTTCACAGGGACGGTCGCTGGAGCTGGGACGGTCCGGCGGGAATCCAGGAGCTGCTGCTGCGCCGCATCGGCGCCGATGAGCTGCGCACCATCAAGGTGATGCGCGGCTTCGTGGAGGCGCAGAACGACTACGCCGAGGCGGCTCATGACGGGCTGCCCGCCGGCCTGTATGCCCAGAAGCTCAACAGCAGCCCCGGCAAGCAGGATGGGCTGTACTGGGAATCGGCGGCCGGTGCGCCGCAGAGCCCGGCGGGACCGTTCCTGGCTGCTGCCGGCGCGGAAGGTTACGACGAGAAGGTCGCGGGTGCTCCCTACCACGGCTACCTGTACCGGCTGCTGACCTCCCAGGGACCCCAGGCGCAGGGCGGCGCGCTCGACTACCTGGCCGATGGCAAGCTCACCAAGGGGTTTGCACTGCTCGCCTACCCGTCCAACTACGGCTCAAGCGGGATCATGACGTTCATGGTCAACCAGGACGGAGAGGTGTGGCAGCGCGATCTGGGGCAGGACACGGATAAGGCCGCGCGGGCCATTACGCAGTTCAATCCGGATCGCAACTGGACCCCGCTTGCGCCGGAGAGTTAGGAGCTTCGGGCTGGGGCTCACTTGGCTGCCGGCGTTGGCATGTGTGGCGCCGGCGGCAGTCGCGGGGCCCGCCGAGCGTGAGAAGACCGATGTCGTGGTGCAGGAGAACGGGGACCGCCTGACCGGGCGGATACTCTACGTCCAGTACGGCATCCTGCAGCTGAGTTCCAAGCACTCGGGCAGCGTCTCGATCGAATGGCCCTCGGTCCACACGATCGTCAGCGCATACCAGTTCCGGGTCGAACGCTTCGGCGGCAAGTCCTACGCAGGTCCCATCACCACCAGCGCCGACGGCCGCACGCTCATCGTCTCGGCCGGTCGGCCGGATGAGGCGTCGATCCCGATGGCGGAAGTTTCCCGGCTCCTGCCCTACGACACCGATTTCTGGCATCGCATCGATGGCTCCGCCGGGGTGGGCTACAACTACACCAAGGCTTCCCAGGTGTCGCAGGCCAGTGGATCGTTCGATGCTCACTACGGCGGCGCGGCCGTGGATTCACAGCTCAGCGCGCACCTGATCCTCAACCACGACCCGTCCGGCTCGAGCAACCAGAGCCAGCTGATCTCCTCGACCTTGTTCCTGCGCGGGAACCGCAACTTCTGGGGCGTGTTCGGCGAGTACGAGGGCAACGAGAACCTCGGGATCCACAGCCGCCTGGTGGGAGGTCCGCTGGCGGGCCGCCGCCTCTACCAGTCCGGGGCCGCCAATTTCACCGGCGTCGCCGGGCTCGTGTACGACCAGGAGTGGGTCACCGGCAGCGCCGGCCCGCAGGGCAGTGCCGAGGGGCTGATCATGGCCCAGTGGCGCGTGTACAAATTCGTCTACCCCAAGGTCGCGCTGGATCTCAGCGCGCTGGGATTTCCCAGCATCACCGATGCGCCGCGCTTCCGCGCCAGTGCCAATGTCGCGCTTACCTTCAAGATGACCGACCGCTTCGCGCTCAAGTTGAGCGAATACGGCAACTACGACAGCCGCCCGCCCGGGAACAGCACGGAAAACCTCGACTACGGCGTGGACATCTCACTCAGTTACAACTTCGGCTACGTCATACCCTGAAAAGCGCGCGCAGGCGCACGAGGGCGGCGTGAGCTTGTCTCTGCGCGGCCAGTTCGCCAGCTTCGCGGCCCTGCCGGGGGAATCCGGAGCTTCCCCGGCGGCGTGTTCCAGCCAGACCAGGACCGGCCCGAAGTCCGGGGCGCCCGGCATTTGGGCTACACTGCCCTTTCGAGTGCGGTAACCCGCACGGGATGCAACGCTTATGAAGTTCTTCGCAGTGCTCCTGGCAGGCATGCTCGGCGCGTGTGTGAATTCCCCGCCCGCAGACAACCCGTCCGCGCCCGGCGCGTTCCGCCCCGCCGCCGAAGAGCGCGGCGAGGCGCGGAGGCTTGAGCTCGCCGAGGCGGACTGCGTCAAGCAGGGCAAGCACGCGGAAACCAGCCGGATCGATGGCGATACCGTCTACACCTGCAAGTAGCGGCGGGCGCTGGCGCGGCTCGAAGGTGACACTCACCTGCGCGCAGCCGGAGAGTGCCGCAGCCCCGGCGGGACGGTAGTTCCCCGCTGCGGATCTTGCGATTTGCACGGCGGCCGCATCGAGCGCCGCGTCCCCGGATGAATGCGTCACGCGTGGCTCCTGCGCGAGCGCACCCGCGGCATCGGTGCACACGTGCACGCTGGCTGTGGCCGCGCCGAAGCGCGCCACCGCCGTGGCGGCCGCTGCGGTCAGCGGAAAAGGCGGAGTCGCGGTAGCGGGGGACTGCAGCGCATGGGTGACCCAGGGTTGCAGGGACGGTTGCGCGACTATACCCGCGCCCCGTGAAGCGCACGTTTCAGCGCGGCGAGGTAGCTGGCGCGGAATGCCCGCGAGACCTTCGCCTTGCGGCTGACGGCGTCGAAGCCATGGTAGGCCGCCTCGACCACCTGCACCTCGCACGGCACGCCCGCCTCGTTCAGGCGCCGCGCATAGCCGAGGTCCTCCTCGAGGAACAAGTCGTACGTGCCCACGCCGAGCCACGCCGGCGGCAGACCGGTCAGATCGTTGCAACGGGCCGGGGCCGCGTAGGGGCTGACCGCGGCACTGCCGGGCGGGGCCGCGAGGTAACTCGTCCAGCCGTAGCGGTTGCTGGCGGTGTCCCACAGCCGCAGGTTGTCGTCGGCGAGATCGGTGCGCAGCACCGTGCGGTCGTCCAGCATCGGGTAGAGCAGCAGCTGGAACGCCAGCGCGATCGCGCCCGCATCGCGCACCTTGAGGGCCAGCCCCGCCGCAAGTCCCGCGCCGGCACTGGAGCCGCCGATGGCGAGGCGCTGCGGATCTGCGCCCAGGGCGGCCGCATGGTCGTGCAGCCACTTGAGGGCGGTGTGGCAGTCCTCCAGCGGTGCAGGGAACGGGTGCTCGGGTGCCAGGCGGTAGTCGACCGCGGCGATCAGGATGCCCAGTTCGCGCGCGGTCTCGATGTTGCCGGGCTCATCGAACTCCGGCTGCCCGAACAGGAAGCCGCCGCCGTGCATCCACAGCATTGCCGGCACGGGCCCGGCAGCCCCCTTCGGCCGGTACACCCGCACCCGCAATGCCGGCGCCGTGGCAGCACCCGGCAGCCATGCGTCCTCGACCACCACGCCCTCGGGCTGCGGGGGTTTGCGGACCCCGCGCAGGCGGGTGAGGAAGTTCGTCGCCCGCACCAGGGGCGCGGACCAGGTGAACCGCGGGATGAAGCGGGCGCTGGAATGAAGATCAGGGTGGAAGGTGGTCATCCGCGCCATCATGCCCGGTCGAGCCGGGAGCGGACAGGGTCAGGGCAGCTCAACCGGCGCTAGGGATGCGCGCTCTGGGCGACGGCTGACTTCAGGTTCACCTGTGCCGGGTCGATCGCACTCTGGATCTGCTGGCACTGGGCAAGCGTGGCGCCCGCGTAGTTCTCGACCGGGAAGTACTTGGCCTGCCAGGTCGTGAAGCCCCAGACATCGAGCCCGGCCTTCAGGTATTTCTCCGCGTGCTCCGCAGCCTCGCAGTCGTACTGCGAGCGCTGGGCGTGCTGGCGCAGCTGCGCCAGCAGTTCCGTGCGCGCCTGCTGCTCGGCATGCTGGACGAGCTTGTCCTTGAGGCTCGCGCCACGCGCGCGATGCGGCACGCGGAAGTCCGCGTCCGCGTACGGGTCGGGCCGGGCGTCATCGTCGGCATCGGCATCGATGGACGGGGCGGCTGCGCTGAGCTCCCGGGCCGGCTGCGGGTCCGGGACGATGACCGGATCGGCAACCTCGGTGGCCGCCGCGCGCGCGGACTTCGCGGACAGATAGTCCTGCAGCGTCCACGCCCCCAGCAGCACGAAGGCGGCGCTGGCGAACACCGGCGCGGCATAGCGGATGAAGGCGCGCACATAGGACAGCGGCACGGACTTGTCATCGGCCTCAGCCCCGGCGGCACGGGCCTTGCCGCCAAACAGGCGGCGCAGCCCGTAGAGCAGCCCCTCGGCGATGAGGAACCCCAGCGCGCAGCCGAGGACCAGTTCGGTCATGCTCATGAATCGATGCCGTCGTTATGCATGGGTTGGGCCTGGGAGGCATTGTGCAGGGCCTAATTGCCCCCGGACCGTGACCGCGATCACGCGCGCACCGGGCGAACCGTGCATGCCGCACCAATCGCGCGCAACGCCTGGGCCCGGGGGCCATCGACGTGCGCCCACGACTCGCCGCTTGGGCTCCAGGCGGGCCGGGTAACGGCCCCGTTCGGCCACCCCGTCGGGGCCGGATCCAGGTCACCACCTCCTCCGAGCTGCCCACCGCGCCGGTCTCAGTGGCCGCCGCCGGCACGCCGGCCGCTCGCAGTACGGGCGGGCGAACGGACGCGCGTGGCACGGGTGCTGGCGCGGATTTCCTGCGCGCAGGCAGATTCCTGCGGCCACGGGGTGCCAACATGGCGCCCGTTGTAGCCGCATTCCTACCGCACGCGTGGCCAATTCCCAACGGATGGACGGGCGGGGGCGCGTGCAAGCATCAGATGCGCCCGCGCTGCGTGGGCATCAGCAGCAGGGACAGGACCACGCGAAGGTGGCTGCGCAGGCGAAGAACTCCCAGGCGATGGCCGACATGGAGCGCCAGCATCAGCAACAGACCCAGCAGCTGCAGCAGCGCCACGCCGCCGAGCAGCACGGGCCGCCGCCGCAGCAGGTCGCCCACGCCGCCCCGGCAGCGCACGCGGCACCGCCGCGGCAGCAGCATCCACAGGAGCCGCGCTCGCAGGAGCGGCACTCACAGGGACCGCACTAGAGGCCCAGCGAAGGCTTGAGTTCAGAAGCTGTAGGAGAGCCCGGCGAGGGCGGCGAACTGGAATTGGCCGGAGCCCTGGGCGGTGAGGTGGCAGGCGGCGCCCTGGCTGCCGGAATGACAGAACACCGCGCCGCTGCTGTCCATGAAAGACAGCAGACCGCGTCCTTCCAGGCGCACGGACAGGTGGCGCGTGAGGGGCGCGCGCAGGCCGAGCGCCAGTGACAGGGAAAAGACCGTGTCCTGGCGCGCGGCCGGATCATCCGGGCTGAAGCGCGTCACGCCCAGGCCGCCGGCCAGATAGGGCCGCGCCCGCGGCGAGTCATCCAGGGGGATCGTGCCGCCGATGTGCAGGTACTCCACCGTGACATTGAGCGGCGCCAGGCCATAGCCCTTGAGCACGGTGGGCTGGCGCGAGTAGAACAGCTCGTACTGGCTGGACAGATCGGCCGGCGCATCCAGCGCGAGCGCGAACACCGCGTGGGCATCGAGGCTGGAGTGCTGGCCGGTATCGATGTCCCGGAAGTTCCCGCCCAGCTGGTAGCCGATGAAGGGTGCCACCTCGAACGAGCCGTAGGGCAGGGCATCGGCGGCCGCCGGCTCTGACAGGAGCGAGGCGCCCAGCAGCAGCGTCGTGCAGGACAGGATCGATCGGATCGCCATGCAGTGGATGATACTGCGCTTGCCGGTGGGATTCAGTGACGTGGCCGACGGTCGCGGCGCATCAGCGTCAGGGCGAGCACCGCGGAGGCGACCATCAGGAACAGGCTGACGGCATTCAGTACCGGCGTCGCCCCCTCACGCATGCGCCCGTACATCATGATGGTGAGCGGCGAGTCGGCGCCGACCAGCATCAGGGTCGTGTTGAAGTTCTCGAAGGACATGAGAAAAGCGATCGCCGCGGCTCCGACCAGCGCGGGCAGCAGGAACGGCAGCGTCACGTTCCACAGCACCGCTGCGTGCGAGGCGCCGAGGTTGAGCGCGGCATCCTCGAGGGTGCGGTCGAAGCGCTTCAGGCGCGCGCTGATGGTGAGGGTGGCGATGGCAACGATGTAGGAGAACTGCCCGAGCACCACCAGCGGCAGCCCCGGCCGCAGGAAGTCCGCCTCGATGCCAAAGGTGTCACTGGCAAACTCCGCCAGGCGGCTGGCAAAGGCGAGGATGGAGATGCCGAGGATCACCCCGGGAATGACCAGCGGGGTCAGCATGAGCACGGCCAGCGCTCCCTTGCCGGGAAAGCGCGCGCGTTCCATGAGAAAGGCATTCGCCGTGCCCACGGCCACTGACAGGCTCGTCACGCACAGGGCGACCAGTGTGCTGGTCCAGATGCTGCCGAGCAGTTCCGCGTCGTGGAAGAGGCCGACCCGGCCGCTGGAGGCGTTGCCCACGAACCAGTCGAGGGTGAAACCCTGCCACGGGGGAGCCGGGTAGGGGGCATCATTGAAGGCAAACACCGCCACCACGACCAGTGGCAGGAACAGGAATACCAGGAATGCGCCGACGTACAGCGTGGTCGCGGCGCGCAGCCACGCGGGTCTGGGCAGGCCGGGGATCATGCGCGGCGCATCACGTCGCCGAAGCGCTGGCCGCTTAACTTCAGGCCCAGCCAGACCATCGCGGTCGACAGCCCCAGCAGCAGGAAGCCCAGCGCCGCTCCCTGCTCCCAGTTGAAGCGCGTGATGAACTGCGTGTAGAGCTGCTCGGTGAACCACTGCGAGTTCTTGCCGCCCAGCAGGGTCGGGGTGAGGTAGTTGCCCAGCGTGAGCATGAACACCACGATGCAGCCGGCGGTGATGCCCGGGGCGGCGTGCGGAATGACGATCTCGCGCAGGATCGAACCGCCCTTGCCCCCCAGGTCGTACGCCGCCTCGATCAGCTCGTTATCCAGGCTCTCGAAGCTGCCCACCAGCGGCACCACCATGAACAGCAGCGAGGTGTACACCAGGCCGACCAGGATGGTGGCGTCGTGGTAGAGCAGCTCCACCGGCTGCGCGGTGATTCCCAGGTGCACCAGGAGGCTTGGCAGCACGCCCGACTCGCGCAGCAGGATCATCCAGCCGAGCGTGCGCACCGTCTCGCTCACCCAGAAGGGGATCAGGCACACGACGAACAGCAGCGCGCTGGTGCGCCCGCGCGCCACCTTGGCGATGACCCAGGCAATCGGAAATGCCACCACCAGCGTAAGCGCGGTGGCGAGCGCGGACATGAGCGCGGTGCGTACGAACACGTGCCAGTAGAGCGGCTCGGTGAAGAACGTGCGGTACTGGGCCAGGCTCGGCACGTACTCGCGCGGGGCGACGCGCTCGCGGAACGACAGCAGCGCCAGGTCCGCGTGCGGCAGGATGATCAGGCCCACCAGCCACAGCAGCGCCGGGGCGAGCAGCAGCGCGAGGATCAGGCGACGGTGCCAGCTGGCGCTGAGCAGCTCAGGCATGGGCCGGCGTGGCGAAGCAGACCGCCCGCTCCGGGTCGAAGCCGAAGTACACACGCTCGCCCACCTTCAGGTCCGCCAGTGCCCCGGTCTGCGGCAGCGCGATGCGCAGCTCCAGACGCCCGTGCGCCTCGCGCAGCAGCGCCACGGAGTTGGCGCCGTCGAACAGCAGGCTGATGAGCTCGCCCGCGTGCACGCTCTGTCCTGCGGGCAGCTCGGCGGGCGTGCGCGCCAGGGTCGCCGCTTCCGGCCGCAGGAATACCGCCACCGCTGCATTGCCCAGGCTCCCGTGCGCGCGCGCGCGCACCCGCCAGCCGCCGGCCACCTCAACGTCCACCAGGGGTCCGGCCGTGCCGAGCACCGTGCCGGGGAGGCGATTGCTGGCCCCGACAAAGCCGGCCACGAAGGCGGTCGCCGGCGAGTAATACAGTTCCTGCGGCGTGCCGAGCTGCTCGAAGCGCCCATGGTTCATCACCCCGACATGATCGGACAGGACCAGCGCCTCGGATTGATCATGCGTGATGTAGACGAAGGTGGTCCCGAAGGCGCTCTGCAGCTGCTTCAGCTCGAGCTTCATGTGCTCGCGCAGCTTCATGTCGAGGGCGCCCAGGGGCTCGTCGAGCAGCAGCAGGGTCGGCTCGAGCACCATGCTGCGGGCGATCGCGACGCGCTGGCGCTGGCCGCCGGAGAGCTCCTCGGTGCGCTTGGCCCCGGAGCCGCCCAGGCCGACGCGCTCGAGCATGGCCTCCGCGCGCGCCAGCCGCTCGCGCTTGCCGACACCGCGGCGCGCGAGCCCGAAGGCGACGTTCTGCGCCACCGACATCATCGGGAACAGCGCCAGGTGCTGGAACACCATGTTGACCGGGCGCCGGTTGGGGGCCACGCCGGCCATGCTGCGGCCGCCGATGGCGATCTCGCCGCTGTCGGGCTGGATGAAGCCGGCGATCATGCGCAGCAGCGTGGTCTTGCCGCAGCCGGAAGGACCGAGGATCGAGAAGAAGCTGCCGCGGGCGACGCTGAAGGTCAGCTCCTGCACGGCGGCATGGCCGGCGAAGCGCTTGCTCAGCGAGCGCACTTCCAGGTCCGCCGCTGCAGTGGCGGCCGGCAGGGCGGGGGAGCTCAATTCGCGGCCTTGATCCGGTCGAGCACCGCGCCCTCGATCTCCTCCAGACCGGCCGGGATCGCCGGATACCACTTGATGTTCTTGAGCCCGTCCGGGAAGGTCGCCGCGAACTGGGCCCGCAGCCGCGGGTCGGCGAGCTGCTCGGCGCCCTTGGCGGCGGTGAAGTTGCCCACGGACCTGGCCACCTTGGCGGCGTTCTCCGGGCGCATGACAAAGTTCACCCAGGCGTAGGCGCCGGCGTCATTGCGGCCGCGCGCCGGCAGTACGAAGGTATCCATCCAGGCGATCGCCCCGGAGCGCGGGTTGATGAACTTGATGTCCGGGTTGGCACGGTTCAGTGCCCAGCCACCGGAGTCCCAGGCCATCGCCGCGTCGATCTCGCCCGCGCGTACCCCATTGAGCAGCTGGTCCTTGTTGTCGTAGAAGAAGCGCAGGTTCGGCTTGCAGGCGATCAGGGTCCTGCCGACCTGGTCCATGAGCGCGCTGTAGGCCTTGGTGTTGCTGTACAGCGCGAACGGATCCTTGCCGGAGGCGAGCGCGAAGGCCATCAGGGTCGGGCGCTTGAGGCGCACCGCGGTGCGCCCCTTCAGGTCCGGGCGGCACAGGTCGGTGTAGTCGGCGATCTTGGTGCGCTTGGAGTTGTAGAGCAGTCCCTCGGTGCCCCAGACATAGGGCAGGGCGTAGAGCTTGCCATCGACGGTGGCATTCTTCTTTACCGTCGCCAGCAGTTCGGGGAGGAATTCCTCGGCGTGCACCTTGCTGAGGTCGAGCGCCTTGTAGATGCGAAATTCCTGCTGGGCCTCCACGATGCGATCCTGCGAAGGCTGTGCGAGGTCAAACCCCGCGCCACCGGTGGCGCGCAACTTGGAGATCATCTCTTCGTTGTTCGACAGCGTGACCTGCACCTGGATGCCGGTTTCCTTGGCGAACTGGGCAATCAGTTCCGCCGGAACGTAGTCCGCCCAGGTGATGATCCGCAGCACCTTGGCATCGTCCGCACGAGCCGCAGCGCCGCCGAGCAGCACGGCGAGCACGCAGGCCAGGGGCGCCAGCAGGCGGGCGCGGTGCAACTGAAAACGGCAGATTCGGATCATGGGGATGACGCCCTCTTGGACTTGCGGCTGGTGCGTTGACAGGGAAGATTTTGGCGAGCTAGTCTCGATCTGAGTTTGCAGCAAAGAACGCAATACCGAACGCAGCGCTAGGGGCGCAGGGCCGGCGGCCCGATCGCGACGTCGCCCGCAACCGCGCTGAAGACGATTGGAAGAATAACATTCACTCCTTGGCTTGTCGTCGCGGCGCCGGTGGCGGCCGCAGCCCGCATGTTTGACCTGCAGGGGCACCGCGGAGCGCGCGGCCTGTGGCCGGAAAATACGCTCCTGGGCTTCGAGCGCGCCATCGACCTGGGTGTCTGCGCGCTCGAGTTCGACTGCGCGATGACGCGCGACGGTGTCGTCGTGGTCACGCACGATCCGGAGCTCAATCCGGACTGTACCCGCGACGCGAAGGGGCAGTTCGTCGCCCCGCCGGCGCCAGCAGTGCACTCCTTGAGCTTCGCGCAGCTCGAGACCTACGATGTGGGCCGCCTGCGCGCCGGCAGTGGCTATGCGGCGCAATTCCCGCAGCAGGCGGGCGTGGATGGCCTGAGGATCCCGCGACTGAGCGAGGTGCTGAGCCTGATCCTGGAACGCGGCACCGGCCGGGTGCGCGCAAGTGTGGAAGTGAAGACCTTTCCCGGTCAGCCGCAGTGGGCGCCGGAACCTGCCGCGTTCATCCAGGCGGTGAAGAGCGAGGTGGAGCGCACCGGCACGGCGGGGATCGTCTCCATCCTGGCCTTCGACTGGCGGGTGCTGGCAGCGGCCGGCTCGCTGATGCCCACGGTGCCGCGGGTCGCCCTGAGCGAGCAGCAGCCCGGCGAGGATACCGTCATGCGCGGCTCCCCGCAGCCCTCGCCGTGGCTGGGCGGCCTTGACCCCAAGGACGTTGGCGGCTCCGTGCC
The DNA here is from genome assembly GCA_963741745.1 of uncultured Pseudomonadota bacterium. GTDB lineage: Bacteria > Pseudomonadota > Gammaproteobacteria > Steroidobacterales > Steroidobacteraceae > 13-2-20CM-66-19. The sequence continues at coordinate 146,011 of CAVUJF010000019.1, read as the reverse complement.
ACGACTGGTGCAGGCCGCCGGGGCGCATACCTGGGGACCGAACTATCTGGATCTGGATGCGCGCCAGGTGGCCGAGGCGCATGCTCTGGGCTTGCGCGTCGTTCCCTTCACGGTCAACGAACGCGCCGACATGGAGCGCATGCTCGCATTTGAAGTGGATGGCATGATCAGCGATCGCCCCGACATCCTGCGCGAGGTCCTCACGGGCCGCGGGCTCCCCGTACCCGCAGGCGCAGCGGGCTCGCGCGCATGAGCCGCGCCCGCATCCTGGTGATCGACGGCAATCGTGCGGCAACCCGTGAACAGCAGGTGGCCGCCGGTGGCTCGTCATCCGGGGAGGGCTACGTCGAGGTACTCAAGAGCCTTGCGCCCGTGGAGTGCGCGATCATCCGCCCCGCCGATGGCGAGGTGCGGTTTCCCCCCGGCACCGGTATCGGCAGCTTCGATGCCGTCGCCATCACCGGCTCGGCACTGAACGTCTACGACAGCGGCGCGCACATCGAGCGGCAGATCGAGCTTGCGCGCGCGGTGTTCGCCTGTGGGGTGCCATTCTTTGGCAGCTGCTGGGGCATGCAGGTCGCGGTGACCGCCGCGGGCGGGCGGGTAGGGCGCAACCCACTCGGGCGCGAGTTCGGCTTCGGTCGGCGCATCGAACTCACCGCGGCCGGGCGCGGGCACGCGATGTTCGCGCACAAGCCGGACGTCTTCGAGGCGATCACCGTGCATGGCGACAACGTCGCGCAGTTGCCCCCTGACTGCACGGTGCTCGCCAGCAACGAGATGGGCGTGCAGGCGATGGAGGTACGCCATGAAGCAGGCGTGTGCTGGGGCGTGCAGTACCACCCGGAGTACACCTTCGCCGAGATCGCGGCCACTGCACTGCGCTACGGGCCGACCCTGATCAGCGAGGGTCTGTTTGCCGACCAGGCGGACCTGGAGGGCTTCGTCGCGGAACTGCGCGCGCTCATGGCCGATCCGCGCAACCCACGCCTGGGCTGGAAGCATGGCCTGGGACCTGCGCTCAAGGACCGTTCCTGCCAGCTCGCGGAGCTGAATAACTGGCTGCAGGCGCAGGTGTTGCCCTATGCGCAGCGCCGCCACTGAAGCGCCCTCGCGTAAGGAATCACCGATGCCCCAACGCTTCGCGGACCATCCCGACTTTGCAGCAGCGCTGGCGCTGGCCGGCGAACTTGCCGACGTGGCGCGCACGATTTCGCGGCAACACTTCCGCACGCCGCTGGATGTGGAGAGCAAGGGCGACGGCAGCCCGGTGACCATTGCCGACCGCGGCATCGAGACCCGCATGCGCCAGATGATCCGCGCGGCGTTTCCGAGCCACGCGATCCGCGGCGAGGAATTCGCCGCCGAGGGCAGCGGTGAGTTTGCCTGGGTGCTCGACCCGATCGATGGCACCAAGAGCTTCGTCACCGGCTTTCCGCTGTTCGGCGCGCTGGTGGCCCTCACCCAGGAGGGCCGCCCGGTGCTGGGCGTGATCGAGGCGCCGGCGCTGGCCGAACGCTGGGTCGGATGCGAGGGCCGGGCGACGCTGTTCAACGGCCAGCCCGTGAAGACGCGCGCTTGCCGGTCGGTGGCCGAAGCAGTTATCTACACGACAACGCCGGAGACCTTCAGCGAGCGCGAGCTGCCGTGCTTCCAGGCGCTCGCGGCACGGGCGGCGCTGCGTCGTTACGGCGGGGACTGCTACCTGTACGGCATGCTCGCCGGCGGGCACTGCGACCTGGTGGTCGAGGTACAGTTGAAGCCACACGACTTTATGGCCGTGGTCCCGGTGGTGCAGGGTGCCGGCGGCTTCATCAGCGACTGGCAGGGCAAACCGCTGACCTTCGCCTCCGACGGGCGGGTGGTTGCCGCGGGCAGCGAGGCGCTCTGGCACCAGGCCCTGGAGGAACTGCGCCGCCTCTGAGCCCTCAGCCGCCCAGACGCAGGTCCCCCTTGACCGCCGAGCGGAAGATCCTGGCGTAGGTGGCCGCATCCGTGGGCAGCGGGTTGCCGCCCGCCGAGGGGTCCAGCGAGGCCTCGTGGCCGATGATGTCCGGGTTGGAGAGCGGCACGCCGATCTCGGCGAGTGAGTGCGGGATTTCGAGGCTCTTGCGGAACTCCAGCACCCAGTCGAACACGGCCGCGAACGGCTCACCCTTGAGGTTGAGCGTGCGCGCCACGATCCCCAGCCGCGATTCGATCGCGGGCCGGTTGTGCACGATGACGTACGGCAGGATCACCGCGTTGGTCAGCCCGTGGTGGGTGTTGAAGTAGGCACCGACCGGGTGGGCAATGGCGTGCACGCCGCCTAAGCCCTTCTGGAAGGCGGTGGCGCCCATGCTCGCCGCCGCCAGCATGCGCGAGCGCGCCTCGATGTCCTGGCCGTTGGCGCAGGCGCGTGGCAGGTAAGTCTGGATCAGCCGCATGCCCTCGAGCGCGATGCCGTCGGCGAGCGGGTGGAAACCGGGTGCGCAGAAGGCCTCGAAGCAGTGCACGAAGGCATCGATGCCCGTGGCCGCGGTGATCCTTGGCGGCAGGCCGACGGTGAGCTCCGGGTCGCTGATCACCACCCCGGGCATCATCTGCGGGTGGAAGATGATCTTCTTCTGGTGCGTCTCCTCGTTGATGACCACGCCCGCGCGGCCCACTTCCGAGCCGGTGCCGGCGGTGGTCGGCACCGCGACCACCGGGGCGATGCCGCGCCGGTCCGCGCGCGTCCACCAGTCGCCCACGTCCTCGAAGTCCCACAGCGGACGGGTCTGGCCGGACATGAAGGCGATGACCTTGCCTGCATCGAGCGCCGAGCCGCCGCCGAAGGCGATCACCCCGTCGTGGCCACCGGCGCGGTAGGCGCTGAGGCCCTTCTCGATGTTCGCGGCCACCGGATTGCCGCGCACGTCGGCGAAGAGTCCCGTGCCGGGCACCAGCGCCACGGCGGCGCGCACCATGGGCGCATCCTTGAGGCCCTCGTCCGTTACCAGCAGCGGGCGGCGGATCCCGAGCAGCGCGCACGCGGCGGGCAGCTCCGCGATGCGTCCCGGGCCGGCCCAGATGATGGTCGGATAGTTCCAGTTCGCCTTGAGAGGTTCGTTCACGTCGTCACCCGCAGATGGAAGGATTTCGGCCGCGTCAGGTGTTCATAGCCGATCACCGAGAGCGTACACCCGCGCCCGGAGTCCTTGACGCCCACCCAGGCGAGCGCCGGGTCGAGGTAGTCGCAGCGGTTCATGAACCAGGTCCCGGTGCGCACCTGCGCGCCGAGTGCCTCGGCGGCCTGGGCATCGGCGGTCCACACCGCGGCGGTGAGGCCGAAGTCGCTGTCGTTCATCTGGGCAACCGCCTCGGCATCGGAGCGCACCTTCATGACCCCGGCCACGGGACCGAAGATCTCCTCGCGCATCACGGCCGAGCCGGCCGGGGCATCCAGCAGCAGTTGCGGGGCGAGGTAGGGCGTGCCGGGCCTGCTGAGCGCAAAGGCACGTTCGTCGATCACCGGGCGCGCGCCCGCGGCCACGGCCGCGCCGACCTGCGCGCGGACCGCGTCCGCGGCGGCGGTGCGTACCAGCGGCCCGAGGGTGGTCGCCTCATCGCGCGGGTCGCCGAGCCGGTACTGCTGGATCAGCTCGATGCAGCCGCGCGTGAAGCGCTCGTAGATGCTCTCATGCACATAGATGCGCTGCAGCCCGCAGCAGGACTGGCCGGAGTTGAAGTAGGCACCGTCCACGATGTTCTCGATGGCGTGGGCCACGTTGGCATCGTGCCGGACGTAGACCGGGTCGCAGCCGCCGAGTTCCAGACCAACACCGATGAAGCGCGCGGCGGCGCGCACGCTGCACCGCATGGCCGCCGGCGACCGAGCCGGTGAAGGCGACGAAGTCCACGCGCGCATCGCCGATGACGCGCTCGGTGTCCTCGTGGCGCAGGTGCAGTACTTGGAAGACCCCGGCGGGTAATCCTGCGGCGGCGAAGCACTCGGCGAAGACTTCCGCACATAACGGGGTCTGGGCTGAATGCTTCAGCACCACGGCATTGCCGGCCATCAGCGCCGGCACGACGCTGTTCACGGCGATCAGGTAGGGGTAGTTCCAGGCGGCGACGGTGAACACCACGCCCAGCGGCTCGCGCCGGATGAAGCGCTTGAACCCGGCCTTGGCTCCCGGGTCGACATCGGCGAGCGCGCTGGCAGCCGCGGCGGCCATGTAACGGGCACGCTCGAGCGTGCCGCGCACCTCGCTCGGGGCAAAACGGATCGGGCGGCCGATCTGCCAGGTCAGGCCGCTGGCGATGTCCGCGCCGCGCCGCTCGAACTCGGCGCAGAAGCGCTCGATGATCCCGGCGCGCTCCGCGAGCGGGACCGCGCGCCACAGCGCCTGCGCGGCCTGCGCGCGCGCCAGCGCCGCCTCGATCTGCGCCGCGGAGGCGGGCGTGCGCTCGGCCACGACGCTGCCATCGATGGGTGATATGGACTTGATGCTCATGCGGTACCTTGCGAGAGACCCGTCATTCCAGGCGGCAGCCTAGGCGATTAACTTTCCCGTCCCAGGCGAGCGGTTCACTGCCCACGGCGGGGAGTATCTGCGCGACTGTCGGGCGGAATTCCATAACCTACACAGGAGCGATTATCGTCGGGCGGTGATTCTGACATACCGCTACCGCCTCAAGGGGCAGTGCAGCGGCCTTTCCGCTTGGCCCGGGCGGTCAATTTCGTGTGGAACTTCTGCGGCGAGACGCAGGAGCACGCCCGCCGCTGCGGGAAACGCCGGCCCAACGGCCTTGAGCTGATCGGCCTGACACATGGCGTCTCGCGTTAAATTATTTCGAAGTAGCGGGCCAGCTCCCAGTCAGTGACGGCCCGCTGGAACTGGCGTTCCTCCCACTCGCGGCTGGCCGCGTAGTGCGCCACGAACGGTGCCCCGAAGAGCTGTTGTGCGGCCTTGGAGTGCGCCAGCCTGCCGGCCGCCTCGTTCAGCGTGCGCGGCAGCTGGCGCTTGGCGGGGAGCTTGCGGTCGTAGGCGTTGCCGCTGATCGGCTCATCCGGCTCGATGCGATGCTCGATGCCCCACAGCCCGGAACCGATCGCCGCGGCGATCGCCAGGTAGGGATTGATGTCCGCGGCGGCAATCCGGTACTCGACGCGCTGCGCCTTGGGACCTCCCTGAATGACGCGCAGCGCGCAGGTGCGGTTCTCCACGCCCCAGGTGGCACTGGTCGGGGCCCAGAAGCCGGGCACCAGGCGCGAGTAGCTGTTGACGGTCGAGGCCACCATCGCCAGCAGCTCCGGCATGAGCGCCTGCTGGCCGCCGACGAACCAGCGCATCTCCTGCGACATGGTGTGGGGGGCGGCCTCGTCGTAGAAGGCGGAAGCGCCATCCTGGCGCGCGAGCGAGATGTGCAGATGGCCGCTTTGTCCCGGCAGGCTCGCCGACCACTTCGCCATGAAGGTCGCCATCAAGCCGCGGCGCTGGGCCAGCACCTTGGTGAAGGTCTTGAAGAGCGCGGCGCGGTCGGCCGCCTCGAGCGCCTCGGTGTAGTGCAGGGCGGCCTCGAGCACCCCCGGCCCGGTCTCGGTGTGCAGCCCCTCGATCGGCATGCGCATGTCCTCGGAGAGCTGCAGCAGCTCCTGGTACAGCTCGGCGTGGACCGCGCTCCTGAGCATGGAGTAGCCGAAGTAACCGGGCGTGAGATTCTTCAGGTTCTGGTAATTCTTCTCGCGCACGCTCGCCGGGGTCTCGTCGAAGACGAAGAATTCGAACTCGGCCGCCGCGCTGGCAGCGTAGCCGAGCGCTGCGGCGCGCTCGAGCACGCGGCGCAGCGTCGCCCGCGGGCACACACTTTCCGCGTTGCCGGCGAACTCGCCGAGGAACAAGAGCATGTTGCCCTCCAGCGGCAGGGCACGGCAGGTCTGCGGCAAGAGACGCACCGGGGCATCCGGGAAGGCGGTGTGCCAGCCGGTGAAGGTGATGTTGTCGTATTGCTGGTCGTTGGAATCCCAGCCCAGCACGACATCGCAGAACCCCATGCCCTTATCCAGCGCCGACAGGAACTTGGCGCGGTCGATGTACTTGCCGCGCAGGATGCCGTCGTTGTCGAAGACGCCGACCTTGACGTGCGTAAGTCCGCGTTCCTCGACGATGGCCCGGGCTTGCGCGCTGCTGCGCACCTCGTCTGGTTGCATGGAGGGATCCTTGGTCGAACTGACGGTCAGCGCAAATTATGCATCAGGCCGTGCTGCTTTAGGCCGCGCGGTCAGAACATAAAGGTAACCGGCGCCCAGGGCCGCCAGACCGCTCACCACCGCGAGCGTCACGAACACGCCACCCCAGCCATAGGAGACGGAAATCTGCGCCATGGCCCAGCCGGCCAGCACACCACCGAGGTAACCGGTGCCGTCCACGAGCCCGGAGGCGGCGGCTCCGGCCTGCTTGCCACCGAAGTCCAGGGCGAACGCTCCCGGCAGGAACGAATACGGTCCGAGCAGGCAGAAGGCCACCAGGCCGATCACCATGACCGGCACGATCGCACCCAGCAGCGTCGCGTGCATCGAGGTGAGCAGCAGGAGCGCGGCGGCGGTCGCCGCCAGTCCGCCCACCAGCAGCAGCGCGCGGGTATTGGGGCCCAGGCGATCGCTGGCCCAGCCGCACAGGAGCACGGAGAGCGCCCCGACACCGGGAAAAATGGCCGACAGGCTGGCGGCGTGACTGACACTGTAGCCGACGAAGTCATGCAGGTACGTGGGCGTCCAGGAGTTAAAGGTCTCGCGCACCATCGTGGCGCCGAAGTTGAGCAGGCAGACGATGAGGAACGCGCGGCTGCGCAGCAGCGGCATCACGAGGCTCAGGTAACCGGTGGGTCGGTCGGGTTCGACATTGAAGACGTTGCTGGGATTGGTGAGTGCCTCGGGGTGACCTTCCTCGACGCGCGACTCGCGCAGGAACACGAGGTTGGCGAGGAACATGAGGCCGGCAACGCTGGCGCCGAACACGAACAGCGCGCGCCAGCCAACGCCATGTTCCAGCAAGGCACCCATGCACTCGCGGGCGAGCGCATCACCCAGGAAGTAGCTGCAGGTGAGGATCGCCGCCACCGTGCCGTAGCGCGCGTAGTGGAACCACTTGGAGGACACCTTGATCAGTGCCGACCAGCCGATCGACTGCACCACGCGGTTGCCGATCCAGGCCATGGTGAATATCGGCAGCGTGGAGCTGGAGGCGAAGATGAGCGTGAAGAGCGTGGCGCCCCCGGTGGCGATGAGCAGGTTACGCTTGCCGCCCCAGTAGTCACCCAAGCTGGTGAGGAAGCACTTGCCCACCGCATAGGCGAGTACGCCCCACGAGGCCATCAAGCCGATGGCCTCCTTCGCCGCATCGTGGCTGACCCCGTGGCGGCCGAGTTCCTCGATGATCAGCGGCGTGGCAACCGACAGGTTCGAGCGGCAGAAGTAGCAGGCCGCGTAGCCCAGGAACAGCAGTGCGAGCGTGCGGCATTGGGCGATGCGCAGCGCGCGGGTGGCCGCCACAGCAGGGATGTCCTGCGCCGCCGCGACTAGGTCGGCCACGGCAGCGAATAGGTCTTGGTGTTCGTGAAGCTCTTCATCGCCTCCTGTACGCCTTCCTTGTAGCCCAGTCCCGAGTCCTTGATACCGCCGAACGGGGTCAGCTCCAGGCGGTAGCCGGGGACCTCGCGCACGTTGACGCTCCCGACCCTGAGGTCGTTGACGAAGCGGGTGATGTAGTCGAGGCGGTTGGTGCACACGGCCGATGACAGCCCGTACGCGGTCGAGTTGGCAATCCGCACCGCCTCATCGATGCCGGCGAAGCGGATGACCGGGGATACGGGGCCGAAGGTTTCCTCGCGCACCAGCGTCATGTCCGGGCGCACGTGATCGACCACGGTGGGCGAGTACAGCGCCCCGGTGCGCTGGTTGCCGTACAGCAGCCGCGCACCTGCGCCGATCGCCTCATTGACGCGGCTCTCGAATGAGCACGCGGCTGCCTCGTCGATGACAGTGCCCATGTCGGTCTGCGGATCCATGGGATCGCCGTACCTGACGGCACGAGTCTTCTCGAGCAGCAACTCGACGAAGCGGTCGGCCACGGACTCGTGTACCAGCATGCGCTTGACCGCGGTGCAGCGCTGACCGGAGTTCTTATAGGAGCCGAGAACGGCCAGCGTGGCCGCCTCCTCGATATCGGCATCTTCCATGACGATCAGCGGGTCGTTGCCGCCGAGTTCGAGCACCTGGCGCTTGTACACCGCCTTGCCGGCGATGTACTTGCCGATCGCCACCCCGCCGGTGAAGGTCACCAGGTCCACGTCGGGGTGCGTGAGCAGCTCGTCGGCAATCTCGCGCGGGTCGCCGGTGATGACGCTGAACATCTCCGCTGGCAGACCGGCCTCATAGAGCACGTCCGCGAGCAGCAGGGCACTCAGCGGGGTCTTCTCCGAGGGCTTGAGGACCATGCGGTTGTTGGTGGCGATGCTCGGGGCGACCTTGTGTGCGACCTGGTTCAGCGGATGGTTGAACGGGGTGATCGCGCTGATCACCCCGGGCAGCGGCTCGCGCAGCGTATAGACCTTGCGCTGCTTGCCGTGTGCGGTGAGGTCACAGGAGAAGATCTGGCCGTCATCCTGCAGGGCGGCATTGCCCGCGAACAGGAACACATCGCACGCGCGGCCCACCTCGTAGGTCGAGTCCTTCTTGCACAGTCCGCTTTCGGCGGTAATGAGGTCGGCGACCTGCTCGGTGCGCGCCCGCAGCAGCTCCGCAGTGCGGTAGCAGATGCGGTAGCGCTCGTAGCGTGTCAGGCGCGGACGGAAGGCTTTCGCCACGGCGATGGCGCGGCGCACGTCGGCCAGCGAGGCGCGCGCCACCGTGCCGACCAGGACGCGCGAGTACGGGTTGAAGACCTCACCCTGCGCTTCCTTGGTGATGATCTCGCCACCGATGCGCAGCCCCTCGTGCCGCACCGGGACTGTGGCGGCGGCGGCCGGCTCAGCCGGCATGGTTCAGCACCCACTCGAAGGCGTCGAAATTGCGCCAGCGCCGGTTGGCATCGAGGTTGGCGATGCGCCGGTTGAGCACCAGCGGCACCGATTGCTCGGAAATGCCGCCGTGCGAGCGCAGCGGTGCATCCAGACCGGTGAGGTCGTGCTTGGCGGCCGCCCCGCCCAGGGCGACGCAGCGCGTGGACACCACGACCACATCGCCGATCCGGTCCGGCGGCAGCTCGAAAGCTCGCGCGGCCTCGGCGCGGGTGAGCACGGTCTCGATGCCCCGCAGCGCGGCGATGCGCTTCACGAGGGCGGGCACATCCACGTCCGCAGGCAGATAGACGGTGGCGTAGGAGCCGAGCGCGCCGTGGTGCACGACGTACGGGTCGGTGATGGGGAGGATGACCCGCGCGCGTGCGCTGCCGAGCCACCCGTCCAGCAGGTCCTGCAGGTAGATCACGTCCGGGCTCGCGTCGAGCTTGGTCTTCGGGTTCATGCCGTGATCGGCGGTGACGGCGATCGCGCAGCCCAGGGCGTCGAGCTCGCCCAGGTAGCGGTCCATCATGCGGTAGAAGGCGTTGGCCTGCTCGGTGCCCGGGGCGTGCTTGTGCTGCACGTAGTCGGTGGTCGAGAGGTACATGACATCCTGGGGCTGGCTCTGCATCAGCCGCACGCCCGCGGCAAACACGAATTCGGAGAGTGCCGCGCTGTAGACATCCGGTAGCGGCAGGCCAACCAGCTGCAGCACGCCCTCGATACCGTGCTCGGCCATGCTGACCTGGTCGGCCTTCTCGGCAGAGAAGCAGATACCCTGCAACTTGTGGCCGAGGAGCTTGCGCAGTTTGTCCTTGGCGGTGACGACGGCGACCTTGGCGCCGTGGTCGGCGAGGGCGGCGAGCAGCGTGGGCGCGCGCAGCCACCTCGGGTCGTTCATCATGACCTCGACGCCGTTTTCGGTGTCGTAGAGGTAGTTGCCGCAGATGCCGTGCACGGCAGGCGGGGCGCCGGTGACGATCGACAGGTTGTTCGGGTTGGTGAAGCTCGGGACCACGCAGTCCGCGATCACCGCGCTGCCCTGCGCGAGCACCCGCTTCATCCACGGCATGTGGCCGCCGGCGACCGCCTGGGCGATGTAGTCAGGCTCGCAGCCGTCCACGCAGACCACGACCGAAGCCTGTTCGGGCATCCGGTACGAGCGGCCATTCACCTCGATTCGACGCATGTCAGTCCCGTTCTTTCCTGGTTCGGTTCGCGTGGCGGCAGTGCCGGCCGGCCGGCCGAGTAGACACCACCGCAGCCGGGCTTGTCACCCGGCGGCGGCCGCATCAGGCGGCGGCGCGCATCTGCGCGAGCACCGCGCCAACCGCCTCCAGCACCCCGCCCATGCCCTTCTCGCCCAGCTGCCCCATGCAGCCCACCCGGAAGGTCTCCACGGTGGTCAGCTTGCCCGGGTACAGGATGTAGCCGCGCGCCTTGACTGCGTTGTAGAAGCTCTTGAACTGGTAGCGCGGGTGGTCCGGAGCGTAGAAGGTGACGATGATCGGCGCCTGGATGGCCGCCGGCAGGAAGCTGCGCAGACCCAGCTGCTGCATGCCCTCGAGCAGCGTGCGGCAGTTGTGCGCGTAGCGCGCGCCGCGTGCCGCGAGGCCCCCCTCGGCGAGGTACTGCTCGATGGCGCTGTCAAACGCCGCGACGACGTGTGTCGGCGGGGTGTAGCGCCACTGCGTGGTCTTCTGCATGTACACCCACTGGTCATACAGGTCGAGCGCCAGCGAATGGCAGTTCCCCTCGCAGCGCTCGAGCACGTCGCGGCGCGCGATGATGAAGCTCATGCCCGGCGGGCCCTCCAGGCACTTTCCGGAGGCGGCGATCACGGCATCGAAAGCGCTGGTGCGCGCATCGATCTCCAGGGCGCCGAAGGAGCTCATCGCATCGATGATCAGGCCCCGGCCGTGGCGGGCGACGACCTCGGCGATCTCCTTCAGGGGATTGAGGATGCCGGTGCTGGTCTCGCAATGAACGAGTGCGACATGAGTGATGGATGGATCCGCCTTCAGGGTGCGGTCGATGTCCGCGGCAGCCACCGGCTGGTCCTCGGCGTAGTCGACGGTGGTCACCTTGCGGCCGAGGATGCGGCAGATGCGCGTGATGCGCTGGCAGTAGGCGCCGTTCTGCGGCACGAGCACGTGTCCGCCGCTGCGCGGCACCAGCGTACCGATCGCCGCCTCGACGCCGAAGGTGCCGCTGCCCTGCAGGGGCACGCACTCGTGCGTGCCGGTGCCGTGCACGATGTCCAGGAGGCGCGCACGCACCCGGGCGGTGATGTTGTTGAAATCGACATCCCAGGAGCCCCAGTCGCGCAGCATGCTCTGCTTGGTGCGCAGCGAGATGGTCAGGGGTCCGGGGGTCAGCAGGTATGGCTCGGTGGTCATCACTGGGGCCTGTATCGGGTTGAAGGGTTGGGTTTCATGCGAGCAAACCCCGCGACCAGCTCCTCGCCGACCGCAAAGCCGCTGGAAGCGTCGGTGCCGCTCGTCACGATGGCCAGGCGCACGCCCGGCTGCGGGATACCGACCACGAGCGGCTGATCCGGTGAATGGGCATGGGGTGCATCTTCTCCGCGACGAACGGATCCGGGGTCACAGCGTAGTGATGGCTGTCACCCACGACAAGCGTGTCATCGGCGTTCTGCGCGAGGCTCAAGGATGCGCGTTGGCCGGGGGTCGGCTGCTCACGGCCCAGGCGCTCCTGGAGCGCCGCGCTGGCGGCCAGTGCACTGGCAAGGTCGAGGATCCCGGCGCCCAGGGCGGCGAGGTCAAACTGCGCAGCAAGCGGGGGGTGACTCACGGTTCGCGGGCGGGCGGCGGCAGGAGGTGGGCAACATTACCATTACGCGCATCCTTCATGGATGGCCGCGGGCATGGCGCAGGAAAAGTCAGCCGCGTGCCGCGCCTGGCCACCCGGTTGCAGGGGAACGGAAGAAGGTGCAATGTCTGCGCCGCATCCGACAATTCCTGCCATTTATCACGAGGGGGGATTCAATGAAAATAGTGTGGGCATCCGTACTGGCTGGTGTGGCTGTGCTGCTTGCAGCCACGGGCCTCCAGGCCGCAAACAGCGTAAGTCCGGCGCAGACCGCGGTCGCCGCGCTCGAGCAGGCGTGGCTGAAGGCGCAGCAGACCAACAACTACGATGTGATCGAGGCATCGCTGGCCGATCACATCGTGCAGACCTCCATCGAAGGCAAGGTCACCACCACCAAGGCCGCGGCGCTTGCCGATGACAAGTCGGTCAAGTGGACCAGCGTCGATTACAGCGACATGAAGTTCTTCGTCTACGGCGACACGGTCGTGGCGATCGGCAACTTCCGCGGCAAGGGCACCGACAACAGCGGCGCGGTGGTCGATGAGCGCGCGGTCTTCACCGATACCTGGGTGAAGATGCCCGACGGCAAGTGGCAGTGCGTCGCCAGTCACGATACCGCGTACAAGAAACGCTAACCGGCGGCCTGCCCGCGGCCTGTTCCCAAGCGGGCCGGGGGCGCTGCTGCCGCGGCTCAATCTCACCACGGTCAAGAGATCACCATGCCTGATGCGCGCCGATCGCTGATGTCCGTAACCACCCGCGCCCTCGCGGCGCTGCTATGCGGCGCGCTCGCCCACTGGACCCCGGTGAGCGCGGCCGCGCCCGCCGCCAGCGAGGACGGCCAGTGGTCGATGCCCGCCAAGGACTACGCCGCGAGCCGCTACAGCGCCCTTGCCACCATCAACGCCGGCAATGCCGCCGCGCTGCACCCGGTGTGGACCTTCTCCACCGGGGTGCTGGGCGGGCACGAGGGGCAGCCGCTGGTGGTGGGCGACACGATGTACGTCGTCACGCCTTGGCCGAACGTGCTGTACGCATTTGACCTGAGCAAGGAGGGCTATCCGCTGCGGTGGAAATACCGCCCCGAGGTGAGCCCCAACGCAATCGGCGTTTCCTGCTGCGACACGGTGAATCGCGGCGCCTTCTATGCCGAAGGCAAGGTGATCTACAACCTGCTCGACGGGCACACGGTGGCCGTGGATGCCAAGAGCGGCCGCGAGCTGTGGAAGACGCAGGTTGCGGACGTGGCCGATGGCGAAACGGTCACCATGGCGCCCTTGGTGGTGAAGGATCGGGTGATCGTCGGTGCATCCGGCGGTGAGTTCGGGATCTACGGCTGGCTGAAGGGCCTGGACCTGGCAAGCGGGCGCATCGTCTGGACGGCACGCAACATCGGACCGGATGCCGGCATGCTGGCGCAGCCCGGGCAGTTCAAGCCGCCCTATGATGGCGGTGCGGAGGTGGGGGCCAGCAGCTGGGCCGAGGGCAGCTGGAAGACCGGCGGCGCACCGGTATGGGGCTGGACCTCCTACGACCCGGAACTTGATCTCATCTATTACGGCAGTGGGAACGCCTCCCCGTACAACGCCGAGCAGAGACTCGGGGACAACAAGTGGACCAACAGCGTCCTGGCCCGCAGGCCCGCGGACGGTGCGCTCGTGTGGGCTTACCAGTTCACCCCACACGACAACTGGGACTACGACGCGACCGGGGCGATGGTGCTGGCGGAGCTGAGCATCGCCGGCAAGCCGACCAAGGTGCTGGTGCACTTCGATAAGAATGGCTTCGCCTACACGCTCGACCGCCGGACCGGACACCTGATCGGCGCCACCGCGTTCGTGCCGGTGAACTGGGCGAAGTCGGTGGATCTTGCCACCGGCCGGCCGGTGATCGATCCGGCCAAGCAGACCGGGGCCTCCAGGGGCAACGTCAAGGACATCTGCCCGAGCCTGGAAGGCGGGGTCAGCCCGTCCTCGCCGCCGGCGTACTCCCCGCGCACGCACCTGTTCTATACCTCGACGAACAACATCTGCATGGACTACGCCGCCTGGCACACCACGCGGCTGAAGGGCACACCCTTCGTGGGCGTGAACAGTCCGTACGCGGCGGGCCCGGGCGGCTACCTCGGTACCTTCATGGCCTGGGATGCGGCCACCGGCAAGAAGGTGTGGGAGAACAAGGAGCCGTTTCCCAACTGGAGCGGCGCGCTGGTGACCGGTGGTGACGTGGCCTTCTACGGCACGCTCGACGGCTGGTTCAAGTCCGTCGATGCGCGCACCGGCAAGGTGCTCTCGAAGTTCAAGGTCGGCTCCGGTGTGGTCGGCAATCCGATCACCTACCGCGGGCCGGACGGCAAGCAGTACGTCGCGGTGTACGCCGGATTCGGGGGCGACTGGGCGCTGATCTCCGGCGACACCCGCTCGGATGATCCGGCGGACGTGCGTGCGCCGGCGGACTTTCAGAAGGACATCGCCCGGCACACCAGCCAGGGCGGGATCATCTGGATATTCGGGCTGTGAGGGGTTCCATGCACTCGAATCGTCACGTCACGACGGGCTTGCTGGCAGTTGCACTGTTGGTGGCCTGCACACAGAAGGCCGCTGCGCCTGGCGGCTCCGCAGCGCAGGCATCGGCTGCTCCGCCGTCCATCCGCTACGAGGCCCACGTCGAGGCTGGCGGCATGCCACCGCCGGGGGCGCAGCTGTCGAATCCGCACGAGGGTGACCCGGCGGTGGCCAAGAGCGGCGCGCTGCTGTTCACCGCGATGAACTGCGATGGCTGCCATGGCGGGGATGCCGCAGGGTGGGTGGGCCCGAATCTCGGTGACGGGCGCTGGCGCTACGGCGGCGCGCCGGCGGAAATCTTTGCCTCCATCTATTACGGCCGCCCCAAGGGGATGCCGGCCTTCGGCGGCGCGCTGGGCCCGGAAGGGGTGTGGACGCTGGTGACCTACCTCAAGTCACTGCCGCCGCCGGCCAACGAGCCGACCCAGTCGTGGGAGAAGCCCTGAAGGCGCGGCCTCCGCGGCCTAGAGTTTCTTGACGACCACGCGGCCGTTCGCGTCGACGAACACGTGGTAGCGGTTGCCGTCCTTGCAGGCGGCGGTGTAGTCGCTGTCCTTGTTGCGCGTGGAACTCACCACCTGGTCGCACGGCAGGCCCTGCAGCGCGATCGTCGCCTTGAGATCCTTGGCAAACGCGTCATCGGCAGCGGCGATCCCGCTGCCCATGAGACCCAGCAGCGGCAGGGCGAGAAGACTCATACGCGGATTCATAGCGGCTCCTGTTGATTAAGCATCGAGACTTGCAAACTTCTTCGGGTCCACCAGGACCCTCCAAATCGCCTCCCGCGAGGAGCCGACCGCGACCGCAAGCGTCGGGTCATCGTCCTGCAGCAGGCTGACCACCTTCAGCAGCAGGACCTCGTAGCTCTGCCGCAGCTGCTGCAGCGTCCTGCCCGAGCCGCCCTGGTGGTAGGCGCGGAACTGCTTGAGCAGGTCATCGACCTGGTTCTTCAGTGACAGCTTGGTGAAAACCCCGATGGCGCGCGTGTCCTTCAGCCGCTGCTCCAGCAGAGGCAGGTCCAGAGGGGGTGCGGCACTGGCGGTCACAGCCGCGGTGCTGGCCGCGCCGGCACTCGGTGCTGCGGGCGCCTTCGGCGGCGCCCGCAGCGGCGCTGTCGCGGCCTTGGGTGCTGCGGGCGGTGGCGACGGGAGCGCAGCGGGGGCAACCGGTGCCGCGGCGGCTGCAATGGCGGCCGGGGCGGGCGGAGCCGCGACCGCCGCCGCCGGAGCGGGGGTCACTGCGGCAGGGGGGCAGGCTGCGAGTTGCCTGCCGGGGGCGCCGCTGGCGGCACCGCCGCCGCTACCGGGGCTGAGGGGGTTACCGGCTGCGAAACCGTGGCCTGGTGGGTACAGGCACTCGCCAGTGCGCAGGCCAGAGCCAGGGTGAGTCGTCGCATGCCCGTTCCGCAGTCCTTGAGTTTCCTGTTGCGCATTCTACCGTCCCTGTCTGAACGCCAGCCCAATAAGCGAAGTGCGGGCTTGGTCTGTTGCGACCGCAGCCGCGCTGCTGCGCCCGTAGCCTCCACCCGCGGGTCAGCCACGGCCGCTGCAAAAAGACAAGCCGTAGGGGCCATCTTGCGCCGATTTGCGGCCATCTCGTGCATATGTTCAATGCAGATGAGAACTGCGCTGACAAGACCGCGCCTGGTGATGCACTATGCTGAGCCTGTAACGACGCCGGGCGTCCGACAAAGCAAAAAGGTCCGGCCCGCGGGAAGGCGTCGGTTTGAGGGGAAGCGTCATGGATTACGCAGTGGAAGAAATTGCGCCGGGTCACTGGCGCGTACAAGTCGCCGGCACGGTGCGCATGATCCGCCATCGCCCCGACATCAAGACCTTTGCGCCCTGGGACATCTGCACCGAGGATGGCCGCAGGCTGTGGGGATCGCCCACGCTGGAATCCGCATTCCGCTGGATCCAGGCCCGTACCGGCCATCCCACCGAGGGCATTCTGGTCGAGGGGCTGCTGGAGTGGTCCTCCCCGGGCATGGTCTCCGATGCCGCGCACGTCACCGGCACCTACGAGGGCGAGTCCGAAGCCCCGGGGGTCCTGGAGTGGGGCAGCTAGTGCCCGTTCGCGGCTGAACCGCCGCTACGGCGACCCTCCCGCGCCGAGTACCCGCCCGAGGCCGCGACCGCGCGGATCGGCCACCGCCACCGTGGCCGGGCCGTCGCTGCCGATGACCTCGATATCCCCGTTCCACCCCTGCTGGATGAACGCGTAGCCGCGCGCGGTGAGGGCCGTGCGCACGGCCGGCTCGAGCGCCGCGTAGGGCTCCTCGTACAGGGTGTCCGGCGGCAGCAGCTGGTGGTGGATGCGCGGGGCGGCGACCGCGGCGGGAAGCGGCAGGTGGAAGTCGTGCCAGTCGGTGAGCACCTGGAAGATCGAGGTGGCGATGCGCGAGCCGCCGGGCGTGCCGATCACCAGCGCCACGTGGCCATCCTTCATCAGGATGGTCGGTGTCATCGTCGACAGCGGGCGCTTGCCCGGGGCGATCGCGTTCGCCTCCCCGCCCACGACCCCGAAGATGTTCGGTGCGCCGGGCTTGGCGGAGAAGTCATCCATCTCGTTGTTGAGCAGGAAGCCTGCGCCCACGACCACCTCGCCGGAGCCGAAGTCATCGTTGAGCGTGTAGGTGTTCGACACCGCGTTGCCCGCCGCATCGGTGATGGAGAAGTGCGTGGTGTTGTGATGCGTGCCCAGGCCCGCATGCACCTCGTTCGTCGGGGTGCGGCGCTGGGTGTTCACCTCCGCCGCGCGCCGCGCCAGGTACGCAGGCGCGAGCAATGCGGCGGCCGGTGAGGGCACGAAGTCCGGGTCGCCCAGGTAGTCGGCGCGGTCGGCGAACACGCGCTTCTCGATCTCTGCCAGCAGGTGCACGTACTGCGCAGAGTTCAGCCCCACTCCGGCAAAGGCCGCCGCCAGGTCGGCCTTCATTCCCAGGAGCGACAACAGGGCGATGCCGCCGGAGCTGGGCAACGGCGCGGTGATGAGGTGGTAGCCGGCCCAGTCCCCGGCCAGCGGCTCGCGCCACACGGCGCGGTAGCCGGCCAGGTCCGCAGCGCTGATGTGGCCATGGCCGCGCGCCATCTCGGCGGTGATCAGTTCCGCGGTGCGTCCCTTGTAGAAGCCGTCGCTGCCGTGGGCGGCGATCCGGCGCAGTGTGGCTTCGAGCTCGGGCTGGCGCAGGGTTGCACCGGCGCTCAGGGCGCCGAAGTAGGTGAGGAAGTTGGTGCGGCCGTGGAGCTCGGTGGCGCGCGCCTCGCGCGTCGCCTGCTGCATGCGCCCCACCTTGAAACCCTCGTGGGCGAGCCGCACCGCCGGGGCAAGGTCTGCGCTCCACGAGCGCCGGGCAAACCGCCGGTGCAGTTGCCACAGGCCCTCGACCGTGCCGGGCACGCCGGCGGCGCCCGCGCCCACCGTGCTCGCATCGGCGATCACCTCACCGCGCGCATCGAGGTACATGCCCGCCGTTGCGCTGGCCGGGGCACACTCACGGTAATCGAGGAAGTAGCTGTTACCCTCGAAGTACACGGTGGCGAAGCCACCGCCGCCCAGGTTGCCCGCCTCCGGGTAGGTCACGGCCAAGACGAAGGCGACGGCGACTGCCGCATCCACCGCGTTGCCGCCGTTGCTCAGCACCTCGGCGGCGACGTCCGCGGAGTAGCGATCCGGGGCAGCGACGGCTGCGGCAAGCGTCCCGGGTGCGCTGGCCGCCGGCGCCAGCCCCGCACGGGCGAGCAGCAGCACCCCCAGCATGAGTCCGGCGACCCGCGCCGGAACCCGAGAGGCCGCGCGCGCCCCCACGTTCAGCGCTGCTGCAGGACGGACTTGAGCTTCGCTTCCACCTCCGCGTAGCTCCAGTAGGCGCGCATCTGCGTGAGCTTGCCCGCGGCGTTGACCTTGTAGATGCTCACCAGGTCCACGGTGATCTCGCTGCCATCCGGCAGGCGGTTGGTGAGGGACCAGACGTTGGCGCACTCATCCGCGCACGGGTAGGACTCGCGGATGCGGTAGGTCATGTTCCCCGGCCCGATGATCATGTCCCAGAAGCGCACCAGCGCCTCGCGGCCGCGGTGGCCGTTGCCGGTCGGGTCCAGCGGCGAGACGCCCACCGGATCCTGGATGAGGGCATCGTCCGCGTACAGCGCCAGCCACGCGGCCTTGTTGCGCTCGGAGGCGT
Organism: uncultured Pseudomonadota bacterium; assembly: GCA_963741745.1. Classification (GTDB taxonomy): domain Bacteria; phylum Pseudomonadota; class Gammaproteobacteria; order Steroidobacterales; family Steroidobacteraceae; genus 13-2-20CM-66-19. The sequence goes on along the minus strand of CAVUJF010000019.1, from coordinate 127,408 downwards.
AGCGCGCCGACAGTGCCGAGGCGCGCTGCGCGATGTGGGGGCTGTTCTCCAGCTGCAGGCCGGCGGGCGGGGTGGGCATCGGGATCCTCGTCGCAGGGGATGGGTGTGGCGGGCGAGCTTCGCGCACTCGGCGGCTGCGCGGCAAGTGCCCCGACTGGAACGCGGCTGCACGGGGCAGGAAGGCGGGCGCAGCCGGCCTCTGCACCCGCCCGCAACTACCTGCGGCGCGTGATCTGGTTTTCGCGCCAGAAGGGCTTGTGCAGCGCCGACTTGGCGTGCAGCAGCGGTGGCGCCGCGATGCCCGCCGGCGGCGTCGGGCAGGCCTGCCCGCTGATGTACCCGAGGGCTGCCGCGAGGCGCCCCTCGGCCGGGTCACCCAGCGGGTGCGTGTAGTCATCCGCGGTCGAGCACCCCGGCAGCACCGCGTTGGTCGGCGTCACGGAGTTCTGGGGCGAAAAGCCGTCGGGATAGTCGCCGAAGCCCTTGGCGTTGTCGCCGCTGAACTCGATGCTGAAGTAGGTGGTGCCGCAGTTGTCCTGCGGATAGAAGCCGTAGGGCTTGCCGCAGGTCGTGGTGCCGATCTGGATCACCTGCACATTGACGCCATCGAGTCCGTTGATGATCGCCTCGCTCGCCGAGCAGGTGCCAGGACCTGTGAGTACGAACACGCGCGGCAGCGCCAGGTAGGGCAGGTTGACGCCGGAGGGCCCGGAGAAGCCCTGCGAAGTGGTGTGGAAGGGCGTGGGGGTCAGCGCATCGCCGGTGACCGGGTTCGTGCTCGGGTACTTGGAGTTGAAGGTCTGCTTCTGGAACGTGGCCCCTGCGGTCGGCCCTGGGCCGGCAATCATGTACGCCAGCTCACTGGCGATATCCAGGTAACCGCCGCCGTTGTAGCGGATATCAAGTACCAGGTCCGTCACTGCCGCGGTTTTCAGCTGTGTGATGGCATCGATCAGCTCCTGCTCGGACGTGGCGATGTGCGAGTTGAACAGGATGTAGCCGACGCTCCCGGAACCGGTCGGGATCGTGCTCACCAGCGGCACCGGGGTCTCGGTCTCGTTGGTGGCCTGCAGTGTCACCATGCGGGGGGTGCTCGACCCCGGGTCCAGGATCGTGAACACGTGGCTCTCACCGGCGGTGGAGGGATACAGCCCCGCATTCAGCGTGGTGACGTCGGAGCCATTGCCCATGTCGACCCCGTCGATGGCCATCACCTGTGCGCCGCGGGAGATGTTGGCGGCGGCGGCCGCGTACCCGGGCCACACGAATGCGACGTAGACCACCCGGGGGGCGAGGCGGACACCAGGTCAAAGTCGACCCCATAGCCGACATCTGCCCCGGAGGTGGACAGCTGCTCCCAGACCGAGGTGTCGTAGGTGAAATGGAAGCGATCCTTGGGCCTACCCGTCGAGGTGTCGGCCGGGGTCTTCAGCACGTCAAAGTAGGCGGCGGTCGTTGGGTAGGAGGCCGGGCCGACGTCCGGGATCTCGCTGTACCACAGGTACAGTTCGTTGCTCCAGGAGCGCAGCCAGTTGTTCTCATCCAGGGTGCTGCCCTGGACATCCGGGTAGGCATTGCCGGTGACCGGGTCGGTGCCCGAGCGCGGGTTCTGGCACTGCGCGGCGAAGTGGCTCGAGGGCTGGAACACGCCCGCCGTCCACCCCGCAGGCGGGGTGGTGCTGCCGCCGGGGCCGCCGCCACCGCCGCAGGCCGAGAGGGCCAGGAGACTCGCCCACAGCGCGTATTGCGCGGGCCGGAGGCGATGCCGGCGGGGTGCGGATGGGCTCATGCCTTGATCCCTTGGACCGTGTCTTGAGGCGTCCGTACCGGTGGCCGGAGCGGGCGCGCGTCGGCGGATTATCCCCGCGCGCGCGGGCGGAATCTGGAAGGCAGTTCTCTTTCCTGGCGCGCGAGGGTGCGGCCTTTCCGGCCTTCGCGGTGGCCGGTACGCGCGGGCAGGCTAGGCCGCCGGTGTTGCCGCCAACATTCGGCCGCGCCGCAGGCGCGCGCCGAGCACCACCCAAGGAAGAAGCGTCACGAGGAAGCTCAGGTGGTACCACAGTGGGAAGCTCTGCCAAAGTTTCACGTGCACGGGCAGAAACCCCGCCAGCAGGATGAGCCCCGCGATCCACGGCGCCTTGGGATCCTGGGGCGCAATCCAGGCGGTGACCGCGCCGGCTGCCAGGGAGCTGAGGGCCGCGATCGCCAGGCGCGCCAGCTGCATGCCGAGCGTGAAGGCGAGCACCGGCTCGGCGGCGGCGTAGCCGGACATCCCGTAACGCAGCCCGCGGTTCAGCAGGCTCGCCAGCAGCACCCAGGTGATGAGGGCGGCGCAGACGGCGAATACGGTGCGTTTCATGGGCAGTCCCTCCGAGGCGCGTCCCTTCATCAATCGTACCGTGCCAGCGGCGCTTCAGTCCCGCAGCGCATCCACCAGCGGCCCCAGCCAGGGACGGAAATTGCGCCACTGCGTGAGTCCGTCGCGGCTGAGAGGCTGGCGCACCTGCTCGGAGCTGGCCGTGCGCACGCTGCGCGCGGTCGCGTGGAACTCAAGGCACCGCGGGTCGAAGGCCAGACCCAGGAAGGCGAGCATGCGGCGCACGCTGCCCTCGAGGTCCGCGACCACGCTTTCGTGGTCGACCCTCAGCACCTTGCCGGGCAGCACCCGGTCCCAGTGGTCCATGAGGGCCACGTAGCTGCGGTAGTAGCGGCCCAGGTCGGCCAGGTCGTAGCTGAACTCCTGGCCGGCGGCGAACAACTGCTTGTAGGCGCTGAAGCAGCAGGCCACCGGCTCACGGCGGGCATCGATGATCTTCGCGTTCGGCAGGATCAGGTGGATCAGGCCGACGTGGCGGAAGTTGTTGGGCATCTTGTCGATGAAATAAGGCCGGCCGTGGCGATAGGCGCGAGTCTCGGCGAGGTACTGCTCGCCCAGGGAGCGCAGCTGCGCGGCGTTCATCCGCGTGAGCACCTGCGGGTAGCCCGCCTCGCCGGGGGCGGCAGCGCCGAGCGCGGCAGCCAGGCGCGGGATCTGCGGCAGCTCCCAGGTGCCCTCGACTTGCGGGTGCGAGGCCAGGATCTGCTCGAGCAGGGTGGACCCGGATCGCGGCAGGCCGACGATGAAGATGGCACCGGGCGCCGGTGCGCCGGCGCCGCGCCGCGCGGCGAACAATTCCGCCGTGCACGTGCTCACCTGTGCCGCGGCTGCGCGCTCGAGAGTCTCGGGCGTGTAACCGGTCTCGCGGCGCTTCAGGGCATTGCCCTGCGCATAGTGGCCGAAAGAGTCGGCAAACTCGCCGCGGTCCTCGAGTGCCTTGCCGAGCGCGAAGTGCAGATGATAATGATCGCCTGCCGCGCGCTCCGGCGCCGCCAGCGCCGCGCGCATCTCTGTGATCTCCTCGTCCGAGAGGCGGTAGGTCTTGAGGTTGGCCAGTCCCCAGTACGCCTCGCCATAGCCTGCGCGCAGACGCGTGGCCGCCTGGTAGGCCGCGATCGCCTGCTGTGGCTGCCCGAGGGTCTTCAGCGCGTGGGCGATACACAGGGTGAGGTCAGCCTGGGCGGGGTTGCGCTCCTGGAGCGCACGGAATATCGCCAGCGCCTGCGCGTGCTCGCCCAGCTCACTGAGAGCGTTGCCGCGCACGGTAAGGAAGGCGGGGTGGTCCGGTTCGACCGTGAGCAGGCGGTCCGCCTGCGCCAGTGACTCGGCGTGCCGGTGACGCTGCGCGAGCAAGAGCGCGTAGTCGTAGCGCGCGGCGTGGTGCTCGGGTGCCGCCGCGAGCACGCGCTCCAGCAGCGGCTGCGCCTCCTCAGCCGCGTGCCGTCGCATGAGCGCCTGGGCGAGGACGCGCAGTGCCTCGATGTCATCGGGATGCTTCTCCAGGAACTGCCGCACGAGCTGTTCGGCCGCGGCCGGCTCACCGTCGGCCAGCAGGCTGCTCGCACCCACCACGGCCGCGGGCAGGGCGGACAGGTGCGCCGCGGTGCGCGCAGCTACGGTGGCATCAGGCGCGCTCAGGAGCTGCGCCAGGCCCTGCCAGCTGGCCGGCAGGGCCGGGTTGAGCTCCACCGCGCGGCGGTAGGCGGCGATGGCGGCTGCGGTGTCGCCGCCGGCCCGGTGGCAGTGGCCGCGTTCCTGGAAGATGCGGCTGTAGGCCGGGTGTGCGCTCTCGAAACGGGTCAGGGTATCCAGTGCCTGGCGGGTGCGCCCGAGGTACCGCTGGCTGACGGCCACCAGGTACAGCACGTCACGGTTCTCGGGCACCCTGGCCAGGAGCTGCTCGGCGAGGGTCAGTGCGCCGGCGTAGTTGCCCTGCTGCAGCAGGGCGCGGGCGGCGTGTACCGCAGCCTCGATGCGCGAGGCGGGGGGAGTCGGAGCCGATCCAGCCATGATGTTCCGCCGCCGTGCCCGCTCCGCTGCCGTTAATCGAAGCGCCCGGGCGCCGGGCACTCATTCTATAGGAGTAGCCCGGGCAGGCGGGCGCGGGGCGTGCAAAGCGATAGTTTTTCTGCGGGTAAGGTTAGAATTTCCGTCTTGCTAAGCTCGTGGGGTCCCATAGGATCGGCGGCCGGGGCAGACCCGTTCGTTGCCATTGGAGCGTGTGCGTTGAGGCTGAGGTTCTGTCATTGCCGCGAGCCCTAGGGTGAGGGACCGATACTCAGCATTTGCGCTGGCGCGCCACGCGCTGACCGGCGCGCCCTGGCCGCGCGCCTGGCGGGCACCCGAGCCGCGCGCCTCCTACGACGTGGTCATCATCGGTGGCGGCGGCCACGGCCTGGCGACGGCCTACTACCTGGCCGCGCGGCACGGCATCACCAACGTGGCGGTGCTCGAGCGCAACTACATCGGCTCCGGCAATGTCGGGCGCAACACCACCCTGGTGCGCTCCAACTATATCCTCGACGGTAACACCCAGTTCTTCGAGCACGCGCTCAAGCTGTGGGAGGGGCTCTCGCACGAGCTCAACTACAACGTCATGCTCTCGCAGCGCGGGCAGATCGTGCTCGCCCATTCGCCGGTGCAGATGGACGTGCTCGCGCGCAAGGGCAACATCATGCGGCTGAACGGCATCGATGCCGAGCTGCTCGACCGGGGCGACGTGATGCGCCTGCTGCCCTACCTGGATTACTCCGGCGCCGCGCGCTTCCCGATCCACGGGGGCGTGCTGCAGGGGCGTGCCGGGACCGTGCGCCACGATGCGGTCGCCTGGGGCTACGCGCGCGCGGCCAGCGCCCTCGGGGTGGACATCATCGAGAACTGCGAGGTGCGCGGCTTTCTGCGCGACGGCGACCGGGTGACCGGCGTGGCGACCAGCCGCGGCCCGATCGCCGCCGGCCGCACGGCGATCTCCGTCGCCGGACACTCCTCGCAGGTGGCCGCCCTGGCCGGGCTGCGGCTGCCCGTCGAGAGCCACCTGCTGCAGGCCTTCGTGAGCGAGCCGATCAAGCCCTTTGTCGACCACGTGATCAGCTTCGGCGCGGAACTCTTCTATATCTCCCAGTCGGACAAGGGCGGGCTGGTGTTCGGGGCCCACATCGATGGCTTCAACAGCTACACCCAGCGCGGCCAGTTCGCGCAGGTGCAGACCGCGGCCGAATGCGCCGTCGCGCTCATTCCCTCGATCTCGCGCCTGCGTCTGCTGCGGCACTGGGGCGGCATCCAGGACATGACCCCCGACGGCAGCCCGTTCATCTGCCGCACGCCGCTTAAGAATCTCTACTTCAATGGCGGCTGGTGCTACCAGGGCTTCAAGGCGACACCGGCCGCCGGCTGGTGCCTGGCCCATACGATTGCCCATGATGATGAGCACCCGCTGGTGCGGCACCTGGGCCTGGATCGCTTCGAGCGCGGCAACGGCTACGACGAGTACGCCCTGGGCCTTTGGACCTACAGGCAATAGATGCGCATCCGGTGTCCACATTGCGGCGAACGCGACTACAAGGAGTTCCGCTACGCGGGGGACGCGAGCAAGGCTCGTCCCGCCCACGGCAGCACCGACATCAAGGCGTGGCACGACTACGTCTTCCTGTTCGATAACCCCAAGGGTGCGCACCGCGAGTACTGGCAGCACGTGCTCGGCTGCCGCCAGTGGTTCGTGCTCGAGCGCAACACGGCCAGCAACGTGGCCGGTGAGAGCGTCTGGCCGTGCGCGGCAGGACCGCGATGAAGGGCGGGGCGCGCAGGCTTCCGGTCGGCGGTCGCATCGACCGGCAACGCAGCATCCGCTTCACCCTGGACGGGCGCGTGCTCAGCGGGTTCGCCGGCGACACCCTCGCCTCGGCATTACTCGCCCAGGGCGCGCGCATCGTCGGCCGCAGCTTCAAGTACCACCGCCCGCGCGGCTTCCTGTCGGCCGGGGTGGAGGAACCCAACGGTCTGTTCACCCTCGGCAGCGGCGGCCGCACGACCCCGAACGTGCCCGGCACGGTCACCGAACTGAGCGCGGGACTCGCGGCACGCTGCCAGAACGGCTGGCCGTCGGTGAAGTTTGACCTGCTGGCCGTGCTCTCCCTCGCCGCGCCGCTGCTGGGCGCCGGCTTCTACTACAAGACCTTCATGGGTCCGCGCCGGGGCTCGTGGGAATTCTACGAACCCTTCATCCGCAGGGCGGCCGGACTGGGGCGGGCCGTCCACCAGAGCGATCCAGATCGCTACGAGACCCGCTACGCCCACACGGACGTGCTGGTGATCGGCGCAGGAGCCGCAGGCCTGAGCGCGGCGCTGGCGGCCGGGCACACCGGCGCGCGGGTGCTGCTGATCGAGCAGGACTTTCTCCTGGGTGGGGACCTGCTGTCCGGGCGCGGCGACGAGGCCGAGCACTGGCGCAGTTCCATGGAGCGCGAGCTCGCGCAGCTGCCGGATGTCGAGGTACTCACCCGCACGACCGCCTTCGGGCTGTACGACGGCAACACGGTCGCGTTGCTCACGCGCTGCGACCCCGCGCAGTCCGATCCGGCGCGCGCGGCGGCGCGCGAGATCGTCACGACGCTGCGCGCGCGTGCCATCGTGTTCGCCACCGGTGCCACCGAACGGCCGCTGGTGTTCATCCACAACGACCTCCCCGGGGTGATGCTGGCCGGGGCGGTGCGCAGCTACCTGAATCGCTACGCGGTGCTGCCGGGAAACACGGCGGTCGTCGCCACCAACAATGACGGCGCCTGGGAGACCGCCTTCGACCTCGCCGCCGCGGGGGCTGCGGTGACGCTGCTCGATGAGCGCGCCACGGTCGCGCCCGCGCTGCAGGAGCGCGCGCGCAGCGCCGGGGTCCGCATCGTCACCGCTGCGCAGGTCAACCGGGCGCTGGGACGGCGCTGCGTGACGGGCGTGCGCTTCAGCGGTGCCGCGGGCGAGGAGCGGCTGGCCTGCAATCTGCTGTGCATGTCGGGGGGCTGGTCCCCGGCCGTGCACCTCACCTCCCACACCGGAATCAGGCCGGTGTATCGCGCCGACATCGATGCCTTTGTTCCCGGAATCCTCGCCGCCGGGCAGTTCGTGGCGGGGGCAGCGAGCGGGGAGTTCGCGTGGGACCAGGCGCTAGCCACCGGGCGGGAGGCCGGCGCCGGGGCGGCGCGCCATGCCGCCGGAGCAGCAGCGCCCGGCACCTCCGCACCGGCAGCAGTGGCGGCAGTGGCGGCGGCCGCGGCGGCGCCGCGGGTGCGGCCACCGGTCGGCAAGGCGTTCGTGGACTTCCAGAACGATGTCACCACCAAGGACCTGGTGCAGGCGCACCAGGAGGGGTTCGAGTCGGTCGAGCACCTGAAGCGCTACACGACCCTCGGCATGGGCACGGACCAGGGCAAGACGAGCAACATCAATGCGCTGCGCCTGATGGCCGGCCTGCGTGGCATCGACACGGCAGCGGCCGGCACCACGACCTTCCGTCCGCCCTACACGCCGGTGTCGATCGGCGCACTCGCCGGGCGCAGCATCGGGCACCACTTCCGTCCGGTGCGGCGCTCGCCGCTGCACGAATGGCATGCGGACAACGGGGCGGTGATGATCGAGGCGGGCCCCTGGCTGCGCCCCTGGTATTACCGCTGGGCCGGGGAGGACCCCGCGAGCGCCTACATCGGGGAGATGCGGCTCGTGCGCCGTGGCGTTGGGCTCTCGGATGTCTCCTCGCTGGGCAAGATCGACGTCCAGGGGCCCGATGCGGCGGAGTTCCTCAACCGCGTTTACGTCAACGAGTTCGCGCGCCTGGCGATCGGCAAGGCGCGCTACGGGGTCATGCTCAACGACGACGCCACGGTGCTCGATGACGGCACGACCGCCCGCTTCGCCGAGACGCGCTACTTCATGACGACCACGACCGCGCAGGCGGCCGAGGTGATGTCGCGCCTGGAGTTCCTGCTGCAGACCACCTGGACGGAGCTTAACGTGCAGGTGGTATCGCTGACCGACCAGTGGGCCGGCATGGCGATCGCGGGTCCCCGCGCCCGCGCGGCGCTGCAGCTGGCTCTGCCCGGCCATGACTTCTCGGACGAGGCCTTGCCCTTCATGGGCTGCCGCGAACTCGACGTCGACGGGATGCCGCTGCGCATCCTGCGCCTGAGTTTCTCCGGCGAGCTGGCCTTCGAGCTGTACGTGCCGGCAGACCACGGCCTTGCGCTGTGGGAGCACCTGCTCAGCAGCGCCGCAGCGCTGGGCATCCGCCCCTATGGCCTGGAGTCGCTCGCCTCGCTGCGCATCGAGAAGGGGCACGTGGCAGGACTTGAGCTCGATCACCGCAACACCCTCGATGACCTGGGTCTGGGCAAGATGGCCCGCACCGCCAAGCCCTTCATCGGGCGCGAGCTGCGCGAGCGCAGCGAACTTCGTGCCCCCGAGCGCTGGAGCCTGGTGGGGCTGGAGTGCCAGGAGGCGGCCGGGCGCCTGCGCGGCGGCGCGATTCTTTTTGCGGCGAGCGACCGCATCGAGGGACACGGACGCGGCTACATCACCTCCGTCACCTGGTCCACGGAGCTGAACAAGTTCATCGCGCTCGGGCTGTACCAGGGCGGCCTTGCGCACGTGGGGGAGGAGATCGTCTGCGCCTACCCGCTCAAGGGCGAGAGTGTGCGGGCACGGATCGTCTCACCGGTGTTCATCGACCCCGCCGGGGAGCGCCTGCGTGTTTGAGCGCCGCTCGCCCCTCGCCCGGCAGCTTGCCGCGGGCGGTCGCGACGGGCTCGACGGCCGGCGCGCGCTCGTGATCGGCGAGGTGCGCGGCTGGGACCTTGCCCAGCTGGCGGTGTTTCCCGGCTGCGAGGCGCAAATGGCGGCCGCCGTCGGGCCGCTGCTGGGCGCCCAGGCACTGGCCGCGCGTGCCGGCGCCGTGCAGCGCACGGCTGCGGCCTGCCTCTACCGCACCGCGCCCGATGCCTACTGGGTGGTCGCACCCGAGTCCACGGTACTATCGCGCCTGCTCGCGGCGGTGCCGGTGGGCGCAGGGACGGTCACACTCCTGTCGCACAGTCGCGTGCGCCTGCGCCTGGAAGGGCCGGCGGCGCGCGCCGTGCTGGCCTGCGGGATCTCGGTCGACCTGCACCCGCGCAGCTTCGCGGTGGGTGCATTTGCACAGACCGCGTTGCACCACACGGGGGTACTGCTCGAGCGGTGCGCGCCGCAGCGCTACGAGCTGTATGTGCTGCGCACGTTCGCGCTGTCGGTCTGGGAGTGGCTGCTGGATGCAGCCGCGCCGACCGGGTACCAGATCGCGGTGGAGTCTGCGCCCACCGCCATAGAGAATTGAGCGCCGCCGGTGCCGCCGCGGCACCGGGCCGGCCGAACCGAGATCTTCAGGAGAAGCATCGAGCATGAAATCGCATACCAGGGTCGTCGTCATCGGCGGCGGGGTTGTCGGCTGCAGCGTTCTGTACCACCTGACCAAGGCGGGCTGGAAGGACGTGGTGCTGATCGAGCGCGAGCAGCTGGCCTCCGGTTCGACCTGGCATGCGGCCGGTGGCTTCCACACGCTGAACGGGGACCCGAACGTGGCGAAACTGCAGGGCTACACCATCGGCCTGTACGACGAGCTGGAACGCATCTCCGGGCAGTCCTGCGGACTGCACCGCTCCGGCGGGCTGCTGCTGGCGGACACACCCGAGCGCATGGAGTGGCTGAAGATGGCGCACGCCCGCGCCCGCTATCTGGGCCTTGAGACCGAGCTGCTGACCGTGGGCGAGGCCAAGAAGCTGCTGCCGCTGCTCGAGGAGCAGTACTTTGCCGGCGCCATGCTGGATGCGGCCGACGGCAACCTCGACCCCTCCGGCACCACGCAGGCTTACGCGAAATCCGCGCGCCTCGGCGGCGCGGAGATCTACCTCAAGACACGCGTGACCGCGCTGGCGCGCCGCACGGACGGCAGCTGGGACGTCGTCACCGAGCAGGGCACCATCAACACCGAGCACGTGGTCAATGCCGGCGGCCTGTGGGCGCGCGAGGTGGGGCGCATGGTCGGGCTCGAGCTGCCGGTGCTGGCGATGGAGCACATGTATCTGGTCACCGACGAGATGCCCGAGGTGGTGGCCTTCAACAAGGAGCGCGGCCACGAGCTGCCGCACGCGATCGACTTCAAGGCCGAGATCTACATGCGCCAGGAGCGCAGTGGCATGGTGCTCGGCACCTACGAGAAGGCCTGCGTGCCCTGGCAGCCACGCGCCACGCCCTGGGACTTTGGCGCCGAACTGCTGGCGCCGGATCTGGAGCGCATCGCCCCCTCGCTCGAGCTGGGCTTCCAGCACTTTCCGGCCATGGCGCAGGCGGGCATCAAGCGGGTGATCAACGGGCCGTTCACCTTCTCCCCGGACGGTAACCCGCTGGTCGGCCCGGTGCAGGGACTTCCCGGATTCTGGTGCGCGTGCGCGGTGATGGCAGGATTCAGCCAGGGCGGCGGCGTGGGACTGGCGCTGTCGCAGTGGATGGTCAACGGCGACCCGGGCTTTGACGTCTGGGCGATGGACGTGGCGCGCTACGGGGAATGGGCGACGCGCAGTTATACCAATACCAAGGTGCGCGAGAACTACTCGCGTCGCTTCTCGATCCGCTTCCCCAACGAGGAGCTGCCCGCTGCCCGCCCGCAGCAGACCACGGCGCTCTACGACACGCTGCTGGCGCAGGGTGCGGTCATGGGGGACAGCTGGGGACTTGAGACCGCGCTGTGGTTCGCCCCCAAGGGTGTGGAACCTAAGGACATCGTCTCGTTCCACCGCTCCAACGACTTCGCACACGTCAAGAAGGAATGCCAGGGCGTGCGCAACGCCGTCGGCGTCACCGAGATCGCCAACTTTGCCAAGTACGAGATCGCGGGGAGCGGGGCGGAGGCCTACCTGTCGCGCCTGATGACCAACCGGATGCCGCGCCAGGGGCGCCTGGTGCTCACGCCGATGCTTAACCCCCAGGGCAAGCTGATCGGCGACTTCACCATCGCCAAGGCCGGTGCAGAGCGCTTCCTCATGTGGGGCTCCTCGCAAGCACAGATCTATCACATGCGCTGGTTCGAGCAGCACCTGCCCAAGGACGGCTCGGTCAGCCTGCGCCGCCTGGACCTGTCGCTGGTGGGGCTGTCGATCGCCGGCCCGCGCTCGCGCGAGCTGCTGCAGCGCCTGACCGATGAGGACGTGTCGAACACGGCGTTTCGCTTCCTCGACCATCGCTCGATGGACATCGCCAACGTGCCGACGATGATCAACCGCGTCACCTACACCGGGGACCTGGGCTACGAGATCTGGGTCGCACCGGAATACCAGCGCCGGCTGTACGGGGCGATCATGGAGGCAGGTGCGGACCTGGGCATCGTGAACTTCGGCATGCGCGCACTGCTGTGCCTGCGCCTGGAGAAGAACTTCCCGACCTGGTACCGCGAGCTGCGCCCGATCTACGGGGTCTTCGAGGGCGGTCTGGAGCGTTTCGTCGACCTCAACAAGCCGGACTTCATCGGCAAGGAGGCCGCGCTGCGTGACCATGCCGGCGCCGACCAGCTGCGCCGGGTGAGCTTCGTGGTCGATGCGACGGATGCGGACGTGCTCGGGGACGAGCCGATCTGGCACGGCGGCAAGGTCATCGGTTGGGTGACCTCCGGGCGGCTACGGGCACTACGTGGAGCGCTCGCTCGCGCAGGGCTACGTGCCCAAGGCGCTGGCGGGGCAGACCGCCGCCGGCGTCTTCGAGATCGAGATCCTGGGCGAGCGGCGCACGGCCACGATCATCGCCGCGCCGCTGTTTGACCCGGAGGGGGCGCGCATGCGCGCCTAGCACCCGGCGGTGCGCGGCCGCAGCCGCCTTCAGCTGCTGCGGCCGTAGAAGCCGCGCCGTTCCTCGTCGCTGAACATGACCCCCGGGCGGTCGTAGTACGAATAGACCGCCACCAGGCGCGAGCGGGCGCCGCGCACCTTGGACACGCGGTGCAGGGTGTTCTTGCCGGCGAACACGTTGAGCGTGCCGGCGCGCAGCGCGTTGATGCGGATGCCCGAATCCTCGCCGCGCAGCAGCCGGCCCACGCCCGCGTAGTTCGGGTCACTATCCGAGCGCAGGCCGCTGCGATACTCGAACTCACCACCCGCATCGGCGGCCTGGATCAAGAGCGTGGTGGTGTAGCGCGAGCGGTCGAAGTGCCAGTTGAGGGTCTCGCCGGGGCGGTATTCGATCACGTTGACCCGCGCCAGCGGGTCGGCCATCTGGCACAGCCCCGGCTGCTGCATCACCTGGCCCAGGAAGCGTGCGAGCGGGTCCCATTCGTAGATGCGGTGGATGATCGTCTGACTGATCTGGTCGTCGCACAGCGTGTGGTGCACGGTCTCGAAGCGGGTGAGCGCGGGATGGTCGGCGGCGAGGCCCTCGATCTGGTCCTTGAAGTAGACGTTGTGTGCGCGCTGGTGCGTGAAGGCCAGCCGGGTGAGCGGCACGATCTCGGCCGCGGCGCGGGCGATCGCATCGGCGCGCACGAAGCCATCCAGGTTGAAGCTGCCCTGCTGCGCCAGTTCGCGCTGGCAGGTGGCCACCAGGCTCGCATAAGCGGGCGACTCGGGCTGGTCGAGCGGGTAGCGGTCGAGGTCGAGCAGGGTGTGCATAGGACTGCTGGGTCCGTGATTCGGCCGAGGGCCGCCGGTGATGCCAAGACTAGGCCGCTGCCCCGCTGCCGTCGCCAATCGCCGATACGATCTGTTTTAGTTGGGCTAAAATGTGAAGCGGGACTACGATCGGGGCTCGCGCAGATGTCAAACCTTCCACCATTGCGCGCCGTGCAGGTGTTCGAGACGGTCGGACGCCTGGGCAGCGTCAGCCGCGCGGCCGAAGACCTGGGGGTCTCCCCGGGAGCGGTCACCCAGCAGGTGCACGCGCTCGAGAAGCACCTGAAGGCGCGCCTCGTGCAGCGCACCGGCCGGGGCATCGAGCTCACCACCTGGGGCGCGCTGTACCTGCAGCGCATCTCCGCGGGCCTGGAGCACCTGCGCAAGGCCCAGCAGGACGTGGAGCGCGCGCGGCGCTCGAATCATCTGGCGGTGAGTGCGATTTCCTCGATGTCCATCAAGTGGCTGGGGCCGCTGCTGCTGGCCTGGAACGCGCAGCAGGACGAGGCGAGCGTGGCGCTGGATGCCAATGACGCCGAACCGCGCGTCGATGCCGGCGAGGTCGACTTCCGCGTCTCCTACGGGGCGCGCCGCCACGGCTACCAGCGCTACCTGCGGTTGTTTACCGACTACGTGACGGTGGTGGCCAGTCCGGCGCTCATGGCCGCCACGCCGCTGGTGCGCCAGCCGCGCGACCTGCTGAAGAAGCCGCTGCTGTGGATCGACTGGGGCTACGAGTACACCGGGTTCCCGGGCTGGAGCGACTGGTTCCAGTCCGTGGGCGTCTCGGCGGAGCGCCTGCGCGCGAGCCTCACCTTCGCCTCCTCGGGGATTGCGATCGATGCGGCCATCAGCGGCCACGGCTTTGCGCTCGCCCAGCATTCCATGGTGGCCGATGCCCTGCGCAGCGGAGCGCTGGTGACGGTCTTCCCCCACGTGCTGCCGCTGCCCGAGTACTACTTCCTCGCCTGGAACAGCGCCGCGCTCGACAAGCCGATCGGCGCCGCGTTCCACACCTGGGTGATCGCCCAGGCCCGCAGGTTCGACTACGCCGGCCCGTGAGGGTGTGGCGCGCCGCCCGCGTCGGGCTCGGCGGCGACGTGGCTCGCATCGATGAACACCCAGACCACCGCGGCGAGCACCGCGAAGCCGGTGCCGACGAAGAAGGCGGTGTTCCAGGCGCCGTGTCCGGAGAGGTAGGCGACAACCGGGATGCCGACCACCCCGCCCAGGCTGCCGCCGGTGTTCAGCACCCCGCCCACCGCCATGGTATTGCGGCGGCCGATCGTCATGGCAGCCGCCCAGAACGAGCCCTCAGTAAGCTCCACCAGCCCGTAGCACAGCGCCAGCAGCGCGATGGCCAGGTACGCGCTGCCGGCATGCACCGCCAGCAGCATGAGCAGACCCGCCGCGGGCAGCGCCAGTAGCGGCGTGAGCCGCAGTCCGCGGCGGATGCCCAGACGCACGTACAGTGAGCTGGCAATGACCCCGCCGATACCGGCGCCGAGGCCGGCGGCAATCGGCGGCGCGGTGGCAAGCCAGCCGCTCTCGAGCACCGAAAAGTGCCGCTCCTGCACCAGGTACAGGAAGCACCAGTTGCCCAACAGATAGAAAACATAGTTCATGCAGAAGTAGGCGAACGTCAGCAGCAGCACGTTCCGGTCCCTGAGGATCGCCGCCATCTCGCGCAGCGAAACGCGTGCATTGGCCTGTTCTGAGGTGCCATCGCTCAGCAGGGCGAGCTCCTCGGTGGACACGGCGGCGTGCTCGCCCGGGCTGTTACGCCCGTACCAGGCCCACAACAGGTACAGCGGAATGGCCGGCAGCGCGGTCCACAGCAGCGCCTTCTGCCAGCCCAGCGCGGTCATCAGGGTGGCGATCAGGGGCGGGGCGAGCGCCCCGCCGAAGCCCAGCCCCATGGTCTGCAGGCCCTGGACCAGTGGCCAGCGCCGCGGCGGAAACCAGGTCTCGAACACACCGGTCGAGACCGGAAACGTCGGTGCCTGCGCGATCCCCATGACGAACTGCGCGGCGAACATCACGGCGAATATCGCCGCGCCGGTCAGGAAATCGGGGGCGAATGCGGTGATGGCGATGCAGATCACCGAGGCGGTGCCGATCACCGAGAACATCCAGCGGGCGCCCCAGCGCTGGCCCAGCACGCCGCCGGGGATCTGGAAGAGCATGTAGCCGATCACGAAGGCCTGCTCCAGCCAACCGATCTGCATCTGGCTCAGGTGCAGGGCGGGGATCATCGGTTCGGCAGTGATGGTGAGCGCCCGCTGCTGCAGGTACTCGAGGAAGCCGATGGCGAACAGGAAGCCGAAGATCCACCAGCGCACGGGGATGCGCTGCTGCCGGGGGCGCCGCAGGATCTCGTTCATGCAGTCGCCGCGCGATTCAGCACCGGCGGCAGCGGATCAGGTCCTGGGCCTTGCGGCATGAGTGCATTGCGCCGGCGCTTAGGGACCAGCCAGGGCTCGCCCGTGCGCCGCCGCCTCTTGAGTCACGGTGACCGGAGCGAATCTACAGCCTCCGGGCAAATAGACAAGGCATGCGGGGTGGATCGCCCCCGAGCGCAGGTCCCGGCGCCGGGCCTCACGGCGGTGCGCCCGCCTCCGGCACCGCACCCTTTGCGTGCGCCCCGGGCAAGCTTTTAGCTGTGCTAAAACACATTCCACTGGCCGCTGACGCTCCCGGGGCCGCCTGCGACTACATTCCGTGGGGGTCGAAGCGCTACTGCAACCAAAACACGAAACCGGGGGGTCTGCGTGCAGAACAATTACCGGATATCCGCGGCCGTCGCCGCGATTCTGGCCGGCAGCGCCACCGCGGCTACGCGGGCAGCCACGGGCGACTCACCGAGCGCCGGCAACGAGATCGCCGAGGTCGTGGTCACCGCGACGCGGCGCGCGGAGAACCTGCAGGACGTGCCCATCGCCATCACCGCGCTCACGGCGGAGACGCTCAAGGAACTGAACGTCCAGACGCTCGACGACTTCGTCAAATACCTGCCCAACGTCTCGGTCGCGAGCAAGGGGCCGGGCCAGAACGAGGTCTACATGCGCGGGCTTTCAACCACGCAGAACGGCAACCAGGGCTCCGGCAGCATCGGCTCCTTCCCGAACGTCGCGATCTATCTGGATGACCAGTCGGTGCAGCTGCCCGGGCGCAACCTCGACGTCTACACCGTGGACCTGGAGCGCATCGAGGTGCTCGAGGGGCCCCAGGGCACCCTGTACGGCGCCGGCGCCCAGGCCGGCGCGATACGCTACATCACCAACAAGCCGAAGCTGAATACTGTCGAGGCAACCTTTACCGCCGGCTACGCGGTCACCGCGCACGGGGACCCGAGCCACCTGCTGCAGGCGGTCATCAACCTGCCGCTGATCGAGGACAAGCTCGCCCTGCGCGCGGTGGTCTACGAGGAAAAGCGCGGCGGCTACATCCACAACATTCCCGGCACCTTTGCGCGCGAGCCGACCGATGGCGGCATCGCCTACTACTTCGGCGGCGTGGTGCCGCCGAACAGCGTGACCCTCTCGAACACCGGCCTCGTCAATCATGCGTACAACCCGGTCAGCTACAAGGGCAGCCGCTTCTCGGCCCTGTTCCAGTTCAACGATGACTGGAGCCTGGGGTTGCAGCAGAGCTTCCAGACCCTGGAGGCCGACGGCGTGTTCGCGTATGCCCCGGAACTCGGGGACCTGAACATCCAGCAGTACAACCCCTCCTACGACCACGACAAGTTCCAGGACACCGCCTGGACACTCAATGGCCGCATCGGGCCGCTGAAGGCGGTCTATACCGGGGGCTACCTCGACCGCAAGGTCGAGCAGCAGACCGACTACACCGCCTACGCCCGCGGGGCCCTGGGCGCGTACTACCAGTGCGACGGGCCGTCGGTGAACTTCTCCGGACTGCCGAGCAAGGTGACCACTGACACCTGCTACTCGCCCAGCTCGGTCTGGTTCGACAAGGAGCGCAACACCCACGAGAGCCACGAGCTGCGCTTCAGCACCCCGGACGACCAGCGCCTGCGGGCGATCGTTGGCGGGTTCTACGAGAACTACAAGATCCAGGACTCGATCAACTGGCAGTACGGGCAGGCGGAGGCCGGATTCGCTCCGTTCGCCCCGCTGCCGGGCACCACCATCTACGACCCGTCGGCGCGTGGCCCGGGCGTGGTGTTCTTCAACGACATCACGCGCGGCTACCGCCAGCACGCACTGTTCGGCGAGGTGGCCTTCGACCTCGTGCCCAAGACCGTGACCCTCACCCTGGGCACGCGCTTTTACTGGATGGACAACTACGAGAAGGGTTCGAAGAACTCCGCCTACGGCTGCCGCAACTACGCCGCGGACGCCTGCCCGCGCCCCTACAGCGTCAGCCTCGATCAGGTGACCTTCGCCGATGGCTCGGTCGGCCCACTGCAGCGCAATACCGACGGCCACAAGGACAAGGTCAACCTCAGCTGGAAGGTGACCGCCGATGCCATGCTGTACGCGACCTACTCGGAAGGCTTCCGGCCCGGCGGCTTCAACCGCGGCCAGGGGGTGATCCCCCCCAGCTCGCCGCTGTACGGCAAGTTCGTGCTGCCCTACGAGTACGACACGGACACCCTGAAGAACTACGAACTCGGCTGGAAGACCAGCTGGTTCGGCCACCGCCTGCAGTTCAACGGCGCGGTCTACCAGGAGGACTGGAAGAACGTGCAGATGGAGATCTTCGCCCCGGAGATCTACGGCAACAATGCCTTCACGGCCAACGGCCCGGACTACCGGGTGCGCGGACTCGAGGGCGACCTGATCTGGCGGGCCACCGAGAAGCTGACCATCAACTCCTCGTTCGCATGGAACAGCAGCGAGCAGCGCACGGTGCCGAGTGTCTACGGCAACGACGGCGTGGCCTACGCGCTGTTCCCCACCGCCGGCATCGGCAGCCCGCTGGCGCAGGCCCCGCCGTTCCAGGGTAACCTGCGCGCACGCTACGAATCGACCCTCGGCGCCTACGGCTGGCACCTGCAGGCCGGAGTGCAGCACACGGCCCATTCCTACGCCTCGACGGTCACCGAGGGCGGCTTCGAGCCCCCGAACCAGCCGCAGGACGCCTATACCACCTACGATGCCGCCGCCGGCATCGTCCGCGATGCCTGGGACGTGGAACTGTACGGGGAGAACCTGACTGACGTGCGCGCGCAGCTGTACGTGAACGGTTTCGACTTTGTGCACACGGTGACGACCAACCGGCCACGCACCTTCGGCATCAACGTCACCTACCAGTTCTCCAAGCACCGCTAGTCGAATGAGCACGCCAGCAGCGGGCAGACCCGGGAGCTCCCTCGGTACGCTGGCAAGCGCGCTGGCGCGCACCGCTGACCTGTCGTATGAGCGCGCCTGGTCGATGCCGAGTGCGTTCTATACCGACCCTGCGGTGCTCGCCGTGGAGCGGGAGCGCCTGTTCGGCCAGGAGTGGCTGTGCGTCGGCCGCCTGGAGGAGGTGCGGCGTCCCGGGGACTACATGGCGCTGGAGCTGTGCGACGAGCCGGTTGTCGTTGTGCACGGTATCGACGGCCGGGTCCGTGCCTTCTCCAACGTGTGCCGCCACCGCGGCATGCCGATCGCATCCGGCAAGGGGCATGGCAAGGGGCTCATGTGCCCGTATCACCACTGGAGCTACGACACCACGGGCAAGCTGCTTTCGGCTCCACGCATGCCGGCGCGGCCGGACTTCGATGCCGCCGCCTGCCGCCTGCCCGAGTACGCGCTGGAGGAGTGGCAGGGATTCCTGTTTGTGAGCCTTGCCGAGCAGCCTGCGCCGCTGGTGCCGCGCCTGGCAGGGCTGGAGCAGATCATCCGGCCCTACCATTTGGAACTGAACGAGGTGCGCTACCTCGCCGACGAGGTGTGGGACACCAACTGGAAGAACCTGCTCGAGAACTTCATGGAGGGTTACCACCTCTCGGCCCTGCACCACGAGACGCTGCACCAGGTGAATCCCACCCGGCTGTGCCGCCACCTGCCGCCGGGGGAGGCTTACTTCGGTTATTTTGCCGGCTTCAATCCCGAGCTGCCGCGCGTGCAGAAGGGCCACCCGGACCTCACCGACCAGGAACGCGACGATTGCGTCATGTTCGCGATACCGCCGGGCTTTGCGGTCGGCTGTTCCGCCGACTACAGCTCATTCATGTGCATCCAGCCGGAGAGCGTCAACCGCGTGCGCATGAAGCTCGGGCTGATCTTCTACGGGACGGACTGGCCACAGGATGTGGTCGACTGGGCCATCGGGCTGTACCACAAGACCATGGCCGAGGATAAGACCATCCTGGTGAATCTTGCGCGCGGCCTGCGTTCGCGGCACTACGATCGCGGCCCGCTGGCGCCGCCGGCACTCGAAGGGCCGGTCTGGGACTTCTACCGCTACCTGAACCGCACGCTCGGTCCCGGCCTCGCGCCCTAGCACGCGCCCGTGGCGGCGGCCGCGCGCGTTTCCGCTAGACTCGGCTCCCACATGGGCATCGTGCATATCATCGCCCCGGCGCGCGCAACGGCCTACCAGTTCGACCCGCCGGTGACGCCGCCGGCAGTCGGCGGCGCCCCGTCGCCGCGGCTGTCCACCCTGGCCGCCTTCGATGCGGCCGACGGCTCGGTCAGCACCGGTACCTGGGAGGCGACTCCGGGGGTGTTCGCCCGCGCGATCGTGGACGCGGAGTTCAGTCATTTCATCGCCGGCCACGCCACCTTCGTGACCGCGGAAGGGCAGCGTTTCGAGTTCCGCGCCGGGGATGCCGCGTACTTCCCGCCGCGCACCCAGGGTGTGTGGACCATCCACCAGACGCTGCGCAAGACGTACTGCATCTGGCGCTAGGCCACGGGTACGTTGGCGTCCCTGGTCAGGGCGTGCCGCGCCACGCCCCGGGGAACAAGTCACGCGCGTTGTCGCGGTAGATCTTGTCGATGACCGAGCGCGGCAGATGCAGCCCACGGAATGCACCGGAAAAATCCGGGGAATGCAGTTCGTCCTGGGTGGCCAGGAAGCGCCAGTCCGCGCGCCAGTCGCGATGCACGTCGCGCAGCGCGGCGGCGTCGGTATCCGCAGGGCCGTAGTTGTCGTCGCTGCCGTAGAGAATGCGATCCTGGTAGCGCAGCAGGAAGCGCCGCACCTTCGCGCGCTGGGCCACCGACTGATACTCCAGGTGCACCAGCCGGGCGGCCATGTCCACGCGTGCCGTGGGGAAGCGGTCCAGGAAGCGCGCCACCTCATCGACATCCCACTCGAGCGAGGCCAGATGGACGCCATCGAAGATCAGCCACGGGTGAGTGCTGAGCATGCGGTCGCGCGCCGCGAGGATGGCATCATGCGAGGGCATCTCGGGATGCAGGTACATGTAGTACTGGGGGTGGGCGCTGAAGTATTCCCGGTCCGAGCGCACCGTCATCTTCGCAGGTGGCAGCCAGCAGTTCAGCGGCTCGGCCTGGTGCCCGAGCAGCACCAGGTGGGTGCGCGCGAGGAAGGCGAATACCGGCTCCAGGCGCGGGTCATCGGGCATCACGTAGCTGCCGTCGGTGTTGCGCAGCTCCATGCCGAAGTTCTTCCAGATCTTCACCCCGACCGCGCCGTCACGCTGCGCGGAATCGAGCCTGCCGATGGCGCGCGCCGTCCACTGCGGTGTGCCAAATCCTCCCGCGGAGAAGGTGGCGACGAAGGCGACCCGTCCGGGATAGCGCTGCAGGAGTGACACCGCGGCGTCCTGCTGCTCGGCGATGGGCGGAAAGTCCGGGTAGTCGACGTTGATGGTGAGGATGCTGAACTTGTCGCGGATCGCCTGCGCCATGAAGGCATTCGCGGGGCCATGGATGTGTACGTGCGCATCGATCTTCTCGATGCGGGCGAAGTCGGACAGGGTGTAGTAGTCAGCGTGGCTGGCGGCCCGGGCGGGACCAGGCAGCGCGGCTGCGCCCAGCACGGGGAGCAGACCCAGAACGAGCGCGCCTGCGGCTTTCAAACCAGGCGGACCTCGACCCCGCGGCTGCGGAGGTCCTCGACTGCCTGTGCCGGTGCGCCGCGGTCGGTGATCAGCATGTGCAGCTGCTGCACCTTGGCGATCAGCGAGATGTTGCGGCGCTGCAGCTTGGAGGAGTCTGCCACCACCACCACCTGCCGCGATATGCGGATCATCTTGGCGTTCAGTTCCGCTTCCGCCAGGTGCGGCGTCATGACACCGATCTCCGGATCGATCGCATCCGCCCCCAGGTACACGCGGTCCGCCTGCAGGTTATCGAGGGCGGCTTCGGCCATCGGGCCGGAAAGTGAGTTGGACTCGCGTCGCAGGATGCCACCCGGGACGATCAGGCGCACGTTGGGCACCTGCAGCAGCAGTGCTGCGATGTTGAGTGCATTGGTGATGACGTTGATGGAGGTCAGCGGCAGCCGGCGCAGGCCGCGGGCGATCTCCGCGGTGGTGGTGCCGGAGTCCAGGATGATGGTCTCGCCGTCGCTGGATGAGGGCGAGGGCGGCGTTGGCGATGCGCACCTTCTCGGCGTGGTGCCGGAGCTTCTTGACCCCGAGCGGCGGGTCCGCCTCGTCGGCGCTGGGCACGGCGCCACCGTGGGTGCGGGTGAGCGCACCGACGGTCTCCAGCGCCGAGAGGTCCGCGCGGATGGTCACCTGCGAGGTGCCAAAGCGGCTGGCGAGCGACTCGACCGTGACGCGCCCCTCATCGCGCAGCAGGTCGCGGATGCGCCGGCGGCGCTCCTCGATCAGCAGGCCGCGTTCGGCGCTCTCTGGCATCACGCCGGCACCGCCTCCAGGACCAGGAAGTGCTCGAACGCGACGTGCAGTCGATCCTCGCTGCCTGATACCTCGCCCAGCTCGCGGTCATTGAAGTAATCGCGCACGCGGTGGCGTCTGCCGCCCAGGCCGCGCAGCGCAACGGGGCCGTCGAAGCGCGGGGCGTAGAAGGCGTAGTAGAGCCTGCCGGCGCTTTCCACCACGTGCGCCTCGGGCTTGTCGAAGCCGATGTCGTATAGCTCGCCGCGGTAGGTGCCGCGCGGCAGCTGGCGCTCGTTGTACAGGGCAATCCACTTGGCCCACAGCCGCTCACGCTCGGGCGTCAGCAGGAACGAGTCCTTCGGCTTCGGGTCGCGCGGCCAGGTGAACTTGGTAGAGATACCGCGCCGACCCCGACCGTGGAGGCGAAATCATCGCCGCCGTCGCTGAGTTCCACGTGGTCGCCCGCGAAGGCGGCGCCGGGCCCATCAGCGCCTTGAGGGTCTTGCCCTTGTGTCGCACCTGCCAGGAGGACTCCGGGTCCGAGGCCGGTGCCTGGTTGAAGGCGCGGAAGTTGAAGAACGAGTACGCGGTGCCGCAGGGGCACAGCTCCACGCACCGCCTCGGGGTTGACCTGCCGTGGCGGTCTGGTACAGGCCGTACAAGAAATCCGGCAGTCGCGTGCACCGAGTCCTCGGGGCTGGCGTGCTGGTGCGCCGGGTTGTAGCAGCGGCGCCACGCCGTTCAGGTGCTGGCCGTCGATCTTCAGTCCCTCGAAGCCCCACGTCGCCGATGAACTTGCCGCACCAGCGCCTGCGAGTATCCGACCGTCTTCTCGTAGGCCGGGCAGAGATAGAAGCTGTTCCACCATGAGACGCCTGCGCCGCGCCTTCCTTGTCGAGCAGCAGCATGTCGGTGTGCTCGTGCAGCAGGTCCGAGCCAGGCGCCGCCGCCAGCGGGTGCATACCCACAGCCGCGGCTAGTGAGTGCGCGCGGATCGCCTGCGACCAGGCCGCGCATGTCCGGCTCGCCGCTCGGGATACTTCACGGGGCTGAGCTTCCAGTCACCGACGTTGGACTGCCAGCCGTCGTCGATCACCGCCCAGCCGCAGCCCGAGCTCCTGCACCTTTGGCAGCGTGTCGCGGATCAGCTCCACCGTGCAGTCGCGCTCGTATCCCCACGCGCACCAGATCGACTCGTAGGCGGAGGGCGGAGCGGGCGGGGAGCTGCAGGCCGCGATCGGCCATCAGCTCGCGGTAGTGCGTGAGCGTCGCGAAGTGATCGCCGCGTGTGCACGGCGACGAAGGTTTCCAGCGGTGGTGAGCGTCTCTCCCGGTCGGCAGCACGCGGTCCGTGAGCGGCTTGACCGCCACGTCGACCCCGCGTGCGCGTGCGACAGTCACCGGCAGCGACACCTCCAGTGGCACCAGTGCCAGGTGGCCCACGGCCAGTCCGCCATCGCGGCGCCACACATCGGCAATGGGGTGCCGCCGCCGTAGTCGGACGCGGTCATGCCCATGAAGTTGTCCTGCGAGTATCGCGGACCGACCGGCCGCACCCAGTCGCGCCGGTCCTCGTGGGTGCTGCCGCAGTAGTTCCAGAACGCGGCTCCGTGGTGCTCGCGTGCGTGGCGCAGCAGGCGCACTGAGCCCTGGGTCCAGCCCGAGACGTGCACGGTGCGCGGACGAGGTGTTGCGGTAGCTGACACGGGTGGCGGCAAACCCGGGATGGCGCTCGTAGAGCTCGATCTCGACGCGCTTCTCCAGCTGCGTCGCCGCGCGGCCGCGCAGGCTGCAGCCGCGTGCCGGCGCCGTGCGGACCGCTCGACGCGCCGCGCGCGCATGCTCTCGCAGTGTGAACTCATCGGTGGGCATGCCCGGAAATCCGCAGCTCAGCGGGTGCTCGCTCACGTCCGAGCAGGCTGGGCGCGCGCTCGGAAAGCCAGCAGACTCGCGAGCGCATGCGCCGCATCGAACTCGAGGCGGATGCGCTCATCGCCCGAGCGCTGCAGCCGGCGCCTGGCTGCGCCGGGCGGCCGCAGCTGCAAGGAGCGCCCCGGAGGCCGCGCTGGCCCGCGGCCAGCTGCAGGAATCGGCGCCGGCTGGTACGATCGGGTCACGATGTCTTCCTGACTTGCATTGAGTCTATCGAATCCGCCCTGGTCGACGGCTGCCCGAAGGCTCCGATCTCTTACCTACTGCCGGCACACCACCGTCACATGCTTGACACTATTCGAAATATTAACGAAATATAAATCGCAATCGAATAGCGAGTCTTATGGCTTTCGTTTTCTTTCGTTTATAGCTCGGGACGGGGTGCGATCATGAGTCGAGGCCAGTTCGGCTCATCGCTGCGATCGTCCTGTTTTGCGCAGCGGCGCCTGGGCTCGCCTCAGCTATCCCGGCAGATGCTCGCCGCCGACCAGCCGATGCGCCGTCGACTACGCAGCTGCCGAGGATGACAGCCAGCTGCAAGACAGTCGTCGTCACCGGCATGCGCGCGAGTCTCGAGAAGTCCCTCGAGATCAAGCAGAACGCCGACGTCGTCCTCGACTCGATCAACGCGCTGGAACTCGGGCGCTTCCCGGATGACGACGTCGCCGACTCGCTGCGCCACATCACCGGCGTGTCCATCACGCGCACCACCGGCGGCGAGGGCCAGTATGTCGGCATGCGCGGCCTCGGCCAGCAGTACAACATCGTCACGCTCAACAACCGCATCGTGGCCACCGACGATGACGGCCGCGCGCTCGCCTTCGACATCCTGCCCGCGGACGTGATCTCGGGCGCCGACGTGCTCAAGTCCTCGCAGGCCTCGGCGCTCGAGGGCAGCATCGGCGGCACGGTCAACATGCGCTCGGCCCGTCCCTTCGACAATCCCGGGCCTGCACGCGGCGGCGCGCATCGAGGGCAACTACAACGACATGTCGCAGTTCTAGGGCAAGAAGGCGCTCGGCGTTCATCAGCGACACCAACGCGGCCGGCACCCTGGGCTTTCTGCTCGGGCTGGTGGTCTCCGACATGAAGACCCGCACCGACTCGCTCAACTACAACACCTACGACCCGAGCAACCCGGGGTGCTGGCCACCGGCGGCCGACGGCACGCCCAACCAGGCGTCCCGGTGGTCGGCGAGTGCTGCATCTCATTCGGTTCGGTGATCGACGAGAAGAAGCGCAAGGCGCTGTCCGGCACGCTCGAGTGGCGGCCGAACGACCAGCTGCACTTCGCGCCGACGGACTGTACACGCGGCTGAACGACCCGCAGGTCGCCTACAACCAGGCCTACTACCCGGATTTCAACTACGACCAGAACGGCAATCCGGAGTGGTCCAACGTCGTGGTCAAGAACGGCCTGATCACCTCGTTCACCGGCAACACCTTCACGCCCGAGATCGTCAACCAGACCGATCGACCGCCAGGTGACGACCTCGCTGATCGGCCTGAACGGCTCCTGGCAGGCGACCAGCAATTTCACGCTGGATGGCCGACCTGTACCGCTCCACGGCCAACCGGCCGGAAGGCGGCAACGACGCCTTCGTGACCGCCGGACTGGAATCGACCACGCCCTACAACCAGAACACCATCAACTGGACGAACAACTATGGCGACCTGCCGAACATCGCGGTCACGCTGCCCAACGGCGCAGGACTACGCCGCGGCGCTGGCCGCCGGGCAGCTCGACAACAATCACTGGACCGCGCACTACACCGGCCTGAGCGGCAACTCGATCCACGACAAGGTCACCGGCGCGACGCTTGACGGCACGCTTGAAGATCGGACTGCCGGCGCGCTGACGCAGCTGCGCTTCGGCGTCGCGCGAGACGCTGGCGCGCACAAGTCGCGCGACGACTACGACAATGACTGGACCGGCGGCTCGAGCCAGTACGACTTCTACACGACGCCGGCGGGCGCCAACCCGATCACCTTCGGCTCGCTCGGTGCCAACGTCATCTCGACCACCACTTTCCCGAACTACATGCAGGGTGCGGGCGGCAACTTCCCGACCACGGTGGCGCGTGTTCAACATCCAGAACCTGCTGGCCGCGCTGCAGACCCTCAACGGCCAGCCGAACCTGTACGTCGCCGGTGCACCGACCTATGACTTCACCGCGACGCTGCCGCAGTTCAACGCGGTGAACTCCTACGACGTGAGCGAGACACCACCTGCGGCCTACTTCGAGGCGGTCTTTTCCGGCGAGCAACTGGAGCGGCAACGCTCGGCCTGCGCGTCGTGCACACCCGCACCACGGCGTCAGCACCGCGGTCAACGAGATCCAGATCGGTCACCATCGCCAATACCGCCAATCCGACCGACCCGGCGCATCGTCGGTTACAGCGACGCCGACGCCGACCACGTCCACAGGCTCCTACACGCGAGCCGCTGCCGTCGCTGAACCTGACCTACCGCTTCAAGCCAGACCTGCAGCTGCGCTTCGGCGCCTCCGAGACCATCGCGCGGCCGGAGCTGGACCAGCTGGCGCCCACGCGCACCGACAACTCGCTCAACCGCGTCTACCAGATCGACTACGCGGGCAATTCCGGACCTGAAGCCGATCCGGCCTACGTCGGCGGACCTGTCGCTCGAGTGGTACTACCAGCCGAAGTCGGCGCTGACGCTCGCGGTCTTCGGCAAGGACATCAAGGACTTCATCACCACCAGGACGCAGAACAACGTCGACCTGGGGTGCAGGGGTACTTCAACGGCAGCACCACGCCGGTGCCGGTGCTGTACACCGTGTATCGAGCCGATCAACGGCGACAAGGCCTACGTCGAGGGCATCGAGTTCGGCTTCCAGCACATCCTGCCGAGCGGCTTTGGCGTGCATGGCCAGTACACGCGCACCTGGAGCCAGGCCTGGGTCGACGGGCAGTACGTCGGTCAGCTCGAGGGGGTGTCCCCCACCAGCGGCCTCGCTCGGCGCTGCTCTACGAGAACGACCGCTGAGCGCCAACGTGAACTGGGACTACGAGGGCCCTTCGATCGCGCAGACCTTCACCGAGGTCCAGGGCCTGGTCGGCGTACCAGACGAGCTTCTCGCTGGGTGACCGCTCAGGTCTCCTACGAGCTGCTGCAGGGCTTCAAGATCTACGTCGAGGGCAAGAACCTGACCAATCGATCGCGCGCACCTACCTTGGCAACCGCCAGGATGCGGTCTGGGCGACGGCAACACCAGCACCGGCGGCACCGAGCAGCAGCGGTGCAGCGGCCAGGGCTATGCGGCTTACGGCCGCACCTACACGCTCGGCGTCAGCTACCGGTTCTGAGATCCGCGTCATGCAGCGAGGGTGCGCGCCATGGACAGTACGGGGTCGCCATGAGTGCGCAGCGCTGGCTGGGCTATGCGCTGCTCGACCACGCTGACCTGGGGCGTCTGGGGCGCCTTCACCGGCGTGCCGAGCGAGCATGGCTTTCCGGACACGCTGACCTACGTGGTGTGGGCGCTGACCATGATCGCGCCGGCCGCCTGGGCGCTGCGCCGGCTCGGCTGCGCGCGCTGCAGCGCGACCGGCGCTCGCTCGCGCTGGGGCTTGCCATCGGGCTGCTCGGCGCGGGCGGCCAGATGCTGCTGTTCCGCGCGGTGACGCTCGGGCCCACCTACCTGATCTTCCCGATCGTCTCGCTCTCGCCGGTGGTGACGATCGTGCTGTCGCTTGCTGCTGCTGCGGCGAGCGCACCGGCAGGCTCGGCATCGCCGGCATCGTGCTGGCCGTCCTCTCGCTGCCGCTGTTCGACTATTCGCCGGAAGGCGGCGCGCATCACTACGGCCGCTGGTTCTTCCTGGCGCTGGCGATCATGGTCGCCTGGGGCCTGCAGGCCTACTTCATCAAGCTCGCCAATGCGCACCATGAACGCCGAGAGCATCTTCTGCTACATGATGCTCACGGGCCTGCTGTTCATCCCGGTGGCCTGGTGCTCACCGACTTCTCGCGGCCGGTCAACCTGGGGTTCTCCGGGCCGTGGCTGGCCGCGGCGATCCAGATGCTGAACGCGGTCGGCGCGCTGCTGCTGGTGTACGCGTTCCGCTACGGCAAGGCCATCGTGGTCTCGCCGCTGGTCAATGCCGGCGCGCCGCTGCTGACCTCGCTCATCGCGCTCGGCGTGGCCGGCACCTGCCCGGCCCCTACAAGCTCGCCGGCATCGGCGCTGGCGCTGGTCGGCGCGCTGCTGCTGTCGCTGCAGCCCGAATGAGCGGAGCGGAGCCGACGTGAAGGCGCTGCTGGACTATCGTCCGCGGCACAAGGCCGGCAGCGCGTGCGGGCATCTACTCGGTGTGCTCCTCGCACCCGCTGGTCATCGAGGCGGCACTGCGCGAGGCGCACGCGCAGCGGCGAGCCGCGCGCTGATCGAGGCGACCTCCAACCAGGTCAACCAGTTCGGCGGCTACACGCGGCATGACGCCCGACGGCTTCCGCGACTACGTGGCCGCCATCGCGCGCGCGCGTCGGCGCTGCCGCCGGAGCGCCTGCTGCTCGGCGGCGATCACCTCGGCCCCAACTGCTGGCGCGCCGAGCCAGCGGCCGCGGCGCCATGGCGCGCTCGCGAGCAGCTGATCGCGGACTACGTGGCGGCCGGCTTTCGCAAGATCCACCTCGACTGCTCCATGGCCTGCGCCGATGATCCCGCGCCGCTGGCCGACGCGGTGATCGCCGCGCGCGCCGCGCGGCTGTGCCAGGTGGCCGAGGCCGCCTGGCGGACGTGCGGCGGCGAGCCGCCGGTGTACGTGATCGGCACCGAGGTGCCCACCCCGGGCGGCGCCGCCGAGGACGCTCGGCGCGCTGGCGGTCACCAGCCCGGCGGCGGTGACCGACACGCTCGAGGCGCATCGCAGCGCATTGGCGGCGCACGGGCCTGAGGCCGGCGTGGGAGCGGGTGTCGCGCCTGGTGGTGCAGCCGGGCGTGGAGTTCGATCAACCACAAGGTCATCGACTACGTGCCGCACGAAGGCGCGCGCAGCTCGCCAGCGCATCGAGCAGCGAACCGAACCTGGTGTTCGAGGCCCACTCCACCGACTACCAGACGCCGGCGGCCCTGGCGGCGCTGGTGCGTGATCACTTCGCCATCCTCAAGGTCGGGCCGGCAGTGACCTTCGCGCTGCGCGAGGCCCTGTGGGGCGCTGGCCGACATCCAGGCCGAGCTCGACTGGCGACGCGGCCGGCTCGCTCCAGGAGGTGGTGCTGGCTGCCATGCGCGCGCGATCCGCGCTACTGGAGCACCTACTACACCGACCGCGCGACGCAGCGACTGGACCTGCAGTACAGCCTGAGCGACCGCATCCGCTACTACTGGGGCGTGCCGCAGGTGCGCGCGGCCTGCGATGCGCTGGTCGATGGACCTGCGCAGCCGCGGCATGCCCCTGACACTGCTGAGCCAGTACCTGCCCCGGCAGTACGCGGCGATCCGCGACGGCCGGATCGCCAACGACCCGCACGAGATCCTGCTGGATGCCGTGCGCGCGGTGCTCGATGGCTACGCCGCGTGCCTGCGGGAGCCCGGCTCGATGGCTGAGACCCAGGCCGCCTTCGGGATGAGCGAGCCGGCACTGCTCGGCGGGCGGGGCGCAGTGGACTGCGGCGGAGATCCTCCAGCAGCCGGTGTCTGGCGCGAGATCGGGCGCAGCTTGCCGCCGGCCGCGCCGCGCTCGCCGCCTTTCTCGCCCCGCTGCTGCAGCTGCCGCAGCTGCGCATCGTGCTCACCGGCGCGGGCACCTCCGCCTATGTCGGGCAGTGCCTGGCACCGGCCCTGACCGCCGCGCTCGGCCGGCGCGTCGAGGCCATCGCCACCACCGACCTGGTCGCCGGCGCGGACAGCTACCTGGCGGCGGATACCCCGACGCTGCTGGTTTCCTTTGCGCGCTCGGGGAACAGCCCCGAGAGCACGGCGGCGGTGGAGATCGTGCAGGCGCACGTGCGCCGCTGCGCGCACCTGGTGGTCACCTGCAATGCGCAGGGGGCGCTGAACCTGCGTGCCCGCACGCTGGCGAATGCCCACGCCATCGTGCTGCCGGCGGCGACCAACGACCGCGGCTTCGCGATGACCTCGAGCTTCAGCGGCATGCTGCTGGCCGCGGCCGCCGCTTCGGGGTGATCAGCGAAGCTGAGATCGCGGCCCTGTCCGCGCGCACCGCGGCGTTCATCCCGGCCTGCCGGCCGCTGCTCGAGGAGCTGGTGCGTGCCCGGTACCAGCGCGTGGTGTACCTGGGCAGCGGGGCGCTCAAGGGCCTCGCGCGCGAGGCGGCACTGAAGATGCTCGAGCTCACCGACGGCCGGGTCATCGCCGCCGCCGATTCGCCGCTCGGCTTCCGCCATGGCCCCAAGACCATCCTGAATGGCCAGTCCCTGGTCGTGGTGTTCCTGTGCAACGACCCGCATGCCCGGCGCTACGACCTGGACCTCATCGCTGAACTGACCCGCGATGCGGTCGCGGCACGCGTGATTACCGTTGCCGATGCGCCGGTTTCTGGACGGGCATTTGACCTGGTACTGCCCCCGGCCGCCGGCGCGCCGGTGGCCACCGGATCTGGCGCTGTGCCTGGCGTACGCGCCCTTCGCCCAAGCACTGGCCATGCTGCAGTCGCTGGCGCTGGGCATCTCCCCCGATACCCCCAATGCCGCCGGCACCGTGAGCCGCGTCGTGCAGGGTGTCACTATCTACCCATGGCGCGAGCACCCTTGAGGAGATACCTGGGCGTCGACGGCGGTGGCAGCAAGACTGCCTTCGTCCTCATCGACGAGCAGGGCGAGGTGCTGGGCTGCCACCAGGAGGGGCCGGCCTACTACCTGCAGACGGGCATGGAGCCGATGCGCGCGATGCTCGCGCGCGGCATCCTCGCGACGCTGGCGCAGGCCGCGCTGACCCCGGCGGCGGTGGATTTCGCCTTCCTGGGGCTGCCCTCCTACGGGGAGGACTCGAAGCTGCTGGCGACCCTCGATGCGGCCGCCGCGCCCACCCTGGCTGCCGGGCGGTTCCGCTGCGGCAATGATGCGGTGTGCGGCTGGGCGGGCGCCCTCGCCGGGCAGGAGGGCATCAATGTCGTCGCCGGCACCGGCTCGATGGCCTACGGCGAGTACGGCGGCCGTGCGGCGCGCGCCGGCGGCTGGGGCGAGCTGTTCAGCGACGAGGGCTCCGGATACTGGGTGGCGCGCGAGGGGCTGCAGCTGTTCTCGCGCATGAGCGACGGCCGCGCGCCGCGCGGGCAGTCTGTACCAGCAGCATCCGGGAACACTTCCGCCTGGCGGCGGACCTGGACCTGTGTGCGGCCATCTACGGCGGCGGCCGTGGCGAGCGCACCGACGTCGCCTCACTGTCGGGGCTGATTGCCGCGACTGCGCAGGCCGGGGACGCCCAGGCGCAGTCGCTGTTCACGCGGGCCGTGGAGGAGCTGGTGCAGCTGGTGGATGCGGTGCACGCGCAGCTTGCAGGTGCCCGCCGGTGTGCGCGTGAAGGTTTCGCACTCGGGGGGCATGTTCCGCCTGCGTGAGCTGGTGCTCGAGCCACTGCGTGCACGGCTCGAGGGCAGTGCCCGCGCCTACGACTTCGTCCGCGCGCGCCTGGCACCGGCGGCCGGGGCTGCACTCTATGCCGCGAGGATCAGCGCCGCCCCGCTGACTGCGCCGGCGGTCGCGCGGCTTGAGGCGCAGCAGCACCGGCTGCCCGGGTGGACCGGCGCCCCTGCCTAGCGGTTGCCCTGAGGCGCCCACCCGTCAGGCGGGGCGCGGAGCGCAGATGAACAGCGGAATGTCGCGCGTGGTGCGCTGCTGGTAGGCCGCGAAGCTCTTGTAGTTGGCCACCACCACCGGCCACAGGGCGCGCTTCTCCTCGGGCGTGGCCTCCCGGGCGAGCATCTGCCTGCGCACCCGCCCGACCTGGATTTCGATCTGCGGCTGTGCCTTGAGGTTGTGGTACCAGACCGGGTGCTGCGGTGCCCCACCGAGGGAGGCAACCAGCAGCACGTCCTCACCATGCGCGGTGTACATGAGGGCGATGGTCTTCTTCTTGCCCGACTTGCGCCCGGTCATCGTGACCAGGCAGATCGGCGCGCCCTCGAGCCGGTTCATCAGCCGGCCACCGCTTAAGCGGTAGATCAGCACGTTGAGGCCGGTGAAAAAGCGGATGACCCGTTTCGGGGGCAGCTTTGCCGCATCAGCCATGCAGACTCTCCTCGGCGCCAGGGCTCAGGTTGAGAGCGTGATCCAGGTCGGCGCGTGGTCGCTCGGGCGCTCCCAGCCACGCACGTCGCGGTCGACGCCGGCGGCCGTGAGCCGGGGCCGCAGGGCCTTGTTCAGCAGCAGGTGATCGATGCGCAGTCCCGCGTCGCGCTTGTAGGCGTCGCGGAAGAAGTCCCAGAAGGTGTAGATCTTCTCATCCGGGTGCAGGGCGCGGATCGCATCGGTCCACCCCTGGCCCTTCAGCCGCGCGAACGCCTCGCGCACCTCGACGCGGAAGAGGGCGTCGTTCACCCAGCGCTCCGGCTTGTAGACGTCCTGCTCGGCGGGAATGACGTTGTAGTCCCCGGCCAGCACTACCGGGAGGGGGCTCGCGGCCAGCTCGGCGGCATGACCGATCAGCCGCTCGAGCCAGCGCAGCTTGTAGTCAAACTTCGGCCCGGGCGCCGGGTTGCCGTTCGGCAGATACAGGCAGCCGATGACGACCCCATGCACGGTGGCCTCGATGTAGCGGCTGTGGACATCCTCCGGATCGCCGGGCAAGGCGCGCCGGACCTCCTTCGGCTCGGTGCCGCGCGCCAGGATCGCGACCCCGTTCCAGCTCTTCTGGCCATGCCAGATCACCCCGTAGCCCGCCTCGCGGATGGCACTTTCCGGGAAGTTCTCCTGCGGCGCCTTGAGCTCCTGCAGGCACACCACGTCCGGGGAGCTCGCGCCGAGCCAGCGCAGCAGGTTCGGTAGCCGCGCGCCGATGCCGTTGATGTTGTAGGTGACGATTTTCATGAGTGAATGCAGCTG
This sequence comes from uncultured Pseudomonadota bacterium, assembly GCA_963741745.1. Taxonomy (GTDB): domain Bacteria; phylum Pseudomonadota; class Gammaproteobacteria; order Steroidobacterales; family Steroidobacteraceae; genus 13-2-20CM-66-19. The sequence continues at coordinate 94,632 of CAVUJF010000019.1, read as the reverse complement.
GGGTCCCGCCGCCAAAGGTGGGCGCGCGGGCCGCTAAGTTACCCTGTGCGCACCGTGCCGGCCAGCCGCCCCTGCCGGCGGCGGTCTTCCTAAGGTTCCGACACCTAATCCAAACGGCGGAGGCGGCAACTTCAGCGCGCATCCCACCCGGCAGAGCTTCGGCTGGCGGGGCGTTTCAGACTAGGATCGACCACCGGCCCGTGCCGGATGACGGGTCCGCCTGGAGAGCTACACCGACGATGGACACACCGACGCTGGCGCAGCTGGCCGCCCAAGTGCAGCAGTTGCTCGACATCGAGCAGATCAAGAACGTGAAGCATCGCTACTTCCGCTGCTTTGACACGGCCGACATCCAGGGCCTGGAGGAGATCTTCCACCCCGAGGTGACTCTGGATGTGAACGGCGGCATCTACCGCTTCCGCATCGAGGGACGTGGGAAGTACCTGGACATGGTGCGCGAGGGCGCGCACGCCGAGATGATCATGCAGCACAACGGCCACCATCCGGAGATCGAGATCCTCTCTGCAACCGAGGCGCGCGGAGTCTGGTACCTGCAGGACAGCGTGTGGGAGTTCCGCCGCAAACTGCACATCACCGGGGCGGCGCTCTACCGCGACCGTTACCTGAAGGTGAATGGGACATGGCTGATCAAGGACATCGGCTTCGAGCGCATCCACGAGATCGTGGAGAACATCGAGGAGGCGCCGAATGTGACCTTCAGCTATCTGGCGAACCACGCCCAGAAGCTGCCGCCGGGGGAGTTGGCCGCGTACAAGAAGGAATAGCAGCGCCGCTGCGGGGTTCTATTGCGGGAGGATTGAATGCTCAAGGTCATGACACTGTTCGTCAGGCGCCCCGATATGACGCGCCGGCAGTTCCGCCACTACTACGAGGGCAATCACGTGGCCATGGGGCTGGCGGCGAACAAGTACTTCGGCTTCTCCAAGTACGTGCGCAATCATGTGGTCGGCGCGCAGCCTTCGCCGCCGGCGCGCCCGTTCCCGGAGTTCGATGCCTTCAGCGAGTACACCTTCAAGGACGTGGATCGTGCGGTCAAGGCGCAGGAATACATGCTGACCCCTGGGGGCAAGGCCCTCGCCGAGGATGAGCTGAACTTCCTGGACATGAGCTACCACCCCTCGTTCGGGGTGCAGGAAACGCTCATCGCCGGTGCACCCCGCGGGGTCGAGGCCGGCTTGCGGGGCAAGGTCGCACTGGTGGTGGCGCGCGGGGCCGAAGTCCCGGCCGCAGGATTCCTGCAGTCCGTCGAGGCGTTCGCGCGGCAGTTCGCACAGCGGCATTCCGGTTCGTTCGTGCGGCTGACCCTGGATGCTGCCCTTGAGTCCCCGGCGGGACGACCACCCTTTGACGCCATCCTGAACCTATGGACCAAGCCCGGGGACGTCGGCGTGCCGGCGGAGTTCCGCTGGAAGGGGGGCGCGGATTCGGCCCTCGTGCTCGAAATCGAATCCATCGAGGCGGCGACCGAAACGCTGGGACTCTAGGGTACCTGCCGGCGCTGCGCTCGGCCTTGGGCGGCGGGTCGCGCATGCTCGTCGGAGCACAAGTCTTTGCTTGCGACCGGCGAGCTGGCGCTGCCGCCCTGCACGCGCCGGTGCAGATCGAGGGTGCACCGCGCGGATGCGCCGCGCGCTTCTCTCGCGTGGGGCAAGACTGTTAGTCTGCGCCACCCCACACTCGCTAGGATCGTGAATGCCCTCACTGCAACAGAAGCTCGGCGCCGGCAAAACCGTAGTTACCGCAGAGCTCACCCCGCCCAAGGGCATCGATCTGACCGAGTTGTTCGCGAAGGCACACGCACTCACAGGCTGGGTGGACGCGGTCAACGTGACCGAGTCGGCGCGCGCGTTGATGACCATTGCGCCGACCGCGGCCGCCCGCTTGCTGCTCGACCGCGGCACCGAGGCCATCGTCCAGATGACCGCGCGCGACCGCAATCGCATTGCCATTCAGGCCGACCTGCTCGGGGCGGCGGCGCTGGGCATCCACAACTTCGTCTTCATGGGCGGCGACCCGCCCAAAATCGGTGATCACCCGGAGGCGAAGCCGGTATTTGACCTGACGGCGAGCCAGATGGCGGCCGCTGCGCGCGAGTTGACCCGGGGGCACGACATGAGCGGCAAGCCACTGCGCGGCACGCCGCAGCTGTTCACCGGCGCCACGGTCAATCCCGGCGCCAGCGATTTTGAGGCCGAAGTGGTCAATACGCAGCGCAAGTTCGACGCCGGCGTCGGCTTCGTGCAGACCCAGGCGGTCTATGACGTGGCGGTGCTGCAGCGATTCCTGCAAGCGGTCAAGCCGCAGGGCGTGGCCGTGCTCGCCGGCATCATCCCCCTGAAGTCGGCCAAGATGGCAGCGTGGCTCAACGAGAAGGTGCCAGGCATCCGCGTACCCGATGCCCTGATCCAGGAAATGGAGCAAGCCGGTGGCCCGGAGGCGGAACTGGAGAAGGGGATCGAGATCGCCGCGCGCCTGGTCGCCGAGGTCACGCGGGTGTGCCAGGGAGTGCACGTGATGGCCATCGGCGGCGAGGCCCACATTCCGGCGATCCTGCGCAGGAGCGGGATCCGCGCAGGCTAGCTGCGCCCGAAGTCGCCGGAAACGGCGGCGTTCCGGTTCGGCTGACCGCCGATTGCGGCTCCGTCTGACACGTACTGCGGCGGAGCGCGCCCACAATCCTGCGCATGCCATCCCTAATGCGTGCAATTGCTTTGCTGGCCCTGGTCAGCCTCGCTGCCTGTGGCGGCGGGAGCGACAACAGCTCCTCTGACATGCCCGCGGCGAAGCGCGGTGACCTCGTCAACGGGCCGCCGACGAAAGTGACGACCCTGTCCCCGAGTGATCTTCTGGCACTGCTGGGGACGAGTGATCTCGGCAAGGCACTGCTGCAGCTGGCGTACACGCCCCAGTGTGCGATCACCGTCTACCACATGACCTACCAGACCGTGGACGCCCGCGGCAACCTGACCCCGGCCACCGGGGCTCTCATGGTCCCGGGCGGCACGGATGCCAACTGCACGGGCGGGCGGCCGCTCGTGGTGTACGCCCATGGCACCAACACCGACCGCAGCTTCGACATCAGCCAGGTGAAGTCAGCGGACAACGCCGAAGGGGTGCTGCTGGCGGCCGTGTTTGCCGCGGAGGGCTATATCGTGGTGGCGCCGAACTATGTCGGCTATGACACCTCGCCTGTCGACTACCACCCGTATCTGATCGCCGACCAGCAGTCCAAGGACATGATCGACTCGCTGACCGCGGCGCGCTCGGCGCTGCCCACCGGCGACGTCCCCGGTTCCAGCGATGGCGGCAAGCTGTTCGTGACCGGCTATTCCGAGGGCGGCTATGTCGCCATGGCGACCCACAGCGCCATGCAGGCGGCGGGCATGACCGTGACCGCCTCCGCGCCGATGTCAGGGCCGTACACGCTGTCGGCCTTCGGTGATGCGATCTTTGAAGGTGAGGTGAGCGACAGCGCGGCGGAGAACCTGGCGCTGCTGATCCCGGCATACCAGCAGGCCTACGGGGACCTGTACAGCACCCCGGGCGATGCCTTCGCCAGCAAGTACGCCGCCTCCATCGAGGGCCTGCTGCCGGGCTCGACCTCGGTGGGGGCGCTGCAGGCGGCGGGCAAATTCCCGAGCGCCACCTTCGACAGCACGCCGCCGAGCGCTGCCTACGCCCCCTACACCCCGGCGACGCAGCCGGCCGCCTTCGCGCCTATCTTCGCGGCCGGCTTCGGCAGCGACTACCTGATCACCAACAGCTATCGCGGTGCCTACCTGCAGGATGCCCTGGCAGCGCCGGACGGTGGCTTCCCCACGCTGACCGACGGGCTGCCGCCGGCCAGCCCCGCCCACCCGCTGCGCGTGCACCTGAAGGCGAACGACCAGCGCAACTGGGGCCCGGCGGCGCCCACGCTGCTGTGCGGCGGCAGTTCAGACCCGACCGTGTTCTTCTTCAACACCACCCTGATGCAGAACTACTGGGTCGCGCATCCGCCGGCGGTTGCAGCGGTGATCCTCGATGTCGATTCGGCCGCGGGCGCGAACGATCCCTACGCCGGCCTGAAGAACGGCTTCGCCGCCGCCAAGGCCGCGTACCGTGCCAATGCGATTCTCGGCGGTGCTACCGACGGCGGCGATGCCGCAGTGCTGGCCGCCTATCATGCAGGTCTGGTCCCGCCGTTCTGCCTGAGCGCGGTGAAGTCGTTCTTCGACGCGCATTGAGGGCTACGCCGGGGTCCATGGTGCGTCCGGGTTGACCTCGCGCCAGGTGGCCGGCGGCAGCCCTGCGAGCGTGACCTCGCCGATGCGCGCGCGGATCAGTCGTAGCGTCGGGAAGCCCACGCGCGCGGTCATGCGACGGACCTGGCGGTTCTTTCCCTCGCGCAGCGTCAGTTCGAGCCAGGCCGTCGGGATCTTGGCGCGGTAGCGGATGGGCGGATCGCGCGGCCACAGGGCGCCAGGTTCATCGATGAGCCGGGCGCCGGCGGGTTTCGTGGTGAAGTCGCCCAGGTCGACACCGCCGCGCAACTGCGCGAGCGCCGCCTCGGTCGGCTCGCCCTCGACCTGCGCCCAGTAGACCTTGGCAAGCGCGTGCCGCGGGTTCGCGATCCGCGCCTGCAGGGCGCCGTCGTCGGTCAGGAGCAGCAGCCCCTCGCTGTCAGTATCCAGGCGGCCCGCAGGGTAGACCTTCGGCACGCTGACGTAGTCGGCCAGCGTCTGGCGATGCGGCTCGGGACTGAACTTGCACAGCACGCCGAAGGGCTTGTTGAAGGCGATCAGCACCCGGACTAGCCGAGAAAGCGCTCGATGAGATCCGGCGGCACGGACGTCACCGGCACCACCGGCCGGGAGGCGCTGCGACCGCGCGAGCGCCGGCCGCGGCTCGAACCACTCGCGTACGTCGGCCTCCAGCCCCACGCCGTGCATGTAGTTGTAGAGGGCCTTGCGCAGGCCCCCACCGAGGTAATCATGGTCCGTTCCGGCCGGGTCGTCGAACTCGAGGTCGTTGTGGGCGAAGCGGGCCGCCGGCGGCGGCCGCAGCGTGATGCCGTACTGGCGCGGGTGCAGGCCGATGGGTGAATGCGCGGTCGCCGCGAAACGATGCCAGTAGGCCGACTGGATGCAGCCGGCGGCAAACAGCTGGCGCACGCGCTCGAGTGCGTCGATGGTGTCCTGCGCGGTCTCGGTCGGAAAGCCGTACATCAGATACGCGTGCACCATGATGCCCGCGTCGCTGAAGGCGCGGGTCACGCGCGCCACCTGCTCGACCGTGACCCCCTTGCGCATGAGCTTGAGCAGCCGGTCAGATGCCACCTCCAGGCCGCCGCTGACGGCCACCAGGCCGGCAGAGGCGAGCAGGCGGCACAGCTCGGGCGTGAAGGTCTTCTCGAAGCGGATGTTGCCCCACCAGGTGATGCTCAGCTTCTCCTCGAGCAGGCGCCGGGCCAGGGCCCGCATTCCGGCCGGGGGTGCGGCCTCGTCAACGAGGTGAAAGCCGGTCTCGCCCGTCTCCGTGATCAGCGCGCGGATGCGCTGCATGACGATGTCCTCGCCCGGGCGATCGTAGCGCCCGATGTAATCGAGCGAGACGTCGCAGAACGAGCATTTCTTCCAGTAGCAGCCGTGCGCCAGGGTGATCTTGTTCCAGCGGCCGTCGGACCAGAAACGATGCATGGGGTTCAGCATTTCCATGACCGATACGTACCGCTCCAGCGGCAGGCCCTCGTAGGTCGGAATGCCGGTCGCGCGTTGCGGGATATCGTGCTCGGCAGGGTCGTCGTGCAGGACCACCGCCGCGCCTTCGCGCGAGTAGGTGCGCACCAAGGGCGCCCGGCGGCCGCGCAGCCGCGAGAGCAGGTTCAGCAGGGGGCGCTCGCCATCATCCAGGGTCACGTAGTCGAAGTAGTCGAACACCCGCGGATCGCGCAGCGAGCGCAGCTCGGTGTTGACCCAGCCACCCCCGAGAACCAGCGTGGTGCCCGGCGCGGCTGCGCGGATGGCGCGCGCCATGCGGAATGCGCCGTAGACGTTGCCGGGAAAGGGCACGGTCAGCGCGACGAGATCCGGTGCCCGGGTCATCAGCTCGCCGGTCAGCTCATCGAGCGTCACATCGATGAGCGTGGGATCGCCGGACAGCGCCTCCTGCAGCGGGTCGAAGGAGGCGGCGCTGGCCGCCAGCCGCTCACCGTAGCGGGCGAGCTCGAAGCGCGGATCGATGCCGACACGCCAGACATCGGCGAGGTCATCGACGTACAGACTGGCGAGGTAGCGGGCCTGCTCGGTGGTCCCCAGCGTGCCGAAAGCCGCCAGCAGCTGTTCGTCCAAGCCGCCCTGCGGGCCGCCGGCCGGGCTGAGGTGCGCGAAGCGGGGTCCTTCGGGCAGGAAGGCGCGGCCGGCGATGCGAAAGGCGAGGGTGGGATCGGCGCCTTGCAGGAAGCGAATGGCAGGTTCCACGGTGGCGGCGTAGTCGCGGGCGTACTTGAGGAAGTGGGCAATCGGGGGCGGCGCCGGAGATGCGCTTGCGGCGGTCCGGGCGCGCCGGCGCAGCACCTCGGTCATGTGCCTGAGGCCTGCCGCCGAGAACAGCCGCAGGAACAGGGTCAGCGAGGCATCCACCTGCGCCAGCTCGAGTCCGAGTTCTGCCGCGTGCAGGCGCAGAAACCCCATCAGATAGGCCGTCGCCGGATACGGCGTGTTCAGCTGGACCATGGGGGGCGTGACGAGCAGGACGCGCATGGGGCGCAGGGTAGCGCACGCGCTCCCGTGTCGCACACGGCGGGACTGAGGAGACGGGGCACCCGCGCCGGCGCGGGGCTGGTGCCCTCTGCGGCAGACGCAGACGGCACCGCAGATGGGGGCTGAGGTGCCCGGCCGCAGCCTCTACGAATGAACCGGGACCGGAATTCGCAGAATCGCTGCGGGCGACCCCTTCAGAACGCGCCCGTGATGTAGAGCAGGGCTCCTGAGTAGCGCCACTTCAGCGAACCCTCGAAGCGGTCCTGGGTCAGGGTGACTTTGGTGCTGAACTGGTTCCAGCCCGCGCCCACGCCGAAGTGCGCCCCAAACATGCGGATCACGCCCAGGCGCAGATCGGTCAGGTGGCCGTCGACGTTGTCGACCTTGAGTCCAAAATACTGCCCCTGCCCATCGAAGTACCACTGCGGACTGAACTGCCACAGCCCGCGCAGCCCGATGACCGGCAGGGGGGCGGTGGCGGATGCGGTCTCGGTGCTGAACTGCCCCGACTGGCCGTTGATGGTGCCGTCGCCGCTCACGGCCAGCTTGAAGTTCACCGTGTGCAGGCCGACCGAGCCGCTGAGCTCGAAGGTCTCGCGCTTCATGAAGACGTACTCGTAGGCGAGCTCGGCAATGGTCTGCTTGTTACTGGAATGCAGGCTCGCGCTGGCCGGGTAGGTCGTGTCACCGATGGTGATGTCGCGGGTGATGCTCCTGTCGGCGGTCGTATTGTTGCTGAAGTACATGAAGCGCAGTTTGTGACGCTCGAAGAAGCGCCAGGTGCCATCCACGCGGAAGCGATTGGAGTCCCTGAACCCCAGGTCCCGGCCGAGGTTGACATCGGTCCCCACCTGGCCGGCGGTACCATCGACCTTGACGGTGGTGTTGGTGCTGAGCAGGAACGTGGCGAGCGATATGTTGAACTTGTCGTTCAAGAGATCCGAGTCATCGGCGCGCGCGGGCGCAGCGAAGCCGATGCTCGCGGTGGCGATGAGAATCGCCGACAGCGCAACCGTATTCTTAAAATTGTGATGCTTGCGTGCAGTTCCCGTCACAGTGTCACCCTCCCCAAAGCGTTACGGCCAATCGACCTGCCGTGTGTATCCGGCGCCCTTTCCGGGTTCGTCTTGGCCCTTATCATGGACGCTTCCGAACCGGCCGACAATGCTCAGAATGATAGGGACCTCGACGGGGCCGGTTCCATAAGTAGTTGTGCATATTCGAGAACAGCCGGTGCGCCCCGGGGTTCGCCCCTTGGCGCAGCATGAAAAGCATTGCGACGACCATCTGTTCAAGGCGCTGTGAGCCGATGGCAGACCTCGCGGCGTCTGCGATCCTGCTGCGATTTTCCTGATCGCGCGAGGCTGGCGGGCTTTCCCGAACCAAAGGCCCGGGTGGTAAGGGCGCAGGACTTCGAACCGGCCTGTGGCCCCGCCGCCTTTCACCTTTATGATGCGGACGATCGGGTGCGGCGCGCACCCGATTTGAAAGTTCGGCACGGACTCGGCAGGCTGCCGTAGCCGCCGTCCCAGGGGTTTCTCATGACCACCCAAACTGTTCCCATCACGATCTATCACAACCCGGCTTGCGGCACCTCCCGCAACACACTGGCACTGATCCGCAACACAGGCATCGAACCCACGATCATCGAGTACCTGAAGAACCCGCCCGAGCGGGCCACCCTGGTAAGTCTCCTCGAACGAATGGGGATGCGTCCCCGTGCGCTGCTACGCGAGAAGGGGACACCCTACGCGGAACTCGGGCTTGCGGCGGATCACTGGACGGACGCGCAGCTGGTCGATGCGATGCTGGCCCATCCCGTGCTGATCAACCGTCCTATCGTGGTCACGCCCTGGGGTGTGCGGCTGTGCCGGCCGTCCGAGGTGGTGCTGGAAATCCTGAGCCTTCCGCAGAAGGGCGCCTTTATAAAGGAGGACGGCGAGCCAGTCGTGGACGCTCACGGCCAGAGGGTGCGCTGAGGAAGCAAGTTAGACTCAATCCATGCGGGGCCGTGAGTCCAATCAGGGCACGAGCTTGACCGTAAGCGTAACAAACGCGCAGCATCTGCCCCAGCAGTCATGCGGCTTTTCCTGAGAGTCAGGCGCCGACAGCTCAGCGGGGGAACCATCATGCGTGTTCACACAGCGGTTGCTCGTTGCACAGCGTTGCTGTTGAGCGTGATTCTGGGCGGCTGCGTCACACCTATCCCGGTCCACTACCAGGCCATCGCGCCCAACTACGCCGTCCAGCGCACGCTACTGGTGGCGGTGCTCGATGAGCGCGCGGAGGTTCTCAAAGAGGGCAAGGCGCCCACCTACATCGGCCGCGCGCACGTCACCTTCGGCATTCCCATGTACATCAATGTCCATCCCTGCGTGAGCGAAGACTCTGCCAAGAAAGCCCAGACCCTGGCGCAGGCGCTCGAACGAAGGGGATGCGTCCCCGTGCGCTGCTACGCGGAAGGGGACACCCTACGCGGAACTCGGGCTTGCGGCGGATCACTGGACGGACGCGCAGCTGGTCGATGCGATGCTGGCCCATCCCGTGCTGATCAACCGTCCTATCGTGGTCACGCCCTGGGGTGTGCGGCTGTGCCGGCCGTCCGAGGTGGTGCTGGAAATCCTGAGCCTTCCGCAGAAGGGCGCCTTTATAAAGGAGGACGGCGAGCCAGTCGTGGACGCTCACGGCCAGAGGGTGCGCTGAGGAAGCAAGTTAGACTCAATCCATGCGGGGCCGTGAGTCCAATCAGGGCACGAGCTTGACCGTAAGCGGCTCGCTTTTCGGCCTGCAGGCCGCGCTCAAGGCGCCGATCGAGACGGTCCAGGCGCAGAGCTGAACGGCCGCAGGATGCGGCGCTCGCCGGCGCATTCTGGCCAGCGACGAACAAATCCGGTCCAATGCAGGACTGGCGGCTACCCGGGGGGGCGTCGAATGCGTGTGCTAGCGATATCAGCCATTGTTCTGATTCTGGCCGGGGTCTGGATCATCGTGCGGCCGCCGAGCTATTCACAGGAAGAGCGCGTCTTCAAGCTGGGCGACATCGAAGCGAAAATGCAGCAGGAGCACGTGGTGCCCGGCTGGATTGGCGGCATCGCACTCGGAGCCGGTGCCGTGCTGCTGGTGGTAGGCCTTAAGAAGCGCTGAGCGCTCGGCCCACGCGCTGCGGAACGGCGCTCGCAGCAAGCCTTTTTCTCGTGGTGTCGGGGCAATGCCGATTGTCAGCGACGTCCGACAGGTTCACGGGCCGATGACTGCTGGCGCTCCCCGGCGTCTTCGCTACTCTTAGGGCCAAGTCACTGCTTCAGGTGTCTTTGCCGTCAGGAGTTGCTTTGAAAAAATCTCTGGTACCGGCGCTGTTGTGCGCATCAGTACTGTTGGTCTCTGCCTGCGAGAAAAAAGGTCCCATGGAGAGCGCTGGCGAGAAGCTGGATGAGGCTGGTCGGACGCTGAAGAACGGCGGAGAGAAGACTACCGCCGACAAGATCGATGACGCCGCCCACGACGTCAAGAAAGACGTGGAAAAAGCCGCGGACGACGTCAAGAAATAGCGACGCCACGGCGAACCCACCACCTGGGCCGCCGTCGCGTGCGCGATCTTGAGGCAGCGGCTGCGAGGCTAGGCGCGGGCCGACCGACTGCGCTTACTTCTTTTGCCCGCATGAGCGCTGCAGGCGCGCGCCAGCGCTCCAGTGCTTGCCAGCGCCTGGCGCGCCTCCCGGGCAAACTCCTTGGCGACCGCAGCAGCACCCAGCTGGTCCAGGGTGCTGAAGGCCACCTGCCGCACGAACTCCCGCTGCATGCCGGGTTCGTCGGAGGTTGCCTTGAGTTCAATTCCGTCCTTGTTCTGCATCAGCCGTGCAGTCATCACGTAGTCATGCGGACCTGCGAGTAGCGCCAGACGGCTGACTAACTCGCTGAGCGGTGTCGTCACTCGCGAAGTGTTCCTTTCGAGAGGTAAGGCGACGGGTTCGACGCGGATTCCTTGAAGCACAAAACGTTGCCAGCAGAAAGCGGCGGCGCGAGGCCGTTAGTAACGTTCTGTCATGAAGGCTGCAGATCTCTCACTGCGCGCCGAGATTTGCCTTGCCGATGTGGCCGGGAGGCTGGAATCAGTCCAACCAGGGCAGGTGGCGCCGAGTTGACAACCGGCCAACCCCCAGTCAGTGTCCCGTACCATTTTGCCAACGGTGGGGGGCCCCGCAGAGGAGCGGGCGCCGGCGGAAGATGAGCTCTGACTGCGTTGAAAGTGCGATTCTACATAATAAGGCACACAGAAGTGTCGCCAAATGGGAACACTCCCTGCGGCACCGGTCGGGTCACCTGTCAGGCTCCGGGCTGTGGTGCCAGCGAGACAATCGTCGACTGCAGCCGACCGTGACCTGCTCATGACAGCACCAGGAGCCGTCGCCGGGCTCTGGGCGGAGGCTTTCCTACACAACGCCCACGGCATCGCGGTCTCGGATGCGCAGAGTGCGACCCTCCTGACGGTCAACCCGGCCTATGCCGAGCTGGTCGGCAGTACCCCCGAGGAGCTCCAGGGGCAGCCCTTCCTGAACGTATACCCGGCCAGCGAACACGCCTTGCTCCAGGCGGCCGCGCAGACGGCGGACCACTCCGGAAGCGCCACGCTTCAGACCTGTCGCCTGCATCGCGAGGGCCACCTGATCCCTATCGCGGTGCGCATCGTCGCGCTCCGTGACGCGGATGGGCGGGTGAGTCACCGGGTCGCAACCATCACCGACCTGCGGCCGCAGCTGCGCGCCGAGGGGCAGCGGCTGCACGCCGAGGTACGGCGCACGACGGAGGAGCGGTTCCGGCAGCTGGCGGACTCGGCGCCGATCGGAATCCTGTTGATGGACGCGGACGGGGCTTGCGACTACGCCAATCCTCACTGGCTGCAACTCACCCAGCTCACCAGCGAACAGGCCCGCGAGGACGGGTGGTGGGAAGCGGTCCATCCCGATGACCGCGAGCGCCTCAGCGCGGCCTGGGAGAGTCTCATGCATGGCACGCCACTGAGCCTCGAGTTCCGCTACCAGCAGGGCGGCGGCGAGCTGCGCTGGGTGGATTCCCGCGCGGTGGCCCTGCGTGATGATGGCGGGGAGATCAGCGGCTACCTCGTGGTCGATGTCGATGTGACACAGCAGGTCCAGCAGCGCGCGGCGATCGACCGCTTTCACGCCCGGGTGCGCGCCCTTGCCAATCGCCTGGAGAATCTGCGCGAGGAAGAGCGGACGCAGCTCGCCCTGAAGCTTCACGGCACGCTGCGCCAGGAGATGACGACGCTGCGGACCGAACTGGCAGCCCTGGGCAGCCAGCTGCAAGCCACCGCCGGCGCCAGCCTCGCACAGGTGACCGAGCTGGCAGAGCGCTGCCTGCAGCACCTGCGGCGCATTGCCTTCGAGCTGCAGCCGCCGGGGATCGAGGACCTCGGCCTGGCCGCGGCGATGAAACGGGTGGCCGAGGAGTGCGCCGCGCAGTCCGGGCTGCACATCGAGGTGACGACCACCGGCGCCCCGGCGACGCTCGGGCAGCGCCGCTGCCTGGCCCTCTACCGCACCTTCCAGGAGGGGCTCGCCAACGTGATGCGCCATGCACGGGCAAAAAAGGTCGACGCGCAGATCTGGGTTCAGGACGGCATGGTTCGCCTGCGCATCAGCGACGATGGCGTCGGCATGGGCGACCAGGACCGCAACAAGGCGGGCTGCTTTGGCCTGCTGGCCGCCTCCGAGCGCCTCACGCAGCTCGGCGGCACGCTGCGCGTACTGGGCGTGGCCGGCCGGGGTACGACACTGGATGTGACGCTGCCGCTGACCCAGGCGCGGCGCCAGCGCGACCTGGGGCGGCGCGCCTGAGCCTCTCAGCCTAGCCCGCGGACCTGGGGGCCGATGGCCGCCCAGGCGCTGCGAATCTCCCCGAGCAGACTTAAGGACTCGGTCAGTGCCGGGACATCGTCACGCACGTTGGCCACCAGCAGGCGCCGGGCGATGTAGTCATACAGATCGCTCAGGTTCTGCGCCAGCTCGCCGCCGCGGATCAGGTCCAGGCTCCCGCGCAGTTCCGCGATCAACGTGACGCAGCTGTGCAGCAGCTTGGCCTTGCGGGCCCGGTCGCCCTCCTCGATGCACATGCGGGCGGCGCCGATTCGCTCGACGGTGGCATCGAGCAGCATCTGCACCAGTCCATGAGGATCGGCTGCCGCGACGCTGCCCTGCACCGCAACGTTCTGATAGGCCGCCAGGTTTGCCTTTCGCGCCGAGCCGGTCACGCTTGCTGTACTCCCTATAACCTTCACTCCTGTAGCGGCCGGCGGGCACGAAACTTAAGGAGCGACGCAGCGGGAGCAGCGGCCGTCGGGCCACCTTGTGGCTGTTAGTTCGTCGGCGACTGGACCTTGGGCAGTGTGGCAAATGCCTGCGTCAGGTAGGCGGAGGTGCTCTGCAGCGAGGACAGCAGCGTGTTGAGCGCCGTATATTGCTGCGTGAGGGTCTTCGAGAGTGCGGCCATCTGCTGGTCCAGCTGGTCACTCTGCTTGGTCAGGGCATTCTCCTGGGCGGTGAGCGTGTGGCCTGCGGCCGTGAGGGTGCCGCCGGAGCCTAAGGCGGTGGTGATCTGCGAGTTGAGGGTGCTTGCCACGCCCCCAACGCCGCTGAACAGCTGGGTGACGGCGGTGAAGTTGGTGCCCAGTGCGGCCGTCAGGCGCGCGCTGTTGAGACTGAGCGACCCATCGCTCTGCGTCGTGATGCCGATGCTGGCCAGGGTGTTGTAGGTGGCGGAGCCGGTGTTGGCGACGGTGTAGAGCGCACGCTGGATCTGGGTCTGGATGCCGGTCAGGACCGCATTACCCATCATCGGTCCTGCGGTGTTGCTCGAGGCGTCGTAGCTGCCAAGAGACGTCAGCGTACCGCGCAGCGTGTTGTACGCATCCACGAAGCTGGAAATGTTGCTGATGACGGTGGTCGTGTCCGTGCCGACCGTGACCGTTTCCGGTGTCCCGGGCGTGGTCGCGCTCAGCAGGTTCAGGGTGAGGCCACCGATCGCAGCGCTGACGGTATTGGTGGCGCTGGTGAAGTTAACCCCGGACACGCTGAAGGCGGCATCCTGGGCAGCCGCCTCCTGGGTGTAGTGGGCGGTGTTGCCGGTCCCGTAGGTCAGGGAGGCGAGGGCGCCGCCGGCATCAGTTTCGGCGACCTGAATGGTATTGGCCGCGCCCGTCAGCGCCGAGGACAGCAGCAGATGTGCGCCGTCGCTCCCCTGCAGGATGGTGGCGCTGATGCCCGGATTGCCGGCCGCAGCGTTGATCGCGGCGGCGACGTCGGCGAGCGTGTCGGTGCTGGCGACGGAGATCGTGAAGCTGGTACCGCCGAGGGACAGGCTGAGCGTACCGCTGCCCACCGGCGTACTCGCAGCCAGGGGGGCGGATAGCAGCTGTTGGGCGGTGGCGAGCTGGGAGATTGCCACGTTATAGGTGCCCGGTGCTGCACCGGCGCCGGCGCTGGCCGTGAACGCGGTCGCATCGGAGCTGCTGGCGGTCTCCACGCGGAATGCGCCGGCTGAGTCCAGGGTGCTCAAGGACCCCTGGAAGGTGGCCAGTCCGCCCTTGAGAGTCCCCAGCGCGGAGATCTGCGCGGTGACCTGCTGCGTCTGGCTGGAAATGAGGGCTTCGCGCGGTGCCTGGGTGGCAGTGACCAGCTGCTGGACCAGGGAGCTGACATTGATGACCGAGCCACCGGCTGCACCGGAGCCGCTGCTGGCAACCGATACCACCGGAGCCGTGCTGCCCGAGCTGGTGACGCTGCTGGTGCTCATAACAAGATCAACCCCGTAATCGGAGACTCAGTAACGAAAAAGCGGGAGGGCGGGCGCCAACCCTAAAGGCGCCCGCCCACCCAACATGAGTCTCCAGGCATGCGGTACCTGGAACTCATTTCCTTACGGCAGCTTATGCAGCAGCGTCAGAATGTTCTGCGGGATGGTATTGGCCTGGGCCACCATCGCCGTGCTCGCCTGCTGCAGAATCTGCGCCTTGGACAGGTTCGACGTCGCCTGCGCGTAGTCGGTGTCCACGATCGCACTCTTGGCGGCCGACAGATTGGTCGCGGTCGTGTGCAACCCGTTGATCAGCCCGTCGAAGCGGTTCTGATAGGCACCGAGCTGCGCGGTCGACTGCGCCAGCTGCTGCAGCGCTGCATCGATCTGCACCAGGGCCTGGTTGGACTTATCAACCGTGGTCACGTCGGCAGCGCCCACGAAGGTGGCGCCGGTCGTGGCGACCGTGCTGGCGGAGTCCACGCCAATGTCCTTGAGCGCGGTGGCGTCAGTGGCGATCGTGCCGGTGGAGGAGGCCACCGTCACGGCGATTCCGGCCCCGGCCTGGGCGGCGGTGCCGCTCAGCGAGATGCCGGTGGTGCCGTTGACCGTCGCGATGACGCCCGTGGAGGCCACAGCCTGGTTCACCGCCGCGGCAATGCTGGCCAGGTCGGTCGCGGCATTGCCGGTGAGGGTGACCGCGTTGGTCGTGTAGTTGGTGGCACTGCCGCCGGCCGGCGTGAGTGCGACCTGCAGGGTGACCGTGTCACCGCTGGCGAAGTTGGCGTTGGAGTAGGCACCGGCGGTGCCGCTGTTGGCAGCCGCGTACAGCGCACCGAGGTTGCCCGCCTTGGCGCTGGCGACCGAGGACACGGTGATCGTCTGGCCGGCGTTGGCGCCGATCTGGAAGGTCGCGCCCTGGAAGCTGCCGTCCAGCAGGTTCACGCCGTTGAACTGGGTGTTCGAGGCGACGCTGTTGATGTCGGCGATCAGCTGCTGGAACTGGGAGTTCAGGTCGGCACGGTCCGTGGCGCTGTTGCTCGCGTTCAGCGACTCAACGGCCAGGTCGCGCATGGTCTGCAGGTCGGTGGTGACCTCGCCGAGTGCGCCCGTGGCGGTCTGGGTGAGCGAGACGCCGTCGTTCGCATTCTGGGCGGCCTGGTTGAGGCCGTTGATCTGCGAGGTCATGCCCTGCGCGATCGCGAAGCCGGCCGCATCATCGGCCGAGGTGTTGATGCGCAGGCCCGAAGACAACTGGCCGAGCGCGTTGCTCAGCTGCGTGCCCGATGAGCTCAGGCTGTTCTGCGCAACCAGCGAATCAAGGTTCGTATTAAGGACGAGTGACATGGTCGTGGACTCCTGATATTTGCCTCAGTCGCCGGACACCCGTCCGTCGCACTGTTACCTCTGGTTGGCCCGGTTTGGGCCGTTACCGTTCAACCCCTGTATCGGATGCGCCGCGCCGGAACTTGAGCCGCGGAAGGCCTCCAAACGCGACCTGCGTCACGTTCATCGGAGGTAGTTGAACAGGGACAGCTTGGCGATCGAGGCATAGGACTCCTGCGCGGCCTGGAGGGCGAGTTCCTGGCTGCTGAGCTTGGTGACCGCGGCCGCATAGTCGACATCCGACAGCTGCGATACCGAGGTCTGGATATTGGTCTGCTGTGTCTGGGCGCTGGCAGCCGAGGCGCTGATCGCATTCAGCCGCCCGCCGACCCCGGCCTGGACCGTGCCGAGGTTGTTCAGCGCGGTATCGATCTGCTGGATGGCGCCGCCGACCTGGCTGGTGACCTGCGCGTTGCTGAGCGTGCTCGAGCTCAAGGTCGTAATGAGGCCGGCGATGGTGCTGAAGGCGCTGGCGGTGCCCGCCGGCGCGACGCTGAACTGGTCACCGCTGGCCGGTGTGCCGCTGATCGTGACCTGGATGCCGTTGAAGGTCAGGGCCTGTCCGCTGACGTAGCTGCCGGTTGCCACCACCGTGCCGCCGCTGTTGGTCACCTGGTACTGGCCTGGCGTGCTGAAGGCGATGGTGTAGGTATCGGGGACCCAGGCACTCGGATTCGTGACGCTGCCGGGGTCAATCGAGGCGGTGCCGCTATTCGTCCCGCCGACGGCGGTGGTGAAGGTGCCATTGCCGGCCGGCAGGTTCATGAACACCGCGCTGCCGGCATCGCCGATCGAGACGCTGCGGTCGGGGCCGACCTGCACCTGGTTCACCTGGTCGTTACCGAGGTAGCTCACCGCGGTGCTGTTCAGGACAAAGGGCGCGGCACCGCTGGCGGTGCCGCCAAAGAGGTAGTTGCCCCCGGCGTCACGCGCGTTGGCGGCCGCCAGCAGTGACTGCTGCAGCTGCTGCAGCTGTGCCACCAGGTTCTGCCGGTCGGTGAGTGTCAGGGCGGAATTGTTGCCCTGGATGGCCAGGTCGCGGGCACTTTGCAGCGCCGTCGTTGCGCTGCTGAGGGCGTTCTGCTCGAGCTGCAGCTGTGAGGTAACGGCGTTGCCGTTGCTGACGTGCTGTTGCGAGGCCGACAGCTGGGCGTTCAGTTCATTGACCTGCGCCATGGCGCCGGGGTTGTCGGCCGCGCTCAGCAGCTTCTTGCCGGTGGACAGTTCGGTCTGGGAACGGGCGAGCGCGCTGTCCAGCGCCTCCATTTGCGCCAGCGCATTGGTCTGAAAGGTCAGCGTGGAGATGGTCATGTGCTAGCCGCTCCGGACTGCAGTGATGAGCGAGTTGAACATGGCGCTTGAGGTCTGGATCATCTGCGCCATCGCCTGGTAGGCCTGCTGGAACTGCAGCATCTTGGCTGCCTCGGCGTCGAGATTGACCCCGGACAGGTTGTTGCGCGCAGTCACCGCGTCCTGGTTGACCGACTGCTGGGCGGAGGCACTGGCCTGCGCCTGCTGCGTGAGAACGCCGATGCGCGTGATGAGGTTGTTGGCCGCGCCGCTGAGGGAAGTGGTGCCGCCGCTGAGCGTCGCGCTGCCGAAGGCGGTGATCAGCGCATTCAGGTTGCTGTTGTCACCGTTATCCGCCGCGGTGCTGCTGCGGATGGTGAAGGTGTCACCGGTGGCCGGTGCGCCGCCCAGGGTCACCTGTGCACCCTGGAAGCCGATCGGCTGGCCGGCGACGAAGCTCCCGGAAGCCACGGTCACCCCGCCACCGTTGGTGACCTGGTATTGGTTGGCCGCCGTGACCGTGAGCGTGTACGTGCCCGCCACCCAGCTCGCCGGATTGGTGATCGCTGCCGGGGAGATGGTACCCGTGCCCGAATTGGCCGCGCTGCTGGCGGTCTGCGCCAGAGAGGCCGCAGCGATCTCGGAAGGATCGGTCAGGGCCACCGACAGCCCGGCGGTGGCCCCGGCGGTCGGCTGCACCAGGAAGCTGTCGCCGCTGGCGGGCGCACCACTCAACACGATCGACAGGCCGTCGGCCTGGAACGGGCTGGCGCTGGTGCCGGCACCGGTCATCGTGACCGCCTGGCCGCTGGTTGCGTCCTTGAGCTGCCAGCTGCCGCCGCTGTAGCGCAGCACGTAGTCATCCGTCGTCAGGGCGCCGAGGCTCGTGCGCGTCACCGTGAGCGCAGCGCCGCCGGCGTTGGTGCTGGCGGGCAGGGCGATGGGGTCCCCGACGTTGAACAGCGCGCGCCCGGGTGCGCCGCTTTGGTCCATGCCGGCCTGCTGCTGCTGATTGACGATAGTCGCCAGCCCCACGCTGACCAGCCCGAGCGCGTTCTGCGCCGGGGCCAGCACCTGCGTGCGCGCGCTCAGCAGGCCGCCCAAGTCGCCCCCGGATATCTCGGACGTGATGTCGGCCGTGCCACCCGGGCTCGACAGGCCGATCTGCACGAGCGAGGCATTGTAAGGGTTGGCCAGTGGTGCCAGCTGCTGCGCCGTGCCGCCACTGACGAGCGCCTGTCCGCTGCCGATGTAGACATCGAGCATGCCGTTCGGCTCGCTGGCGGTGCTGACGCTCACGTACTGGCTGAGCTGGTCGATCATCTGGTCGCGCTGGTCCATCAGCTGATTGGGTGCCTGCCCGGTGCCGGCCAGATCCTTGGCGATCTGGTTATTGAGTGAGGCGATACCTGTCGCCAGGGTGTTGACCTGCGAGACGTCGCCGCGGATCTGCTGCTCGAGATTGCTGGAATACTGGGAGATCTGCGCGTTGTAACCGGTCAGCTGCTGCGCGATTGCCTGTGCCTGGCTGAGCAGCGCCTGGCGCGCGGCCGAGGAGTTGGGTGAGGTGGACAGGGCCTGCAGGGAGTTGACGAAGCTCTGCAGCCCGGCGGTCAGGCCGTTGCTGGAGGAGCTGAGCAGGTTGTCGATCTGGGATGCCTGGGTCGCCAGCGCGTTGAGGCTCGAATAGCTGGCCTGTGAGCCGCGCACCTGCTGGGCGAGCAGCTCGTCATAGGAGCGGGTGATGCTGTCAACCGCGACGCCACTGCCAATGAACCCACCCGCGGTGGACTGACCGGGCTGCGGGGTCAGGTTGGCGCGCTCGACGCTGTATCCGGGCGTGGAGGAATTGGCGATGTTGTTGCTGGTAACGTCCAGCGCCTGTTGGAAGGCGAGCAGGCCGGAGACGCTGGTGGAGAGAATGTCTGCCATGCCTTGTTGCTTCCCTAGAGCGTAACCGTGCCAACGGCTATCGGCTGCGAGTCAGAAAACTTGAGTCCGCGGGCAGCAGCGCTGCCGTCTGACAGCAGCGTGGTGACCTGGTGGGCCACGGCGGTCACCTTGCTGGCATAATTCGGATCGGTGGCGTAGCCACCTTTCTGCAGCGCACGAGCGAAGGCCCCGGTATCGCCGCCGCTGTTGAGCGCCTCGCGGTAGCGGGGATTGCGGCTCAGCAATGCGACATAGTCCCGGAACCCCGCCGCGGCATCCGCGTAGCTGCGGAACGTCGCCTGCACGGGAGCCGCGCTGCCGTTTGCGAATTCCTGGGTGGTTGCGGTCACCGCTGCGCCGCCCCAGGCAGGCGTTGCCTTCATGCCGAACAGGTTGTGGCTCGAGTCCCCGCTGTCCGCGCGAGGCACGCTGCGGCCCCAGTTGCTCTCCAGCGCCGCCTGCGCAACGAGGCTCACCGGATGCACGCCCAATTGCTGGGCGGCCTGCTGTGCCTGCGGCCAGACCGAGCGCACGAACTGCGCACGTTCCGCACCGCTCGCAGCGGGGGTCGCACTGGCCAGCGGCGCTGCCTTCACCGGGTGGGGGCTGCTGGTGGCGGCAGGTGCCGGTTCGGCCGCAGCCGCGCCCGCGCCGCGCAGCTGGCGCATCAGCATGTCGGTCAGTCCCAGCCCCTTACCGCGCGTCAGATCCAGGGACAGCTGGTCATCGAACATGCTCTGGTAGGTCTGCGCCTGGTCACTGCCGAAGATCGGGTCGGTGCCGATCGCCTTGCGCATGCTCTTGATCATCATGCGGGCAAACAGGGCCTCGAACTGCTGCGCCACCTGGCGCAGGGCGCCCGGATCGTTGCTGCGCACGCTCGCCTTGAGCTTCTGCAGGCCGGCGAAATCCCCGTACACGGCCGCACGGTTGCTGATCTCGGCGGTCATGGCGTGGGTGCGTGCGAGGTGGACATGGCCGGGTGCCGGGCTAGATGACGACCAGCTCGGCGCGCAGCGCGCCGGCTTCCCTCAAGGCTTCCAGGATGGCCACCAGGTCTCCGGGTGCGGCCCCGACCTGGTTCACGGCGCGTACGATCTCATCGAGATTGACGCCGGCCTGAAAGACGAACATGCGCGCATCGGTCTGGTGGACGTCGATGGTGCTGCGCGGGGTGACCACCGTCTTGCCCTCCGAGAAGGGGGCGGGCTGGCTGACGTCGGCATGCTCGGTGATGGTCACCGAGAGGGAGCCGTGGGCGACGGCGGCGGCCATCACGCGTACGTGGGAGCTGATGACCACGGTGCCGGTGCGCGAGTTGACGATGACGCGCGCGGGCGCCTCGCCAGGTTCCACCTCGACGGCCTCCAGGACCGCGAGGTAGGAAATGCGCTGGTTCGCGTTCGTGGGCGCGACCACGCGGATCGAGACCGCATCGAGGGCCTCCGCGCTGTCGGCGCCGAAGTTCTTGTTGATGGCCGCTGCCACGTGGGCGGCGGTGGTGAAGTCGGGGGTATTGAGATTGAGCAGCAGGTGCGCATCACTGCCGATGTGCACCGGCACTTCGCGCTCGACCGAGGCACCGTTGGGAATGCGGCCGCTGCTGGGCACGTTCAGCGAGATCCGCGAGCCGTCCTTGCCGTTCACGCCAAAACCGCTGACGATCACGCTGCCCTGCGCCATGGCATAGATCTGGCCGTCGGCGCCGCGCAGCGGCGTCATGATCAGGTTCCCGCCGCGCAGGCTCGAGGCATTGCCGATGGTCCCCACCGTGATGTCGAGGGTCTGGCCGGGCTTGGCAAAGGGCGGCAGGTCGGCGGTGACGGTGACCGCGGCGACGTTCTTCAGCTGCGGGTTGGTGTTCGGCGGAATGGTGACGCCGAAGCGCAGCAGCATGTTCTCGATGCTCTGGATGGTGAAGGGTGCCTGCGTGGTCTGGTCGCCGGTGCCATCCAGCCCGACCACCAGGCCGTAGCCGACCAGCTGGTTGCTGCGCACCCCGCCGACGGTGGCGATGTCCTTGATGCGGTCGGCGCGAGCCGGCGTGCACAGCAGTACCAGCGCCAGGATCATGAGGGCGAGCGCCAGGCCACGCCCCGTGATGTGCGGGAGGCTGGCGGTGGCCGGCCGTGCGCGAAGGTGCTCGTTGCGTATGCTGTTCATCAGAAGGGCGCCCAGGGTGAGTTGAAGAAACGGGACAGCCAGCCCTGGGCGTTGACATCGGCGATCGCCCCCTTGCCGTTGTAGGTGATGTGCGCGCTGGCGACCCGATAGGAAGGGATCGAGTCATCCGCGGCCAGGTCCAGCGGGCGGATCACGCCCGTCACGCGCACATACTCCTTGCCCTGGTTGAGGCCGATTTGCTTCTCGCCCGCGATGAGCAGGTTGCCGTTCGGCAGTACCCGCAAGACCGTGGCGGTGAGGTAGCCGGTCAGGCTGTTGCTTTGCGCGCTCGCCCCCTGGCCGGCGAATTTGGTGGAGTCGTCGATGTTGTTCAGCAGGATCGGTGTGCCGTTAACGGTCACCGGCCGGCCGAGCAGCGTCGGTCCGGGCATTGCCACCTTGGTGTCCTTGCTGGTGGTCGTGGTGGCGCTCTTCTGGGCGGCCGTCTGCTCGTTGAGCACGATGGTGACGATGTCGCCGACGTGATGTGCCACGGGATTTTCCGCCAGTACCACCTCGCGGCCGGACTGGTAGATCGCGCCGTTGGTGGGTGGCTGCGGCGGCTCCTGCGTCCACGCCAGGGCGTCGTCCGGTTTCTCGGGGCGGGTGGGCTGGCAGGCCGCCAGCGCGCACAGGAGCAGGGGGAGCACGGTTCGCATGGTCTTCAACTGCACTTACATGTTCTGCGTGGCGTAGGTGAGCATCTGGTCGGTGGTCTGAATGGCGCGCGAGTTCATCTCGTACGCCTGCTGGGTGGCGATCATGTTGACCAGCTCCTCCACGACGTTGACGTTGGAGCCCTCGACCGAGCCTTGCAGCAGCGTGCCCATGCCATTGAGACCGGCGTTGCCGGTAACCGGGGATCCGCTGGAAGCGGACTCGACCGCCAGGTTGCCGCCGATGTCCTGCAGGCCCGCCGGGTTGATGAAGTCGGCCAGCTGCAGCGCGCCGACAGTCTGGGGGGCGCTCTGGCCGGCGAGCTGCACGCTCACCGTGCCATCGGCGCCGATGGTGACACTCTGGGCCGAGTTCGGAATGGTGATGGCAGGCTGGATCGGGTAGCCGGCTGAGTTCACCAGTTGTCCCTGGGCATTGACCTGGAAGCTGCCGTCACGGGTGTAGCCGACCGTGCCACTGGGCTGCAGGACCTGAAAGAAGCCGCGTCCCTGGATGGCCACGTCCAGGCTGTTGCCGGTGTTGTTCATGCTGCCCTGCGTGTAGTTCTTCTCGGTGGCGACCACGCGCACGCCGGTGCCGAGGTTCAGGCCAGTCGGGGCCTGCGTGCTCTGGGAGGTGTTCGCGCCCACCTGCGAGAGATTCTGGTAAAGCAGGTCGTCGAAGACCGCGCGGCTCTTCTTGAAGCCCGTGGTGCTGACGTTGGCGAGGTTGTTCGCCGTGACCGTCATCTGTGTCTGCTGGGCATCAAGCCCAGTCTTGGCTGCCCAAAGTGCCGGATCCATGGTGGATGTGCCTTTCTATGGTGTCGGGTGGTGAAGGTGTCAGCTAGGCTGCAGGAGCTTGGCCGAGGCTTGGCCGTCCTCTTCCGCGGTGTGCAGTGCCTTGATCTGGACGTCGAAGCGCCGGGCGAGCTCGATCATGTTGACCAGACAGCCAGTGATGTTGACGTTGCTCGACTCGAGCACGCCCGAGCTCAGCTGCACGTTCGCGTCCGCCTCGGGCGTGGTGCCATCGACAGCGCGATACAGCCCGTCCGCACCGCGCTCGATGGCACCGGTCGGCGGGTTGACGAGCTTGATGCGACCGACCGCGGCCACCGAGTTCGGCGCCTGACCGAGGGGGACCACCGACACCGTGCCGTCGGCGGCGATGCTGACGGAGGTTGCCGGGGGCAGGGTGATGGGCCCGCTGTCGGACAGCACCGGCCGGCCACCGCTGGTCATGAGCGCTCCGGCGGGATCCACGTGCAGGTCGCCCGCGCGGGTATAGGCTTCGGCGCCTGTCATGTCCTGGACGGCGAAGAAGCCGGCTCCCTGGACGGCGACATCCAGCGCGTTGCCGGTGGTCTGCTGCTCACCGTCGGTGTGATTCCAGCCCACGGACCCGGCGGTCGCGTAGGCGCGCGAGGGGAAGCCGGCGCCGCTGACGCTGCGCGTCTGGAACGCGGCGAGTGATGCCTTGAAGCCGGTCGTGCTCGCGTTCGCCAGGTTGTCATTGTTGACCGCCTGGCTGGCGAGAGTCTCCTTCGCCCCAGACATTGCGACATACAGCAGCTTGTCCATGCATTACCTGCTCGGTAGTTCCCGGCGCTAGCCGCGGATGTTGATGATCGACTGCGTGACCTGGTTCTCGGTCTGGATCATCTGGGCGTTGGCCTGGAAGTTGCGCTGCGCGGTAATCATGTTCACCAGCTCCGTGGTCGTGTCCACGTTGGCTTCCTCGAGCGAGCCGGAATGAACGGAGCCGAATCCTGAGTTGCCGGCGACGCCGTTCACGGCGGCCCCGGAGCTGTCGGTGGCGGACCAGGTGGCATTGCCCCGCTGCGCGAGCCCCTGAGCGTTGGCGAAGTTGGCAAGCGCGATCTGGCCGAGGTCGACCGAGCGTCCGTTGGTGAACTGCGCCTGCACCACGCCGGCCTGGTCTATGTTGATTCCCGTCAGCTGCCCGGTGGTGAAGCCGTCCTGCTGCACCGCGGTCACGCCGAAATTGCTGCCGTATTGCGTGGTTTTGGTGAAGTTGAACGTCATGTTCATCGCCGCCGCGCCCGTGGCCGGGGTATAGCTGGGGAAGGGGATCTGGCCGTTGGCCGGGTTCGTGAGCGCCCCATTGGCGGAGTAGGTGAGCGCCTGGGGCGTGCCGACCGGGGCGCCGTCGACATTCAGCTGCACGTTCCAGTCGTTTGCCGCGGCGCCCTTGATGAAGTACAGGCTGGCGGTATGGGCCGCGCCCAACGAGTCGTACACGGTAAGCGAGGTGGTGTTGGTGTAGCTGTCCGGGTCGGTGGCCGAGAACGGCGAATTGATCGGCGGGGTGGCATTCGCCGGCAGGTTGGCGGTGATGGCCGCCGTGGTCGTGGCCTGCGGGGCACTCTGGTTGGTATTGAGCGAAATATTCGTGAGCCCGCCGGTATTGAACGCGCCGTTGGCGAGCGGCGGGTACGCCTGCAGCGCCAGGCCCTGGGTGTTCACAACCTCGCCGGCATTGTTCAGCTGGAACTCGCCGTTGCGGGTGTAGTCGAGGGCGCCGTTGTTGCTGAGAATGAAGAAGCCGCTGCCGCTGACGGCCAGGTCGAGCGTGTTGCCGGTGGTCTTGATGTTGCCCTGACTGAACTGTTGAGCGACTTCGGAAACGGTTACGCCGTTACCCACCGCGCTGATGCCCTGCTGGTTCGCGGAGAACAGGTCCGCGAATTCGGTGCGCGAGCCCTTGAAACCCACGGTGGCGGCATTGGCAAGGTTGTTGGAAGTGACCGAGAGGTCCTCGTTGGCCGCGTTCAACCCGGTCAGGGCGATATTGAAGGACATGTGAGTGTCTCCGCTGGATGAAGGGTGATGACTGTTACTGGATGTTGATGACGGAGCTCAGCGCGACGGTGCCGTTGTTCGTGTTCAGCGCCAACGCCTGGGTCGCAGGGTCAAGGGTCACGCTCGTGACCTTGCTGTAGAGGTACGGGCTCAACGACTGCGTGGTGTTGCCGGCCGCGGCGGTGACCTGGATCGTGTATTGCCCCGCGGGAGCCGCGGCGCCCTGGCTGGTGGTGCCATTCCACGTGAACGGCGTGTAGCCGGAGGCCTGCGGTGCCACGGCAAACGCATCGACCAGCACGCCGTTGGCGTTGGTCACGGATACGGCTAGCGCGCTGGTGCCGGTCGGGGCGGTCACGGCGCCCGAGACACTGCCCCCGGCGGCGATGTTGGCGGTGTCTCCGGCTGCCAGCACGGAGTGACCCAGCAGTGAGGTGCCGCTGATGACCTGGGAGGCCTGCAATCCGGAGGCAAGCCCTGCCATGGTCGTCTGCAGGCTCTGCAGGCTCGAGACCTCGCTCAGACCCTCGACCTGCGCCAGGAACTGGGTGGGGTCGGTCGGGTTCAGCGGGTTCTGGCTGCTCATCTGCGTACTGATGAGCTTCAGGAACCCGGCTTGGGTGATCTGCATGTTTGCCGGCAGGCTGTTCGCCAGGCCCGCGGTGCTGGCGGAGCCGCTGGCCGCCGGGGTGCTGCCGCTACCGGAGTTGGCGGCGCTCGCGGCGTGCACGTGGGTCAGGAGACCTAAGGGATGGATCAATGTCATGGACGTTCCTTAGATTGGATAGCGAAGCGCTACTGCCCGAGCTTCAGGGTGGCGAGCATGAGGTCCTTGGCGGTGCTCATGACCTCGACATCGTTCTGGTAGGCGCGCGATGCGGAGATCATGTCCGTCATCTCCTCGATGACATTGACGTTGGGCGCATAGACATTGCCCTGTTCGTCGGCGAGCGGATTGCCCGGGTCATGGCGCACCGTGGCGGGCGCGTTGTTCTCGAGGATCCCGCTGACCCGCACCGCCGCGCCGCTCTGGGCAGAGTGGATGCCGGCGCGCATGGCCGCGTGCACTGCCTGGAACACCGGGTGGCGCGCTTTGTACGCCGTCGCCGGGTTGCCGCTGACGCTGTCCGCGTTGGCCAGGTTGCTGGCGACCGTGTTCAGCCGCACCGACTGGGCGGCCAGCCCGGAACCTGCGATATCAAACACTTTGAAGGAGGACATAGTGGATCTCCGCGTGGGCCCCGACCTACGGTTGGCCGGTGATGGCGGTCATGAGGCCCTTGAATTTCTCGGTCAGGAAGGTGAGCGCGGCCTGATAGCGCACCGTGTTGTCGGCGAACGCGGCCTGCTCGAGTTGCGGATCCACCGTATTGCCATCGAGTGACGGTGCGAGCGGCACACGGTACTTGAGCGGGCCGGTATGGTCCGGGAGCACAGAGCCGGTGCTGATGTGCCGCACCTGCGTAGTGGCGAGCCCGCTGCTGGGCACCGTTGGCGTGCCGCCCTGATTCAGCAGCGACTTGAAGTCCAGGTCCTGGGCCTTGAAGTTCGGCGTGTCCGCGTTGGCGAGATTGTTAGCGAGCACCGCCGTGCGGCGTGCGTACAGCTTCAGCGCGTCCGGGTGAACGCCGAGATAGGTGTCGAGATTCAGCGCCATGCAGGGAACTCCAAAAGAACCTGACATGACAGAAGCAAGAGCTGTGCCAGCGAGCGCGAGGCCCTGGATCGGGCGCCTGGCGCCCGGCTTTCCACCGATGCGTGAACCACGTCACGCAAGCGAGCGGCAAGAGGTTGCCGCGCGGCGGATGCGCGCGCGGCTCTGGCGCGGTCCTTGCAGATTCCATCGCATGCACATCTTTAAAGAGGTCTCGCGATGTTGAAAGCGTCAAGAATCCGTCGCCGCCGTGCGCTCCAGGCGATGCTCGCGGGGGGCAGCCTCGCTGCCGCCGCGGCACAGGCCCCCGCGGATAGCGGCGCTGCGCAGCCGCTGGCCACCGTGCGCGCGGCCGCTGAAGCGCAGGTGCGCACCCAGCTGCGTGGCGTGGCCTATGAGGTCCATGTGCAGGCTGCTGACCTTGATCCGCGTCTGCACCTTGCCGCCTGCCCCGTCGCCCTGGCCGCCTCCACACCCGCGGCCGCGGAGCCTGCCGCACGCGTCACCGTGCGGGTCAGCTGCAGCACCTCGCGTCAGCTCTGGTCGGTCTTCGTGCCCGTAGCGGTCGAATCGGAGATCCCGCTGCTGGTGCTGCGGCAGAGCCAGATCCGCGGTGCGCGCCTCACGGCGCAGGACGTGGTGCTCGAGACGCGCAGGGTTCCGGGACTTGGCGCCGCCTACCTCGGTGAGGCAGCGGCGCTGGCCCATCGCACGCTGCAGCGGGCGGTGCCCGCCGGGACCGCCCTGACGGCAGACCTGTTTCAGTCCGACTTCCTGATCCGTCAGGGGCAGTCGGTCACTCTGGTGGCGGGGGGGCCGGGAATCGAAGTACGTGCCCCGGCCCGGGCACTCGCGGACGCGCGCGAAGGCTCGCGCGTGCGGGTACAGAATCTGGCCTCACAGCGAATCGTCGAGGGCGTGGTGGACGCTAACGGACTCGTCTATGCAACGCCCTAAAGATCTTGAGGTTTTTGCCGTTAACTGGATTCAAGGACTGGAAGGAAAGTGACATGCCCAACAAAATCAATGAGTTAGGAGGCGCGACCCCCGGTGCGAGTGCGTCGCTAGGCGCCCCGCGCACTCCGGGTACCGTCGCCTCGGGTTCCGACCCGGCGGCCGCCCAGCCCAGCGCAGCAGCCGGGGACGTGCACATCACGGACACGGCGAGCTTCCTCGCCTCCCTGGAGCCCGCACTGCGCGGTGCGCCGGCCGTCGATGCCGCGAAGGTGGCCGCGATCCGCACCGCCATCGAGCAGGGCCAGTACACCGTGCAGCCCGAGCACGTGGCGACGCAACTCATGCAGATCGAGCGGGCGCTCGGGCAATTGCGCGGCAGCGCGCAGCCGGCGCCGGCCATCGTACCGGCAGCTGAAGAGAAGCCGTAACCCCACCCCATGGACGCCACGCTGTGCCGGGAACACTTCGCGGAGCTCATCCGTGAGGAACTCGAACTGCTCGCCCAGCTGCAGCGGCTGCTGGAGGAAGAGCGCCAGGTGATCGCCTCGGGCGATCTTAAGCGCCTGCAGCGCTCCACGGAACTGCGCCAGCAGCGGCTGGCCGCCCTGGCGGCGAGCGATGAGCAGCGCCGCTCCCTGTGCACCCTGCACGGACAAAACCCCGATGCCCCCGGCATCGAGCGGCTGCTGAAGTGGTGCGACCCGCACGGCGTGCTGGCGCCGCTGCTGCGCGAGTCCCGCGCGCTCGCCCTCAAGTGCCGCGAGCTGAACGACCGCAACGGCCTGATGGTCAGCGCGCACCTGAAGCGGGTGGCGCAGCGACTGGCCGCCCTGCGCGGCCGCACGGAGCACGCGGCGACTTATGGCCCGCGGGGAGACCTTTCCGGAAAGCGCAGCGGGCGGGTGCTCGGGGCAGGGTAGCCCACGACCGGCCGCGCGGTGCCGCGGCCGACTACATCCCCAGAGCCTGTCGCAGCGCCTCGAACTCGCTGTCGGATTCGGAGATCAGCGCCTGGCAGGCGTTCAGATCCATCCGGATACGCTCGCAGGCGCGCACGCCCTGCAGGTTCAGCTCAAGTGACTCCGGCCATTGCCGGAACACCGCCAGCAGCGAACTCACCGTCAGCACGTCGGTCAGGTCCGCGGGTCCCTCGTGCTCGCGCTCGAAGTCCTCGAACTCACTCACGGCGTTGACGATCTCCGCGGGCATGGCCCAGTTCTCCAGCACTGCCTTGGCGATGGGCGCGCTCCAGTCGCGGATGATTTCGTTGAAGCTTGCCGTGTCGTTGAACAGCGCCGGATGCTTGACGCAGCGCGTGAAGATATAGAGCTTGCCGACCCCGTGCAGCATGCCGGCCAGCAGGGCCGCATCGGGATTGACGCGGCTGTGGCGCCGGGCCACGACGTAGCTCATCGCCGCAACCGCGGCACTGCGCTGCCACAACTGCTCCAGTGGCTGTTCCAGTCCCTTCAACCCCTCGACCTTCTTCAGCTGTGCCATGGCAAAGCCGATGGCGGCACTGCGGATGAGGTTGAAGCCCATACGGGTCACCGCCATGCGCAGGTCAGTGTGCGCCTTGCCGCTAGTGTTGAGAGAGCGGGAGTTGGAGATGCGCAGCAGCTGGGCCGCCAGCGCGGGCTCTGAGTTGATGACGCGCACCACCTGATCGGTCGGCACGAAGTCATCCGCGAGCACCTGCCGGACGCGCAGCGCGATGTCCGGGAAACTCGGGACGTCCACCTTGCCGTGGCTCAACTCAGCGGCAAGCTCCTGCACGAAGACGAAGGCATCCTGGTGCGCTGTCGGGCGTGGAGTGGCAGGGGCGGTATTCATAGACTTCCTGTGGTCGGCGGGTCGGTTCAAGGCCATGGATGATCAGGCTGCGGTGCTGTTGAGCGCGCGTGGCGCTCCGTGCAGGCGGCACACCAGGTCCGCCTCGCTGTGCGAGATCCCGCAGGTGGAGACCAGCTCCGGGGCCGAGGCACCGCTGCGGGCCAGGCGTATCGCGATGGGGTAGCCGGAGAGTGCCCGGGTCCCGGCGCCGTCGGCACGGGCCGTGCGCTCCAGTGTTTCGGTGATCTGGCTGCTCAGTGTGGTGAGCGCCGCCAGCCCCGCGTCCAGGCCCTCCAGGCGTCTGAGTACCTCGGCGCCGTGTGCCAGGGACTGCTCGGTGTGCCGGATGGCAACGCGACGCCAGGCTGAAAAGCTCACCGCGGCGAAGATGAAGGAAAACACGATAAACACGGCGCGTCCGATCTGCAGCCATTCTTCCGGCGAAAACTGCGAAAAGCTCATGTCCCGGCGGCTCCTGTCAGTGAGGTCACGCGGCTCGATGCCTGGGGCGCGTACGTCGGGAAACCGACGCCGCGGCATGTCCTGTGGCAGTTACGTTGCATGATCTGTGCCATCGCTGGCGCCGTTGACCGGCGCGGCCGGGGGCAGCGACTCTGGTCCCACCTGAGGGCGCGGGGCGCCGAGCAGCGGCGAATTGGCATCGGTGAGGCCGGTGGAGAGGATCACGACCACCACGCGCCGGTTGGCATTGCGGCCCTGGACGGTGTCGTTGGTCTGAATCGGGTGCTCCTCGCCAAGACCCACCACCGCCAGGCGCCCCGGCCCGACGCCCTGGGCGGCCAGCATGCGTACCACGCTGCCCGCGCGCGCGGCCGAGAGTTCCCAGTTGGAATAGAACACCGCGGTGCGGATCGGGACGTTGTCGGTGTGACCTTCCACGCGGATGGCGTTCGGCAGGGGGGCGAGGACCCCGGCGAGCTGGTCGATGACGCCGGCGGCATTGGGCGACAGCTGCGCGACCCCGCTGGGAAAGAGGATATCGGCGCGGATCTCCACCTCGATCCAAAGGTCGGTGCGCCGCACGGTCACGACCTTGCGGCGCACGAGATCCTGCATGGCCTCTTCCACCTGGTCGGCGACGTGGGCAAGGGCCGCCGAGGCCTGGGCGAGGGCGGCACTGTGGGCGGCCACCGAGGCGGGGATCGCCGCGGCCGGCTTCACTGCCGGCGGCGCCATGAGCGAGTGCGGGGCGCCCTTGAACAGGTGCTGCTGCAGGTCGGTGCGGGAACCGAGCTCCTTCTCGCCGCGTTCGATCGGCTCGATGGTACGCGGCGTGCCGCGGAAGGCGGCGTACAGCGAGTCCGAGAGCACGCGGTACTTGCCCGCGTTCACCGATGAAATCGCGTACATCACCACGAAGAAGGCGAGCAGCAGGGTGATCAGGTCGCCATAGGGGATGGCCCAGCCCTCGTGGTTGACGTGTTCTTCATGGCGGCGTCCGCGGCGGTGCATGTGAGGTTCCTAGTGGAGGTAGCCCTGGAGCTTGGCCTCGATGGCGCGTGGATTTTCGCCCTGGGCGATCGAGAGCATGCCGTCGATGACCATCTCGCGCAGCTGCGTCTGCCGCTGGATGATGAGTTTGAGCTTGGCCGCCACGGGCAGGAAGAAGAGGTTGGCGAGGCCGATACCGTAGACCGTCGCGGTGAAGGCCGCGGCGATGCCGTGGCCGAGCCGGCTGGGGTCGGCGAGGTTCTGCAGCACCGCCATCAGCCCGAGCACTGCGCCGATGATGCCCAGGGTCGGGGCATACACGCCCATGCCCTCGAAGACCTTGGCGGCCGTCAGGTCCGCGTGCTCGCGGGACTGCAGTTCGACGTTCATGACGTTGTTGATGCTGTCCGGCTCGCTGCCGTCGACCACCAGCTGCAGCACCTTCCTCATGAAGTCGTCGTTTTCGCGCTCGATCTGCGACTCGAGCCCGAGCAGGCCCTGCTTGCGCGCGGTATTGCTCCACTCGACGATCTTGCTGATCAGGTTCTCCCCGTCCGCCGTTGGCGGCCGCACCACCCAGGAGAAGATGGCGAGCGCGCGCCGCATCACCCCCCAGGGTGTCTGGATCAGGATCGCTGCGATGGTGCCAACCACCACGATCATGAACGCGGCCGCCGAGACCAGCGCCATGACGCCGGCGCCCTTGAGCACCGCACCCACGAGTACCGCCGCCAGCGCGAGTATCAGGCCGGTGATGCTCAGGAAGTCCATGGCATTCCGTTCGAGCTGCGCTTAGTGCTGTCCATCCGGCGTCCAGGACGGTTCACGATTTTGACTCCGGTGCGACTTCGCGCCAGTCGGTCAGCCGCGCCCGCAGGCGCGTCAGCGCCTGGCCGTGCAGCTGGCAGGCGCGCGATTCGGTCACTTCCAGCACCGCACCGATCTCCTTCAGGTTCAGCCCATCGCTGTAGTACAGCGACATCACCAGTCGCTCGCGTTCCGGCAGGTTGCCGATCGCGCCCGTCAGTGCGGCGCGGAACTGGTCGTCGGCGGCATCCCGGAACGGGTCGGCATCGTCGGCGAAGTGATCGCCGGCCTTGTCCTCAAGGCTTGCCAGCTGGCACACCGCCGCATCCTGCAGCGCCTGGTGATAGTCCTCGAGCGTCAGGCCCATGTGCTGTGCCACCTCGGCATCGCGGGCCTCGCGGCCAGTGCTCTGTTCAATCTCGCGCACGGCGGCGGCGACCGCGCGCGCCTGGCGG
This sequence comes from uncultured Pseudomonadota bacterium, assembly GCA_963741745.1. Classification (GTDB taxonomy): domain Bacteria; phylum Pseudomonadota; class Gammaproteobacteria; order Steroidobacterales; family Steroidobacteraceae; genus 13-2-20CM-66-19. The sequence continues at coordinate 62,651 of CAVUJF010000019.1, read as the reverse complement.
TGCACCGAGCGCGGCGCCCAGTCGAGCTTGCGCAGCGCGTCAATCATCGCCCCGCGAATGCGGATGCCCGCGTAGGTTTCGAAGCTTGCGCCGCGATTCATTGACCAGTTGGTCGCTGCCTCCATCAAGCCCACCATGCCCGCCTGAATCAGATCGTCCACGTCAACCGACGGCGGCAAGCGACCGGCCATGTGATAGGCGATGCGCTTGACCAGCTCCGCATGCCGCACAATCAGTTCGTCGCTGGCCTTGCGCGCCTCCGGCGCCGTCGCGTATCGGCTGGCGGCCTTCATGGCACGGCTACCGGCCGGCTGCGCCCGCCTTGCACCAGGCGCTCGACAAAGAACTCGATATGGCCGCGCGGACCCTGTGGTATTGGCCATGTATCGGCATAGGCGGCCAATTTCTTAAATGCGCGCGCGGCGGGGCTGCCCGGATAGCCCTCCAGGACCGTGCGCTGCTCGCGCACCGAGCGGCGCACGGCTTCGTCCGTGGGCACTTCGCCGGCGAATTCGAGGGTGACGTCCAGGAAGCGCGCGGTGACGCGGGCGAAGCGCTCGAACAGCTGTGCGCCGGTGCGCTCGCCATGCATCTGGTTGGCAAGTACGAAGAAGCGGCGCACCCCGTGTCTGCGACTGAGTACCTTGACCAGTGCGTAGGCGTCTGTTAGCGAGGCCGGCTCATCGCACAACACGATGAGCACGTGCTGCGCGGCCTGCGAGAACTGCAGGACCCCATGGGACAGACCCGGGGCGGTATCCACGATCAAGTGATCCAGCTGCACGGGCAGGCTGCTGAAGGCACGCACCAGCGCCAGGTGCTCCTCGGCACCCATCTGCGCAAGGTCGGCACAGCCGGAGGCGGCGGGCAGCAACTGGAAGCCCTGCGGCGTATCCATGAGCACTTCCTCCAGCGTGCGCTCGCCGGCGAGCACGTGCGCCAGGGTGTAGGCCGGGGACAGTCCGAGCAGGACATCGGCATTGGCCAGGCCGAGGTCACCATCCAGGAGCAACACGCGCCGGCCGCGCCGGGCGAGCGCGGTTGCCAGATTCACCGCCACGCTGGTCTTGCCGACGCCGCCCTTGCCGCCGGTCACCGCGGTGACACGCACGGGGCGGGTGAGGTGCTCGAGGCGCGAGTTGCGGATCACGCTGAGCTCAGGCGCTGACATGGCTCACCTTGCCGAAGCGCCGCCGCAGCAGGTCCTCGTCCGCGCTGGCACCACTTTCCTTGGCGAGCGACACCGCGCGCGACACCAGGTCCAGCGCGCGTGCCGGGCGCAGGTCCTCGGGAATGCGCTGGCCCTCGCTCACGTAGCACAGGCTCAGCTGCGCCCGGATCAAAGCCGACAGCGACCCGCCGAGACTGGCCGCCTCGTCGAGCTTGGTGAGCAGCACACTGGACGGACGGGCAGGTTCGAAGCGCCGCAGCACCTCCTCGAGCGCCGCGGCCTGGGTGTTCGCCGAGAGCACCAGGACCGACTCGACGAGCGAGGTGTTGTTGGCCAGCACCCCAAGACGGCTGGGGAAGGCGGTATCGCGCACGCTGGCCCCCGGGGTGTCGATGAGTACGAGGCGGAACTGGGACAACTGCGCCAGCAGCGTCGGCAGGTCCTCGAAACGCTCCGGCACGTAGACGGCCGCGCCCAGCAGCTGACCCAGGGCGCGCAGCTCGTCCTGCGCACCGATGCGCGTGGAATCAGTGCTGACCAGTGCCAGCTCACGAGCGCCGTGGCGCAGCGCCCAGCGCACGGCAATCTTCGCCAGGCTGGTCGTCTTGCCGACCCCCGTGGTGCCGATGAAGGCGACGCGGCCGCCATCATCCGTCCAGCGCCCGGGGCTCACCGGCAGGTACTGCGCCAAAGCGGTGAAGGCAAAGCGGCGCGCATGGGGCAGATCCACCTCCGGGGGCAGCTGTTCGGTGATGCGCGTGGCCAGATCGCGCGCCAGCCCGAGCTCGGTCAGTTCACGCAGCAGCTCGGCGTGAACCGGCAGGCGCCGCGTGAGGTCATTCCAGGCCAGCTGTGCGAGCTGCGTCTCCAGGATGCACCGCAGGGACTTCAGTTCCTCGCCGACAGTGTCCGAAAGCGGCGGCAGGCTGACCCCGGCGGTGGCGACCGTGTTGAGGCTGGCCGCTGCAGGCGCAGCGGGCGGCAGTGCCGCGGCAGCCGGACTTGCGGCAGACGGGGCGGTCGCAGGGACCGCCTCGGGCGCGGCCGGCAGTTCGTCCACATCCGCCCCGGCGGTGATTTCCACGCCCTCGGCAACACGCCGCGAGGAAAGGATGACCGCATCCTCGCCCAGGCGCTCGCGGATGCCGCGCAGCGCCTGGCGGGTGGTCGGTGCAACCTCACGAATGATTCTCATCGCGTTTCTCCCACAAATCCGTCGTTCAGCGACCCACAGTGCTCACCAGGCGAACCCGGCGGTTGTCAGGAATCTCGTTCCACGCCAGCACATGCAATCCGGGGACGCTGGCGCGGGCAAAGCCGGCCAGCGCAGAGCGCAGCGGTGGCGCCACCAGCAGCACGGCCGGCTCGCCTGCCAGCTCGCGGCGCTGCGTGGATTCGGCCAGGCGCTGCCTGAGCTTCTCCGCCAGGCCCGGTTCGAGCGCCGATCCCGGACCGGCCGCCAGCGCGCTGCTCAGCAGGCGTTCGAGTTCCGCATCCAGCGACATGACCGGGATCTCCTGGGCGGCGCCGGCGATGTCGGCCACGATCTGGCGGCCGAGTGCGATGCGCACCTGGCCCTGGAGCACGGCCGGATCGGGCGTGCGCGGGGCATGCTCGGCGAGCGTCTCCAGAATGGTGCGCATGTTGCGCAGCGGTACCCGTTCGGCGAGCAGTCCCTGCAGTACGCGCACCAGACTGGCGAGCGGCAGTACACGCGGCACCAGCTCTTCGACCAGCTTTGGCGCTGATTTGGCGGCCGCGTCGAGCAGGTGCTGGACCTCCTCGTGGCCGAGCAGCTCGTGGGCATGGGTCTGCAGCAAGGCGCTCAGGTGCGTGGCAATGACCGTGCTGGGATCCACCACGGTATAGCCGAGCGTCTGGGCGTGATCGCGCGCGGCGGGCTCGATCCAGATCGCCTCCATGCCGAAGGCCGGGTCGCGCACGGCCATACCCTGCAGGGGACCGAATACCCGCCCCGGGTTCAGCGCCAATTCGCGGTCCGTATAGATGACGCCCTCGCCGAGTGAGACCCCGCCCAGGGTGATGCGATAGTTGTTCGGCGGCAGGTCGAGGTTGTCGCGGATGTGCACCGCGGGAATGAGGAATCCCAGCTCCTGCGAGAGCTTGCGTCGCACGCCGCGCACCCGGGCCAGCAGATCGCCGCGTGGCTTGGAATCGACCAGCGGCACGAGGCGGTAGCCGACCTCGAGCCCGACGCGGTCCACGGGGGGTACGTCATCCCAGGTCAGCTCGCGACTCTCGCTGGCGGCCGCCGGCAGGGCCGGCGCGGGGGCCGGCGGCGGCGGCGCGGCGCCGCGCCGCGCGAGTACCCAGGCAAGCGTTCCGCAGAACAGCGCGAACAGCAGGAACACCAGGTTCGGCATCCCGGGGATCAGGCCCATGATCCCCAGCAGCGCGGCGGCGACGCTCAGTGACCTGGGGTTGCCGAACAGCTGCCGGCGCAACTCACCGCCGACGTCCTGCGGGCGCGACATGCGTGTCACGATGATCGCCACGGCCGTGGAGAGCAGCAGCGCCGGCAGCTGCGCGGCCAGGCCGTCGCCGATGGTCAGCAGCGTGTAGGTGCGCGCGGCGGCAGACAGGCCCATGCCATGACCCATGGTCCCGATGGCGAGCCCGCCGACCATGTTGATGAACAGGATCATGATCCCGGCAAGCGCGTCGCCACGGATGAATTTGCTGGCGCCGTCCATCGCGCCGTAGAAGTCCGCCTCCGAGCGCACCTCCACGCGTCGCACGCGCGCCTCGTCCTGGGTGATGAGTCCGCTGTTCAGGTCAGCGTCGATCGCCATCTGCTTGCCGGGCATCGCATCCAGGGTGAAGCGCGCGCTCACCTCGGAGATGCGCCCCGAGCCCTTGGTGACGACAACGAAGTTGATGATCGTCAGGATCACGAACACCACCACGCCGACGGCAAAGTTGCCGCCGATCACGAATTCGCCGAATGACTTGATGACGTGACCGGCGGCCTGGGAGCCGGAATGCCCGTTGAGCAGCACCACGCGGGTGGAGGCGACGTTGAGCGCCAGCCGCAGGAGTGTCGCCAGCAGCAGCACCGTCGGGAAGGTGCCGAAGTCGATCGGGCGGTTGACGTAGAACACCGCCATGACGATCACGATCGACAGGGCGATGTTGAAGGTGAACAGCACATCCAGCGCCATCGGCGGCAGCGGCAGCACGAGCATCGCCAGCACTGCCAGCACCCCGGCCGGCACGCCGACGCCATGACGCAGCACGTCCGCGAACCCCGGCCTGGCAGCGGTCGTCGCCTCGCTCATGCGTCAGCTCCGACGTCCAGCTCGAGATTCGGCGGCGGCGGCGCGGCGTAGCCGTGGCGCGCAGCGCTGCGCACCTGCGCGAGATGGGTCAGCACCTGGGCCACCGCCACGTACAGGGAGGCGGGGATTTCCGCACCGATGTCGACGTGCCGGTGGAGTGCGCGCGCGAGCGGCGGTGCCTCGAAGATCGGTACGCGGTGTTCCTCGGCCACGGCGCGGATGCGGGCGGCCACCAGATCCATGCCCTTGGCCACCACCACGGGGGCGCGCATGCGCGATTCCAGGTAGCGCAGCGCGACGGCGTAATGGGTCGGATTGACCACCACGACATCGGCCTTGGGGACGTCGGCCATCATGCGGCGGCGGGCGAGCTCGCGCTGGATGCTGCGGATGCGGCCCTTGGTCTCCGGAGCGCCCTCGCTTTCCTTCATCTCCTCGCGCACCTCGGTGCGCGTCATGCGCAGCCGCCGGGCATGCTGCCAAAGCTGCCAGGGAACATCGATCGCGGCGATGAGCGCCACGGAGCCGGCCAGGGTGAGAAACGCATCAGCGATCAGGGAGGCCGCACTCGCGAGGGCGGATTCCGTGGAACCGCGGCTGAGGGCGGCGATGGCTGGTGCATCATGCCAGAGCACGGCGGCACCGACGGCGGCGATGAGCAGAAACTTCAGAAACGCCTTCACCAGCTCTACCAGGCCACGCGCCGAGAACATGCGCCCGAAGCCGGCGAGGGGGTTAAGACGCGTCAGATCGGGGACCAGCGCCCGGAACGTGAAGTTCCAGCCGCCGACCGCCAGCGGCGCGGCAATCGCAGCCGCCAGGCACACGGCGCACACGGGCGCGCAGGCGCTCAGGCCGTGGGCGGCGGCGCTGGCGATCGCCTCGAGCGCGCGCGAATCATCCAGTGCCTGGGCGCGGGGGACGGCGAGGCCGCTGCCCAGCAGCTCGCGCAGCTGGGCGCCGCTGTAGGGACCGGCGATCTTCAGCGCGACGGCGCTGCAGAACAGGACCGCCGCCGAACTCAAATCACGCGAGCGCGGGATCTGGCCGTCCTCGCGCGCCTTGTCGCGGCGCTTGGCGGTTGATTGTTCAGTGCCTTCCTGGTCCTTCTCAGCCATGGCTTACTCCGGCGCCCCGATGAGCGTCGCGAGCATGCGGAAGGCCTGCTCGAGTCCCTGGGTGAAGGTTGCCTGGACCGCAAACAGCCCGGCAAGAATGACCACCAGGCCGCACAGCAGCGAGACGGGCAGGCCGACCGCGAACAGATTCAGTGCCGGGGCGGCACGGCTCACCACGCCGAAAGCCAGGTGCACCACCAGCAAGGCGGTGATGCCCGGCAGTGCGATCGCCAGCGCGCCGGCAAACAGGTAGCTGCCCCAGGAAACCACGTTGTGGAGTCCCGCCGCGCCCAGGCCGTCAACCGCGATCGGCAGCGTGGAGAAGCTCTGCACCAGGGTTTCAAGGAGCCTGAGGTGGCCGTTCAGGGCGAGGAAGGTCAGCACCACCAGCAACGTGAACAGCTGCCCCAGCGCCGGAGTACTGCTGGAGCCGCCCCGCTGGGGATCAAGGTTGAAGGCGAAGGACAGACCCATGCTGTTGGCCAGCATCTGTCCGCCCAGGGTCACCGCGTCAAAGGCCAGCTGCAGGCAGAACCCGAGCGCGACGCCGATGAGCACCTGCTGCATGGTGATCAGCAGCCCCGCGCCCGAAAGAGGGGACACGGCCGGCAGCGCGGGCAGCAGGGGGGCGATCAGCGCGGCCATGGCGGCCGCGAGCACCACGCGCACCCGCGCAGGCACCATGGCCGCTCCGAACAGGGGCGCGACCATGAAGCAGGCGCCGATGCGCACAAACGGCCAGAACAGCTGCAGCAGCCAGTGCGCGATCTGATCGGGGTTGAGGGTGATCATGGAAGTGGATGGGCTGTTACGGGTGCGGATCAATTGATGAGCCCGGGAATGCTCTCGAACAGCTCGCGGGTGTAGCTGACCAGGACCTTCAGCATCCACGGCCCGGTGATGACCAGCGTCGCGGCGACCGCGAGGACCTTGGGGATGAAGGACAGGGTGCTTTCGTTGATCTGGGTGGCAGCCTGGAACGCGCCCACGATGAGGCCGGTGAGCAGGGCCACGAGCAGCAGTGGTGCGGCCAGCAGGAGCGTGATCTCGAGCGCGCGGCTGCCGATGCTCAGGACGGTCTCGGGGCTCACGGGTGCTCCTCCGGGCGCGTCATGAGTAGAAACTCGAGGCCAGGGTGCCGATGACCAGCGCCCATCCGTCTACCAGAACGAACAGCATCAGCTTGAAGGGCAGGGAGATCAGCACCGGAGAAAGCATCATCATGCCCATCGACATGAGGACGCTGGCCACCACCAGGTCGATGATGACGAAGGGGATGTAGAGCAGGAAGCCGATCATGAACGAGGTCTTCAGCTCGCTGGTCAGGAACGCCGGGATCAGCAGCGACAGCGGGACGTCGTCCGGGGTCGCGAAGCCGTTGCCGCCGGAGATGCGCACGAAGGTCGCGATGTCGGTTTCGCGCGTCTGGCTGAGCATGAACTTCTTCAGCGGCACGACGGCGCGCTCGAGGGCGACGCTGGCCTCGATCGTGCCGGCGTTGTAGGGCTGCACGGCAACTTCGTTGATCCGGTTCACGACCGGTGTCATCACGAAGAAGGTCAGAAACAGTGACAGTCCGAGCAGCACCTGATTCGGCGGGGTCTGTCCGGCGCCGATCGCCTGGCGCAGGATGCCAAGCACGATGACGATACGGGTGAAGGCGGTCATGGTCAGCAGCAGCGCCGGCAGCACCGTCAGCGCCGTCATCAGTGCCAGCAGCTGCAGGCTCAGGCTGTAGTTCTGGGCGCCCCCGGCCAGCGTGTGCACGGTCAGGGCCGGCAGGCCCGGCTCGGCCGCGACGGCCGCCGGGACCAGCAGTGCGGCGATGGCCAGCAGCAAGGCGCGCGGCAGGCTCATCGACCAAGACTCCGGCGCAGCAGCGCCTGGAAGGTGACTGCGGAGGCTTGGGTGGATTCCGGCGCGGCCGGTTCGAGCGGATCGGCCAGCACGTGCAGCGGCCGCACCTGTCCGGGAGCCACTCCCACCAGCACCTGGGTGCGCCCGACGCGCATCAGCACGGCGCGCTCCTTGGCCCCGAGGGATACCTCGGCGAGGACTTCCAGCAACTGCGCACCCCGTGCGCCCGCGCCGCGTGCGCGGCGCACCACCTTGGCAAGCACCAGCACCACCCCCAGCACCAGGAACAGCGCCACGACCACGTGGGCAAGCTCGCTGATGCCGCCGGCGTGGGCGGCCGGCATGGCCTGCGGGGATGCGAACATCGGGTTCACCGCAGCTTGCGCAGCCGCTCGGCGGGGCTGACGACATCGGTCAGGCGGATGCCGAACTTCTCGTTGACCACGACCACCTCGCCGTGGGCGATCAGGGTGCCGTTGACATAGACATCGAGCGGCTCGCCGGCCGCGCGGTCCAGTTCCACCACGGAGCCCTGGTTGAACTTGAGGAGGTTGCGGATCGGGATGCGGGTGCGGCCCACCTCCATCGACAGCGTCACCGAGACGTCGAGGATGACCTCGAGGTTCACGTCGCCGGCGGCCGGCGGCCCGTCATCCTTGATCTGTTCAAATTCCGCGGCGCGCGCGGCTTCAGCAGGAGCGTTCATGGTTGACCTCAGGCTTTCTCACTCAGTGCTTCGTGTACGGGGGCGGGGCGGCGCAGACGCTCTTCGATCTTCATGGCCTGCTGGCCGCGCGACAGGCCAAAGCTGCCGCGGAATACCGGCAGGTCCTGGGCGCACAGGGTCACCTTGCCCTCAAAATCGCACGGCAGGACGTCGTTGGGCTTCAGGTTGAGCAGGTCCGCGAGGGTGAGCGAGGTGTTGCCCAGCAGCATGCGCAGCTCGACTTCGGCCTCTTCGATCTCCTCGCGCAGCGCGCCGCTCCAGCGCGGATCGCGCTCCACGCGGTTGTTGGCAGGACCGCTGTCCAGGGTCCCCCGCAGCGGCTCGATCATCGAATAGGGCAGCGTCACGTGCAGGTCGCCGCCGCCGCCGGCCAGCTCGATCCGGTGGGAGTTCACCAGCACCATTTCCGCGGGCGCCTCGATCGGGGCGAACTGCGGGTTAATCTCCGACTGCACGTACTCCAGTTCAATGTTTGCAATCGGCGACCAGGCATCGCGCAGGTCGGCGAACACGCTGCGCAGCAGCATGTGGATGATGCGCTGCTCGGTAGCCGTGAACTCGCGGCCTTCGATCTTCCAGGAGCGCCCCGTGCCGCCGAAGAAGTGATCGACGATCGTGAACACCAGCATCGGGTCGAAGACCACGAGCGCGGTGCCGCGCAGCGGATTGAAGCGCACCAGGTTCAGGCTGGTCGGGGTGTCAAGGGTCTGGATGTACTCGCCGAAGCGCTCAATCTTCAGCGGCTTGACCGTGATATCGGCCGAGCGGCGCAGCAGGTTGTAGAGGCTCAGGCGGAAGCTGCGGGCGAAGCGCTCGTTGATCAGGGCCATGCCCGGCAGGCGCCCGTGCACCATGCTGCGCGGTTCGCGGAAATCGTAGGCGCGCACCTCCCCGGGGCTGGCCGGGGGCTGGGTGCTAACGGCGCCGGTGTCCACGCCATTGATCAGCGCGTCGATCTCGGCGGGCTCGAGGATTTTTTCTGCCGTCATGTGTGTGCGTACCGTCTTGGCGGGCTTACTGCATGACGAAGCTGGTGAAGTACACCGCTTCAACGCGCTCGGGGTGACCGCCGGCACTGCCGATCACGGTGCGAACGCTCTCCAGCGCCTGCTTGCGCAGGGACTCCTTGCCCTCGCGGGTCGAGAGCACTTCGTATTTCTGATTGCCGAACAGCATCAGCAGCTGGTCGCGCACCATCGGGTCATTGTTCTTGAGCAGCTCGATCGTGTGCGGGTCGCGGGACATCAGCTGCACCGTGACCTGCAGAAAGCGCACCACCTGCTCAGCCTCGAAGTTCACGACGAACGGCGGATCCAGGGCCAGGTACTGCGGCGGCAGGGGGGCGGGAGCGGCAGCTGGCTTCGGTGCCGGGCGCGAGGTCCACCACCACCACGCTCCCGAGGCGCCGCCGGCAAGTAACACGAACACCAGCGCCAGCAGCATGACGCGCTTGCCCTTGCGCTTGGCGGCGGGGGCCGCTGGGGGTGCGGAGGCGGTGGTTGCGTCGGCCATCGTCGGGTCACTCCTGATGCCGGCACCAACGCCGGTCAGGAGGCCTGTTGCAACGCCCATGCCAGCGGGCTATTTGTGAACTGGCGCTCGCTTTGCTGAAGGGGCGCGGGAGGTTTCAGTGACAGGTGTCGGTCCGCGGGCCCGCGGCGCGGGGGAGACGACGGAACTTTGACGCCCGCCGGGGTTGCGATGCACCCCGGCCGGGCTCACCCGGGTGCAGTTCAGGCGTAGGTGTCGACCAAGCCGCGGCGCGCGCCCGGGAGGCCTGGGGAGGGCTCGATCAGCGCCGCCGCAGATCCAGCGGCGCTCTGCGTGGCTGCACGCGGCAGCTGCGTGTCGCGCGGCGGTTCGCGCGAGACCCCGGCATCGGTGAGTGTCATGCCCTGCGCGGCAAACATTTCCTTCAGTTGCGGTAGCGCGGCTTGCAGTGCCGCACGGGTTTCAGGCTCGTTCGCCCCGAACCAGACGCTGGCCGTGGAATCGTGCAGCGAGATTTTCACCTCCAGGGGGCCCAGATGCTCCGGCTCCAAGCGCAGGGATGCGCCCGAGACGCCCTGGTGCGCCATCCAGATAACGTGCGTGCCCACTTCCTCCGTCCAGCCGCTGGCACCCACCGCAGTCTGCACCGCGGGGGCGGCCGCTGCCGCAGGGGTCTCGACAACCAGGTGGGCTGGAGTGAAATCGAAGCCCGCGACGCTCGAGTTCGCCGGACTGGGGCCGTTAGTGGTGGGCGTGTCGAGGCTGTGCGGTAACGGGTCGTCAGCTTGGGCGGCGACGGCTAATTTCACCGGCGCGGCGTGCCCGGGTCCGGGCACCAATAGTGCGGCCGGGTCCGTGACCGCGGGCGCCACGAGGCTTGCAGCCGGGACGCTATCATCGGGGCTCGCAGATCCCTGGAGCGCCGGGCCACGTGCCGCCGGGCGCGCCGGAGCGTTCACGGGCAGGTCGGTGGCGAATGGCGCAAGGTCCCCTGGCGCCGCGCGCGACACCTCGGCCGTGGCCGCTGGCGCGGTACTGCTGTCCGCAGCCGCGCAGACGGGGGCAGGCTCCGCGGACGCAATGGCGATCGGGAGCGCCGGCTGTGCCGGCAGAGTCGCCGCAGCGGCCAGCTGCGCTGGCACTGCCGCCTTGGGTCGGGCTCGCCCGGGAGGCGCGGCAGCGGTTGGCTTGGCAGCAACCCCGGCAGCTGCCGCGGGATTCTGCGTGAGGAAGGGATTGCTCGTCGCGAGCTCGCGCGCGCGGATCAGTGCACGGGGAGGCGGCTGTTGCCGCAGCGCCCGCGGGGGACGTGCCGGCCTGCGCCGTGGCCACGCCCGGGTTTGCGGCCGCCGGTGTGGGGCTGGCCTGCGCGGTGCTGCCGCTGCGGGGCTGCCGGGGCAGGCGGTCCGGGGGATACACCGGAGTACCGGGTCCGAATGCGGGCAGCTTGCCCTTCGCGTCGGTGCCCGAGGCGGCCTTGGAAAGTGCAGCGGCACCGGCAACGGGAGAACTGGAATTAATTGCCACGACGGGTTCCTTTCAGGGCCCAGTTTCGCTGGGCATGGGCATCGGCTGCGGCCTGGTCGGCCCTTTCCGCGTGCTGCAGGGCTGCTTGCTCGCGTCGCTCAATGATGCGTTTCAGGGCGGCAGTGCGCCGCGCGGCATGGCGCCACTTGCGCAGCTCCTCTGCGTGCTGGGCGCGTGCGCGGGCGAGCAGCTGCTGCTGTTCACTCACGGCGAGTGCGACGCGCGCGATGAAGGTCTGGTAGGTGCGCGCCTGGCTGCCGTTCATGCCCTCCTGGGCACGCTGGTCGAAGTCACGGATATAGACGGCGCGATAGCGCTCCAGATCGGCGAGCTGGGCTTCGTTCTCGCGCACCTGGCGCTCCCAGTCCGCCAGCGCCCGCGCGAGGCGCTGCTCATCGCGTTCCAGGACCTGCTGCGCGCTCTTGAGAAGTCGCGGCTGGGTCACGGCTCACCGCGGCTGCGCGGCGCGGACACGCCCCGGTTGTTCACGCGGAGTCCTCGGGGAACAGGCCGCCGAGGGCCTTCAGGCTCGCAGCCAGGTCGACGCGTTCGTGCATGTCCTGCTGCAGCAGCTGCTGCACCTGCGGCCACAGGGCGAGCGCCGCATCGACCCGCGGGTCGCTGCCGCGCTGGTAGGCACCGAGATTGATGAGCTCGCGGCTGTCCTCGTAGGTGGACAGCGCACGGCGGAACTGGCGTGCCAGGCGGACATGCGCCACGGGAGTGATCTCGTGCATGGCGCGGCTGATCGAGGCGGAGACATCAACGGCCGGGTACAGGCCGGTCTCGGCGATGCGGCGCGACAGCACCACGTGGCCGTCGAGGATCGCGCGGGCGGCATCCGCGATCGGATCATCCGCCGCGTCCCCCTCGGTCAGCACGGTGTAGAAGGCAGTGATGGAGCCTGCGCCGCGCCGGCCGTTGCCCGCCCGCTCCACCAGTTGCGGCAGCCGGGCAAAGACCGAGGGCGGATAGCCCTTGGTGGCCGGTGCCTCGCCGATGGCAAGTCCGATCTCGCGCTGCGCCTGGGCCACGCGGGTGAGTGAGTCCATGAGCAGCAGCACGTTCAGCCCCTGGTCGCGGAAGTACTCGGCGACGGCGGTGGCAACCCACGCGCCGTGCAGGCGCAGCAGCGGGGGATTATCGGCCGGGACTGCAACTACCACCGCCCGGGTGCGGTCCTTCGGTCCCAGGATCCGCTCGACGAATTCCTGCACCTCGCGGCCGCGCTCGCCGATCAGCCCGACCACGATGACGTCGGCCTTGGTGTAGCGCGCCATCATGCCCAGCAGCACGCTCTTGCCGACGCCGCTGCCGGCGAACAGGCCCACGCGCTGGCCGCGGCCGATGGTGAGCAGGGCATTGATCGAGCGGATGCCCACATCCAGAGGTTCGCTGATCGGCGCCCGTGCGAGCGGGTTGATGGGCGCGCCCGTGAGGCGCACGCGCGCTGCGCATTCCAGGGGGCCCAAGCCATCCAGCGGCTGCGCCGCGCCGTCGATGATCCGCCCGAGCAGCTGGGGCCCGACGGCGATGGTCCCGGCGCCTGAGCGCGGGATCACCGCCGCATTCGGCCCCAGGCCATGACTGTCGCCGGTGGGCATGAGAAACAGGCGGCTGCCGGAGAAGCCGACGACTTCGGCGTCGACGCGGGAGCCGCCACGTCCTGCCAGCTGGCAGTGATCGCCGATCGAGGCCTGGCAGCCCACCGCCTCGAGCGTCAATCCCACCATGCGCGTGAGCATTCCCTGCACGGGCGGTTCGGGGGTCGCCTCGACGCGCTCCTTGAGCCGCACCAGGCGCTGCGCCCACAGCGTGGGCCGCTCAGATGCGGGGGCGGGCGGGCTCATGGCGCAGGCCCAGCGCCGGGATCAGTCGCCGCGGCGGGGCGGTCAGCTGCCCGCTCATCGCCCAGGGCGCTGGCCACGATGGCATTCATGCGGCTCTCGAAGCGGGCGTCGATCCGCGAGTGCTCGCTTTCGATGAGACAGCCGCCGCGGGTGAGTGTCGGGTCCTCGAGCAGCTGCCAGGCGCTGGGCCCTGAGGGTGTGGCGAGCTTCTCACGCACGAGTGCGGCGTCCTCCGGATGCAGGCGTACGCGGATCTCGCGCGCGCCCAGCGGCAGCTGCTTGAGGCAGTCGCGCACCAGGGCAATCGCCTGGCCGGGCTCGGACTGCAGCGCGCGCCGTGCCAGCTGCGACCCGATGGCCAGTGCCAGCCCCAGCAGTGTCTGCTCGACCTCCGCGTCCAGCAACTTGAGAGGATTGGCGAGCTGGCCGAGCAGGGCGTCGAGGCGCTCGATGCGCGTGCCCAGCTGCGCCAGCCGCGCGTTCGTTTCGGATTCGGCACGCGCCAGTCCCGCGGCGTAGCCGGCGGCTTCGGCCTTCTGGGCGGCCGAGGCGGCCGCTGTCGCCACCCCCGGGCCGCGTGACTCGCGCGGCCGTGTGGGGTGGGCGCCCTCGACCTGCGGCGGCGACCAGCGTTGCGCGGCGCGCTGCCCGCCGGTTGCCGGCTCAGACATATTCATCGCCCTTGCCCGCCAGCGCGATGGTGCCGGCCTCGGCGAGCTTGCGTGCGTTCTGCAGGATGCTCTTCTGGGCCGCCTCGACCTCTGCGAGCTTGACCGGCCCCTTGGCGGCCAGATCGTCCTTGAGCAGTTCCCCGGCGCGTTGCGACATGTTCTTGAAGATCTTCTCCTTCAGCGCCTCGTCCACGCCCTTGAGCGCCAGCAGCAGCTCGTCGCCGGGCACCTGCCGCAGCAGCTCCTGCATGCTGCGATCGTCGAGCTCGATGAGGTCGTCGAAGACGAAGATCAGGTCCTGGATGATGGCGGCAAGCGCCTGGTCGGACTTGCCGATCTCCTCGATGATGGCCCCTTCCGCCCCGGCCTCCAGGGAGGCGAGGATGCCGGCGGCGGCCTTGGCGCCGCCGAGCACCGAGGTGCCGCCGCTGGACTTGCCGGTGCACTGCTTCTCGATGATGTCATCCAGTTCCGAGAGCGCGCTGGGCTGGATGCCATCGAGGGTCGCGATGCGCACCACCACGTCGGCGCGGATGCCCGCGGGAATGAGTGCGAGGATCTCGGCCGCCTGGTCCTGGTCGAGGTAGGCCAGCACGATGGCAATCATCTGCGGATGCTCGAAGCGGATCAGCTCGGCAACCGAGCGCGCGTCCATCCACTTCAGCGACTCGAGTCCCTTGTTCGAGCGCGTGATGCTGATGCGGTCGATGATGCCGGCGGCCTTGTCCTCGCCCAGGGCATGCACCAGAGCCTTGCGTACGAATTCGTCGGCGCCGACCCCCACGGAGGTCTGCGATTCGACATTGGCCGTGAATTCCTTGAGGACGTGTTCGACGTCCGAACGCGAGACGTTGGACATGCGGGCCATGGCGACCCCGACACGCTGGACTTCCTTGGCACCCATGTGCCGCAGGATCTGTGCTGCCTCCTGCTCCCCGAGCGTCAGCAGCAGGATGGCGGCCCTTTCCGTGCCGCTGCGGCCCGGGGCCGCCACGGTGGCCGCCGGTGGCGGGGCTGCAGGTGGGGTGGCGGCGGCCGCGCTTGGTGCCTGCTCAGCCATCGGTGCCTACCCAGCCGCGCAGCACCTGCGCGACGCGCTTGGGATCCTGGCTCACCAGCGAGCGCGCCTGGCTTAGCTGCTGGGCCGGATCGATGAGTAAAGCGCTGCCCGCAGTGCCCAGGGGCGTGGCGCCAGCGGCATCGGCGGCCAGGGCGGGTACCCGCCGGGGAGCCGTGAGGAGGTTGCGTACCAGCGGGCGCAGCACCGCCAGGACCAGCACGATCAGTACGAGCGCGCCGGAGATCACGCGCACCAGGTCGCGGAACAGGGGCCGCTCCCAGATGGCCGGCGACTGCAGGTCACCGTCCGGCGCGGGCGCCTCGGCGGCGAAGGCGGAATTCACCACGCTCACCGTGTCGCCGCGCCCCTGGTCGAAGCCCACGGCATCCTTGACCAGCTGAGTGATGTGCTCAATCTGCGCGGTGGTCAGGGCGGTACTTTGCACCTTGCCGGTCTTGTCGGCGGCGTGCACGTCATCGACGAGCACGGCGACCGTGAGGCGCTTGAGCTTGCCCGCCGGCTCGTGCGTGTATGCCAGCGTGCGATCGATCTCGTAGTTGCGGGTGCTCTCGTGGGTCACGTTCTCGGGCGTTGTGGGCGCGGGGGCGCCCGCTGCGGCCTGCTCCCCGGCATTGCCCGCCGCCGGCGCCGGCTTGGACGCCGCCGTCGCGGCATTGACCGGTGTCGGTGGCGGCGGGGCGGCGACGCCGCCGGCGGGCGGCTGATTGGTCAGTGCACCGGGCACGCCCTGGGCCATCCCGCCGTCGCGGCTGCTTTGTTCGGATACCTGCTCGCTGCGCACGACCTGGCTGCCCGGTGCGTACTGCTCGCGGGCCTGTTCGGTGACCGCCATGTCCAGCTGCGCCACCACCTGGGCACGCACGTGGCCGGCACCGACCAGCGGGGTGAGGAGTGCCTCGATACGCTGCCGGTAGTCGTCCTCCAGACGGTGCACCAGGTCGAACTGCTCCTCGCGCAATGAGAACTCGTCATGACCGGGAGGCTGGGACAGCAGCCGGCCCTGCTGGTCGACCACGGTGACCTGGTTGGCCTCCAGTTCCGGGATGCTCGAGGCCACGAGGTTGATGATGGCCTGGACCTGCTGCTGCTCGAGGCGCTGGCCGGCCTTCAGCTGCACGAACACCGAGGCGCTGGCGGCGCGGTGATCGCGCACAAAGGCGGACTGGCGTGACATGGCGATGTGCACGCGCGCCCCCTCCACGGGGCGCAGGTTGGCGATCGTGCGGCCGAGCTCAGTCTCCAGGGCGTGCTGGTAACGGGCGTTCTCGACGAATTGGCTGACGCCAAACCCCGGGTCCTTGTCGAGCGTGGCGAAGCCGCCACCGCCCTGGGGCAGTCCCTGGCCCGCCAGCTTCAGGCGCGCATCTGACAGCCGATCGGTCGGCACCTCGATGGCGCTGGAGCCTGGCTGCAGGCGGTAGGGGATCTGCGCCGCATCGAGCGCCTGGGCGACCTGCGCCTGGTCCTCGGCCCCGAGATTGGCATACAGCAGACTGTAGTTCGGTCCACGTGACCACAGGACCACGATCAGTCCGACCGCGACCGCCCCGGCGATGCCGAACAGCAGCATCAGTGGCTTCACGGCGGTGGAGAGGGTGGAGGCCAGGTGCAGGGTCTTGAGTTCGTTCGCCATCGTGTATGTCGCGGGTTGGATGAGTTAAGTGCGTAAGGGCCCGGGGCTCGTCAGTGAGCTCACAGCGGCATGTTCATGATGTCCTGGTAGGCGGTCACCAGGCGGTTACGGACCTCGGTCAGCGCGCGGAAGGACACGCTCGCCTTCTGCAGCTCGAGCATCACATCCGGCAATTCCACCCCGGGTGTGCCGCGCTCGAAGGCCTCCGAGAGCGCGCTGGCGCGCTGCTGGGTCTCGTTGACCGCACCGACGCCCTTTTGCAGCAGGCGGGCGAACTCGCTGACACCGCCGGCCTGTGCCGCGGGTGCTGCCGTGGCCTCCGGCCGCACCTGGGCGGACAGCGAGCGAATCTGCTGGAGAACCTGTGCGATCTGCATATCACTCATGGGATCACCGCTCGGGAGCTGCTCAGGTGGTGGGCACCACGACCCCGGCTTCCCGCAGTCGTGCAAGCTTGTAACGCAAGGTGCGCGCGCTGATCCCTAGGGTCTGGGCGGCGGCGCTGCGGTTCTTCCCGGTGCGCAGCGCGGCGAGGATCGTCTCGCGCTCGCGCGCACCGAGCGATCCGGCCAGCGAGCCCGGCTGGGTCGTGTCTACCGCCTCGACGGGCGCGTCTTCCGTGAGCGACTCGAACTGGATGTGCTCGGGGTGGATCACCGGTCCACTCACCAGGATCAGGGCACGCTGCAATACGTTGTCGAGTTCACGGACATTGCCGGGCCAGGGGTAGGTGAGCAGCAGCTGGGCGGCCTCGGCGCTCAGGGCCGGGATGCGCGCCCCGGGAGCACAGCGGGCGCTGAGCAGCTGCATCGCCAGCGGCAGGATGTCCTCGCGCCGCGCATGCAGCGGCGCCAGGCTGAGCGGGAAGACGTTCAGCCGGTAGAAGAGGTCTTCGCGGAAGCGCCCGGCGGCGACTTCCTCGCGCAGGCGGCGGTTGGTGGTCGCCAGCACCCGCACATCGAGGGACAGCGAGGCGCGTCCTCCGAGCCGCTCGACCTCCCGCTCCTGCAGCACGCGCAGCAGTTTGGCCTGCAGGGAGAGCGGCATTTCTGTGACTTCATCCAGCAGCAGTGTGCCGTGCTGGGCCTGCTCGAACTTGCCCGGGTGGGCGGCGTGCGCGCCGGTGAAGGCGCCGCGCTCGTAGCCGAAGAGGATGGCCTCGAGCATGGTCTCGGGCAACGCGGCGCAGTTAACGGCAACGAAGGGTCCGGCAGCGCGCGCCGAGTGCCGGTGAATGTAGCGCGCGAGGACCTCCTTGCCGGTACCCGAGGCGCCCACGATCAGTACCGTGCAGTCACTCGCCGCCACGCGCTGGGTAAGCTCGAGCGCGCGCCGCGAGATCTCGGCTACCGCCACGGGCTCCGGTGCACGGCGTTCCGCGCTTACCGCATCCGGCGTCGCTGCCTCGGCTGCATCGGTCATCTGGCCCTCCCGCACCCGACACGGGTGCGCACAAGGGCAGCGTTGCAAGAGCCGTGCCTGAGTGAAATCCGGGGAAAAGCGTGCGCTGCATCACGCTCGGGGCGCGGATGCCCCGGCGGCGGGCGTCAAACTTCCGACGTCTCCGGAAGTGCGGCGACGAGGTCAAGCTTGCGCAGGCGCTCAACGAGCGTGGTGCGCCGCAGATTCAGCAACCGTGCGGCCTGGGCCACGGTGCCCTGGCTGCGACGCAAGGCCTGCTCGATGAGGGACCTCTCGATGGCGGCCAGGTGCGCGCGCAGGTCGAGTCCCTCGGCAGGCAGCAGCGCCAGGGCGGTCCCGGAGCCGGCGGACTGGGCTGCCGCGGGAACCAGGCAGCCACCCTCGAGCAGCGGCAGCACATCGCTGTCGGTGAGCACGGGGCTGTCCGCCAGCGCGACGGTGCCCGGGATGAAGTCACACTCGGCGGTCGCATCCATCTCAGGGAACGCCAGCATGGTGAGGTTCGCCTCGGCCTCCCCGGCAGGGCGATAACGCGCCGGCAGGTCCGCGACCTCGACCGGCCGGTCCCCGCACAGGATCGACAGGCGCTCGATGAGATTGGATAGCTCGCGCACATTGCCGGTCCAGGAGCACTGCGTGAGGACCTCGAGCGCCGCCGCTGACAGCTGCACGCGGGGGCGGCCCTCGTTCACGTTGTGCTCGATGAATTCCTGGACCAGCAGTGGCAGGTCCTGGCCGCGTGCGCGCAGCGCCGGCATTTCGATGGGGAATACGTTCAGGCGGTGGAAGAGATCCTCGCGGAACGTGCCGCGGCCGATCGCCTCCTCAAGATTGCGGTGGGTGGCGGCAATGATGCGGACATTGCAGCGGATCGGCACGTGGTTGCCGACGCGCTCGAACACGCGTTCCTGCAGCACGCGCAGCAGCTTGACCTGCATCGAGGGGCTCATGTCCCCGATTTCATCCAGAAACAGCGTACCGCCCTCGGCGATCTCGAAGCGCCCCTTGCGCGCGGCGATGGCGCCGGTGAAGGAGCCCTTTTCATGCCCGAACAGCTCGGATTCGAGTAGCTCGGCCGGTATCGCACCGCAGTTCAGCGCCACGAACGGCCGCGACCGGCGCGGACTTAAGTCATGGATGGCGCGCGCGGCGACTTCCTTGCCGGTGCCGGATTCACCGAGCACCAGCACGGTGGAATCGTGTGCGGCGACCTGGCGGATGAGAGCGCCGATATGACGGATGGCGGCGGAGCTGCCGGTGGGCAGGCGCGCACTGGTGTCATGAACGGCCGGGTCGGCCGTGGTTACGGCCTGCTGGCAGCGCTGTGTCAGCGCGCTCACTGATCGAGCTTCCCGGGGCAGTTCATCAAGACCTGTCGTCCTTCAACATTCAACTTGTTGTTAGTACGCGATCATTCGTGTGTTGGGATTATGTTGCACCAGCGGGCGGGTGTTAGGACGTGACGCAGGTCGTAACTTGGTCGCGACGATACCAGCGGGGCAGACGGTGTCTGTGACCGCAGTCACAGGCACCGCGGAAGCGGCTTAACGCGGCGGCTGGCGGCTGCCGGCCACGAGACGGCGGTGGCGGCGGAAGGCGAGTTTTTCCAAGAGGTCGGCCACGGTTTCACCGACGGGGGCGAAGCGTGCCTTGATGTGACCGTCGGGCATGACACTGGCGATGCGCCCGGCGAGCTTCAAAGGTTCCGCCAGGCACTCGTGCAGGTAGATCTCGACGAGGCCGACGGCGCCGGCTTCCGGCAGCTGCGTGCCGGGGCTGCGCCAGGTCGCCCCGAGTGAGTTGAAGCGCACCGGCACCGCCGCGGGACGCGGCCGGTTGGATGCCAGGATCTGACCGACCAGGTCGAGTACCAGATTGACCTTCAGTTCGAGCCGGATGAGCGCGGCGGCGTGCGGGGAATCTTCGTCGGTGCTCTCCACCGGACCCAGCTGGTCCATCGCTTCGCGCGCCTGCAGCAGGCGCACATTGCGCTCGCCGTAGACCGCCGCCGTCTCCGCGTCGATGGGCGCGGCCAGCGTGCGCCAGCTGACCGGCAGCACGTCCTGAAAGGCGAGTTCCTCGAAGAGGACGACTGTGTTTGCGCCATCGAACATCGGACTTCTCCGCGTAGGTGTCCGAACCCTGCTTGATCGTACCCACGATACACGCCTGAAGAACAGCGCGATGTGCAGCTTTCGGGCTGCCGGGCAGGGTTCGGACACTGCCTACAGCAATTAGCGGCCGCGCGGGCGCCGAACTTGAGCGCTCCGTGGACCCCGGCAAGGGCTTGCCGGGGCGGAACGCAGCATGGCCGGCAGTCGCGGCGTACCACGGGCGCCGGGCGGGCGCATTGAACCTAATCGGCCCGCGGCGGCGGGGGTCGGCGCCCCGTTCAAGTTCACTGGACCCCGGCCGCTAACTCCGGATGACAGAGGACTTCTACGTGCCGCGGGGCGCGGGCGGAGTCGTGTTCAACAGCAAAAAAGGGCCGTCCTAATGAGCAGCAGCACGTCCGACCACTCGATCCGCCGGGGACTCATCCTTATTGCCTGCGCGACCGGGTTGCTCAGCGGCTGCGGGTCATCCGGCTCCGATCCGGCCGGCGGCATGTATACCGTCGGCGGCACAGTGTCGGGACTTGCCGCCGGTGCGCAGCTGGAGCTGCGGGACAACGGGCAGGACCCCCTGATGGTCTCCAGCGGGGGCACCTTCACGTTCCCGACCGCACTGCCGGGCAGCAGTCAGTATCAGGTGACCGTCGCCGCCGCGCCCGGAGGCCAGACCTGCACGGTCGCCGGCGGCAGCGGCGCGATTAACGCTGCCAACGTCGCCAACATCGTGGTCACCTGTTCGGACCGCGCCTTCCGTCTCGGGGGCACGGTCCAGGGGCTCAACGCCTCGGGCCTGGTACTGCAGAACGGCGCTGACACCCTCAGCGTGCCGGCGGGCAGCACGAGCTTCATGATGCCGCAGCCGGTGGCCTATACGAGCAGCTATTCACTGGGCGTCCTGCAGCAGCCCGCCGGCGCCGCCTGTTCCGTGCGCGGCGGCAGCGGCACCATGCCCGCCAGCGATGTCAGCACCGTGGTCATCAACTGCAGCGATCAGCCGTTCGCCCTGGGCGGCTCGGTGAGCGGGCTCGGCGCGGCCACGGGCCTCGTGCTGGCGAACGGCGCCGAGACGCTCGCGGTTCCGGCCTTTGCCACCGGCTTCACCTTCCCGGGGCGCGTGCTGTTTGGCACCCACTACCAGGTGAGCGTGCAGAGCGCGCCCGCGAGCATGCAGTGCGTGGTCGGCAATGGCGCGGGCACGATGCCCGCCGGTGCCGTCAACACCATAGCCGTGGCCTGCTCACCGAATACCTACCCCGTGGGCGGGAGTGTTTCGGGCCTGAGTGCGGCAGGCCTGGTGCTCACCGACGGCCGTGACCAGTTCGCGATCGACGCCGGCGCTACGGCGTTCACCATATCGATGCTGCTGCCGACCGGGGCGCGCTATGACCTCTCGGTGCAGACGCAACCGGTCGGGCTCACCTGCGCGCTGAGCAATGGCAGCGGTACCGTCGGCACTGCGCCGGTGACGAACATCATAGTCACGTGTGGAGCGAGCGGCTTCACGGTGGGAGGGTCAATCAGTGGACTCAGCACCTCCGGGCTGGTGCTGACCAACGGCGGTGATTCCCTCGCCGTGCTGGCGAACGCGATGCAATTCAGCATGCCGGTCGCACTGCCGAGCGGGGCGGGCTATGACGTCAAAGTCGCTGCGCACCCACCAGCGCGGACCTGCAGCGTGGCTAACGGCAGCGGCACGGTCGGCAGCGCGGACGTCGGTGACGTGGCGGTTTCGTGTGTCCCCGGTACCGAATCCGTACTGCACGTGTTCCAGGCGGATCCCAGTGACGGGGTGACCCCGTACGGCAGTCTGGTCCGCGGCAGCGACGGCAGCTTCTACGGGCTGACCTCCCTGGGTGGCGCCTTCAATCTCGGCATGGCATTCATGATCACGCCCGATGGCACGCAGACCGTGCTGCACTCCTTCAGTGGCGGGGCAGATGGCGCCAACCCGCACGGCAGCCTCATCCAGGGCAGCGATGGCAACTTCTACGGGATGACCCTGAACGGCGGAGCCTTCGATGCGGGCGTGGTGTTCGTGCTCACGCCGGCCGGCGCCGAGAGCGTGCTGCATTCCTTCGGCAGCGGCGCCGGAGCGCAGTATCCCTACGGCAGCCTCATCCAGGGCAGCGACGGCAACTTCTACGGATTGAGCATGTATGGCGGGGCCTATGGCCTCGGGGCAGTGTTCATGATCCGCCCTGACGGTGGCGAGCTGGTCATCCATTCCTTCGGCTCGGGAGCGGACGGGCAGAGGCCCTCGGGCAGCCTGGTGCAGGGCGGCGATGGCAACCTGTACGGCATGACCGCTGCGGGAGGCGACTACGACGGCGGCACTGTCTTCTCCATGACCCTCCAGGGCGCAGAGACCATCCTCCATTCTTTCGGCGCCGGGACGGACGGGGCAGCCCCGGCCGGCAGCCTGATCCAGGCCAGTGACGGCAGCTTCTATGGGCTCACGCGCCTCGGCGGAGTGAACGGTGCCGGTGCGTTGATCAAGGTGGACGCGGCCGGTGACGAGTCGGTGGTGGCCTCGTTGGGTGGGGGCACGGATGGCACGAATCCCTGCGGCGACCCGCTGCAGGCCAGCGATGGCAACCTGTACGTGCTCACCAGCAACGGCGGGGCGAACGGTGACGGCGCGGTGCTGCAGTTCACCCTGAGCGGCTCGGAGTCGATGGTGTACTCCTTCGCGGGAGGCGCCGACGGACAGGGGCCGAGTGGCGCGCTCATCGAAGCCCCGGACGGCAGCCTCTACGGTACGACCTCCGGGGGCAGGGTCGGAGCGGGCGGCACGGTCTTTCAGATCGACTGAGGGCGCCTTTTGGGGGGGTGCCGGCTTCCTGCCAAGACCGGGGTGCGGCTCCTAAGGTTTCATGGTCACGGGCCGATAGTTCTTACGTGGCGACAACTTTGCCGGACCGGACGCGATGCTGCAGATAATCGGGTCATTGGTGGTTATAGGATGCATCCTCGGCGGGTTTGCCGCCGAGGGTGGTCACATCCTCGTCCTCTGGCATCCCTTTGAAGTCCTGATCATCGTTGGCTCTGCCGCCGGTGCCTTCCTGATCAGCAACCCGCCCAAGGTCGTCAAGGCGGCGTTCGTCGGCGCCCTGTCGCTGCCCAAGGGCCCACGCTACAAGCGCGAGCACTACGTGACGCTCCTCCAGCTGATGTACGAGATCCTGACCAAGATGCGGCGCGACGGGGTCATGAGCATCGAGCGCGATCTGGAGGCGCCGCACGACAGCGCGCTGTTCAAGAAGTATCCGCACGTGCTGGCGGATCACCACATGGTCGAGTTCATTACCGACTGCCTGCGCCTGATCGTCGGCGGCAACCTGGACCCGCAGGAACTCGAGTCGTTGCTCGAGTACGAGCTGGAAACGCACCACAACGAGGCCGCCGAACCTGCGCACGCGGTACAGAAGGTCGCCGATGCGCTGCCGGGCTTCGGCATCGTCGCCGCCGTGCTCGGCATCGTAAACACCATGGCAACGCTCGAGGGCAGCGATACCGCGACCATCGGCCACAAGGTGGGTGCCGCGCTCGTAGGCACCTTCCTCGGCATCCTGGTGTCCTACGGATTCGTCGGGCCCATAGCCGCGGCGATGGAGCACCTGGCTCGTGAAGAGGGCAAGGCCTTCGAGGTGGTGAAGATGGCGCTGGTCGCGAGCGTGCGCGAGTACGCGCCCTCCGTGGCCGTCGAGTTTGCCCGCAAGCTGCTGTTCAGCGAGGTACGCCCGTCGTTCAACGACCTAGAGGCGCGCCTGAAGAACAAGGACAAGGCGCCGGCGGCAGCAGAACCGGCGGCAGCACCCGCAACGGCCGACGCCCGGTAACACCGCATGGCGCGCAAGACCGGCGAGCGCCCAATCGTCATCGTCAAGCGTTACACGCGCGGTGGCGGGGGTCATCATGGGGGTGCGTGGAAGGTTGCCTACGCGGATTTCGTGACCGCACTGATGGCCTTCTTCCTGGTGATGTGGCTGGTGACCGCAGTAAACAAGGACCAGCGCGCCGCCATCTTCGACTACTTCAAGAATCCGAGCATGGAGCCGGGCAAGAGCGTGAAGCCGGCCCCTGGCATGTCCGGTCCGGGGGGCGCCAGCACCAGCCCCATCAACCTGCATGGCGCCATGGATGAGCGCCGGCCGCCGGTTGCCGTGAAGCCGCAGCCGCCCATGGCGCAGTTCAAGGCTGACTCTCGCGAGCAAAAGCGCACCGAGTCCGAGGACCTCGCCGTGGCGCGCGAGGCGGTCAACGCGGCCGAGCGCAAGCAGCTGGATTCGCTGATGGAGGATCTGAAGAAGGCCGTCGAGAACAGCCAGGCACTGTCACCCTTCAAGGACCAGCTGCTGCTGGACATCACGCCCGAGGGTCTGCGCATCCAGATCGTGGACCAGCAGAACCGGCCCATGTTTGACAGCGGCAGCGCGCACCTGAAGCCCTACACGGAGGCCATCCTCACCGAGCTGGCCCGCTACCTCAATACCGTTCCCAACCGCCTGAGCCTCACCGGGCACACCGACGCCGCGCCCTACGCCGGTGCCAGCGGCCGCACCAACTGGGACCTGTCGAGCGAGCGGGCAAACGCTGCCCGGCGCGCACTCGAGGCAGCCGGGCTGTCGACTGACAAGACCGCCCGTGTGGTCGGCCTGTCTTCGTCGGTGCTTTTCGATCGGACAGATCCGCGCAACCCCATCAATCGCCGCATCAGTATCATCGTGATGACACGTCAGGCCGAGCGGGACGCGCTGAAGACCGACACCCCGGCAAGCGTCGAAGGCACGGATGCGATCGTCGGCCAGTAGAGAACCCTGAGCTCTACGGTCTGAATTCCATGGGTGCGGCCCTGAGCGCCCGCGCCGCGGTATTTGAAGCCGGCGTGGTGGGTGAGCTATAAAGCCGGCAGCCGCAGGGACACACTCACATGCTTCTGATGAGCCGCAAGTTCCTGCTTATTGGCGTGGTTGCGTTGGCGATCGCGATAGCCATGTACCTGCTGCGGCCGACCCGCCCGCTGTCACTACCGCCGGTCACCGAACGCCCGACTACCGCTGAGCCGGCGAGCTACGTCGGCACAGAGGCTTGCAAGGGATGCCACGAGCCGCAGTACCGCTCCTGGGTCGGGTCGCATCACCAGCTTGCCATGCAGGAGGCGTCTGATGCCACCGTGCTGGGTGACTTTCGCGACGTGAAGGTCTCGCATTTCGACATCACTTCACGTCTTTACCGCAGGGACGGCAAGTTCCTCATCAATACCGACGGTGCTGACGGCAAGCTGCACGAGTTCGAGATCCGCTACACCTTTGGTGTCTATCCGCTGCAGCAATACCTGGTGGCCTTTCCCGACGGGCGCTTGCAGGCCCTGGCAATCGCCTGGGATTCCCGGCCGGCGCTGCAAGGCGGTCAGCGCTGGATGCACCTTTATCCACGGGAGAACATCCATGGGGGCGACGAGTTGCATTGGACCAACCGGCAGCAGAACTGGAACTACATGTGCGCCGAGTGCCACTCGACGGACCTGAAAAAGAACTACGACGCAGCGGCAAATACCTTCCACACGAGCTGGAAAGATCTCAGCGTGGGCTGCGAGGCGTGCCATGGGGCAGGCTCGGCGCATCTGAGGTGGGCTGCTTCCCGGGAGCAGGGCAGGGCGTATGCGGCGGGGAAAGAGGATGGCCTGCTCGCACATTTTGATGATCGGCAGGGTGCTTCATGGATTCTGGACCCCGCCACCGGCAATTCGCACCGCTCGCGGGCCCGGGGGAATACGGACGAGATCGAGGCCTGCGGACGCTGCCATTCGCGCGCGGGGAAGATTTCCGAGGACTGGCAGCCCGGCAAGCCACTGGGCGACACGCACCAGGTCGCCCTACTGGAGGAGGGCCTGTACACCGCCGACGGTCAGATGCAGGACGAGGTGTACAACTACGGCTCCTTCCTGCAGAGCCGCATGTTTGCCGCGGGCGTGACCTGTACGGATTGTCATGACCCCCACAGCCAGAAGTTGCGGGTGACTGACCAGGAGGTGTGTGGCCTGTGCCACTCGCTGAGTAAGTATGGCTCAGCCGCTCACCACCACCACAAGGAGCAGTCGGATGAAAGTCGCTGTCCTGCCTGCCACATGCCCGTGCGGACCTACATGGTGGTGCACCGACGTCACGATCACAGCTTCCGTGTGCCGCGTCCGGACGAGTCGGTAGTCTATGGCACCCCCAATGCGTGCAACGACTGCCACCAGAACCGCTCAGCTGCCTGGGCGGCCAAAGCTGCCGCCGCCTGGTACGGCGAGGTTCATCCGGGCTACCAGCACTTCACGCAGGCGCTCAGCGATGCGCGGCGCCAGGGTGCAACGGCGGCCCAGGAATTGCTCGCGCTGGCGGTGGACCCGACAAGCCCGGGTATCGCGCGCGCCACGGCGCTGCGCGAACTCGCCGGTTACATCGATTCCGACGCGCTGTCCGCCGCGCAGGTCGGGCTGCGTTCGGCAGATGGGCTGATTCGCCTGGCTGCGGTGGAACTGCTGGCCGCCGCCGATGCGTCGACCCGTTGGCAGGCCCTTGCGCCCCTGTTGCGCGATCCGGTACGGGGGATACGCATCACGGCGGCCAGTGAACTCGTCGATGCGCTGCCACGGGATATTTCGGCTGAGGCGCGGCACGACTACACGACCGCGCTGGATGAGTTCCTTGCGGCGCAGAGGCTCAATGCCGATCGCCCCGAAGCTCACCTGGCCCTCGGCAACCTGTACGCCCGACAAGGGGACGCGCCGGTGGCCGAGCAGGAGTATCGCCAGGCGCTACGGCTCTGGCCGGGCTTCGTGCCTGCCTACGTGAACCTCGCTGATCTTAACCGGGCGCTGGGTCGCGACGAGGAGGCTGACAGCTGGCTGCTGCAAGGCGCGCACGTCGCCCCCAACAGCGCCGCAGTCGCCCTGGCCCAGGGCCTGCTGCGGGTGCGGCAGCACCGAACCGCAGAGGCGCTGTCGCTGATGGGGCGGGCGATGAAACTTGCGCCGGACAATGCGCACTACGCCTATGTGTATGCGGTGGGACTGTATTCCACCGGCAAGATCGCGCCGGCGCTGGAACTGCTGCGGCGCACAGCCGGACGCTTTCCCGCGAACCGTGAAGTGCTGTTGGGACTTGCGAGCCTGACAGCGGAGTCGGGGGATGTGGTAGGGGCGCGGCGCTACGCCGAGCGTTACGTGACTATGGCACCGGCGGATCCCAGCGGCGCGCAGTTGCTGCAGCAATTGGAGCGGCGCGCTCCCTAGGCGGTATTGACCCCGGATCGATCCGGGCCCGTCGTCGCCGCCGCCCCAGCTTTGCCGTCAGCGCGCATTACCAGGCGGCGTAAGGCCCGTTCTCGCATCCCACTGCAGGCCGCGGCGCGGCTCATGCGGAAAGTACGTATGCGGTAACTTCCGATGGGATGCCAGACTGGAAGATGTTGGAATCACTACAGGGAAAATTCATGAGAAGCTTCGGTGTTGTCCGATTGACGCTCGCCTCGCTGACGGCAGTGGTGTTCGGGGCGGTGACTTTCGCTCAGGAGGTTGTGCTTCCCAAACCCACGGCTCCCTTCCAGGGGACCATTGCACGCACGGCCAAGGACTCCACGCCCGATTTCCCTAAAGGACTGGAAGCCCCCAAGGGCGCGCCAAACGTCCTGCTGATCCTTACGGACGACGTGGGTTTCGGCGCCACCAGTACTTTCGGCGGCCCAATCCAGACGCCGAGCTTCCAGCGCCTCGCCGACAACGGTCTGCGCTACAACGCATTCCATACCACCGCGCTGTGCTCGCCCACCCGCTCAGCCCTGATCACTGGGCGCAACCACCACACCAATGCCAGCGGTGTCATCACCGAGATGGCGACCGGCTACCCGGGCTACGACTCACTGATCCCCAAGAGCTCCGGATCCGTGGGGCAGGGTCTGCGGGAAAACGGCTTCAATACTTCGTGGTTCGGCAAGATGCACAACGTTCCGGACTGGATGTCCAGTCAGGCAGGACCCTTCGACCTGTGGCCGAGCGGCTTGGGATTTGAATACTTTTACGGCTTCCTGGGTGGTGACACCGATCAGTGGCACCCGGCCCTCTTTGAGAACACTCGGCCAGTCGAGCCAGGTCCGTACCTTGGCCATCCCGACTACATTCTTGACCACGATCTGGCGGACAAGGCCATCGGCTGGATTAGGATGCAGCACGCGTTGACACCGAGCAAGCCCTGGTTCCTGTACTACGCGACCGGCACGGCGCACGCGCCGCATCACGCACCAAAGGAGTGGATCGCCAAGTACAAGGGCCAGTTTGACCAGGGCTGGGACAAGGTGCGCGAGGAGACACTTGCACGGCAGATCAAGCTCGGCGCGGTTCCGGCAAATACCAAACTGACCAAGCGCCCGGCAGGAGTGCCGGCGTGGGACAGCTTGTCGGCCGACCAGAAGCGCCTCTACGCGCACATGATGGAAGTGTATGCCGGCGCACTCGCGTACGCGGACAACCAGATCGGGCGCGTACTCGATGAACTCAAGGAGTCCGGGCAACTGGATAACACCCTGGTCTTCTACATCATGGGTGATAACGGTGCGAGCGCCGAAGGCACCATGCAGGGAACGACCAACGAGGTCGCTACCGCTGCCAATGGGGTTACCGAGCCGCTGTCGTATCTGCTGTCCGTGATGGATCAGCTGGGCGGCCCGCTGGGTTACAACCACTACCCGGTAGGCTGGGCCGTGGCAATGGACACACCCATGCAATGGACCAAGCAGGTGGCCTCGCATTTTGGCGGCACCCGTAACGGCATGGTGATCTCCTGGCCCGCGCGCATCAAGGACAAGGGCGGACTGCGGCCCCAGTTCGCGCATGTCACGGATATCGTGCCCACGATCTACGAGGCAACCGGGGTAACGCCTCCGACCATCATGGATGGGGTGAAACAGAGCCCCTTTGCAGGAACCAGCCTGGTCTACACCTTCGATGACGCAAAGGCGCCTACGCGGCACAGCACCCAGTATTTTGAACTGGTGGGCAACCGCGGCATCTACAAGGACGGCTGGATGGCGAGCACCACGCCGCTGCGCGCGCCGTGGGTGACCCAGGGTGCCGAGCCGAATCCGGATGACTTCAAGTGGGAGCTGTACAACATCAATGAGGACTTCAGCCAGGCAACCGATCTGGCCAAGAAGAACCCGGCCAAGCTGGCCGAGCTCCAGGCGGCCTTTGACGTCGAGGCCAAGAAGTACGACGTGTACCCCCTCGACTCGAGCTTCGCCAAGCGCGCCGACCCGGCGATCAGGCCGAGCGTGACGCGCGGGCGGTCGGAGTTCACCTACTACCCGGGAATGATTCGCATCCCGGAAGGGTCTGCGCCGAACTTCAAGAATGGCTCGTGGACCGTGGCAGCCGAAGTTGGGATTCCCGCCGCAGGTGCCAGTGGCGTATTGGCCACCATCGGCGGGCGCTTCGGCGGATGGGTGCTGATGGTCGAGGACAGCAAGCCGCGATTCGTGTACGCACGCTCGAACCAGCCGCAGCACAAGTATTCCATCGCATCAAGCACACCGATAGCCCCCGGCAATCATGTCGTACGCTTCGCCTTCAAGTACGACGGCGGTGGTATCGGCAAGGGTGCAACCGGAGTTCTGCTTGTCGACGGCACACAGGTGGCCGAAGGTCGCATCGACGCGACGATTGGCGGTCGCTTCTCCCTGGATGAAACCTTCGATGTGGGTGAGGATACCGGGACTCCGGTGGTGGAGGACTACGTGGACAAGATGCCGTTCGCCTTCACCGGCACACTGAAGAAGTTCATGGTTATTCTTGAGCCATCTAAGCTCACGGCCGAGGAGCAAAAGCGGTTGCTCGAAGAAGAGGCCAGGGCGGCAATGTCACTGAACTGACCGCTGCCGGTCGGTGCCGTGTGGGGCGCACCTTTCGGGGTGCGCCCCTTGTGCTTCGGGGGACGCACTAACGCCGACTGGCCAGCGCTGGGTGGCGCACATGATGCGGACGCTGGGCAGCACTTCAATAGGCCGGCGCCCCGCACCTTCCGAGGTTGTTAGGGATCGAAATCAGTGCGATCAGCGCCGCAGCGGTCAAGGCACGGATGCCGGTGCGGGCCGCTCTGATGGCGCCCAACGGTTACCGCTCGTAGCGCTCGCCGATACCTGGCCGGCTACGGGCGTGTCGCCAACCTGCCGCCCGGTGCCATCGGCTTTACCACCATTGAGCTGAAGGCGAATGATCTGGGAACGGTGAAGCAGGGTTCCGTGGAGTGCGTCGCCAACCCGGCGCACCTCGACAAGAGCACCTAGGTCTGGGATTCGGTCGTGAGCGATGCGCAGACTGGCAAGGTCCTGGCGCCATTTGGCTGCACCCAGATGGTGCCGCGGGATTAACTAGCGATGGGGGAGCTGCCCTCGGACTGCCTCACGGCGCTGCCGGTATGCCTCACAGCAGGGGGTCCACGTGCAACACTCGCGTCAACCACGCCTGGAATCGCCGCCAAGTTGAAGCATGTGGCGCACTGTTGAAGGTTTCGGTGCCGTCCGTCCAGGACACGGCGCCGTTGACCAGCGTCACGCGCCAGGCAAGTACGCCGCTGGTATCGTGTTTGAACAAATCGTCGAATCGTGAGGCGAGTGCGACATCGTCTACATATACGCCCATCTCGGCATTCAGGCTCGTCGAGCGCAAATCGAGGTTATAGCTGCCGACGAAGACCGCCGCGTCGTCGATCGACAAGGTCTTGGCGTGCAAACTGGCGCCGCTGGATCCCACCAGGCTGAAGTCCGCCGGTGCGCTGCCGCGAGGCTTTAGCTCCCAAAGCTGAACGCCGCCCTTCAGTAACGACTCCCGATACCTCGAGTAGCCGCCATAGACTGCCGCCACATCGTTGGCCGCCAAGGAGTTGGTCAGTATCTTGACATTCACGCCGCGCTGCGCCAGGCCGACCAGCAGTTCAGTGCCGTTCTTTCCAGGCACGAAGTAGGGTGAAGCAATCGTAAGATCGTGCCTTGCATTCTGCATACGCGGTAGCAGTGCGCTCAGCACAGCCGACTGCTGGAGTACGCCCGTTTCCGTCAGCTTCAGCGGATCGTCGGCAACGAGCTGATAGTCCGTCACCCATTGCAGTGCAAGGTCACCGCGCACTAATTGCTTTACGGTCTCGTCATTTCGCAAATCATCTGCGTAGCGACTGGCTTTGATCTGCTCATTGGCAGCCTCCAGCACCGAACGCGTGCTCGCCAAGCTAGTCGGCTCCCGTGACCCCGGATTTAGATCAGCCATCGAAACCACGATAGCGGAATTCCAGAACCTGTCGAACGCGACAGACCCATCGCGCACCACATTGCCCACCATCAACAGTTCGACGTCCGCGAAGTTTGTTTGACTGCTGGCGCCAAAATACTCGTCACCGACATTGCGCCCACCGGCAATCTGCACGCGGTTGTCGACGATCCAGCTCTTTGCGTGCATGCGATGATTGAGGCGTTCAAAAGAACTGGCGAAGCTCTTTAGGTACCCCCACGTGCCGTGCCGGGAGGCCATTGGGTTGAACATTCGGACTTCGATGTTCTTGTGTGTGCTGAGCGCCAGCAGTGGGTCATTGTGTTCGCGCGCGTCCAGATCATCGAGCAACAGGCGCACGCGTACACCGCGATCAGCGGCACGCAGCAGCTCGTAAGCCAATTGCTTACCGGTCTGATCGGCGTGCCAGATATAGGTCTGCACGTCCAGGCTGCGTTGGGCTTCGGAGGTCACCTGTGCGCGCGCCGCAAAGGCAGCACGCCCATTGTCGAGCAGGAAGAACCCCGAGGCATCCGGGTGCGCCGCCTCCAGAGGGGCAATGGCAAGATCAAGAGCGGTTGCCTGACTGGGCGCTAGCGCGGAGGTAACAGGATAATCGCCCCTGTGCAGCTCCGGCGAGGCACAGGCGGCAATCAAGCAGAGCGACAGGCCCAGCAGTCCCAGCAGCTGGATTTGGATCCGCGTCCCCGCGCTGGCGGGCCGGGGGGAGCAAGCGATAACCAATGGGGTCACGGCGAAGCGAGGATGCTTAGAAGCTACTCGGCGTGCGGCGGTGCACAAAGTGGATGCCATGGCGTAGCTTAGGATAAGTACGTATTCTAACTTTGATTAACTTCTAAGTAAGGTGAGCCCATGGCGGCGTCGGCGTAGTTGATGGACGGCCGTATGCGTTGCCGCCGCGCTCACTTCGACAGCCACTGAGGGGGAAATGCAATGACACAGCAAGGTCTACTAGGCGCAATTTCTGAGCATGCCAAGCACGCGGTAATTTGTGGAACGGTGATGGCCGTCGCCGGCCTGCTAGCCATCATGGCACCGTTCGTGACGGGTTTGTCGCTGATGGTGATTTTGGGCGTACTGCTGCTGGTGGCCGGCATTGCACAGTGCTTTCTTGCCTTCAAGGCAGGAGCGTTCGGGCGCGGTTTGTTGATCTTCGTGATCGGTGCACTGACGGCAATCGCGGGCATATGGACGCTGCGGCAGCCGCTGGCTGCACTGGCGTCGGTGACGCTGCTGCTGGCCGCCTACTTCGTGGTGGCGGGTATTGTGGAACTGGGTGGCGCCTTTTCCGGGCCCAGGGAAGCCGGCCGGGGGTGGCTCATCTTCGGCGGCATCGTGTCTATCCTGCTGGGAATCCTCTTGTGGAGGCAGTTCCCGGTGTCAGGCATATGGGCGGTGGGCACGCTGGTCGGAATTCGGCTGCTGATGTCCGGCATCTCGCTCATCGGAATCGGATCGGCTGCGCGCAAGGGAATCAAGAACGTGGCTGCAGCGCACTGACGGCGGTGCGCCGACGGTCCAGGCAGGCTCGCAGCATGGCCTGCCGCCGCGGCAACCTGTACCGGATGTGTCTCAGCGGAGGCGCCGGTCGCGCAGCCACTCAGGGCTGCGCGACCGGCGTCACCAGCTGCTCACCTAGACAGCGGGCCGGTGTCCAGCGGGCGTTGGCGAACGCCGTTTACGCACGGCAACGAGACGAGGGCCTGTGGTTTTGGGGGGCGGTGGCGTTGCCTCCCCGGCACCAAAGACCACCGGCAACGCCTGCGACACGTGGTCGATCCACACAAATTCCAGCATCGCCCGTGTGCTCTCCGGAATGTCCTCGAGGTCGCGCCGGTTCCGGGCCGGCAGGATGACGCGCTTGATGCCGGCCCTGGCGGCGGCAATCGTCTTCTCCTTGATTCCGCCCACGGGCAGCACCAGTCCGCGCAGGCTGATCTCGCCGGTCATTGCTACATCCGGTTGCACGGGCTGGCCGCGGAACAGCGAGGCAAGGGAGGCGAACATCGCCACCCCGGCGCTCGGGCCGTCCTTGGGTATGGCACCCGCCGGCACGTGGACGTGGACGTCGCAGTCCTCAAATGCTGCGGCATCAATCCCGAACTCGGGCGCCTGGCTCTTCAGCAGGCTAAGAGCGGCCTGGGCACTTTCCTTCATGACATCGCCGAGTTGGCCGGTCAGGATGAGCTTGCCGTGCCCCGGCAGGCGGGCGGACTCAATGAACAGGATGTCGCCGCCGACCGGCGTCCAGGCCAGCCCGGTGGCGACCCCGGGCACGCTGGTGCGCTGCGCAACTTCGTTCTCGAAGCGCTTGGGGCCGAGTGCCGACTCCACGTCCTCCGCATCGAAGGTGACCGCGGCTGCTTTCCCCTCCGCGATGCGCATGGCGGCGTTGCGTACCAGAGCGCCGATCTGGCGTTCAAGTCCGCGGCAGCCGGCCTCACGGGTGTAGTCGCGGATGACCCGCGCCAGCGCGCCGTCAGTGATGGCGACCTGCTCGGCCGTGAGGCCGTTGGATTTCAGCTGGCGCTGCACCAGATAGCGCCGGGCGATCTGCAGCTTCTCTTCCTCGGTGTAGCCGCTGAGCTCGATGATCTCCATGCGGTCGCGCAGCGGGCCCGGCACGGTGTCCAGGACATTGGCGGTGGCGATGAACAGCACCTGGCTGAGGTCAAAAGGCTGCGCGATGTAGTTGTCGCGGAACGTCGAGTTCTGCTCCGGGTCCAGAACCTCGAGAAGCGCCGCACCGGGGTCGCCGTGGAAGCTGGCGGAGAGCTTGTCGATCTCATCGAGCATGCAGACCGGATTGCGGGTGCCGGCCTTGCGCAGGCTCTGGATGATGTTTCCGGGCAGCGCACCGATGTAGGTGCGCCGGTGGCCACGGATCTCGGCCTCATCGTGCACGCCGCCCAGGCTCACGCGCACGAACTTCAGCGCGAGCGCCCGCGCAATGCTCTGGCCGAGTGAGGTCTTGCCCACGCCCGGGGGCCCCACGAAGCACAGGATGGGACTGCGGCCTTTGGGATTGAGCTTGCGGACGGCCAGGTACTCGAGGATGCGGCGCTTGACCTTCTCCAGCCCGTAGTGATCCTCATCCAGGACCGCGCGCGCCCGGGCGATATCGATATCCTCCGGATCCGCCTTGCTCCAGGGCAGCGCCACCATCCAATCGAGGTAGCTGCGCACCATGCCGTGCTCGGGGCTGGCCTCCTGCATGCGCTTCAGGCGGTTCAGCTCCTTGCGCACATGCTCGTCGACCTCGGCGGGCATGCTGGCGGCGGCGACCTGCTTTTCCAGCTCGGCTAGATCGCCGCTCTGGGAGTCTTCCTCGCCGAGTTCCTTCTGCAACTGGCGCAGCTGTTCACGCAGCACCGCCTCGCGCTGGCGCTCGCCCAGGGCCGCCTGGGTCTGCTCGGAGATCCCCTTGGTGACCCTGAGCACCTCGACCCGGTGGGCGAGAAGCCTGATGACCTTGTCCAGGCGTTCCTTAAGATCGACGCTCTGCAGTATCTCCTGCTTCTCGGAGGACTTCGCGTCCATGAAGCTTGCGATCAGATCGGCAAGCGCTCCCGGGGAGTCGACTTCCGCGATGACCCGCGCGATCTCGGCCGGGGCCTGTGGCAGCAGGGACAGTGCCTCCTGGGCGCGCTCCTTTAAATACGCGAACCGGCCCTCGATCTCCGGGCTGAGCGTGGTCGGCTGCGGAATGGTTTCGACGCGCGCCGCCAGGAACGGGGTCTCGCGGATCATCTCGAGCACACGGAAACGCTGCTCGCCCTGGCAGATCAGCTGGTGGGTGCCATCCGCGGTGGTGACGTAGCGGATCACGGTCGCAATCACGCCGATATCGTACAGATCGGCGGCACGGGGCTTCTCGACCGCGGGATCGCGCTGCGCGAGCAGGGCAATCTTGTGCTCGTTGCGCACCGATTCCTGGGCGGCCGCGATGCTCATCTCGCGCCCGAGGCTGATCGGCATCACCGTGCCCGGGAAGAGCGAAAGGTGCCGGACAGGCACGATGGGGAGGGCGCCAGCCGGGAGCGGCGGCAGCTCGATGCGGGTCCCGGACTCTGTTTTGTCTGCCATGGTTATTGCGATCCTTCGGCTCGGGTCAGGCGCACCTCGAGGCAGCCGTTCAGGCAGCGTGTGCCTTCGATGCGCAGTGCGGGTCCTGAGAGGGGGATCTCGCGCACGAAGCGGCCATAGGGCACCTCCAGGCGCCGCACCAGTACGTCCCGGTGCATCGGGCGCGGCGGTCGCCGGGCGCTGATCGTGAGTGCGGTGCGCTCGAGATGGATTTCGATGTCTTCGGGGGCTACGCCGGGCAGGGCGAATACCAGCAGGAACCCGCCCGGGGTTTCATGGACGTCGACCGGCGGCTCCCAGGTGACCGTATCCCTGCCGGGGCCGACGTAGCGCAGCAGCCGCCGCTGCAGGCGCTCCGCCTCGTCGGTGCTTTCCAGTGCCTGGAGCCACATCCAGCCGTAGTGTCTGTGGGTGCTCATGAGAGTAGTGACCCTTGGATCGCCCGGACGAGCCGCATTCTCACCCCTAAGGCGCGCCGGGCCCACTGCGGCAATAGGCCGAGTCCGAGCTTGGGTCCCCCAGTGGTTTGGGCGGGTCGCATTGACACTTGCTGGGGGCAGACCGCCCCGGTTCCAAGGGTTTAAGGCAGCGGGTGGGTGAAGAGCGGCTGGGTCAACGCGCCCGCAGGAGCGCTTCAGCCTGCCGGAAGAGTTCGGGTGGAACGCACGCCTCTGCCGCCGCCGCGTTTTCATCGACCTGTTCCGGGCGCGAAGCGCCAACGATGGCCGAGGCGACGTTCTTCTGACGCAGCACCCAGGCCAGCGCGAATTGCGACAGCGTAAGCTTGCAGCTGGCGGCGAGGGCGCTCACCGCCTGCACCGCCTCGAGCACCGCCGGGGTGAACCAGCTGCGGTTGAGGAAGGCGCCCATGGCCGGGTCAGCCGCACGGCTGCCGGCCGGCACCGGGGCATTGGGCAGGTACTTCCCGCTGAGCACCCCCTGAGCCAGCGGCGACCACACGACCTGGGAGATGCCCTCCCGCTCACAAAGAGTGAGTAGCCCGTCTTCGGGGTCGCGATGCAGCAGCGAGTACTGTGGCTGGCTCGAGACGAAGCGGGTCACGCCCTGAAGGGTGAGCGCAGCCTCGATGCGCTTCAGCGGCCATTCGGAGAAGCCGATGTAGCGCACCTTGCCCGAGGCTACGGCCTGGGTGAGCGCCTGCATGGTTTCCTCGAGCGGGGTGTCGAAATCGTAGCGGTGGCATTGGTAAAGATCGACGTAGTCGACCCGCAGGCGGCGCAGCGAGGCGTCCAGCTGTTTGTGCACCTGGGCGGCGGACAGTCCGCGGTCGCTGTCGCTCATCGGGAAGAACAGCTTGGTCGCCAGTACGTAGCGCTCGCGCGGAATCCCCGCCAGAGCCTCCCCGAGCACCGTCTCCGCCGCCCCGCGGCCATAGACGTTGGCGGTGTCGAGGAAGTTGATGCCCCGCTCCAGGGCGCGATGCACGCACGCGATTGCCGCATCCTTGCGCTGGGGGTCGGTAAAAGTGAGCCATGAGCCGAAGCCGATCTCAGAGACCCTCAGATCGCTGTGTCCCAACTGGCGAAACTTCACGGTAGTTCTCCGAAGTGGTGGCAGCACGGCGCCAGGAATCCAGGCGGCCACGGGGGGTTAAGCTGCTGCCGTCTCCAGTGTCGCACAGCGCGCCACTCAGCTGCCCCATGGTGCACTCGGCTCTTTGTCGGCGGTGAGGTGAAGGCGTCAGCGAGGATCGGCGCAGTGCTCACCGCCAGCGCTGCACAGCGGTATCGCAATCCGTTGGAGTGGCGTGCTGTTGGCCGGCAGCGAGTGAACCAGGCTCCGTTCGAGTGCAAATTCAGTGCCGCTACCTGCCACAGTGGCGAAGAACTTTACTCAGTGAGATTCATGGCCCATGCAAGCGCTTCTTGCGCGTTGGTGAGGAAACATTGGCCGGCCCCGTTCGGGCTCTCGGACCCGCATATTACGGCTGCGGCTGCCGCTTCAGGATGACGCGATGCAGCACCTCGAGGAGCGAGGATCCTGGGTCGGTCTTAAGGACAAAGCCAGCGCAGCCCAGACTCAGCGCCTCGGCGCGCACTTCCGGTTCGGAGTGCGCCGTAATGTAGATGACCGGCGTCCGGTCGCCCTCACGCGCTAGCCGGCGATGCAGAGCGAACCCTGAGTCCTTGCCCAGCTGGACATCCAGTAGCAGGCATTGCAGATGCTCACGTGGGGAGAATCGCAAAAAATCCTCGCTGGAGAGAAAGACATGAGGCTCAAACCCCGATTCCCTCAGAAACCGGCAAAGCGATCGGCCGACTTGCGCATCGTCGTCGATGATGGCAACGGCAGGAGCGGGAAGAGTGCCCATCGTGAGGACGATACGGCGTAGCGCTCGTTCAGTGCCACTGCCCTTACGGGTAGCTGCTTGGCCGGGGTATCCTCAAGGATTCGCTCGATCGGCGGCTCGCTCTGGGGGTTAGTCAGAGCTCCAACAGCCGCGCTTCACTGGCGAACAGGGCGAGCTGTGCGGCGGCATGCATTCCCAGTTTAGTGGTGATCGCCGTCCGGTGCAGTTTGACAGTGCGCTCGTGGATGCCGAGGCTGGCCGCGATCTGTTTGTTCATCTTGCCGCGCGCTACGAGTGTCAGGATCTCGCGCTCCCGATCGGTCAATGCGGCCAACTTGTGGCGGACCTCGGCCAGTTTCAGGCGTGCCGCTTGCATCTGCGCGTCGCGCTCCAGTGCTCTGCGGATAGCCTCCGTCAACTGCTCCTTCGGCGCGAGTTTCTCAAGAAAATCAACCGCCCCACGGCGCATGGCGCTCACGCTGCTCGGAATATTTCCGCAGCCGGTCAGAAACACCAGCGGTATCTCTACACCGCGGTCGGCAAGCAGCGCTTGCACCTCCAGCCCCCCCAGTCCCGGCATTTCCAGATCCACTACGATGCAGCCGCGCGTATCGGGCGAAACCTGTGACAACAGCTCGGCGCCCGAACTGAAGGCGCTCACGGTAAAGCCCGCGGTCCGCAGGAAGCGGCCCATGGCGGTAAGAAATGGCGGGTCGTCATCGACCAGATGAACGGTCGCGGCAGTACCCATTGAGCAGGCCCCTCAGCCTCCGAATTTCCCTCCGACCCGACTCTCGATTCAGCGAGACCGGCTCCTGAGCACAGCATGCCCGTGAGGATACGCACGCCGTCAACCCTGAGAAAGCAGTCTAGCGCAAGTCAGCGCTGCCCGTAGGGGGCGCCCTGCGCTCGACTGTTGCGCGCGTGGCACGGCCTGAGCAATGGCGCTGATTGAACTGCGTCGCTTCCTGCGGAAATTGACCCGTACGAGCACCGGCGGCGGCGAGCTGACCGGGGCACCACGATGCGCTTCCCCTAAGGGCAGTTATCACTCGCAAGCTCCGCTGCTAGCCTTTGGGTAGTGAGCGCCCAGAAGCTAAGGAGTCGGTATGCGGTTGCCCAACAGTAAGTCATCGTCACTCGCCTTGCTTGCGGCGGCACTCAGTGCCACTGCGTTGTCGCCAGCCCGGGCAGCAGACCAAGAGCGTTCATTCGAGATCTACGGCTTTGCCATGGTGGACGCCATCCAGGATACCAAGCGCGTCGATCCGAATTGGATGGATGCCTTCCGGCCCTCCAAGATCGCGACGCCAGAGGGCCAATATGGCAGCAATGGGCAGACGGACATCAGCGTCAAGCAGAGCCGGATCGGCGTCAAGGGCACGCTACCCACCAGCGACAACGCTCCGCCGGTCAACTTCAAGTTCGAGATCGACATGTTTGGCACCGGCGGGGATGCCGGCAAGACGGCCGTACGCCTGCGGCACGCCTATGGCGAATGGGGCAGCCTGCTGGGCGGACAGACGATGTCTCTGTTCATGGACATTGATGTGTTTCCAAACGTCATCGATTACTGGGGTCCCACCGGCATGGTGTTCCTGCGCGATCCGCAGATCCGCTGGACCGCCATTCGGACAAAGACGAGTTCGTTCGCACTAGCCCTCGAACGTCCCGGCAACGATGTCGACCCCGGCAACATCCGCCTGATCGAGGAGTTCCAGAACTCAACCGTGCGCGGCGATCAGACCCTGCCTGACCTGACCGGGCAATACCGCATGGACGGTGACTGGGGTCACTTCCAGATTGCCGGCATCCTGCGCAAGGTGGGCTACGAGTATCAGACCGCACCGGATGTGCCGTTCAAGAAGGGCAGCCAGACCGGTTGGGGCGTGAATGTCAGTGGCACCTTCAACGTGTTCGAGAAGGACAAGGTTCTGTTGCAGGTGGTTCACGGCGATGGAATCGCCTCCTACATGAACGACGGCGGCATGGACATCGCTCCGAAGGCAGCGTACGACCCGCTGGCCCCCTCACCGAACCTGTCCGCCGAGTCCGTGCCGCTTACCGGTGTGGTGGCCTACTACGATCACTACTGGACGGACCAATGGTCCAGTTCCATCGGCTACAGCCTCACCCAGGTGGATAATACGAATTTCCAGGCAACCAACGCATATCACAAGGGCGACTATGCCTCGGTCAACCTGCTGTGGTATCCGGCAAAGAGAGTAATGCTCGGCGGAGAGCTCATGTGGGGCAAACGCACCAACAGCGACGGGGTGACCGGCGACGACGTGCGCTTCCAGTTCTCGGTCAAGTACGACTTCGGCACGAAGCTTTGAGGCCAATTGCTGCGTCGGTACGCCAACCGCAACTTCGCGATGGTGTACGGACCACTGGCTATAACGAACACAGAAGGAGTCTCGAGATGAATGCGAACCGACTACCAGTCCTGATCGTGGTGGCTGCCATCGCGCAGGTGTCACTGCTGGGCCCGGCGTGGGCGCTGGCGCCCTCCAAGGTAAGCCCGGTCGCTGCCCGCAAGGAACAGGTGCAGGCCATCGTCCAGGAGGCCTACGACAAGTTCAAGGGCGACACCCGCGGCAAGAACGCCGATTACATCCCGGAGCTTGCCAAGGTTGATTCCAAGCTGTTCGGCATCGCGATCGTGACCACCGACAACCAGTTCATCAGCGTCGGTGACACCAAGACCGCGTTCTCGATCCAGTCGATCGCCAAGGTGTTCTCGCTGGCGCTTGCCCTGGAGGAGCAGGGGCCGGCCAAGGTCTTCGAGAAGATCGGCTCGGAACCGACGGGGCGGGCCTTCAATTCGCCGGTAGCGGTGGTCGACATGCCCTCGCACACGGGTAACCCGCTGGTCAACGCCGGCGCAATTGCCACGGTCAGCCTGATCTCGGGTAAGACACCGCAGGAAAAGTGGACCAAGATCCTGAACTTCTACAGCCGGGCCGCCGGCGAGAAGCTCACCCTGATCGATGCAGTCTATAAATCCGAGGCCGCGACTAACACCGGCAACAAGGCCCTCTCGTACCTGCTCGCCAAGTACGAGCGCATCTACGCGGACCCGTTTGAATCGGTTGACGTCTACACCAAGGAATGCTCGGTGGGGGTCAATGCGGTGCAGCTGGCCCGCATGGGAGCGACCCTGGCGAATAACGGCATCAATCCTGCGACCGGCGAGCAGGTGATCAAGCGCGAGAACGTTCCGGAGATCCTCAGCGCAATGATGATGGCGGGGCTCTACGACGGCTCGGGCGGCTGGGCCTGGCACGTGGGATTGCCGGCCAAGAGCGGCGTGGGCGGTGGCATTGTCGCGGTGGTGCCCGGTAAGGGAGCGATCGCAGTATTTGCGCCGCCGCTGGATGCGGCGGGCAACAGTGTCAAGGCACAGGAAGTCATTGAGTATGTGGCCAACAGGCTCGATTACAACCTGTATTCGCCGGCCTCGGTCGGCCTCAAGTAGTCGCATGCATTCACGCACCAGGGCGGTGGCCCTGCAACGCGTAGCACTCCTGGGCTCCGCCGGACACGGTTACCGCCTCTGCGCACTGCTGAGCCTGGCAGGCCTTGGCCTGCCGGTCTTGGCCGCAGCGCAGGTCACGGCGGCCGCCGATCCGGCCCCCTCTACGGAACAACGACTGCAACGGCTGGAACAGCACCAGCAGGAACTCGAGCGGCAGCTGCAGCAGAAGGACGCAGAAATCCAGGAGCTGAAGAGGCAACAGGCGACGGCGCAGCAGGGCGCTGCTCCACCGCCGGCGATCCCCCCTCAGCCGACTGCGCCAGCGACCGCTGCAGCGGCGGCCTCGCCTCCGGCCGCAGTGGCGGCAGGGGCGGTCGTTGCGGTGGCGGACCAACCTGCCAGGCTCCCCAATCAGGGGTTCAAGATCTATAACAACCCGGCCCTGGGCGATGCAACTTTGTCGCTCTACTCCTACGTTCGATACCTGAATCAGCTGGCTAGTGATGCCACCTATACCTACCAGGCAACCGGACAGACGATAAATATCGATCGTCGTCAGGAAATACAGCTGCTGAAGGTACAGATCAAGTTCCTTGGCTGGCTGTTCGATCCCAGGTTTCGCTACTTCCTGTACGCATGGAGTTCCAACGCAACCCAGGGCCAGGGAGCCCAGGTGGTGCTCGCCGGCAACCTGAGCTACGCCTTCAAGGACTACTTCATCCTCGGCGCCGGCATCACCGCGCTTCCCGGGGTACGCAGTACCGAGGGTAACTTCCCCAACTGGCTGAACGTGGACAATCGCATGCTGGCTGATGAGTTCATGCGCCCCTCATACACCAGCGGCGTATGGGTGAGGGGTACCATCGCCCCGGGACTGAACTACATGGTCATGGCGGGAAACAACCTGAGCACCCTGGGAGTGAACTCAGGCCAACTCGATCCCAAGCTCGATACGGTGGCAGCGCAAATTGCCTGGATGCCCACGACTCAGGAATTTGGCGCGGGGTTTGGCGATTTCGAGAATCACCAGGAGATCGCCACGCGAGTGGGCGCGCATTACACGCACAGCACCGAAAACAAGCAAAGTCAGCCCAATTCCGACGGGTTCGAAAACACGCAGATCCGCCTGGCGGACGGTAGCGTCGTCTTTTCGCCCAATGTCTTCGGCCCGGGAATTACGGTCACCGACCTGCGCTACCAACTGGCCACCATCGATGCGGGAATCAAGTATCACGGCATGGCGCTCGAGGGGGAATTCTACTGGCGCAAGCTTGATCAGTTTGCGGGCATAAACACCGCGGGCGTGCCAACCCAGTACAACCAGGGATTTCAAGCGCAGGCCTCGATCATGGCGATCGACAGACGTCTGCAGCTGTACATCGCGGGATCGAAGGTCCTGGGTGGGGTGTACGGCGCCCCGTGGGATACGCGCTTGGGGGTCAGCTTCTTCCCCTTGAGGAATCGCGTGCTGCGCTGGAACACGCAGGCGATGTACCTGTACAAGTCCCCGGTGGGTTACAACTCACTTACCTACAACGTTGGTAGTAACGGCTGGATCTTCAACACCGACTTCGAAATGGCGCTGTGAACTGCCGTCGGCATGGCGAGCGGGCGGCGGCGTACCGAGGAGAACCTATGATCCGCACAACTCGCACCCGCTGGGGCACCTTCGTGCTGCTCGCGCTCGCCGCCGTCATTCTCGGAGGCAGCAAGCCGGTGGCGCAGGCGGCGCAGCCGGCTGCCCCGGACTACCTGTTCAACGACTCCCACTTCCACCTCACGAACTACGTGCAACAGGGCACGGACATCCACCGCTATCTGGAGATCATGGGTGACAAGATAGGACGGTCGACGCTGTTTGGCATCCCCCTGCAACAGCAATGGTCGTACGCGAACTCGGGCGACTATGCGCCAACCTACTACCTGCAATCGGACGCCCCGCTCTATTACTACTCGTTTACGGACGCCTATATTGCCCGCGTCTACCAGGCGTTGCCCAAGGCTCAGCAGGCGCGGCTTGATCCGATGATCACGGGGTTCAATCCGACAGACATGTACGCGGTGGATCACATCCGCCGCGTGCTTGAGTTGTTTCCGGGCGTTTTCAGCGGCATCGGTGAGTTCTCGATCCACAAGGAGTTTGTGTCTTCCAAGATCGCAGGTGAGACCGCAAGCCTGACCAACCCTGCACTTGACAGGATCCTGGATTTTGCCGGCGCGGCAGGGCTCGCGGTGATTCTGCACAATGACGTCGATATGCCCTTTGCCAAGAGCGGGACGGAGCCGGTGTACCTCAAGCAGATGAAGGATGTGCTGCGTCGACACCCCAACGCCGCCATCATCTGGGCGCACATCGGGCTCGGCCGCGTCGTGCATCCGACGCAGAGCCAGGCGACGGCAGACGGAGCCGAACGCAGCCCCGCCTACCAGGAGTTGGTCGAGCAGTTGCTGCAGGATCCGACCCTTAAGCATGTGTACTTCGACATCTCGTGGGACGAAGTCG
The DNA here is from genome assembly GCA_963741745.1 of uncultured Pseudomonadota bacterium. Lineage (GTDB taxonomy): Bacteria > Pseudomonadota > Gammaproteobacteria > Steroidobacterales > Steroidobacteraceae > 13-2-20CM-66-19. Next base: position 18,989 of record CAVUJF010000019.1, on the reverse strand, counting down.
CGAAATGGGCCCTGGCCAGCCCGGAGATCCAGCGGCGCGTCGCGGACGTACTCAACCGCTATCCAGACCGCTTCCTGTTCGGGACGGACAATGTTGCACCGCCGGACCAGGCAACGCAGCTGCGGGTCTATCACTTGTGGGATCCGGTCTGGGCGCAGCTGACGCCCGAGGCAAGCCTGAAGATCCGCAAGGGCAACTACGAGCGCATCTTTGATGCCGCACGCAGCAAGGTCCGCGCCTGGGAGAAGGCCAACGTGAAGCCGCTGTAAGCGGCTCACGCGTGCCGTTCCTGCGCGCCTCCCGGTGCCAACCTGCTAAATTGCACGGCAATCCGGCTCGAGGGCTTCTCAACGCCCCTACGTACATGTCAAAGACCGACGCCGGCACCGCGCTGATGCCTCTGCGGCGCTTAATAAGGGTGTGGCCGCGTGTTTCACCCCGTCGCCCATGCCCAGCATGACATCCTGTCCATTGCCATCACGTCCGCAACGCAGTGGGCGGGCAGCATGGCACACGTGGGTCCTGATCGCGTGCGCGCTGGTCTGCGCGCCGGCGGACGCCTACGACCGCGACAAGAGCGATGTCGTGGTACTGCGCAACGGGAATTACCTGACCGGCGACATTATCTCGATGGAATACGGAAAGCTCACCCTGAAGACCGATCAGATGGGCACCCTTTACATCGAGTGGCCAGCGGTGCGCTCGGTGACCAGCAAGTTCTCCTTCGCTGTCGAGCGAATCGGCGGAACCAAGTACTACGGAATCATCACCACCAGCGCAGACGGCGCCAATATGCTGGTGACTGGCGACGACAGTGTCAGCCCAATCCAAATGGCAGACGTCGAGCGGATATCCCGCTTCTCGCTATCCTTCTGGAACCGCATTAACGGTGATCTGGCCGTGGGCTTCACTTATACCAAGGCGAACGACACTTCCGTCGGCAGTATAAATCTGAATACCTACTATCGATCGACCGCCATCGACGGTTCCCTCAGTTTCAGTTCGAATTCGACCAAGACCTCAGAAGGGACAAGTGCCTACCGGGCCCTGCTCAGTTCGGCCGTTATCTTTGTGCGCCAGAGTCGCAATTTCTGGGGACTGGTCGGCTCCCTGGAAAGGGACCAGGAGCTCGGCATCAACGCCCGGCTGGTCGGAGGCGCCGTAATCGGGCGGCGTCTGGTGCAGCGGTCCGAAACGGAGCTGACCGGTGTTGTGGGCATCGTTGTTGCCCAGGAGTCGATCACCTCAAATCCCGAGCAGCAGACCAGTGCCGAGGGGGTATTGGGCCTCGAATGGCGCGTCTTCAAGTTCACCGATCCGGAGACGGCCCTGACGCTCGGCGTGTCGCTGTACCCGAGCATTACTGAAAGCCAACGCTACCGCAGCAACGGCCACCTGAGCCTGACTCATAAGATCGCAGGAGACTTCACCCTTGGACTGACGGGCTACTTCAGCAGTGACAACCGTCCGCCGGATCCGACGGCACAGAAGAGTGACTACGGCCTGACCTTCAATATCGGCTACACATTCGGTCAGTGAACCGCCCCCCGCGCGCCCCGCGCGGTATGGGGTAAGCGAATGGGTCACCGGCAGCTAAGCCCAAGGTTGGGTGCAACGTCCGGGGGCGATAGCCTCCGGTCGGTCCAGGTCCGCTCGTGGTCTGAATGCTCCCGGGTTCGCTGATGCACTGCAAGAATCAGCCGCTGCGGCGCACCATCGGCTATCCTCGCGTGCATCGAGGGTCATCGGGCAGGGGACGTGGCGTTAACGTACCGGGTGCGCAACATTTGCAGAGGCCTTGTTGGTGCAGTCCTGCTGTGCCTGGCACTGACGGTGAGCGCCGCCGTGCCACCCACGCGAGTGCTGGTCATCCATTCCTTCGGACCGGAATTCGGCGACGTCGACGCGGAGCCGCTGCGCGGCGGACTGGATCGGCGACTGCCTGCGGGCGTGGAGGTATATGAGACCTGGCTGATCCCGGCGCGCCTTGACGACAGTGAGACGGAGGCGGACTACTTGAAGTACCTGCGGTCGCTGTTCGTGAATCGACCGGTCGATCTCATCGTTACCTTCGGCGCGCCCGCGGCGAACTTTCTCCAGGCGCATCGCCAGGCATTATTCCCTTCCGTCCCGGCGCTTTTCACCCATATAGATGAGCGGCGGATACCACCGACCGACTCCGCTGCCAATGACGCCGTGGTTGCCATCTCGGTAAATTTTCCGCAGGTCGTCGACAACATTCTGCGCCTGCGACCAGCTACCGCCGACCTCGCTATTGTGATCGGAAACTCTCCGCTTGAGCGTTACTGGGGCGAGGAAATTCAGCGCTCCCTTGCAGCGTATGCGGGCCGCGTCAAATTGATCTGGCTGAAGGAGATGGCGTGGGATAACCTCCTGCAGCGGGTTGCAAGGCTCCCCGCGAACGCAGCGATTCTTTACGCGGTATTGTCCTCTGAAATACCTGGAATCCCGACAGGTGAATATCGGGCACTTGAAAGGCTGCACGCTGCGGCGAACGCGCCACTGTTCAGCTATACCGACGCCTACCTCGGCAAGGGAATTGTCGGCGGCCCTCTCATATCGACCGAGGAAGAGAACAGCAAGATCGTCGACATGGCACTGCGCCTTCTGGGCGGCGAGCCCGCCTCGGCGCTGAAGACTGCGCCCCTGCAATTTGCCAACTCAAGGTTTGATGTCCGGGAACTCCGAAGATGGGGCATCAGCGAAGCCGCGCTCCCCCCGGGCAGCGCCATCCTGTTTCGCACCCCGACCGTATGGTCGCGCTATGGCTGGCTGATCTTATCGGCAGCTAGTGTGTTCCTATTGCAGACGGCATTGATCGTCGCGTTGCTTTACGAGCGTCGCCGCCGGAAGGCTGCCGAAATAGAGGCGCATCGACGCATCGCTGAACTGGCCCACATGAACCGCCGGGCCACGGTCGGAGAGCTGTCAGGTGCGATCGCGCACGAACTCAACCAGCCCCTCGGCGCCATTCTGCGCAATAGTGAAGCTGCGGAGGTAATCCTCGAGCGCGCTGATCCCGACATCCAGGAACTCAAGGAGATCGTGGGTGATATCAAGCACGACGACCAGCGCGCCGGGAAGGTCATCCAGCGACTGCGGCAGCTGCTCGCCAAGGCGCCATTGGAATCTCAGGAAATCGACCTCAATACGCTGCTGGGTGAGGTGTTTGAATTTCTCTCCGCGCAAGCTGCCGCACGCCAGATCACCCTGGCCACCAGACTGACTGACCAAGCGCTGCGCATCAACGGCGACCGTACCCAGTTGCAGCAGGTCATCCTCAACCTTGTCGTCAATGCCATGGATGCATTGGGCGTCGAGAATTGCGGCGAGCGCCTCGTCATCGGCCGCACTGATGTCCTGGACGGCGGGTCTGCGCGCGTGTCCATAGAGGATTCCGGGCCTGGTATCCCGCCCGAAAAGGCGAAGCAACTCTTTGAGCCATTCTTTACAACCAAGGCCAACGGCATGGGTATGGGGCTCTCCATTGCGCGTACCATTATTGACAGCCACGGCGGCCGGGTATGGGGTGAAAACCTGGAAGGCGGAGGCGCCGTATTCAGGTTTGTCGTGCCGCTCAGCAGGACCCGGGCAAGTGGTCGTGGGCAACCCGACGCCGTCCAGGCGGACGCAGGAGGGCATAGCTCAGTTCAGCAGACGGGCATCGCGCCCGCAGCGCGTGCAGGTGGCGCGCCTGTGGCGGAAGAGGCTCGCGGCTGCATCGATACTGCGCCGTTCGGCGAGTCCGCTTGCAGCATCGATACGGGTTTGCCAAGCGGGGAGAACTTGCGCGGCGGCCCGCGTTCGCCCGCCGCGCACGTACCGTCGGCTATCTCAATGCTGCCTGCAGCGAGCTCTGGTCATCGAGCATCAGATATTCGAGGACCGACACCGGCAGGCTGCCATAGCTGATCAACTGGTCGTGAAAGGCCCCGAGGCGAAACTGATCACCCTGGCGGTCGTGATAGCGCCCGAGCAGCCGCATGATCTGCCACTTGCCGGTGATATAGGAGATCTTCTGGGTCGGTGAGGAGGCAGCCCCGGCCGCCTCGCCCTCCGCAGCTTCGCGGTCCAGTCCGCCCGCTTCCATGAAGTAAACCACCGCCTGCTCAAAGTTCCAGCGGCCGGTGTGCAGGTTTACGTCCACCCCGATACGGGCTGCCCGGTAGCGGCTCAAACGCAGGACCTGCGCCTGTGCCGCGGAATTCTCCGGATACAGTCCCTCGCGCGAGAGCATCTCCTCCCCGTAGAGCGCCCAGCCTTCCGTAAAGACGGTATCGGCATGCTGCAGCCGGATTTCGCTCGGGACGTGATTGGCGATCGACAGCTGCAGGAAGTGCCCCGGAATGCCCTCGTGCGCCAGGATCGGTCGCGGGTCTTCGATGGCAGCGCGGATGTAGAAGTTGCCGCTGTTCGGATCGTAGGTCGGGATGAAGTAGAACCCGACCGGGTCCTTGTCGTAGATCCCCGGCGGGTTCATGAAGCCGCCCGGGGAGGTGGGCTTGAAAGCCGCAGGGAGTTCGCGGATCTCGAAGGCACCGACATATTCCGGGATCGTCACCAGACGGTTGGCCCTGAGGAAACTGACGATCTCCTTCAGGCGCGACTGATAGACCGCGAGAAACTCGGCCTGATCCTTCGGTACGTGCGCAGCGCGCCGCGGGTCGGGTGAGGCAAGCGTGGGGTCTTTCAGCATCGCCTCCAGTGCCCGGTAGCGCGCCAGCTCCACCTCTCCCAGATGTGCGACGTCACGCGCGTCAAATGGGAGCAGCAGCACGCGCTTGAGCAAATAGTTGTACCGCGCCTCGCCCATCGGCTGCCAGTCCGGCATCTTGGCAAGGCCGGCTTGCAGCCAGTCGGCGTAGCCATGCAGGGCCTTGACGGCCGCATCGCGTGCGAGATCGAGCCGCTTGCGCTCAGCCGGCGACATCCCCGCGGCGAGGGTCATGAGGCTGATCGTATACAGCTCGTCGCCCCCACGGGCCGCCTCGATCGCCAGCGAGGCATAGAGCTTGACCGGATGCGTGAGGTTCGCACGGGCGGTCTGCAGCAGCGCGGGCATCTGCTCAAGTCTGGCGGTGGCGGCCAGGCCGCGTGTCCGCGCCGGCGCATAGTCTTTCTTTAGCAGGCTGAAGATCGCGTTCGAGCACTCATTGACGTACACCTGAGGGTCCGAGCCTTCCGGGTCCAGCTGTCGGTCGAAGAAGTCTGCGCCCGCAAGCTGGGCTTGGAAGAGAATGAGGTCAATCCGGTCGTCCTTGGTCCACCCGTCAGTGCCCGTGGCGCTCATCTGGGTGAGCAGGTCGCGCACATGCTCCCTGCGATGCTGCACCTGGTTCATCCTGTAGTCAGTAAGGCGATTGTCATAGCGGTGCTCACCCTGGTCGCTGGTCGCCACCGGATAGGCCGCGTCACGCCACTGGTAGTACTCGTGTGCCATCGCCCGCAGGTTCGCCGGTGTGGCCGCCGTGTAGCCGCTGTAGAACAGCAGGATCGCGGCAAGCGGGAAGCAGCGTTGGCTGGGCATACGGATCTCTGCTGGAGGGGGCGGGCCGGTAGTCTATCCGAGCCCTCAGGGAGTGGGGGGCGTGCGGGCGGCTAACCTCAAGCGAGAACCTGCTCCGGGCGCAATTCTCGAGCGGCGACAGGCGACTCAGTAGGGCACTGGGTCCATGTCGCTGAACGAATGCGGCGGGCAGAGGGCCACATGGGCGAGTCGCCCTAGGCGTGAGAAGAATAGCGGCCGTATCCCGGATAATTGAATCTTGTGGGGTACGGCGAACGTCCGCCCTATGGGGCCTGGCAGGGCGGCGGTATTGTCGCGAGCCGCCGCGCCGCTATACATTCGCCTCAGGACCTCAAGAGGATTACGCCGTGCGAGCAGCTGTCCCCGCGACATTGGCCTGTGTGTCTTTCATGATTGCCTCGAACGGGTATGGGAATCCGGGCGATCAGAGCCGTGCCGACGCGCAAGCGCTGGATCTGGCAAAACAGGCGATCGCGCTGCGCTCGGTGCGCGGGCCCGGAAATCAGGTGCCGCAAGTGGCCGCACTATTCAAGGCGGCCCTTGTGGCGGGCGGCTACAGCGAGGCGGATGTGAAGATCACCCCGGTCGATGACACTGCATATCTCATCGCCCGCTGGAGGGGCCGCGACCCGGCGTTGAAGCCGCTCGTGATCTCGGGGCATATGGACGTGGTTGAGGCCAAGCCGGCGGACTGGGAGCGCGACCCCTTCACGCCGGTCATCGAGAACGGGCTGCTGTACGGCCGGGGCTCCAGTGACATGAAGCTGGATGACGCGCTGGCGGTGGCGACGCTGATCGAACTTAAGCGCGAGGGATATCAGCCACGACGAGATCTGGTGCTGGCGCTGTCAGGCGATGAAGAGACCGCCATGAAGTCCACCGAGATGCTTGCCAAGGAGCTCTCGAACGCCGAGATGGTGCTGAATGTGGACGGCAGCGGTGGGCAGCTGGATTCGGAAGGCAAGCCGGAATACTTCAGCTGGTCCGGCGCCGAGAAGACCTATGCGGATTACGAGCTGACGGTGACCTCGCCCGGCGGTCACAGCTCGCGGCCGTACGACCCGAATGCCATCAGCCAGCTCGCTGCTGCCCTGGTGCGCATTGGCCAATACAAGTTCAGGCCCGAGCTGAGTGAGCTGACGCGCGCGTATTTCAGTTCCGCGGCCGACTACGAAGCGCCGGGGACAGCGGCCGCCATGCGTGCGTTTGCGGCGGATCCGACGGATGCGAAGGCCATCGCCGCGCTGCGGGGGAATCCTGCGACCATCGGCAAGATTGGCACTACCTGCGTCGTGACGATGATCAACGGCGGCCATGCGCAAAACGCGCTGCCGCAGCGGGCGACGGCGAACATCAATTGCCGGATCTTTCCCGGCCATCCGCGGTCCGCGATCATGGCCGAACTGCAGCGCGTCGCCGCCGACCCGGCCGTTCAGTTCAAGGACGTCTCCACGGGCAGCGTGGCTACCGATGCTTCGCCGATTCGTGCAGACCTGGTTGCCGCGGTCACGAAAGCCATCCATATCGGCTATCCGGGGGTGCCGGTATTCCCGACCATGTCGGCCGGCGCCAGCGACAGCATGTGGTTCCGCCACGAGAATATTCCCAGCTACGGGGTCAGTCCGCTCTTCATGAAGGACAGCGATCGGTTCGCCCACGGCCTCAACGAGCGCGTGCCGGTGGGGGATATCCAGCCCTCCATCCGCCCGGCTGCATCGGGCACGAGCAGGTCGATAACCGCCTCGCCGAACGACTTGGCGGAGATATAAGAAGGCAGGCGCCGGCGGGCACCCAACCGGGGTTTCCGCCAGCTACCGCCGGTGACCCCCGGGCCAAACCGGCTTGCTTTCAAGACCAGATCCCGGTTGAAGATGTCGCCGGTCATTCCCTGACTTCGCAGGATGGGGCTGCCAAGCAGTGCGCCGGTGGCAGACATGGCCCGCATCTGTACCGGCCTGGCGGGCTTAGTGCTGGCATCGGGTGTGGTGGTGGGAGAGGGCGTGCCGGGAGCAGGGGGCGTCGCGTCAGCAGCCGGCGGAGGAGGACCAACGGGTATCTTGACGTCGGTCCCGGCCGGTCTGGACCCAGTCACTAAGGCCTCTCATGGCGTCGTAGTCGCGGTCCGCTTCATTCACGACCGCTTCTACGCCGGTGCCGTCCAGGAGTTCACGGAGGCCTTTTAGCAGATACGCGCCGCGCAGCCCGAGGAAGCGCGAGATCAGCTCGGTGATCACCGAGGCAAGGGCGGCTGTGACGCCGAAGACAAAGGCTAGCCCTATGGCTAGATCAATGATCCCTGAACTCAGCGATTTCCCCCCTGGAAGTCGGACCGATGTGATGAATGGGATGAACGGAAACTGCCTTGGTGGGGTCCGGCGGGGCAAACCCATTCGGGCAGGAACTCATCCGCTTGGTCGACTGCGCCGAACACTATAGCCATCCCGCATCTGCCGCGCCATCCCATGCATATATCAAATTGGTCCCGGATGCCGGGTAGGCCCCGCGGGGTGTATCAGCGGGAGGCTGACTGCGGGCGACGGGCCTCCGGTGTGCTCTGAGGCTGGCTGCCTCCGGGTGTATCAGCCGCCGGCGCGGCCCCTCTGCATGGGTACGCGAGGAACTCCGGGCTCCCGGACCGGCGGAGGTGGGGGGCGCCGGTCCGGGCCCGAGTTCTTGGCGTCGGCGGGTGTCAGCCGGAGGCGGCGGCGACCGCCCATACCACCTCCGGATGCCGGATGTCGCTGTGGGCGCCGCTGAATTGTGACTGGTCGGCCTTGATGATGGCGTTCGAGTCGAGCAGGTAGAACACGCCCGGCTGGAAGCCATACTCCGTTCCCTGCGCCGCGAGCGGGATCTGGGTCCCACCCGGCGGCGGCTGCTGGTAGCCGTCGTGGCCCATGCCTCCCCACTGGTAGGTGAGGTCGGCGGCGGCTTCGGTGTCCTGATGGGCCAGCATGCTGGCCGCCGGGTACCACCAGCCCACGGCCCGGTCGGCGGCGCTGAAGGTGCACAGCAGGGGGCCGTTGACGTTGTGGATGAAGCCCGACAGCGCGCCCGGGCCGAGGACCAGCGGGTCGGGCACCGGGTTCGCGAACGCGAAGTGGGAGAACGCGCCCTGGATCAGGTACAGGGTCTTGACCGGGCTGTTCGCGCCGCTCGCCGCCGGCGGCAGGCCGGACAGCGAGTAGGCGACGAGCCGGGCGCCGAAGCTGTGCCCCATCAGGTGGACGCGGATCCCGCGGTCGGCGGCGGCGAGTTTCCCGAGCATCGGCCCCAGGCCCTTTTGGCCGATGACGCCAGCCCGGTTCTTCATCTCGTAGTAAGACATGCTGCGCAGCACCTCTTCGGCGCCGTTCCACAGGCCGCTGAACGGATTCGGCAGGCCCTGCGCGCTGGACCCGGGCGTTTTCGACATGGCGGCGGCGTTGCCGAACACGGCCGCGGTGTCGCCGGTGATGGCGGCCGCCTGGCCGGAGTCCTCGGGCGCGAGCGGGGGAGTAGTGACCAGGCCGGACGCCAGCGTGTGGAACTGCTCCAGCGCGGCCGGGTCCTGCGGCCGCTGGTCCAGCAGCTGGCCGAGCGTCGCGACGTTCTGCTGCTGCGCCGGGAACGCCGGCGCGACAGCGGCGGCTATCTGCTGGCCCGTGGACGGGATCGGCCGAGCCGTGGCCGGGTCGTCGTTGGGGAACAGCAGCGACGGCCAGATGATGCCGACCGCGCAGCTCGAGCCCAGCTTGTCCGGGATCATCCCGGCCAGCAGCGTGAACATCGCCTGGTACAGGCTGCGAGCCGAGTCGACTCCGTTGTTCCAGCCGTGCGACAGCACGTACACGTCCTGGATGGCGCCCGCCTGTACGGCCGCCGGGAGCCCGCCGTCGGAGCTCAGCGTGCCGTCGGCGTTGAAGTCCAGCTCATAGTAGGTCAGCCCCGCAATGTCAGTCATATCGCCCTCCCTGGTGGTGTGTGATCAGACGTTGGACAGCACGCGCATCAGGTCGACCAGGCCGGCGCCCTGGAAGAACTCGTGCCGCCCCAGCGACGTCGCGTTGCTCATGAACAGCTGCTTGACCTCGTCGGGCTGGCCGATGTACTCGTCCCGCACCGACAGGAACGCCGCGATCGCACCGGATACATGCGGCGCGGCCATCGAGGTGCCGCTGTCCTCGATGTAGCGGGCGACGCCCGGGTCGGTGCTCTGCAGCGGGGTGACGCCCTCGACGAGCGCGCCGGTGGCCGCCGACGTGATCCGCTCACCCGGCGCGATCAGGTCTGGCTTCAGCCGCCCGTCCAGCGTCGGGCCCTTGGACGAGGTGTAGGTCACGCCGTAGGTGTGCGGCATGTAGCGGTGCGTCGAGCCGACGGTGATCGCGTGCAGCGAGTTGCCCGGGTCGGTGATGGTCGACAGCCGGCCGTGCACATCGGTGCTGCCGCCGGTGATCGTCCCGCCCGCCCCATCGTTGCCGGCCGAGACCACCGCCACCACCCCGGTCCCGACGAGCTGGTCCAGCTCGCGGCACAGCGGGCTCTGCCCGGCAGCGAACTCGTCGGGATACCACTCGCAGCCGATGGACAGGTTCACCCCATGAATCAGCAACTGGCGGCCGTCGGAGTTGAACGTCCGGACCTGGGCGAGCGCAGCGATGACCACGCTGCTGGCCGTGATGCCGTTGGCGTCGAGCACCTTGAAGCTGACCAGGTGAGCCATTGGTGCCATCCCGCTCAGGGTCCGCCCCGGGTCGAGGGTCCGGCTGACCCAGGACGGCAGGTCGCCGCTGGTGGGCTGGTTCGCCGCGATAAGAACCTTGCTCGGGTCCGTCGGCGCGGCGCCGGCGATGATGCCGGCCACGTGCGTGCCGTGCCCGACCGGGTCGGTCAGGGCCGTCGATGGGTCATCGGGCACCGTGCCACCCGCCGAGAGCAGACCGGTGAAGTCACGGTGCAGGTGCGCCACCGAATTATCGGTAAGGGTCCCCCCGGCGAAGTGCGGGTGATCCTTGTCGATGCCGGAGTCGATGACCGCCCACACGACGCCGATTCCCGCCGTCCCGTAGGTGCGGGTCGCGGCGTCGGCCTTGATGGTGGTCGCCGAGCGGTCGATGTGGGCCCGCACGACGTAGTTGGGCCAGATCCGGTAGATGGTGCGGCTCAGTGGCGGCGTGGCCGTGGGGCGGGCCGTGTCCTGGTCGGCCAGCTTCGTGACCTCGTCCGGCGTGAGCAGGCACCGCATGTAATTCGCGGAGATCGGTATGGGATCGGGTGGCTGCTGCGGGTCCTGTGCGAAGGCGGCGTGGAAAACGCCTGTGAATTGGTCGCGAATGTCGGCGGTGGGCGCACCGGTTGACAGGCTGAGCTCGACAAGGACCGCCTGCCGGTCGTCGATGGTGTAGACGAGCTTTTCCCGCGTCGCGTCGTCCACCGCCGAAGTCAGCAAGGGGCTCACCACAGGCCGCTGAACGGGCGGCTGGTTCGTGCCAGCAGCTGGCTGGGCGGCTTCTGCTGGCTGGTCCGATCCCGGGGACGTCATGATTTCCCCGGCTCTGGCAGCGCAGTGGCCAAATGGCGTCTGGTCATTTCCCCCTCCGCATGAATCTGAATGCAGCTCCCCGCGGGAAATCATCCTCCGCTTGCGCCTTATCCGCCAGTCACGGAGGTGGCGCGCCGGGGCTGTGGTCCGTCCGGCTGGCGCGGGTCGGCCGTTGCCTTCGCCAACTGCATCGGCTTCATGCTCTACATCATCCTCGGCCACCGCATCGCCAACACCGCCGCTGGGGCTCACCCTGCAGCGGCGCGGGTCCACGGGAGGTGGATGCTAGGTATCTCCGGGGGTACATGGCAGGTCGATCAGGGTCATCAGCCTGGTCGGCAGGTCGCTGTCGTGCTGGCCTGGCGGGTAACGCGGTGTGCCGTCTGCTCGCGGTGGGCGGGTGTCGGCAGTTGGTGCCGGGGCCGTGTCGGGGCTTTGAGCTCTGGGGTGGCGGGCCTTTGCAGCTAGCCGTGGCGCCCCGTTGCCGCGATCATCGTGTGGCTGGATGCGCTTGGGGCAGAGGTTCTGCCTGCTGGTTTGCGCAGGTCAGGCGGTTGTGCGGACGGTGTCCGTGGTTGTCCGTGGGATGGGGCGCCTGGATGCCTGTGTGCACGGACATATAGATGACATGCATCGGGCCGGGCTGAGCTGAGTTCGCTGCCTGTTTGCCGGGAGACCTCCTCAGCTCAGACGCGTCACGATTGACTGCGTAGGCATTTCGCGCGGGGGCTTACGCCCCCTCCGGAGCTTGAGGAGGTCCCGATGCCCATCGTAGGCGGGCTCGACATCCATCGGAAGCAGCTCACGTTCGACTATCTGGACACCGAGACCGGGGAGGTGAAGCGCGGCCAGATCGCCCCGGCCGACCGGGCGCACCTGCGGTCCTGGCTGGCGCGGTTCGCCGGCCGGGACGACGTTGCGTTCGCGCTGGAAGGGTGCACCGGCTGGCGCTACGTCGCGGAGGAGCTGGCCGGGGCTGGCGTCGCGGCGCACGTCGCCGAGCCGGCCGACACCGCCTTCGCCCGCGGCCGCAAGCGGCACGCCAAGACCGACAGAACCGACTCCCGGCATCTGCGGGAGCTGCTGGCCGAGGGCCGGCTGCCGGAGTGCTGGATCCCGCCGCCGGTCATCCTGGAGTGCCGGGCGCTGCTGGAGACCTACCACGCTCTGCGGGCCGAGCACACCGCCTGGGTGCAGCGCATCCATGCGGTGTTCTTCCACCAGGGCGCCCCGGCCCTGGGCGAGGCCGCGCTGCGCACCGACGATGATCTCCAGGCGCTGCGCGCGGCGGCCGCGGCGCACCTGTCACCGGCCGGGCAGCTGCAGGTGGCTACCGCCTTGGACATGCTTGCCGCGCTGGAGGCCCGCCTGGGCGTGCTGCGGCACCGGCTGCTGGCCGCCGCCCGGAGCCTGACCGGGGCGAGGGTGCTCGCCGCCCGGCTGTACGGGGTCGGCCCGGTCACCGCGCTGGCGATGACCTGCTGGCTGGGCGGCGCCGGCCGGTTCTCCTCTTCCCGCAAGGCGGTCCGGTTCGCCGGGCTGGACATCACCGTCTGGTCTTCGGACCGCAAGGGCCCGCCCGGGCGGCTGTCCCGGCAGGGCCCGGAGGTGCTGCGCTGGGCGGTGTATGAGGCCCGGCAAGACCCACGCCCGCGCCTCGGCCCCCGACCACGACTACTACGCCGCCGTCAAGGACCGCAAGGGCGGCAAGCGGGCCGCCCTCTCCGAGGCCCGCAAGATCCTCCGGCAGGCCTGCCACATCCTGGCCGAGCTCGGCGACGACGCGCTCACCGCCGCCTGAACCCGGTCTCCATGGTGGCCCATCCTGGCGTGGCCGGGCGGGCCGGCGAGCCGGAGCCGAACTCACCAGATGGGGCATAACCGCGGCCGGCTCCCGCCAGTCCGCTGTCAGCCGCTCCCGGTCCTGCCGCGCAGGGCCAGGCGGACGGCCTGTATAGACTGAGCGGCCGCATCCCCCCGCAGGCGGGAGGACACCCAATCGATCATCATGTCACCGGGCGCGCACGCGCCCGCGGGCCTAGGTAAGCCTGGCTGCCCCTCGCCGCCCCCCCGTCCCGCCATGGAGCAGGTCACCCCCGTCCCCAGCAAGAAAGGCCCACGCCAGCCCCACCGAAACCGCCGACCCCGCGGTTCGCTCCCTTGCCCCCGCCAGCCATGATCCGCTCCCAGGCGGCCGCCTCAAGGGCGCCTGCGGCGCCGCTGCGCGGGCGCTTCGCGCCCCCTGACCCGGCCGCCCGGTCGCAGGAACCGGGCAGCGATCAGGGCAAGGGAGCACAGTGAAGCACGCCCCAAAACGGTAAACGGACCATCGCGAAACCACTTGCGGTCACCGCGGCGATGCAGGTAAGCGGACAGCGTCGGTGCCGCGAATACTGAACGGCAGCGTTTGCGCAGGTCAGCGGCTATATGGTGTGGATAGGAGCGGAACACTGTAAAACCGTCGGCTCAGCCTACGTTGGTTCGAACCCAACACCTGCCACCACCTGCGAAAACGGCCCGCTCGCTGCGGAAACGCGGCCCGGCGGGCCGTTTCCTTCTTGTCCCGCCATGTGTCATCGTGTGCCGCCGTAGGTCATCGCGTAGCGATCGTTACGGACATATGGCGGACAGCGTCCGGGCCGGAGGAGCGGTCCGCGGAACCGCTTGCTTTGCCGATCCGTGCCCGTTTCGTCCCGTTATCCGGGCACCCAGCCTGCTCATCTGACTGGTGTATGCCACGCATCCCGGGCCGCCGGTTTCGTCGCCGTTCTGCTCGCGCTGGGCGGCAGGCTCGTCTTGTTCGTGCCCGCGGCCGGGGCAGGCAGCCGGATCAGCCCGCGCCATCCCATCGAGGCTGCAGCCATGCGGTGACCGAGTGCGCGTCGCCCGCCGCCGAGTGGAAGACTGGCACGGTGCCGTGGCGAGCGACACTGCGCGCAGGTCTGGACTCTGCACCAGCGGCGTCATCATGTCGCAAGGGTTCCCGGTGTCCCCTCTCAGGGACTAGATCTGGTAGAGCCGGTCATGTACCTGTCGTGGACTGATGATGTACCTATCGTGTACCCTGTGGGGCTCGATTACTGAATCGGGCCTGGTCAGACTTCCCGGCTGGGATCATCACTGAGTGATCATTTCGGTTGTTTACCTGCTCATGCGCTGCCTGCTTGGCTGCCTGACGGTGCTGACCCGGCACCAGGCATCCAAGAACGCCGAGCTGCTGGTACTCCGGCACGAGAACGCGGTTTTGCGCCGCCAGGTCGGCCGGGTCCGCTACCAGCCGGGCGACCGGCTGTGGCTCGCGGCGCTGTCGCGATTGGTTCCCCGCCGCCGGTGGGGCGAGGTGTTCATGGTGACCCCGGCGACGCTGCTCGCCTGGCACCGGCGCCTGGTCGCGCGCAAGTGGGACTACTCGAGCCGGCGGGGTCCCGGGCGGCCGTCCACGGCAGCCGCGATCCGCAAGCTCGTGATCCGCATGGCCATAGAGAACCCCACATGGGGGCACCGGCGGGTGCAGGGCGAGCTGGTCGGGCTCGGCCACCCGATCGCGGCCTCCACGGTGTGGCAGATCCTGCATGACGCGGGGATCGGTCCCGCGCCGCGCCGCACGGGCCCGACCTGGAAGCAGTTCCTGACCGCCCAGGCCCGCGGCATCATCGCCGTCGACTTCGTCCATGTAGACACCGTGCTGCTGCGGCGCGTCTACGCGCTGGTCATGATCGAGCACGGCACTCGCCGGGTTCGCCTGGTCGGCATCACCGCCAACCCGGACGGCGCGTGGACGACCCAGACAGCCCGCAACCTCCTGATGAACCTCGGCCGTCGCGCGGCCTCGGTCAGGTTCCTGATCAGGGACCGGGCCGGCCAGTTCACCAGCTCTTTCGATGCCTCCGTAGGAGGACGCCAGAACTCGTGCAGAGTATCTGACCTGGGCTTCTATCCTCGGCACTCGTGCTCTTCCGCCTCCTGTACCTGCTTATGGTCCGGTTGTTCGCCTGGGTGGCGCTGCTCGCACGCAGCGGCGCCTCGAAGGACGTCGAGATCTTGGTGCTGCGGCACGAGATCGCGATCCTGCGCCGTCAGGTCGCCCACCCGAAACCGGACTGGGCCGACCGGGCCATGATCGCCGCCTTGACAAGGCTGCTGCCCAGGCACCTTCGGGTGCACCGGATCGTGACGCCCGGCACCCTGCTCACCTGGCACCGGCGCCTGATCAAGAACAAGTGGACCTACCCGAACACCACCGGACGCCCGCCGGTCCCGGAGGAGATCCGTCAGCTAGTCCAGCAGCTGGCCAGGCAGAACCCGCGGTGGGGGCACCGCCGCATCCAGGGCGAGCTCCTCAGCCTCGGCTACCGCATCGGCGCGGGAACGATCCGCCGGATCCTGGCCGCGGCCGGGCTCACGCCCGCACCCCGGCGGGTATCCCCGACTTGGCGGCAGTTCCTGGCCTCCCAGGCAGCCGGGATCCTGGCGTGCGATTTCCTGCACGTTGACACCGTGTTCCTCAGGCGCCTGTACGTCTTGTTCGTGATGGAGATCCGGACCCGCCGCGTGCACGTCCTGGGCGTCACCGCCCACCCCACGGGGGCCTGGACCGCCCAGCAGGCCCGTAACCTGCTCATGAACCTCGGTGAACGCGCCGGCCACTTCAAGTTCCTGGTTCGCGACCGCGACAGCAAGTTCACGGCCGCGTTCGACGAGGTGCTCGCCGACAACGGCGTGCGGATCATCAAGACGCCGGTCCGCTCGCCCAGGGCAAATTCTTTCGCGGAGCGGTATGTGGGAACGCTCCGGCGCGAGTGCCTCGACCACCTCCTGATCTACGGCGAACAGCACCTCCGGCAGGTCCTCGCCGCGTACGCGCGGCACTATAACGAACACCGGCCGCACCAGTCGCGGGAACAACGACCTCCGCTGCACGAACCCGGTCAGGCGGTCGATGTGACCGCCCGGATCAAGCGCACCCACGTCGTCCAGGGCCTGATCAGCGAATACCGAAGAGCGGCCTGACGAGCACAGAAAACACCAGCTCAGTGCCAGTGTCCGAGTTGTGGCACGGCACAGGCTGCCCTTCGGTCCAGTTCGCGATCCCGGCGATCCGCCAATGCCCTCCCTCGACAGCAACAGCACATTCGCGCCCACAGTGTTGTCGCTCGCGGGCCTGACCTGGTTCCAGTAGTTCGCTGCCGGGGCGCCAATAGCTAGCAACTCACGACGCTCCGTCAGGCGTCCGGTGGCGGCCCGTGGCGTTCGAGCACGGCGGCCGTGCCGTCGCGGCCTAGGGCCGGGATGTACGGGATGATGCCCTTCGCGAAGGCCTGTGCCTGGATCTCCACGGGCAGGGAGCGCGCGTCGAGGATGAAGCCGTCGATCTCGATGAACCAGACCATCGAGCTGGAGTCGATCACGTCCGCGCGCAAGAACTCGGGCGTGGCCCAGCTCATCTTCAGTGTGTCGCGGACCTGCTTGGCCTTGTTGCTGAGCGTGGGCTTGCTTAGGCCAAACGTCCCTGCCAGCTCGTCGTGCGTCACGTGCGGCTTGCTTTCCCGGTCAAAGGCAAAGTTCACCTGTCCGAGCGCCCACACGATGCCGCCAGCCCACGTCGCGGCCCGCCCGCTGAGCAGCGGCGACGGCCGCTTGCGGGCGAGCTTCCCCACGACGTGCCGGGCGAGGTCCGCGTACTCCTCGTCCAGCAGTTCCGCGCAGGCCTTGTCGGTCAGCGTGATGACCTGCTCCGCCACGGGCCGCATCGCGGCCGGAACCTTCAACTCCCCGAGATCCGCCACGGTACGGAGTCTAGAGGTCGGGAGCGGCGATGTCTGAGCCGCCGTTCACGGCGGCGTTGGCTTCCTCTAGGTCGAACGCGGCGGGGTCGAACTCCGCGGCGTCCTCTAGGCCCAGCCATTCCAGGTAGTGCGCGTGGTCCTTGTGGCGGGGGTCGGCGAGGGACTGCTTGAGGGCGGCGTAGCCGGGCGTGCCGCCGCAGTCTTCTGGCGGGCAGGCACCACTGCCGGCCAGTACCGCCGGGAGGATCTCCGGGACCGCAGGGTCGTCCGGCGAGATGACCTTCTCCAGCTTGACCTCGTGCTCCCAGTCGTCGCCGAAGTCGTAGGCGTAGGTCAGCTTGGCGCCCGGCCTGGCCAGCACATCGCGCAGCTCGACATCGGCCTCGTCCTCCTGGACGTCGTCCAGTGCCTGGAATCCCTCGGTCACCCCGTAGTGCGTGTGCCCCTGCCGGAAGACGTGCAGGTGGGAGTCGTCCCAGCCCATCGACTCCTGGATGATGTCGTGCAGGTCTTCCAGGGTGTTGTCGTCCGGGACCAGGACGCGCCGCCAGACGGGCGGCTTGGAAACGTCGCGCAGCGTGACCTTGAGCTGGAGGAGCGGGCCATCCCCGGAGGCATGATCGTCATCGTCCAAGGGGCTGCGGATGACGATGCCGGCCGGGCTGGTCAGCGGCCCGGCGCGGAACCGGCCGCCGGACAGCAGCCTCGCCATCTCCGGGCCGCCCGGGTGGCCGCATCCCGCGATCCCGGCCAGCAGGGCCTCCGCCGACATCCCGGTGGATGCCACATGGTGCATGAGGCTCAGGAAGACGACCGGCAGGAACGCGTCCGGCAGTTTGTCCCGGCTCTTGAGCAGCGTCTCGACGAGCAGCCAGGCCTCGTCGTTCTCGTCGGCAGGCACGTGCTCCCCGGCCCGGGCTAGCCACTGTCGCCCGTACGCGCCGAAGCCCGCCTTCCGCGCCAGTTCCCGCCACGCCTCGGCCGCCTCGTAGCCAAGTCCCTGGGCGATCTCCAGCGCCGCGAACCGCTGCGCGGGCTCGGCGTTCTCGGCGAAGGCGAGCAGCTCACGGGCCGCGCCAACAGGGCCGCGCGCCTCCACCCATGGCTGCGCCGCGAGCCGCGCGAGCCTGCGGGCGACCGTCGGCTCGTCCGGCATGAGCGGCGTGACCGCGAGCACTGCCTCGCTCGCGGTCACCTCGGCGGACGGCGCGAAGGCGTCCATAATCGACCGGGCGAGCAGGTCGCCGAGCGGAGTGATGGCGACGGTGCCACCGGGATTGCGCCCCGGAGCGGTCCGCGCCGCGCCGAAGTGCAGCAGGAGCTCAACCGCCGACTCTGCATGGTCCGCCGCGTCCTCGTTCGCGACTTCGACGAACTCGTCAAGGTCTACCAGCTCGTCCGGGGCCACGGCCTGGTCCGCCGGGCTGGGCACCAGCGGCCCGGCCAGGCCAGGATCCTCACCACGCACGTCGGGGCGGATGAGCTCGGCGAGGCCGGCCATCCCCTGCGGCTCGCCGGACCTGGCGAGCTCCACCAGGATGGTCAGGCACTGCGGGCAGGGGGCACCCGCGCGCACGCCGAGCGGGACCGCCGCGCCTTGCACCCACGCGTAGATCGCGCGCTCGGCTAGGTCCGGCTTGATCTCGACCGGGCCGGATTCTTCGCGGGCGACGGCGATGAGCTGCGGGACGTCCACTGCCGGGGCCACCCGGTTGCCTGCGATGAGGACGAGGTCCCCGGCGACCGCGACCTCCCACGCCCGCTGGAGATCCTCGACGTCCTTCGCGCTGCGCAGCTTCCCAGATGGCAGCTCGATGCCGAGCGCCCGGCACGCCTCGGCTGCGACGGCGGGACGCAGCACGCCGGTCGTGGTCAGCTCGCGGCCGGTGTCGGCCCCGCCGCCGATCCACTCGGCGAGATCCATGGCACGCCGCAGCGGCTCCGTGGCGAGGGCGGCTCGGGCAAGGTCCTTAGGCGGAAGGAGGGACATAGCCCGAACGTATCTTCCCGCATCCCTTCCTCACCACATTCTTGCCCGCTTCGAGACCCACTTCGACTGGTGATACGGATGCGACCGCAGCCGGGCTGACCACATTCGAGCTCAGGGCACAAGGACTTGTCCAACAACTGG
>CAVUJF010000018.1:0-128718 GCA_963741745.1 uncultured Pseudomonadota bacterium | reverse complement strand
CCGGCACCACGCCCCCGGCGGCGTTCAACTCCCAGCCCTACATCTACATGACCCGCGATGACACCCGCTACACGGCGGGCTTCATGGCGCACGAGTCGGTCAAGGATTACTTCCAGCCCTACATCCAGTTCTTCTATACGGACGACCAGACGACGCAGAACGTCGCGCCGGCGGCCCTGTTCAGGGATTCCAATCCGAACGATCCCGCGCAGGCCGGCAACTACTACACCAACTGCAGCAACCCGCTGCTGAGTGCCCAGCAGCAGAGCATCCTGGTGCACCCCGGCGCAGATTGCCGCGGACGCCGCTAACCCGGGGTCGCGGCCTGGCTGACATCCGCATCGGGCGGCGCAACGTGGAGGGCGGCGGGCGTATCTCGGAGTTCGACCACAGCAGCTACCGGATGGTGGCCGGCGGCAAGGGCGACTTCCTGGACGCCTGGAACTACGACGTCTACGGGCAGTACTACTACGTCAGCTTCTTCAACTCGAACCAGAAGTTCCTGAACTTCGCCAACGTCGACCAGGCGCTGCTGGTCACCGGCACGAAGGCCAATCCGGTGTGCATCGACAAGGCCACCAACCAGAATTGCGTGCCGTACAACATCTGGTCCGACGGTGGCGTGACCCAGGACCAGCTGAATTACCTGTACCTCACCGGCACCGGATCGGGTAGCTACACCATGCGGACCCTGCACGGCGAGGTGACCGGCCAGCTGGGCGAGTACGGCGTCAATTTGCCGACCGCACACGATGGCATTGCCATCAACCTCGGCGTCGAGCACCGCAACGAGAAGCAGGTATTCAACCCCGATGCCGCCGAGCAGGGCGGGCAGTTGTCCGGCTTCGGCAGCGCCGCGGTGGCGATCGATGCCGGTGATGATGTCAGCGAGCAGTGGGCGGAGCTGCGGGTCCCGCTGGTGCAGGACAAGTCCTTCGCCAAGGACCTGGTGTTCGATACGGCCTACCGCCGCTCGGACTACTCGATCAGCGGGATCGTCAACACCTACAAGTTCGAGCTGCAGTGGGCGCCGATCAACGACGTGCGTTTCCGCGGCACCTACCAGCGCGCCATCCGCGCCCCGACGCTCATCGAGCTGTTCAACCCGCAGCTGGTGGGCCTGATCCAGTTCGGCAATGACCCGTGTGCCGCCACCGTGAACACCGCGGGCCAGATCGTGCATGCCACGGCCAGCCTCGCGCAGTGCGAGGCGCAGGGCGTGACGGCGGCGCAGTACGGCAACGGCAGCACCACCAATACGATCCCGCAGGGCGCCAGCGGGCAGCTGTCGCAGCTGACCGGGGGCAACACGGAACTCAAGCCCGAGACCAGCAATTCCTGGACCGCGGGCCTGACCTTTACCCCGGAGCAGGTTCCCGGGCTGACCGGCAGCATCGACTACTTCCACATCGCCATCGATGGGGAGGTATCCACCATCCCGGCGGCGGTCATCATGAGCAAGTGCCTGGCCGACAGTGACCCGGTCTACTGCAGCCAGATCGTGCGCAATGCGGCCACCGGGTCGCTCACGGGGGCGACGATCGCCGGCGGCGGGTATTTCATCCAGACCAACGTCAACGTCGGCGCGGCCCTGGTCAGTGGCGTCGACGTGCAGGCGAACTACCACCTGCCGCTCGGGCACCTCGGCTCGCTCGGCTTTGCCCTCAATGGCTCCTACCTGCAGCACTTCGAGTCCACGCCGCTGCCCGGGGAGCACACCTACGACTGCGCCGGCCTGTTCGGCTTCACCTGCCAGACCGTGAACCCGCGCTGGCGCCACATCGCGCGCGCCACCTGGCAGATGCCCTGGAACGTGGACCTGGCGGCGACCTGGCGCTACATCGGCAAGGTGTCCAACGACAACAACGACATGACCCGACGCTGCACTACGCGGTGTACGGCGCCTACACCTATCAGCCGGCTGTCATCGGCTCCTACAGCTACATCGACCTGGCGGCCACCTGGCACATTCGCGAGAATTTCGAGGTGCGCGGCGGCATCAACAACATCACCGACAAGGACCCGCCGGTGGTGCCGTTCTTCATCCAGCCCGGAGGTGCCAACGCGTACTCCGCCTACGACCAGCTCGGGCGCCAGCTGTTCGTAGCGTTCACGGCGAAGTTCTGAGCGGCGTAGCGGCCGGCGGCCCGCGGGGCCGCCGGCCGCTACGCCAAGCGGTTCCCGACCCAGAGGCACTCACCGCGAACTCCACCGATGCGTCTGCTCGACCTGGTTGCGCAAGCACGCGAGCCCTTCCTGGTGGAATACGGCGAGCCGGCACGCACCTTCAGGCTGCAGGGCGCGCTGGACCTGGCTCCCCAGGTCCTGGCCTGCCCGGTGCGTTACGTGCTCAGCGATGAGCTGGCGGCGCTGTGTGCCGAGCTTGCCTACTCCAGCGGTGAGCGACTCACCCGCTGCCTGGATCTGGTGCGCTTCCCGGCGCCGCAGCTGTGGATTGAATGGTCGGACGGCGCGGCGCTCGCGGGTGCGTCTGGCTTCTTCGGCGCCGCCGCCGCGGCGCATGGGGAACCGGGCCGACGCGTGGGCATCCTGGTGCAAGCTACCCCGGAGGGCACGCGCGCGCGGCTGCGCGCATTCTGGTCAGAGCAGGCTCAGGCGATTGCCTGCCCGATGGAGGCGCTGCTTGATCTGCGGCAGGAGCACGCCCGCGCCATGGCCGGGCAATCTGTGTACCGAGACTGGGTGCGGGTGACGGAATCCATCCCGGCGGTGGCGCAGCTGCTCGACTGCGCGCGCTTCCGCCTCGAGTCCTCCTGGGCCGGATTCTACGAGCAGGCCGCGATGGCGAAGGAGCAGGGGCACCGCGCCCTGTGCGATTCACTCACGGGCATCGCCCGCGACGTGCCGGTGGTGATCGCATTCCTGCTGCTGCTGGCCAGTCGCGAGGCCGTCGCCGTGCGGCCGGTGAACTGGGACGGGTTGAATCACAAACGCGCCCGGCAGGGCAAGGTGCCGCTGCTGAACCATGTCGAGGCCCGGCTGGCGCTGGCCCCCGCGGTGCCGCCCGCCGAGCCGCGCGAGCGCGCGCAGCGCAGCCGCTTCGCCCCGCGCCGGCATCAGGTGCGCGGCCACCTGGTCCGTCACCGCAACTGCATTTACTGGCGCCGGCCGCACTTTCGCGGTAACGCCTCTTATGGCCGCGTGCTCAGCCGCACCGTGCGGCTGTCATTCGAGCACGGGGCCGGGCAGCCGGCATAAACGGCGCCGGCCTCAGAAAGCCCGGCGCTTAGAACCGCGGCGCGCTCTGACGGATTGTCCGGTCAGTGTGTAGCTTTGGAAGGATCATCCGCCGGGTTGACGTAGGTGAGCGCAAACGGCCCTTTCATATGAACCTGTATGGTCGCGCCGCTTTGTGTCCAGGCGAAATGGTGCATCTGGGCGCGTGCGACCGCGTAGCCGCCGGCAGTCAGGGTGATGGGATGGCTCTTGTCCAGCTTGTCGCCCATGCCCATGAGGAAGCTACCCTTCAACACCGTCACGTGTTCGTCGGTTGGGTGCCAGTGCGGCGCAATCGTGTAGCCCGGAGGCAGCACCAGGCGCACTGTGATCAGGCCCTCCGCAGCAGGGTCGCCGTCGAGCACGGCAAACTTGGCCCCGGCCGGGAACACCGGGGGCGGGGCACCCCACTTCACACTGTCGCCAGAGGAGATGGCCCCATCCGTGTGTGCTGGGCCTGCTGCAGCCAATGGAAGACTGCCAATGAGCAGCCACGCGGCGGTGGTTAACGGCGCTTTCATCATCGTCCTTTCATGTGTAAGCGTATGCCGCATCCGCAACGGGGGCGGCATGCAATGCGGCAATGATAGGCGCCGCCCGCTTAGTGCTGTTTGATCGATCGTCCAGACCCCTTGATCGTTCGTCCAATCCGGGTCGTGGCAGTGCGAGAAGACCGTTGGCCCCGCTGTCTGCGGCTTTGCGGGCCAGCTGGTCCCTGCGAGGCAGTGGCCATTCCGCTACTCTTGCGCCTGCGCAGCCGGCAACAACAACAAAGCAGGAAAAAGTGAGTGCAGCGATCCTCTTCGGGCTGCTGTCCGCGCTGATGTTCGGCGCCTCCGACATCCTGGCGCGCTTCGCGGGGCGCAGCGTGGGCGTCATCCGTTCGATCTTCTACGGACATACCGTCGCCGGGCTCAGCCTCGGGGTACTGGTGCTGTATTACGGTCTGCCCGCGGCACCGGCAGCCGCCTGGATCGTGCAGGTGTGCGCGAATCTTCTGTCCTTTGCCGCGACCGCGTGTCTTTATCGCGCGCTGGCGGTGGGGCGCCTGGGCGTGGTGTCGCCGGTGGCCGCAACCTACGGTGGCGTCTCTGCCGTCCTGAGCCTGCTGTCGGGTGAGAGCTTTTCCCTGCTCAGCTGGGCCGGCCTGGCGACGACCTTTGCGGGCGGCCTGCTCGCGGCGACGCCGCGGCGCCAGGAGGAGGCGGCCGTGCCGGTGGTATCCGGTGCCCGGCTCGCCGCGTTCGCCGCCGTACTGTACGGGGTCGCCTTCTGGCTGCAGGGGCGCTATTCGGTGCCCCGGCTCGGTGTCCTGATCCCGACCTGGTCGTACTACGCGACGGGCAGCATCACTGCGTTCACCTGGGGACGGGCGCGGCGCCTGCCGTGGGCTGTGCCGACGGTGCCGCAGGCACGCCTGGCGGTGGCGACCACCGGCCTGGCCTGCCTGGGCTCGCTGGCGCTGGCGGCCGGACAGCTGACCGGCCAGGTCGCCGTGGCCACCCTGCTGAGCGCACTGGCCAGCGCCGTCACGGTGCTCCTGGCCCGTGCCACGCTGAACGAGGACGTGCCCGTGCACGGGTGGATCGGCCTGTTCCTGGTGATCGCCGGGCCTGGTGGCGCTGCGGCTGTCGTGAGCCGGGCGCCCGCGGTCTACTCCAGCGCCGCGGTGCCGCCGTTGAAGGCGGTGCGCGCCGCGGGGTCTTCCCACCCGCCACCGAGGGACTTGTAGAGCGAGGCCACCGCCGCCAGCGTGTCAGCCCGGGCCGCGATGCTCTGGTGCTCCGCGACGGTGTAGGCAGACTGTGCGTCGAGCAGCACGATCAGGTCGTCCTCGCCGGCCCGATAGCGCTGCCGCGCCAGCGTCGAGTGCCTCGCTGCTTTGTTGCCGCGCCACTTCCCGATCCTGCTGGGAGCGCTGGGCCGCGGCGTAGCGATTGAGTGCAGTCTCGCTGTCGCTGAGGGCGCCCAGTACCGCGGCTTCGTAGGCCGCGGC
Source organism: uncultured Pseudomonadota bacterium (assembly GCA_963741745.1). Taxonomy (GTDB): domain Bacteria; phylum Pseudomonadota; class Gammaproteobacteria; order Steroidobacterales; family Steroidobacteraceae; genus 13-2-20CM-66-19. The sequence continues at coordinate 123,485 of CAVUJF010000018.1, read as the reverse complement.
GGCCGCGTCCGCCCGGGCGTCGGCGGCGCGGATGTTGGCGCGGATCGTGCCGCCGGCGAAGACGGGCCAGTACAGGGCCGGTCCGACGGAGAACTGGTTGCTCGCCTGGGCCAGCAGGTCGCCGCCGTTCTGCGCCTGCTGGCCGATCGAGCCCACCAGCGACAGCCGCGGAAACAGCTCAGCGGTCGCCACGCCCACCTCCGCGGTGGCCGCCGCGAGCTGGCGCTCGGCCGCGCGCACATCGGGACGGCGGCGCAGCAGCTCAGAGCGCAGTCCGGCGCCGGCGGCGGCAGGACTCTGCGGCAGGGGCCGCGGCTCGCGCAGCAGCCCGCCGAGTGCCTCCGGCGGCTGACCGGTCAGCAAGGCGAGCTGGTAGGCCGCCGCGTGTGCAGCCGCCTCGAATCCTGGCACCGCCGCGCGCGTGGTGCGCGCCTGCCCGTCGGCGCGGAGGTAGTCAAAGCGCGAGGACTCCCCGCCGCGGAAGCGCTCCTCGACCAGCTGGGCGATACTTTCCTGGGCTTGCGCCTCGGCCGTGGCACTGGCGAGCAGCTCCTGGGCGCTGCGCAGGTCGACGTAGCTGCGCACGACCTCGGCGATCACGCGCACCAGGGTATCGCGCCGGGCCTCGGCGGCCGCCTGCGCCCGCGCGCTCGCGCCCTCGACCGCCCGCGAGCGATGGCCCCACAGGTCGATCTCCCAGGAGGCGTCGAATCCTGCCTCATAGAGCCACAGGTCACGATCGAACCCCGGCAGGCGGTTGATCGGTATCTCACCGTTCTCGCTGATGCGGTTGCGCGTTGCGGACGCGGTGACATCCACCTGCGGCAGGCGCTGTCCGGCCACCGCATCGCGCCTGGCGCGCGCCTCGCGCAGGCGCGCCTCGGCGGCCTTCAGGTCAAGGTTCTGCGCGATGGCCCGCTCGACCAGCTCGCTGAGCACCGGGTCATTGAGCGCGCGCCACCAGGCCGGATCCACCGTCCCGGTATCGGCAGGGCTGATCCAGGCCTCGCTGAAGGCGACCGAAGGCGGATGGGTGTATTGCGGGCCCACGGCGCAGGCGCCGAGGGACACGAGGGCAAGCGCGGCGAGCAGGCGTTGGCACACGGTGTTCACTCCATTCTCGAGCGAAAGAGCAGTGAGGAGGCGGTCAGGGTCACGGCGGCGATGGCGGCCAGCGGCCAGGTATTGGCGAGGATCTGCGCCGCCGGCATGGCCTTGAGGAATACGCCCTCGCTCACCACCAGGAAATGCTTGGCCGGGTTGGCCTGGGCCACGACCTGCAGCCAGCCGGGCATGTTGTCGACCGGGCTGGCGTAGCCGGACAGCAGGATGATCGGGACCATGACGAGGAACGATCCCAGGAACGCCTGCTGCTGCGTCAGCGACAGCGAGGAGACGAGCATGCCGATCCCGGTCAGCGCGCACATGTAGACCACCAGGGCGAGGTAGAACATGGGCAGGTTGCCCGTCAGGGGCACCCCGAAGAGGTTGGGGATGATCAGCAGGTAGAGCGTGGAGTTGAGGATGCCCACCAGCAGCGGCGGCACCGTCTTGCCGATCAGGATCTCGTGCACCCGCAATGGTGAGACCATCAGCTGGTCGAACGTCCCCAGCTCGCGCTCGCGGGCGACCGTCTGGGCGGTGACCGCCAGCGCCGAGACCATGCTGATGATCACCAGCAGTCCGGGCATCGTGAACCACAGGTAGTCGAGATTCGGATTGAACCAGTGGCTCACGAGAAGCTGCGAGCGCGAGGCCGGCGGTGGTGCGCGCAGTGTCGCGGCGATGCTGACGTCCAGGTCCGCGACGATCCGCTCCAGGTAGCCGGCCACGATCTGCGAGGCATTCGAGCGCCGCCCGTCATACACCGCGGCGATCACCGCCGGCCGGTGGGCCGCCACGTTGGCACTGAAGGCCTGGTCAAAGCTCAACACGGCGATGACCGCGCGGTTGTCGATCGCAGCGCGCGCCTGCGCCGCGGAGCGCACGCTGAGGATGCGCCCGACATTGGGGCTGCCCGCCAGGCGCTGCACGAACTCCTGGCTCCAGGGGCCGCCATCGCGGTCGTAGACCGCGACGTCGAAGTTCTTCACTTCCAGCGTGCTCGCGAAACCGAACACGAACAGCTGCACGATCGGCGGCACCACGAGGATGATGCGGGCGCGCGGATCGCGCAGGATCGCCCACAGCTCCTTGACCACCACCGCACGCAGGCGTCCCCACATCAGGCGATCCTCCGGCGCGTGGCGGCGATGGCGAGGGCGAAGAACACCAGCCCGAACCCCAGCAGCACCCCGATGCTGCGCGCGAACATGGGCCACAGGTCGCCGGCCAGGAAGACCGACTGCAGCGACGGGATCAGGTAGCGGGCCGGCACGATGTAACTGATGGCCTGGATCGGCACGGGCATCGAGGAGATCTCGAACAGGAAGCCCGACAGCATCATGGCCGGCAGGAACCCCGACAGCAGCGCGACCTGGCTCGCCACGAACTGATTCTTGGCCACCGCGGAGATCAGCAGCCCCTGGCCGAGCGAGGGAACCAGGAACGCGGAGGCCAGCGCAAAGATGCCCAGCGCCGAGCCGCGGAATGGCACGCCGAACACGAATATGGCCAGGAGAGTGCACAGCACCATCGAGCCCATGCCCAGCAGGTAGTAGGGGATCACCTTGGTGGCCAGGAACTCCGGCATGCCGATCGGGGTGGCCATGATCGCCTCCATGGTGCCGCGCTCCCATTCGCGCGCCACCACCAGCGCCGTCAACAGCGTGCCGATCATCGTCATGACGATGGCGATGGAACCGGGGATCAAGAAGTAGCGGCTGGCGAGGGCGGCGTTGAACCAGTACTGGTTCACCAGCTCCACCGGGGCGGCCTTCGCCTGTGACTGGCCGGCCTCCCAGTTGGCCCGCACGCCCTCGGCATAGCCGGCGACGAAGGCGGCGGTGTTGGGCAGCGCGCCATCGGTGATGACCTGGACCTGGGCAAGCGCCCCCGGGGTCTGGAAGCGGCGGCTGAAGTCCCCCGGGATGACGATGATTCCGCGGATCCGGTCGGCACTCAGCTCCTGCCGCAGGGACGCGAAGCTGCGCCGGCCGGTCACCTCGAACCAGCGCGAGCGCTCGAAGCTCGTCGCCAGGCTCAGTGCCGGCGCGCCGGAGTCCTCCAGCGCGATGCCGATGCGGATGCGCGTCGGATCCAGCGAGATCGCGTAGCCGAACAGGAACAGCAGGATCAGCGGCAGCACGAAGGCGATCAGGAAGGTGGAGGGGTCGCGCAGGATCTGCAGCGACTCCTTGAGCAGCAGCGCGCGGAAGCGCTGGCCGCTGAATTTGGCGCTCACGCGGCCTCCGGCTTGCGGTCCGATTCCTCCACCAGCGCAATGAAGGCATCCTCCAGCGTCGGGTCCTGAAGGCCGGTGCTTGCTGCGGCCGAGCGCTTCAGCTCATCCGGCGTGCCGACGGCGATCTGGCGTGCGCGGTAGATGAGGGCGATGCGGTCGCAGTACTCGGCCTCGTCCATGAAGTGCGTGGTGACGAGCACGGTCACGCCGTGTTCGACCAGGCCGCTGATGTGCGTCCAGAACTCGCGCCGCACGATCGGGTCGACCCCGGAGGTGGGTTCGTCCAGGAACAGCACCGGCGGCTGGTGCATGACCGCGCACGCCAGCGCCAGGCGCTGCTTGAAGCCTAAGGGCATGGTGCCGCTGTTGGTGTCCAGGTACGGCCCGAGGCGGAAGATCCCGATGGCCCGCTCGATGGCCTCGCGCTGCGCGCTGCCGCCGAGGCCATAGATCCCGGAGAAGAAGTTCAGGTTCTGCCGCACGCTCAGGTCCCCGTACAGCGAGAACTTCTGCGCCATGTAGCCCAGCGACTGGCGGCAGTCGGCGCGCCCGGTGCGCAGGTCGAATCCTGCGACCTTGCCGGTACCGGAGCTCGGGGTGAGCAGGCCGCACAGCATCTTGAAGGTGGTCGACTTGCCGGCGCCGTTGGGTCCCAGCAGGCCGAAGATCTGGCCGCGCCCGACGGAGAAGGAGATGTCGCCCGCGGCCGTGAAGTCACCGAACCGCTTGGTCAGCTTGTCGGCAACGATCGCCGGCGCGCTGCTTGCGGCTATGGTGCGGTAGCTCTGCGCGAGCGCGCTGGTCCCGGACGGGCCACCCCCGAGGATGTCGACAAAGGCATCCTCGAAGCGCGGGGCCGCCGGCTCCAGATGGCTGCCCTCGGGTGCGCCCAGGGACCCGGCAGCCGGCGCCGCGGCGCCAGGCTTCATCACCAGGCGCAAAGAGGCACCCTGGACGGTGCCGTCGCTGACCGCGGGCAGGTTGAGCGCCCGCTCCAGCAGCTGGCGCTGGCCCTGCGGGGCGGTGAAGAGGCGAAACACGCGCCCGTCCATGCGCTGCGTCAGCTTCGCGGGCGGGCCGGCGTACAGCAGCCGGCCCTCGTTCAGCAGGAAGGCGGTGTCGCACTTCTCCGCCTCATCGAGGTAGGCGGTTGACCACAGCACGCCGATTCCCTCGCTGGCCAGCGCGCGCACCATCTTCCACAGTTCGCGCCGCGAGATCGGGTCGACGCCCACGGCAGGCTCATCGAGCAGCAGCAGCCGGGGCGTCCTGACCAGCGCGCAGGCGAGGCCGAGCTTCTGCTTCATGCCGCCGGAGAGCTTGCCCGCCAGCCGCCTCCGGAAGCGCTCCAGGTCCGTGAACGCGAGCAGCCGCCGGAAGTCCGCGTCGCGTTCCTGCGGCGGCAGGCCGCGCAGATCCGCGTACAGCACCAGGTTCTCGATCACGCTCAAGTCCTCGTACAGTCCGAAGCGCTGGGGCATGTAGCCGATGGCGGACCGGTCGGCGCTCACGGCGGCCACCCCGCCGACTTGCACCGTGCCGCTGTCCGGATCGAGCAGCCCGGCGAGCAGGCGGATCAGCGTCGTCTTGCCCGCACCATCCGGGCCCACCAGCCCGGTCATGCGTCCGGCCATGATCTCGATGTCGACTCCGTCCAGGGCGGGCGCTGCGCCCGCGGCGAAGCGCTTGCTGACCGCCTGCGCCCTGGCGACGGGGGTGTCCACGGTCAGTGCTTCGCGGACAGGTGAGCAGCGGGCACCGCGACCGTCACCGGCTGCCCCTGCCGCAGCAGCTCGTCCGGATCGCTCACGATCACCCGCAGCCGGTAGACCAGTTGCGTGCGCAGCTCCTGCGTCTGCACGGTCCTGGGAGTGAACTCCGCCGCGGGCGAGATGAACCCGATCGTCCCATGGTAGGTCCTGGGGTTGCCATCGGTGCTGACCAGCACGGGCATGCCCGGGGCAATGCGACCCAGGTCGGCTTCAGCGACGTAGGCGCGCACGCGCATCGGCCGGTCGATGGTCAGCACGAACACCGTCTCCCCGGGCGCGACGATGGCACCGGGCTCGTTCGCGCGGGTGAGGATGGTGCCGTCGGAGGGCGCCAGCAGCGTCGCATCGTTCAGGTCAGTCTGTGCCTTGTCACGCTGGGCGATGGCGGCGGCGCGCGCGGCGTCCGAGGCGGCGATGTCCTCGGGCCGCGAACCGGCACGCTGCAGCGACAGGGACTGCTCGGCGGCGTGCAGCTGCGCCTCGGCCGCAAGATAGGCCGCCCGCGTCGCCAGGTACACCGCCTGGCTGACCGCGCCGGTCTTGACCAGCTCCGAGCGCCGCTCGTCGTCGGCCTTCGCCTGGGCCAGTACCGCGCGCCGCTGGGCGACCAGCGCCTCGGCCTGGGCGATGTCCTGGGAGCGGTTGCCGTTGCGGCGCTTGTCCAGTTCCGCACTGGCCGCCCCGACCTGCGCCTCCGCCGCATTGAAGGCATCGGTGAGCGGGCGGGTGTCCAGCCGGGCGAGCACCTCTCCCTGCTTCACCCGCGCCCCTTCCTCAACGGGCATCTCGGCAATCCGCCCCGGCACCCGGAACCCGAGGTTCACCGAGCGGATGTCGACGTTGCCGGAGAGGGTGAGGGTGCCGCGCGGGCCCTTGTCCAGCACGCTGTAGGCCAGCGCGGTCACGATGAGAGCCCCGGCGATGACCCCGATGAGCACCACACGCCTGTTCACGACGCTTGCACCTCCGGCACGCGCAGGATGGCACGCAGGTTGGCGTGCACGACCTGGCGGATGACCCCGGCCTGGCGCTCACGCACCTCGTCCCAGCCGGTGACGCGCAGCACCGTGGCGCGCGCGATGCGGAACACGAGCAGCTGGCCGATGAGGCTCAGGGCGCGCACCCGCGCTTCCTCGGCGCCCCAGCGGCCGGCGCCGACGCGCTCGACCAGCGCCACCAGGCGGCCGCTGAGCTTGCTGATGAGCTCGTCCCACAACACCGTGAAGGCCTTGGAGGGCTCGAGCTGTTCGCGCACGATGAAGCGCGCCCAGGCGGTGGATTCGGGGCTGAGCATCAGGTGCAGGAAGGCATCGGCCATCGCCAGGATCTGCGCCACCGCGGCCTCGGCGGACAGCTGGGCGGGGTGCGCCTGCGTCCCCAGGGCGGCGCTCATGCGTGCACCCATCTGCGTTGCGATGTGGCGCGCCGCGGCAAGGTACAGGCCTTCCTTGCCGCCATAGTGATAGGTGATCGAGGACATCGCGGTCTTGGCCGCCGCGGCAATGGCCCGCGTGCTGGCGCCCTCCAGGCCCTTGCGGCCGAACTGCTCGATCGCGGTGTCCAGCAGCCGGTCGTCAGTGGGCCTGCGCACCTTCATCTTCATGCCGGGAACGTTAGTTCGTTCGAACGAATTATTCAAGCGTGGCCCGCGGCGAGGCGGGGCACGTATAGATAAGAGCGGGCCCCCGCCCGGGGCGGGCGTGGGCTAGAGTTGCGCGGGTGAGAAGTCCCCGGCCCGCTGACCTGCTGCTGTGCGCGTGGGTGGCACTCAGTGCCGGCTGCAGCGCCGGCCGCGATGATCCGGGCCGCAAGGTCGATGCCCTGATGAGCCCCTACCAGGGCAACGTGCCGGGGGCGGCGGTGCTGGTGGTCAAGGAGGGCCGCGCGGTGGTGGAGCGCGCCTACGGGATGGCGGACCTGGAGCAGAAGGTGCCGGTCAGTGCCGCGAGCGACTTCCGCCTGGCCTCCATGACCAAGCAGTTCACCGCCGCGGCGATCCTGCTGCTGGTGCAGGACGGGCGCGTGGCCCTCGATGACCCGATCGGCAAGTGGCTGCCCTCCCTGCCGCCGCGCTCCGCCGCGGCCACCATCGGCCAGCTGCTGACGCACACCGGCGGGCTGATCGACTACGAGGACCTCATCCCGGCCGGGACCACGCAGCAGCTGCACGATGCGGACGTGCTGGCTTTGCTCGAGCGCGAGGACCGCACCTATTTCGCCCCCGGCAGCGGCTATCGCTACAGCGACAGCGGCTACTCGCTGCTGTCGCTGGTCGTCGCCCGGGCCGCCGGCGAGGGCTTTGCCGCCTTCCTGCGCGAGCGCATCTTCCAGCCGCTGGGCATGAAGGGCACGCTCGCCTACGAGGAGGGGATCTCCAGCGTGCCGCACCGCGCCTTCGGCTACAGCTTCGAGCGCGGCGCCTGGCAGCGCACCGACCAGAGTCTCACCAGCGCGGTGCTCGGCGACGGCGGGGTCTACTCCTCGATCGTGGATCTTGCGAAGTGGGATGCCGCGCTGTACGGGACCCAGCTACTGGATGCCGCCTCGCTGCAGCTGGCCTTCACGCCGCACACCCGCACCGACGATGCGATGGTCCGCTACGGCTTCGGCTGGCGCATCACCGGCACCAGCCTCTGGCACTCCGGCGAGACGCTCGGGTTCCGCAACGTGATCGTGCGCTGGCCGCGCCGGCACTTCACGGTGGTCGTGCTCACCAACCGCAACGACCCGGAGCCGTATACGCTGGCGCTGGCGATAGCCCGGGCGTGCCTGCCGGACATCGATGTGACGCGCGCCACGCAGGTGGTGGTGGGGCCGGACTCCGGGGCACGGCCGCTGCCTCAGGAACCGGCGCGCTGATGCGCAGGTGGCGGGCGCTGCGGGCCTGGCTCCTCGGTGCGGCGGCGCTGTGGGCCCTGGCCGCTCGCGCCGGCACGGCTCCTGGGGTGGATCCTGACTGGACTGCCCGCCAGGCGCCGTTCCTGATCTATGGCAACACCTACTACGTCGGCACCCGGGGGCTGACCTCGATCCTCATCACCTCCGCGGCCGGGCACGTGCTGATCGACGGCACGCTGCAGGAGGGCGCGCCGCTGGTGGCGCAGAACATCCGCGCGCTCGGCTTCAAGGTCGCTGACATCCGGCTGATCCTCAACACCCACGTGCACTTCGATCATGCCGGCGGGCTGGCGGCCCTGCAGAGGCTCAGCGGCGCAACGGTCGCCGCCAGCCCCGCCAGTGCGCGCGCGCTGATGCAGGGGCATTCCGCCCCCGACGATCCGCAGTACGCAAGCCTTGCCCGTGGCCCCGAGCCGCTGGCACACGTGCGCGTCATCCAGGATGGCGAGACCCTCAGCGTCGGCCCGCTGCGCGTGACGGCGCACTTCACCCCGGGTCACACGCCGGGCGGGACGAGCTGGTCGTGGGACTCGTGCGCGCAGCCGCGCTGCCTGCACATCGTCTACGCCGACAGCCTGGGTGCGATCTCCGCACCGGACTTCAGGTTCAGCCACAGCACCGACTACCCGCAGGTACTGGAGGACTTCCGCAGGAGCTTCGCGGTCCTCTCCGCGCTGCCGTGCGACATCCTGCTGACGCCGCACCCGGATGCGTCCGACATGTACGGGCGCCTGGCGCGGCGGGACAGCGGCGCCGATCCGGAGGCCTTCATCAAGCCGAATGCGTGCCGCGCGTACGCCGCCGCCGCGCGCGCCAACCTGGAGCGGCGCCTCGCCAGCGAAGGGCAGGCACCCTGAGAGGCAAGCCCGGGCGGCCGCGCTCGCTAGTTCGCGGCCCCGAAGACAAAGGCGTCCATCGACAGGATCCCATAGGCGATGCCGCCATCGATGACCCGTGCGCGCGTGCCCTGCGGGGCGGCGCCGGCAGCAAAGGGCAGCGGCAGGTAGTGATCCGAGGTCGGGTGGGCGCGCCGGGCATCCGGGGCGCTGTTGAGGTAGTCCAGCAGGGCCTGCGCATCGCCGGAGGTGACCGCCTGGCGCGACCAGGCCACGAAGCGCCGCACGTACGCGGCATCCTCCGCGGGCGCGGCGCCCCGGAACTCGGACAGGTTATGCGTCAGGCTCCCCGAGCCTACGATCAGTACGCCCTCGGCGGATAACGGCGCGAGCAGCTGCCCGAGCCGGAAGGCCTCGGCCGGCGTGTAGCGCATCGGCAGCGAGACCTGGACCACCGGCACGTCCGCGGCCGGGTACAGGTAACGCAGCGGTACCCAGGCGCCATGATCCAGTCCGCGCGCGGGATCCAGGTGCGCGCGCTCCTGCGGGGCGAGCAGCTGCACGATGCGCTCGGCCAGTGGCGGGTCTCCCGGGGCGGGGTAGCGCAGCGCATACAGCTCTGCCGGGAAGCCGCCAAAATCATGGAGGGTCGGCGGCGCGGCGCTGGCGGTGATCGTGACCTGCGGGGTCATCCAGTGCGGCGAGAGGATCACGATCGCCCGCGGCCGCGGCAGCGCTTCGCCCAGGGCGCGCAGCGCCGGGCCGGCAAGTCCGGGCTCGGTGGCGAAGGTGGGCGCACCATGGGACACGAACAGGCTGGGCAGGCGGTCGATGGCGGGCTCCTCGGGCAGGTTCAGGAGATTCTGCCTGATCGCCGCAGCGGTGTTGCCGTTTCGCGCGCCTCAGGCCGGCTGCGGCAGTGGCGGGGCCTTTGCAGGCCGCCGCGGCCCGGTTCAGCGACACACCCCTGAGCGCTTTCGCCGCTGCCGCTCACCCCGGTTCCGACTCCGCCGGTCCTTCCAGGCGCTCGACATCCCGCAGGGTCGGGAAGAGCCGCATCCATAACAAGGCAATGAGGATCGTGCCGATGCCGCCGATGAGGGCCGCCGGCATCGCGCCCACGAAGCCGGCGAGGATGCCGCTTTCGAACGCCCCCAGCTGGTTCGAGGCATTCACGAACAGGTAATTGACCGCGCCCACGCGCCCGCGCATCGCATCCGGCGTGCGCAGCTGCACCAGCGAGATGCGGATGACCATGCTCACCGTGTCCGCGGCTCCCAGGATGACCAGCGCGCACACCGACAGCGCCATCGAGCGCGAGACTGCGAACACGATCGTCGCTGCGCCGAATACGATCACCGCCTGGAACATGCGCAGGCCGACGCGGCGCCTGAGCGTATGGCGCGCGAGCGCCACGGACATCAGCAGCGCACCCACCGCCGGCGCTGCGCGCAGGATGCCAAGCCCCACAGGTCCTGTGTGCAGGATGTCGCGTGCATAGATCGGCAGCAGCGCCGTGGCCCCGCCGAGGAGCACCGCGAAGAGATCCAGCGAGATCGTGCCCAGGATGGCCGGATTGCGGCGCACGAAGCCCACGCCGGCAAAGAGCGAGCTGCGGTCGGGGGCCTGCTTGCTGATCACGCGCACCGGCGTGGCGATGAGCCCGTTGAGCAGCAGCGCCAGGAGCGACAGCGCCGCGGCGATGGCGTAGGGCAGCCCCGGGGACAGTGCGTAGGCAAACCCACCCAGTGCCGGACCGCTGATCATCGCCACCTGGAATACGCCGGTGGAGACGGCGGTGCCCCGCTGCAGCAGCTGCGAGGGCGCGACCGCGGGCAGCAATGCTGCGACCGCGGGGCTTTCGAAGGCGCCGGCGACCCCGAGCGCCAGGATCGCGGCGAAGATCTGCGGCAGCCTCAGCCAGCCTGCGAAGGTGCCCCAGGCCAGCAGCGCGAGCGTGATTCCCGCGAGCAGCTGGCAGGCCTGGGCCACCCGGCGGCGGTCGAAGCGGTCCGCGACGTGGCCGGCGATGAAGATGAACAGTGCGGTGGGCAGGAACTCCAGCAATCCTGCGAACCCGAGGTTGAACGCACTCCCCGTGAGCGCGTAGATGTGCCAGCCCACGGCAACGGCGAAGCTCTGCGCGGCAAGTTCCGAAAGCCCGCGCGCACCCACGTACAGCACGAACGGCCGCCGCTGGAGCAGCGTGTGGACCTCGGATGCCTGGCGGGCTGCAGCGCCCATGCGACCAACACCTCAGTTTCCGGGACTATCGGGCGTGAGGGTGGCACGCCCCTTGCGCGCGATCCCACCTTTCGAGGGAGCCTTGCGCACGGCGGTGGCTGCGCTGGTGAGCTGCGCAACACGGCGGCGGCGAGGTCTTCACCCTCATGACGGGGTCACATGGATCGGGTGTGCGGGGTGTAACCCCTGGAACCGGCCTCTGTTCCTCCTGTCCCTGCGGGAGAATTCATTCTCTTGCGATAGAAAGGAGCGTGCGACACTATAGGCCTCGACGTCGAGCCGACGCAGGTTGAGCACCGCCACGGAAGTTGAGGTCACGATGACGCGCAAGAGCCATACGCTGGGAAGCCTGATCCGGGCCTTGCGGCGGCAGAAGAGCTGGACCCTGCGGCAGATGAGCGAGAAGGTCGGCATCCCGCTCTCCACCCTCGCCAAGGTCGAGCAGGACAAGCTCTCGCTCACCTACGACAAGCTGCAGCAGTTCACCGCGCGGGTGGGACTGACGATGGCCGAGTTCCTCGCGCAGGCGGATCCGCCGGCCGCCGATGCGCCCAAGGTCGTGACCGCCCGCCGCAGTCTCACGCGTGACGGCAACTCCATTCATGTCTCGACACCGAACTACGACTACGAGTACCTGTGCGCGGATCTGCGCGAGAAGCGCATGGTGCCGATCCTCACGCGCATCCGCGCACACGACATCAAGGAATTCGGCGAGCCGGTGCGCCACCAGGGCGAGGAGTTCGTCTTCGTGCTCGAGGGGACCGTGGAAGTGCACCTGCAGTTCTACACCTCGGTGGTGCTCAAGGCCGGTCAGGGTGTCTACCTCGACAGCACCATGGGACACGCCTACGTCGCCAAGGACTGCGAGAGCGCCCTGGTGCTGGGGGTGTGCTCGGGCGAGGACCGCAATCTGGCCGGTGAACTGATCAGCCTTGCCGAGAAGGCCGAGAAAGTCGCCTAGGAAGCATTTCCCCTGATCGACTCCGGCACGTCGGCCGCGGACCGCCCCCGCTTCACGTCACTACCCGTGTGGCAGAAAACCAACCGGTATAGAAACATTTGACACGTAATTCTCTGTACAGGACTATTATCTTGTATTGGACAAACGTGTTTCAGGGCTTCGACGCATCCGAGTGGGCGTTGCGGCCGGGCATCGAACAGCGGTCGGGGGAAGAAATCCATGAATTCGAAGATCAGAATGGCAGTGTCAGCGGTGCTGGGCGTTGCGGGCGCGGGCCTCTCGCAGCTGAGTTTCGCGGACGCTGCCTCGTCCGGCAGCAGCGACGCGGGAGCCCTCGAGACCATCGTCGTGACGGCCGAGAAGCGCGAGGAATCGCTCACCGAGATCCCCATGGCGATCACCGCCCTGGGTGGCAACACGCTCGATAACCTGCAGGCCCGCGAGTTCTCCGATTACGCCGCCCTCGTGCCCGGCCTGTCCCTTAACACCCCGCAACCCGGGCAGACGCGGCTGACGCTGCGCGGCCAGAACGCGGGCGGCGTCGGCTCAACGGTGGCCGTGTACATCGACGAGTCACCTTTTGGGTCGAGCACGGCGCTGCTCAATGGCGCTGTCAACACGGGTAACTTCGATACCTGGGACATGAAGCGCGTCGAGGTGCTGCGCGGACCGCAAGGCACCCTCTATGGGGCGAACAGCGAAGGTGGCCTGCTCAAGTTCGTAACCAATGCGCCGGAACTCGGCAAGTTCTCGGTCGCCGGGGAGATCGGGGGAGAGACTGTCAATTACGGTGGCAGTGGCTGGAACGCGCGCGGCATGGTGAACCTGCCGGCCGGCGATACGCTCGCGTTTCGCCTCACCGCGCTCTACGACGACGTCGCGGGCTACATCGATGACCCGGCGCAGGGACGCAAGGATCTGAACGATGGCCGCAAGTACGGCGGACGTGCTTCCATGCTGTTCGCTCCGAGCAGCGACCTGTCGGTGCGGGTCACCGCGGAGACGCAAGCGAGCACCTATAACGGCACGAACCTCGTCGACGTTGACGCGACCACCTTGCAGCCGCTGTACGGTGACCTGAAGCAGGAACGTGCGGTCGTCGAGCCCAGCCGTTTCACCTACGAAAACTACAACGCCACCATCGACTGGAACGTGGGACCCTTCAAGGTATTATCCACCTCCACTTACGGCACGCTCGATACCTATACGGTGACCGATGCTACGCCGTTCTATGGCGGCTATATTCCCGTCCTGTTGCCACCGCTGAACACCGGCGACGCGGCATCCCTCAGCGGTGCCGATTCCTTAAAGAAGTTTACGCAGGAAGTCCGCCTGACCTCGCCCTCATCGGACCGTCTGGAGTGGCAGGTGGGCGCGTACTACACCCACGAGACCGCCGCTCTGGTGCAGAACCTATACTCGATGACTGGCCCTGACGGTCCAGTGCTCGGCAGCTTCATTGCCCCGACTCTGGACTCCACCTACAGCGAAGCCGCGGGCTTCCTGAATCTGACCTACCACTTCAACTCGCATTTCGAGCTGCAGGCCGGCGGCCGCTATTCGCACAACTCACAGGATGCGACGCAGACCACCACCTACGATGCGCAGCTTGCGGCAATCGCCGGCGTCGTCCCCAATCCCCAGGTCCAGAGCGGCAGCTCCAGCCAGGGCGTATGGACCTACTCGGTGGCGCCAAGCTGGCACTTCGATGCCAACACGATGACCTATGCCCGTCTGGCGACCGGCTACCGCCCGGGCGGACCCAATGCGCTGCCACCGACGGCCACGCCGGAGCAGGTTGCCCAGTACGGTTCCTATGGCTCGGACAAGACCACCAACGTTGAGCTGGGCGTGCGCTCGACGCTGCTGGATGGCCGTTTCTCTCTCGATCTTGCAATCTTCCACGTCGACTGGAAGGACATTCAGTTGTTGGAACAGGTCGCGGGCTTTGGCATCAACGCCAACGGCGGTACCGCGCGCAGCCAGGGGCTGGAGTGGAACTTCGCCTACTTGGCCACCGAGGGGCTGACCTTCCAGTGGACAGGTGCCTACACCGACGCTCAGCTGACTTCCGATGCGACCAGCATCGGTGCACTGAGTGGCAGCAGCCTGCCGTGGGCGCCCAAGTGGAGCACCGGGGTTGACGGTGAGTACAAGCACGCAGTGTTCGGGGGCCTCAACGGCTTCATCGGTGCAACCTATAGCTACGTCGGCAAGCGCAACACGGATTTTGGTAGCGCGGCGACTCCCACCGGCCAGATTGAGGTTGGTAGTTTCAGTACCTACGATGCGCGGCTCGGCGTTGAGAATGGCCGTTACCGGGTGACGCTCTACGGCAAGAACCTGAGTGATTCCCGTGGCATCACGAACTTCACGCAGTTCCCCAACGCAGCACCGTATACCACCATCAGTGTCACCCAGCCGCTGACGGTGGGAGTGACGCTGTCCGCGAAATTCTGAAAATGGGCACCCGGTGGCGCGGTCTGGACATGACATCCAGCCCGCGCCAGTATTTTCAGGGACGAGCAATACTTATTACACTATGAGTGACTCAAACAGCCCGGCAGCCGCGCCCGCGGGGGCATCGGTGATGCAGCTGCCGTACCCGTACCTGCTGTTCCTCGGCGATGCCACGGAGGCGGCCTACGCCAAGACCGCCTTCGGGCTGCGTGACTGGGCCCCGGAGCGCTGCCTCGGGGAGTGGAGCTGCGAGTCGGCCACGATCACGACCGGCCTGCCGCGCATGACGCCCAAGGAGGCGCGGGTGCGCGGGGCGCGCGGGCTGGTGATCGGCATCGCCAATACCGGCGGGGTCATCGGCGAGAGCTGGGTGCCGCTGCTGGTCGAGGCCGTCGAGTCGGGACTCGACATCGTCAGCGGCCTGCACGTGAAGCTCACCTCGGTGCCGCAGCTGAAGGCTGCCGCCGTGCGCTGCGGGCGGCAGCTGATCGACATCCGCACGCCGCCGCCGAACATCCCCTGCGGCACCGGTTCCAAGCGCCCCGGCAAGCGCCTGCTCACCGTCGGCACCGACTGCGCGCTGGGCAAGAAGTACACCGCGCTGGCGATCGCGCGCGCCTTCAAGGCGCGCGGCCAGGCCGTCGACTTCCGGGCCACCGGCCAGACCGGGATCCTCATCTCCGGCGGCGGCATGCCGATGGATGCGGTGGTGGCCGATTTCGAAGCCGGCGCCGCCGAGCTGCTCAGCCCCGCCGCCGCCCCGGGCCACTGGGACGTCATCGAGGGGCAGGGGTCCTTGTTCCACCCGGCCTATGCGGCCGTGTCCCTCGGCCTGCTGCACGGCAGCCAGCCGGACGTGCTGGTCGTGTGCCACCTGCCGGGGCGCAAGACCGTGCTCGGCCATGATGACTTCCCGCTGCCGAGCATCCCCGAGACGATCGACCTGAACCTGCGCCTGGGAAGGCGCACCAACCCGGCCATCCGCTGCGGCGGGGTCTCGCTCAACACCGCGCACATGGATGCCACCGCCGCCCGCGCGCTCATGGCGCAGGAGAGTGCGCGCCTGGGCCTGCCGGTCGCGGACCCCCTGCGGCCCGGCGGCGAATTTGAACGACTCATCGACTCGTGCCTGGGCTGAAGCCCCAAGGCCAATGGGAAAAAGCAACATGAGCAAGCCAAGACTGTTCGGTTTCACCCTGGCCGCCGGCTTCTTCGCCCTGGCGGGTGCCTTGGTACAGGCGCAGGAAACCCCTGCCGCGCCGGCCGCCGCCGCACCCGCACCCGCCGCGCTGACCGCCGCGGACGTGGACGCGTGGCTCGACGGCTACCTGCCCTACGCGCTCAGGACCGGCGACATTGCCGGCGCGGTGGTGGTGGTGGTCAAGGACGGCCAGGTGCTCACCGAGCGCGGCTACGGCTTCGCGGATGTCGAGAAGCGCCTGCCGGTGGATCCGGCGCTCACCCTGTTCCGTCCCGGCTCGGTCTCCAAGCTCCTCACCTGGACCGCGGTCATGCAGCAGGTGGAGCTGGGCAAGATCGACCTCGACGCGGACATCAACCAGTACCTGGACTTCAAGGTGCCGGGGCTCGGTGGCAAGCCGATCACCATGCGCAACCTGATGCAGCACACGGCCGGCTTCGAGGAACAGGCCAAGGGCATCATCACCGAAGAGCCCAGCACCCTGCCGCCGTACGATGCGTTGCTGAAGGTGTGGGTGCCGACGCGTGTATTCGCCCCCGGCAGCACGCCTGCGTACTCCAACTACGGCGCATCGCTGGCCGGCTACATCGTCCAGCGCGTCTCGGGTGAGTCCTTCGATGACTACATCGACAAGCACATCCTCGAGCCGCTGGAGATGAAGCACTCGAGCTTCCGGCAGCCGCTGCCGGCGAAGCTCGCGGCGCTGATGTCCAAGGGCTATGTGCTGGCATCCGAGGAGCCGCGGCCGTACGAGATTATCGGTCCGGCGCCGGCCGGCTCCCTCGCCGCCAGCGGCGAGGACATGGCGCACTTCATGATCGCGCACCTGCAGGACGGCGAATACCACGGCAACCGCATCCTCAAGGCCGAGACGGCCCGGATGATGCACGACACCCCGCTGACGATGCTGCCGCCGCTGAACCGCATGGAACTGGGCTTCTTTGAGACCAACATCAACGGTCACGAGGTCATCGGCCACCTGGGGGATACGGACTACTTCCACACCTCGCTGCACCTGTTCCTCAAGGAGAACGTGGGCTTCTACGTCTCCTTCAACAGCCCCGGCAAGGATGGGGCGGCCGGCGGTCTGCGCAGCGCGCTGTTCCAGGACTTCGCCGACCGCTATTTCCCGGCCGTGCCGCCCAAGGCCGGCGTGGATGCGAAGACGGCCGCCGAGCATGCCGCGCTCATGAGTGGTACCTGGGCGGTATCGCGCGGCTCGCAGTCGAACTTCCTCGCCGGGGTCGGCTTCATCAGCCAGACCAAGGTGGAGGTCGGCAAGAAGGGCGAGCTGGTGCTGCCCTTCCCGGGCCTGAACGGCAAGCCGCGCCACTGGATCGAGACCGCGCCGTTCGTGTGGTACGACGAGGACGGCCACGACCGCGCCGCGGCGAAGGTCATCGACGGCAAGCCGGTGCGCTTCAGTTTCGACATGCTCTCGCCGTTCATGGTGTTCGAGCGCGTCCCCTGGTACGCCAACAGCACCTGGCTGATGCCCCTGTTCGGGATCGGCGTGGCAGCGCTGCTGCTCACGGCACTGGTGTGGCCGGTGGCCGCCCTGGTACGGCGGCGCTACCAGGCCCCGCTCGCCCTGGCCCCGTCCGCGCTCAGGGCCTACCGCTTAAGCCGCATTGCCGCGATCCTCATGCTCGTGGCGCTCGGGCTGTGGCTGTTGATCTTCACCCTCATCATCAAGGACACGAACAACCTCAGCTCGCGGCTCGATCCTGTCATCTGGCTCGCGCAGCTGTTCGGCGTGGTGGCCTTCCTCGGCGGCCTTGCGCTCATGCTGTGGAACCTGAAGGCGGTGTGGGGCGGGCCACGACGCTGGCCGGCCAAGGTCTGGAGCGTGGTGCTGGTGATCTCCGCCGGCACCGTGCTGTGGACCGCACTGGTGTGCAAGCTGCTCAGCTTCGGCACCAACTACTGATGAGCGCGCTGAAGCTCACCATCGAGCGGGTGCGGTTGCCGTTCAAGGCGCCGTTTCGCATCTCCGGGTTCGTGTTCGACAACCAGGAGGTGGTGTTCGTGACGGTGGACGATGGCGCCCACCGCGGCCGCGGGGAAGCCGCCGGGGTCTACTACCTGAAGGACGATGTCGAGCACATCGTCGCGACCCTGGAGTCCGAGCGTGCGGCCATCGAGGCCGGCATCGACCGCACCCGGCTGCAGTCGCTCCTGCCGGCCGGCGGTGCGCGCAACGCGCTCGACTGCGCACTGTGGGAACTCGAGTCGCGCCGCAGCGCCACGCCGGTGTGGAAACTGGCGGGACTGGCCCCGCCCAAGCCGCTGCTCACCACCTTCACCCTGGGCGCGGAGAGCCCGGCGCACATGGCCGAGGGCGCCCGCGGCTACACGGTCGCGCGCGCGCTCAAACTCAAGCTCACCGGCGAGGCGGCCCTGGACATGGAGCGCGTGCGCGCGGTGCGCGCCGCGCGCCCGGACGCCTGGATCGGCGTCGATGCGAACCAGGGCTACACCATCGGCGCACTCAAGCCCTTGATCGCAGCTCTGGTGGAGGCGCGCGTCATGCAGCTCGAGCAGCCACTCAAGCGCGGCCACGAGGCGGAGCTGGAGGGCTTTGACTCACCGATCCCGCTGGTCGCCGACGAAAGCGCGCTCACCCTCACCGACGTGCCCGGGCTGGTGGGCCGCTTCAGCATGGTCAACATCAAGCTCGACAAGTGTGGCGGGCTCACCGAGGGCCTGGCGATGGCACGCGAGGCGCGGCGGCGCGGCCTGGGCGTGATGGTCGGCAACATGGTGGGCACGAGCCTCGCCATGGCTCCCTCGTTCGTCCTGGGTCAGCTGTGCGATGTCGTGGACCTGGACGGCCCGACCTTCCTCAAGCATGACCCGCCGCCGACCATCGCCTACGCCGACGGCAACATCTGGTGTGACGAGACGGTATGGGGGAGCGCGCGCAGGCAGCCCTCGTGAGCCGCGCGCGCCGCACGGGCTGACCGGGTCGCGATGTCATCGAGGTTCCAGCGCTTCCTGCTGCCCGGCTTTGCCTTCAAGGCGGTCGTGATCGGCGGGGGCTACGCCACCGGGCGCGAACTCGCCGAGTTCTTCCTGCCCAGCGGGCCCTGGGGCGGCATCACCGCGATGCTGCTCGCGACGCTCATCTGGAGCGGGGTCTGCGTGGCCACCTTCCTGTTCGCGCGCGCGAGCGGCGCGCGCGACTACCAGAGCTTCGTGCGCGCGCTGCTGGGGCCGGGCTGGATCGCCTTCGAGGCCGCGTACCTTATGTTCGTGATCCTGATCCTGGCGGTGTTCGGCGCTGCCGCCGGCGAGATTGCCAGGAGCCTGGGCCTGCCGGCGCTCGCCGGCACGCTCGCGCTGATGGCGCTGATCGCCCTGGTGGTCGCCTACGGCAACACCTCGGTCGAGCGGCTGTTCACCTACGTGTCCTTTCTGCTGTACGGGGTGTACGCGCTGTTCCTGGTGCTCTCGCTCACGCACTTCGGCGGACTCATCGCCGCAGGCTTTGCCCGGCACGTGCCGCCGCACGGCTGGGTGAGCGGCGGGGTCACCTACGCCAGCTACAACATCGTCGGCGCGGTGGTGATCCTGCCGGTCCTGCGCCACCTGACGAGCAGGCGCGACGCGGTGATCGCCGGTCTCATTGCCGGTCCGCTCGCGATGCTGCCGGCGCTGCTGTTCTTCTGCTGCATGATGGCCTACTACCCGCAGATCGGCGCCGCCACGCTGCCGTCGGACTTCCTGCTGCAGCGCCTTGACCTGCCGCTGTTCCGGCTGCTGTTCCAGCTGATGATCTTCGCCGCGCTGCTCGAGAGTGGCACCGGTGCGGTGCACGCGATCAACGAGCGCATCGGCAACGCCTGGCACCGCCGCGACGGGCACACGCTCGGGCACGGCGCGCGCCTGGGGATCGCGCTCGTGATCCTCTCGGGGTGCATGTTCATGGCCACGCGCTTTGGCCTGGTCGCCCTCATCGCCAATGGCTATCGCCTGCTCGCGGCGATCATCCTGCTGGTCTACGTACTGCCCGTCCTCAGCATCGGCACCTACAAGCTCGCGCACGGTACCGTGCCCCAGGAAACCACATGAAGAAGACCCTGCTCGCGGCCGTGGCCGCCATCGCCTCTCCGCTCCTGTGCGCCGCGCCGCCGGGCGGGTTTGCGCAGCGCGTGGAGAGTGCCCGCCAGGGGGTCGGTGTGCCCGGGATGGCCGTGGCCATCGTCGAGGGCGATGCGGTCACCTTCGCTCGGGGCTTCGGCGTGAAGGCCATCGGCGGCCATGACCCGGTGGATGCCGACACGATCTTCCCGTCCGGCTCCACCGGCAAGGCCTTCACCGTGGCCGCCCTGGGGATCCTGGTCGATGAGGGCAAGATCGGCTGGGACGACAAGGTGATCGATCACCTGCCGGGCTTCCAGATGTACGACCCGTGGGTGACGCGCGAGATGACCATCCGCGACCTGCTCGTGCACCGCAGCGGACTGGGCCTGGGCGCCGGGGACCTGCTGTTCGTGCCGCGCACCAACCTCACGCGCGCGGAGTCCGTGCGCCGCCTGCGCTATATCAAGCCGGCGACCAGCTTCCGCAGCGGCTTCGCCTACGACAACGTGCTCTACATGGTGGCCGGGCAGCTCATCGAGTCGGTCACGGGCAGGACCTGGGAGACATTCATGGCCGAGCAGGTGCTCAAGCCCGCCGGCATGCACCATTCCACGGCCGACTCAGCGACGCACTTCGCGGAGAGTAACCGCGCGCAGCCCCACGCGCGCATGGACGGCGGCTTCCGCGGCATCGGCACGCAGGAGCTGCTGGATGAGCACGATGAGCTCGGCCGCACGGCAGCGCCTGCCGGAGGTCTGGCGGTCAGTGCCAACGACTTCGCGCGCTGGCTCTTGATCCAGCTGCACGACGGCGAACTCCCCGGGCACGCGGGCAGGCTGTTCTCGGCCGCCGCGCACGAGCAGATGTGGACCCCGGTGGTGCTGCAGCCCATCAGCCCGCAGCCGCCGGCCCTGAAGCTGACGCAGCCGAACTTCTACACCTACGCGCTCGGCTGGGACGTCATGGACTATCGCGGCGCCAAGGTCATCTGGCACAGCGGCTCGGTGTTCGGCTTCCTGACCGTGGTGATGCTGATCCCGGACCGCCAGGTCGGCTTTTCCATCCAGATCAACAGTGAGGACGGGGAGATCATCCGCGGCCTCATGTACGAGCTGCTCGATCACTACCTGGGCCTGCCGCACACCGACTGGCTCGCGCGCTGGCAGGCGGAGAAGCAGCACAAGATCGGCGAGGCACTCGAGGCGTTGAAGGCTCCGGCGGCCAAGCCCGCCCCCGTCGGTCCCTCGCTGCCGCTGGAGCGCTACGTCGGCACCTTCGCCGACCCCTGGTACGGCAACATCGAGGTCACCCAGGTCGGTGGCAAGCTGGCGATCGACTTCAAGTCCACGCCGCGCATGTCCGGGGCGCTGGAGCACTTCCAGTACGACACCTTCATCACGCACCTGACCGACAAGAGCATCGAGCCGGCGTACGTGACCTTCGGGCTCGGGGCGCAGGGCAACATCGAGCGGGTGACCCTGAAGGCGGTCTCGCCGCTGGCGGATTTCTCGTACGACTACCAGGACCTGCTGTTCGTGCCGGTGGCGAAGGCTCCGTGAGCAATCGCCGCGGGAGTGAATGAGGCGTATCTTTGCTGGCCACCGCGGCCCTAGGACTCTCCATGCTTAAGCGACTCCCCTGGACCCTGCTCCTGTTACTGGCCGCGCCGCTGGCCCTGGCCGCACCGGCCGGCCAGGACTACGCCGCCCGCGTGGCGGCGATCCTGAAGAAGACCCCGCTCATCGACGGCCATAACGACCTGCCGTGGGAGATCCGCGAGCGCTTCAACAGCAAGGTCTCGGCGGTCGACCTCAAGGCCGACACTTCCAAGATCCCGGTGCCCGAGGGCGGGGTGGCGCTCATGACCGACATCGGCCGCCTGCGCCGCGGCGGGGTGGGCGGGCAGTTCTGGAGCGTGTTCGTGCCGGTGGAGCTGCAGGGGCCGCCGGCCGTGCAGGCCACGCTGGAGCAGATCGACATCGTGCGCCAGATGGCCGAGCGCTACCCGAAGGACTTCGAGATCGCCTATACCGCCGCCGACGTGCGCCGCATCCACGCCGCCGGGCGCATCGCCTCCCTGATGGGCATCGAGGGCGGCCACCAGATCAACAACTCCCTGCCGGTGCTGCGGGAGATGTACGCCCTGGGCGCGCGCTACATGACGCTCACGCACTCCTCCAATACCGCGTGGGCGGACTCGGCCACCGATGCGCCCAAGCACCATGGGCTGACCGCCTTCGGGCGGGCGGTCGTGCACGAGATGAACCGGCTCGGCATGCTGGTGGACTTAAGCCACGTTTCCGCCGAGACCATGAACGCGGTGCTCGATACCGCCGCCGCCCCGGTGATGTTCTCGCATTCCTCCGCGCGCGCCATCGTCGACCACCCGCGCGACGTGCCCGATGAGGTGCTGCGCCGGCTGCAGAAGAACGGCGGCGTGGTGATGGTCAACTTCTACCCCGGCTACGTCTCGGCCGCCCGCAACCGCTGGGACGCGGACTACGCCGCCGAGCGCGCCCGCTACGACAGCCCGCCGTTCGCCGGCATCTACATCGGCCAGCCGGATCGCGCCAGGGCCGCGCTCGAGGAGTGGGTGCAGGCGCACCCGGCGCCCAAGGTCACCCTCGCGGAAGTGGCCGACCACATCGAGCACGTGCGCAAGGTCGCCGGCATCGACCACGTGGGCCTGGGCTCGGACTTCGACGGCATCCCGGCCACCCCGAGCGGGCTGGAAGCGGTCGACAAGTACCCGGACCTCCTGATGGAGCTGATGCGCCGCGGCTGGACGGACGCTGAGATCGCCCAGCTCGCCGGGGAGAACATCCTGCGCGCGCTGGCCGGCGCCGAGGCGGTGGCCGCGCGCCTGCGCGCCAGCACGCCGGCCTCCGAGGCCACCCTCACCGAGCTCGACGGCGCCGGGAAATCGAAGGACTGAAGCGCTTCAGCCGCCGGAGCGCAGCGGCCGGTGCAGGGCTGCTTTTCGGCATTACAGCGCGCCGGGCTCGCTGAGGAGGCTCCTGAGCGCGGGATCTCTCCACAGTAGGTAGAGCAGCAGCACCGTCAGCAATGCCCCGACCACGATCAGGGCGCGCAGGAAGCGCCCGTACGCGGGCGACTTCGCGTTGTAGGAGCAGCGCCAGATGATCACCGACTGCAGGACGGCGATCGCAAGGCCCAGTGCGTAGTACACCCCGTGCGCGAGGGTCGAGGCCGTGAACAGCGGCTCGATGAGCAGGTAGGCGCTGGAGAGGCCGAAGCCGTAGATCCAGATGGCCCGCCCCAGCGGCCATTGGCCCTGCAGTGGATCAGTCAGAAAGCGCCACATCGTTCCTCATCCGGATTTGCTCATGCCGCCCGGGCACAGGATGGCGCGGCCCGGGGGCTACTTGCGGCCGGAGTCGCTGGCGACTTTCGGCAGGCCCGCGAGTTCGCGGATCTTCTCGTCGAGGTAGCTCAAGACGCGCTGGTCGCGCTCGGTCTCCTTGTGCGTGAGGAAGCTGATGGCCATGCCTTCCAGCACGTAGCGCGACAGGTCGAGCGCGAGGTCGAACTTCTCACCGCGGCCGCGCCATTCGGGGAACACGTCCACCGCGGCCTGGTGCCACTCGCGCTCGAAGGCCTCCTGCGCCGGGCGCAGGATCGAGGCGAGCTCCTTGTCCGAGCGCGCCGCCACGGCCAGCTCGAAGAAGGCGACGAACATCGGGTGGCGCACGTGCGACCAGTAGGCCTCGACGCTCTGGCGCACGTGGTCGCCGTCGGTCGCCGTCTTGGTGACCGCCTTGCGGAAGGCGCGCAGGCGCTTGGAGTGCAGGTGCTCGACCGCCGCGCGTACCACGGCCAGGCGCGAGGGGAAGTGGTGCAGCATCGCCCCGCGCGACAGCCCCGCCTTCTCGGCGATCAGGGTCGTCGTGGTGCGCGAGTAGCCGTACTCGACGAAGCACTTGATCGCAGCCTCGGTGATCTGGGTGCGGGTGGAGGCGCTCTTCTGCGCCTGCCAGCCCAGGGCCGGCGCATTTTCCTCGTCGTCGGTGGAGGAGTGGGGGGGTGGAGTCACGATAAAATCCTTTTTATCACAGGGACGTACGGGCTGCTTGAAAAAGTCAAAAATGATTGAAACCGGATACTCTGACTGTTAGCGTAGCTCTCCCCACCCGTTTCCAAGGACGCAAGCCATGAACCGTCTCGCAGGCAAGGTCGCGATCGTCACCGGGGCCGCTTCGGGTCTGGGGCGCGCGGATGCCACGGCCCTGACCCGCGCCGGCGCGAAGGTGCTGCTGACGGATGTGAACGAGGCGGCCGGCCGCGCGGCCGCCGCGGAACTGAACGCCGCCATCCCAGGATCGGCCGCCTTTGCCGTCCACGACGTGCGCGATGAGGCGCGCTGGGTGCAGGTCGTGGCCGAGGCGAAGGCCACCTTCGGCACGCTCAACGTGCTTATCAACAATGCCGGCGTGGTCGTGGTGGCGAACCCGGAGACCACCACGCTCGAGCAGTTCCGCTTCGCCAACGCGGTGATGTCCGAAGGGGTGTTCCTCGGGTGCAAGGCGGCGATCCCGGTGATGCGCGAGGCCGGCGGCGGCTCGATCATCAACATGAGCTCGGTCGCATCGCACCTGGGCTACCCGGTGTTCTTCGCCTACAGCGCGGCCAAGGGCGCCGTGCGCGCCATGACCAAGAGCATCGCGGTGCACTGCCAGATGAACAAGTACAACATCCGCTGCAACTCGGTGCATGCCGGGGCGATCGAGACCCCCATGGTGTCCAACGCCAACGCGCAGCTGGGACTGAAGATGTCCGACTACGAGGCCGCCCCCTGGGGGCTGGGCAAGCCCGAGGACGTGGCGAATCTGGTGGTGTACCTGGCATCGGACGAGTCGCGCTTCGTGAACGGCACCGAGATCATCATCGACAACGCCCTCACCATCCAGTGAGCGCCGGACAGAAGCGGTGCGCTACCTCGAGGACCTGAAGGTCGGTGAGACCTGCGAGTCCGCCCCGCGGCAGGTGACCGAGGAGGAACTGCTCAGCTTCGCACGGGCGTACGACCCGCAGTACTTCCACGCCGATCCCGAGGCGGCCAAGGCCTCCCGCTTCGGCGGCCTGATCGCCTCGGGGATCTTCACCATGGCCCTGTGGCGGGCGCTGGATCACCAGATGGCCCCCGACATCGCCTGGATCTGCGGGGTCGCCTGGGACGATGTGCGCTTCCTGCACGCCGTGCGTCCCGGGGACACGCTGCGCGCCCGCTCGCGCTGCCTGTCCGCGCGGGCCTCCGGCAAGGACCCCCGGCGCGGGGTCACCGTGTTCCAGTACGAGCTCCTCAACCAGCGCGATGAGCCGGTGTTCAGCTGCCGCAGCACCAACCTCATCGAGCGCAAAGCCGCCGCGGGTTCGCGATGAGGCCGCGGTCAGCTCTTGTCGTGGTACAGCTGCCAGGTCGGCAGCGACTCGGGAAAGTCCGCCGGCCGCTTATCCCCGTAGGCACGCTGGCGCAGCGGATCCCCCAGCGCGCTCGCGTATTCCTCCACCGGCAGGTAGTACAGGAAGAACAGCAGCCGGTCGGCAAAGCACCAGCGGCCCTGGTGCCGGCGGTAGGTGTCCTGGTAGCGCAGCGCCCCGATGAGCGCGCGGCCATTGCGCCACACTTCCGCGTGCGCGGTGATCAGTCCGGTGGCCACGTCCGGGTCGGCGCCGAACTCGAAGAGGTGATCGTGCGAGAAGTGGTTGCTGAGCTTGAGTGCGCGGAAGCGGCCGCGGAACTGCTCCAGCACCGCCGCGGTGCCGCGCGCGTTCATCACCCCGTCCTGGGAGCGGAACGCACCGTCCGGGGTGAACAGGGCGGCGATGGCCTCGATATCGCGATCATCGACGGCGAGCGCGTAGCGGGCGATCAGCTCGGCGAGCTCCGCGCGGTCCTCCAGGCGGCGCAGCCGCGCCTCGGTACTCATCGGTGGCATCTGACGGCACTCCTAGACAGTGAGGCCCGCGGGGGCAGGGGAAGAACATGAGCCAGTTGCAGGGCAAGGTCGCGGTCATCCTGGGCGCCGCCGGGCGCGAGAACATGGGCCAGACGATCGCACGGCGCTTCAGCGCCGAAGGGGCGCGCGTGGTGGTCGCCGGGCGCGATGCGGCCGCCCTTGCGGCCCTGGCCGCCGAGCTCGGTGGCATCGCGGTCACCTGCGACATCACCCGCAAGGCCGACGTCCAGGCCCTGGCGCAGCGGGCGCGGGAGTCCTTCGGTCGCATCGACGTCGCCATCAACTGCACCGGTCACGGCCTGATGGCCAGGCTCAAGGACACCACCGAGGCGCAGATCGATGCCCTCACCAGCCTGCAGTTCAAGGGCGTGTTCTTCTTCCTGCAGGTGTTCGCCGAGGCCCTCGCCGAGGGCGGCGGCGGCTCGATCGTGACCCTGTCCTCGGCCTCGGTGTATGCCTTGCTCTATAACCATGCGGCCTACATCGGCACCAAGGCAGGCGCGGATGCCCTGGTGCGCTGCTTTGCCAATGAGTATGGCGCCAGGCACGTGAAGGTGAACGCGCTCGCCCCCGGGCTCACCTCCACGCCGATGACCGAGAAGGAGATGCAGATGCCGGGCCTGCGCGAGGCCTTCGTGAAGGAGTACCCCCTGGGGCGCATCGGCACGGCGGAGGATGTGGCCGATGCCGCCGTCTGGCTCGCCCAGCCCGGCAGCTTCATCACCGGCCAGGTCCTGCAGATCAACGGCGGACTCACCCTGCGCCGCAACCCCAGCCCCCGGGACATCAATGCGAGCCTCGCGGCCGCCAAATCCGCACCTGCTTGAAAAAAACAATCATGACTGATTGTATCTTAGCCATCCTTGCCTATAATTCAATCCACTGCGAAGAATCGGCATTCATGCTGCGCGCGCCGGCGCGCGCCTCAAGGGGGCGATGATGGACCTGGGTCTGCGGGGAAAGAGGGCGATCGTCACCGGCGCCACCAAGGGCATCGGCCGGGCCATCGTGGAGCTGCTGGCCCAGGAGGGGGCGGACATCGGGCTGTGCGCCCGCACCGAGGATGAGGTGCAGGCGGCGGTGCGCGAGCTGTCCGGCCGGGGCGTGACCGTGGTGGGCGAGGCGGTCAACGTGCGCGACGGGGAGGCCTACAAGGCCTGGCTCGAGCGCACCGTGGCAGCCTTGGGTGGCTGCGACATCTTCGTCCCGAACGTCTCGGCCGGTGGCGGCATGGACAGCGAGAAGAACTGGGTGAAGGCCTTCGAGGTCGACGTGCTGCACACCGTGCGCGGCTGCGAGACCCTCATGCCGTATCTGGAGAAAAGCGGCACCGGTTCCATCGTCATCATCGCCTCGACCAATGCGGTGGAGACCTTCGGCGGGCCGATGGCCTACAACGCCATGAAGGCGGGACTTATCACCTACGCCAAGCAGCTCTCGCAGCACGTCGGCAGGAAGGGCGTGCGCGTGAACGCGGTGTCCCCGGGACCGATCTACTTCGAAGGCGGCGCCTGGGAGATGATCAAGGGCACGATGCCCAAGATGTACGACTGGGCCATGAAGCAGTTCCCCGGCGGCAAGATGGGCACCCCGGAGGAGGTCGCGCGCGTGGTGGCCTTCGTCGCCAGCCCGGCCGGCTCGCTGGTGACCGGGGCCAACGTGATCGCCGACAACGGCTTCACCAAGCGCGTGCAGTTCTAGAAAGCACCCCGCCATGGCTTCCGAGGAGGATTTCGCCCAGCGTTCGCAGACCCCGGCGTACACGCCGGTGCGGCGCGTGGATCCTGCCTCAAGCCCCGAGACCCCCACCGAGAAGGCCCCCGATCCGGAGCTCGGCACCGGGCTGATCGATGCGCGGCGCTACACCTCAGCTGAGTTCATGCAACTGGAGTGGGAGCGGCTGTGGACCCGGGTGTGGCTCCTGGGTGCGCGCCTCATCGACATCCCGCAAGCGGGTGACTATGTCGTGACCGAGATCGGCCGCGAGTCGATCCTCATCGTGCGCCAGGAGGGCGGCGGCGTGCGCGCCTTCTACAACGTGTGCCAGCACCGCGGCAACCGCCTGCGCGAGTGCGGCCTGGGCAGCACCGGGCAGGGGCGCTCGTTCACCTGCGCCTACCACCACTGGGAGTACGAGCTCGACGGCAGCTACCGCCGCATCCCCGACATCGAGACCTTCCCCCAGGGGCGCCCCCGGCGCGGCCTGCGCGAGGTCCAGTGCGACACCTGGGGCGGCTTCGTCTGGTACACGCTCAATGACTCGCCCGAGCCGCTCAAGGAGTTCCTGGGTCCGATCCCGAAGCACCTCGACCCCTACAACTTCGACCGCATGGTGCAGACGCGCGACATCACCGTGGAGTGGCACTGCAACTGGAAGACCTCCGTGGATGCCTTCAACGAGAGCTACCACGTGCAGGGCATCCACCCGCAGCTGCTGTGGTACCTGCATGACCTGGACATCCAGATCGACTGCTACGAGCGCCACAGCCGTTACCTGATCCCCTTCGGCACGCTGTCACCGCGCGTGCGCCGCCCGCCCGCCATCCCCGAGCCCATCAAGACCATCATGAAGCTCGCCGGCATGGACCCGGCCGACTACGACGGCCCGATCGGCAACATCCGCACCGACGTGCAGAAGCACAAGCGCGCGCAGGGCAAGGCCCAGGGGCGCGACTACTCGCGCCTGAACGATGACCAGCTCACCGATGACTACCACTACCTGATCTTCCCCAACCTGTCCCTGAACGTGCACGCGGATGACTTCTGGATCTTCCGCCAGCGGCCGCACCCGAGCGATCCGGACCGCATGTTCTACGACATCATGACGTACGAGCTGGTGCCCGAGGGGGCCGAGTGGCCCGAGCGCGTCACGCACAAGAGGTGGGTCCACGGGGACAAGTCGATCGGCCTGGTGCTCGACCAGGATGCGGCCAACCTGCCCGGCGTGCAGGCCGGCATGCACTCGGCCGGCTTCCCGGGACTTTGGATCGGCCGCCAGGAGCTGCGCATCCGCCACTTCCACAAGGTGATCGACGATTACGTCTACGGCAGCGCCGGCCGGCCGCCGGGCGCCCCGTGAGGTCCTGACCCATGCCACTGACCGCCGAGCGCCTAGCCCACCTCTACCGCAGCATGAAGCTGATCCGCGAGTTCGAGGAGCGCCTGCACACGGAGATCGCCACCGGCGAGATCCCCGGCTTCACGCACCTGTACTCCGGCCAGGAGGCGGTCGCGGTCGGGGTGTGCGCGGAGCTCACCGATGCGGACTACATCGCCAGCACCCACCGCGGCCACGGGCACTGCATCGCCAAGGGGTGCGACGTGCGCGGCATGATGAAGGAGATCTACGGGCGCGCCGACGGGCTGTGCAAGGGCAAGGGCGGCTCGATGCACATCGCGGATTTTGCCAGGGGCATGCTCGGGGCGAACGCGATCGTCGGCGGCGGCCCGCCGCTGGCGGTGGGCGCGGCGATCGCCTGCCAGCTTGAGGGCAAGGGCCACGTGAGCGTGGCCTTCGGCGGCGACGGCAGCTGCAACCAGGGCACGGTGTTCGAGGCGATGAACCTGGCGGTGGTGCTGAAGGCCCCCGTGATCTTCGTGTTCGAGAACAACGGCTACTCGGAGCACACCGGGGTCTCCTACGCGGTGGGCTCGAAGGACATCGCCAAACGCTCGGCAGGCTTCGGCATGCCGGCCGAGACCGTCGACGGCAGTGACTTCTTCGCCGTCCACGAGGCGATGCAGCGCGCATTGCAGCGCGCCCGCGCCGGCGCGGGCCCGTCGACGATCGTCCCCATCACCACGCGCTTCTTCGGCCACTTCGAGGGCGACCCGCAGCGCTACCGCGCCAAGGACGAGGTGACCCAGCAGCGCTCGAGCATGGACTGCCTGAAGCGCTTCCGCGAGCGCATGGAGGCCGATGGCGGCCCGCTCAGGGCCGCCGAGCTCGATGCCATCGATGCTGCGGTGCTGGCCGAGATCGATGCCGCGGTGGCGGCGGCCAAGGCCGCGCCGCTGCCGAATGAGTCGGAGCTGACCACCGACGTGTACATCAGCTACTAACCGCGCACCGCGAGGCCCGAATTCCCATGCCACAGCTTTCGATGCGCGATGCGATCAACCAGGCGCTGCACCAGGAGATGGCGCGCGATCCGCGCGTCATCGTGCTGGGAGAGGATGTCTCCGGCGGCGCCGGCGGCAGCTCCGGGGAGCGCGAGGCCTCGGGCGGCATCTTCGGGGTCACCAAGGGGCTGCTGCCCCGGTTCGGCGCCGCGCGCGTCATCGATACCCCGATCAGCGAGTCGGCCATCGTCGGTGCCGCCGCCGGGGCGGCGCTCGCCGGCCTGCGCCCCGTGGCGGAGCTGATGTTCGCCGACTTCGTCGGCGTGTGCATGGACCAGATCTACAACCAGATCGCGAAATTCCGCTACATGTTCGGCGGCAAGACCACCTGCCCGGTGGTGATCCGCATGGCCATGGGTGCGGGCATGAACATGGGCGCGCAGCACTCGCAGTCGATCTACGCCTTCCTCACCGCGGTGCCGGGCCTGAAGGTGGTCGTGCCCTCCAACGCCTTCGATGCCAAGGGGCTCATGATCCAGGCGATCCGCGACGACGACCCGGTCATGTTCTTCGAGCACAAGGCGCTGTACCCGCGCAAGGCGGAAGTCCCCGAGGAGCCCTACACCATAAGGTTCGGCGAGGCGAACCTCCTGCGCGAGGGGGACGATGCCACGGTGGTGGCCATCGGCCGCATGGTGAACTTCGCCGAGAAGGCCCTCGATGGGCTCGCCGCGCAGGGCATCAAGTGCGACCTGATCGACCCGCGCACCACCTCCCCGCTGGATGCGAAGACCATCCTCGCGAGCGTCGAGAACACCGGCCGCCTCGTCGTGGTCGATGAGTCCCCGCCGCGCTGCAGCCTCGCCAGCGACATCGCCGCCATGGTCGCCAGCCGCGGCTTCGAGTCGCTGCAGGCCCCCGTGGAGATGGTGACGCCGCCACACTCGCCGGTGCCGTTCTCCCCGGCCCTCGAGCGCGCCTACGTGCCCGGGCCGCAGAAGATCGCGGACGCGATCCAGCGCACGCTCGCGGGGCGCCGATGAGCGCAGCGGTGCAGGCCGTCACCATGCCCAAGTGGGGCATCGAGATGACCGAGGGCACGGTCAATTCCTGGACCGCGCAGGAAGGCCAGGCGGTGGAGAAGGGCGAGCCGCTGCTGGAGGTCGAGACCGACAAGATCGTCAACACCGTGGAGGCACCCTTTGCCGGCACGCTGCGGCGCATCCTCGCCCAGGCCGGCGAGGTCTACCCCGTCGGCAGCCTGATCGCCGTGCTCGCAGAGCCGGCCGTGAGCGATGCGGACGTCGAGGCATTCATCCAAGGCTTCAAGGGCGCGAGCGTCACGTTCGAGCCGGACGCGCAGGCACCGGCGGCCGCACCCGCGGCTACGAGCGCGGCTGCCGAGAGCGAGCAGCGGGTGAGCCCGGTGGCCGCCCGCCTGGCCGAGTCCCTCGGGATCGACATCCGTAAAGTGACGGGCACCGGGCGCAACGGCCGGGTGATGAAGGAGGATGTGGAGGCCTT
Organism: uncultured Pseudomonadota bacterium; assembly: GCA_963741745.1. Classification (GTDB taxonomy): domain Bacteria; phylum Pseudomonadota; class Gammaproteobacteria; order Steroidobacterales; family Steroidobacteraceae; genus 13-2-20CM-66-19. The sequence goes on along the minus strand of CAVUJF010000018.1, from coordinate 92,120 downwards.
TGCCGCCGCCGCCACTGCGCCGGCCGATGCCAACCCGGTGACGCGCCTGCGCCTGTCCGCGGCGCGCACCGTCATCGCGCGGCGCCTGCTCGAGTCCAGCCAGGGCATCCCGCACTACCGCCTCACGCGCGAGGTGCGCGCGGACGCACTGACCGAGCACCGCCGCACGCTCAACGCGGGCGGCACGCGCGTGAGCCTCAACGATCTCATCGTGCGCGCCAGCGCGCTGGCCCTGGTCAAGCACCCGGCGGTGAACGCGCAGCTGGTGGCAGAGGAGATCCTCCAGTACGCCCACGCGGACATCGCCATCGCCGTCGCCACCGAGGGCGGGCTCATCACCCCCATCATCCGCGGTGCCGATCAACTGAGCAGCGCGCAGATCGCGCGCCTGAGCAGCGAGCTGGCCCAGCGCGCCCGCAACGGGGCGCTGAAGCGCGAGGAGATCGCAGGCGGCACCTTCACCGTTTCCAACCTCGGGATGTACGGCCTGGACAGCTTCGACGCCATCATCAACCCGCCGCAGGTGGCGATCCTGGCCGTGGGCGCCCTGCGCGAGCGCGCGGTGGTGCAGGACGGGGCGGTGATCGCCGCGGCGGTGATGAGGCTCACGCTCTCGGCCGATCACCGCGTGGTCGACGGGGCGGTGGCGGCGCAGTTTCTGGCCACGCTGGCCGAGTTGCTCGAGAAGCCCGCGCAGCTGTAGGGCGGCGGACATTGAAGGGGGAGATCTCATGCTGATTCGACCGCTCCGGATCGCAGCCTTCGCGGCGTGCGCCCTTGCCCAGCTGACGGGTGCACAGGCCGCGCCGCCGCCGGCGGACAGCGCGGCGGCGGATGCGCCGGCCTCCTCCTCGCTGAAGGACATCAGCGAGCTGTCGGCCACGAAACCGAAGGTGGACCCGGAGACCCTGCCCGGGGCGCCGGTCTACCATTCCGGGTGCGCCGCCTGCCACGAGGGCCAGGTGCCCAAGGCCCCGCACAAGATGTTCCTGCAGATGATGCCGCCGGAGAACATCCTCGCCGCGCTCACCACCGGGCTCATGAAATCCCAGGGAGCGGCCCTGAGCGCCCAACAGCGTCGCGAGGTCGCCGAATACCTCGGCGGCGCACCGCTCGGGGCGGTGCAGGCGAAGGCGCCGCCGCGCTGCACGGGGGCGGCGGCCAGGTTCGATGCGCAAGCAGGCGGCGGCGCCGGTGGGCTGGGGCCTGGACAACTCGCGCTTCATCCCGAAGGACATCGCCGGCCTTGACGCCTCCGAGGTGCCGAACCTGAAGCTCAAGTGGGCGCTGGAGTTCCCCGGGGCGATCCGCGCGCGCTCGCAGCCGACGATCGCCTACGGGGCGGTCTACGTGGGCAGCGACAACGGCACGGTCTACGCGCTCGACCTGGCGACCGGGTGCGTGCGCTGGACGTTCCGGGCGGCGGCCGAGGTGCGCACCGGCATCGTCGCCGAGACCGGCGTGGCGCCGGGCGCTGTGCCGCGCCTGTTCTTCGGCGATGTGATCGCGCACGCCTATGCGCTGGATGCCCGCACGGGCCAGCTGCTGTGGAGCGCCAAGGTCGACAGCCACCCGAATGCCACCCTCACCGGCACGCCCGCGTACGAGAAGGGCACGGTGTACGTGCCGGTGTCCTCGCTGGAGGTGACCTCGGCTGCGGACCCGAAGTATCCGTGCTGCAAGTTCCGCGGCGCGGTGGTGGCCCTGGATGCCGCCACCGGCAAGCAGCGCTGGCAGGCGCACACCATCACCGAGGAGCCGAAGATCGTGCGCACCACGGCCGCCGGCACGCCGGTGTTCGCCCCCTCCGGCGCCCCGGTGTGGAACAGCCCCACGATCGATGCCAAGCGCGGCCTGCTGTACGTGGGTGACGGCGAGAATTACGCATCCCCTGCCAATGACAGCAGCGATGCGGTCATCGCCTTTCGCTTAAGCGATGGCAAGCGCATGTGGGTGCAGCAGCTGACCAAGGGCGATGCCTGGAACGTCGCCTGCATGATGCAGGCGAACCCGAACTGCCCGGCCGAGAACGGCCCGGACGTGGACGTCGCGGCGAGCGTCATCCCCTACACCGACCCCGCGGGGGCCTCGGTGCTGCTGGTCGGCCAGAAGAACGGCTGGGTCTACGGGCTGGACCCGGATGCGGACGGCAAGGTCCTGTGGAAGGAGCGCATCGGGCGCGGCGGCATCCAGGGGGGTGTGCACTTTGGCATGGCCCGCGAGGGCGGGACGCTGTTCGTGCCGATCGCGGACCTGGCCGACGGGCACGACGGGCGCAAGTACGACTCTGCACCGAAGCCCGGGTTGTATGCGCTCGATGCCAAGACCGGCCGTACGTTGTGGTCGGTGCCGGCCCCGCAAGACTGCAACGGCCGCAAGTTCTGCGACATCGGGATCTCGGCCCCGCTGACGGCGATCCCCGGGGCGGTGTTCGCCGGCCACATGGACGGGATGCTGCGCGCCTACGACTCCGCCAGCGGCAAGCTCATCTGGCAGTACGATTCCAACGCGCCGGTCGCGACGGTCTCGGGCGCCACGGCGCATGGTGGCTCGTTCGGCGGCGCAGGCGCTGCCGTGCGCGAGGGCTACCTGGTCATCAACTCAGGCTACGGGTTGTACTTTCACATGCCCGGCAACGTGCTGCTGGTGTTCGCCAGGGCGCACTGACTCAGGTCACTGCGTCCAGTCGTCCAGTTTCAATCCGTGCTCGACGCGCTGGAACGCCCTGTCCCGGCTCACCAACACGCTGTCCGCCGCCACAGCCTGGGCGGCGATCATCATGTCCAAGGCACCCAGGCCCACACCGCGCCGTGCGCATGATGCCCGCAGGGCTCCGTACACGTTCGCGACCTCGGCAGTCCATGGCAGTACCTCAACCCGAATCAGGAATTCATGGATCAAGGCCCGCAGGCCCTCCGGATTGCCCCGCTTCTCCAGCCCGTAAATCAGTTCGCCCTGCGTCACGGCTGAGATGGCAACCTCATGCACCGGCAGACTCACCAGGCGCTCCCGCACTGGCAGCGGCGAGCCCTTGATCGCGTCGCTGGCAGCGTTGGTATCGAGCAGGTAGGCGGTCAAAAGAGATCCCTCTCGGCCGGCGGCGGATCCTCGCGATCGCTCATGAAGTCGCTGGGCGCCTTGCTCTGGGCAGCCACCTCCAGGAAGCCCTGCCAGCTCGGCGGTTTGCGTGACAGGACCACGTCGCCGCTGACCGGATCGCGCCAGATGAAAACCTCGTCTCCCTCGAAGCGATATTCGCGGGGCAGGCGCACGGCCTGGCTTCGTCCGGTCACAAACAGCTTCGCGGTGTGGGACATGGCGACGACCTCCAATACCAAGTATATATAGTATCTGGCCTCCTGATATATATCAAGATACCTATCAGCGGATGAATATGTTCAATAGCACACGCTAGTACCGGAACGAGTGACTGAGCAACGCTGACCCGCCTGCCGCCGCGGATTCAGGCGTGTGAAGTGGGGTTGTTCGTGGGCGGATGACGCCGTGGGCGGCGAAAGGACTTCAGGCGATCCAGTCGAAGAACTGCAGGTCCATGTCCTTGGCAAGGCTCGCCAGGATCGGCGGCACCAGGCGGTCGTGGGAGGGAGCCTTCATGTGCGCATCGAAGGCCGCCTGGCTCTTGAACCGGGCGTAGACCACGTAGGTGCGCGGCTCGGTGCGGTGGCGGATGAAGTCGTAGACCACGAGGTCCGGCTCCTCGGCATGCGACAAGCGTGACAGCTCGGTCTGCAGCTTCTCGATCGTCTGCTCCTGGCCGGGCTTGACGACGAGCTTGGCGATGAAGGTCGTGGACATGCGGTCTTCCTCTTCGGGTGTTCTTACGGCCTACAGTCCCAGCTCGCGCATCAGTTCGTCGCGCAGGCGGAACTTCTGGATCTTGCTGGCCGACATCGGCCACTCGCTGATGAAGCGCACCTGGCGCGGCACCTTGAAACTGGCGATCTCGCGCCGGCAGAAATCCATCAGCTCCTGCGCGCTCGCCTCGATGCCGGCGTGGCGCTCGATGAAGGCGGCCGGCACTTCCCCGAGGCGCGCATCCGGGATGCCCACCACCTGCGCCAGCTTCACCCCCGGGTGGCGCTGCAGGCAGCTCTCGATCTCGGCCGCGGCGACGTTCTCGCCGCCGACCTTGAGCATGTCCTTCAGGCGCCCGTGGAACATCACCGTCCCTGCGGCATCGATCGAGCCGATGTCGCCGGTGTGGAACCAGCCGTCCGCATCGATCGCGACGGCAGTCTTGGCGGGGTCCTTGTAGTAGCCCTCGAGGATCGAGTAGCCGCGCACCAGCACCTCGCCGCGCGCGCCGGGGGCGGCATCCTCGCCCGTGGCGACGTCCAGGATGCGCACCTGGACCCCGGGCAGCGTGCGCCCCAGGCGCCCGATGCGCTCCTCCAGCGGATCATCGAGGCGGCTGGTGCTCACCGTGCCCGCGGTCTCGGTCATGCCGAAGGTGCCGACGTAGATCGCCTGCGGCATCGCCTTGAGCATCGCCGCCGCGATCCCCGGGGGCTGCACCGCGAAGTTGGAGTTCATGAGCGTGATGCGCGAGAGGTCCGTGGTCGGGAAATCCTTGTGGTGGATCAGGTCCGACATGATGGTGACGAAGCACGGATAGGTGGCGGTGACCTTCTCGGAGGCGAGCATCGCCAGCGCCGCGCCGGCCTCGAAGTAGCCCATGGTCGCGTAGGCGCCGCCGACGTCGAAGATCGCGCACATCGGCAGGATGGCGGCGATGTGGAACATCGGCAGCGGCGACCAGAACACGTCCTCGTGCCTGAGCGCATAGCGGTTGCGCCCCAGGGAGATGGAGTTGCGCACCATCGCCTCGTGGGTGAGCAGGCAGCCCTTGGGGTTCGAGGTGGTGCCGGAGGTGTAGAGCATGATCGCGATGTCGCGCAAGCGCACCGCCAGGCGGCTCTCGTGCACGGCATCCTCGGGCACCCCGGCGGCACGCTCCAGGAACTGCTGCTCGGTGAGAAAGCCTGCGCGCTGCGTGGCCCCGAGCAGCACGAGGTTGCGCAGCTTCGGGGCCCCCTTGAGGAACAGCTGCGCCGGATCGGCCGCATCGGTGAGGCCGGGCAGCGCCTGGGACAGCCGCTCGGCGAAGTTCACCTGCTCGGCCATCTTGTCGGTGGTGATCAGGGTGACCAGGTCACCGTTCTCGATCGCGTAGGCGAGTTCGTTGTGCTTGTAGCGCGCGTTCAGCGGCACCACGACCGCTCCGGCGAGGGCGATCGCGAACAGGCACTCGACGAACTCCACCGAGGTCGGCAGCAGGAGTCCTACGTGCTCGCGCGGGCGCACGCCCAGGCCCTGCAGGCAGCGCGCGCGCGTGAGCGCCCGCTCGGCCAGTTCCGCATAGGTGATGCGCAGCCCGGGGAAGATCAGCGCCGGGGAGTCCGGGTAGCGGTCCGCGGCCGTGAGCAGCAGGTCGCCTAAGGTGGTGACCTGGATGCGGGCATGGCGCAGCGACTCACTGCGAAGGGCGGTCATGGGGCGCTAAAGCGGATCGAAGTATTCACGCTCCCAGGTGCCGTTCAGGCAGCCCGAGATCTTCGGCGCGAGCTCCGCCAGCACCGCCGAGGACATGTGCTTATGCTCGGTCGCCTCGTCCTGGAAGGACTCGATCACCGCGTAGCGGTTCGGCTCGCGCAGCCTGAAGAACTCGTAGGCGAGCACGCCTTTTTCGTGCCCGCGCACGTGCTCCTCGAGCTTGCGGCAGTAGCCGATGAACTCCTGCTCGCGCCCGGGCTTGACGGTCATCCGGGCAATGAAAGTGATCTTCGCCATCAAAGTCCCCTCATCATCGGGCGAACAAAGATGGTAGCACCGGCCTCCGCTGGAAAGAAACAGTCACGACTGTTTTTTTCTTGCTGGCATACAATCTCCCCTGCCGCGAGCGCTTGCGCACGCGCGGGAGTTCCAGAATCCGATGATCCCGTTTTCACTTCTCGACCTGTCGCCGGTGCCGATGGGCGGCAACGTGTCGCAGGCACTGCGCAACACGCTGGACCTTGCGCGCCACGCGGAAGCCTTAGGCTATCAGCGCTACTGGCTGGCCGAGCACCACGGCATGCCGGGGATCGCCAGTGCCGCGACCGCCGTGGTCATCGGCCAGGTGGCCGCGGCCACCGCGCGCATCCGCGTCGGCGCCGGCGGCATCATGCTGCCCAACCACGCGCCGCTGGTGATTGCCGAGCAGTTCGGCACGCTCGAGGCGCTGTTCCCCGGGCGCATCGATCTCGGGCTCGGCCGGGCGCCCGGCTCCGACCAGCTCACCGCCCGGGCACTGCGCCGCAACCTCGCCAGCGACCCGGAGGAGTTTCCGCAGGACGTCATCGAACTGATGAATTACTTCCGCCCTGCGGAACCGGGGCAGCGCCTGCGGGCCGTGCCCGGCGAGGGCCTGAAGGTGCCGCTGTGGATTTTGGGCTCGAGCCTGTTCGGCGCCCAGGTGGCCGCCGCGCTCGGGCTGCCGTTTGCATTTGCCTCCCACTTCGCCCCAGCGGCCATGATGGATGCGATCGCCATCTATCGCGGCCGCTTCCAGCCCTCGGCGCAGCTGCAACAGCCGCACGTGATGCTCGGCTTCAACGTGTTCGCCGCCGACTCGGACGCCGAGGCGCGCCTGCTCGCCACTTCCATGCAGCAGGCCTTCGTCAACCTGCGTACCGGCACCCCGACGCAGCTGCCGCCGCCGGTGGAGGGTTACCTGGAGAAGCTCGCGCCAGCGGCCCGGGCGATGCTGGACGAGGTGCTCTCCTGCACGGCCATCGGCGCGCCCGGTACGGTGCGGGCGGGCATCGAGGGGTTCATCGCACGCACGCAGCCGGATGAGTTGATCATCACCTCGCAGATGTTTGATCACGCGGCCCGCGTGCACTCGTTCGAGATCGCCGCCGCGGTGCTTACCCAGCAATGAGCGCGGCACTCACCCGGCCGACGGTCCCTGCGGCCTTTCGCTAGCGATGTGGCATTCATGAGAGTGCGGAGCAGATTGGATGAGTGATGGATTCATCACCCGTGCTTTCCTTGAGCGAGCTGCCCGTGGGGGCGATGCGCGCGGTGATGATCGGTGAGCGCGAGCTTCTGGTGTGCCACACCAAGGACGGCCTGTTCGCGGTCGACAACATCTGCTCACATGCCTACGCGCGCCTGTGCGAGGGAAGGCTGCGCGGCACGCGGCTGATCTGCCCGCTGCACGGGGCCTCCTTTGACGTGCGCGATGGGCGGGTCCTGGGTCCGCCGGCCGCGCAGCCCCTGGCCGCCTTTGCCGTGCGCATCAGCGACGGCAGGGTCGAGCTCGCGCCGGCCGCCCCGGGTACGGTGTGACCGGCTCAGCGGCGCTGGTCGAAGCGCTTGCCGACCAGGGCGGCGGCGATGTTCACCTTCTGGATGTCGATCGCACCGCCGGCGATGCCCCAGCCCCAGGCATCGCGCAGCCGGCGCTCCATCGGGAACTCGCGCGAGTAGCCGTAGCCGCCCATCAGCTGCACCGCGTGCCCGCACACCTCGCGCGCGATCTCGTTCGCGTAGCACTTGGCGAGGGAGGACTCGAGCACGTCCGGCAGCCCGGACTGCGCGTTGCACGCGGCGCGCCAGATCAGCAGGCGCGCCGCATCGACCTTCATCTTCATCTCCGCCAGGCGCAGCTGCACGGCCTGGAAGTCCACCAGCGGCTTGCCGAACTGGCGCCGCTCCTGCACGTAGCCGAGCACGTCTTCCAGCGCCCCGCTCGCCTGCGCCAGTCCCATGGTGGCATTGCCGCAGCGCTCCAGGTCAAAGGCCTCCATCAGCTGGCGGAAGCCCCCGGCGGGCACGATGATGTTCCTGAGCGGCACCGCGCAGGCATCGAAGTACAGATCACTGCTGGGCACGCCGCGAAAGCCCATCAGGCTCTCGGGCGCCCCGTAGCTGAGCCCCGGGGTGCCTGCCTCCACGTACACCGCGCCAATGCCGGCCGCGCCCTTCGCCTCGCTCATGCGGCAGTAGACGACGTAGCCGCCGGCATGGCCGCCGCCGGAGCACCAGCGCTTGGTGCCGCTCAAGACCACCTGGTCGCCGCGCACCTCGGCGCGCGTGGTGAGGTCGGTCAGCGCCGAGCCGGCCTGCGGCTCGGACATCGACACCGCCACCACCAGTTCTCCGGCGCACACGCGCGGCACCACCCGCTGGCGCAGCTCCTCGGGGGCGAAGCGCTCGATGGCGCGCACCGGACCGACGCAGGATTCGAACACCGGGAAGGCGAGCGCGGCGGAGACCTTGCCGAACTCCTCGAGCACCACCAGCGCCTCGATGTTGCCCAGGCCGAGGCCCCCGTAACCGGCGCCGACGTTGATGCCGAGGAAGCCCATCTGCGCGTACTCGTGCAGCAGCTCGTGCGAGGGCGGGGTGCCGCTGCGCTCGGTCTCCGCGGCAAGCGGCGCCAGGCGCTCGCGCGCATACTTGCGCGCGGCGGCCTGCAGGGCTAACTGTTCTTCATTCAGGCGGAAGTCCACGTGCGCTCCTTCGAAATGATCTGTGCGGTGTCGCGATGTCGGTGCTGAAGGGCATCCGCGTGCTCGACTTCGGTCGCTACGTCGCCGGGCCCTACTGTGCCACGTTGCTCGGCTACCTGGGGGCGCAGGTCATCCGCATCGAGCGCATCGGCGGCGGCGAGGACCGCTTCATCGCCCCGGTGACGGCTGCGGGGGAGGGCGCGGTGCTGCTGCAGACCGCCTGCAACAAGCGCTCGCTCGCCCTGGAGATGAAGGACCCGCGCGCCAGGGACATCGTGCGCCGGCTGGTGGCGCAGGCGGATGTGGTCGTGGCCAACCTGCCGCCGGCGACGCTTGAGGCCCTCGGCCTGGACTACGCCGCGCTCACGGCGGTGCGAGCCGACATCATCCTCGTCACCCAGAGCGCCTTCGGCGATGCCGGGCCCTACCGGGACCGCGGCGGCTTCGATGGCGTCGGCCAGGCGATGTCCGGGGCCATGTACATCACCGGTACGCCCGGGGCGCCGGCCAAGGCCGCCGCGCCGTACGTCGACTACAGCACCGCGGTGCTCGCCGCCTTCGGCACGCTCGCCGCCCTCATGCACCGCAGCGCCACCGGGGAGGGGCAGGAGGTCAAGACCACGCTGCTCGGCACCGCGCTCGCGGTGTTCGGCTCGCACCTCATCGAGCAGTCGGTCACCGGCATCAACCGCCAGGGCAGCGGCAACCGCGTGCAGACCTCGGCCCCTTCCGATGTCTTTGCCACCACCGACGGCCACGTGCTCACGCACACCGTGGGCGATGCCCTGTTCAAGCGCTGGGCGCGCCTGATGGGCGAGGAGCAGCGCTGGGTGTCGGACCCGCTCTTTGCCAGCGACCAGTCGCGCGGGGATCACAGCGCGGCGATCCTCTCGCGCATGCGGGCGTGGTGCGCCACGCGCACCACGGAGGAGGCGGTGGCGCAGCTCAATGCCGCCGGCCTGCCGGCGGGCCCCGTGCTCACGCCCCAGCAGGCGCTCGATGATCCGCAGGTGGCTGCCATGGGGTTCCTGAAGTCCGTCGCCGGCTACCCCGGCCTGCCGCGCCCGGCGCAGGTGAGCGACCTGCCCGTGTCCTTTTCCCGCCTGCAGGCGGGTATCACGCAAGCGCCACCCACCACCGGAGAGCACAGCCGCGAGATCCTCGCGGGCCTTGGGCTCTCGCCGGCTGAGATCGCCGCGCTCATCGCCGCCGGGGTGGTCGCCTGAAGCGCCGCGCGGGGTGCGCAAAGAAAAGGGCGGGCCGCGCGATGACGCGCGGCCCGCCCTGGAGCGACTTAGAACTTGAGGCCGACCTGGCCACCGACGTAGCGCGGCTCGCCGTAGAAGGACCACACCCACAGCGGGTCCACGTTCTGCGAGGACTCCACGTAGGTCTTGTTGGTGAGGTTCTTCCCCAGCACGCGCACGAACCAGCGGTCATTCGGGGCGGAGTAGGTGATCGAGGCATCCACCAGCGTGCGCGCATCCGCGAAGGTCTGCGTGAACGGGGCGTAGGGCAGGGCGATCGAGTACGTGTCGAGGTTCTTCGAGACGTAGTTCGCCGAGGCATCGAGCACGATCCGGCCGGGCATGTCGTGCAGCGGCAGGGTGTAGTTGAAGTCCGCCGTCGCGGTCCACTCCGGGCAGCGGTTCACTTCCAGTCCCGACAGGTCGACCAGGGCCGCCCCCTCGCCGCTGGTGAACTCGTTGTACTTGCAGTGCTGGTAGGACAGCGGCAGGTGCAGCAAGAGCCCCGGGGCGAGCTCCGCGGTGAGCTCGCTCTCGATGCCGTACACGGTGAACTTGGCGGCGTTTCTGAACAGGGTCTCCTCGCCCGGCTGTCCGTTGCTGTTGGTCACCGGCACCACCACCTGGCGGATGGCATCCTTGTACTGCACGTAGAACAGCGCCTCGTTCAGGCGCAGGCGACGGTTCCACAGCTCACTCTTCATGCCGACCTCGAAGGAGTCCGCCTTCTCAGGATTGGTCGGCCGCTTCTCGTCATCGGTGATGGGCGCGCCGCTGGTGCCCACCTGGTCGTTGTAGCCGCCGGCGCGGAAGCCGTGGCTGTAGGTGCCGTAGCCGAAGATATCGGGCGTGAACTGGTGCGAGAGCGTCAGCCGGAAGGTCGGCTGCGTCCAGGTGTGGTTGTCATGCACCACCCCGAAGGAGTAGGCGTTGAAGTTCGCCGCGTTCATCAGGTTGCCGAGCTGCTGCCAGGTGAAGGCCGGATCGATCGCCCCGGTGGGCGAGGGCAGCTGCTGCACGAACACCTGCTGTCGTCCGGTCCAGTCCTTCTTGTCCTGCGTCAGGCGCGCCCCGAAGGTGAGGGTGGTGGCGTCGCTGAACTTCCAGTTCGCCTCGCCGTAGCCGGCCGCGGACTTCTCGATCTGCTGGTTGCACAGCACCTGCGGGTTGTTGTTGTAACCGCCGGAGCTGGTGCCCGGGGGCGTCGGCACGCCGAACAGGTCGTAGATGCCCAGGATCTGCGCGACGCAGAACGCGGTGTCATCGTGCTGATAGAAGGCACCGGCCACGTAGCTGAACTGGCCGATGTTGTTGGAGGCGAAGCGGATCTCCTCCTGCCAGGTCTTGCGGTTGTCCGAGCGGTTGGCATCGAACACCGAGATCGGTCCCACGACGCCGGTGTAGTTCGAGGGCAGCGAGGAATCCTGCTCCCGCCAGCCCTGCACCCAGGTGAAGGTGCCCCCGCTCACGGTCCAGTCGGTGTTCAGGTGGTAGCCGTTGGCCTGCACCTCGTGGCCGCGCGGCAGGTCGACGAGGTAGCCCGAGCGGTTGTCGGTACCGGCATGGTTCAACGGGTCGTTGCCCGTGTAGCCCGGCAGTCCGAGGTTGGGGAACACGAAGTAGGGGAAGCCGGTGGCCGGGTTCGGGTCGCTCGGGGTGGAATTGAGCGCGCCCGGGGTCTGCGAGCGGTCGCGCACCGCCTCGTAGATGAAGTTCACCTTCAGGTTGTCGATCGGCTGCCAGAGCAGTTTGGCGCGCGCGGTGAAGACATCCGTGCCGCCGAGCGTGCTGCCATCACCGTGGTAGGTGACCCCGCCGATGGTGTCGGAGGCGCCGTTGCGCATCCAGCCATCCATCTTGTCCTCGCTCGCCACCAGGCGCAGCGCCAGGTGGTTGTCGACCAGCGGGAAGTTGATGGCGCCCTGCACGGTGTAGGAGTTGCGGCTGCCGGCCTGGCCGTTGGCCTCGAAGCTGGTCTGGTCCAGGATCGGCTGCTTGGTGTGCACCACGACCGCACCGCCGGTGGTGTTCTTTCCGAACAGGGTGCCCTGCGGGCCGCGCAGCACCTCGATCTCCTCCACGTCGAAGGGGTCCAGCAGCTGCGTCTGCACGCTCGGCATCACGAAGTCATCGACGAGGACGGCGACCGGGGCCTCGTTGTAGACGATGATGTCGGTGTTGCCCACGCCGCGCATCGCGAACGATGCGGCGTTGAAGCCGTTGATCTTGTTGGCCGAGAAGTTCGGCACCAGCTGCGCCAGATCCTGGAGCGTGGTGGGCGCCAGCTGCGCGATGGTGTTGCCGTCGATCGCGGTGATCGCGATCGGGGTGGTCTGCAGGTTCGACGTGCGCCGTTCTGCCGTGACCGTGATTTCCTGGAGCCCCTCTGCGGCCGGCTGTGCGGCCGGTGCCGCGGTCTGCGCCTGCACGGCGAGCGGCAGCACCGCTGCCAGCAGTGCAAGGCCGGTGACAGAAGTGCCTGCGTTGCGAGCCCGATGCTGCGCGGTGCCCAAGTAAACCTTGCGCGTCATACCTCCCCCTCCCCGAAAATCGATGAGCTACTTTCAACGCCCGAAGGCCACACCTGCCGGGCGTCCCCTAGGCGCAACGTACGCGTCACTCGTAAAAAAAACAAGCATGATGGTTTGTTTTAAATCGATCCTGGCAGCCGCAATTGCCTGATTGGCCCCGGCCGCGGCGCCACGGGACGCCCGCCGTGGAAGCCGGCCCAAAGTGTGGCTTGCACGCATCACATGGGCGGGGACCGGGTGAAGGGAATGCTGCGGGCGGGCTGACGGCAGCGGCTTGGAAAAAACAGTCAGGATTGTTTCTTTTTGGGCCCCGCTCTTATAATTAAATAGGCGAAGTCTTCCGCCGCGGCCGTTAGATAACTCGATGGACAAGGCCACAGTGCAGCGCTTCCTGGACGGCATGAAGTACGAGGCCGAGCGTACTGCGCCGCCGCTTAAGTTCCCGCAGCTGCCGGACATCCCGGCCGGGCGCTACACCGACCCGCGCTTTCTTGCGCTCGAGCGCGAGCACCTGTGGAGGAAGAGCTGGCTGTACGCCTGCCACATGGATGAACTGCCCACGCCCGGCAGCTTCCTCGTCAGCCGCAAGACCGGCTCACCGATCATCATCGTGCGCGGCAAGGACGAGGTGGTGCGCGCCTTCTACAACACCTGCCGCCACCGCGGCGGTCCCTTGGTCAAGACCGAGACCGGCTGCGCGGAGGGCTTCGTCTGCGGCTACCACGGCTGGACCTACTCCCTGGACGGGCGGCTCATCAACCTGCGCGACAAGCGCGACTTCGTCGGCCTGAACATGGCCGAGCGCTCCCTCACGGACGTGCGCTGCGAGCGCTTCCACAACTGGGTGTTCATCAACGAGGACCCGCAGGCGCAGCCGCTGCACTCGCACGTCGCCCCCTTCCCGCAGTACTTCGAGCAGTTCCAGCCGGCGGACTGGCGCTTCGTGATGAAGGAGGGCTTCGACGTCAAGTGCAACGTCAAGGTGCTGATGGATGCTTTCCTCGAGGTGTATCACCTGAAGTCCATCCACACCAACACCGTGGACCGCTTCCTCGACCACCGCGGCACCACCATCGCCCTGTACCGCAACGGCCACTCGCTCATGGTGACCCCGAACCGCCGCCCGGACTGGCAGGACCCGGGCACCCGTGGCATGCGCGCGGTGCCGACCGCCACCGTGATCTCGGCCAAGAACAACCCGAGCTTCAACTTCTACCCGAACCTGGTGACCCCGGTCGACCCGACCGGCTGCCCGTTCCTCTTGTTCTGGCCGACCTCCGATACCAGCATGCGCATCGAGTGCCACTGGTTTGCGCCGGACTGGGGACCGGGAGCGCCGCCGGAGGGCTGGAAGGTGCGCATCGCCAACTTCGACCGCATCCTGGACGAGGACCTGCAGTTCGCCGAGTCCATCCAGCAGTCGCTGCAGTCGCCGGGCTTTCGCGGCATCCCGCTGAACTACCAGGAGCGGCGCATCTACCACTGGCACGAGGAGCTGGACCGGCGCATCGGCATCGAGCGCATCCCGCCGGAGCTGCGCGTGCAGCCGCGCCTCGAACCGCTGTGGGAGAACTGACCTGGGCGAGGCCTTAGGCAGCATCCTCGCGCTCGGCGCCTACGTGCCGCGGCTGCGCCTGGCGCGCGAGACGATCCGCCAGGCCATGGGCTGGCTGTCGCCGCCGAACGGGCGCGCCGCGGCCGGCGAGCGCGCGGTGTGCAACTGGGACGAGGACGCGCTCACCCTGGCGGTGGAGGCCGCGCGCGAGTGCCTGCGCGGGCAGCCCCCACCGGCGGCGGTGACGCTCGCCTCCACCACGCTGCCCTTCATCGACCGCAGCAACGCGGCTCTCCTCGCCACCGCGCTCGATCTTCCCGCGGCCACCGAGACACTCGATGTCACCGGCACGCTGCGCGCGGCGACCACCGCGCTCGCCCAGGCCTGCCGGCGCGGCGATGGGGTGAGGACGCTCCTGATCGCCAGTGACGCGCGCGAGGCCCGCCCCGGAAGCCCCGAGGAGATGGAGTTCGGGGCAGCCGCGGTGGCGCTGCTGGTGGCCCCGGGCCGCAGCGCCGGCAGTGCACCGGTGCTGGCGGAGATCGTAGCCACGGCGCACGTGGCGGCGGACTTCGTCGACCACTACCGCATGGACGGGGAAGCCTTCGACTACGCGCTCGAGGAGCGCTGGGTGCGCGATGAGGGCATCGCCAAGCTGCTGCCACCGGCGATCAGCGCCGCACTCTCATCAGCGGGCATCACCGCCGCGGAGGTGCACCACCTGGTGCTGCCGGTGAGCGCGGCCGCCGCGCAGCGCCTGGTGCGCTCGCAGGGACTGGCAGACGGCGCAGCTCACCGACAGCCAGCGCGCGGCCTGCGGCGAGGCCGGCGTCGCGCAGCCGCTGCTCATGCTCGCCGCGGCGCTCGAGGGGGCCACGGCCGGCCAGAACATCGTGCTGGTCGGCTTCGGGCAGGGGGTGGATGTGATCGTGCTGCGCGTCGCAGCGGCCGCAGCCACGCGGCACCGGCCGCTCGCGGCGGCCTTGAGCCAGCGGCGCGAGGAGCACAGCTACACGCGCTATCTGTCCCACCGCGGACTGATCGAGGTCGACTTCGGCAAGCGCGCCGAGCGCGACAACCGCAGCGCCCCGAGCGTCATGTGGCGCAAGTCCCGCCAGGTCACCGGCTTTGTCGGCGGGCGCTGCCAGGTGTGCCAGGCGGTGCAGTTTCCCAAGAGCCGGGTGTGCGTGAACCCGGCCTGCCGCAAGACCGACACCCAGCAGGACCTGCGCCTGGCGGATCTCGCCGGGCGCGTGAAGTCCTTCACCGAGGACTGGCAGGCCTACGCGGCGCGTCCGCCGGCCATGTACGGCAATGTCGAGTTCGAGGGCGGCGGCAACCTGCTCATGGAGATCACCGACGCGCAAGCCGGCGAGGTCAAGGTCGACATGCCGGTGCGCTTCGTGTTCCGCATCAAGGACGTCGACCGGCTGCGCGCCTTCCGGCGTTATTTCTGGAAAGCGACCGGGCGGTAAGGGCATGGCACAGGGAATCTGCGACCGGGTGGCGATCATCGGCATGGGGTGCACGCACTTCAGCGAGCGCTGGGATGCAGGACCGGAGGACCTGATGGTCGAGGCCGTCGGTGAGGCGCTCACCGATGCCGGCATCGCCCGCGATGAGATTGGCGCGGCCTGGCTCGGGGTGTTCTTCGACGAGCAGAGCACGGGCAAGTCGGCGCTGCCCTTGTCGATGGCGCTGCGCCTGCCGAACATCCCGGTGACGCGGGTGGAGAACCTGTGCGCCACCGGCACCGAGGCCTTACGCGGGGCGGTGTATGCCGTGGCCGCCGGGGCCTGCGACATCGCACTCGCCGTCGGCGTCGAGAAACTCAAGGACACCGGCTACTCCGGCTTGCCCGAGCGCACCAAGGGGACCTTCGAGGACCTGTACCTGCCCGGCAGCACCGCCCCCGGTGCGTTCGCACAGCTGGCGAGCGCCTACGGCGCCCGGCACGGCTACTCCATGGACCAGCTGCGCCAGGCGATGGCGCACATCTCGGTGAAGAGCCACGACAACGGCGCCCGCAATCCCAAGGCGCACCTGCGCAACCGCATCACCCGCGACCAGGTGCTCAGCGCACCGATGATTGCCTACCCCTTGGGGGTGCTCGACTGCTGCGGCGTGAGCGACGGGGCGGCGTGTGCGATCGTCACCACGCCTGAGAAGGCGCGCGCGCTCGGCAAGCGCGACTTCGTCACCGTCAAGGCGCTGCAGCTGGCCCCCAGCAACGGGGTGGAGATGGGACACCAGTCCTGGGACGGCAGCTACACCCTCACCACGCGCCTGGCCGCGGCGCGGGCCTTCGCCGAGGCCGGCATCGCCCAGCCGCGCGCAGCGATCGACCTGATGGAAGTGCACGACTGCTTCTCGATCACCGAGCTGGTGCTGATGGAGGACCTGGGGTTCTCCGATGTCGGTCGCGCCCCGCACGACGTCCTCGCCGGGCGCTACGACCGCGACGGCGAGATCCCCTGCCAGATAGACGGGGGACTGAAGTGCTTCGGCCACCCGATCGGGGCCACCGGGCTGCGCATGGCGTACGAGATCTACCTGCAGCTGCTCGGCCGTGCCGGCGAGCGGCAGCTGTCCTCCCCCGCGCTCGGCCTGACGCACAACCTGGGGGGCATCCCCAACCGCAACGTCGCAAGCGTCGCCATCTTCGGGCTTGCGACATGAACACCAAGAACAACCGCGCCGGAGGCAGGCGCGCCACAGGGAAACGTACGTGAAGAGCGAACCTGCAAGAACTCCCGCACCGGCCGTGGAGGCCAAGCCCTGGGGCACGACCGATGAGGAACTGGCCACCCGGCCGCTCGCCTTCCGCGACGACCTGCTGGCCGGGCAGACCTTCCTGGTCTCCGGCGGCGGCTCGGGTTTCGGGCGCGCGATCGCCTACGTGTGCGCGCGCCTGGGGGCGGACATCATGGTGTGCGGGCGGCGCCCGGAGAAGCTCGAGGAGACCGCGGCCGGGATCGAGAAGCACCTGAACCGCAAGATCGGCACCATGGCGATGAGCATCCGCGATCCGGAAGCCGTGAATGCGCTCATCGATGCCACCTACGCGCGCTTCGGCCGCCTGGACGCGCTGGTCAACAACGCCGGCGGCCAGTACCCGCAGGCGGCGATCGACTTCAGCGTCAAGGGGTGGCTGGCGGTCATCGACACGAACCTGAATGGCACCTGGTACATGATGCAGGCGGCGGCCAGGCGCTGGCAGGCGCTGAAGATGCCCGGCAACATCGTCAACATCGTCGCCATGGTGTGGCGCGGCATGCCGCAGGTGGCGCATACCTGTGCCGCGCGCGCCGGCGTCATCTACCTGTCCAAGACCGTCTCGACCGAGTGGGCGCCGCTGGGGATCCGCGTCAACTGCGTGGCCTCCGGCTCCATCGACAGCGAGGGGCTGAACGTCTACAAGCGCGAGGACGCGGAGATGTTCCGCTACTCCAATCCCCTGCACGCGCTGGGGGACATGTTCGATATCGCCCAGGCGGTGGTCTACCTGGCCGCACCGACGGGCAAGTTCATCACCGGCGAGGTGCTGGTGGTGGATGGCGGCAACAACCAGTTCGGGGATGTCTGGCCGGGCGGGATGCCCGATTACTTCAAGTTACCGCGCTAAGGCGCGCGACACGCGCGCCGTCGCACGGGGGAGTGTTTCCATGAGCGTGAACTACAAGGTCGAGTGGCCCATGAGCCTGAACGCACAGGACCTGCTCGAGGCCAAGCAGCCGGACGTCGACGACGGGCTCGACGTGCCGGATCCGGCCCGTTACTACTCGCGCGAGTTCATGGCGCTGGAGTGGCAGAAGCTGTGGCCCCGGGTGTGGCTGCTGGCCGGGGTGGCGAGCGACATCCCGGATGAGGGCGACTACTTCACCTTCGCGGTGGGGCCGGAGGAGTTCGTGCTGGTGCGCCAGGCGGATGCCAGCATCAAGGCCTTCTACAACGTGTGCCCGCACCGCGGCAACCGCGTGGTGCTGAACGAGCGCGGCAGCGTGCCGCGCTTCACCTGCACCTTCCATGGCTGGCAGTTCGGCTGCAACGGCAGGCTCGAGCGCATCACCGACGAGGAGACCTTCAACCCCAAGCTGATCGCCCACCGGCCGGGCTTAAGCGAGGTGCGCTGCGAGTCCCTGGGCGGCATCCTGTTCATCAACATGGATCCGAAGGCGAAGCCGCTGCAGGAGTCCCTGGGACTCCCCGAGGGCTACATCGAGCGCTACCGGGTCGATGAGATGCGCGTGGTGCACCACGTGCGCACCACCTGGAAGGCCAACTGGAAAACCGGCGTCGATGCCTTCTACGAGACCTACCACCTGCCGTGGGTGCACCCGCAGACCCAGACCGTCATGGAGGACTTCAGCCAGTACGACCTGTACCCCAACGGGGCGAGCCGCATGATCGTGCCGATCTGCGTCAAGTCGCACCGCGTGGCGGACCAGGACGCCATGGACCCCTACCTCACCTTCATGCTCAAGGAAGGCGGCATCGATCCTGCGAGCTTCAAGGGCAGCGCGCGCGAGGTGCGCGAGGCGATCCAGAAGTCCAAGCGCGCCCGCGCCCGGCGCGTCGGCCTGTCGCACTACGAGCACTTCACCGACGGGCAGCTCACCGACAGCTGGGCCACGGGGCTGTTCCCCAACGTGCAGATGGGCATGCACCCGGAAGGGGTGTTCATCATGCGCTTCCTGCCGCACCCGACGCGATCCTGAGACCTTCTACTACGACACCATGATCCTGTACCGCTACGTGGACGACCCGGACTACACCGTGCCGGCCTGGATGGGCCTGCCACAGGGGATCGACGTCACCGGGCAGGTGCGCCCCGATGTGGTGCACGTGCCGGTGGGCGAGAAGCCCAACCTGGGCGACGTGCTCGACCAGGACTCGGAGCTGCTGCCCGTGCAGCAGCAGGGCCTGCGCTCGCGCGCCTTCAAGGGTCCCCTGTGGAGCGAGCAGGAGCAGCGCGTGCGCCACTTCCACAAAGAGCTCGACCGCTACATCCAGGACAAGAAGTAACGAATGGGCCTGCCGCGGTGCAACGTGTACTTCGTGATCGGCGGGCGCTACCACGACTTCGACTTCGCGCGCCTGGAGATCCTGAAGCTGCTGCACGTCCACGAGCACCTGCGCGTGCGCGTGGCGGAGGACTACACGGACAGTAAGGCCATCGCCGCCGCCGATGCCCTCATCAGCTACACCTGCGACGTGCGCCCGGACGAGGCGCAGCAGGATGCCCTGATCGGCTACGTGGAGCGCGGCGGGCGCTGGCTCGCCCTGCACGGCACGAACTCGGTGTTCGAGTGGACCCCGGAAGGGCGCGTGACCACCCCGCGCTCGCTGCCGCGCCTGATGAGCCTCCTGGGGAGCCAGTTCATCGCCCACCCGCCCTTGATGGACTTCAGGGTCGAGGTGACTGAGCCTGCGCACCCCATCGTGGCGGGGCTGCAGCCCTTCGTGGTCAACGACGAGCTGTACCTGTCCGAGCTGCACGGGCCGAACCGGGTGCTGCTGCACACGCACTACAACGGCAAGGCGCAGCGCGGCTTCATCGAGAAGGAATGGTTCTCGGATGAGCCGCGGCCGGTGCTCTACCTGCACGGCCAGGGCGCCGGCGAAGTGCTCTACTTCACCCTAGGTCACTGCCGCGGGCACTACGACATGCAGCCGCTGGTCGCCGAGTACCCCACCGTCGAGCGCTGCAGCTGGGAGTCGCCGGTGTACTACGAGCTGCTGCGACGGGGCATCCGCTGGGTCGCGCGGATGGAGCCGCGCTAGCCATGGAACGCCTGTTCGGTCCGGTGATGCAGAACGGCTTCGTGGTGGCGGACCTGAATGCCGCCATCGAGCACTGGGCGCGCCGCATCGGCGTCGGCCCGTTCTTCGTGTTCGAGAAGGTGGCCTTCAAGGAGTGCTGGTACCGCGGCAAGCCCGCTACCGACATCGACCTGACCGTGGCGATCGCCTACTGGGGTGAGGTGCAGATCGAACTCATCCGCCAGCGCAACCCGGTGCCCTCGATCTACACCGACTTCGAGGCGAAAGGCGCCACCGGCCTGCAGCACATGGGCGTCATGAGCGAGAACCTCGACACCGACCTTGCGCGCCTGAAGGCGCACGGCATCACGCCCGTACAGCACGGGTCGACCCCCGGCATGCGCTTTGCCTACGTCGATACCGACCACCATCCGGGGGGCATGATCGAGCTCATCGAGGCCACCCCGAAGGCGCGCGCGTTCTTCGAGCGTATCCGCGTCGCCGCGCGTGACTGGGACGGGCGCGACGCGGTCGTGGCGCTGCCCTAGCTACGACCTCAGAAACGCTGACGTTAAGTCCTGTAATCCAGGGCCGTTCGCGTGCGGGGCCGGCCGCCCTTGCGCCCATTCCTGCGGGCAGCCGTCGCCTTGGCGGCCGATGAGGCTCGCCCACCGGCGCGCCCCAGCTCTGCCATCCAGGCCCGACCTGCGAACACCGATGCCACCAGCGCGGGCACGCTCAGATCGAGATCGAGGCGCTCCCAGTGCAGCCCGCCGCCGCGACCGAGTACCCGCACTGCACGCACATCGCGGGGGCTGGCCCGCTCAAAGCCGGGAATGAGCCTCACCGGGAGCGTGATCGCCGCGCCGTTGGTCAGCTCGACGCGCAGATCGTGCTGCTGCGTGCGGTAGGTGACCCGCAGGGCCCGCGGCTCTGACTTTCCGGCCCGCCGCCCGGCGCGCGAAGCGCTGGCGAAATGGGACCGCAGCTCCTTCTTGGCCCACTCAGGCGTCGCCATGAATCTGTCTCCAGCGCTCGATCAGTAAGTCACGATTCCGGTCTATTTCCACCAACGCCGCCATCAGCTCGCGCCGCGAAAGGCCTTCGTTGGTCAGGATCGCCGGCCGCTGCCCGAGAAGTCCAAGCGCGATCTTGGCTTCCCGGCCGGCCCCGATCACGTGGACATGGGGCGGCCAATGGTCGTTTGAATAGATGACAACCAGCAGTCCCCTGAAGCGAAGTACGGTTGGCAAGTATGATAACCGAACGGTTGGGTTTTGGCGATCTGCCGGCCCGGCCTCACGGCCGAATGCAAAGCTTGGCTCGCGCACTGTAGGCCGCGGAGGGCGGCCTGCCGCATGCCGTTTCTATGGCAAGTGAGCAGAAACGTGCGCGGGGGGCAGGGAATCCTGCACGTGGCAAGTGGCGGGGCAGGGCATACGGAGCCGTCCCGGGGTGGGGGCCGTCGCGCCTCAGCAGCGGGCGATGCGGTAGCCCAGGCGCGGGAAATGGGTGACCACCGTGCCGACCTGCGGATCCTTGACGCTGCACGGCGACTTCCTCGATATCCAGGGTGACCAGAGTGCCGGTCACCGGCACCTTGCCGTAGTCGGCGGGCGTGACGCTGACCGCATCCCCGGCGGCAAGACCCAGTGGATCCTCCGTATCGACGCCCCGGCCGGCATCCGGATCCGCGTTACGCGCAATCTCCAGTGCGGCCGCGGCCTCGATGTCCGTGCGCTCACCATGCCCGATGGCGCGCATGCGCGTCTCCCAGGCGTGCATGCGCGCATTCGCAGCGAGCAGGCCCTGCGCTGCGGGCACGAAGGTGCGTGCCATCCAGATGGCGAAGTAACTGGTGATGTCAGCCCACCCGCATTCGGCCCCACAAAGGAACGCCCGCCCATCGCCGAGCTGCTCCTCGATCAGGTGCGCGTTGGCGCGCAGCTGCGTGGACAGGTGGGGCACCTCGGCGGCCAGGGTCGAGAAATCCATGAACGTGAAGAACTCGCGGCGGTCGGCGAGCACGGCCTCCGGAACCTGCGTGGTCATGGCCATCGACAGTCCCGCTCCGGGCTCGAACAGCGCGGTGTCGCTCCAGTGCGAGAGCGCGAGCGCCATGCCCCGGTGGCCGCCCGGGAACAGCGTGGGGGAGGGAAACCTGCGCTCCAGCTCGCGGGCGATCAGGCGCGTATCGCAGTAAATGTCGGCACCGATCTGCAGCACGGGGGTCTTGCGGTAGCCGCCGGTGAGTGGCATGAGCGCGGGCTTGGGCATCACCATCGGGATCTGCACGGAGGACCAGGCCAGGCGCTTGAAGCCGAGCGTAAGGCGCGCCTTTTCCGCGAAGGGGGAGTAGTCGAAGTGGTGCAGGATCAGCGGTGGCACGGGCAGGTCCGGTGAGCGTCTCTCCTTACTATAAGAGTGTGAGCCAAAAACAAACAGTCACGATTGTTTCTTTGTGGGGGCCGGACCTATACTCAATCACGCAGTTCACAGCCTTTGAGGAGTACCGGCATGACCGACACCCTGATGACGCGCACGCCGCGCGCGCAACTCGCGCCCGCCTGGCAACCGGCGTGGGACATGCTCAATGGACTGACCGGTTCGGCGACCTTCGTGGAGGTCTTCGGGCAGGCGCCGCAGCTGCTGGAATTCGTGATGAACCAGTTCTACGTGAAGCTGTTCTTCGGCGGTGAGGTCGCGCAGCCCTACAAGCAGCTGGCACGCCTGCGCCTGTCGCTGCTGCACGGCTGCCAGACCTGCAACCGGCAGAACATCCCCGGGGCACTCGGCGCCGGCTTCACCCAGGAGCAGGTCGATGCGCTCGCCCGCGAGGACTTCACCCCCTTCACCCCCGCCGAGCGCGCGGTGATCGACTACGCCTCGCAGGTCGCCCTGACCAACATGGACGGCGAGCTGTCGCCGCAGCTGTACGCCGCGCTGCGGGCGCATTTCTCGGAAAGTGACATCCTGGAACTGGGCACGGTGATGGCCGTGATCTCCGGCATGGCCAAGCTCTCCTTCGTCCTGAACCTCGTCGACAAGGAAAGCTACTGTCCCTTCGCCGCCAAGGCCGCCTAGACCACGCGCGCCTCGGTGCGCGTGTACTGGCTGGTGATGCGCGCCACGTGCTCGCCCTGGTAGCGGCACATCGCAAGCTCGAGCTCTGAGGGCATGCGCAGCTCCGTGCCGGCACCGGTGACGCAGCTGGCCCCATAGGGCGTGCCGCCGGTCACCTCGCGCAGGGTGGCGATGTCCTTGAAGCTGTACGGCAGGCCCACGATGATCATGCCGTGGTGCAGCAGCGTGCTGTGGAAGGAGGTAATCGTCGTTTCCTGACCGCCATGCTGGCTGGCGGTGCTGGAGAAGACGCTGGCGACCTTGCCGACCAGGGCGTAGCGGGCGAACAGCGGGCCGGTCTGGTCCAGGTAGTTGCGCATCTGTGCGGCCATGTTGCCAAAGCGTGTCGGGGTTCCGAAGATCACCGCGTCGTACTGCTCGAGCTCCTCCGGGGTCGCCAGCGGGGCCGCCTGGTCGAGCTTGAAGCCCGCGTTCTTGCACACATCCGGCGGGGCGAGCTCGGCGACCCGCTTCACGAGCACCTCCGTGCCCGGAACTTTCTGAGCCCCTTCGGCCTGGGCGTAGGCCATGGCCTCGATGTGGCCGTAGCTGGAGTAATAGACGACGAGGATCTTGCGCATGTGGGTTTCCTTTAGGCGCCACGGTCCGCGTGGCGCGCGAGAAATGCCCGGCACAGGTCACTGTAGCGGGCGGGCTGGTCGAGGTTGGGCAGGTGGCCGGCATCGCCGATGACCACGCGCTGCGCATCGGGCAGCCGTGAGCACAGGAACTGCGCGGCCTGGGCGCGGCTGGGCGAGTCGTGCTCGCCGAGCAGGATCAGCGTCGGGACCCTGAGCTCCTGCAAGGGCAGCGATGCGGCGCCGGTCGCCGGGGTCGCTTCCAGCAGCTCGTGCCCGGGATAGCGCTCGATCATGGCCGCGAGCAGGGCATGCGCGCGCGCATCCCGCGTGCGCAGCTGCACGAAGGGCAGCCGCGCCCACTCGCGGCGGAAGGCCGCCATCCCGGCCCGCTGCGCGAGCGCCTGGAACTCCGCCACGGGCACATCATCACTCTCGCCGGACTCCAGTGACGGCGGGCCATCGAGGATCATCGCGCGGATGGCCCCGGGGGTGGCGCTGGCAAACCCCAGCACGCCGCGCGCCCCCTGCGACATGCCGATGAGGCTGCAGCGGGTGATGCTGAGGTGGCGGCACAGCGCGGCCAGATCCGCGGCATCCTGGTTCGCATCCGGCAGGCCGCCGGAGAGTCCGTGGCCGCGGCGGTCCAGGCGCACCAGGCGAAAGTCGCGCCGCAAGGCGGCGACCTGCGGTTCCCACATCTCAAGATCGAGCGTCCAGCCGTGCACGAGGATCACCGCAGGTCCTGCGCCCTCGTCGCGATAGCGCAGCCGCGCGCCTTCGACCTCGCAGTAGCGGTCGAGCGGCTCGGCAGCCGCACACAGCGGCGATGGACCGGCGGTCGCGGTCATGTACTTTCCGAAAAATTCGAATAGCGAAAAAGTTTTCGCTTTCAGGCTACGGCGCGGCCAAGGGGGCGTCAAGCATCCGCCCGCCCGCGAGCCTCAAGTCTGCGCGCTCAAGGACAGCCAGGGAACGGTGGCCAGGTCGGTGGAGATCTGCCGGCTGACCTGCTGCAGCATCGCCAGGCGTTCGCGCACCAGCTTCGCGCGCGTGATGCGGCGCGAGTGGCTGGAGGAATTGAGCGCCGCCACCACGCGGCCGCGCTGGTCGAACACCGGCACCGCGAGGGCAATGACCCCGTAGGCGAGCTCGTCCTCGACCGCGGAGTAGCCGCTGCGGCGGCACTCCTCGATGATCGCCCGCAGCTTCACCGGATCGGTGACCGTGTGCTCGGTGAGCGGCTCGAGCTTAGCGACCGCGAAGTAGTGCGCCAGGCGCTCCGGGCTCGCGCCGGCCAGCAGCACGCGCCCGGTGGAGGTGGCGTGCGCCGGAAAGCGGCTGCCCACATGGGCTTCCAGGCGCAGCAGGGTGCGCACCGAGGTGCGGGCCACGTAGACGATCTCGGTGCCATCGAGCACGCACAGTGCGGCGGAGTCATCGGTGTTGTGCGCCAGCTCCTCCAGGTGGTTCTTCGTGATCTGCTCGATGTTCATCGACTCGAGGTAGGCGGCGCCGAGCTCGAGCACCTTCGGGCGCAGCAGGAAGTCGCGTCCGTTGCGCGTGACGTAGCCTAGCCCCTCGAGGGTGAGCAGGCAGCGCCGCGCGGTGGCTGCCGGGATGCCGGCGCTGCGGGCGATGTCCGAAAGGCTCAGGGCCGCATGCTCGCGCGTGAAGGCGCGGATGACCGCGAGTCCCTTCGCCAGTCCGCCCATCGCCTCGCGCCGTGCCGGGGTTGCCTTGCGCCGTGCCATGCGCGTTAAGTCTATTTCGATATCCGAAATGCCGGAAGGGCGAGCTTGACGTCGCGGCGAGCGCGGGTCCACTATCGTTTCGTATAGCGACGAAATATTCGCTATGCGAAAGCAGCCGCGAGGGGGGATTCCTGAAGATCGGTCGGCAGGACCAGCACAGCTCGGCGATCTCGACGTCCAACGCCGAGACCATCGTCGTGCGCGGCCGCAGCCTCACCCAGGACCTGATGGGCAAGGTGAGCTTCACCGAGCTCCTCTGGCTTTTGGTCACAGGCGCCATGCCCTCGGCCGCGCAGCGCACCGTCCTCGACTCCACGCTGGTGGCCATCGCCGAGCACGGCCTGGTGCCGAGCGTGCAGGTCTCGCGCATGACCCTCGCCGCCGCGCCCGAGGCGCTGCAGGGTGCGGTGGCGGCCGGGATCTTAGGCTGCGGCTCGGTGGTGCTCGGCTCCTCCGAGGCCGCCGGCCGGTTCTTCGCCGCCGTGGCCGAGCGGGCCGGCAAGCCTGAGAGCCTGGATGCCGCGATCACGGCCGTGGTGGGCGAATACCGCGCCGAGCGCCGTTCCATTCCCGGCTTCGGGCACCCGCTGCACAAGGGCCAGGACCCGCGGGCGCAGCGCCTGCTGGAGATCGCCCGCCAGGCCGGCGTCGCCGGCCGGCACATCGAGATTGCCCTGCGCGTGGAGCAGCTGCTGCCGCAGCTCCTCGGGCGCACGCTGGCGCTGAATGTCTCCGGCGGCATCCCCGCGGTGCTGCTGGATGCCGGCTATCCGCTGCAGGCCCTCAAGGGCGTACCGCTGCTCGCCCGCACCGCAGGCCTCATCGGCCACCTGCTCGAGGAGCAGCAGCGCGCCATCGGCTTTGTGATGTCGCACGCGGCTGCGCGCGCCATCGACTATGACGGGGAGTCCCCGCCGGGATTCACGCCCAGCGTGGACGCCTGAAGCATGCAAGCCACGCTCTCAGGCATCCGCATCATCGAGCAGGGCACCTTCATCACCGGGCCGTGCGCCGGCATGATGCTCGCGGACCTGGGCGCGGATGTCATCAAGGTCGAAAGTCCCGAAGGGGACCCGTACCGCGCCTACCAGTCCGGCCAGTACTCGCCGCACTTCCAGGCCTACAACCGCAACAAGCGCAGCCTTGCGCTGGACATGAAGCAGGCGCGCGACTGCGAGATCTTCAACGGCCTGATCCGCGAGGCGGACGTCTACATCCAGAACTTCCGCCCCGGCACCGCGGCGCGCCTGGGCGCAGGCGTCGAGCAGCTGCAGGCGATCAACCCGCGCCTGGTCTACTGCTCGATCAGCGGCTTCGGCTCCAGCGGCCCCTACGTCGACCGGCCGAGCTACGACTCGGTCGCGCAGGCCCTGAGCGGCTTTCTGAGCGTGGTGGTCGATTACCGCCGGCCGCAGTTCCTGGGGCCGGCGCTCGCCGATGCCATCACCGGGCTGTACGCCTCGCAGGGGATCCTGGGGGCCCTGGTGCAGCGCGGGCGCACCGCCAAAGGCTGCCACGTCGAGATCTCCATGCTCGAGGCCATGGCGCATTTTGCGGTCGAGCCCTTCGCCGCCTTCTTCGCGCTCAACCAGGTGCCGACTTCCGCGGACCGCCCGCGCCTGGCGCAGGCCTACATCCTGCGCACCGCCGACGAGCGGCTGATCGCGATCCACCTGTCCTCGCTGGAGAAGTTCTGGAAGGGCCTCACCGCCGCCCTCGAGGCGCCGGAGCTGGCCATCGATCCCAGGTTCAATCCGCGCGAACGGCGCATCGCCGAGTACGAGACCCTGCGCCTGGAGCTGGACGCGCGCTTCTCGAGGAAGCCGCTCGCCCACTGGATGCAGCGCCTGCAGGCGCAGGATGTCCCGCACGCCCCGGTCAACCGCATCGACGATGTGGTGAAGGATCCGCAGGTGGCGCACCTCGGGCTCATCGTGCCGGTGGAGTCCCCGCACACGGCGACCCAGGCGGTGCGGCCGGCCCTGCAGTTCGATGGCGCGCGGGCCCGCTCGGTGGTCCCGGCGCCGCTGCTCAACCAGCATGGCGAGGCGATCCGCGCGGCCATCGCCCGCGGCGAGGCCTGGCCGCAGGCGGGCGCCGAGTCCGGCAACCGCGCCCGCCCCAAGTCTGCGCAGGTGGGGGCCTGATGCTGTTCCCCACGACACTGGTCGGCAGCTACCCGCAGCCGGAGTGGCTCATCGACCGTGCGCGCCTGGCCGGGCGCTTCCCGCCGCGCGTGCGCGCGCTGGAGCTGTGGCGCGTGCCCCCGGCGTTCCTGGCCGAGGCGCAGGACGATGCGACCCTCATGGCCATCAAGGCGCAGGAGGATGCGGGCCTCGACATCATCACGGACGGGGAGATCCGCCGCGAGAGCTACTCGAACCTGTTCGCGACCGCCCTCGAAGGGGTGGACCTGGATAACCCGGGAACGGCGCTCGACCGCAGCGGCCATCCCAATCCGGTGCCGCGCGTTACGGGCAAGATCCGCCGCCGCCATGCCGTGGGCGTGCGCGACCTGAAGTTCCTGCTGAGCCACACCCAGCGGCGCGTGAAGGTCACAGTTCCCGGCCCGTTCACGATGTCCCAGCAGGCGCAGATCGACTTCTACGGCGGCAGCCGGGAACTTGCGGCGCTGGATTACGCGGTGGCGCTGAACGAGGAGATCCGCGACCTGTTCAATGCGGGCGCGGACGTGGTGCAGATCGACGAGCCGTACATGCAGGCGCGCCCGGAGGAGGCGCGCGCGTTCGGGCTCAAGGCCCTGAACCGTGCGCTCGAGGGCATCACCGGTACCACCGCCGTGCACATCTGCTTCGGCTACGCGGCCATCATCCATTCACGCCCGTCCGGCTACTCGTTCCTGCCGGAGCTTGCCGAGTGCCGCTGCCAGCAGATCTCCATCGAGACCGCGCAGTCGAGCCTGGACTGCTCGGTGCTCAAGCTCCTGCCGGGCAAGAAGATCATGCTCGGGGTCATCGACCTGGCGGACCCGAACATCGAGTCACCGGAAACCGTGGCGAGCCGCATCCGCCGCGCGCTGCCGTACATCGACGCGGGTGATCTTTTGATCGCCCCGGACTGTGGAATGAAGTACCTGCCGCGCCAGGTGGCGTTCGGCAAGCTCCAGGCGATGGTCGCCGGGGCCAAGATCATGCGGGCAGAGCTGGAATCGAAGCGCGCAGCGAGTTAAGCCAGCGCGGTAGTCAAGACAAATCGAAAGAGGGGGGCCTCGAATGTTCATCTCCATACGTCGTTTCGCTTCGGTGATAGCCGCCGCGATAGGCATCATCGTGGCTGCCGAGCCGGTACTGGCACAATCGGAAAGCGGCCTCGAGGAGGTCGTGGTCACGGCGCGCAAGCGCTCGGAGAGCTCGCTGGATGCACCGGTGAGCGTGGACGTGTTCAACCAGCAGACCATCGAGGCAGCCGGCATCCAGTCCCCGGCGGACTTCATCGCCCTGGTGCCGAACATGCAGCTGGTGCAGACCCAGAACGCCGGCACCTCCTTCGTGGTGCTGCGCGGCATCTCCCAGGCGCGCAACAGCGAGCCCTCGGTCGCGGTGCTGGTGGATGGTGTGCTCGAGACCAACCCGGCCGAATTCAACCGCGAGCTCTACGACCTGAAGCAGATCGAGGTGCTCAAGGGCCCGCAGGGTGCGCTCTACGGCCGCAACGCCATCGCCGGCGCGATCATCATCCAGACCGCCGACATGTCGGACGAGTTCGAGGCCAAGGGCAAGCTCGGCTACGGCAACGGCGACTCGGTGCTGGCGCAGGTGGCACTCGGTGGCGCGATGAACGAGGCCAAGACCTTGAAGTACCGCGCCTCGCTCAGCTACACCGATACCAACGGCCTGCTCGATAACGTGTACCTGCACGACAAGGCGGATCCGGCCACCAACTACTCCGGACGCCTGCGCTTCGTGTGGGACGCATCCGATGCCATCACCGCGGACCTGCGGCTCTCGGCCGACCGCCTGGAGACCCGGGCGTTCTACTTCGTCATCCCGCGCGATGATGAGTCGAACCCGTACTCGACGTTCTTCACCGCGCCGGATGCCAACAACACCGGCTCGCCGATCCAGGTGAACAATACCGGCGAGGATAACCGCGACCTGCGCAATGCCGCGCTCAAGCTTGACTTCAAGACCGGCGCCGGCACGCTCACCTCGATCTCCGCCTACGACTACACCAAGGAGATCGCGACCGGGGACGCGTACGACTTCCGCCCGCGCCTCGACTCGATCTTCTACACGCTGTACGGCACGGACTTCAACCAGAGCCAGTACCTGACCGTGAAGTCCTACAGCCAGGAACTGCGCTTCACCGCGAACCCCATCGCCAACCTCTCCTGGCTCGCCGGTGCCTACTACGTGCACACCGACCGCTTCATCTCGACCGGCAACATGGCCGACACCGGCAATGGGGTCGAGCCGGTCTACACCGAGCCGCGCATCGGGGGCACCAACCCGAGCACCACCTTCCTCGCCGACGGCCAGAAGCAGGACGCGTGGGCACTGTTCGCCGATGCCACCTACGATTTCACCAAAGAATGGGAGTTCGACGCCGCCCTGCGCTACGACCAGGACAAGCGCCAGAACACCACCGACACCCCGACGGCGTGGCTGCCGGTGGATCCCTCCGGGGGCCACTACGGTGCCTACCAGGGGCTGGTGCGCGAGAACACCTGGGACAAGCTGCAGCCCAAGGGGACACTGCGCTGGAAGCCCGCCGACAACCTGACCTTCTACGGCGGCTGGAGCCGCGGCTTCCGCAGCGGTGGCTTCAACCAGACCGGCGTGGGCGAGGTGGCGCAGGCGAGCGTGCCGCCGATCTACGGGGTGCACGATCAGTTCCAGGCCGAGACCGCCGATACCTGGGAGGTGGGCTTCAAGGGCGACTTCCTCGACCGCCGCCTGAATGTCACCGCGGCCGTGTTCGACACGAAGTCGACCAACGGCTACTTCTTCGTGTTCATCGCCGCCAACTCCACGCAGAACCTGGGTAATCTGGATGCGAAGTACACGGGTGCGGAGTTCTCGATCAACGCCCACCCCACCGATGCGCTGCTGCTGTATGCCAGCTACGGCTATACCAACAGCAAGATCACCCACATGGAGGACCCGACCGTCATCGGTAATCAGGCCCCGCTGGTGACCCGTGACACCATCAACGTCGGCATCCAGCTCACCGAGCCGGTGGTGAACGACATCAATGTCGTGGCGCGCTTGGACTACCAGGGCCTGGGCCGCACCTGGTGGGACCCGTACAACGTCACCTCGCGCGACCCGGTGAACCTGCTCGATGCGCGCCTGAGCTTCCAGAACGCCAAGTGGGCGCTCACGGCGTGGTCGAAGAACCTCACCAATTCGATCTACAACGCCGAATTCTCCCCGGGCGGGTTCCTGTGGAAGGCCCCGCCGCGTTCGTACGGCGTAGAGTTCGGCTACAAGTTCTAGGAGGACCCCGTCATGGCTCAGACAGCCAAGCTGCCCGCACGACTGCACCACAATGCCTACGTCACCAAGGACCAGGAGAAGACGCGGCGCTTCTACGAGGAGGTCATCGGCATGCCGCTGCTGGCCACCTGGTGCGAGTCCGATGAGCTCTTCGGCAAGGTGCGCACCTACGTGCACACCTTCTTCGGCATGGCTGACGGCGGCGCGCTCGCCTTCTTCCAGTTCGCAGATCCCGCGGACCAGGCGGAATTCGATCCGCCCCTGGCGCAGAGCCCGTTCCGCCACATCGCCCTGGCCGTGGACAAGGAGACGCAGCAGGCGATCGAGGCGCGCATCGAGAAGGCGGGCATCAAGCCGCCGCAGACCTACGTGCTCGAGCACGGCTACTGCCGCTCGGTGTACGTGGTCGACCCGAACAATCTGGTGCTGGAGTTCACCCTCGACCACCCGGACGTGGAGAAGATCGCCCGCGTGCGGCGCGCCGATGCGCACTCGGAACTCAAGCGCTGGCTGGCCGGCGACCACACCTCCAACAACACCTACCGCCACGACTGACCCACCGGTGGCCATGCAGAGCAGCAGCGAGCGGATCCTCACCACCCACGTCGGCAGCCTGCCGCGCAGCCAGGCCGTGACGGACGTGATCTTCGCGCGCGAGGGCACCGCGCCGCGCGACCGCGCCAAGGATGATGCGGTCATCACCGAGGCGGTCGCCGCGGTGGTGCGCCGGCAGCGCGAGGTCGGCATCGACATCGTCAGCGACGGGGAGATGAGCAAGATCAGCTACGCCACCTACGTCGCGCACCGCTTCTCCGGTTTCGACGGCGACACCCCGCGCGAGCCGGGCCAGGACCTGGTGGAGTTCCCGGGCCTGCTGAAGAAGCTCGCCGAGCGCGGCTCGACCGCGAAATACCGCCGGCCGCGCTGCGTCGCGCGAGGTGAAGCTCAAGGATGCGAAGCCGGTGCAGGCCGACATCGCGAACCTCAAGGCCGCCAGTGCCGCCGCCCCCACCGTGGCCGCCTTCATGAACGCCGCCTCCCCCGGGGTCATCGCGCTGTTCCAGCCCAACGACTACTACAAGACCCAGGATGCCTACCTCGAGGCCCTCGCCGAGGCGCTGCGCAGCGAGTACGAGGCGATCGTCAATTCCGGGATCATCCTGCAGATCGACGCGCCGGACCTGGCGATGGGCCGGCATACGATGTACCGCGACCGCACGCTCGAGGAGTTCGACGCACTGGCCGCCCGTCACATCGAGGTGCTCAACCACGCACTGCGCAACGTGCCCGCCGAGCGGGTGCGCATGCACGTGTGCTGGGGCAACTACGAAGGACCCCACCACCACGACGTGCCCATGGAGCGCCTGCTGCCGATCGTCATGAAGGCCAAGCCGCAGGGACTGCTGTTCGAGGCGGCCAACCCGCGCCACGCCCACGAGTGGGCGGTGTTCAAGAAGGGCCAGGTGCCCGAGGACAAGGTGCTGATCCCGGGACTCCTGGCCACGACCACCAACTACATCGAGCACCCGGAGCTGGTGGCCGAGCGCATCCAGCGCTTCGCCGCCATCGTCGGCCGTGAGCGGGTGATCGCCGGCACCGACTGCGGCTTTGGCACCTTTGCCGGCTTCGGGCCGGTGGAGCCGGAGATCGCCTACCTGAAGCTCGGATCCCTGGTGGAGGGTGCGCGGATCGCATCCCGGCGCCTGTGGGCCTAGCCGCCTCCGTGCAGGTGCCGCACTCATGAGCCCACAGCTCTCCCGCACCGCCGCCCCCGTGGGCGCCGAGGCCTCGCCGCCGTTTCGCTTCTACGACAACCGCCAGAAGTACCTGGCCTTCGTCACCACCTGCAACGAGAAGTCAGCCGTGGCGCACCGCGCCGCGCACGAGGTGGCGCTGCTGCGCCCGACCCCGCCGGCGATCCGCATCTTCGATGCCGGCATGGGCGATGGCACGGTGCTGTCGCGCCTGATGCGCAACGCGCACCGCGTGTTCCCCACCGTGCCGATGATGGTGGTCGCCAAGGAGATCAGCCTCGAGGACGTGCGGCTGGGCCTTGAGAAGATGCCGGACCGCTTCCACGAGCACCCCGCCACCGTGCTGGTGATCACCAACCTCAACTACTCCGAGGCGCCGCGCCTGATGACCCGCGACGTGCAGGCCGCCGCGGCGCTGAACTGGCAGGAGGTGCGCCTGAGCGGCAACTCCGCCGATGAGTACTCCGACTGCATCGAGGAGCTGGCCGCCGCGCTCGACTACGGCTGGCAGACCAAGCCGAGCCCCAAGTCCGGCAACCCGACCTACGTCCGCCCCTCGGTGCTGGTCATCTACCGCGAGGACCACAAGTTCCTGCTCGACGGGGTGATCCCCAAGCCCGGGCGCACCTTCGGGGACTACGACCTGATCATCGCCTCGCAGCCCTGGCGGGCGCGCATGTCCGCCGAGTTCAAGGCCCAGAAAGTGCTGGGGCCGCTGGCACGCAGCCTCGCCCCGGGCGGTCGGATGCTGGCGATCCAGTCCTACGGCCACGACCCGGCGCTGGAGATCATCCAGAAGGTCTGGCCCGGGGAGGACCCCTTCAAGGTCGACCGTCACCAGCTGCTGGCGGCGCTCAAAACCGAGCTCGGCCGGGATGCACGCGAGTACTCCCTCGCCGCCCCGCCGGATGAGAAGGCGATCTTCCGCTACATGATGCACACGCTGCCCTCGGAGATCACCGACCGCATCGGCACCTCGACGCTGTTCGCCGCCTGGAATGCGGCGATCTATGTCAACCAGATCGAGGACGAGCGCCTGGACTCGGTGGTGCAGACCGGCGCGTACCTGGAGGCGACCCAGGCGGTACTGCAGCAGCACGGCGGCCTGTGGTTCAACGACGAGACCTTCGTGGTGAGCCGCCGCCGGCCCTGACGCTCGGGCGTCGCCGCTACGGCTCCCTGCCGTAGACGATCCTGCCGCCGAACATGGTGAAGCGCACCGTAGTCGCCTTCATCTCCTCGGCCGGCACGGTCAGCACGTCGCGATCGAGCAGCACCAGGTCCGCGCGCTTGCCGGGTGCGAGGGTGCCGATCTCAGGCAACTGCCCGAGGACTTCCGCGGCGTTGCGCGTATAGGCGTAGAGCATGGCTTCGCGGGGTACGCGCTCGGAAGCCTGCAGCACGCCCTGCGGCCCGGAGCGGGTTTCCGCCTGGAAGATCGCCTCGAAGGGATTGGCGCTGCTCACCGGCCAGTCGCTGGCGCCGGCGATCTCCCCGCCGCTGTCGAGGATCGAGCGCGCCGGATACATCGAGCGATAGATGGCCGGATCGACGTACGGCTTCACGAACTCATCGGTGCTGGGATCGGCAACGGCCCACAGCAGCTGCAGGGCGGCAATCACGTGCAGCTGCGCCGAAGCGCGGGATGTCCTTGGGATCGGCAAACTGCACGTGTGTGATCACCAGCGGCAGGGTGGTCGAGGGGTTCGCCGTGCGCGCCGCCTCGAAGGCATCCAGCGAACGCCTGACCGCAAGATCCCCGATGGCATGGATGTGTACCGTGAGACCACGCCGGTAGGCCTCGCTGACCAGGGCGTCCATCTTCTGCGGGGTGAACAGCGTACTCACGCGGCGTCCATTGTTGCGGTACGGCCGGGAGAGGGCGGCGGTCTGCGACGGGAACTCCACGACCCCGTCGGCGAACACCTTGAAACCCGGGATGGTGAGGTTGGGAATGCCCTGGTACCGGGCCCGCAACGCCTCGACGACCTCGATCTGCTGGCTACCCAGGTCCGGCTGCACGACCGGGTAGGCCACCACGTGCACGGTGAGCTGACCGCGCTGCGCCAGTTCCCGGTAGACGGCGAGGTTGCCCGGCTCCTCGAGGCGCGCCGGTGCCGTGCCGCCGATCTCGCCGCTCGCGGCGGCATCCAGACAGCCGGTGATGCCTAAGCTGTTCAGGTAGTGAACGGCGGCCTGTCCGGCTGCCAGCAGCAGGGCGGCCGAGGGCGCAGGCACGCTGCGCAGCAGCCTGTTGGCGCCGGCATCCACCGCAAAACCGTTGGGGTTGTCGGCGGAATCGAAGCCGTAGTAACGCTGCTCGTCCGGCTGCAAGCTGCGCAGGTACGCGGCGGTGATCCCCGCGCGGGCCCGCAGGGTGCGGTTGGCCCAGGCGGTGTGACCATCGGAACCTACGAGCAGGATCGGCTGCCGCGCGAAGGCGCCGTGGCTCAGGACCGCATCGATCTCGCCGGCGTGGGT
The DNA here is from genome assembly GCA_963741745.1 of uncultured Pseudomonadota bacterium. Lineage (GTDB taxonomy): Bacteria > Pseudomonadota > Gammaproteobacteria > Steroidobacterales > Steroidobacteraceae > 13-2-20CM-66-19. The sequence continues at coordinate 57,356 of CAVUJF010000018.1, read as the reverse complement.
CCAGTAGCCCGGGTCGACGCCGTAGATGACGAGCACGTCCCCCTGCAGGGCTTTCCCGGAGCGTGCCTGCCGGGCCACGAAGTCCGTCAGCGCGGCCACCGCATCGCTGTCATCGGTAAAGCTCGCCTGGACCAGCGTCCGGCCGCCCCAGATCGGGTGGGCATGCGCATCCAGCATCCCGGGCATCACGAATCCGCCCTTGAGATCGACGCGTCGCGCCTCAGGTCCCGCCGCCTGTGCGACCGCGGCGAGCGTGCCGACCGCCAGGATGCGCTCGCCGCGAACCGCGAGCGCCTCGGCGTACGGGTGCTCGCGCTCGGCGGTGAACACCTGGGCATTCTCGAACAGCGTCGTCGCGGTGCGCTCGTCCGCGGATGCCGCGCCCGGGGCGGGCAGCGCGGCGCCCAGGGCCCACACCAGGCACGCACACGGTGTCCACCGCAGCGGTGCCCGCCACACACTCGCCCTGCGCATTCCTAAGACCCCGCAGCTGTTTCCTGGAATCTGCCGCGAACCTTACGGGATTGCCGCGCGGCCGTCATCGCCTGCCCTACGCCGTCGGTCAGCGGCGTGGCCCTTTCCGCGCACGCCCAAATGGGTGATCCGTGCGCGGGCTGAACTGCGCTACGATCGTAAGCGTTCGGATCCTCGATCATTCATTCACCCCAGAGGCGCTGCGTGAAGTTCGTACTGTCACTGTTCATGACCCCGACGCCGAACATCGTGCCGCTGGCGGTGGCTGCGGAAGAAGCCGGCTGGTCGATGGTCACGATGTCCGACCACGTGGTCAATGTCGAGCACCCGACGACCCCGTATCCGTATACGCCGGATGGCAAGCGTCGCTGGCCCGAGTTCACCGAGTTTCCGGACCAGTTCGTGACCATCGCGGCGATGGCGGCGGTCACGACACGCCTGCGCTTCACCACCAACGCCTTCGTGCTGACGATGCGCGAGCCGTTCAGTGTCGCCAAGGCGCTCTCCACGCTGGCGGTGATCTCGGGCAACCGCGTGGTGCCCTCGATCGGGGTGGGCTGGTCGCGCGATGAATTTCAGATCCTGGGCCAGGAGTTCGCCAACCGCGGCAAGCGCTGCGACGAGATGATCGAGGTGATGCGCCTCTTGTGGAGCGGCGCCTACGTCGAGCACCAGGGCCGCTTCTACAACTTCAAGCGCCTGGAGATGAATCCCAGGCCTGCCGCGCCCATCCCGCTGTGGGTGGCCGGCATGTCCGATGCCGCGCACCGCCGCGCGGCACGCCTGGGGGATGGCTGGCTGTCGGACTGGCAGCCGAAGGCTGAGATCCTGGCGACGATCGAGAAGATCCGCGCCTACCGCCGTGAGTACGGCCGCGACCATCTGCCCTTCGATGTCATGGCCACCGTCGCGGATGTCTTCGATCCCAAGGGTTACCGCGAACTGGAGGGCCACGGTGTCACGCACATCATCGCCCAGCCCTGGCAGGTGTACTACCCGGGCACGACGGATCTTGCGCAGCAGAAGGAAAGTCTCGCGCGCTACGCGCAGGAGGTGATCGCGCACTGCAGCTAGCGCCAACGCGCCGTTCGCGGACGCCGCGTGCTCACGCCGGCGCGTACGACCTTCCGGGGTTGACGGCGCCGGATGCGGACAGCGAATCCGCGACCACCCAGGCGGCGCCGGTCAGCGCAAGGTTCAGGGCGTTCTCGCTCCAGCTCATGCGGCTCGAAGGATCTGCGAACAGCATCGGCAGGTGCACCAGGAAGGCGAAGCAGGCGTACATGGCGGTCAGCAGGATCGCCGCGAGGCGGCTGTATATGCGCGTCAGGATCGCGAGGCCGGCGGCGATCTGGCCGAGGCCGGTCGCATAGGCCCAGAACCGCTGGCCGGGTGGCAGCCACGTGGGCACCAGCGGCGCGGTCAGGTTCAGGTAGGCGAAGTGCGCGCCGCCGAAGAGCAGCACGCAGACCCCGAAGACGAACTGGCCCACGCGGGTGAGGCGTGCGGCGCGGCCCGGATCGAGCCCGGCGCTGGCGGCAAAGACGAGCAGCGCGGCCGCGGCGATCGCCAGCTGCTCGGCGCTGCCGCTGTAGGCGCCATACTCGCGGTAATGGGCGAGCAGCACCCGGCCGCCCATCCACAGGACGACGACGAGGGCGTAGTAGCCGGCGAGTGCTGCGGCGCCCCACGCCGCGGTGCGGCGCCAGGCAACGGCCGCACCCGCTGCGAGCATGAACACCGCGGCCGCGCAGGCCAGCACGGTGCGCCCGGGAAAGTCGCGCGGCACCGGCTGTCCGGGGTCGAAGTCCCCCTGCGCGAGGGCCACCAGGCCGAGCACCATCACGCCGGCGCCGAAGAGGCGCCAGCCATCGGTGCGCCTCGGGGCCGCACCCGCCATGGCGGTCTCAGCCGCGCTCAAGCTCCATCGCCAGCTCATCGATATAGCACCAGCTCCAGTTTTCCCCGGGCTCGATCGAGGTGATGATCGGGTGGTGCGTGGCGTGGAAGTGCTGGGTCGCATGCCGGTTCTTGGAATCATCGCAGCAGCCGACGTGGCCGCACGCCCGGCACAGGCGCAGGTGCACCCAGGTGTCGCCGGTTTTCAGGCACTCCTCGCAGCCCTGGGTGTTACCCCGCTCGGTCCTGACCTGCGCAAGGTGCGTGCAGTGTTTCTGGCTCATGTGCGACCTGCCTCGAATCAGTGGCGCGCGCCGGCCAGGAAGCCATGCAGCGATGCGACCACCTGGGCGCCTTCGCCCACGGCGGTGGCCACCCGCTTCACCGAGCCGCAGCGCACATCCCCGACCGCGAACACCCCCGGGCGGCTGGTCTCGAGGATCCCGGCGCTCGCGCTCGCGCCCGCGCCGGTCTGCACGAATCCCTTGGCATCCAGAGCCACGCCCGAGCCCTCGAGCCAGCCGGTGTTGGGATCGGCGCCGATGAACAGGAACAGGTGGTGGGCCGGGCGCGTGGTCTCACCTTCCGAGCCGTCCTGGCGCCAGCTCACCGCCTCCAGGCGGCCGCCGCTGCCGGCGAGACCGGAGATGTTCGCCCGCGTGACCACCTCCACGTTGGGCAGCTGCCCGATGCGCTCGACCAGGTAGCGCGACATCTGCGCACGGAGGTCCGGCCCGCGCAGCAGCACCCACACCTTGCGCGCATGGCCAGAGAGAAAGACGATCGCCTGGCCGGCCGAGTTGCCGCCGCCGACCAGCACCACTTCCTGGTCGGCGCACAGCCGCGCCTCCAGCGGCGAGGCCCAGTAGTGCACGCTCAGTGACTCGAAGGCCTCGATGTTGGCCACCGGCAGCCGCCGGTAGCGCGCGCCGCTGGCGATCACCAGCGTGCGGGCGCGCACCCGCTCCTCATCGGCGAGCTGCAGGGTGATGCGCCCATCACCGTCGGCGGCGCCCAAGGACTGCACCGCATCCGGGATCGCCATCTCGACGCCGAACTTCTGCGCCTGGTTGTAGGCGCGCGCCATGAGCGCGATGCCACTGATCCCGGTCGGGAAGCCCAGGTAGTTCTCGATGCGCGAGGAGGCGCCGGCCTGGCCGCCGAAGGCGTGGCCGTCGAGCGCCAGCACCGACAGGCCTTCCGAGCCGGCATAGACGGCCGTGGACAGCCCGGCAGGACCTGCGCCCACGATGCACACGTCGTACGTGTGCTCCGGGTCGATGCGGCCGACCAGGCCGATGCAGCGGGCGAGGGCGCCTTCGGTGGGGTTGCGCAGCAACTCCCCGCCCGGGCACAGCACGATGGGCAGCGTCGCGCTGTCGATGTGGAAGCGCTCGATCAGCGTCCGCGCACAGCTATCCGTGTTCGGGTCCAGCGTCTGGTGCGGGTGGGCGTTCCTGTTGAGGAAGCCCTCCAGGCGCAGCACGTCGCCATCATCGGCCGGACCGATGATGATCGGCCCCCCGGTGCCCGTCTCCAGAAGCCCGATGCGCCGCAGGATGAGCGCACGCATCATGCGCTCGCCCAAGTCCGCCTCGGCGATCAGCAGCGCGCGCAGGCGCTCGGGCGGGATCAGCACCGCATCCACCGCACCCACGGCCACCCCGTCGGTGAGTGACGGGCGCCCGCCCAGCTGGGCCAGCTCGCCCATGAACCCCCCGGCGGTGTGGGTGACGATCGGGGTGCGCGTGCCCGCATCACCGCGGCGCATGGCCGCGACGCTGCCGCAGAGGATCACCGTGATGCCGCGACCGGCCTCGCCGGTGCTGACCACGGTGGCGCCATCCTCGTAGTGCTTCAGTTCCCCGAAGGTGCGCACGCGCGCCAGCTCCGCCTGAGTGAGCAGCGGGAACATCTGCTCCTTGCGCGCCTCGAAGATCGAGGGTTTCGGCATCGCCACGAGGCTCCCTTTCTAGCTGCTGCACACGGGGTAGGGGCACACGCGCACGCAGTCCTCCTCACCCTCGCACGGGCTTCCGTTCACCCCAGGTACGAACAGGCCCGTTGCCTGCACGGGGGTGCCGGAGCGCTCATGGAGGTACCCAGATTCTAACGTTGCGGCGAGCGTACCAGCATGGCCAATGTCCCGGCCCATCCGGGGCGGGGTGCGGCGCGCCAGTGCCGCACGCGCGTGAAGCCGGCCTGCTCGAGCGCTTCCAGCCACTGCGACTCCGGCCAGGTCGCCATCCTCGTGCCCACGAACTGGGGCCACCCGAGGCTCTCCTCATTCTCCTGGTAGTGGTCGATGCCGATGACCGCATACCCACCGGGCTTGAGCCAGATCGTCGCCATGCGCCGCAGCAACGCCACCGGGTCGTCCAGGTAGTAAAGCACCTCCATGGAGACCACCAGGTCCACCGGCTGCGCAGGCTGCCAGCTCATCAGCTGCCCGATCTCGTACGCACCGTCCGGGTCCAGCGCCCGGGCCCGCGCGATCATGCCCGCCGAGCCATCCACGCCGGTGGCGCCCCGGCAGCCCGGGGCCGCGCGCAGCTTGCGCACCAGCCAGCCGTTGCCACAGCCGGCGTCCACGGCGGTAAACCCTGCGGCCATCCACGGCAGCGACAGCGCCGCGGCGAGCATCTCGTCGACCGCCGCGGCGTGGCCGGTTTCCATGCCCACGTCGCGTCCGTCGGCGGCCCATTCGGTGAACACCTCGTGGGGCGGTCGCACCGCAGGACGCGCGTTGGCGCGCCGCGCCGCGGCTCCCCGGTACCCGGCCACGAGCTCACTCGGTGACAGGGTGCGGGTGCTGCGGCGGCCGAGGAAGAAGACCGAGGCGGCCGCATCCAGGCCCCGCGGCCGTGCCGCGAGCCAGCGGTCCAGGTACTTCCAGAAGAAGGAGTGGATGCTGGCCAGCCCCTGGAAGACGAACCCCAGGCGCAGCGAGCGCGGCATGCTCCACCATAACTGCCGCCACGCGGAGGCTGCCGCTGCGCCGGGGCCGTCGATGATCCCGCTGTCGAGTTCCTCGCAGCCGAGGAACAGGCCGCGCAGTCCCAGGTGGGTGAAACGGTGGAAATCCGCCGGCCCCGCGAGTGTCGCCTGCACGAACGGCTCTTCGGCGTAGACCAGCCCGCCCTCACGGGTGATGCGGGCGAGCTCGCTGGCGGCCGCGGCGGGTTGCAGGCAGCCGTGCAGGGCACGATGCACGATGACCCCGTCGAACGCCGCCGTCGGGAAAGGGCAGGTGCGTCGCCTCGCACCAGGCATCCACGCCGGCGACGCCGGGGATCACCCCGACGCTGCGGACCTCAACCCCCGTCCCCGCGAGCAGGGCGCGCAGGCGCACCGCATCCGCACGGCAGACCAGGAGGACGGTGGCGGGGCGGTTGTGCACGCGCACCACGCGCGCGGCGAAGGCGCGCAGCTGCAGGTCCGATCGCGACCGGCTGAACGGCCCGGGGAGGTGCGCGGCCACCCGCTCGGTGCGCGTCGCGGCAGCTTCACCGGCAAGCACTTGCCGGGCGGCACTGGCGAAGTCCTCGGCGCTGTAGGGCCCGTCGGGCCGGCCGACCAGAACCGGCACGCCGGCGATGACGGGGTAGGTGAGTGCGCAGGAGGTGCGCTCGCAGGAGAATGCATCCGGCGCGCTGCGCAGTGCGCCGCCGCAGTCCGGACATTGAAAATCTGTCGCCGTCTCGGTGGACGCCATGAAACCCCATTGCGGTGACGGGTGTGGCATCCACGCTCACCATCAACCGCATAGGCAGTCGAACCTGGCGCTGCGCAGCTCTTGCCACCTCACGAGCAGGTGTAGCTCTGAAGGGCACAATACAATTAATTACGATCAAATTACAAAACGACACAATGGGTCGGGCTGGCTCTACCCTCCGGTGACGAACCCGTCACGGTGGCGTGGCCGTCTTGCCGGCCGACGACGGGAGTGCCACCTGGGCGCGGCCGCGGATGAAGGCCCGCAGGTCGCCGAGCTCCGCGGTCCCGAGTTCGGCGAAGCGCGGCATGCCGCGCGACTCCAGCGCCCCGCCGCGCACGATGGCCTCGAACCTCGCCGCTGAGAGCACGGCCGGTGAAGCGCGCAGGTCCGGTGCATAGCCGCCGGCGATCGCGCTGAGCCCGTGGCACATCAGGCAGTGGTTGAACAGGGTCTGGCCGCGCCTGACCTGTTCCGGATCAGGTTCAGCCGTGTCACCCCCGAGGACCGTGGCTGAGGCGGGCGCCGGGGAGGCCGGCAGCTGCGCGGTGCCACCGAGGGCAAAGGTCAGAAGTCGCCTGGGGTGCTCGCGCCCGACCCAGCCATGCTGCGCCGACAGCGAGCCGAGCATCATCGCCTGCCCGGTCCACCCGGCCAGCACGCTCACGTACTGGCGGCCGCCGATGCTGTAGGTGATCGGCGGCGCGTTGCCGCCCACGCCCATGTTGAAACTCCACAGCCGCCGGCCCGTGGTGGCCTCGTAGGCGACCAGTTCTCCGGCGGCGTTGGCCTGGAACACCAGTCCGCCGCGGGTGGTGAGGGTGCCACCGGAGCTGATGCCCGGCAGCGGCACGCGCCAGGCAGCGGCCTGCTTCGCCGGGTCCCAGGCCAGCAGCCATCCCTGCCCGGCATCCACCGGCGCATCGCTGGCGATGACGTTCACGCCCATCGTCCCGTCGCGACCCATGCGCCAGGTGGCCGGATCCATGCCCTGGTCGTTGTAGTAGCCGGGGATGTCGCGCCCGGGCAGGTACACCAGCCCGGTGTCCGGATTGAAGGCCATCGGCTGCCAGCCGTGCGCGCCCAGGGTGCCCGGCCACAGCAGCGCCTCGCCGTTCTCGTAGCGGGCGTGCTCGGCCTCCACGGGGCGCCCGGTGGCCGGGTCGATGCCGGTGGCCCAGGTGACCTTGGCGAAGTTGCGGGCCGAGATCAGCCGCCCGTCGCTGCGGTCGATGACGTAGAAGAAGCCGTTCTTGGGTGCCTGCAGCAGCACCTTGCGCGGGGTGCCGTCGAGGGTGAGCTCGGCGAGCACCATGTCCTGCGCGGCATCGAAGTCCCAGGTGTCCCCCGGGGTCGTCTGGTAGTGCCACGCGTAGCGCCCGGTGTCGGCATCGAGGGCGACGATGCAGGAAAGGAACAGGTTATCCCCGCCGCCGGGACTGCGGATCTTGCGGTTCCAGGGGGCCCCGTTGCCGGTGCCGAGGTAGACGCGGTTGAACTCCCGGTCATAGGTCATCGCGTTCCACACCGTGCCGCCGCCGCCGAAGCGCCACCACGGGCCGGTCCAGGTCTTGGCGGCCCTGCGCATGGCCTCGTTCTCGAACCCTTTAGCGGGATTGCCGGGGACGAGGTAGAAGCGCCACAGCTTGCGGCCGGTCTGGGCGTGGTAGGCGGTCACGTAGCCACGGGTCGCCCCGAAGTCCGCGCCACCCTGGCCGATGAGCACGGTGTCGTGGAACACCAGGGGTGCGCCGGTGATGTAGCGCACATCCCCGCGCTGCGCGGTCTGCACCTGCCACACGAGCGTGCCGCGGGCTGCGTTCAGTGCCAGAAGGCGCCCGTCCTGCGTGCCCACGTAGACCTTGTCACCCCACAGCGCCAGCCCGCGGCTGCCCCAGGCCATGCGCATCTTCGGACCGCGGACTTTCGGGTCGTAGCGCCACAGCAGCCGGCCGCTGACCGCCTCGACCGCATACACCACGCTGTAACCGGCGGCGAAGTAGAGCACCCCCGCGTGCTCCAGCGGCGCGGTCGAGATGGCCGGCACCTCCGGCAGCTCGAGGCTCGCCGCCAGGGCCAGCCCCGTCACGGTGCCCGTGTTGATCTGGGTCAGGGGGCTGAAACGCTGCTGGTCGAACGCCCGGCCGTATCCGGGCCAGTCGCTGCCGGTGCCGCTTTCGAGCATGCGGTCATCGATGCCCGCCGGCGCCGCGGCCCGGGCATCGAGGCTTACGAGCAGCAGGATGAGGACACGCAGCGTCGCGTTCACGTGGCAGGCCTTTTCGCGCACGAGGGCTGGCGCGATCCTACACGAGGCCCGGGCGCGGCAAACGAACGGCAGCCGGCGCGCACAAAGACGGATAAACTCGCGCGCGTGCGTCACAGATACGACCCGCCCGCGAAAAGTCTGTGGACCCTGGGCGGAATCACCCTGCAGTTCGAGCGCCGCGACATCCGCAACCTGCGCATCGGCATCTATGCCCCGCATGGCGAGGTGCGCGTGGCCGCCCCGCGGCGCATGGCCGAGCACACCGTGCGGAATTTCGTCATCTCCCGCATCGGCTGGATCGAGCGCAAGCGCGCGGAGCTTCAAAGCCGCCCCGTGCCGCCCCGCCCGCAGCTCGTCAGTGGCGAGGTGCACGATGTCCAGGGACGCCCGCACGTGCTCGAGGTGATCGAAGCGGCAGGTCGCCCCGCGGTGAGCCGCAGCGCCGAGGGCACCCTTACCCTGCGGATCGCTCCGGGTAGCGATGCGGCAGCCAGACTGCGCCTCCTGAGCGGCTGGTACCGGCGTGAACTCTCCGCCCAACTGTCGCTGCTGGTGAGCGCCTGGGAAGCGCGGCTCGGCATCGAGGTGGCCGCGGTGCGCATCCGCAGGATGCGCACCCGCTGGGGCAGCTGCAACGCCCGGGCCCGGCGCATCTGTCTCAACCTGGATCTGATCCGCAGAGTCACCGCGCTGCCTGGAGTACGTCCTCGTGCACGAGCTGGTGCACTTCTTCGAGCGGGCCCACAACGCGCGCTTCTACGGCTTCATGGACGAGCTGCTGCCCGCCTGGCGGGAGTGCCGCCGCGAACTCAACCGCATCGACTGATCGCAAAGGTGTAGGACCTCCCCTACGCGCGAGGTCGCCGATGCCGTGATCGGGCGCACCTCCTGCAATCGCCGGGCCATGGCGTAGGCAGCCGCCGACGCCACATCGCTGCCCTGAGCCGGTGTCGCAGACTGCCCTGAGGCTCTACTGTCGCCCGCGAGTCGCGGCGGCCGCCCTGTTCACCGCGCTGTCGATGTTGGTCGGGGCCTTCGTTGCCGGCGTCGCAGCGGCCTCAGGGGGCGGCCGGCGGGATCTCAACGCCGGGTTGATGTAGCACGGAGGCCAGTGTATTCAGTCGCTTAAAGGGGATTCTGGAAACGCTCTATTCGGCGCGGCGAGCGTGCCCTTATGATTCGGGGACGCGCGTGACAGTGTGCTGTCCGCCGGTGTGATCCATTTCCAGATTCCAAGATCCGCAGTCCACAACCGGGATTTCATCATGGCAAAGAAAACCAACCGAGACGATCTGAAGCAGCGCCGCAAGAGCCCGCTGGTCACGCCCACCGATCTGAAGCCCGCGGCGACGCGCGACATCGCCGGCGGCATGAATGCGATCCTCGCCGACGTGTTCGCGATGTACCTGAAGACCAAGAACTTCCACTGGCACATGAGCGGCCCGCACTTCCGCGACTACCACCTGCTGCTGGATGAGCAGGCGGACCAGCTGTACGCGATGACCGACCCGATCGCCGAGCGCATCCGCAAGATCGGCGGCAACACGCTGCGCTCGATCGGCCACATCGCGCGCGTGCAGCGCGTCTCGGACAACGATGCCGACTACGTCGAGCCGCTGGACATGCTCGCCGAGCTGCGCGATGACAACAAGGATCTGGCCGCACGCCTGCGCGAGGTCCACGACGTGTGCGACGAGCACCGCGACATCGCCACCGCCAGCCTCATCGAGGTGTGGATCGATGAGACCGAGCGCCGCACCTGGTTCCTCTTCGAGGCCAGCCGCCGCGGGGACGCGAGCGGGCACTGAGGTTCGCTGCTGCGGCCGCCGGCGGGTTGCCTCCTGCCGGCGGCCGGTCCACCGGTGCCGGTGTTATCCTCCCCACCCTGCTACGGTGGAGAAGAAAATCATGACCCTTCGCAGCTTCCTGGCGCTGGCCCTCGTGTGGAGCTGTCTTGCGGGCGCGGTGGCGCAGGGCGCCACACCGGCCGCCGGGCGCTATGACGTGCTCATCACCGGCGCCACGATCTACGATGGCACCGGTCAGCCTGGCTACGTCGGTGATATCGCCCTCATCGGCGATCGCATTGCCTACGTGGGCAAGAAGGCACCGCTGCCGGCCAAGGAGCGCATCGATGCGCACGGCAAGGCGGTCGCTCCGGGGTTCGTCAACATGCTCGCGCACCCGGAGGAATCGCTGCTGGTGGACGGGCGCGCGCTGAGCGACCTGCGCCAGGGCGTCACCCTGGAGGTGCTCGGCGAGGACTCGATGGGGCCGCTGAACCCGAAGATGAAGGCCCTCGCGCTGCAGCGCGAGGGGGACGTCAAGTACGACATCGACTGGAGCACGCTCGGGGAGTACCTGCACGGGCTCGAGCGCCGGGGCATCACCCCGAACGTGGCCTCCTACGTCGGCGCGGGCACCGTGCGCACCAATGTCTTGGGCGAAGTGGACGTGCAGCCGACGCCGGAGCAGCTGCAGCAGATGCGCCAGCTGGTGCACCAGGCGATGGAGGAGGGCGCCGTCGGGGTCACCACGGCCCTGATCTACGCCCCCAACACTTACGCGAAGACCCCGGAGCTGATGGCGCTGGCGAGCGAGGCGGCGCGCTGCGGCGGCATCTACAGCGCGCACATCCGCAGCGAGGGTGACCGGCTGATCGAGGCGGTGCAGGAGACCATCGACATCTCCACAGCCTCCGGCGCCCCGGCGGAGATCTTCCACCTGAAGGTCGCCGGCGCGCGCAACTGGCCCAAGATCGACCCGCTCATTAAGACCATTGATAACGCACGTGCCAAGGGTGTGCACATCAGCGCCGACATGTACGTGTACACCGCCGGGGCGACGGGCCTGGATGCGGCCATGCCGCCGTGGGTGCAGGACGGCGGGCTCGAGGCCTGGATCCAGCGCCTGAAGGATCCGGCGATCCGTGCGCGCGTGATCGCCGAGATGCGGGATCCGAAGTCATCGTGGGAAAACCTCTTCGAGGCCGCAGGCCCCAAGGGCATGCTGCTGCTGGCCTTCAAGAACCCGGCGCTGAAGCCCTTGACCGGCAAGACGCTCGCCGAGGTCGCACAATCCCGCGGCGTCAGCCCCGAGGACGCAGCGATTGATCTGGTGATCGAGGACGGCTCACGGGTAGGGGTCGCCTACTTCCTGATGTCCGAGGACAACGTCCGCCGCCAGGTCGCGCTCCCCTGGGTGAGCTTCGACTCCGACGAGGAGGCCCCGGCCCCGGAAGGGGTGTTCCTGAAGTCCAAGAACCACCCGCGCGCCTACGGCAACTTCGCCCGCGTACTGGCCCGGTACGTGCGCGATGAGCACGCGCTCACCCTCGAGCAGGCGGTACGCAAGCTCGCGGCGCTGCCGGCGCAGACCCTCTCACTCAAGGATCGCGGCCTGCTCAAGGAAGGAAATTTCGCCGATGTCGTGGTCTTTGATCCGCGCACCATCCAGGACCACGCCACCTATGAGAACCCGGCGCAGCTGGCCACCGGCGTCGAGGACGTGTGGATCAATGGCGTGCGCGCGCTGCGGGCCGGCGAGGCCACCCGGGCCCCCAGCGGGCGCATCGTGCGCGGCCGCGCCTGGAAGGAGGCCCCGGGCGGGGGCTGCCGGGCCCATGCCGCCGACTGGTCCTGGGGTTCCTGAGAAAGATCCGCGGGGATGGCGCTGCGCGGGCAGCGCCATCCCGCGACGGACTACGGGATGGCCTTGCTCGCGATGGGTGACATCATCCCCTCGACACCCGTGGTGGTGTAGGCGGCGGCCCCGAAGTACCAGGTGCCGGCGGTGAGGTTCGAGATGGTGTAGGACTGGCCGGTGCCACTGACCTGCACCACCTGCGTGAGGCTCGAGGGCGAGTTGCCGTAGTGGATGTTCATGCCGGCAAGGTTGGTGAGCGGCGCTGCCATCGGTGTTCTGGGTCGGGTCCACCCAGCTTAAGGTCGCCGAACCGGTGGCGGCGGCCAGAGCCTTCACGGTGATCGCAAAGGAGGGCAGGGCGCTGGAGGCCGTGCCGTCACTGGCGCTGATGATGATCCCCGAGTAGACCCCGGTCTGGGAACTCGTCGGCGTGCCCGACAGCAGGCCGCTCGCGATGCTGAAGCTGGCCCAGGTGGGCGCATGCTGCACCGAGTACGACACGGCCTTGCCGACAGAGTCCTTGGCCGTGGGCTGGAAGCTGTACTTGCTGCCGGCGGTCACAGACGTGGCAGGGGTGCCTGAGATCGTCACCGTATCGGCCACCGACGTGGAGCCGGCGACTGGTCACCTGAATCGACGAAGGTTTTCAGCAGCGCCACCGACAGGCCATTGTTGACCATGATCTCGATGCTGTTGTAGGTGCCGACGTTCGCCGCGGTCGGCGTGCCGGAGAGCTTGCCCGTGGTGCCACTGAAGGTCGCCCACGCAGGCTTCTGCACGATCGAAAAGTACAGCGTACGGCCGTTGGCCCCCGCTGACGGTGGGCGTGAACGAGTAGCCGCTGCCAGCCGTGACGCTGCTCGGCGGGGTGCCGGAGATGGTCAGGGCACCGGTCGAGGTGGTAGTCGTGGTTGTCGTTGTAGTGCCGCTGCCTGCCGCGACCTGGATGGCGAAGACCTTTGAGATCGCCGAGTCGATGCCGTTGTTGACGGCGATCTCAATGTCCTTGTAGGTGCCGACATTCGCAGACGTGGGCGTACCGGAGAGCTTGCCCGTGGAACCGCTGAATGTCGCCCACGAGGGCTTCTGCACGATCGCAAAAGAGAGCGTACGGCCGTTGGCCCCGGTTACGGTGGGCGTGAACGAGTAGCTGCTGCCGGCGGTGACCGTACTGGGCGGCGTCCCCGAGATCGCAAGCGTGGTCGTGGTGGCAGCGGCGCCGCCTGCGTGCATGCACAAGGCACCGGCGATTGCCAAAGTGTTCAGGAGCACGCGCCAGCGTGGCGCGCGCAGAGTGGCAGAGTTTTTCAGTCACGTGCGTTTCCCCTTCAACGACATCGTGGAGCCCGAGGGGAGCAGGCCGGCAGCGCGCTTGTGTGGCCACGCTTGCCGAAACGAATCACCGTTGAACTGTGAAGCCTACGGTTTCTCCGCACAGCACCGCTGTCAGGCGGTGCCCCTGCGTCCCCGTCGTGCGACGGTTTGCTTTCCTTGCAGTGAACGCACTACTGCGCAGTGCCCAGTGGCGACGCCATCTGCGTTGGGGGCGCAGTAAATCGTGCACGCGCGCGCATTTCAAATGTCTCGATGGAGCGACGTGCGCAATTGGCGACAGGTCGCGCGTGAACGGCGCGCGAAGTTCTTACCGAGTCTTGTTTCTTGCGCGGAGCGGAGCGGAAATTTTACTGAGTATAAATTCCGCGCACGCGCCCGAACACGCGCGTGAGCCCGTAGAGCGCATCGATCATGGGCGTGTCGACGCCCACGCGCAGCGCCATCTCGCGCACCACGCCCACGAGCGCATCGAGCTCGATCGGGCGCGAGGCTTCCACGTCCTGCAGCATCGAGGTCTTGAAGGCGCCGAGCTTGCGCGTGACCGCCTGGCGGTCATCCGGCGATTCGGCGACCGCGCAGCCGATGCGCTCGCCGACTGCGGCCGCCTCGCGCATCGCCGCGGCGCTGAAACTGCACAGCAGCGGATCGCCGAGCACCTGCCCCATGTCCGCCCCGGTGAGCGCCGACATTGGGTTCATGGTCATGTTGCCCCACAGTTTGTACCAGGTCTCGTAACGGATTCGTGACGAGCAGGTGACCTCGAAGCCGGCCCGCGTGAGGGTTTCCCCCACGGCATGCACGCGCAGGGACTCCCCGCCGGCAGGTTCGCCGATGATCAGCCCCCGCCCCCTGCGGTGCACGGCGATCCCCGGGGCGCTGGTGGAGGCACTCATGTGCACCACGCAGCCGATGACCTGCCGCACCGGCAGCGCGGCGGCGATGCCGCCGCCCGGATCGACGCAGGTCAGGGGAGCCGCGCCCGAGCGCGGCGAGCCCGTGGCTGAACCACCAGGGCACGCCGTTCATGGCCGAGAGGATGAGCGTCTCGGGCCCGATCAGGGGTGCGAGCGTGACCGCAAGGGCCGGCAACGCCGGGGCCTTCACCGTCAGGATCACCAGGTCCTGGACGCCCAGCTCGCGGGGATCATCGGACGCAAGGCCCGCGGGAGCGCTGACGAGCGCACCGTTCTCGTTCAGCCGCCAGCCGTGATCACGCAGCGCGCTCAAGGTTGCCCCGCGTGCGAGTGCGTTCACGATGACATCGCCGGATTGGGCGAGCCGCGTGCCGAAGACCCCGCCAATGGCACCCGCGCCGACGATGCAGATCCTGAGCATGGCCGTAGATTAGCGGCTCGCGCGGCGCGCGGGCCAGTTCAGTAGCGGCCGAGGATGCGCCGCAGCAGCCCGGTCGGGGTGCGGCGGCCGCCGAGGTCCATTTCTTCCTGCAGGAGGCGCACGCGCTCGAGGCTCGCTGCAGTCAGCCGAGCACCGGGGATCTCGCCGAAGTTCTGCTGCGCCTGGGCCTCGTTCTTGGTGCCCAGCAGGACCGTCGAGACCTCGGGGAAGGACAACGGGTAGGCGAGGGCGGCACGCACCATCGAGTGCGCTTCGGCTTCCAGGAAGCGAAAGCGCTCGACCTCATCGACCGTGCGTGCGATCTGCTCGGCAGTCCACCCGTGACGCTGGTCCGCGGGATCCGGGAACGTCGCGTCCCGCCTGAACTTGCCCGTCAGGAACCCTTCCTTCAGTGTCGAGCGCACCAGCACCGCCAGGCGGCCGTTCCTCAGCTGTGCGACGCGGCGCAGGAAGGGATCCGGATCGAGCAGGCTGAAGCGGACCTGGATGCCATCCAGCAGCGGCTGCGCGAGCACCCGGTCAATGTCATGCGCACTGTACAGCGAGACACCGACGAAGCGCACCTTGCCGGCCTTCTTGAGCGCGAACAGCTCCTCGTAGGTGCGCTCGTCCTCGGGCATCGAGTGCAGCTGGTAGTAGTCGATGACGTCGGTGCCCAGGCGCTTCAGCTGCTCTTCCAGCGTGGCGGTCATCCCGCCGGGCTGGTAGGAGTACTTGGTGGCGACAATCCAGCGGCTGCGCCGGCCCTTGAGGAATTCCCCCAGCACCCGCTCGGAATCCCCGTACACCCTGGCGGTATCGACCAGGTTGCAGCCGAGTTCCTCCGCGCGCGCCAGCGCCCGCAGCGAATCCTCGCGCGCCACCGTGCCATAGGCCTGGCTGCCGATGCCCCAGGCACCGAAGCTCACTTCGGAGACCTGCAGCCCCGTCGCCCCGAAGCGGCGATACGGCATCTGGCCCACGGACTTCACGATCGCGGGCGCCTTCGCCGGCGTCCCGGCGCCGTTCTCGTAGGAGCTCAGCCACAGGCGGCGCGCGGCGATCTTGGCGGCGACCAGGACCGCCAGCGCACCGACGGCGCCTCCCGCCAGCAGCGCCCGCCGCGTGATGCCCTGCTGTCGTGACACAGAATGCATCGGGCTAGCGTCGTCTGAAGAGGCGCCGCAACAGGCCGCCGCCGCGCGCACCGAGCGCCCGCCGCACGGAGGTCTTCACGCGGCTGCGGGTCGCCACCCGGGCGATCGCCCGGCTGTCGGTCACCGGCACCTCGATGAGCGTCACCCCGGGCCGGCGGCCGGCCTGCGCCAGGGCCGCCAGATTGCCCGCCTCGCAGGAGTGATACTCGGCGCCCACCGCCGCCGCCAGCGCCTGAAAGTCGATGACCGGCAGCGTCACGCCATGGTCGCGGCCGGCATCATTCAGCTGCTGCATGCGGATCTGGTTCAGGTAGCCGTCGTTGAAGACGATGGCCGTGAGGTCGATCTTCTCGCGCACCGCGGTGGCCAGCTCGAGCCCGCTCATGAACAGGCCGCCATCCCCCACCAGCGCCACGACCGGTCGGTCCGGGGCGGCCAGCCGCGCTGCGAGCGCGGAGGGCAACCCAAAGCCCATCGACTGCAGGTCCGTCGGCAGCAGGAGCCCGAACGGCTGCCGCACCGTGCAGTAGCGCCGTGCCATCACCTGGTGCAGGCCGCTGTCGGTCACCAGCAAGGCGTTGTCCGGCAGCTGCGCGCCCAGCGCGGCAAAGAACTCCTGCGGCGTAAGGCCGGCGATGACCGGCTCGGGCTGGCGGTCCACGGCACCGATGCGCTCGCGCCAGGCAGCGATGGCCTGCCGGCTCCACTGACTGTGGGGGACCGCCAGAGCCTCGGGCATGCCGAAGAACTCCTCCGCACGCATCACCGCGCTGGCAGACGCCGGGTACACGGCGTTCAAGCTGGCTGCACTGGCATCCACGTGCACCAGGCGCGCCGGTGGCAGCTGCAGCTCGAATCCCGCGGTGCCGTTGTAGGCCAGGCGCGTCCCGACGGCGATCACCAGGTCCGCCTCGGCCAGCAGGGCATTGAGCTCTCCGGTCGTGCCCCGCAGGCTGTCGTACGGCAAGCACCAGGGAGAGTGCTCCGAGACGACCCCGCGCCCGGAGGCGCTGCTGAAGACCGGCGTCCCGGTGCGCTCGACGTAGGCGCGGATCCGGTCAGCCGCCGCGGCACCGCCCTGGCCGACCATGAGCACCGGCTTGCGCGCCTGGAGAATGCGCGCCCAGACCCCTCCCGCATCGCCCGTCACGGCGGGGGCCGCCGGAAGCCCCGCAGCGGCGTCGGCGGATGCGCCGAGCTGCACGATCACCGGGCCGGGCTCGCCGTCGCGTGCCGTCTCGAACGCCGCGCAGACGGTCTCCCCGAGGCGCGCCGGGTCACTGACGGCGAACATGGCCTTGGTCATCGGGCGGGCGATGGCGCTCTGGTCGAGGGCCTGATGACGGTGCCGGGGGTGCAATCCGCCGGGCGCGGCGGCGACGATGTGCAGCAAGGGCGCGGAGTCCTGCCAGGCCTCGGCGATCCCGGGCAGGGCGAAGGCGAAGCCCGGGCCCGGGATGGTGAGCAGAATGCCCGGGCGTCCATCGATCCGCCCGTAGGTGCCGGCCATGAAGGCGGCGGCCAGTTCGTGGCTGGGCACGATGAGGCGCGGGTCGGTGCCGCGCAGGCGCTGGAACAGGGCATGGTTGGGTCCGCCCGGGCAGCCCGAAGGCCGCGCCCGCATTGCAGCGCCGGAGTGCCTCGCGGATCGCCTCCGCCGCCTCACTCCCTGCAAAGTAACTCATGACCTGAGCCCGGTGGCGCGCAGCAGCCGCCCGGCAACGGCGCGCGGCAGCTGCGCGGTGCGTTCCAGCACCTCGGCGACCCGGGCGCGCGAGGAGGCCGGCGCGGTCAGAACGTGCGCACACTCCAGTGAGCCTCCCAGCTGGGACTTGAAGTGCGTGACCGAGTTGAGCGCCGCATCGGTGAGGTCGTTGGCTGCGTAGCCCAGCTGCGCCAGTGCCTCAAAGCCGCGCCAGCGCAGGAATGCGGTCGCCCCCAGGCGTGCGTACTCCGGATCCATCCCCGCACAGGCGGTATGGCTGACCGTGTGCGTTCCCAGCAGCACCAGCTGGGAGGCGATCGCGGTGCCATCGGGCAGGCGCGCGTGCTGCAGCCGCGCGAGCCCCGCAGCGGCCGTCGCTGCGAAGAATCTGCGGAATGCGGCCTCGGGCAGGTAGGTGGCCACGCGCCGGCGGCCGAGGGTGAGCGAGTGCAGCCGGAAGAACGCCGCAAAATCGTCATCGTCCGAGAAGTGGAGCCGGTCGGTCTCCGTGCAGCGCTTGATCAGCCGCCGCAGGTTGCCATCGACGCGCTGCCACTGCGCGCGCAGGTCGGTGAGCGGCACCACGTAGGTGTAGCTCGGCGCGGCGTGCCAGCCGCGCGCAAGGTAGGCGCGCACATCGGTCACGGTACTGCGGCTCTTCAGGATCACGCGGTCGTAGCCTAAGGACTCGACGTACTCCGCCAGTGCCGACTGGACCTCCAGGTTCCGCGAGGTGTGCTGCGAGGGATAGGCGCCCTCGTAGGCGGCCAGGATCGCGCCGTGGTAGTACAGGAGCAGCCGCGGTCCTGCCCGCGAGCCGTGCAGCGCATCGGCGGTCTCGTAGAGTGCGATGCCTCCTGCCAGGGATCCGGCGCGCCGCGCCGCCACGATGCGGAAGGTGGCCGAGGTCGCCGCGGCGAGGGCTGCGAGATAGCCGGACTGCGCATAGACGCAGCCATCGGGCGAGCGGCCCACGAATTCGTCCCACTCGGGGAATTCCTGCGCGCGCAGCGTGCCGAGGGTCAGGGCGCTCACGGGTCCGCCGGCCCTCCGCGCACGGCGCGCCGCAGCAGCTTGCGCGACACCTCGTACCAGTCAGCGATCGCGGGCAGGGGGTCGGACAGGTTGAACGCCGGCTGCTGGGCGCCGGCCCAGGAGCGCAGCCACGCACCCGCCGACATCTGCCCCTGGCGCCAGGCGTAGCGAACCGCCGCGAGATCCAGGTACGGGGAGACCAGGCGCACGCCGGTGCGATAGTCTGCCGGCGCGGTGATGGGCAGCCCCAGGGCGTCCTGGTAGGACATGGTGCACACGTCCACCCCGCAGCGACCGGCGAACTCGACGTAGATCCACACCCGCGCATTCACTTCCAGGATCTTGAACACCCCGTCGCGCTCGTCCTTCTTGAACTCGGCGCTGAAGATCCCCCGGTAGCCCACGGCGGCGAGGATGGTGCGCAGCGATTCGACGGCGGGCGCGACCTCGCTGAGCGGCACGCTCACCATGTGGGTGCTGTCGCCGAAGTCGGGCGGGTACATTCTCAGGCGCCGGCGCGCGAACAGCGCGCGCACCGTGCCGCCGGCGTCGATGAAGCCATCGATCAGGTAGTGATTGGAGCCCGGTCCCGGCACGTATTCCTGCACCACCACGCGGTGCCCCTCGGCAAGTCACCTTGGCCAGCTGTGCGCGGGCATCGTTCATGTCACGAACCCGGCAGGCCTTCACCCCGTAGCTGCGCATGAAGCTGGCCGAGTCCACCGGCTTCAGGAACAGGTGCGTGAAGGGCAGGTCCGCAAAGCGCTCCAGATCCTGCGGGTCATGCACGATCAGCGTGGTGGGGCGGGGCACATCGAGTGCATCGAGCAGGATGGCGAAGTTGTCCTTGCGCGCCAGCGATGCCACCGCCTGTGCCGGCGGGGTGCTGCTCGGGAAGCGGCGGCTGAGCGCTTCCGGCAGCTGCGCGATCGCCGACAGCACCGCGTCGCTGCAGGGAATCAGCGCCGCCCGCTCCAGTGAGCAGGCGCCCAGGATCTCCGCCAACGAAGCGCTGGCCAGCGTGGCGCCGGTCCCGGGCAGCCGGCGCGCCCAGCGTGAACGGGATTCGTGTGAGGGCACCACCGGGATCGAGAAGGTGGGGATGCCGGAGCGGTGCAGCAGCCGCAGGGCCCCGAGGGCGCCCAGGCCCGAGCCCACCACCACCGCCGGTATCACCGCATTTCCCGTGCAAGTGCCATGACCCCGTCAATCCGTTTCCACTGAACCGGAGAACTGTAACAATCTTAGGCAGGGGGCGGGTGACCTAACCACCGCGGCACGATCGGCAGCGCCGGTGCGCGCCGGAAACCACTGACGGATCAATAGCCCCGCTCGGTATCCACGACTGCGAGCATCGGCTCGCCCGCCACATAACGCCTGAGGTTTTCACGCAACAGCAAGGCGCGCTGGCTGTCGGCCATCGGGGTCGCCGCCGAGATGTGCGGCGTGATGATGACGTTCGGCAGGTGCCACAGCGCACTGCTGGCGGGCAGCGGCTCAGGATCAACCACATCAAGTCCGGCGCCTGCGATCTTGCCGCCGGCGAGGGCTGCCACCAGATCCGCGGTGACGGTGCTGCGGCCGCGGCCGACGCTCAGGAAGTACGCGCCGGGCTTCAGGGTGGCGAAGAACGCGGCATTGAAGATCCCGGTGGTCTGCGGGGTGAGCGGGGCGCAGTTGACCACGAAGTCCGCCTGCCTGGAGAGCGTGAGCAGCTCCTGCGGCAGGCCGACGTAGCTGACATAGTCAGGACCGGTGCGGCCGCTGGCGCGCGTGGCGATGACCTTCATGCCAAAGGCATGCGCACGCTTGGCCACTTCCGTGCCGATGCCCCCCAGTCCCACGATGAGCACGGTCTTGCCGGACAGGTCGGCGAGCGCCGGCGCCTCGTCCGCCCAGTGACCCTGATCCTGCTGCCTTAAGTAGTAGTCCAGGTGGCGGCTGAGGACCAGCATCATGCCCATGACATGCTCGGCCATGCTCGGGCCCGCGGCGCTTTGCATGTTGGTCAGCAACGGATGGCGTTCGCGCAGCTGCGGCTCCTGCAGGCAATTCTCCACGCCGGCTCCCAGCCACTGGATCCATTGCAGGCGGGTGGCCCGGGAGAGCACCTCCGCCGAGCACACCCCGATCGTGGCATCCGCACGGTCGATCTGCTGCGGCGTCGCCGCGCTGAGCTCGACCAGGCTCACCCCCGGGGCAGCCGCCGCCAGTGCGGCCATCTGCTCGTGCAGGCGCGGGGTGACGAGGATGAGCTTCGGTGTGCGCCAGCCGGGGCGCGCGCGGATCGGCTCCGCGGCCACGCGCACGCCAAGGGACTCCGCGATCGAGGGAGCGGCACTCGCGGGGACCTCCGCTGCCTGCACCGCGCAGGCGAGCAGCGCAAGGCCGCAGCAGAGCAGGCAGCGTACGGCGGGCGCGCAGATCGTATTCATCGGGTGTTCTTTCCGGCAAGGCAGGGGTGGGCACCCTCCGCGCCAGTGTGCCAGATTCAGTGTGCCGCGGGCGCTAGCCCATGCCGCCGCTGACCGAGATCACCTGCGCGGTCACGTAGGCGGCATCCTCTGAGCTCAGGAACGAGACCACGCCGGCGACTTCCTCGGGCAGGCCGACCCGGTTCATCGGCACCAGCCTTTCGATGGCCGCCGCATCGAACAGCCCTGCGGTCATCGGCGTGCCGATGATGCCCGGGGCGATGCTGTTGACCGTGATGCCGCGCGTGGCCACTTCCAGGGCCAGCGCCTTGCTGGCCGAGATCAGCGCCCCCTTCGCGGCGGCGTAGTTCACCTGGCCGCGGTTGCCGATGAGGGCGGCAATCGAGGAGACATTCACGATGCGCCCCCAGCGGGTGCGGATCATCGGCAGCAGCAGCGGCTGGGTCGCGTTGAAGAACCCGTTGACCGAGACGTCGATGACGCGGTGCCACTGCGCGCTGCTCATGCCCGGCAGGACCGCATCGTCGTGCAGGCCGGCGTTGTTGACCAGGATCTGGATGGGGCCGGCCTCGAGCAGCCTCTCGAGCGCCTGCCGTGTAGGCCTGCGCATCGGTGATGTCGAAGCTGACCGCGCTCGCCGCCCCGCCGGCGGCGCGGATCTCCTCCACTAACGCTGCGGCGGTGGCGAGGTTGCGGTGCGCGTGGACGTACACGTGGTGGCCGTCGCGCGCCAGGCGCCGGCACAAGGCTGCGCCGATGCCGCCGCTGCCGCCGGTCACCAGTGCGAACTTGCCGCCGCTCACGAGGGCACGCTGGCGGTGATGCCGAAGGCCGGGTCGATGACGATGCTGGCACGCCCCTCGAGCACCCGCCGCTGCGCACTGCTGACGGAGAATTCGTAGAGCACCGTGCGCGCATCCCCGGCCAGGCGCGCGGCGCAGGCAATCAGGTCGCTCTCCAGGTCATCGAGGCGCTCGACGTGCAGCGTCACGCTGCGCACGCTGGCCAGATAGCCCACGGCCGCACCGACGCTTTCGCGCACCTGCTCGGACATGGAGCGCTCGAGCGGGGCACTGGCGCCCACCAGCGCCCCGTGCACGGCCATGGCCTGGGCGGCGTACTCGATGCCGCACACCGCGCCCAGGCGCCCGTGGGCGCGCAGCGGGTTGTCGGCCGTGCGGTGCGTGGTGCTGCGGCAGCGGATCTGGGTCGCGTCCCAGTTCAGCACCTCATCCAGCAGGCACATCCGCCCCTTGTGCGGGATGTGCTGTTCGATCCAGCTGCGGTCTAGGGCCATGTGTGCATCTCCACGGACAGGGTCCGCGGTGTCAGGTAATCCAGGACCACGGTACCGGAACGGCGCTGCGCCAGCTTAACCAGCAGCGGCAGGCTGCGCGCGGCGGGGATGGCGCGCCGCAGTGTCTCGAGCATGGCATCGGACAGCTCATCGGCCGGGGCCTCACCCAAGCGTACCTCCAGGCGGGCGAGCGCCGCGGCATTTCGCGTGGGCGCCAGCACCAGGGCCACGGCCAGGGCATCCGGGATCGGCCGCGTGCTGCGCAGCGGCTCCGGATACTGCGCGTCGTAGGCCACGAGCAGCACCGGGCGCTGCTCGATCTGGGCCTGCGTGAGGGCCTCGATCAGCCCTGCCCCGAAGCTTGCGTCGTACGCGCACAGCGCATTCGATGCGGGGGTGGCGCCGGTGGCGATGCCCCAGTAGCCGGACGGTGCGTTGTGCACGCAGTTGTGGAAGCGGGTCGGTGAGAGCTGCCGCTCGCCCGCGGCGAGTGCGGTGCAGATCTCGTGCAGGTTCTGGCCATCGCCCCCGGAGGAGCTGAAGATGGCCGGCAGCCGGGCCGGGTCCGCGCCGGCGCGGCCGGTGGCCTCCAGACCCGCGGTGATCGCGATCCTCACCGGCACCCCGGTGCGCCGGCGCTCGGCGCTCGGCAGGCAGGTCAGCGCGGGGATGGCGGTCGGCGCGGCGTTCCACGGGACCTCGCCTGCGAGCACGCGCGCACCCTCGTGCCAGTCGGGGATGCCCGGCCCCAGGAGTCCTACGCCCTCGATGAAGCCGACCAGTGCGCTCACGAGCGCACCCGCGCGCGCGCGAACACCAGGCTGCAGTTGGAGCCGCCGAAGCCGAAGGAGTTGCTCATGACGTAGTTGAGCGTGCCGGTGCGGTTGGCCAGCAGGTAATTGACCTTCAGCGCCGGGTCCACTGCAGTGGTGTTGACGCCCGCCGGCATCAGGCCCTCGCGCAGGGCGAGCGCGCAGATCACCGCCTCCAGCGCACCGGCGGCTCCCAGGGTATGACCGGTGGCCCCCTTGGTGGAGCTGCCCGGGACATCCGGCCCGAGCACCGCCTCGACCGCGCGCGCCTCGGCTTCATCGTTGCTCTTCGTGCCGGTGCCATGGAAGTTGATGTAGTCGATCTGCTCCGGGGCAATGCCTGCGCTTTCGAGCGCGCGCTGCATCGCTTCGCGCGCCCCGCGGCCCTCCGGGTGCGGCGCAGACATATGGTACGCGTCGCTGGTCTCGCCGGTGCCGGTGAGCAGGATGGCCGCAGGATCGGTGGCCGCATCCGCCGGTTCCAGCAACGCGAAGGCCGCCGCCTCCCCGATCGACAGGCCGTCGCGGGCGACATCGAACGGCCGCACCGGCTGCCGGGACACCAGCTGCAGCGAGTTGAACCCGTGCAGCGTCGTCAGGCACAGCGAGTCCACCCCGCCCACGACCGCCGCATCGATGAGGCCGGCGGTGATCGCCCGCTGCGCACTGGCGAAGACCTTGCCGCTGGAGGAGCAGGCGCAGGAGATGACCGTGGCCGGACCCTTAAGTTGCAGCGCGCGCAGCACGCAGGCGGCCACGGAGAAGGTGTTGTGGGCGCCTGCGTAGCGAAACTGCGCCGGCAGCGCGCCGCTGAGCGGGTCGCGCGCGGCGAAGGCCAGCTCGGTCTCGAGGATGCCCGAGGTACTGGTCCCGAGGAACACACCGACGCGCGCGGCGCCATAGCGGGCGATGCAGGCGCGCACGCGCCCGATGAAGCCATCCTGCTGCAGGCCCAGGTAGGCCAGGCGGTTGTTGCGGCAGTCGAATTCGGCTAAGTCCGCGGGCAGCTGCACCGCGTCCACGCCCGGCACCTCGCCCACGTAGGTGTCGAGGCCGAACGGTTCTGGCGGGCAGGGCATAAGTCCGGTGCGCTGCGCGCGCAGGGTGCGCAGCATCGCCTCGGTGCCGTGCCCGATGCAGCTGGTCGCGGTGTAGGCGCTGAGGATGAGGGGCTTCACTGGGCCTCGGCGAGCAGCAGCGTGTTGGAGAAGGGCGTGCCCGCGCTCATCGGGATCGCCGTCGTGCGGAAGCCTACCCCCTCGAGCAGCGCGCGCCAGTCGCTGAGGGTGCGGCAATGCAGGGTGAGCCACCGGCCGGTGCGGAACAGCGCGACGATGCGATCGGTGACCGTGCTCAGGGTAAAGCCAAATCCCCCCGCGGCATCGCCGATGCGCAGCACCAGCAGTCCGCCCGGAGCGAGCGAGGCGCGCACGCGCTTCAGGACCTCTTCCTGCGCGGTGCCGTCAAGGTAGTGCAGCACGTCCAGGATGACCACCGCATCGACCGGCGGATACGGCACCGCGCAGAGGTTGCCGTGCACGATATTCAGTTGCGCACCCGCGCAGCCCTCGAAGGCCGCGCGCGCCCGCTGCACCTCGTTCGGGTTCAGCTCGATCCCGGTGTAGGCGGCAAGCTCGGGCGGCGCCGGCCACGCGGGCGGCCATGCACCGGGGCGGCCGTAACAGGCGCGCGCGGCGAGCAGCCACACGGCGAGCAGTCCCTGGCCGCAGCCTAAGTCCAGCAGGCGCGTCCGTCCTGCCAGCAGTCCGCGCGCGAGGATGCTCTGGAAGCTGGGGTCGGCGCTTAACTTGCCGCGCGCGAAGTGCCAGGCGAAGCGACTCGCGCGCCGGTAACCGGCCGTGGCGATATCCAGCATCGCAGCGGTTTCAGCAGGCAGGCTCACGCGGCGGCGGCGAAGGCGGTGCGCAGCGTGACCGGTTCCAGACCTGCCGCCCGGGCCCTCTGCAGCAACCCGGGCAGGACTTCCAGGATGACGGGTGCGCCGGCTGCCGTGCGGGCTGCATGGCCGTCGTGCAGCAGCACGATGTCGCCGGCACGCAGGCCGCGAGTGAGTTTGCCGAGCACGACCTGCGGGTCGCGGTTGACCGTATCGAAGCCGCGGCGCGTCCAGCTGACCAGGCGCAGCCCCGTTTTCAACAGCACCGGCTCCAGCAGGGGATTGCGCAGTCCCGCGGGTGCGCGGAAGAACTGGGCCACCTCGCCGGTGATGCGGGTGATGGTCTCCTGGGTCCGCTGGATCTCCGCGCTCATGCCCTTAGGTCCCGAGCAGCGAGAAAGTCAGCGGATGGTGGAAACTGTGGTTCTCGATGCCGTGCCCGCGCTGCACGATCTCGCGGGCCAGTTGCGGGTGCTGCTCGATGTTCCTGCCCACGCAGAAGAAGGTGGCCTTGGCGCGGTGGGCCTCAAGGAGCGCGAGTACGCGCGGGGTGACCTCGGGGTCCGGCCCGTCATCGATGGTGATCGCGAGCATGCCGGGGAGGGCGGTGTCGGCAGGGGCGGGCAGGCGGGTCCAGTTCGGCCCCAAGAGGTGGCTGCGGGGCCACAGTCCGGCGGCTGCGAGGGCCAGGTGATCGGCCACCACCGCCCCCAGAACCCACGGCCACACCTGGGGCCGTACCACGACCGCTGCGACCGCGCCGGCGTGCAGCGCGACGGAGGCACTGATCGCAGGCGAGGGCCGCCAGCGCGGTGTGGCGGGATTACGGGTGGGCAAAGCGGGCATCCAGAAAATTCTCCCAGAGTCGGTGCCAGGTCAGCCAGTCGTGGCCGCCGGCAATGGTGTCGACTTCATCCGGCGGCAGGGCATCGGCCAGCACGCGATGGCGCCCCGAGAAGCGGTCATCGCGGCCAAGACCGAGGTGGATCGGCAACCCGGCCGGGCGTGACTGGATGAAGCGCCAGAGGCGCCGCTCGTCATCATCGGCCGCCAGCGGCGCCGGTTCCCAGCGGGCAAGGCCCGCGCGGGCGACTTCGCTGACGACAATGTGGCTGCCGAGGTAGGGCGCCAGCAGGCACAGGCCGGCAAGGGCCTGCGGGTCGGACTGTGCGGCACACAGTGCGAGATAGCCGCCGAGCGATATGCCTCCCAGCCATACCCGGGTCGCCGCCGCCCGCGGGCCCACGAGTTCCCAGACCTGGGCGGTGAGGGATGCGTCGGCGACGTGCTGCGCCTCCACGCGCGCGAACACCAGGTCGATGGCCAGACCCCGGGTGCGCACCGCGCTGGCAAAGCCCGCCGCGACAAAGTCCTCGGGGCTCGCATAGGCCGGCGCCAGCATCACGATCCGTACCGGCGCACTGCGGCCCTCCTGGGCGGGCGCGAGGACGCGGCTCATGGCCGTCCCGGTGGCGGCACTTCGGCCGCCTGGGGCGTTCGCGACAGGATCGCGGAGAACACCAGGGCCAGGAGCGCCCCCGGGGCCACGGTCTGGCCCAGATCGGCCAGCACCGGCACCCGCGAGCAGGCCAGTACGCCAAATGCCAGCACGGTTGCGATGTTGGCGACCAGCAGCGAGGCCAAGGTCAGGGCCTGCGAGCCGTGGTGCGGGTCGGCGCTGTTGCGATCGAAGAACAGGGCGTAATTGGAGCCCACGGCGACGATGAGCAGCATGCCGACGATGTGCAGGATGCCGAGCTCGTAGCCTGCGCCGCGCAGCAGTGCGGCCACTGTCACCACGGACAGGGCGAGCGGGGCGAGCACCCGCACGATGCGGCCCGGCGAGCGCAGGGCGATGAGCAGCAGGGCGACGATGGCCATGAAACCTGCGAGCGCCAGCTGCACCGCCTGGCGCAGGTAACCGGCATACAGCCGGTCCGCCTCGCCCTTCAGATCCAGCAGCGTGGCTCCCTCGGGTCCTCCCGCAACGCTCGCACGGATCGCTTCCACGGCCGCCTCGGTGAGGTCACCCGCGGCGAGCGCTGCCACCGGCAGCAGCGCCGACCAGCCGCTCCCGTTCTTCACCAGGAGCGCATCGGCGGCCGCGGCGAAGGAGGTCCCGTCCAGGTCCGCGCGTGTCAGTGGGGCGGCGGTGCGCGCCGCCTCGGCATCGCTCAGGAACGCGCGCAGCCGCTGGCCATCCACCGGCAGTCCTTCGAGGGCGCGGTCGAGGTTGGCGGCCAGGACGGGGGGCGGTGGGATCGCGGACCGCCGGGCATTCTGCAGTGCAACGCCGGGCAGGTAGCGCGTGGGGGTCTCGAAGCCGCCGATCACGGACGCATCGGCCAGCGCGGCGAGCCTCACGCCCAGGCCGTGCGCGGCATCCAGCGCGCCTTCTCGGGTGGGCGCGGTGACCACGACCATGTAGCGCACATCCGGGGCCCCGAGCTCGGCGCGCAGGCGCTCGTCGAGGTCCTGCTGCGCCAGCGGGACGGGGCTCAGGTCCGTCAGCGCGTGGCTGAAGAGCGTGCCCCGGTGCAGGAACAGCGTTGCCGCGGCGACGGCCAGCACCAGGAGAAGTCCTAAGCGCAGTCCGCGCAGGCGCCGGATGATCTGCCCCAGGCGCTCCCCCGCCGGATGCAGGTCCCGGATCGCGAAATGCTCCGGCAGCCAGGCGGGCAGCACGTAGCGGGTGACGAGGGCCGCTGCGATCAGCCCTGCGATCGAATACAGCCCCAGCTGCGCCAGGCCCTGGAACCCGGAAGGGACCAGGGCGGCGAAGCCGGCGATGGAGGTCAGCACGCCCAGCCGCAGCGTCGGCCACAACGTGCGCCGCCAGTCACCCGATCGCTGCACGAACAGGTAGATCGAGTAGTCCACCGACTCCCCGATGAGGGTCACCCCGAAGCCGAGCGTGATGCCGTGGACCGCGCCGAAGCCTAAGGCCACGGCGGCCACCCCGGCGAGCGCCCCCGAGGCCACCGGCACCATCCCCAGCACCAGAGCCGGCACCGAGCGGTAGACGCTGAGCAGCAGCAGCGCGATGAGCGCCGAGCTGATGGCCGACAGCTTCAGCGCCTCGCCCTTGATCAGTTCGCGCGCGGCGACGGCAAAGACCGGCGGGCCGCTGAGCAGCAGGTGCATGCCGGCCTGCGCCTGCGGCGGCAGTTCCCGCACCGCCTGCGCGAAGGCGCTGCGGATGCTGTTGCACGCCTGTTGCTGGGCATCGGTATCGGCGCCGGTGGCGCGGGTCTGCAGCAGCACCAGGGCGCGCGCGCCGTCCGCGGAAGCCCACACGCCGCCCTCGGTATGCGGGGCATGCGTGCTGCCGGCTGCATCGAGGATGTTCAGGAGCTCCCCGGTCGGGTCGCGCGGAAACAGCGCCTTCAGGAGCGGGCCCTCCGGGGAGGCGAGCGCGTCCACCCCCGCGGCGATGGCCGCGTGCAGCCCGGTCACCGAGAAGTGCGCCGCGGTCATCGCGTCACTGAGCACGTAGCGATGGTCGAACAGGAAGGCACGGTCGCGCTCGAGGCTGGCCGCATCGCCGTTGTCGACCACGGCGAACTCGCTGCGGCGGCGCAGCGCCTGGCTCAGCTTCACCGACACCTGCGCGCGCAGGGCGGCATCTCCGCCCTCGATGGCCGCGATGATCAGCCGCGCGGCCGGGCCCTCGCGCAGCTGCTCGACCAGAAGCTGCTGGGTGGCGGTCGGGGAGCGCGGCAGGAAAGCCGACAGGTCGGTCGTGTAGTGGGTGTGGACGGCGATGCTCGCCGCCAGGGCACACAGGAGCGCCCAGCTGAAGCCTGCCGCCATGCCGCGCCGGCTCATGGCGGAAGCTCGGGCCCGATGCTCAAGAGCGAGCGATCCCCATCGGTCTCGCGGACCTCGACGGTGCGGATGGCACCGCCCTCGCCCTCCATGCGGATCTGCTGCACGGACTTGGCGATGGCGGCATCGCGCGGCAGGAGGCTCAGGCGCCAGTGGGCGGCGTCGCCTTCGAAGCGGGTCGTGAAATGGCGCTCCAGGGCCGCCCGGTCGCCGGCGAGCGTGGCGCGCACGCTCTCGACGAACGGGATCACCTGCGGTGCATCCTTAAGCGCGACCGTGTAGGTGTGGCGGCCGCGCTGGGCGGTGAGCAGGCCGTGATCCAGGACCAGGGTCTCGGCCTTGGGCGCGGTGGTGCGCTTCTCCAGGCGGTCGGGGGCCACGTACACCAGCTCGCCGGAGGAGGTGAGCGGCTGCTTGAGCATCGCCAGCTCGTGCGTCTCGGTGAAGGCCACGCGCCCTGAGGTGCGCGAGGCGAACAGGCGCATGACCTCGGCGAAGGCAGGCGATTCATCCGCCGGCGAGGGGCTGTCCGCGGCGCCGGCAGCCGTGACCCCCAGCGCCAAGCCGATCGTGACAACGAGGACGCACACCCTCACGGCAACCTGGCGGCGCTGGCCGGGGGCAGCGTGCCTGCCCAGAAATCGTAGAAGTTGAACCAGTTGTAGGGGTCCGAGCGGCAGTACTGCTCGAGCAGCGCCGCGTAGCGCTCGACGGCTTGGCGTACGGCAGCCTCGCGTCCCTGCGTGGCGGGCTGGGAGAAGTCTGCGATCTGGCAGAAGACCGCGTGGTAGCGGTTGCCGCCCCGGTACAGCGCCGCCATGAAGATCACGGGACGGCGCAGGGCTGCGGCCAGGCGCATGGGTCCTGAGGGGAACAGCGTCGGGGTGCCGAGGAAGTTCACTACCTGCGCCGGGGACTCACTGATGGAGCGATCGGCCAGCATGCCCACGAACTTGCCCTCATCCAGGCAGGCGTGGATCCGCAGCATCGAATCCACGTGCCCGAGCGGGATGATCTCCGGCGGGTTCGCATTGCCGGCCGCCCGGAATACCGCCGCCAGGCGCCCCGCCTGGTGGTCGTACATCGCCATCGCGACCCGCAGACCGGAGTTCTGCCGTCCCGTGGCGCTGAGCATCTCGAAGCTGCCCAGGTGCGCGCCCAGGAGGAACGCCCCGGCCCCGCGGGCCAGGATCTCCCGCATGACCGGTTCACCCTCGCTGGTGAGCGTGAACAGGTCGAAGCGCCCATGGATCAGGTAGAAGCGATCCAGCAGCGTCATGCCAAAAGTGTGGATCTGGCGATAGATGTCCGCGAGCCGCGGCTCACGCCCGAGCGCGCGCCGCAGGTACTCGCGTGCATGGCGACGGGTGCGCGGCGCGAGCGCGACGAAGTAGGCGGCGACCACCGGCATGCCGCAGCGCGCGACCCTGCGGCCCAGGCGTGTCGCGACGAAGGTCGCGAACTTGAGTGCGGCCGGGGACCCCCGCTCGGGAATCTCGGCCCACTCGGCCGCGCGCGCCCGTGGCGTGGTGTCCGGCTTAGTCAGCACGGTCACGGGCTTGGGTCGCCGGTGTGCGCAGCAGCGTCCCGGTGGCCACCAGCACGCCTGCGCTGCGGACATTGAAGCGCACCGCGCCGTTGGGCAGCGACTCGTACTCGACCTTGAGTTCCTCGCCCGGGCCCACGGGCTTGAGGAATTTCGCGCTGGCGATGCGCCACTGCAGCGGCGCGGCGTGCTCGCGCCCCAGCGCGCGCAGGATCTCGTCCAGCAGCAGCACGCCGGGCAGGATCGGGGTGCCCGGGAAGTGGCCGGCAAAGGCCGGGTGTTCCTCTGAGATCTTGACCGTGGCGGCGATGCGCATGGGAGAGCCGCTAGGCGACGGAGGACTTCAGGTGCGCGGCGGCCAGGGCCCGCAGCGCCTCCTGGGGGAGCTTGCCGGTGGCGTTGCGCGGCAGGCGCGCCACGAACAGCAGCGGCCGTGGCAGGAACACCGGATCGATGCGCTCGCGCAGCGCCTCGGTCAGTCCGGCACCCTCCAGCTGCGGGGCGACCACACAGGCGGCCACGCGGGCCACCCCGGTGTGCGAGCCGCGGCCCTCGTCGAGGTGGAAGAAGGCACCGTCCAGCACGCCCGGAATCGAGTTCAGCTGGTGGTTGAGGTAGGCGAGCGAGCTGCGCTTGCCGGCGATGTTGACCAGGTCCGCCTCGCGGCCGTGCAGCAGGAAGCGCCCACGGCCGGTGACTTCCAGCACGTCGCACATGCGGGTGGGCTGCTCGATGTGGCCGCCGTCGGCCCAGGTTTCCCCGTCACGGGGGGTGAGGGTGACCTCGGGCCACAGCTGCCACTCGGCGGACTCGGTCGGGCGGCGCGTGGCGATCTGGCCGGTCTCGGTCGATCCGTAGATCTCGAGCAGGCGGGTCGCAAAGCGCTGCTCGACCTCGAGCGCCAGTTGCTGCGTGAGCGGTGCGGTCGCGGAGACGATGAGGTCCACCGGCGGCAGTGTGCTCAAGCTGACCAGGGCCCGCAGGTGCACCGGGGTGGAGATCAGCACCCGGGGCTGCGGCACGGCCGCCAGGGCGGCGGCGATGTCGGCCGGGTAGAACGGGCGCTCGGCGCACAGCGCGTGGCCAGCGACGAGGGCCATGAGCACGCTCGATTCCAGGCCGTACATGTGCTGTGGCGGCACGGTGGCCATGATCGACCACGCGGCCCCGCTCAGTCCCAGGCGGCGGGATTCCTCGCGCACGCAGGCCACCAGCCGTCCGAAGTGCTTGCGATAGGGAAGCGGAGTGCCGGTCGAACCGGAGGTGAACACATAGGCGATGAGCTGCGAGGCCTCGATCCGGGGGACGCGGAAGGCAGCAGCGCGGGCGGCCGTGCGCTGCGCCGGGTAGTGGATGCGCGGCAGGTCGATGGCGCAGTCGCTTTCATCGGTAAGACACGCCGCATCGGGGGCGAAGGCCCTGAGCTGGTGGATGACCTCACGGGTGTGCGTCGAGGGCAGCAGGCTCACCCGGCCCGAGGCGATGCACGCGGCAAGACCCACGGCGAACCGGTAGCGGTCGGCACAGGCGTTGAGCACGTGCCCGGTGTCGCGAAGCAGCGGCTCGAGCGCGGCGACGTCATCGAGAAACTGGGCGGCGGATACGGCGACCCCGCCGCGGTACGCGACGGTCGCATCCGCGCAGCCGTGCCCTAGCAGCGGCAGCGTGGCCAGGGGGCTACTTGGTCCTGTGCGCGGCGATGTAGCCACACAGGTGACGCAGTGAGGCGAAAATGCTCTGGTTTTCCTGGCTGTCGGCACGCAGCTGCACACCGTAGCGCTTGGAGACCACCAGGGCGATCTCGAGGATGTCGATCGAGTCCAGTCCCAGGCCCTCCCCATAGAGCGGGGCATCAGCGTCAATCTGGGCGGGCGCGACCTCCAGGTTGAGGGCAGCCACGATCAGCCCTGCCACCTCACCGGTGAGCTCGGAATCGGCTGCCGGAGCCTGTGGCTGGCGCAGGGGGGAGACTTTCTCAGACATGCACTCGCGGGCTCATGGGTAAGGGTTCCTCATTATACGGACGCGATCTGTGCCGGCGAACCAACTCAAGGGCGTGCAGGGCAGGCGGCAGCATGGCCGTCGCGGGGGCACTTTACATCGAATTATTCTGTAATATCAGTATTTTAGTGTCTCCTGTCCAGCCGGAACACGGGTCGGGTCGCCGGGCGCTCCACGGTTGCGCAGAGGGGAGTTCGGTCCCCGTGGCGCCACTGGCACGCGATAAGATACGGAGAGCGGATATTGCACAGCTAACGGAGCGCAAGAGATGTCGGTGAGGTCCACGATCACGTCACAGTTCCAGCAGGTCGCCGTCGAGCAGGACAGGACGCTGTCTGCGCTATCCGACGAGCTCAAGCTCGTGCAATCCGGCCTCGATTCGCTGAGTTTCGCCATCATCGTCGCGCGCCTGGAAGATTCCCTGGGGATCGACCCCTTCAACGCCGCCGATGCCGTGGAGTTTCCGGTGACCTTCGGTGATTTCGTCAGGCTGTACGAAAATTTTGCGAAATGAAGGCTCCTCGCTCTGGGAGTCCCTTTCATCCTCCGGGCTTCCGCACGGCCACCTGAGCGGTCCTCACCGGCAGGTTGCGCTGCGTGAGCTCGCCCAGGCCTCAAGCCTGGGGAGTGACCTTGAAAGACTGCGCGGCCGCACCGTCCTCATCGCGGTGCAGGACCAGCTCGCCGCCGCGCTCGCCCTGATTGAACTCGACGGGGTCGCCCGGCGCATGATCCTGTGCACACCGGATCTGGCGCCGGAGCACCTGGCGGGGATCATCGCGACCGCAGGCGCCGATGCCTGCGTGGCGGATGCGATGGCACCGGCCGCAGCCATCACCGGAATGAAGATGATCGTCGCCGCGGCACCGGCCCTGGCTCCCATGGATTCGCCGCGGCGCAGCTCGGTGGCGACCGAGTGGATCCTGCTGACCTCCGGCACCACGGGTGCACCGAAGCTGGTGCTGCACACCCTGCACAGCCTGACCAGCGCCCTGGCCGGGGCCGCACCTCCCCCGCAGCCGCTGATCTGGAGCACGTTCTATGACATCCGCCGCTACGGCGGCCTGCAGATCTTCCTGCGCGCGCTGCATGCCGGCTCCCTGGTGTTCTCGCAAGCCCAGGAGCCGGTCGTGGAGTTCCTCGCGCGCGTGGCCGCCGCAGGCGTGACTCACATCTCCGGCACCCCCTCGCACTGGCGCAAGGCCCTCATGAGCGGGGCGGCGGCGCAGATCGCACCCGGCTACGTGCGACTGTCGGGTGAGATCGCCGACCAGGCCGTGCTCGATCGCCTCAGGGCGACGTACCCGCAGGCGATCGTGGCACATGCGTTTGCCTCCACCGAGGCAGGTGTCGCGTTCGAGGTGCGCGATGGCAAGGCAGGCTTTCCGCAGGCGCTGGTGGATGGCCGTGGCGGCCGCGTCGAGATGCGCGTGCCCGAGGATACCCTGCAGATCCGCTCGCCCGGGACGGCGCAGCGCTACCTGGGTGAAGGTGTCGAGCCGATCCGGCAGCAGGATGGCTTCGTCGACACCGGCGACCGGGTCGAACTTCGCGCGGGGCGTTACTATTTCGCCGGCCGGCGCGGCGGTGTCATCAACGTCGGCGGCCAGAAGGTGCACCCCGAGGAGGTCGAGGCCGTGATCAACACGCATCCGTGGGTCCGCATGTCCCTGGTGAAGGCGCGCCGCAATGCCATCACCGGGGCCATTGTCACCGCCGATGTCGTCCTGGCAGAGGACGGCCCGGGCGAGCGGCCGAGTACACAGGTGCTGACCCAGCAAATCACCGAGCAGTGCAAGGCGGCGCTGGCCCCTTTCAAGGTGCCTGCCCTGATCCGCTTTGTCCCTTCGCTGGAGGTCTCTCCGGCCGGAAAGCTGGTGCGCCCCCGTGCGTAGCGTCATTGTCACCGGTGCCAGCCGCGGCCTCGGGCTCGGGATCGCCACCGCGCTGTGCAGCGCCGGTTACCAGGTGATCGCGATTGCCCGCTCGCCGAGCGAACCCTTACAGGCGGCGATCGCGGCGGCCGGGACTTCCGGCCAGGGTGCGTTGCACTTCCGCGCCTTTGACCTGCTGAAGACTTCCGAGATCGCCCCGTTCGTGAGCGCCCTGCGCAGGGAATTCGGCGCGCCCTACGGCCTTGTCAACAATGCCGGTCTCGGCACGGCGGGTGTCCTGGCCATGATGCGCGAGGATCAGATCGAGAGCCTGGTGCGCCTGAACACCGTCTCCCCCATCCTCCTCACCAAGGCCGTGGTACGCGCCATGATGAGCGAAAAGACCGGCCGCATCGTCAACATGTCATCCGTGGTCGCCTCCACCGGCTACCACGGCCTGTCGGTCTATTCAGCGACCAAGGCCTCGCTGATCGGCTTCACGCGCTCGCTGGCGCGCGAGGTGGGACCGCTGGGCATCACCGTGAACGCGGTGGCGCCCGGGTTCATCGATACGGAGATGACTTCGGAGATGGAAAGCGGTCAGCGCGAGCAGATCAAGCGCCGCAGCGCGCTGCGGCGCATGGCGGAGGTCAGCGATGTCGCGGCCGCCGTGGAATACCTGCTGAGCGAGGGCGCGCGCAACGTCACCGGGACCACGCTTACCGTGGACGCCGGCAATACCGCCTAGGGCTTGCTCACTGCCGCCGCTGACCATGGGCTACACCTACCTGTGGGAATTCATGGTCGCACCAGAGCACGCCCGTGAGTTCGAGCAGGTGTACGGATCCGGCCGGTCCCTGGGTGGCTTTGTTCCGCCAGTCCGCCGGCTATATCGGTACGCAGCTGCTGCGCGACCAGGCGAACCCATTGCGATTCATCACGATCGACCGGTGGCGGAGCTCGGATGACTACCAGGCCTTTCGGGCTGAATTCGAGCGCACCTACCGTGAGCTGGACGAGCGCTGTCAGGGACTGACGACATTCGAGAAGGCCCTGGGCAGCTACGACGAGGCAGGCGGCTGAGGCGGAAGTTGCGGCGGGCCCTCAGACTCGCAACGTGCCCGCCAGCAGGCTCTCGTAGCGTGAGCGGTCAATGGGTACGTATTCGCCGCGCTGGCTGTCGTTCACGAACAGTGAGTCCTGGATCTGCGATGGGTCATAGCCCTGCTGCGCAAGCTCGTTCTTGCGGAGTTTGAACGTCCCCGTCAAGTCGAGTGACGGCACGATTCGCAGGAATACCGGTCGCGCGTACGCGGGCAACTGCGCGACGAGCGTGCTGTACAGACCCTCAACGCCGAACTCTTCCGTGACAACCAGGGCCGCCATCCCGGCGCGCCCATCATTGTGAGGTACGGCAACGCCATAGACGGCGACGTCTGAAACACCCTTTACGGCGGCGATGATGCTGGCGACCTCGGTGGTTGAGACGTTCTCACCCTTCCAGCGAAACGTCTCACCCACCCGATCGACGAAATAGTAGTACCCCTGGGCATCCTTGCGCATCAGGTCGCCGGTGCGGTACCAGGCATCCCCCTCGGTGAAGACGTCCCGCAGCAGCTTCCTGCTGGACGCTTCCGCATCGGTGTAGCCCTCGAAGCGGGTGGTCCCGCTTGCGGCCAGAACCTGACCGATGGCCTCACCCACTTCGTCGACGGCGACAGGGAATGCAACGGCCCTGACCGTCGCGTGCGGGCGCTGCGTTATCCACGTCGAACTTCACCAGCGCAATCGGCGTGCGATGGGAAAGAAACGGCGGGATCCGTCCAATCGCCCCAGGCTTGCCTTCACAGTTGTAGAGCGAGAAGTTGCCTTCGGTGGCCGCGTAGTACTCCAGGATCTGCGGTATGCGGAAGCGCTCCTGGAACGGCACCCACACGTCCCCCCGCAGCCCGTTGCCGCAGGCCAGGCGCAGTGCGTGTCTCGCCTCGGCCGGCTGCGGCGCAGAGTTCAGCAGGTAGCGGCACAGCTCGCCGATGTACTGAAACAGCGTGCAGCGCTCAGTCAGCGACGTCGGCCCAGAAGGTGCTTGCCGAGAAGCGCTCACGCAGCACCACGGCGCCGCCGCTGACCAGCAGTGCCCCGGTGGCGACCACACCGCCGACACTGTGATACAGCGGCAGGCAGTCGAACATGCGGTCCGCGGGTGTCACATCCATGAGGCCTGCGAACCAGTGGCTCCACTGCATGAGCCGGTAGTGGCTGACATTGGCGGCCTTGGGCAGTCCCGTGGTGCCGGAGGTGTAGATGCACAGCGCCCGCTCGTTGAGCTGTGGCGCTTCGAACTCGCCCGGTTCCAGGGCTTCCGCACCCAGTACGGCGGCTTCCAGATCGAGGCGCGGCAGGTCTGACGGTGCATTGCCGTGCACCCAGCAAGTCACCGCGGGCGCCAGATGCGCGCGCACCGCCTGCAGCGCCGGCGCGAGTTTCGCACTCACGATGACATACCTGGGCGCAACCGTACTGATCGAGTGGCGCAGCGCCTCGCCGGTCAGGTTGGTGTTGACGAGTGCCACGGTCACACCGATATGGGTGAGGCCCAGCCAGAGGGCCAGATAGTGCGGACAGTTCTCCATCAGCAGGCACACGACATCGCCGCCGCCTAACCCGCGGCCCAGGCCCCAGCGGGCATAGCGGTTCGCGGCCTGCGCAAGGCCCCGGTAGGTGAGGGTGGTCTCGTTGGAGACCAGTGCGGGAGCGGACTCGAAGCGCAGCGCCAGCTCGTCCAGCAGGGCGGGCAGGGTGCGTGCAGGGGACTTTTCGATGGGGGCGGTACGCTCGAGTGCCCGCACCCATGCCTTGAGAGGCGATCGCTTGTTTTCGTCGCTGTGCGCTGCCATCGTTCGTAGCCTTGTGAACTAAGTCGTCAGTGCACCTGAGGCGTCCCGTCCACTGCTATGCTACAAATCACAATAGTTGATTTCGGCCGGCGCGCGCTAGGCACCCGGCGTGAAGCGTGCCGATGAAACCCGAAACCCTCGCCCTGCATGCCGGCTTCGACTCGGATCCGACCACCAAGGCCGTGGCGGTGCCGATCTACCAGACGGTCGCCTATTCCTTCGACAGCGCCGCCCACGGGGCTGCGCTCTTTGACCTCGAGGTCGAGGGCTTTCGCTACACGCGCATCGGCAACCCGACCACGACGGTGCTCGAGCGGCGCGTCGCAGAGCTTGAGGGCGGCATCGATGCCCTGGCGGTCGCCTCGGGCCAGACCGCCCTCTACTACACGATGCTCAATGTCGCCGAGCGCGGCCAGAACATCGTCTCGGTGCCGCAGCTGTACGGGACCACGCACACCCTGTTTGCCCACATCCTGCCGAAGTTCGGCGTGCAGGCGCGCTTTGGTAAGTCGGACAAGCCGGCTGACCTGGAAAAGCTCATCGACGAGAACACCCGGGCGCTGTTCTGCGAAACCGTCGGCAACCCCGCGGGCAATGTCTGCGATCTCGAGGCGCTGGCGGCGATCACGCGCCGCGCGCGGATTCCGCTGATCGTCGACAACACCGTGCCGACGCCGATCCTGATCCGGCCGTTCGAGTTCGGGGCTGACATCGTGGTGCACTCGCTCACCAAGTTCCTAGGGGGGCATGGCACCACCTTAGGGGGCGCCATCGTCGACAGCGGCAACTTCCCCTGGGCAGCCGAGCATGCGCGCTTCCCGGGCTTCAGCACGCCGGATGACTCCTATCACGGCCTGGTCTACACCGACCACTACGGGAAGAAGGCCTTCCTCGGACGCATGCGCAGCGTCTACAACCGCACCATGGGTGCGGTGATCTCCCCGTTCAACGCGTTCCTGTTGCTCCAGGGCATCGAGACCGTCGCACTGCGCGTCGAGCGGCACGTGGAGAACGCGAGGAAGGTGGCGGAATATCTGCGCAATGATCCGCGCGTGGCCTCGGTCAGCTACGCAGGTTTCCCCGACAATCCTTACTACCCATTCGTACAGAAGTACCTGGGCGGCCGCGCCTGCTCGCTCATGACCTTCGCCATCCGCGGGGGACCTGCAGCCGGCGAGCGCTTCTACGACGCACTGCGCCTGTTCAAGCGCCTGGTGAACTTGGGCGATGCGAAGTCACTCGCCTGTCACCCGGCATCCACCACCCACCGTCAGATGTCAGCCGAGGAGCAGCGCCTGGCGGGGATTGGACCGGAGACGATCCGCCTGAGCGTCGGCATCGAGCACATTGACGACATTGTCGCGGATCTGGACCAGGCGCTGGCGGCCGCCACCGGCGGCCCATGAGCCACGATCAGGGCCTGCCGGCGCCACCGCCGGCGCTGTTCCCGGACCGACCCACACGCGTACGGATCGAGGACCGGCTGACTCGCGAGCTGGCCGACGCCGGTGAGCGCATCGTGCGCGGGCCTGTCATGCCGACGATCGACCGGGAGCGGCTGCGCGCGGAGCTGGCGCAGTTCGACTTCGAAGCGCCGCGCGCGCTGGAGGAGCTCATCGACTGGACCGTGAGCACGCTCGAGCAGGGCGTGGTTCACATGAACCACCCACGCTACTTCGGGCTGTTCAATCCGGCGGCCAACTTCCCCTCGCAGTGCGCCGATCGTATTGCCGGATCCTTCAACCCGCAGCTGGCGAGCTCCGGCTCATCGCCGGCGCCGGTGGAGATCGAGGCCCACGTGATTCGCGCGATGGCCCGCCGGGCGGGTCTCCCGGAGGGCAGCGCCGGGCACTTCACGATCAGCGGCTCGGAAGCGAACTACACGGCGCTGGTGTGTGCGCTGACCCGCGCCGAACCGCGGTTCGGCGCCGAGGGTGTCCGAGGCTTCTCCGGCCCGGTGGCGATGTACACCTCGCGCGAATGCCAGCCCGCCTGGTTCAAGATCGTGCACCAGGCCGGCATCGGGCGCGATGCGCTGCGCCTGATCGGCACCGACGGGCGCGGCCGCATGGACATGGGCGCGCTGCGGGCCGCAATTGCCGACGATCGCGCGCGCGGCGTCGTGCCGGTACTGGTATCACCGACCGCCGGTACCACCGGCGCCGGGATGATCGATCCGCTGAAGGAATGCGCGCAGATCGCGCGCGACAACGGCCTCTGGTACCACGTCGATGCCGCCTGGGGTGGGGCCGCCCTGGTGTCGGAGAGGCTCCGGGGCCTGCTGGCGGGCATCGAACTTGCCGATTCGGTGACGATCGATGCGCACAAGTGGTTTGCGACCACGATGGGCTGCGGCATGTTCATCACGCGGCACCCCGCGGTGCTGAGCGATGCCTTCCGGGTCAGCGCAGAGTTCATGCCCTCGAGCGTCACGCAGCTCGATCCGTACCTGAACTCCGTGCAGTGGTCGCGCCGGTTCCTGGGCTTGCGCCTGTTCCTGTCGCTGGCGGCCGCGGGGTGGTCCGGCTATGCCGTGCACGTGGAGCGCGCTGCCCAGATCACCGCGATGGTGAAGGAGCGGCTGGCCGCGCGCGGCTGGCACATCGCGAATGACTCGCAGCTGGCGGTGCTGTGCGTGACGCCACCGCCCGGCTATCCGGCAATCCGGGACATCGTGCGCCGCGTGCTCGACTCAGGGCGCGCCTGGGTCGCGGTGGCGAAGTA
The DNA here is from genome assembly GCA_963741745.1 of uncultured Pseudomonadota bacterium. GTDB lineage: Bacteria > Pseudomonadota > Gammaproteobacteria > Steroidobacterales > Steroidobacteraceae > 13-2-20CM-66-19. The sequence continues at coordinate 17,476 of CAVUJF010000018.1, read as the reverse complement.
CGAGGGGCGGGAGGTCGTGCGGATCTGCGTCACTCACGGTGAGGTCTCCGCGGCGGACGTCGAAGAACTGGTGGCGGCGCTCGAATCTAAGGCTTGAGCGCGAGCAGTCGCGCCAGAAGCGCTTCGATGGACTGCACCGAGCGGAAATTCTCCGGCGTGATGTCATTCTGCGGAATGCTCAGGTCGAACTCGCCCTCGACCGCGAGCATCAGATTCACCATCTTGATGGAACTCATGCCCAGCTCGCTCAAGCGCGCATCCAGGGGAATGGAGTGCGCCTCGCCGGGTTTACCGAGGATCTGGGCAACCAGGGTCAACAGCCTCTCACGCACAGCAGTAGCCTGTGAGGGGGGTATCGCGGACGTATCGTTCATGAATCGGCCAATGATACCGGTTCAGCGGCGCGCGGCGCCGATTTAGCGCTGGCAATGTACGACAGCCAGTTGCGGTAGATCGCCACGGCAGGCTCGACCCAGCTGTTGGTCAGTCCCGCCGCGATCGCCGCAAACGGAAACCGGTCCATGAGCTCCGGTTTGCGCTGTGCCAGGGCCTCTTCCCGGAATTTCTCGAGTACCCCGATGGCCTGCTGCGAGAAGTATCCATGCGGCAGGGTGGGGTAGTGTGGCTGCTGGCCATTGAGGAAGCGCGTGACGTCGCGCCGGTATTCCTTCAGCAGCGTCGTGCCCTCGTACTCCGGGTGCCCCTGGAAAAAGAGCATGAGGGTACTGCGCCTGCGGACGAAGGCATCCGCGCCGCTGGCCGCAGACCAGCTCAGCATCTCGTACCCGGCTGCCCGCAGGGCCTCGACCGAGAGTTCATTCCAGCGCGAGTGGGGCATGCGCAGCAGCTCGGGGACGCCCGCCAGCAGGGCATTGCCGTTCGCTGTCTGATGCTCGTAAACGCCACTGCGCTTCTCCGGCATGCGCCGGCGCTCGATCCCATCCAGGCTCTGTACGGCCGCATGAGCGGCCAGGCACGACCAGATGCTCGCGTGGGTGTGGGTTTCCGCCCATGCGAGGACCTGCGCGAAGCGGTGCCAGTAGGGCTCGTCCATCGAGCCGCGCGGCGCGGGGTTCGGTGCCGGTGACGATCAAGGCATCCAGGGGCTCGCCGAGCAGTTCATCCAGCGGCCAGTAGGCGCGGTCGATGTGTGCCAGGGCCTCAGGACCGCGGGGCAGCTCCGGAAACGAGGACAGGCGGACGGTGACGGACTGTGGCCCGGAGGCCCCCTCCAGCAGCCCCCCGAACTGGGCCTCGGTCGACTGCAGGGCCGAATCCGGCATGTTATTGATCAGCCCGATACGGAGGGCGGGGGATTTGTGGTGCCGCCCCAACGGGGGGCGGCCGGGGCTTCCCTGCCTCCTGGGGGCCTCAACTGTGACCGACATGACGTTTCACTTATCTCGCAGGGGTCCTTTTGTGACGTCCCGCCAAGGGAGGCCCCAAGACCCTGATGTATCATGGAATAGTCAGATTACCGCCAGTCCACAAGGAAAACTAATCCGGGGGTCTCGCTAATGGAAGCGCAGTCGATTGCAGGGACGCCATCCGGTGTCGCAGATGCCGCAGTGGGAGATTTGATGACCCGCGCCAAAAGCGCCGCGGCGGTGGCCGCCACCCACGCGGGGTCCGTGGACAGTGAGGCCCGTTTTCCCGCCGAGTCATTCGCCGCCATCAAGGCGAGCCGGTTGCTCGGCATCATGGTTCCGAAAGCCCTGGGTGGCGAGGGTGCCAGCGTCGGCGAAGTCGCCGACGTGTGCTACCAGCTCGGCCAGTCCTGTTCTTCGACCGGCATGATCTATGCGATGCACTCGGTGAAGGTCGCGTGCATCCTGCGCCACATGGGCAGCAGCCAGGCGTTGCGCGCACTGCTGCGCCGCCTGTGCACCGAACAGCTGCTGCTCGCTTCCTCGACCACCGAGGGGCAGGGCGGCGGAAACATCCGCGCCAGCGAGGCGCCCGTCGAACCCCAGGACGGCGGCCGGATCAGCCTTGAGCGTAAGGCGAGTGTCATTTCCTACGGCGCTTACGCGGACGGGGTAGTCACCACGGCCCGTCGTGCCGCCGATGCCCAGGCCTCCGACCAGGTCCTCGTCGCCTTCCTCAAGAGCGACTACACGCTCACCAAGCTGCAGGGCTGGAACGCCCTGGGCATGCGTGGCACCTGCAGCGAGGGCTACATCCTCAAGGCCACGGCCTCCGCCGAGCAGGTATTGCCCGAGCCGTACGAGGTCATCCACTCGCGCACGATGGTCCCCTTCGCGCACTTGTTGTGGGGATCGGTGTGGACGGGCATTGCCGCCGGCGCCACGGCGCGCGCCCAGGCTTTCATCCGCAATGCCATGCGCCACAGCAACGGCCAGCTGCCCCCGGGGGCGCCACAGTTCACCAAGGCCCTGACCCAGCTGCGCACCCTGCAGGGGGTGATGGGGAACTCACTGCGGCGCTACCAGCAGTGCATGGACGACCCGCAGGCCCTCGCCGGGCTCGAATTCCAGACCATGATCACCCTGACGAAGGTCGAGGCCTCAGAGCTCGCCGCTGCCACGGTCATGAGCGCGATGCGCGCCACGGGCCTGTCCGGCTACCGTAACGACAGCGAGTACAGCATCGGCCGTCATCTGCGTGACGTACTGTCATCGCCGATCATGATCAACAACGACCGCATTCTCACGAACCTGGCAACGCCCGCGCTGATGAGTCCGATCCCGGTCTCGCTGCGCGATTAGCCTGCTGATTCAACCACAACTTTGATGCGCGGGGCACCCTCCCCGCGCGGGAGCCCAGCGACGATGACCGGTCCGCAAGCAGAAGCTGTGAGCAACGATCCGCTCGCAGGATTGGCCACGGCGCTCTTCAGGGACATGGGCGTGGATGGTGTGTACGCGCGCACGGCCCTGTACGAGAGCGTCATCGAGCAGCTGGCGGGCTTCATCTCTTCGCAGCGCGATCCGCAGGCTGAAGTTCTCCGTTTCCCTCCGGTGATGAGCCGCAAGCAGCTGGAGAAGTCAGGCTATCTCGACAGTTTTCCGAACCTCCTGGGATGTGTCTGCGCGCTGCATGGCTCCGAGTCCCAGATCCGCACGGCCGCCGAGCGCTACGCCAACGGCGGCGACTGGACGACCTCCCTCGCGGCGTCCGACCTGGTGCTGTCACCGGCTGCGTGCTATCCGGTATATCCCCTGGTCGCCGCCCGGGGCAGCGTCCCGGCCGGCGGCCTGCGGTTTGACATCTCCGCGGACTGCTTCCGTCGTGAGCCCTCACGTTCGCTGGACCGGCTACAGTCCTTCCGCATGCGCGAGTTCGTCCGCATCGGCTCGCCGGAGGAAATCCGGGAGTTTCGCGAGGGCTGGATGGTGCGCGCGCAGCAACTCGCCGATGAACTGGCGCTGCCGTACACCCTGGAGGTGGCCAGTGACCCGTTCTTCGGTCGCGTCGGGCAGATGATGGCCGTGAGCCAGGTCCAGCAGTCGCTGAAGTTCGAGCTGCTGATCCCTTACTACGAGGGTGCGCGCCCCACCGCCTGCATGAGCTTCAACTACCACCGCGATCACTTCGGGCACGTCTGGGGACTGCATGACGAGCGCAACGAACTGAGCCATACCAGCTGTGTCGCCTTCGGAATGGACCGTCTCGCCGTGGCGCTGTTCGCGCATCACGGCATCGATCTGGCGCGCTGGCCTGCGACGGCACGCCGCGCGCTGGCGTTGTGACACACGGGCGCACGCGCTTGCGGCTGCGCGCGCCGCCGTCTGGTTAGCCCATGCCGCTCGATCCGCGCGCCAAGCGTTTCCTGGATACGCTGGCGGCCATGAATCCGCCCAGCGCGCTCAGCCTTACCGCGGCGCAGCGCCGCCAGGGCCTCGAGCAGTTGCTGGGCTTCGCCGGGCCCCCGGAGACCGTAGCGGCGGTGCGCAACCTGTCTATTCCAGGCCCGCGATGCCTTGCTCGCCCTGCGCCTCTACACGCCCGCCGCTGCGGCGGGCGAGCTGCTGCCGGCCCTGGTCTACTTCCACGGCGGGGGCCTGGTCGCCGGTAGCCTGGATACCCACGATCCCATCTGCCGTTCGCTCTGCAATGCCACCGGCTGTCAGATCATCTCCGTCGACTACCGACTCGGCCCGGAGCACCCTTTCCCGGCGGCGCTCGAGGATGGTGTCGATGCCTGCCGCTGGATCAGTGCCCATACGGGCGAACTGGGTATAGATCCTCAGCGACTCGGGATATGCGGGGACTCGGCGGGAGCGACCCTTGCGGCCGTGGTCTGTCAGGCACTGGCGAGCTCCCCGGATGTCCGGCTGGCCGTGCAAGTGCTGCTATGTCCCATCACAGATTTCGCCGCCGAGACGGAATCCCGCCGGAGCTTCGCGGAAGGGTACCTGGTGGACCGGGCGACCCTGCAGCATGACCTCAAGTACTACTTAGCCGCCGATAGCGATGCCGCCGATCCGCGGGTCTCGCCCCTGCGCGCCGATGACCTGAGCCGGCTTCCTGCCACGGTGTTACATACGGCCGAATTTGACCCGCTGCGTGACGAAGGCCAGGCGTACGCCAACCGTCTCGAGGCTGCTGGTGTGCGGACGATTTACCGCTGCCATCCCGGTATGATCCACTTGTTCTATGGCATGGCGGGGCTGTTGCCTTACACGCGCACGGCGTACGGCCTCTTGGGTGCTGATCTGCGTGCACTGCTTTCGGCGCGGTAGGCCGTATAGGGGACCTTCGAATGTCGGATCGCTCTCAGGTTGAGCAACTTGTGAAGGAGTTGCACGCAGCGCGGATCGCCGGTGATCTGGAGCGCCTGTGCCGCCTGTACGCACCGGATGCGCGCTTGCGCATCGCGGGCTCCAGCGACGGCAAGCCCATCGCGATCGATGCCAGCCGCATCGCGCGCATTCGTCCCTGGTTGTCGATCCTGGTGAAGACGTTCCGGCTGAGCAAGTACCAGCTTCTGTCGATGACCATCGAGGGCACGCACGCGGCGGCCCACTGGCGCGTGGACATCGAATCAAAGATCACAGGCGTGGTCGTACCGACCGAACTGGTTGACCTGCTGGAAGTGCGCGACGGCCTGATCGCCTCGCAGATCGAATTCTTTGTGCCGAGCTAATAAGAACTCTGAATTTCCGGCTCTGACTAACGCTGTCCCCTCCGGGTGGATTCCCGTTCGCCATGACGCGCTCAATTCGACCCTCGACCCCGGACGACGCACCCGCGATCGTCGCGCTCTTTGCCGAACTGGGGTTGCATCCGAATGTCCGGGCCGAAGATCTCCATTGGAAATACTGGGCTTCGAGGGCTGACTGGCCTGGACCGCGCTCGTACGTACTCACCAGCAACGAGGAGGTCATTGCGCACGGCGCGCTGATCCCGGGCGCGATTCTGACCAAGGACAATCGCGCGACCACGGCGCACGTCATCGACTGGGTGGCACGGCGAGGACAGGGAGGTGCAGGCGTTGCACTGATGAAGCATATCGGTCAGCAGGTGGAGTCGTTGCTGGCGTTTGGTGGCAGCGACGACACTCTGCGCATACTGCCGCACATCGGATTTCGAGCCGCTGGAACGGTGACCGGATATGCGCGTCCGCTGTTTCCGCTGAGAATCCTGAAGAGTGATGTGCGAATCAACTGGCGACTGTTGCCGCGCTTGGCGCGAAACCTGTTCTGGAAGCTCATGGCGGCCCGAGCCGAACGGGGTGCATGGCGTGCCGCTGGGGTCACCGGCGCTGCGGAGATTGCTCGCCTCGCAGAGTGCCTGCCGGAGCCTGTCAATGGCACCACTGTGCTGGAACGCAGTCCTGCGCTCCTGAGCTATATGCTTGATTGCACGATTCTCCGGACTGCACTGTATGCGATGGAGAATGGCGGCGAGGTCGGCGGCTATTTCATGCTTGCCATCGCCCCGGGCCAGGTGCGCATCATCGATTGCTGGATGAACTCCCAGGATCCGGCAGACTGGCGGGCCATGATCAATGCTGCTGTAGCGCAGGCGCGGCTGAATCCCGAGGCGTCCGAGGTGGTGCTATGGGCGAGTAATGCCCTGCAGCACGCTGTGGTTCAGTCTTGCGGATTTCGCGCGCGCTTCCACCTCCCGATGCAGATCCGTGTGTCTGGTGGCACGCCCGTAAACTCTGTCGGACTCAACGTGCAGATGCTGGACAACGACGCCGCATATCTTCACGAGGGAAGTAGGTCGCTTTGGATCTGAGATGGTCGGCGCCGGGCAGGCATGAGACTCGGGAGCGCATGGACAAGATCAGCCAAGCCGACGACCAGCCTGCGCCCAGAAGGGTCCCGGCGCTTGATGGCATTCGTGGCGTTGCGATCATCTGGGTCGTACTGCACAACGCCCTGGATCATTCCTGTCGCGCCCGCCACTGGGTTATCCAGGCTCGTGAGTGTGCTGGTCCATCCGGGGTGGATTGGGGTGCAGCTGTTCTTCGCGCTGTCGGGATTTCTGATCACCTACGGCCTGCTTGAAGCGCAGGGAGCACCGGAATACTTCCGCAACTTCTACGTCAAGCGCGCGTTGCGGATCCTGCCACTTTACTATGCCGTTCTTTTTGCGTTGCTTGTGGTTGCCCCCCGCTGTCCGCACTGCACTGGCCGTCTGGATTGCACGGCCAGGCGTCGTTGTGGCTGTTCACAGTCAACTGGACTCACGATGCGCCCTACGGATTTGCCCATTTCTGGTCACTGGCCGTTGAAGAGCAGTTCTATCTCTTCTGGCCCTTCGTCGTCTGGCGACTCGCGCCACGGCGTCTGTTCGTGGTGCTGCATCGGCATTGCAACGGCGGCCCTGGCGCTTCGCTCCGCCCTGGTTCTATACGGCGCCGATCCCTGGACTCTGTACATCAATACCGCGTGCCGCATGGATGCATTGGCCCTGGGGGCGGCGGGCGCGTGCCTGGTGCGTGATCCTGCACTGGCGAGCTTGGGTACAAGCTCACAGCGGCCGATTCTGTTGCTTGCCGCTGCGCTTTTTGTCGCGGGCATCCCGCTGACCCACGTATATGACCGTTACCGTGCTGCCGGAGAGACCGTCGGGTACACGTTGCTGGCGTGTGTGCTCTGCAGCTTTTGTCGACGTTGCCTTGCGCAACCGCGGCAGTGCTGGCGTCGTCGGCGCTGCGCTTGCCTGGGCGCCGCTACGCTCGGTCGGCAAGTACAGCTATGCGATGTATGTTTTCCACGGTCTTCTGACACAAGTTGGTCGGCGAGCCGTGGCTCAAGCTTCACTTCGGCTCGCACGCCTGACACGCAGGTAGTTTTCGTATATGCGCTTGCACTGCTTGGGCGTGAGCTATGTGCTCGGCTTCCGCAGTTATCACCTGCTGGAGAAGCATTTTCTGAAGCTGAAAAGTGCTGTTCGCGCCGCGCGCAGCGTCGTGCGGCACTGGCTGAGGTCTAGGGAATGGTCTTGGTGCCAACGTTCGACAGTGCTCCCTCGGTGCCGCCGCTGGTGTAGGCGGCGACTGCGAAGTACCAGGCTCCCGAGGACAGGTTGGTCACGACGTAAGCGGTCAGGCTCGGATTCGTAACCTGGATCGTCTGGCTCATGTTGCCCGCGGACGTCCCGTAGTGGATGTTGTAGCCCGCGAGATTCGTGAGCGTCGTGCCATCCATGTTCTGCGTGACCGCAGTCCAGTCCAGCGTGGCCGTGCCATTGGAGGCCTGATTCACCGTTATTGTGAACGCGGCCAGCGAGGCGCTATTGGTCCCATCGCTCACGCTAATCGTGATGTTCGAGTAGGTGCCAACGTTCGCAGCGGCGGGCGTTCCGGACAGCTGGCCGTTGGAACTGTTGAACGTCAGCCACGTGGGCTTGTTCTGGATGCTGAAACTCAGCGTGCCGCCACTGGGGTTGCTGACGGTCGGCGTGAAGCTATACGCCGAGCTTACGTTTACGCTACCTGCCGGCGTGCCGGAGATGCTGAGCACGCTTGCCGCAACCACCTTGATCGTGAACGCGGGCAGCGAGCGCGACTGCGTCCCATCGCTGACGCTGATCACGATGTTCGAGTAGGTGCCCGTCTGGCTGCTGGTGGGGGTGCCGGACAGCATCCCGGTTGAGGTGCTGAACGATGCCCAGGTGGGCTTGTTCTGGATCGAGAAAGTCAGCGCCGTGCCGCTGGCCGCGCTGGTCGTGGGCTTGAAGGAGTAGGCGCTGCCCGCCGTGACCTGGGTCGGAGGCGTTCCGGAGATGGTCAGGGCGGCGACGACCTTGATGGCAAATGCCGGCAGCGAGCTGGTCTGGGTCCCGTCACTTACGCTCACGACGATATTCGAATAGATCCCGGTCTGCGAGCCCGACGGGGTGCCGGTAATGGCACCGGTTGAACTGCTGAAGGCGGCCCATGCCGGCAGATTCTGCACGGAGAAGGTAAGTTGAGTTCCGGCCTTCGCGTTCGTCGTGGGCTGGAACGAATAGGCGGAGCCAGCGACTGCAGTTGTCGCCGGAGTCCCCGAGATCGTGAGCGCCGCTGTCACCTGAATCGAAAACGCAGGCAGCGCGGTGGATGTCATCCCATCGCTGACGCTGATCACGATGCCCGAATACGTGCCGACGTTGGCAGCCCCCGGCGTACCGGACAGGGTTCCGGTACTGCTGCTGAAGCTCAGCCAGGAGGGGCGATTGGCTATGCTGTACGTGAGCTTGTCGCCGTCTGGATCCGAAGCGGCCGGCGTAAAACTGTAGGCAGTGCCAGAGCGAACCGAGGTTGCCGGCTGGCCGGAAATGACCGGCGGATGGTTGGTTGGATTTGGCGCCGCGACCGAAATGGTGAACGCGTCCAGCGTGCTGCTCTGGGTGCCGTCGCTTACGCTGATGACGATGTTGGCGAACGTTCCGGTCTGGGCCGGCGTGCCGGTGAGTTCGCCGGTGGACGCGTTAAAAGTCGCCCAGTCCGGCTTGTTTGTTACGGAAAATGTAAGTGTCGTGCCGGTCGCAGCGTTCGTCGACGGCGCAAAATCGTAGGTCGCGCCGACCGCGACTTCAGTCGGAGGACTGCCCGAAATCGTGAGCGGCGCTTCGACATTGATGGAAAAGGGCGCCAGGGATACGGTGGCCTGTCCGTCGCTGACGCTGATCGTAATGTCGGAGTTGGTTCCAACAGCCGCTGGGGGAGGCGTGCCATTCAAAAGGCCCGTGGCGGCATCGAAGCTGGCCCAGTCCGGCTTGTTGGCGATGGAAAATGTCAGCGCATCGCCGTCAGCATCCGAGGCAGTCGGCACAAAGGCGTAGCCCTGTCCTGCGATGACGCTGGTGGCGGGAGTGCCGGAAATCTGCGGCGGCGTGTTGGATTCGCTCGAGGTGGGACCGGAGGCAGGACCCGTGGTACCCGAGCCACCCGTGCCAGACCCAACGCTTACGGATCCGCACGCGGCAAGCGCGATAGCTATCAGAACGCTTATGACACCGACGCGCAGCGAGCGGAAAGCATCGGGTCCAAGTTGGGGCATATTGCTTGCAATCCACACTAAGCGACCGTTCGCGATTGCAAGGGCGAGGCAAAGCCTGATTCAGAATCACGGCAGCGCAGTTGCGCCGCGTTGCCGGTAACTCCGCTATCTCAAGTGAGCGAAAGACTTGAGACCGGAAGCTTTGCGTCCCCGCCCTTACGGGTGGGTTTGCCCTTGTCTGATGCCAGTAAAGCGTCACGGGGCTTTGGGCGCAATATGTCTCCGTGCACAGACAGGAATTTAACCGTGTGCGACGTCAGAGTGTTATGTCATTTCGCAGGGCTGCATGCGGTATGGGCTTCGTCGTGGGGGCGATTCGCCGACCTAGACGCGCGAAGACTCGCACGAAATCACAGGAGCTCGCGTGAACGGCCGAGCGCCGGGGCGGAAGCGTGCTACAGGCGATCCCGGAGCGGCGCGTCTTGCGGCATCCCCGAGGAAGATTCCCTAAATAGCGGGATTACTTATTCTTGTCGCGGCGTCTACGTGACGCGATGCTGGCCGCCGCACCGACTGCAAGCAATGCCAGCGTGGCGGGCTCTGGGACGGGCGCAGGGCCCGTTCCGCCGCCAACCGGAGGCGGGCAGAGGAACGGAAGTATCCTGCAGATGAAGCCCCCGCCGGCTGCGTAAACGGGAGTAGTCCAGGCGGCGCCGAGGGCAACGATGGCAACCGTACTTAACATTAATCTCTTCACGATATCTCCCTCAGACCTGGCATTAGATTGTGCAAGGAACGCGCCACGTCCTTCATCTTATTGATTTTGAAACGATACCCATACCGGGCGTATCTAGACCTCGTGCGAGAATGTAAAGAAAATCGACGAAACCCTGCAAATTTGCGCCCCACTTTGTGCGTCGCGTCACATTCTCCCTCAGGGTCTGAGAACTGCGACAGCATAAGATACCACGGGGCGGTTGGCGGGGAAGACGGACATTCTCAAACAAAGACTAAGGGAGCGACTGTCTGCGCAGGCAACGCCCTATCTGATAGGGGGACTGTCTTTGTTCACAGCAGGGCTCTACTGGTCCAGCACCACTGCACTTTGGCGCTACTGGATTGATGAGCCCTACTTGGGAGGACACGGACCTCTGGTTGCCGGACTCGCATGCTGGCTACTCTTCCGAGTGCGCGGGCGCGTGGCCGCCGCGTCCGTGGCGCCAATGCCGTGGGTCTTGTTTCCGCTGGTGCTTTGCAGCATTTCGTCGCTTGTGTTCTGGCGGGCGGGCATCCAGGGGCTGCAGTTGTGGATGTTGCCGGCGCTAATTCTGATCGCAACGCTCGCAGCATTCGGAGTTGCTGTCACCCGAGTGGTATTCGTTCCGGTCGCCTATCTGTATTTCGCGATGCCTGCCTGGAATGTTCTGACCTCGCCCCTCCAAAATCTGACGCTCCATATGGTAGGACTGATTGGTCCCATCGTCGGATTGCCGGTTAGCCTATCGGGGACCCTTCTCATATTTCCCGATGGGACCGCGTTTGCAGTAACTCCTGCGTGCAGCGGAGTAGGGTTTCTCGTTCAGGGCTTGGCTGTCGCCGCGCTGATCGGTGAACTTGAGTATGGAGCGTGGGCGCGCCGAATTCGTCTGCTGGGGAGCATGTTTCTCATTGCTTTAGCCACAAACTGGCTAAGAGTGCTGTTACTAATGGGTCTTGGTTATTCCTCGGGCATGCGAAATGTCCTGGCGTCGACTGACCACTTGCAGTTTGGCTACGTGTTGTTTGCAGTCGTCTTGGTCCTGTTTGCGTGGGTGACCGCGCGGGGAACGCCGCCGCATCGTGAACGCAATCTCCTGGCTGCACCCTCAAGGCCGCGCTTGAACTGGTACACGGCCTCGCTCGGCGCGCTTGCGATTGCTCCTTTGCTACTGGAACTCAGAACCGGTTCGGCATCACGCCCGGCTGCCGCAGCTGAGATTCGCCCTGCTGCGGGCCAAGCGGACTGGCGTGGACCCCTGCCACTCACTGATACGAAATGGCGACCGGTGTTTGTAGGCATCCACGCCGAAACACACGTGGCCTACGAAAGCACGGCTGGTCGCCGTGTTGAGACTGTCGTCATCGGATACGCTGAGCAGGAGCAGGGGCGCGAGCTGGTCAACGAGGACAATTCTCTTCTCGGTTCTGGCGGCCTTCGGGCCGTGGATGCTGGTGTGATTAGCCGGGATGGCAGACAATTCAGAGAGCTGCTGGTCGAGGATAGCGCGAGCGAGCAGTCGGTAATCTGGTGGTTCTACGACATTGACGGGCGAACGTTCGTGATGCCTATGTTCTCGCAACTTTGGTACGGAGTACGGGCGCTAACGTCTCCTGTTTACTCGGCTGTATTTGCCTTTAAGGCTGCCTGTATGCCGACGTGTGACACGGGGAGACAGACGATCTCCTTATTTCTTCAGGGCAATGATCCCCGCCTGTTGTCGAGTGAGAGCACTGGACTCGTGCAGTTTGCGGGCACGAATCTCGCGTGCATGAGCTCCGTTGCAGTTGTGCATCCCTCGCGTGGGTCGATTCGGAAGCGCCGGACACAGCCTGAGGTCCGACGTATGAACCCGATGGTTGGCGAAGTATTGAACGAACTGGCTAGTACGTGGAGGTACCGCTGGTATGCCGTAGGCCTTGCAGTGCTGGTTGCGCTCGTCGGCTGGCTCGTCGTTTTCTCGCTTCCTGATCGCTACGAGGCCGTGGCAAGCGTGTTTGTTGATACGCGCACTTCCCTGAAGCCGGTACTGCAGGGCCTGACGGTTGAACAGGATGTCGATTCACAGTTGAATTTCGTGCGCCAATCACTCCTGGCCGGCCCGTCACTGCAGCAGGTGGCGCAAAAAGGTGGCGTTCTTCCGCTCGGCGCTACCCCGCGCATCGTAGAGCAATTGGTAACCGACATGAGTAACCGGATTGATATCAGCGTGAACAGCGCGAGCGGGCGGGAGGAGGATCGAAAGACAGCGGGTAGCATTTACCGAGTCGTTTACCAGGACCGTAACCGAGCGCGCAGCCTTCGCGTCGTCGGCATTCTGATGGACACGCTCGTTACCGAGACTCTGGGCGGAAAGCGGGAGGGGTCCGAGAATGCGCAGCAGTTCCTCGAAACTCAGATACACGACTATGAGCTGCGCTTGCGAGCCGCAGAGGATCGTCTCGCCGCGTTCAAATCACGCCACATTGGACTGATGCCTACGGAGCAGGGCGGGTATTTTTCTCAGCTACAGAAGGAATCTGAGGCAGCAGCCAATGTGAAGACAAAGCTCGCCGAGGCTATGTCGCGGAGGGCCACCCTTGTGAAACAGCTTCACGGTGACGTTGCGGTTGCGGCTTCGTCCGGGAGTTCAGGTAGTACAGCTGCCGGCGGCGCACTTGATACCCTGTCGCGCATCGACGAAGCACAAGCCAAACTTGATGAGCTGCTATTGCGGTTTACGGATAAACATCCAGATGTCCTTGCCGCGCGGCAGACGTTGGAAGACCTGAAGAAGAAGCGGGCAGTGGAAATTGACAGCCTACGGCGCGGGGACGCGGCAACTGCTGCTGCCAGCCGAGCCAGCAGCAACCCCGTTTACCAAAGCGTCCAGCTAGCCCTCAACCAGGTGGATGTTGATATCGCTGATTTAAACACTGAGCTTTCGCAGCACGTATCCAAGGCGTCAGAGCTGCATCGTATGCTTGACACGGCGCCCCAGGTGGAAGCCGAATTTGCTCAGCTGAATCGTGACTACGACGTCAACAAGGCGCAGTACACCGCCCTACTCGGAAGTCTGCAAAAGGCGCGGCTGGGTGAGCGCGCCGACGACGCAGGGTCCATACGCTTTGAGATTGTTCAGCCACCCACTGCGAGCTTGCGCCCCGTTTGGCCCAAGCGTCCGCTACTCTTAGCGATCGTGCTCCTTGCCGCGCTAACGGCGGGTGGCGCCTTGGCGTATGGCCTCAGCTATTTGCATCCGGTCATTTCTGCCTCTCCCACGCTTGCTCGTTCCTTAGGAGTACCGATTCTCGGCTTGGTTGGCGTAGCGTTTCCTGAGGTTAGACGCATGGAGATTCGACGCGACCTCATGCGGCTCTCGGTCGCGACGGGCTGCTTAGTGCTGGCTTTCGTGGTTACGGTCCTACTAAGCCATGCAGGGCTACCGTCTCAGCATTACGGCCCTTAAGCGCATGGTGAACCTGTGAGTCTCATCGAAAGCGCGCTCGAGAAGCTGCGGCGTAGTGGGAATCTACTGTTGAGGCGCCAAAGGCATCCGTTCGTCCCGTGGCAGTGCACATGCCGGTAGACAGTGCGCCGGTAAGCCTTGCGTCCAATATCGACGAGACATCAAAACCTAGCATGCAGCTTGATCTGCGAGCGCTGCGCGATGCCGGTTATCTGCCAGAGGCCGGACTGGAGCGTCGGTTCGCAGATCAATATCGCCAGATTAAGCGTCCCCTGATTGAGAAAGCTCTCTCCGCCGGCAAGGATGCAAGAGTAATTCTAATTACCAGTGCCCTGCCGGGCGATGGTAAGACCTTCACCAGCTTCAATCTTGCTTTGAGCATGGCACGAGAGCGGGACATTTCGGTTTTGCTTGTAGATGCGGACGCGCCCAGGGCGCGTGTCAGTGACGTCTTGGGCTTGCGGAAAGCTCCCGGTCTGCTGGACGCGCTAGCGGATGAATCGCTAGATGTTGAATCTCTGGTGACGCGAACCGGCGTCCGAGGGCTCGCAAGTGCTGCCGGCAGGTAGGTTCATCGACAACACCACAGAACTGTTTGCAAGCGAGCGAATGGGCCAGATCGCGACGCGTCTAGCGTCCCGGAATCCACGTCGCCTGATCGTGCTCGACTCGGCCCCATTGCTTGCTTCTAGCGAGGCTCGTGCGCTGACGCGCCTGCCCGGGCAACTGGTTCTTGTCGCACGTGCAGGAACGACGCCCCGCCAAGCCGTGGTGGATGCAATTGCACACATAGACACGCAGAAACTGCAGGGCGTGATAGTTAACCAAGCGCCAAGTCCGCAAGATTGGCACTGGCTACTATGAGTACGGAAGCTACGGAAGTGAGCAGACGGGCGTGATTGCTGAAGGCTCTTCAGACAGCACGAGTGCTTAGTCGGAAGAGACGCTACGGGTTTGCCGAGCTGTACCACGGTCAGCCAGCACACGTTTCGCAACACGGGGCAACCCGCAGCGACAGCGAGTCTAGGAGCTCGAAGGCCGGGAGCGTGAATTCCGCGACGCGTCGGAGCCCCGGGACCATGGCGACGCCTGCAGACACTGGAGTCGTCAATCCGGAAATCGTCGCGTTTTAGATAGCCGAAGTGTTTGCGCATCAGGCGAAAGTCTCGCGGACGCAGTGGGTGTTCATCTGGTGTGCGCATCGCCGGCGTCAGAAATCTGAATACTGCAGCAAGCGGATGAAAGGCCAAAGGCTCGAACAAAGCACTGATCCGCTAGGCTTCAGACAGCGCGACCACGATTGCAGTGCGCGGTCTGTATCCAAATGATGCAAAACGCCCGAGCAGCTTATTAGGTCCACTGAGCGATCGGCGTATTCGAGGTTATGGGCGTCCATGACACGGGCTGAGGCGTATTTGGTCAGGCCCTCAGCTGCGATCGAGTTGTTGAGCTTCTCGATGGACGCCGGAGATATATCGATTCCTTCTACTATAAATGCCCTCGCGGGGGCTAGTGGAGTTACGCCCGCATCGCTGGAACCAACAACCACGACTCGCTTACCTACCAGTTCCCGATGCAGATCCAGGTAAAACTGATAGGCCAGTCGATTCACGAAATAGAACCGATCACGGAATTCAGGGCTCCCCGCTGAGCGCAAGCTCCATGCGCTGGTCCTGAAAGGCGGCCTCATTGGAGAGCCGATGATCGCGATCGTTAGAATTCACGTTGTTTTGCACAAGCAGCGAGGCCTCCACACGAGGTCGACCCCGAAAAAGTCCCGTAAATCACGTTGTTTGCTATAAACATCTGTAAAATCATTTATTTACGTGAACATCGTCGGCGCATCCGCCACGGCCAAGCTCGCTATCGTAGTCGCTGGCTGCAATTGACTGCTAAACGGAACACATCGTGCTCCCAGGTGACGGGCAATGAGGGAGTATATGGACTCCTGGAGGCGACTTGGCGCGTATCTTGACAGGCCTAGCTCCGGGCCGAGCGAAAATGACTTCGTCCATTCTCTTGTGTACCAGTCGCTCCGCCGCGGGCGGAGGGTTAGCTAGTTATGCGTCTGTTAGGGCTCATTCCGGAACCCGCCATTTCATCCTCGCAGCTGGTCTGGATCGTCGGCCAATTTCTTCAATGCACTGAAATCCGAGGGGACGCTCGAAAATGCGGCCTACGTCAAGCTCTCCAACTCACGCGATCGCTGGGAAAGGATTGGTCGCCACGTGGCCCTTAGAGCGCTGGAAGGAGCAATACCGAGCCAGTGTGCCGCGGTTTCAGAGGCTTACGCACGAGGCCGGAGTACAGATTAGTCGCGAGCGGAACGCTACTGGGGTGATGCAGGTGGGTGCGTGGTTTTCCTCAGCTTCAGTCACTAGGCTCCCATGCTTTAGCTATCACGACGGCAACGCTGCAATGTCTTATCGACATTACGGGCGAGGTTTACTGTCGGAATCGCGCAACAGAAGCACTTGACCTGGGAGCGCGATGTCTATCAGCAACTGCAGGGCATATTCGTGATGAGCTCGTGGCTCGCAGAGTCCTTCACAAGGGATTTCGGAGTTCCAGGGGAAAAGCTTCACGTGGTCGGTGCGGGAATCAATACGGGCGAGCTGCCGCCGATCCCCATTCGGGACTTCTCGACTGCCAGATTTTTGTATGTGGGCAAGGACTTTCCTAAGAAAGGGTGGTCCCTTTCTGCTGCGCGCATTCGCCGCAGTAAAGAAGGTGATACCACATGCGGAGCTGACCAAGGATTGTCGGCCCAAGTATTGCGATCGATCAGCCGGGAGTGCGCAGTCTAGGTTTTCTTTCCCACGCCGTGCCCACGCACGTAGACAGACTTAGACAGCTCTTTCTGACCGCGACGGCGATCGCTCGGCCCTCGCTATATGAGCCGTTTGGCATCTCGTTGCTGGAAGGGATGGCATTTGCGTTACCGTGCATAGCCACGGAACGCTGTGCAATGCCCGAAATCGTACGGAACGGACAAAGCGGCCTCATCGTCCCGGCAGAAAATTCGGAACTCCTCGCTGAGGAAAAAACTATTACCCTGGCACGTGACCCTCTGCGATCAATGGCCATGGGCATTAGCGGGCGAAAGCGCGTGGAAGTGGACTTTACGTGGGGCGCAGTTGCACGGAAGATCAAAATCATACTGACGGAACGCTATGGGCTGTAGGGTCAATGCACTTGCGGGTCACTTCTCCGGCGCGGCCTGGTGGGCTGAGGGTGGTGCATAATGGCGCTTCACCAATGGATTAGGCGGCGGGAGTCGCCACTGCAGAAAGCCGCATATCGCGGCGCCAAAAGCATATTGCAAACTGACGTACCTGTAATACCACTCGTGCACCCCCTGCTGGCGGCCGAACGCAGTTTTCGTAAGGGGGCACTCAGACATCTGCTGTCGAAGCTGTACTACGCGCCGTTGCTTCGTCACCGGTCTCAACGCGTCGGCACAGGGTTGGTACTCTTTGAGGACCTACCCAAGGTGTTTGGAAATCTAACCATCCAATTGGGCAACCGCGTAACGCTGTCCGGGAAACAGGTCTGGTTTGCGTGCGGCGATGAGAGTCCGAAGCTGTTGAGGGTGGAGGATGATACGTACATCGGCTACGGCGTGGAGCTGTTCTCAGGGTCTGAAATTCTGATTGGTAAGCATGTCCTCGTCGCCAACCATGTGCTAATCAACGGCTACGACGGACATCCGGTTGACCCGCTCGAAAGAGCCTCAGGTAAAAGGCCGGGCCCAGACGGATATGGCGCCATCCGCATCGCGGATTATGCCTGGATTGGCAGTAAGGCAATCATCCTGAAGAACGTGTCGATTGGGCGGGGTGCCATCGTCGCAAGCGGCGCTGTTAA
>CAVUJF010000017.1:0-255353 GCA_963741745.1 uncultured Pseudomonadota bacterium | reverse complement strand
GCTTCAGCAGCTCCGCGGTCTTCTCCTGCATCAGCGCCTCGTCGCCACGCGACTCCACGTTCAGCCGCACCAGCGGTTCGGTATTCGAGCCGCGCAGGTTGAAGCGCCACTGCGGGAACTCCATCGACAGCCCGTCGGTAAGGTCAATGGAGCCTGCGCTGCCTTCGTAGCGCGCCCGGGCGCGCGCCAGGATCGACTTCGCATCCGTCGCCAGCTTGCGGTTGATCTCCCCGCTGGCCGGGAACAGCTTCATGCGTTCCCCGACCAGGACTGACAGAGGCTCGCCGCGCGCGGCGATGGTGGCCAGCACCAACAGCCACGGAATCATGCCGCTGTCACAGTAGGCGAAGCGGCGGAAGTAGTGGTGCGCGCTCATCTCGCCGCCGTACACCGCATCGACTTCGCGCATCTTGTGCTTGATGAAGGCATGCCCGGACTTGCACAGCACGGCCTTGCCGCCGTTGCGCTGCACGATGTCGAGCGTGTTCCAGGTGAGGCGCGGATCGTGAACGATGCGCGCACCGGGCTCCTGCTTCAGGAACACCTCCGCAAGCAGACCCACGAGGTAGTAACCCTCGATGAAACGACCAGCCTCGTCGAAGAAAAAGCACCGGTCGTAGTCGCCATCCCAGGCAAGACCGATGTCCGCGCCATGGGTACGCACCGCATCAGCGGTCACGGCACGGTTTTCCTCCAGCATCGGGTTGGGTACCCCATGCGGGAAAGTGCCGTCGGGGGCGTGGTTGAGCTTGATGAACTCAAAAGGCAGGTACGGCTCGAGCGCATCGACGATCAGTCCCGCGCCGCCGTTGCCGGGGTTCACGACCACCTTCAGCGGCCGCAGCTTCGCGACGTCGACGTAGCTGAGCAGGTGCTCCAGGTATTGCGCCGTGATATCGAGCGGCCGCTCGATGCCCGGCCGCGCCACCGGCTTTGGCAGCTTCCCGCCCTGGATGAGGGCGCGCATGTCAAGAAGGCCGTTGTCGGCGCTGATCGGGCGCGAGCCCTCGCGCACGAACTTCATGCCGTTGTAGTCCGGGGGGTTGTGGCTGGCGGTCACCATCGCCGCCCCGTCCAGCCCTTCCTCAAAGCAGGCGAAGTAGGTGCCCTCGGTGCCGCATAACCCGATGTCGTAGACGTCGGTGCCCAGGTCCATCATGCCGCGCTTGAGCGCCGCAGCAAGCCCGGGGCTGGAGAGGCGGATGTCATAGCCGACCGCGACACGTCGCGGCTTGATGAAGGCGGCGTAGGCACGGCCGATGTCGTAGGCCAGGTTCTCGTTGATCTCGTCCGGGATGCGCCCGCGGACGTCGTAGGCCTTGAACGCGTCGAGGTTGGTCATGCCGCCCCTGGGTGTTACTTGCTCGTGCCCTTGCGGCCGTACTTGTCCTCGAAGCGCACGATATCGTCCTCGCCCAGGTACGAGCCGGACTGCACCTCGATGATCTCCAGCGGGATCATGCCCGGGTTCTCGATACGGTGCCGTACGCCGATCGGGATATAGGTCGACTGGTTCTCCTCCAGCAGGAACTGCTCGTCGCCGCGGGTAATGCGCGCCGTTCCAGCCACCACCACCCAGTGCTCGGCGCGGTGGTGATGCATCTGCAGCGAGAGCGTGGCACCCGGCTTGACCTTCAGGCGCTTCACCTGGAAGCGCGGCCCGTTCTCCAGGCTGTCGTACGAGCCCCACGGGCGGAACACTTCGCGGTGCAGCGAGTGCTCGTAGCGCCCGCTCTCCTTCAGGCGCATCACCAGCTTTTTCACATCCTGTACGCGATCCTTCGGCGCCACCAGCACCGCATCCTTGGTCTCCACGACCACGTGGTTATCGAGCCCAACGGCCGCCACCAGGCGGCTCTCGGCGTACAGGTAGCTGCCGTGGGTATCCTCGCAGATGACATCGCCGTGGGTGACGTTGCCGTGCGCGTCGGCATCGCTCGCCGCGTGCAGCGACGACCATGATCCCACGTCGCTCCAGCCGGCGTTCAGCGGCACCACCACCGCATCGGCGGTCTTCTCCATCACCGCATAGTCGATCGAGTCGGCCGGGCATGCATCGAACAGCGCAGGATCGATCCGCGTGAAGTCCAGGTCTGCCTTGGAGCCGAGGAATGCCGCCTCGCAGATACGTGCCATCTCTGGCGCCAGGCGCTCCAGTTCCTGCAGGTAGCGGCGGGCGCGGAACAGGAACATGCCGCTGTTCCAGTAGTACTTGCCGGAAGATACGAACTCACGGGCGCGTTGCTGGTCAGGTTTCTCGACGAAGCGCGCGATGCGGAACACTGCGCCCTCGGGCTCCCCGCGCTGGATGTAGCCGTAGCCGGTCTCCGGTGCGTGCGCGACGATGCCGAAGGTGGCCAGCATCCCGGCCTGCGCCGCGGGCAGTGCCGCCCGCACCGCTGCGTGGAAGGCCGGGATGTCACGGATCACGTGGTCCGCGGGCAGTACCAGCAGCACCGGATCGACCGCGCTGGCCTGGGTGGCGACGCCTTGCAGTGCGGCGTGCGCCGCCAGGGCGATGGCCGGGGCGGTGTTGCGGCCGAACGGTTCGAGGATCGTGGCGCGCGGCTCGACCGACAACTGGCGCAGCTGCTCGGCTACCAGGAAGCGGTGCGCTTCGTTGCAGACCACCACAGGAGCGGCCGTAGCGAGCCCATCCAGACGCAGCACGGTCTGCTGCAGCATCGTGCGCACGCCGGTCAGGGGCAGCAGCTGCTTGGGATAAAGCTCGCGCGACAGCGGCCACAGCCGCGTGCCGGCGCCGCCTGAGAGGATGACGGGGGTAATCATGCGCGCATTTCAGCCCGTCAGCAGCGGGCGACCGCGGCCGATGGCGTAGTAGGTGATCCCGAAGCGGGCGGCCATCCCCGGATCGTAGAGGTTGCGCCCGTCGAAGATCACCGGGTTCTTCAGGATCTGCTTCAGGCGCTCGAAGTCCGGACTGCGGAATTCCTGCCACTCGGTGACGATGGCGAGTGCATCGGCACCCTGTGCCGCCTCGTAGGCGCTCTTGGTGAGCACGATACCGCCACGGCCGGCGAATATGCGCTGTGCCTCGCCGGTGGCGACCGGATCGTAGGCGCGCACCTGAGCGCCGGCCTTGAGCAACAGCTCGATCAGCGTCACCGCCGGAGCCTCGCGCATGTCATCGGTATTGGGCTTGAACGCCAGCCCCCACAGCGCAATCGTGCGGCCCTTGAGCCCATCCTTGAAGTGGCGCTGCATCTTGTGGAACAGCACTTCCTTCTGCCGTGCGTTCACGGCCTCCACGGCGTTCATGATCAGCGGCTCGTGGCCAGCCTCGTTGGAGGAGCGGATGAGTGCCTGCACGTCCTTAGGAAAACATGAGCCGCCGTAGCCGGTGCCCGGGTAGATGAAGCTGTAGCCGATGCGCGGGTCGGAACCGATGCCGACCCGCACCTTCTCGATGTCCGCACCCACGCGCTCGGCGATGTTCGCCAGCTCGTTCATGAAGCTGATCTTCGTGGCGAGCATCGCGTTCGCTGCGTACTTGGTCAGCTCCGAGGAGCGGATGTCCATGACGATGAGGCGATCGTGGTTGCGCGTGAAGGGCTCGTACAGCGCCCGCATGAGCTCGGTGGTACGCGGGTTGTCGGTGCCAATGACCACCCGGTCGGGCTTCATGAAGTCAGCGATCGCGGCGCCTTCCTTCAGGAACTCAGGATTCGAGACCACGTCGAACTCGGCCTTCGCGCCACGGGCGGCCAGAGTACGCTCCAGCTCTGCGCGCACCTTGTCCGCCGTGCCCACCGGGACGGTGGACTTGGTGATCACGATGCAATAGCGGTTCAGGTGCGTGGCGATCGTGCGGGCCACGGCGAGCACATAGCGCAGGTCGGCCGAGCCGTTCTCCCCCGGGGGCGTGCCCACGGCAATCAGCTGGAACAGGCCGTGCTCGACACCCTTGGCCGCATCGGTGGTGAACTCGAGCCGCCCGGCTTCGGCGTTGCGTTTGATGAGCGCATCGAGCCCCGGCTCGTGAATGGGGACCTCGCCCCGCTTCAGGCGTTCGATCTTGGCCGCATCCACGTCCACGCAGACCACATGATTGCCGGCATCCGCAAGGCAGGCACCCGTCACCAGGCCCACGTAGCCCGAGCCGAAAATAGTCACACGCATGAGTTAAGTTCTTGAGCCGAAAGGCAGAATGCCGAAGCCTAAAGGAACCCCGCCCCTGTCTCAAGCACGGACGCCAGAAACCGGCTGCGCGTCAAGGAGTTAGACGCTGGGGTTCTGGCCCTGAGTGGGCTTGGCGGCTTCCTGGAGCCGCTTCTTGGCCGCAAAATCGGCCACCTTGGCCGCCGGCGCGTTGGGCAGCACCGCCTTGCGGCGCCAGACGTAGTCGCGGATATCGACGTCCGCCTGGTACTCGGCCACCGCTTCGGCCAGGAGCGCGAGCGCCCGGTGGCAGTCAAAGCTCGCCAGAGCAACCAAGAGCTCGTTGAGTATCTGCTCCATGCGCGGCCAGCTGAGCCGGTGCTCCATGGCGCGCATGATCATCGGGTGATCGGTGCCCGTTACATTAGTGCCGATGAGCAGTTCCTCGAACAGCTTCTCGGCGGTGCGCAATCCGGTGTACTCGATCTCGATGTCACCCTCCGGATTATTCGCATCGCGCACGGTGAGCCCCATGAGATTCACCATCCGGCGGGCCAGGTCATCGATGCGCACCGGGCGCCCCATGTCGAGGACGAATACGTCTCCGCCCTTGGCCATCGAGCCGGCCTGAATCACCAGCTGCGCAGCCTCGGGAATCGTCATGAAGTAGCGAATGACGTCCGGGTGGGTCACGGTCACCGGACCCCCGCGGCGGATCTGCTCCTGGAACAGCGGCACCACCGAGCCTGAGGAGGCCAGCACGTTACCGAAGCGCACCATGCAGAACCGGGTATGCGTCGTGCGCTCCTGCAGTGCCTGCAATACGAGCTCCGCCAGGCGCTTGGTCGCGCCCATGACGTTCGCCGGATTGACCGCCTTGTCCGTGGAGATCAGCACGAAGGTCTCGACGCCGGTCTCCAGGGCCGCCTCGGCGGTGTACCAGGTGCTGATCACGTTGTTATGGATGCCCTCGACCACGTTGTACTCGACGATCGGCACGTGCTTATAGGCCGCCGCGTGGTAGACGGTCTGCACCCCAAAGGCCGACAGCACCTCCCGCACCCGATGGCGGTGGTGGGCATTGCCGAGGAGCGGCACGATGTCTACCTCGATATGCTCGCTAGCGGCGATGTCCTCGAGTTCGCGCTCGATGTTGTACAGCGCGATCTCGGACATCTCGAACAGCACCAGGCGCGTGGGCGCCAGGCGGATGATCTGCCGGCACAGCTCCGAGCCGATCGAGCCGCCGGCCCCGGTCACCAGCACGCACTTGGCACGGATGCAGGAACCGAACAGCTTGGGCTTCGGCGGTACCGGGTCGCGACCCAACAGGTCGCTCACCTCAACATCGCACAGCTCGCTGATCTGCGCATTGCCGGCGATCAGGTCAGGCAGGCTCGGCAGCGACTGGATGCGCACGCCCAGCGGCTCAAGTTGTGTCAGGATCTCCCGCCGGCGGCGCCGCGTAGTCGCCGGCATCGCCAGCAGCACGCGGTCGATGCGGTGCTGGCGCACCAGCTTCGGCAGCACGTCCGAGCCATAGACCCGTACGCCATTGATGCTGCTGCCGTGCAAGGACTTCTTGTCGTCGATGAACGCCACGGGGTCATAGTCAGCACCGCTGAGCAGCACCGAAGAAATGTGTGCCCCGGCGGTCCCGGCACCGTAGATGGCCACGCGCGTCACGGATCGGCCGCGAACACCGGAGTACTGGAACAGGTAGCGTGCGGCGAAGCGGCTGCCACCAACGTACAGCAGCGCGAGCGCCCCATAGATTCCCAGGGCGGAAAGCGGGATCTGATGGCTGGCGAGGAAGCGATCGAAGAGCGCCAGCACGAGCACCGACATGCTCACCCCGGTAAACACCGTCAACATCGCTTTGGGACCCACAAAGCGGATCACCGCGCGGTAGAGGCCGAAGACGGAGAAGAAGAACAGCGCCGATACCACGGCGACAACGAAGTAGGAAAACGTCCGGTCGGCAGAAGGGTTCAGGGTATCGAACTTCAGCGCCAGTGCCGCCCACAGCGCTGTCGGGATGGCCACGGCATCGGCAGTGGCCATGATGAAACGCTTGGTCTCGCGCGGCAGCGCGAGAATGGATCTGGCGACCCTGGCGCCCAGCGAGGCGGGTCGGCTGGCCGCGTTCTTATCTTTCATGGCTTCTCCGTCGTGAGCCAACTCGCCCTCTATCCCCTGAGGACGGTCTGCCGCTGATGCCCACGAGACGTCATTGTACGGCAACAAGTCCAGGCAATCGACAGGCCTTACACTAACTTACGGCTGTCGAGGAACGATCTTATTCGCCAAACGGCGACATGGTGGTGCGGTTGACACGGGCATGTCGGAACGCGCCGAGGGTCAGTCGCGGCGTCGGCCGGCACCCAGCATCCAGGAACCTAACAGCAGCGGAAACGTGGCCATAACCGCAGCAAGAAAGGCCCATTCAGGCCGCGCGGCGGCCAGCATGGCCAGCGGAAGCAGCCAAAGCACGTCTATCCCCAGCACCAACAGGGTAACACGCAGGTGACTGGCCCAGCGGCGCGAAAGTCGCTGGTAGGCATGCTGTCGGTGCGCCTCGTATACGCGCTCACCCCTGGCTAACCGTCGCAGCAGCGTCACGGTTGCGTCGGTGAAGAACAGCGCGCCGAGGATGAACCATTCCCAAATGGCCTCCGGGCGAGACTCGGCATCGGCCAAAGCCAGCACGATGACAATGTACCCCAGATAGCCGCTACCGACGTCCCCTAGGAAAACGCGCGCCGGCGGCCAGTTCCAGCACAGAAAGCCTGCGCACGCCCACGCGAAAATCCAGGCGACACTTGCAACCCCGCTGTTCCCGCCCGAAAAGGCCAGTAGCGCACCGGCCGCAGCCACAAACAGCGCCTCACCGGCGGCAATGCCGTCCAGGCCATCCATGAAATTGAAAAGATTCAGTACCCAGACGACTCCAAGCACCGCAAGCCCGATGCCCAGCCAGCCGGGATGCACCACGTGCTCGCCAACGCGTACCGCCCCCAGACCGCCGACCCAGTAAACGGCCCACGCGGCCGCCAGAACGTGGACAGTCAAGCGCCACCGAGCCGGGAGCCTGTGGCGATCATCGACTAAGCCCACGATGGCCACACCGGCGCCGCCGACTGCGAGCGCAAGAAACAAATCGATCGAGATGAATCCCCGTGCGGCCAGAAACATCAGCGCAAGGCTCATAGTCACGACAATCGCAATGCCACCGCCCCGAGGCACGACCGAGGTGTGTGAACTGCGTTCGTTGGGCACGTCGAGCATTCCGTGCGCCAGCGCGAACCGACGCGCCAAATAGACCAGAAATGCACTAAGCACCACCGCCGCCAGCGCGATCAACAGCACCACTGTACTCATGCCGGCCACTGCGTGCGGTACCAGGCGGCAGTGCGTGCCAGGCCCTCATCCAGGCTGATTGCCGGATGCCAGTTGAGCAGTTCACGGGCGGGTGATGCATCGACAACTAGGGATCCGGTCAGCCGGCTCACCTCCGCACCGCGTCCAGCGATGCGGGCGCACGCACGCAACACAGGCAGGGGCACGCTCAGCAGACGCGCCCGGCGGCCGAGTACCGTGGCCATGCGGCGGATCAGTTCTGGTGTTGACGGGTCCTCGCAATCGCTCACCAGCCATACGCGTCCGGCAGCGTTAGGATGAGCGAGCAGTTTTACGATTAGATCCGCCAAATTCCACACACTCACCAGACTACGACGGTTGTCGACCGCGCCCAGCGGGAGCAGATGCTCCCGATCGATCCAGCGCATCAGTCGCAGGAAGTTTGCGCGCACGCCCGGCCCGTATATCAATGGCGGACGCACAATGGCGACCTCCATGACCCCGCCTTCAGCTGCGTCACGGACCGCGATCTCCCCGGCGAGCTTGGAGCGGCCGTACGGATCGACTGGACGCGGCGTACGGTCTGCCGTGAATGGGTTCGATCCGCTGTCCTCACCGTTGACCTTGATACTACTGAGATAGATGAAGCGGGACACGCCGTGGTGTCTGGCTGCAGCGGCCAGTTGGCGAGTGGCGAACACGTCGGCCTCCAGGAGGCGCTGCCCGTCAGGGTCGTCGGGGGCAATGTGCGTTCTTGCCGCTGCGTGTACCACCAGCTGTACGCCAGTCAGCGCCGAACTCCAGTCCATGGGGCGAGTGATGTCCCCAACGACGCTTTGCTCCACAGGGCACGCAGGAGCCGTGTTCACCCTCGACGCGGCCCGCACCGTGAATCCGGCCTCCTCCAGCCGCGAGCACAGTGTGCGGCCCACCAGGCCATGAGCGCCCGTTACCAGAACACGCGACATGTCGCCGCTCCATTGACCCCTACAGAATTGCCGCAGCGCTCAAGTTGCGCCTGCACAGCAACCCGGTAACCGCAGTAGGCCTGCGTTGAGAAAAATGCAGTCCCTGTTTCAATTTGTATCGTTTGGCCCACAGTATAGTCCGCGGTTATAGTGAGCCGGTGAAAGGCCGACATGATGGTGTCACTTGAAGCCCACGTACGTGCTGCTGGCGGGAATAATGCTCGTTTCCGTCGCACTTGAGGGATGTAGCAGCGGTTCCAAGAGTGGCGCCAGCGCCAGTCCAACGATGAACGCGGACATCCCCGCCATCACGAGCTTCACCTTTGTCCGACACGCGCTCCCCGGCGTCTACGGGGCCGCGGCATTCGCTTATTCAGCACCGCCATATCTGGTAGGTACGATCAATGACGGTCACGGCAGTCTCAGTGCCGTCGATCTTACCGCGGTTGGCATGTCTGGAATCTATGCCGCGCCGCGCGTTCCGTACGATGTCCGCGTAGCTGACTTCAATGGCGACGGCATTCCCGACGTCATCTCGACCGTCTATTCGCCGACCAACGTGAACTCGTGGGCCTATCTTTACTTCGGTAACGTCGACGGCACGTATACGCAAGACAGCACCTTCGGAATGCAATACGTGGGGTCGCAGGGCCCGGGGTTCCGGGGCCGCACGGAAACGGTCGTGGTCGCCGATTTCAACAACGACGGCGCAGTCGACATCTTTTTGCCGACCTACACCTTCCTGGACGCCATCCACGACTTGTCCGGTGACCCGGCTGACTTCCAACATGCCGGCCCCCCGCCCAATGTTTACAACGCGCCCCAAGCCTACCTGCTGCTCAACGACGGCAGCGGCCAGTTTGTGGAGCGCGCGGTCGCCGCCGGGATCAGCATGCATGCGAAAATTTCGGGGCTGTCACCCGATTCGACCGATCCGCTTGGAGTCCAGCCGGAGGGCGCGCAGGCGGTCGATTTTAACATGGATGGCCTCATCGACCTGTACGTCGGCGGTCATCTGTTCATCAATCAGGGTATCGATGCCCAGGGGGTCCCCCACTTCAAAGACATGGCCGCCGCGTACGGTCTCACGCAAGCTGTGCTGCGTGCTGCACCGCCATGGGCTCCCGATCCGTCCAATATCATCCCCGACTATGCCCTGCTCACCGATGAAGGCGCCAAGTTTCTGGATTGGAACAACGATGGCCACCTGGATTTGTTGCTGTTTCGCTGGAGCTGGGGTTCGGCACACGGCACACGTCTTTTCGAATTCACGGGCACGCAGTTTGTGGAGCGCCAGCAGGCTTTGACGAGCGCTACGGCCACGTGCACCCAGCCGGTCTCGGGCAACATGGCGTTCTTCAACTCGGCGCGGCCCACCTCAGGAACCGGCGGGGCGGCCGGCGTCAATGCCTACGACCTTGACAATGACGGGCTGGAGGATGTGCTGGTAAGTGGTGACACCACCGGCAGCACGGTGTTTCGAAATACCGGCTGCGGTTTCACGGAAGTGTCGGTTGGCGATCTCAAGCGACCGGGTGGGGACGGCGCAATGGCACTGGCCGATATCGATGGCAACGGCAGCATAGATGTCGTCTACCCCGCTGTCGATGGCGTGGCGTACTATGAAAATACCACTCCGCAGGGCCATTCATTCTCGGTGGAGATCGTCGGTTCCAACGGCGAGCACAACCAGTTTGGCCGCGTCATGCAGGTCTTTCCGCCCGGTAGCAGTCAGATCTACACCCGCGTGGTCGACGGGGGCTCCGGCTACCTTACGCAAAACCAGTATCCACTTCTGGTAGGGACGCCCTCTGCCGACGTACACAAGGTCAAGGTGTATTTTGCCCCGCTCGCGAAATGCACCTATGGCGGTCCCCAATGCCAGGCTGCCGTACTGACATTCTCAATCTCGCCCGGTCAGCACGCACTCGCATACGCGCCGTCAGCAGCGCACCCCACGGGTCTGGCCGTGGTCAATTGACGGCACCTGCCATTAAGTCGCGATAGATGGCGAGGTGCGCTAGGACAATGCCCGCCACTCCAAACTCATGTTCAGCGACGCGGCGTGCCTGCAGCCCCATTTGCCTGCGTTGCACGCCATCGAGGACGAGCTGACGGATCGCGTCGGCAAGCGCCTTCGCGTTTCTCGGTGGCACCAGAAGTCCATTGAGCCCGGAGCGGACCACATCTCGGCAACCCGGCGCGTCGCTCGTTATCACCGGTCTGCCCGAGGCGCAGGCCTCCAGCAGCACCTTCGGCATGCCTTCGCGATAGGATGGAAGACATACGATGTGGCTGTCTCGCAAGAGCCGAGGCATGTCGTGGCACTCCCCGATCCACTCCACGCCGGAATCCGCACATAACGCCTGTACTTCCTGCAGCTGCAGGCCGCCCCGATTCCCCGGGTCCAGACGCCCCGCCAGCAGAAAGCGCGCCGCTACCCCATCGGCGCGCAACTGCCTAGCGGCTTCCGCGAACTCACGGATGCCCTTCTCGCGTAGCAACCGAGCCGGTAGCGTGACCACCGGCGGCGACTGCGTCTCCGGTGAGTACTTGAACTCGGTCAGGTCAACTCCCGAACCGCGAATCAGAGATACTCGGGAAGCGGCGGCGGGACAAATCCGTACAACGTCCGCGTAGTCGTCTTCGTTCTGCACGATGACCCGAACGTTGTGCGGCGCAAAGGCGCGCGCGTAAGAGGCATCGAGTAGTCTTCGTAACAGACGCCTCCGTGGCCCCGCACTGTAGGCGTAGCCGAATCCCGACATCGCGTTTACGATGCCGCGGACCCGCTGTTGTTGTGCGATGCGGGACCCATAGACGACGGGCTTGGCGGTCACGTTGTGCACTAGATCGGGGCGCACCAACCTGAGCACGGCCCGCAATTCGCCCTTGGTCCGCAATTCAGCGAAGGGATTCAAGCCGCTGCGCGCGAGGTGCACGCGATGGAACTGAATGCCTTCGCGTTCAATCTGAGCGATCTCGGCATCTTCCTCGATATCACTGGCAAGATGCACACGGTATCCTGCGGCGATGGCGGCTTTGGCGAGCACCATGCGATGGGACGCAAAGAACCAGGCCACGTTCACCACGAACAGTAAAACGCCGCCGCCAGCACTCTCATCCATGCGTAGCGGCCATTCCGTGCCAGGCAGCCGCCGCAGTAGCCTCCGGCGTCCCCGCAACCCGCAGCATCACCGGCGCGCGGCCCTGGGCCAAGGCCTGCACCGCGGCGTGCGCACGATTGCTAGACCGCATGACCATTGAGACTTGCACTGTAAAGCTCACGATACCTGCGCCATACGGAGTCGATGTCGAAGCGCTCCGCGATAACCTCACGCTGCCTAACCACGAGCTCACTGTACTCCGCGGCGCTCAGGGACAGGACACGTAGCATGCAACTCGCCAGACTATCCGGATCCTGGGGCGTTGCCACACAGCGCTCGTCGGGGATGATTTCCCTTATGTCGCCGACATCACTCGCAACTGCCGCGGTGCCACAAGCCATCGCTTCCCCAACGACATTGGGGAAGCCTTCGCTCTTTGCCGCCAGGCAAAACAGGTCGAGGGCACTCATCACGGCGGGAATGTCGCTGCGCTGCTCGTCCAGCACAAACCGGTCCGCCAGGGACAGCTTTTCCAGCAGCGTACGTATGAGCGGATCTGTGGTCACTCCGGCTCCCACAAGAACGAACCGCACCCCGGGCATTGCGCTGGCTACGCTGCGAGCTGCGCGGATGAAAGTCGCGTGATCCTTTTGCGGATCGACGCGCGCAACCATCCCAACCAGCAGCTCGGCCGGCTGCACGCCCCAGGAGGCTCGCATGGCAGCGCGTGCTGGCGGCGAACGGGTGAAGAGGCGCGTGTCAAAGCCGTTGGGAATGACTACGCATTTGGCGCGGCAGTAACCAATCGCCGTGTGCGCACGCAGCGCGGCTGCGGAATTGCACACGATCCGCGCCGGCACCCACCGCGAGAGACCAGCACACATATACGCCACCACGCGCGAGGAGGTTTTGGTGGCAGCAAGGCCGGGCATGGAGTTTCGCAAATTCCACACCACCCGAGGGTTGCCTGCCAAGCGTGCGCAAATGCCGCCTAGCAGGTCGGCATGCCAAAGCCAGGTCTGCACGACCAGGGAGGAGTCAGGATCACGTAACGCCTCGGTGAGGCGGACCAGCTGCCTGAACAGGTGCAGGACGGAGCGTCGCAGAGCCAGCGCCTCCACCTGCACACCCGCCTGCGTGAGACGCTCGCCTACCACGCCCGGCTCCCCCAGGCAGATGACCGACTGCTCAATCTGCGGGTCGATGCGTCGCCCCGCAAGCAGCAACTTCTCGAGCATGGCCTCCGCACCGCCCTGATCCAGCCCGGAAATGACGTGGATCACTCGCACAAACGTGGGCAAACGTTGCCGGAGACGTGCCGCTGTTCTGTCTTCACGAGGCGCGCCGATCTTTGCACTCCTGCCTTCCGGTCACACTGCAACGTACAGCTTACCGTAGTAGCCGCGATTCCGGTGCGCGCCTAAGGATCTGACCGAACAGTTCGTCCCATAGGGCCAGAACAGTTGCCTCGGAGAACTCTTGGCGCACAAAGGCCGCCGCCCGCGCACCCAGCTGCGCACGGGCGTCCCGATTCGTCGCCAAATTCTTCAGCTCTTGTGCAAGCTTTTCGACGTCGTTGAGCGGCACAATGATTGCCGCCCTGCCTGCGTCAGACAGCTCGCGTGGCCCCGACGGGCAGTCGAAGGCAACACACGGCAAGCCGAGGGCCATAGCCTCCAGCATTGCGTTCGGAAATCCCTCATATTGTGAGGTCAGGGCGAAGATCTGAGCAGCGGCGAGCACGGCCCACGGCTCCTCTGTCTGACCACAGAGCCGGATACGGCCCGACAAGCGCAGTGCCTCGATCAGTCCCTGCAACTCTGATTGCAGGGGACCATCGCCCCAGATCTGCAATCGCCACCCGGAATCGGTTGCAAACGCCTTGCCGAATGCCTGAATAAGCTTCGCGTAGCCTTTTTGAGCGGAGAGTCTACCCATCGCAATCACGGTACCCTCAGTGCCATCGTGTCCGGCTCGTGCCTGCGAAGCCATGAGCGCA
This sequence comes from uncultured Pseudomonadota bacterium, assembly GCA_963741745.1. Classification (GTDB taxonomy): domain Bacteria; phylum Pseudomonadota; class Gammaproteobacteria; order Steroidobacterales; family Steroidobacteraceae; genus 13-2-20CM-66-19. Next base: position 241,800 of record CAVUJF010000017.1, on the reverse strand, counting down.
CCCGGAATTGGGTTGGGAATGACGGCGACGCGCGAAACTCTGCGCAGCCGCTTAGCGAGGCTTGCGGCTGCTCCTGCGGTCTGCACGACCAACCAGTCCGCGAAGGGGTAAGACAGCGCACGCGCAATCTGCAGGGCACGAGGCAACTCGACGTCTGCCGCAGGGTCGACACGTTCTGAGACGATCAGCGGAATCCTCAGCGCAAGGAGTGCCGTGATAGCCAGGACGTTGACGTTAGTGAGCAGTGAAACCGTAACGTCGGGATTGATTTGCACGATAAGCCGACGCAGCGCACAAATCTTGTGAAAAGCCGCGAGCCACCTTCGCTGCGGTGGGCGTGACATTGAGTCCGCCAGATACAGCAGGGAAACCCTGGCGTCAATCGTATAAAAGGTACTGCGCCCCCCCAAGAAGCTCGACACAATCCAGACCTCTCGACCCTGCGCGGCCCACGCATTGGCCAGCGTCACCGCGACTCGCTCCGCACCTCCCACAGCCGTCGATCCCACGACCAGCACTACGCGGCGCGCCAGAGTCAGACCACTTCCGCGCAGCAACTCAGGCGCGGCCCCACTCAAGTCGGGGACTCCTAGAGTGATCTCCGTGTCGGCAATGACTCTACCGCGCGTTGCCATCCGACCGACTCGACGGGGGATCAATCTCACCTAGCGACCTTGCGGATTTGGGCTCTTGAAGCGCGAAACCAACAATCCTTCGTCTTGCACCCAGTGCATACATTCTTCTCTGCTGCTCGTGAGGAGTTCAGTGCGGAATCCGCGAAGCGAGCAATGCGCTACACATAGAGCGCGCATTTCTTTCACGGTGCCAATAAGTCCGACAGGCTGCTAGCGCTCGCACACGCCCGCGACAGCCAACGATGGACCTGTCGACGACCGCTGGTCCTGCCACCACGACTGAAACATCAAAATGTCCCATAGCCAGTAGGCCCAATCCTGATGTCCCTTGCTATGCGCGAGCCACTTTTCACGAACCGCGGCGGCATTAAAGAACCCTTCCCGCCGCAGCCGCGATTCATCCAGCAAGTCCTCTGCCCAGTCCCGCAGCGGACCGCGCAGCCAGGTGTCGATAGGAATTCCAAAGCCAACCTTCGGTCGCTCGGTGAGTGCAGGCGGGACATAGCGACTTAGTAGCTCCCGCAGCAACCACTTGCCGCGGCCTGCCCGCACACGCATGTGTAGTGGCAGCGACCATGCAAATTCCACGACGCGGTGATCAAGCATCGGTATACGCGTTTCAAGCGAAACGGCCATGGCAGCTCGGTCGACCTTGACCAGAATGTCATTCGGTAGGTACGTCAGCAAATCCCAGTACATCATGCTTTCATCAAAGCCGCGACTGGTCGGCTCGGCAATCAATGCTCGCAATGGGGTGGCTGGTTCGGTGGCGCCGTTCACCACCGTCTGCGGCGCAGGCCAGTGCGACACCAGTGACAGATAGAGTTCCCCGCGCGTGCAATTCATCAGGTCGGCAAACTTGTAGAGCTTGTGGCCCATGTGCACTGTCTGCCAGCTGCGCGGCAGCACGTGCTTGGCATGGGTAAACAATCGGTCCCAGTGATCCGCCGAAAAGGCGCGGATGGCTCGCGCGGCCATTTGGCGCACGGGCCTTCGCAGCCCCGCGGCGCCCCAAATGCGCTTCGCCCATGCATAGCGATTGTAGCCGCCGAAGAGCTCATCGCCCCCGTCACCCGACAGGGCCACGGTGACGTGCTCGCGCGCCAACTGCGAGACCAGGAACGTGGGGATCTGGGATGAATCGGCGAACGGTTCATCGTAAATCGTCGACAGCCGTGGAATGACCTCCATGGCCTGCGCCGGCGTGACGATGAGCTCGGTGTGCTGCGTGCCCAGGTGTCGCGCCACCGCCCGGGCGTAGCCGGACTCGTCAAACTTCGGCTCGCTGAATCCGATGGTAAAAGTGTGCACTTTGCGCGCGGACTGCTTTTGCATGAGCGCAACGATCAGCGAGGAGTCGATGCCTCCGGACAAGAATGCACCAAGCGGCACGTCCGCTACCATTTGCAGGCCGACCGCCTCGCTCAACACACGATCGAGCGTATCGACAGCCTCGGAGTCGCTGCCGGTAAACTGGCTGGCTTGTGCGGCAACTTGTGCCGCGCTCCAGTAAGTGACCGGCTCACCGGGGTGCCCGTGCCGGTTGATTTCCACGATGCTTGCGGCCGGCACACGGCGGATCCCGCGAAAGATGGAAAAAGGCTCCGGTACGTAGCAGTGTCGCAGGTACAGTGCGAGGCAGTCAGTGTCGACCCTGGCCTCAAAGGCTTCATGCGCCTGCAGCGCCTTCAGCTCCGAGCCAAATAGGAAGGCCCCGCCGCAACGTCCGTAATACAGCGGCTTCTCCCCCAGCCGATCACGGGCGAGCGTCAGGACTTTCCGCTGCCGATCCCAAATCGCGAGAGCGAACATACCCACACAACGCTGCAAAGCGGGCTGGAGGCCATAGGCCTCGATCGCGGCAAGCAGCGTTTCGGTGTCGGAACGACCCCGCCACGCGAGCGCATCGGTGCTGCCCCGGTCCAGCTGCCTGCGCAGCTCCACGTGATTGTAGATCTCGCCGTTAAAGACGATCTCGTAGCGCCCGCTGCGGGAACTCATCGGCTGGTGGCCGGCAGCCGATAGGTCGACTATCGACAGGCGCCGATGGGCCAAACCCACGCCGATCTCCCGATCTACCCACAAGCCACCGTCATCGGGACCGCGGTGGATCAGAGCATCGCCCATGGCCCGGCAGGCCCGCTCCAGATCCGCGGTCTGCGAATGAATGAATCCAGCAATCCCGCACACTAGGGCGCCACGTTCTCGTAAACGAATTCGTCACAACCCGAGCCAAACAGGCCCAGTTCCTTGCGCGGATGGATGAACGAGCGGACCTCGCGCATGCCCAACTGCCGCATCAGCTGGTCGACCTCCTGCGGCGAGATCGATTCGTACGGCCAGCCCCCAAGCCAGTCGTGCACGTCATGATAGAAATCCATGCCGCGGCCACTACCATAATTGGCTACGTAACTGTCGAAGTCGCGCCGCATGGCCAATCGAAACAGGCGTATGTAGATCGATCTCATCCGGGATTGTGCCGTCTTGCCAGCGCCCGCGTACCAGCGCTTTTCAATCTTCCACGCCCAACACAACCGAGTGCGGCGGTACAAAGCAAAGATAAATTGTCCGCCCGGCAGCACCAGCGCGGCGGCTGCTCTCAAGGCACCGTACATGTCGCCGGTGTGATGAAGCACACCCCAGGAGTAGACGACGTCAAAACGGCCGAGCGAATCGGCCTGCAGCGCAAAAACGCTGCTTTCCTGTACCGACCAGTGTTCGCCGGCAGCGTGTGCCTGCAATAATTTACGGGTGGTCGCCACGGAATCCGCGTCGATGTCGAGCGCCACGACCTCGCGTGCCCCGAGGCGCAGCGCAGCCAGTGCGTGCAACCCGGAGCCGCAGCCGATATCCAGCATCCGTTTGCCGGTAAGGTCACCGGTCAGCCTCCTGAGGCTCGAGACGGCCTCCTCTATTTGCGAGTCGGTGACCAGCTTGGCGTAGCTAGCCCAGTTGCTGCCAAATGCAAAATGAGACTTCTGCTCGAGGAGGTCGCGCGATTTAGACATGATGGAGAAGTACTTTCCGGGTCCGACTCTTTGATGATACAGGTATCGCTAAGGCTTGAGCACGCATCCACCCGCTGCAACCTAGGGGCGGGGGTTTGAGGTTTCGGAGAGCATCGCTTCGTATTCGCGTAGATACATCGCTGCGACCTTGCGAATTGAATACGATGCCTCGACTGAACTACGGCCGCGCACGCCAACCGCAGGCAAGGTCACGCGCGAGGCTGCCAGCCGATCCAGCGCTTGCGCGAGTGAGCTGGGGTCTTCGCTGGGTACCAGCCAGCCTTCGCGTCCTTCGGAGATCAAATCAGCAGTACCGTTCACGCGACTGCCAAGTACCGGTCGCGCGCAAGCCATCGCCTCGAGAACAACATTCGGCATTCCTTCGAATCTGGAAGGCACGACGACGAGCTCGCTCCACGCATATTGCTCCACGATTGCCGGGCGAGGTCCGCAGAATTCCACCATGGACGCGATCCCGGAAGCTCTAACCTGCGCCTGCAAGGCTGGGAGTACATCTCCCGTGCCTACAATTCGTAACTTGAAGCGGCCTCGCAGGGTCGCCGTTGATAGCGCCTCCAGCAGTACGTCGAGGCCCTTTTCACGGGCTAAGCGACCCACAAACAGCAACCGCAGCGGTTCCGCCTGGCTCAACTCAGGCCATGATTGGGCTCGAAATCGTTCCAGGTCGACGCCGTTGGGAATCACGCGCACACGCCCGGCAGCCACTCCATATGCGACCGCCTCACCCGCACCTGCCTCGGTCAGGGCAACGAATCGAGTTGCGCCCCGCAGTTCCCGGATCAGCTGACGTCCGAACCGCTGGGCGCGCAGCGTCGCGAGGTCCCCACCTTCCCCGAAGGAAGAGCAGCGTATCAAGCACGGCCTACCCAGCAAGCGGGCCACCCGTACACTGGACCAAGCATGCAGCGCTACCTGCTGGGAATGCACGACGTCCCACTTTTCGCTCAGACGGCGCAACCACCTGTGGGTATTCCACATGTACGTAAGCCCCCAAAGGGGACCTAGGTGCACAGCGTCGATGGCGCGAAATATCTCAATACCACCATCAAACTCGTGGGCTGCTACTCCTTTGCACGCCCGCGTTAGAATGGCAACACGCAATCCTAGCGAAGCCAGCTCGCGCACCAAGCTTTGGGCTTGCAGCTCCGCTCCGCCCAGCACCGGTGGGTAGAGGCCGCTGACCAGGATCAGTCGCATATTCGCGACGGTACGTCGATGCCTGCCGCGATCACCGCGCCACCTTGCGCGCCTCAAAACCAAGGTTGAGGCCGCAGCCACACAGGTCGAGTAGTTTCTCGGGCAGCCAAAGAGCGGCGCTATCCAGCCGACTCAGCCATTTCATCACATTGGACGGACGGTGATGGAACTTGCAGCAGAACGCCTCGACGTCGTTCCGGTCTCGCATTTCATAGAGCAACTCATCTGCCCCGTAGCCGAGGGCCCGCTTGACACCACATAGCAGTGCCCCGCGCAGAGAGCCCCCAAACATATGCTGATCGGTCCAGAAGCGCACCGGTTCCAGTCCGGCTTCGGCGAGCAACCTACTCAGGCTTCCTTTCGTGAACAGTGTCAGGTGACGGGGGTAGTCATCCGCCGCCATATATCGCGCCTGAAAACTGTTGAAATTTGTCACGACCCCGACAAACGAACCCCCTGTTGCCAAAAGGCGCGCAACTTTGTGAACGTATTGCCGCGGCTGATACACGTGCTCCAGCACAGCCCACATGGTGACAGAATCGAATTGCGCCTCAAACTCCATGTCCAGAAATTCGCCATAGCGAATCGGCACGCCGAACAGATTGGGAACCCTATCGGAAAATTCCACGCCCTGCGCGCGCCAACCCGCGTCGGCCGCGACTCGCAAGAACTCGCCCTTCATGGCGCCAATGTCCAGCAGGCTGCCAGGCTGCAAATGCGCTATATGACGCAGCTTGTCCTGCAATTGGGTCCCGCGTTGCGCGAGCACTTGGTCCGCCGCAATCGGCTCCGCAGCCTGCTCGAAGCTCCAGTAGAAATGATCCGGGTAGTAGCTACTGATGTCCTCCGCTGCCGGACGTGGCGACAAAAAGCCCGCGCCGCAGCGCCGACACCGTCGCACTGCGAACGTCGCGTCGGTTACCCGCAGCAGGTAATCCTTGACGGTGCCCACGAAGCTGGAGGACACGCTGTCGCATACCGGGCAAGGAACTTCGACCAACACTGACCCGGCCATCAGACCTCGAATACCGTGTGGAAGGCCAGCCGCAGCGGCGCACCGCGCGCCAAGAGCATGTTTATGATCGCGACCACGAGTACTTGAGCCGTGACGATCGCCACCGAGCCATAGGCTGTCAGGGCGCTTTCCAACCACACAGCGAGGGCATAGGCGACAGCATTACCCAGAAGCGCACGCGCCGCGAAACTAAGCGCCGCGCTGCTCAGTACCCGTCCCAAAGCACGATCAGCCCGGAGGTGAAATAGACCCATGATAATCGTGTAAGCCAATGAACTTGCGGCAGCAACACCCACGACTCCCCACAACGGCATAAATGTAAATGCCAGCACTGCGTTAACCACGACCGAAACGACCGCAAGCTTAGCGATAACCCACGGCTGGCGCTGCGCCTGAAACAGGCGCGCGAGAAAGATGCCCCAGGTCGCACCCAGCAGCCCTATCGTCAGTGCCAGCCAAACGTCCGCCACCTGCTGCGCATCGACGGCGCTGAAGTTACCGCGCTGCAGGAGAATGCCAAGCACCCTGGGGCCGCTGGCGGCAACCAACACAACGGCGGCTGTAAAGAACAACAGCGTCGCTGCGAATACTCGCTCCAGGCTCTGGCGCAGCTCTGCCTTCCTGCCTTCCGCCGTGAGACGGGCGAAGTGGGGGAGCAGCACCACGGATACTGAGATAACTATCGCCTGTACCACCGCATTGTGCAGCCGCGATGCATAGCCCATTGCCGAGACGGCACCGACTCCGGCGCGCGCCGCGATCAGTTGGATAAATGCAGGAATGAGATTGCCGAGAATACTGCTAATGAGCACGGGCAGCGCGACCGACGTCAGCGCTTGCTGAATCGAAAACGGGAACACCAACTGCGGCCGCAGTCGAATTCGCGCGCCGTGCAACGCAAGCAGAACCACAACGAGCTGTGCAGCCAGGCCTGCCAGAAGGCTCCAAATCAGCGCGTAGATGCCCAGCTCGCGTGATCCGGCAAGCACGAGCGTCCCAACGATTATATTGAGCAAAGGCGCGCTTGCGGCTGCCGCAAACTTCCCCTCGGCGTTAAGGAGCATTGCACCGCAGTCCGCCATACTCGTGAGCGGCGCCATCCACAGCAACGGCAGGAAGGCTGCGTGCAGCTCAGCGCGTGTCTGCACGCTCGAGTCAGATGCCAGGAGCATGAGCGCAGCGCCCCGCGCCAGGGTCGCCAGAAGCGCTACCCCCCCGAGCGTGAGGGCTGACCAGGTCAGTGCAAAATTCGCCATCCTATGCGCAACTTCGTCGTCCGCCCGCGACTTGGCACGGATGTAAACCGGAACGAAGCTGGTCTGCAGTATTCCGGCGACCACTGCAGCGGCGAACGTTGGGATCACCAGCCCCAAGTAATAAGCATCAAGCAGGGGGCCAGTGCCAAAGTAATTGGCAACCACAAGTAGCTTAGCGACGCCGGCGCCCTGAAGGACAATACCGAATACAACCACCGTGCGCGCAGCACGTAGCACCTTGGTCATCTTGAATGTGTCCGCAATACCGCTTCCCAGGCATCGAGCACGCCTGCAAGCTCGTACCTCTTGACAGCGAGCGACCCCAGGTGAGCAAGCGTGCGACGCAACTCGGCATCGACGGCGAGCCTAGCCATGGCAGTGCCCAAGGCCTGCGGATCCTCGCACGGCACCAGGACCCCACACCTGCCATCGTCAAGTATCTCACGCACCCCTCCCGGGCAATCCGTCGCAATGGTGGGCACACCGCAAGCGAGCGCTTCCAGGAGCACGTTTGGGAACCCTTCATACCGCGAGGACAACACGAACGCGGTGGCGCCGCGCATCAGCTCAGCTAGATTGTGCACAGCGCCGACGAAAATGACGGCCGATCCCCTTCCCAAGCTGTTCGCCAGTTCCCTAAGCGCATGCGACTCACCGCCCTCCCCGGCAATGATCAGCTTAAAGTCAGGCAGGGTCGCAGCCGCTAGACAGAAGCCGCGAATCAATAGGTCAAATCCCTTTTGCGGCACTAGTCGTCCGGCTCCCAGTAAATAGGGCTGCGCTGGCCGAGGTCCCGCTCGGCGCGGTTCACCAGGTGGCGTCGCCGGATTAGGAATCACCGCAACTCGCTCAGGATGCGGCAGCCGCGCACGAAACCAGCGGGCGATTGCCTCAGTTTGAACCACCACGTGTGCTGCCCGCCGGTATGTCCACCAGCGCAACACGTTCCAAGCAGCCGCCTCGCCGTGGCTGGCAGGGTCAACGCGCTCAGAAATCACCAAGTGAGTCGGCAGCCCGGCGCAGGCCATTATCGTAAGAATGTTCATTCGCGTGACAAACGAGAGCACCGTGTCCGGAGTCGCCGCCAGAATGGCCCGGCGGAGCGCCGTCAGCCGGCGCACGTTGGCGAGAACCGCACCAAGCTTGCCAGTGGAGTCGCCGGTTAGACCCAAGGCGCAGCGCTCTACATGCCTATCCAGAACGTAGAAGTCATGCTCTCGTCCGGCAAGCGTGATCAGACGGACGGAGTGGCCGCGTGCTGCCAGCCCATTAGCGAGCACCGCCATGACGCGCTCCGCCCCACCCGGCCCCAGGCTGGAAATCAGCAGTGCGATTCGCATTCTCGCCCTACCTCAGCCTGAAAAATAGACGTCGTAAGTACCCTCTAAAGCACTCTTAGTGGTGAGATAGACTAAGTAGAGCATCAGTAGCGCAAACAATGCCGTACCGATTCTGCCATCGCGCCGCCGCAGGGTGGGCAAGATTGGAATGAGCAGCAGCATTACCAAGTAGCCCACCCGACCGGCGCCCAGAGGGAAGACAAAGAAGCAACTTACGACGAAAGCCACTACGCCAACATGCATGACTGCAATGTTTGCGAGAACGCGCCTCTGACCATCGCTTTCTCCTGTCGATTGTGGCGCGAGCAGCCGGTGCAACGACGGGAGCACGCAGAGCAATGCTCCGAACACGTACGAAATGGAGGTGGCATCGGTGTCGCCGGCGCTGTAAACCCTCAGACGCCGACCACCGAACATTTCGAACAGCATGTTGCCGATGTACGCTATCGAAATCGCCAACGCAACGGCCAGCGTCATCGCCAGCAGGTATCTGCGTCCGCACAGCCATGCGATTAGCGTGATCGGCACCGCTAGAACGAACGTGGTATGGATCATCGCCGCGAGCACAGTGGCCAGAACGGGCCGCTCCAGGCGCAGCGCAACGTACATCATGACGGCGAAGGCAAAACCTTGGCGGAGCTGCAGCAGCCCGATCGCAGCGAAGCCCACCGGCAGCAATAGCCAGAGAATAAGCGGCAGGATGGGATCGGGAAGTCGCACCACGGCGAAGGCGAGCAAAGCGCTTATTGCGCATGCGGTCACGAGTACTGCGGTGGAGGGCTCCAGAAGCCAACCCAAACCCGTCGCCCAAACCTGCCACAAGCCTTCTTCGCTGAATATTCCTACAAGAATGCTTTTCCAGATGGAGCCCCCCGCCAATATGGCGTGGGCCCAGTTGAGGCTCACCGCGTTCGTGAAATTGTCGAGATAGTTCTGCTGGTCGCTGAGAAAGGTGCGGTCCAGGCCGAGGTCGAAGGCCATCAGCACGGTGAAGATCGCCAACCACCCGAGCAGGACGGCCGGCCGACTGGTCCAGGGTGCGGCGTACGATTGGGTTTGCACAGCTTGCCCGTTAGCGGGGATTGCGGCCAAATCCCTAACTGATGCGTCGGATGTCTGCCAAGACTTTCTTGACAAACCCGGCAAACATCACGACGCATACGGCGACGAACAGGCCCAGTGGCCCTGAAATCACCAGCATCAGGAACCGACGCGGCGAAACGTAACGATTCGCGTCTGGCACCACTGCCGGATCGATCACGGTAAGTGCGTAATCAAGCCGCGATTTGGCAACAACGCTGCGGTTGACCTGAACTTCCATCAGCTTATAGATCGATTGCCGGACTTCCACGGCGTCGGTATGAGTTGCCTGATCTTGGTACGAGGAAATGCTTGCAGCAGACTCGCGTAACGCGCGCTGCCGCAGTTGCTCGTTCGCAAGGTGCACCAACTCATTTGCCCAGGCGGCGGCTTGGTGCCGTTCGCGCCACGTGATATCAAGGGTGATCAGTTGCGTCTTCGGGTCATCGCTGACGCGCCGAATGCTGCCATCGAACATCCCCCACGCATCGTCCATGGTCGGCGTGCGGACATCAGTGCGCCAGCGGCGGGCCACCGGGTCCCAGCTGCCCGGAAATAACAGTGGTAACAGGTTCTGTTCGTTCGCAAACTGCGTGAACAGGGCTCGGCTCTTCAACAGGGCGAGCGACTCCTGTTCGCTTACCGAGCCAGCAGACAGACCCGCGATGGCAGCTAGGCCACCAAACTGGCCCAGCACGGATTGCAGGCCGCCACTCATGCTGTCATTTTCACGCGGCATAACCTTGACGACTCCGCGGTACACAGGCGTCTTTAAATACGAGTAAGTGATGATGCCGGCCACCGTCAATAGCAGCGTCAAGATGAAGGTTCGCGGCCAAGCCTTTATTTGCGCGAGCAGACCCGCGATGCTCAGGTAGTGATCGCGCTCTGCTGTGACCGGATCACTCATGCTAGAACGAGTGCACCGCAGCCACGGCTATCGCGACGTTGTAAAGGATCTGCGTGACAGCCAGCCAGAACGGCAGTGATGGCATCTTTGAGGCATCAAGGGGGACCACAATTGTGTCACCAGGCATGATCTGCACCGATGAGCGGTTAAACCACCGGCTGCCCTCCTGGGCGATGACGCTGCCGTTGGCACGCACGACGTAGATCCGGGAGCGGTCGGCATTGTGTGTCGTGCCACCGCTTTGCGCGATGTAGTCGTCGCGTGACAGTGATGCGCTGTAGAGCAGGGAAGTGGAATTCTGCACTTCGCCTATGACCGTCACCTGCTGCTGTGTGCGCGGTACGATCAGCTGATCACCACCCCGCAGGATGACGTCGGCCGGCGAGTTGCTTGGTTCGCGCATCAGTCGAGGCAAGTCGATTACGAGTCGACCCACCGCACGCGAGGCGCGCAATTGTCCGAGCAGCGCCTGGCCCACTGACAGTGCGCCCGCCCCACCACCTTGGGTGGTCGCTGCGCTTTGCAGCGCGAGGATGGACAGATCACGCTGCATCCGGTCAGCCAGCAGATCCATCTGCTCCTGTTCACGCTTCCTAAGGGACTCGCGCGTCAGGACGCTACCCTCCGGGAAGGCGAAATCTGTCAAGCCGCCGGCCCTTGTCAACACAGACTGCAGGGTCTCACCGCGACGGATCGAGTAAACCCCGGGGAAGCGCACCTCTCCCCTGAGCGTTACACTCTCAATCTCGCCCCAGAGTGGCACTTCCCGCACGCTGAGCGTGTCGAAAGGCTGGAGCACGATGTTAGCGGCAGGATCTCCACGCAGCGCAGCGGTCAAGTCCACGCGGATCAGTTCGGAATGACGCGACTCGCCGTCACGAACGCTATAGCGTGTCAGTTCGGCCGCGCGTCCATAGGTCGAGTCGATGGTGCCGCCACCGGCGCGGATCAGATCGCGAACAGTCATGTTCGGCTCGAGCGGATAGTCCCCCGGCACGTGCACGCTTCCGTCGATATGCACCACAGCCGTTGGCTGGCCCGCGGTGCCTTGCAGACGCAGCTGATCGAGCATCGGCTGGATCACATGGTCGCGACCAGACGCCAGATCAAATACCGTGATGCGGTCCCGGGGCATTAATTCCAGGTCGGCTGGCGAGTCCGGCGCGCGAAGTGCCGCCTCCAGGTCGACGGAGAAGATGCTGATATGCCGATCGACTGGGGATTCTCTGCGGACCAACAGGTAATGGATATCTGCGTCGGGCTTGAGTTCGTCAACTGATGACACGACGTCGGACAGGCGGATGCCATTGCGATAGGCAAACGTGCCGGGCGTATAAAGATGGCCATCCACCGTGATTCCAGAGTCCAGTGTGGGCCGAAGCCGCATCACGCGAATCACATCTCCATTACGCAGCGGCGCACCCCTGTCTGAGCTCGCCAGATCCACCGAGATCACGACGCGTCGCTCATGGGCGTCAATGCGCGTGAGCATCACTTTGGACGGGTCGGCTTCGGGTGTGACGCCGCCGGCTAGGCGCAGCAGATCAGCTACCGTGGATTCACCCTTGAGTTCGTACACCGCAGGTCGCCTGACCTCACCGTCGACGCTGACGGTCGTACCAACGGTCGGGACGAACACGACATCGCCCTGCAGCAGCTTAGTGTCATCACTCGTATCGCCACGAATCAGCATGTCGTACAGGTCCAGGTGCCGCAGCACCGCGCCCTGACGCTTCAGTTCGATATTGCGCAATGAGCCGGTCCGTCGTACGCCACCGGCCGCGTACAGCGCCGAAGTAATCGTTCCGAGCGCGCTAATTGTGTAGGCGCCCAGATTGCGCGCTTCACCCATCACGAAGACCTGTATCGCGCGCGTATCGCCCATAGAAACGCTCGCGTGCACCCCGGTCATCTGTCTTTCAACGCGCGCCTCTATCGCGTCTTTGAATCGATTGAAAGTCTGACCGGCCACGGCCACTGGCCCCAGCTCTGGGAAGGTGATCGTGCCGTCGCGCGAGACCACCAGTTTTACCGTCCTGTTCTGGGCGCCGTAGAGTTGCACCTGAATCTGGTCCCCGGGCCCAATGATGTATTCCGAGGGCACCGGGACGTTGGTGACAGGAGCGAACGTTGACGGTGCGTGGTCGAAGAGGTCATAGCCAAACGGCTTAAGTCCTTCGACACCCGTCTTCTTAATCGGCAGGCGTGTGAGGCGCACGTCCGCGCCGCGGAACGCGGGCTCCGCCTTCAGGCGCATCGTTGCCTGCTCTTCCGTCAGGCCAAGAAGGGCCATCGGCGGGAAGCCAGGCAGCAGCAGTGCACCGTCGCGAGTCAGCTGATATGGGTTCTTGGAACGGATTAACGCCATGAGCGGATCAAGGCGCGCCTTTTCATCGACTGTTTTGTCGCTGGCCTGTGAGCCGTTGCCGGCAACCCCTGGCGCAACGCCGGCCGCCGCGGCGATCGCGTTGGCGGGTGCGCCCTGACCTTGTTGCTGAGCAGCACCCTGAGCGCCGGATGCCCCGTTCGGCGGCGCTGCCTGCACGGAATAGAGCGATTGCAGGTAGGGGGGCACCGACCGCGGCGGCAGCTGGTAGTCAATCTCAACGATGACCCAGTCCTGGCCTTTGAGTTCCGGGATTACCGGTTCGGGTTCCTCGTCGTCTTCTGATTGCGAGCGTCGGCGGTTATCTCGCGCATTCTGTTGGCGCTGGTCGCCCTGCTGCGAACGCGACCCTGATAGACCTCCAACCCCAAGTCCAGTCGGCCCGCCAATTCCGCCGAGGCCGCCGATCCCGCTGGCCCCGCCGAGCGCCTGCAGGATCGCCTGCTGTTGCTCGGGAGACAGGCCCTGGAACATTTGCATCTGTTCGGGTGTGGGGGTGACGGTCTGCGCAGGTGCACGCAGCGCGCCGAGAATGCTACAGGCCACAAAGACCACCAGGGCTGCAGCCGGCACCGAATAACGCTTCCTCAAACCCACCCTCTCCCCGCGGCTGAAATTCCAGATTGCGCGAGGAACGGAAGCGGTGAGCGTCCGGCAGGCGCAGCGTTGGGCATTGTACTCCAAAGGGCACTTTAGTGGCCTTTGGGCGGGTTACCTCAACCGAGCAGCTGGCAGACGAACCCGGCGGTGCATGCGATACTGAACTTGTCAGATTCGCGCCTCGCAGAGACCATGAAACGAACGAGATTTGCTGCCACGGCGACGCTGCTCGCGGTCCAGGTGGCCGCTGCCAACGGTGTCACTCCGTACTTGCCCCTCAACCTCGAGCCGGAAATGGAAGCGCAGATAGAGCGCGTTCTGATCCTGGGGGGCAAACCGGTCCTGCGTCGTCCGATCGCCGCCGTCACGGTCCTGGAAGCACTTCCCAGGGCCTGCGCTATCGATCGTCCACTATGCGACCAGGTCGCGAAGTACCTGGACCGATACACCCACGATACCGCGCTTACGCATGCGAGCGTCGAGGCGGCTGGCACGCACGGCGCGGACGACCCCCTGCCCAACCGCTACGGCCAGCTCAATCGCAGCGCGTGGAATGCCTCGCTCGCCGGTTATTTGCAGATAGATGACTACGTGCTGATCAACTTGGGCGGCGTCGGCTATGACGGGCGCCAAAGTTTTACCGGCACCTACCTCAGTGCCGGCACCAGCAAGATGCAGCTCGATATTGGTTACAAGCCGCACTGGCTGTCGCCGATGACCGACAGCAGCATGTTGATGAGCACCGAAGCGCCGACGATGCCCTCTATAGGCATCTCCAACAGCGAGCCATTGACGCGCCTTGGCCTGACGTACGACGTATTCGACGCGCGCATGTCCAGCTCCGATCACATCGTCTGGCAAGACGGCTACACCAGTGGACACCCCTATCTCGGCGGGGTGCAGCTGGCCATAGAGCCAGTCAGCGGCTGGTCCTTCGGCGTCAACCGCCTGGCGCAATTCGGCGGTGGCGCACGAGGCGGTGGCTCATTGCCTGACCTGCTCCGCGCTCTGTTCAATCCTTCGCGCTATTCGAACCTCAACCAGAATCTGACTGCCGATCAGAAAGCTACCAACCAGGAAGCCTCCGTCACGAGCAGCCTCCTGTTTCCCGGTCGAGTGCCCTTTGCGGTCTATGCCGAATACGCCGGCGAAGACACCTCGCACGGCCGCAATTACCTGCTGGGCAACTCTGCGTTGTCATGGGGCATACATTTCCCCCGCTTGGCACAGCGTTTCGACCTTACTGTCGAAGTTACCGAGTGGCAGAACTCCTGGTACGTCAATGAGATCTGGCAGGATGGGATGACCAACGACGGCCTTGTCGTCAGCAATTGGTTCGGTAATCAACGAGTGTACAACGACCCTGTCGGCGGTCGCAGCGCCATGGCACGGGTTCTGTGGGACGCGACGTTTGGCGGCCAGGTTCAACTGCGTTACCGGATGCTGGAAAACCAAGTGTATGGCCAGATTCCCTATCAGCATTTTCACGAACTTACGCTCGGTTACTCGCGCCCGTGGCACGGGGTGATCGTTGGCGGTGAGTTCGACTCCGGCACCGACGTCTTTGGGCGAAGCTTCAGCCGCCTCGCCGGATTTGTCCGCTACAACGATGCAACGGACCACCTAAGCAGCGTCCTGCTCGCAAGCGAGGGCGCCGCAGGCGGTGCCGGGCAAGACGAAGGGCAGTTGTTCGTAGAAGCCGGCGTTAGCGAACTGCGCGTGCGCACGGACCTCACCGAGCTGACCCCCACGGTGACCAGTTCGTTCTCCACTGAACCCCACTTTGCCCTCGGAGCTCGCCGCGCAGTATCTGCACACAGCGATCTCGGCGCCCGGGTGGAGCTTGATGAAACCCAAGGCCACAGCCTGATCGGCGTGCGCCTCATCGACTATCGATACCGCTTTAGCAACAGTCCGTTAGCGTGGACCGGATTTCTGGGTGCCGCACGTTACTCTCTGGCAACTCCCGCCTATGGCTTCTACTACGGCCTAGGGCTGCAGTGGCGCAACGTCCTGCCGCACCTGGATCTGGGCATAGAGGGCCGTTACTACGACAACGTCGCCCGTGATCGGGTGCTGCCCAGCGACATCCACACAACGCGCCCCGACAGTTTCTATAACATCAGCGGAGGCGTACTCACGCTCAGCTACCATTTCTGAGTCCATCACGGGGGCGCGCGGTGTGGCGCGTAACAGGTGCATCGCCAGCGACTAGTGTCCGAGTGCCTGCCATGACAGCGACGCTGTCGCGGCTGCTCCCTGAATGTTCGCTTCGAAACCAACCGCCGTCACAGCGGAGACGCAGACCGACCCGGTGGCAGTGCCACTTGCGAGCGTGGCGACGACGTTGAAGCATTCTGCAGGGAATTTCTGCGGAAATTCAATGCGGTGTATGCCGCTGCCGCCGGGCACGGGCGCGGTTCCCCATTGGCGAAGCACCCCAGCGGCAGCATCGGCAACGTAGCCGGTAATGGCGAGGCGCTGGTGGTGGGCGCCTGGCTGACCGAAGCCATAGTTTGGCGCCCAGACCAGCGAACCCGCGGGTACGTTCTGGGCGTTGCGGAAACCGGTTCCGACAAGGGACGCAATGTTTCCCTGCACGACGATGTCCTGGCAAGTCTCCACGGCAAAGTCGATTCCGATGAGCAACTGATCCCACAGGTTGCCCGCGATCTGCACACCCGCGGACTTGCGCAGAATCACCCCCGTTGGACCATGGGCATTGCCGGAGATGTAGTTCCCGCCCATGAAGACCCCGTTGCCGCAGATGTCAATCCACGCCCCGGCTGCCGTCGCGTCACCGAACCAGCACCCGACAACCACCAGGCCGTTGAAGGCGGCGCTCGGCTCCGCACAGGACAGGGCCCCCGCGGCACCGGATAGCAGCCCTTCAAAGGCGCAACCTTCAAAGGTCCAGCTTTGACCGCCATTCTGCACCGGTACTACGTGGCAGCCCGCCCACTGGCAGTCACGGAAACGAATCACGTTGGAGTAACCGCGGACTGACCGCCCGCGTACGCTGGGATTACCACGGATGAAATTGCAGCGCTCAGCGGTGAACTCGATGCATTTATCCAGATCGAGGTGAATGTTTCCGGTCCCCGCGGATGAGCCCAGCACGCAGTCGAACAGTGCGCAGAACGCCGGATCATTGGCGCCGCCGTTGCTGCATTTCACGTACGTTCCCGTGTAATGTGGATCAGTGTGCGTTATCTGCACACCGCGCAGCTGGCAGCCAACAGCGGAGTTCATGTTGATGAAAACCCCGTCACCGGTTCCGGTATAAACCAAGCGTGTGGCTGCCTGGCCACCGCCGGTGGCGCTCGCGTCGCCCTCGAGGATGACGCTGCGGCGGCCCGAGAGGTCTATGGGTTGGGCGAAGCGATACGACCCTGCGGGGATACGGATCCTGCCACCGCTGGTGCCACAGGCGGCCAGCGCACCCGACAAGGCGGCATCACTGGCGGCCGCACCGGTCGGATCGGCACCATAGCGGCGTAGATCGAAAAGCGGAAAGGGTCCATCGACCGAGCCTGGCTTGGCCACACCCTCCGCATCGGGTACGCCAGCGGCTCTGGCGGCAACCTGCGCGGCAGCAGCCAGCGCTGCCGGACCCACCAGCAATGAGCGCCGCTTCATGGCGGTCCGCCGCGCCACTTGGCGACGGTTGCGAGGAGCGTGCGCAGCCCGGACGGTGACGGGTGGCCGCCGTGCGGATCCCGTACGGCAGGTGCAAGTTCAGCGGTGAGCTTCTTGCCAAGCTCGACGCCCCACTGGTCGAAGGCATTGATGCCCCAGACGACGCTCTGCGTCAGCACGCTATGCTCGTACAGCGCGATGAGCCTGCCCAAGGTGGCCGGATCGAGCTGCTGAAATAGCACGATGGTGCTGGGACGGTTCCCCGCATGCACCTTGTGCGGAACGAGAGCGGCGATCTGAGCGGCCGGCATCCTCTGAGCCTCAAGTTGTGCCTTAACCGTCTGGGCACTCTGCCCCTCCATGAAAGCCTGCGCCTGCGCGAAGCAGCTGGCAATCGCCAAGTCCTGCTGCGCCTGGTTGTCGCACGAGGAACGCGCCGGCAGCAGAAAGTCGAAGGCCGCACGCGGCGTCCCTTGGTGCAGCAGCTGGAAGAACGAGTGCTGCGCGTTGTCGCCCGGCTCGCCCCAGATGACCGCCGCGGTCTGGCACTCGATTGGCGTGCCATCCAGCATGACGGACTTGCCGTTGCTCTCCATCTCCAGCTGCTGCAGGTACGCCGAGAAGCGCCGCAACGAATCATCATAGGGAAGCACCGCCAAGGTCGGCAGGCCCACGAAGTTGATGTTCCACACGCCCAGCAGCCCCATCAGCACCGGCAGGTTGTCTGCCCATGCGGCGGTGCGAAAGTGCTCGTCCATCGCGTGGCCGCCGGCGAGGAAGTCCAGGAAGTTCTGCTCGCCGATGGCGATCGCCACCGTGACCCCGATCGATGACCAGATCGAGTAGCGGCCACCCACCCAGTCCCACATCTGGAAGCGGTACTGCGGATGCACGCCAAAAGCATCCATCGCCTGGTGGTTGACCGAGACTGCCCCGAAATGCAGCGGCACCGCCTCTTCTCCCAGGCGCTGCGCGAGCCAGGCACGTGCGGTGCGTGCGTTGGTCTGGGTCTCAAGGGTCGTGAAAGTCTTCGACGAGATGATGAAGAGCGTGGTCTTCGGGTCAGCGCCCTCCAGTACCTCGGCCAAGTGCACGCCATCGACATTGGAAACGAACTCGCAGCGCGGGGCGCCCGTGGTGAACGCGCGCAGCGCCAGTACCGCCATGGCGGGGCCCAGGTCCGAGCCGCCGATGCCAATGTTGACCACCAGGCGGAACGGCTCCCCCGCACTGCCCCTGATCGACCCCGTGCGCACGCCCTCGGCAAAGGCCAGCATGCGGGCGCGCTCGGTGAGCACGGTCCTCTCGATTGCAGCACCACCGACTGCTGCCCCGGGCGGCTGGCGCAGGGCCACGTGCAGGACGGCACGGTCCTCGGTGGTATTGATACGGTCGCCGCGCCACATGGCATCGATGCGCGCCCGCAGACCCACCGCATCCGCCAGTGCGACGAGCTTATCGAGCACCACCTGGTCGAGGCGCTGTCGCGAGAAGTCCATCAGCAATCCGGCGCTCGAGCGCGTGAAGCGCTCGCTGCGGTTCGGGTCAGCGGCGAACAGGCCGCTCACGGAAGTGGCGGTCAGGCGCGCGGCCTCGGCCTGCAACTGCGGCCACACGGTCGTGCGGGGTCCCGGTTCAATCGCCAGTGTCATGAGCTGTCTCCTTGTGCTGCCGGCTGCACATCGCCGCGCCGGCGCGCGGCTCAGGGGCGGAAGTAGGCGGCGATCGAGTCGACCACGTACTGCAGCTGCGCCTGCGCCAGCTCCGGGAAGATCGGCAGCGCCAGGGTCTGCGCCGCCGCCTGCTCAGAGAGCGGGAAGTCTCCCGCCCGCCCCCCAGGTAGGCGAAGCATTGCTGTACGTGCAGCGGGACCGGGTAGTAGATCTCCGTGCCCACGCCCACGCCGGCGAGATGCTGGCGCAGGGCATCACGATCGCGCACTCGAATGACATACTGATTGTAGATGTGCCGCCCCCCGCCTGGGCGTGTGGGGTGATGACCGCCTCGCCCAGCCTGGCCCGGGCGAATGCGGCGTCGTAGTACGCCGCGTTGCGCTGCCGCCCGGCGCTCCACTCATCCAGGTGCTTGAGCTTGATGTTCAGCACCGCGGCCTGGAGCTCGTCGATGCGGAAGTTGCCGCCGATGAACGCGTGGTAATACTTGGGCTTGCCACCGTGGACGCGCAGGATGTCCATGCGCTCCGCGAGTGCCGCATCGTTGGTGACGCACATGCCGGCATCGCCGAAGGCGCCGAGGTTCTTGGTAGGAAAGAAGGACAGGCAGCCCACGTCCCCGAAGCTGCAGGCACGCCGTTGCTGTGGGTCCGCAGCGCCTATCGCCTGGGCGGCATCCTCGATGACCTTCAGCCCGTGCCGCCGCGCGATCTGCATCAGCGGGTCCATGTCGGCGACCTGTCCGTACAGGTGCACCGGCATGAGCGCGCGCACGCGCGTGCCGCTCGCGCGGTGCACCAGCAGCCTGTCGCGCGGCTCGCATTGCGAGGCGATGAACTTCTCGACGGCCGCCGGGGAAATATTGAAGCTGACCGGGTCGATGTCGCAGAACAGCGGCCGTGCGCCGGCGCGCGCGATGGTGCCGGCGGTGGCGAAAAAGGTGAATGGGCTCGTGATCACCGCATCCCCGGGGCCGATCTCCAGAGCCATCAGCGCCAGCAGCAGCGCATCCGTGCCCGAGGAGACGCCGATTCCGTATCGGCATTGACTATAGTCGGCCACGGCGGCCTCGAGTTCCTTGACGGCAGGCCCGAGGATGAAGTGCTGGCTCGCACACACCCGCTCAATGGCCGCCTGGATTTCCGCTGCCAGCGGCTGGTACTGCGGCTTCAAATCAAGCAGCGGGACCTGCATGGCGGGTGCAGCGGGAGCTTTAGCCGAGGTAGCCATGGCGTGAATTCCTGTTCAGCGCTGGTAGCCGTAGTAGTCACAGAACCAGTCGACGAAGTGACGCACGCCGACCTCGACGCTGGTGGCCGGCCGGTAGCCGACGGCGGCGGCCAGATCCTCCACATCGGCGGAAGTGTCTGGAACATCCCCGAGTTGCATCGGCAGGAAGTTCTTCTGCGCCTTCTTGCCGAGGCACTGCTCGATGATCTCGATGTAACGCATCAGCGGCACCGGGCTGCCGTTGCCGATGTTGTAGAGGCGGAACGGCGCAAAGCTCGTGGCAGGATCGGGAGCGTCGCTGCGCCAGGCAGGGTCCGGCTGTGCTAGGTGTGCGCTCACGCGCACCACTCCTTCGGCGATGTCGTCGACGTACGTGAAGTCGCGGTGGTGGTGGCCGTTGTTGAACACGTCGATCGGGCGACCCTCGAGGATGTTGCGCGTGAACATGAACAAAGCCATGTCCGGACGCCCCCAGGGACCGTAGACCGTGAAGAAGCGCAG
Source organism: uncultured Pseudomonadota bacterium (assembly GCA_963741745.1). Lineage (GTDB taxonomy): Bacteria > Pseudomonadota > Gammaproteobacteria > Steroidobacterales > Steroidobacteraceae > 13-2-20CM-66-19. The sequence continues at coordinate 221,309 of CAVUJF010000017.1, read as the reverse complement.
TCCGGTGGTGGGCAGCTTGAACAGCGCCGAGTAGTTGTGCGCCATCAGCTCGTTGGCGCGCTTGGTGGAGGCGTACAGCGACAATGGATGGTCGGCGATGTTGTGGACGGAAAACGGCATGTTGGTGTTCGCGCCGTACACCGAGCTGGTCGAGGCGTACACCAGGTGCTCGACGCCGTTGTGGCGACAGCCCTCCAGCACGTTGAGCGTGCCGGTGACGTTGCTGCGGACGTAGGCATGCGGCTGCTCCAGCGAGTAGCGCACCCCAGCCTGGGCAGCCAGGTGGACTACCCGCGCGAAGCGCTCGCGCGCGAACAGGCCTCGCATCGCCGCCTCGTCGGCGATGTCCAGCTTCTCGAAGCGAAACCCGGGCAGCGGCAGGAGGCGCGCCAGGCGCGCCTGCTTGAGAGTCACGTCGTAGTAGTCGTTGAGGTCATCGATCCCCACGACCTCGTTGCCCTGCGCAAGCAGCCGCTGTGCCGTGTGCGAGCCGATGAAGCCGGCCGCGCCGGTCACTAGCATCTTCATAGCCGCCCATCGACCTCAGCAGCCGGGAATACTTGCTTGATGTCGTAGACGACGTGGTTCTTCTTGCACAGCCGGCGCACGCCGCGCGCGCCCAGCTCGCGGAACTCCTGGTGCGCAACCGCTACGACGGCCACGTCGTAGCGGCCGCTCTTGAGCGTGCGCACCGGCTTCATGCCGTATTCATGCAGGCACTCGGCGGTGTTGGCCCATGGGTCGAATACGTCGACCTCGGCACCGTGACTGCGCAGCTCGCGCACCACGTCCACCACCTTGGAGTTGCGAATGTCGGGGCAGTTCTCCTTGAAGGTCATGCCCAGCACCAGCGCGCGCGCCCCCTTTACGTGGATGCGCTTGGTGGCCATGAGCCGGATGATCTGCCCGGTGACGTACAGCGCCATGTTGTCGTTCAGGCGCCGGCCGGCCAGGATCATCTCCGCGTGGTAGCCGATCTCCTGCGCCTTGTGCGTCAGGTAATACGGGTCGACCCCGATGCAGTGCCCGCCGACCAGGCCCGGGCGGAACGGCAGGAAGTTCCACTTGCTGCCGGCGGCATTGAGGACCTCCTCGGTATCGATATTCAGCCGGTTGAAGATAAGTGCCAGCTCGTTGATCAGGGCGATGTTCACGTCACGCTGCGTGTTCTCGATGACCTTGGCGGCCTCGGCCACGCGGATGCTGGAGGTCTTGTGGGTGCCGGCCGTCACGATCGAGCGGTACAGGCGATCGACGAAATCAGCGACCTGCGGCGTGGAGCCCGAGGTCACCTTGCGGATGGTGGTGAGGCGGTGCTGTTTGTCACCGGGATTGATGCGCTCGGGGCTGTAGCCGGCAAAGAAGTCGCGGTTGAACTTCAGGCCCGACACGCGCTCCAGGATCGGCACGCACACCTCTTCGGTGCACCCGGGGTATACCGTCGATTCGTACACTACCACCGCGCCGCGGCTCAGGACCGCGCCGACCGCCTCGCTCGCGCGCACCAGGGCAGTAAGGTCGGGCCGCTTATACTCATCGATCGGCGTCGGCACGGTCACGATGAAGACATGGCTGCGCTTGAGCCTCTTCAGGTCCGTGGTGAAGGTCAGCCGCTTGGCCCCCTTCAACTCCTCAGCGGTCACCTCGAGGGTGACGTCACGCCCCTTGGACAGCTGGGCGATGCGCGTCGCCTTTACGTCAAAGCCGACGGTGTCGTAGTGCTTGCCGAACTCCACCGCCAGCGGCAGGCCTACGTAGCCCAGGCCGACGACGGCGATGCGGCACTTCCTGATCTCGGGAACCGTGTTGTGCTTAGGCACTCGAGCGTTGCGGTTCAGATGATTTCTCCGTGGGCGCTACGGGGGTGTCGCGCAATTCGGTTGCAGCCCAGACGCAGCGCCCGCCGCTTGCCTTGGTGATCATGGCAAGCATGGCATCGTGAGCACTGAGTTCCTCGGCCGTCGCGATGACTACTGGCAGCGGCACGGCAATGCGCAGCGGCACGCGCGTGGTGCGTGGCCCGTCGGCGGCACGGGACGAGACATCGGCGTCCATCAGCGCCAGTGCACCCTGGCCGCCGGTCATGGCGAGGTACACGTCCGCAAGGATGCGCGCATCCAGCAGCGCACCGTGCAGTTCGCGCGCGGAGTTATCGATGCTGTAGCGCTTGCAAAGGGCATCGAGGCTGTTGCGCTGACCGGGGTGCAGCTCGCGCGCCAGCGCCAGAGTGTCGAGTATCGGACAGAGCGCCCCGATCTGTCGTGGCTCGCCTGCGATGCGCGCCAGTTCCGCATCAAGGAAGGCGACGTCGAAGGCGGCGTTATGGATCACCAGCTCCGCGCCGCTCACGAAGGCGAGCAGCTCATCGACGATCTCTGCGAAGCGCGGTTGGCCGTCGAGCTCGCCACGCGAGATGCCATGCACGGCGAGGGCCCCATCGTCGATGTCGCGCTCGGGATTGAGGTAGCGGTGGAACGTGCGCCCCGTGGCGCGCCGGTTCATCAGCTCTACGCACCCGATCTCGATGATGCGATGGTTGAGTTCGGGTTCCAGGCCGGTGGTTTCAGTGTCGAGGACGATCTGGCGCATGGCGGCCGAGTCTACCGCAAGGACAGCTGCTGAATTGCGTCGATCGCGGCATTTGCCAACTGATCGACGCGTTCATTGCCCGGAATTCCGGAATGGCCCCTGACCCAGTGCCATTCGAGCTGGTGGCGCACGACCAGCTCATCCAGCTGCTGCCACAGGTCCTGGTTCTTGACCGGCTTCCTGTCGGCCGTGCGCCAGCCGCGTTGCTTCCAGTTGTGCACCCACTCGGTGATCCCGCGGCGCACGTACTCCGAGTCGGTGTAGATGCGCGCCTCGACCGGCCGCTTGAGCGCCTCCAGCGCGCGGATGACCGCGGTCAGCTCCATGCGGTTATTGGTCGTGAGGCTCTCGGCGCCGTTCAGCTCCTTCTCGATCGCGCCCATGATCAGCAGCGCGCCCCAGCCCCCGGGTCCGGGGTTGCCGCGGCAGGCGCCGTCGGTGTAGATGTCAATCATGGCTGTCCGCGAGTCGTAGGCTTCACGAGGCCCCCGATCACGGCGGCCTTCTCGCGCAGGCGCGGCCGTATCGGCGTGAGGGTATAGATACGCTTGCGTGCCTTGATGAGATACGCTCCCGCAGGCAACGGATACGTCAGTCCGGCGCGCAGCATGCGCCCGGTTCCCTCGCCGAAGGCCAGCCCGCGACTCCAGGGACCCAGGTACAGGTAGCGCTGCTCGAAGGTCACCGCGTAGCCCAGCAGTACCAGCCACTCGCGCAGCAACCGCTCGGAGAGCACCCGCCGCATTCCCGGCGGAAATCCGGCGCGGCTCCAGCGTGCGCGCATGCCCCACAGGCTCCACGGCCGGAAGCCCAGCACGAGCAACTGGCCTTCGGCGACCAGTACGCGATCGACCTCGCGCAGGATCGCGTAGGGGTCGGGTGCGAACTCAAGCGTATGGGGCAGCAACGCCGCGTCGATGCAATCACTGAGCACGGGCAGCTGCGAAGGCCGCGCCAGGATGTCGGCCCCGGCTGCGAGCGCGGGCACGGATACCAGGCTCTGCCGGCGCGCTCGGCTGCCGGCGAGCAACTCCCGGGCGGACCCCCAGGCGCCCACCTGCAGCAGTTCCCAGCCGAACACATCCTCCAGGGCCGCGCTCAGCAGCTCTGACTCTGCCGCCAGCAGCGCGCGGCCAAGCGCAGAGGCCCACCACCGACTGAGAGCGGCGTCACGGTCCTGGATCCCTGAAGTGCGAACTGGCACGATAGAATTGCTGGTAATACTGTGAATTTACCGGTTAAATTCGGCGCCTTGAACCAGTAGCGTCCTTAGATACTAAGGACCCGTGCCCCGGCGCGGGAAAGTAGCACGCCGACAGAGGGTACGGAACTTGACGACGACGCCGCCGCCCAGAGTAATGCGTCATGCGCTCATCGCCCTGAGCGCCCTCGCACTGGCAGCCTGCGCTCATGCCCCCTCGCACCCGGCTGCCGGGGACTCCGCAGCCATCGTCCCGGCCCATGCGGCCGCCCCGGTACCGGCTGCCACGACGCCGGGCACGCCATCGAGCCCGGACGCCACCCCTGCCGGCCCCCCGCTGGGGGCGCCGGCGCTCGCCGCCGCCGCGGCGGCGGTCATCGGGCCCGCCGATACGCCCACGCTGACCACCCGGATCAACCCGGCGCAGTACGGGGACCTGTTTGACCGCATGCGCGCGGGCTTCAAGCTCGATGACTACTCGGAGCGGCGCGCCGTGGAGCAGCAGCTGCGCTGGTACGCAGCGAACCCCGAGTACCTGCAGCGCTCGTTCGGCCGCGCGGATCACTACCTTTACCAGATCGTCACCCAGCTCGAGCAGCGCGGCATGCCGCTGGAGCTGGCGCTGCTGCCGGTGGTCGAGAGTGCCTTCGAGCCTTATGCCTACTCGCGCGCGCGCGCCGCGGGCCTGTGGCAGTTCATCCCCGGCACCGGTTCGCGCTTCGGACTGAAGCAGGACTGGTGGTACGACGGCCGGCGCGACATCGTGGAGTCCACGCGTGCCGCCCTGGACTACCTGCAGTACCTGCACGATGAATTCGACGGTGACTGGCTGCTCGCCATCGCCGCCTACAACTGCGGCGAGGCCTACGTCGAGCGCGCGGTTCGCAACAACCGGGCCGCCGGGCGCTCGGTGGAGTTCTGGGACCTGAAGCTGCCCAGCGAGACGCGCGCCTACGTGCCCAAGCTTCTGGCCATGAAGGAACTGGTGACCCAGCCGGACCTGTACGGGTTGGCATTCAGCCCCATCCCGAACCTGCCCTACTTTGCGCGCGTCGCCACGGGCGGCCAGATCAGCATGAAGGTCGCCGCTGAGATCGCCTTCCTCAGCCCCGCGGAGATGTACGAGTTGAATCCGGCCTTCCATCGCTTCGCCACCGATCCCACCGGCCCTTATTTCCTGCTGGTGCCGCTCGACGTAGCCGACGTCTTCACTGACAACCTGCTGCTGCTCAGCGACGAGCAGCGCTCGGGTATCGCGCGCTACACCGTCAAGCGCGGGGATTCCGTGGCCTCCGTGGCCAAGCAGTTCAACACCACGGCGGACGTCATTCGCCAGCTCAACAGCGTGCCGAGCGGGCCGCTCACCGTTGGCACCGAGGTGCGCGTGCCCGGTGCGCTCACGGATCTGCCCGAAAAGGTCATGCTCGCTGCCGCGCAGGTGGACCGCCCCGGGCGCTCCACCCGCCACGCACACGTGCAGGTGGTGCGCCGGGGTGAGTCGCTGTGGAGCATTGCCCGGCGCCATGGCATGAACGTCAATACGCTCGCTGCGATGAATGGCCTGCATCCGGGGGATGCCCTGCGCGCCGGTCAGCACATCAGGCTCACCTCCGCAGACAGTGCGCCTTCGACGCACAAAGCGCGGCGCATGACCTATACGGTGCGCGAGGGCGACACGGTGGCGCAGATCGCGCGCTTGTTCCAGTGCAGCGTGCCGGATCTTCTGGCGTGGAACGGCATGAGCTCGGGTACCCGCCTGCACCCGGGCCAGAAGCTGCGCATCCACCTGGTGACCCGCCCGGGCTGAACCGGGAAAGACCCGCCGGCGCGCGGCTTTCCGGCATAATCCGCAGCCGGAGGCCAACAATCATGGGTTTTCTCGCCGGTAAACGCGCCTTTATCGTCGGCGTCGCGACCGACCGCTCGATCGCCTGGGGCATCGCCCAGGCGATGCATCGCGAGGGGGCTGAACTTGCCTTCTCGTACGTCAACGACAAGATGAAGGAGCGCGTCGTGCCGCTCGCCCAGTCGGTCGGCTCACCGCTGGTGATGCCGCTGGACGTGACCATCGACGAGCAGACCGATGCGGCGTTCGAGCTGATCAAGCGCCAGTGGGGCGGGATCGACATCGTGGTGCATGCCGTGGCATTCGCCCCGCGCGAGGCCTTGACGGGCACCTTCCTCGATGCCACCACGCGCGAGGGCTTCCGCATCGCCCACGACGTCTCCAGCTACAGCCTCACCGCGCTCGCGCAGCGCGCCGCGCCGCTCATGGGCGGCCGCCATGGCGCGCTGCTCACGCTCTCCTACCTCGGCGCCGTGCGCTCGATTCCCGGTTACAACGTCATGGGTCTTGCCAAGGCCAGCCTGGAGGCCAACGTGCGCTTCCTGGCGGCAGACCTGGGTCCGCGCGGCATCCGCATCAACGGCATTTCCGCCGGCCCGATCAAGACCCTGGCGGCAGCGGGCATCCCGGGGTTTCGCAAGATGCTCGGCAGGGTGGCCGAGATCGCGCCGATGCGGCGCAATGTGACGCCCGAAGACGTGGGCAACGCGGCCGCATTCCTGTGCTCGGACCTGGCCGCCGGCATCACCGGCGAGATTCTCTACGTCGACAGCGGCTTCAGCACCGTCGGCATGAGCTTCCCCGTGGAGGGTGAAGGCTAGGCTTGGCCGTCAGCCTTGCCTACTCGAAGGCCTTCGGGTTCTTGCGCACGTCAGCGGTGCGGCGCACTTCATCGTCGTAGGCAAGCGCGTCATTGGCTCCCTGACGCTGCGATTCCTCGAGGCCTGCCTCGAGGCGTGCCTTCGGGTCCGCCGCCGGGGCGGTGCGCAGTGCGCTCACCGCCACCACGGCAGCGCCACCGTCGTTCAGCGCCAGGGCGCGGAACTCAGGCTTGCCGGCGGGCCGCGGCATCGCGAATACCGCCTCGCGGATCTGCGGCGCAATTGACGGGTCGCGCCGACCGACGAAGTGGGCCGGGTCCGCGGTCACCTTGAGATCCTGCACCACCGCATCGAACGAGGTTCCGGCGGCCAGCCGCTCGCGTGCCGCCTGGGCGGCCTTGAGCGCCGCCTGCGACTCGTCCTGCCGGGTAATGGCCGCCACGATGGCATCGTGCACCTGCGCCAGCGGCTTGGGCTCGGGCGCGTGGTGGTCGAGCATCTTGACGATGACGAGCCGGTCGTCCCCGAGCAGCACCGGGCCACCGATACGGCCGTTGGCCAGCGGTGGGTCGGCGAACACCACCTCCTGCAGCTGCGGCGCCGCCCCCAAGGGCGCAGCGCCGGCACCCTTGGTGAAGTTCGCGATATCACCCTGCTCCAGGTGGTACTCCTGGGCAAGTGTCGCAAGATCGGCGCCCGGCTCGGCGAGCTTGGTCTGCAGCTGTTCCTGGATCTCGCCAAAGCGGTCCGTGGCATGGTCGCGGCGCAGTTGCGCATCCAGATCAGGGCGCGCCTCCTCGAAGGACTTGCCCTTGCCCGCCTGCACCTCATCCAGCCGGATGATGTGGTAGCCGAACTGGGTCTTCACCGGGCCTTTGATCTCGCCCACCGCCATACCAAACAGGGCGTCAGCGAAGGGTGCCACGAAGGCACCGCGTTCGGACCAGCCCAGGTCACCGCCGTTCTTTGCGGAACCGGGGTCCTGCGAGTACTGCCTGGCAAGCTCGCCGAAGTCCTTGCCTGCCTTGGCCTGCGCCAGCACCTGCTGGGCAAGGGCGAGCGCACTCGCATCATCCTTGCCGGTGATGAGTATGTGCCGCGCGTGGCGCTTCTCGGGCACGTTCAGCCGGCTCTTGTTCTTCTCGTAGGCAGCGTGCAGGTCGGCATCGCTCACCGGCTGCTGTGTCGCGAGGGACTCCAGGCGCAGTTCCGCGTACTGCAGGTGTGCTGACTCTGGCGTCATGAACTGCGCCTGGTGCGCCTTGTAGTAGGCGGCAACGGCAGCATCGTCCACCTTGGCGGAGGCTGCGAACCGATCCGCCGGCAGCACGAAGTAGCGCACCTCGCGCTCCTGTCCCTGCAGGTCGTTCAGGCGCGCAAGTTCAACCGGGGTGAGGAAGTTGGAGGCGCGGATGCCGCCCTCCAGCTGGGCTCGGCGCAGGTCGGTACGCAGCTGGTCCTCGAAGGATTCGATGCTCATGCCGGCCTGGGCAAGAGCGGCCCTGGCGGCATCCGCCGAGTACTGCCCGGAGATCTGGAACGCGGGCTCGTTCAGGATCGCCTCGTGCATCTGCTGCTGCGAGACGCGGTAGCCCAGGTCCTGGGTGCGCTTCTCGAGCAGCGCGGTCTCGATCATCTTCTCGAGCGTCTGGTCCTGCAGCTTGTCCTTCAGTTCCGCGGGGATCTCGGCTCCCCCCAGGCGCTGCTGCCACATCAGCTGCTGGCGCTGCCAGACATTGCGCGCCTGCTCGAGCGGGATCTTGGTGCCATCGGCCTCCGCGGCATAACTGGAGCCGCCGACGTTCAGATTGACCACCCCGTAGGCGCCCCAGGCGGCGAACACGAGCGCCAGGGCGCCCAGGGTGATGTACCAGAACCACCGGTACCGCTGGCTGTGCAGGCTGTCACCGATCCGCTGAAGCATGTTTTAGGCTGGTCTGCGTTAGGTCAAAAATGGCGGAGCGGACGGGACTCGAACCCGCGACCCCCGGCGTGACAGGCCGGTATTCTAACCAGCTGAACTACCGCTCCGAATTTGGGGGGCGAATCCTAACGGATTGATCAATAAGGCCACAAGCAGTTTCGCTCGGGCGGGCACCGGCGGCGCAGGTCGCGCCGGCGAGCCGGCGAAGGCCCTGAAAGTCAGCCCATCCGACCCCGGCGCGCGGGCGGCCATCGGACACCGGCCCGGAGCGGCCTTAGCACGCAGGCGTCGTAAGACGCAGACAGGTTTCCACGATCAGGACGTGCCTGAGGCACAATGGCTCGATGGACCTTGCAAGGATGGCTCGTATGAAGCTGATCTGCCGGATTGTCGTTTCAGGGGTGCTGACCGCCGCGGCGGCCGCCCCCACCCTTGCCGCCCTCGGTGGCGATGCCGCGAGCGTGCAACGCGACGGGGTGAGCATGAAGAGTGCGGTGCGCGTGACCGCAAGCAACGGCTACGCGGTGCACGAGATCGCCAGCCCCTCCGGCACGGTGCTGCGCGAGTTCGTCGGCAGCGACGGCAAGGTATTCGCCGTGGCCTGGCACGGGCTGGTCAATCCTGACCTGCGGCAGGTGCTGGGCGCCTACTACGCCCGCTACGAAGAAGGCGCGGCGACCGCGATTCACAGCCACCGCCAGCTGGCGATCGCGCTGCCGGACTTCATGTTCATCAACACCGGCCGGCAGCGCGCCTTCGCCGGTCGCGCCTGGGTGCCGGCGATGATGCCCGCCAACCTCTCCACCGACGACATCCAGTAACCGTCGGCGCCAGCAAGGAATGAAAGCCCGTATGCGTAAGCCCGCAGTCGCCTACTTCGCCCTGTCCGCCCTGCTCACCCTGATCGCCTCGTGCGGCGGCGGCAGTAGCGGCGTCAATGTGATTCCCCAGGTCATCGCCACCCCGGGGCCGCCCAACGTCGAGCCCATCACCGTGGACACCGGGCCCGCCCTGCTGACCAGCCGCGCGGTGAACATCCCCTTCGTCACCATCAAGATCTGCAACGCCGCCGCGGCCTGCCAGACCATCGACCACATCGAGGTGGACACCGGATCCTCCGGTCTGCGCATCTTAGGCTCGGTGCTCACGATCAACCTGGATGTGCCGACTTTGGGCGGCAAAGCCATTGCCGAGTGCACGCAGTTCGCCGACGGCTCGAGCTTCGGCCCGCTGGCAGTCGTTGACCTGACGCTGCCCACCTCGGGCAAGACCGTCAGCAACCTCGCCGTCCAGGTGATCGGCGCCACGAACTACCCGACCGTACCGGCCGACTGTCCCGGGATACAGGAGAACTCCGTCGAGAGCTTCGGCGCCAACGGCATACTGGGAGTGGGTCCGTTCATCCAGGATTGCGGCAGCGCCTGCGCGGGCGCGGGGTTCCCGAGCGGCTTTTACTACACCTGCGCAACCCCCGCGACCTGCCAAGCGGCCGCGGTCGCGCTTGCGCAACAGGTGTCCAACCCCGTCAACTTCTTCAGCTCCGATGACAACGGCGTCATCGTGGAGTTCCCGGCAGTGTCCGGCAGCGGCGCCAGCACCCTGTCCGGCGCGCTGGTGTTCGGCATCAACACCCAGAGCAACAACACCTTCGGCAGCGCGAGCGTGGCCACCGCGAGCAGCGACTTGGCCTACGTGCAGGCGACCTATAACGGCACGGTGTTCGACAACGGCGCACTCGACAGCGGCTCCAACGCGGTCTACTTCACCGACAACAGCATCACCGCCTGCACCACGGCCGCGGGCCTGTACTGCCCGAACGCGACGCTCAACCTGAGCGCGACGCTCAAGGGCACCAACAACACGATGCTGAGCGCACCTTTCGCGGTCGCCAATGCCGAGACCGAGCTGACCAACAACCCGAACGCCGCCGTGATCCCCAACCTCGGCGGACAGATTCCCAGTTCGGGCAGTGGCACGACGAGCATCCAGTTCGACCTCGGGCTGCCGTTCTTCTACGGCCGCAATGTCTTCACGGGCATGGAAGGCCATACCGCCGGCGGCTATACCGGACCCTTCTACGGGTTCTAGTTGAGGCGGGCCGGGTAGGCGGCCCTGTAGCAGCGCCCAGCGGCTGGGCAGGTAGGTCCGCGCGGCATGGCCCAGAGCGACCAGCGCATGCGCTCCGGCTTTTTAGGGCGTCGTTCAGAGCCCGAGGCTCATGGATTCGCGCACAGTCTGCAGGGTGGCGTACCGCGGCTGGCGCGCGACCAGCCAGCGCAGGACACGCTGTAACTGCGACAGTTGTGACCATTCCCCGCCGCTCACCTGGGGTTGAGAAAGGGCAAACTCCTGACGCAGCTCAAGGGTTTCGCCGGAAGGCAGTATCCGACGTGCGACGTACTGGGTCATCTCCCGGGCAGAGCCCGCCCACTCAAGACCCGGAAAAGCGCTGATCCACAGATAGGAGAGGGAGACCTCGGTCAGCGAGCGGCCGCGATACCAGCGCCGGAGCCGTTCGGGACACGCCTGTGCCGCATGCTCCAGCACCTGCGCTGGGACACAACCGTAGTACCGGCTGGCCAGCACCAGCGGCGGATATGCCCACCACATCCCGCGCTCATCGTCCCGTTCTGCAAGAAGCAGGAGGTCCTGCCAGTCTGCGGGCGACATTCGGCTGCAGAGGCGGGAGATGTCCTCGAGGTGCAGGGCACGCACTTCCCTGAACGCCGTGGCCCCGGCTGCGTGCAGCAGCACGTGCAGCAGCGCTGCGGCCACCGAAGGATAGCCGTTCAACCCCGGGCGGGCCCGGGCGCCGAAGACCGCGTTGGACAGGTCGACGATCCTCACCGGTAGTGCCTCGCGGACTGCCGTGTGAACTTCAATCTTGATCTCGACCGTGCTGCGCTCGCCGAATCTGGCCTGGGTGACAGCAGCAGCCACCGGCCGGTACACGCGGTGCTTCCAGGTCGCAAACGTCTCACGATATCCCAGCCGGCCTAGGATGTCGGCGAGGCCCTCAATATCCTGTTCAGGCGCGAGGAGGTCGATGTCGGCCATCGGCCGATCACCGGGCTGGTAGAGCCCCATCGCGTGTAGCGCAGCACCCTTGAGGGCAATGACATGGATCCCTTGCCTGGCAGTGCTCAGATCGATCTGTTGCAGGAGCGACTGGATGCGCGGCATCCGCTCGGCCACCTGCAGGCGCTGGTTGGACAGGAAGGCCTGCCAGTGGGCAGGACCGCTCCAGCGTAGTTGCGACGCCAGGAGGCCGGAGATGCCGTGGATGGCGCAAACGGCCCGGGCAACCTGCCATTCAAAGTCCGACCAGCTAGGCATCAGCGCCCCGGGTTGGGCCAGCTCGCCTGCCAACGCCTCGGTGGTCTTGCCAAGCGCGGCGCACACCTGCTTCAGGTCAAGCGACCGGGGGGCGGGTGGGGGCATATCAGGCGGCCCCCGGCAACCGGTGCACTGGGCCGGCGCAGCTCAATGCTGCGGTGCCAGAAGGCGGCGCATCGCGCTGGCCCGATCCGGGCGCCCGGCAGCAGGACCGCTGGCGGTAAGGACGTGCATGGACTGGCTCCGAGGCCCCAAGGGCGTTTGCGCCATGATAACCCCTCCCCTGCGGCGGCCCATTTCACGGCCCTGCGCAAGCCGCTACAGGCCGTGTCCACCTCTGCCTCGCCTAACCTGCCGGCACGCATCAGTACATGCCGCAATACGAGCTGGCCCTAAATTCCCTTAAAGTTGGTGTTGCACGGCTTGGAAACTGTGATATTAGAGAGCGGCGCCGGTTAGCCTACTGACCCACGGGGAGGCGGAGCACTGGTGCTTACCCCACATAAGAGGATGTATCCAAATGAAGATCTCAAGATGGTTGGCTTGCACGGCACTGGTCCTGCCGGTCGCGATGGGTTCGCAGTTGGTCAGCGCCCAGCAAGTAGGCTCCGACGTCGGCACGGTCATTCCCTGCAGCGACCTGACCTTCAGCAAGGCGTTCCTGGCCAAGTATCCGAAGGCCCCGGCCGCCTGCATCGAGGCGCGCACGTATGAGGGCAAGAAGTACGCCAAGTTCGACGGCAAGGTCTATATCAAGGAAGGCCACACGATGACGGTGCAGATCCACAACGTGGCCGGCGACACGATCACCGCGCTTACCGTGGAGCCCTCGCAGACCGCCTCGCTGCTCGTGAACGGCAAGGCAGAGAAGTTCTCGGAGCTCAAGGTCGGCGACCCGATCTCGATCTGGGTGTCGCAGGATCGCTTCAGCTTCTACAGCACCCCCGGCCATAGCGCTGGCAAGGTCGCCTCGCCCGAAGCGGCGAAGTAACTGTAGGCGCATGACCAAGGGACGGAGTCCGCAGGGACTCCGTCCCTTCTTCTTTCCAAGGCCGCCGGGCCAGGCGGGGGTGACACACGCGTGCCTCATCAGCGGTCACGCGCGAATGGCGGCCGCCGGCCCGGCGCAGCGGCCTGCTCCGCGCCAGAGCTTGAGGGCTGCCATAGCCGCTGGGCCGAACTTGTCGTAAGCGCTTCGGGTGGGAGATTTCAGCTCCAAACCGGTGTCACTTGAGCGCTTGCGGAGTTCGGTGGGTGCTGACGGGATCGAACCGCCGACATTGGCCTTGTAAGGGGAAGCGTCCAAAGTAACATCAACGACTTAGGTCGCAGATACCGGCTCCATACGGCGCTCAGTAGGGCACACCGGAGCACAAAGGGAGCACACTGCGGAGACAGCGGGAAAGTCTTCGTGCGCTTCTTCCTAATACGCCAGACCCGCCTCAGCAAAGATGGTCGGAAAGTATCGCAGCAGGCCCCCATACCACTGCCGATGCCAAGCCCGGTGATGTCCGCATATTCCGCGTGACCCCGAGGGTGATCTCCTTACTCGACTGCCCAAGGGCTTTGCACACGCCGATCTCGTCACCTGCTAGGGACTTTACCTCCGCGGTGCAGGGCTCGGAAACATTCACACCCGGCCCCGAATCCGCTTTCCAGGTTCCGCTACGGGATGCAAAGCTAGTCGCTTGCGGGCAAGGAAAGGCCGCTCGATAAGCAGCCAGGACAGCGCTGCGGCCGCAAAGCTTACGGAAAGGGTCGCGCCCAGAGACAGCCAGCCAGGGGGCGCACCGTAGTGCAACAGCAGGATGATCGCAATGGCGTGGTAGATATAGAGCCCGTAAGAGACGTCGTGGCCTCTAAGAATCCGCCCCGCCAATTTCGGGACGGAGACGGCCGAGGACGCGATCAGGCCGGACAGTATGAGCAGGCACACCGGGTTAATGATGACGCTTCCTGTGGTAATGCGGATATGCAGCACCAGGCCGGCAAAGCACGCCAGCAGATAGGCGAGCAGCCACCAATGGGCACGGTTGGCAAGGCCGCCGCGCAGCAGCGCCCAGTTTCTTTGGATCAGTATCCCGACCAGAAACATCCACAGGTACGGGAACAGCGTTAGGACGAGCCAGTCTGAGGCGGCATGAGTGCTTGCGGGGTAGGTAATCGTCCACTGCGTGAGCAGACTCGCACCGAGGAGCACGAGCAAGGCAACGTTGCCGCGACGCCGCCGCAAGCGAGCTACCCAGTACAGAGCGGGCAGCGCCAGATAGAATTCCAGCTCCACCGGGATCGTCCACAGACTGGGGTTCACTCCGTGCAGGGAAGAGAGGAAGGGCGCTGAGTAGGACTGGAACATGCTCATTTGTGCGGCCCACCACAGAAGCCATGCGCCCGACGTCACCGGCCCGAGGACGCCCACTCCGATGGCGAGCATGACGCTGACACTGGCCACCAGGCACACCCACAGCGCCGGAAAAATGCGTAGGCAGCGATTGCGCAGGTAATTGTGCAGCGATGAGGACTGCTCGTACGACCGGGAGATGAGCAGGCCGCTGACCACGAAAAACACCGGGACTCCGGGCAACAAGCTCAGAGCGCTGCCCAGATGGTAGAGAAAACTTCCGGGCAGCGGCCCGAAGTGGGACAGCACATGAACAACGGCCACCTGCAGCGCCGCAAAGAGCCGGATCAGATCAAAATTGTTGACGCGCCAGTCCGAGGCGAAGTCCATCTCGCCAGCTATCGCATCGCGGCCCAAAGCGACGGGCGCCACATCCGCGGGGTGCTCACAGTCCTCCATAGAGTGCCGCACACAATACAACGCGGGCTGGCCACGGGGAGTAACAGCGCTACGACGGGACCCAATGTGAACCCGGTTGCAACAACGGCACACCCGTCGAGAACCTCAACACCTGAGCGTTCAAGAGCCGAACGGAAGCTTAAATGGTGGGTGCTGACGGGATCGAACCGCCGACATTCGCCTTGTAAGGGCGACGCTCTACCAGCTGAGCTAAGCACCCGGTACTGGGATCCCGCAGCCGGGGAGCGCGGATTTTAGCAGGAGCGCCAGGCAGGCCACGACGGGCGGCATCGCCGGGCCGGAAAATGCCACTGCCCTCCGGCCCGGCGGTAGCCTGCCTCGACGTCAGTGAGCCGGCGGCACGTCCGACTTGATGCGGCGCACGCCGCGCCGGGCCGGCTTCTCATCCACCGGGGCCACCGGTGGCGACCGGACCCGGCGCGCCGTCCGCCGCCTGCTGCGGCATGGGCTGCTGCGTCAGGGCCACCGCCAGCACCTCGTCGATCCACTTCACGGGCTTGATCTCGAGGTTGCCCTTGATGTTGTCCGGGATCTCGACGAGGTCCTTCTGATTCTCATCCGGTATGAGCACGGTCTTGATGCCGCCGCGATGCGCCGCGAGCAGCTTTTCCTTCAGGCCACCGATGGGCAGCACCTCGCCACGCAGCGTGATCTCCCCGGTCATCGCCACGTCCGAGCGCACCGGGATGCGGGTGAGCGCTGAGACCAGCGCGGTGCACATGCCGATGCCGGCACTCGGGCCGTCCTTGGGCGTGGCCCCTTCCGGGATGTGCAGGTGCACGTCGAGCTTCTGGTAGAACTCCGGCTCCAGGCCCAGCACCTGGGCGCGGCTGCGCACCACGGTCATCGCCGCCTGGATCGACTCCTGCATCACCTCGCCCAGCTGGCCGGTGTGCTGCAGCTTGCCCTTGCCAGGCACGACCGCTGCCTCGATGGTCAGCAGTTCCCCGCCCACCTCGGTCCAGGCAAGGCCTGTGACCTGGCCGACGCGGTTCTGGTCCTCGGCCTTGCCGTAGCGGAAGCGGCGCACCCCCAGGAACTTGTCCAGGTTGCGCGGCGTGACGGCCACGGCCTTCTGGTCCTTCTTGTGCAGCAGCAGCTGCTTGACCGCCTTGCGGGAGATCTTGGCAACCTCGCGCTCGAGGTTGCGCACGCCGGCCTCGCGCGTGTAGTAGCGCACGATGTCCATGAGCGCCGGATCCGAGACCTTCAGCTCCTCGGGCTTAAGACCGTTGTTCTTCATCTGCTTGGGCACGAGGTAGCGCCGCGCGATGTTCATCTTCTCGTCTTCGGTGTAGCCGGGCAGACGGATGACTTCCATGCGATCGAGCAGCGGCGCCGGGATGTTGAGGCTATTGGCCGTGCACACGAACATCACTTCCGACAGATCCAGATCGACCTCCAGGTAATGGTCATTGAAGGTCGAATTCTGCTCAGGGTCCAGCACCTCCAGCAGCGCCGAGGACGGGTCGCCGCGGAAGTCCATCGACATCTTGTCGACTTCATCGAGCAGGAACAGCGGGTTGTGCACCCCGGCCTTGGACATGTTCTGCACGATCTTGCCGGGCATGGAGCCGATGTAGGTGCGCCGGTGGCCACGGATCTCGGCCTCGTCGCGCACGCCACCGAGTGACATGCGCACGAACTTGCGGTTCGTGGAGCGCGCAATGCTCTGGCCGAGCGAGGTCTTGCCCACCCCCGGCGGGCCGACCAGGCACAGGATCGGGCCGCGCAGCTTGTCGACTCGCTGCTGGACGGCGAGGTACTCGACGATGCGTTCCTTGATCTTCTCGAGCCCATAGTGGTCCTCGTCCAGGACCTTCTGGGCGCGGGCGATGTCCTTGATGATCTTGGTGCGTTTCTTCCACGGCACCTTGACCAGCCAGTCGATGTAATTGCGCACCACCGTGGCCTCGGCGGACATCGGCGACATCATCTTCAGCTTGTTGAGCTCGCCGCTGGCCTTCTCGCGCGCCTCCTTGGGCATGCCGGCCTTGGCGATCTTCTGCTCCAGGTCGCTGATCTCGTTGCCGCCCTCGTCCATCTCGCCGAGTTCCTTCTGAATGGCCTTCATCTGCTCATTCAGGTAGTACTCGCGCTGGCTCTTCTCCATCTGCGCCTTGACGCGGCCGCGGATGCGCTTCTCGATCTGCAGCACGTCCATCTCGGACTCGATCGCCACCAGGATGTGCTCGAGGCGCTTCTTGACGTCGAGGATCTCCAGGACCTTCTGCTTCTCGGCCAGCTTCAGCGACATGTGCGCAGCGACGGTATCGGCCAGGCGCCCGGCCTGCTCGATGCCGGCCAGGGCGGTCAGCACCTCGGGCGGCACCTTCTTGTTCAGCTTCACGTACTGCT
This sequence comes from uncultured Pseudomonadota bacterium, assembly GCA_963741745.1. GTDB lineage: Bacteria > Pseudomonadota > Gammaproteobacteria > Steroidobacterales > Steroidobacteraceae > 13-2-20CM-66-19. The sequence continues at coordinate 204,413 of CAVUJF010000017.1, read as the reverse complement.
CGAACTGGGAAATGACCGAGCGCGCCAGCACGTCCATTTCCTTCTCGTCGTAGGCCTCCGCGGCCGGCAGCAGCGTGGCATCGCAGGAGTAGTACTCCCCGGCGTGCAGCCTCTCGATGCGCGCCCGGTCCACCCCCTCCACCAGCACCTTGACGGTGCCGTCGGGGAGCTTCAGCAGCTGCAGCACGGTGGCCACCGTGGCGATGCGGTACAGGTCATCCGCCTTCGGGTCATCCACGTCCGCCTGCTTCTGGGCGACCAGCATGATGCGCTTGTCGGTGCGCATGGCCACATCGAGGGCCTGGATCGATTTCTCGCGACCGACGAACAGCGGCAGCACCATGTGGGGGTAAACCACCACATCGCGCAGCGGCAATACGGGCACGTTCTGCAGTTCAGCCGGCGGGGAAGTCACGGGAATGGTTGGTTCGGACACGCTCAAGCCCTCGATGGACCCATGGGAGACCGGTCGTGGCGTCTGTCGGACCACGGCCGATGGCGTTTGGTGGCGCTAGTGTAGCGGCAATTGAGGCGCGGGCTGCGCGTTTCAAGAGCGCCGCGCCACAGCTTGCGCATGCGGGGCGCCATCGTTCCGGCCTTGGCCGGGGCGGGTTTCAGTGGTTGGTACCCGAGGCGCGCCGCGGCTCCTCGACGCTGGCCAGCCGGTTCTCGTCCGTGCCGTAGACCACGTAGGGCTTGGTCTGCCCGTCGATGACGGTCTCATCGATCACGATCTTGTTCACGTTGCGCATGGACGGCAGCTCGTACATGGTGTCCAGGAGCACGGTCTCGAGAATCGTTCGCAGACCGCGGGCGCCGGTCTTGCGCTGCATGGCACGGTGGGCGACGGCGCGCAGCGCCTCGTCGCGGAACTCCAGCTCCGCGCCTTCCATCTCGAACAGGCGGCGGTACTGCTTGGTGAGCGCGTTCTTCGGCTCGGTCAGGATCGAGACCAGGGCCGCCTCGTCCAGCTCGTCCAGGGTTGCGACCACCGGCAGGCGGCCGACGAACTCGGGGATCAGGCCGTAGCGGATCAGGTCCTCGGGCTCCACGTCGTGGAACAGGTCACTGCCGTGCGGGCGCGTGTTGATGTCGCGCACCTCGGAGGTGAAGCCGATGCCGCTCTTCTGGGTGCGGTTGAGGATGATCTTCTCAAGGCCCGCGAAGGCGCCGCCCACCACGAAGAGGATGTTGCTGGTGTCGACCTGCAGGAATTCCTGCTGCGGGTGCTTGCGCCCGCCCTGCGGCGGCACCGAGGCGATGGTGCCCTCGATCAGCTTCAGCAGCGCCTGCTGCACGCCCTCGCCCGAGACATCCCGGGTGATGGAGGGGTTGTCGGACTTGCGCGAGATCTTGTCGATCTCGTCGATGTAGACGATCCCGGTCTGCGCCTTCTCGACGTCGTAGTCGCACTTCTGCAGCAGCTTCTGGATGATGTTCTCGACGTCCTCGCCGACATAGCCGGCCTCGGTGAGGGTGGTCGCATCGGCGATCGTGAAGGGCACGTTGAGCAGGCGCGCCAGCGTCTCGGCCAGCAGCGTCTTGCCGCAGCCGGTCGGGCCGATGAGCAGGATGTTGCTCTTGGCGATCTCGACGTCGTCCTTGGAGCGCGTCGCCCCGGTGCGGGTCTGCAGGCGCTTGTAGTGGTTGTACACGGCCACCGACAGCACGCGCTTGGCCCGTTCCTGGCCGATCACGTACTCGTCGAGGACCTTCTTGATCTCGTGGGGCTTGGGGAGCTTGTCGCGCGCGCGCTCGGCGCGGTCCTCGAGCTCCTCGCGGATGATGTCATTGCACAGCTCGACGCACTCGTCGCACACGAACACCGAGGGGCCGGCAATCAGCTTGCGCACCTCGTGCTGGCTCTTCCCGCAGAAGGAGCAGTACAGGAGCTTGCCGTCGTCGTGGCGGCTGCGGGAGTCTTCAGTCATCGATGTGCCTCATGAAATCCACGTGGCGCGCCTGCCGTAAACCTGGGGCGGGCGCAGTTTCTTATAGCACGGTCGAGCCACGGCGCAAAGCGCCGGCGCACGGCTAACTCCTTGTGCGCACGGGCTTTGTATGACGTGGTTCACCACTTTGACAATTGCTGCCCGGAGCGGCAGCCGCGCCGGTGGCCTCTAGGCCTTGGCCGCAGGCTTCGGCACCAGATCCCCGCGCTTGTCGAGCACGCTGTCCACCAGGCCGTACCTGACCGCCTCGTGGCAGTCCATGAAGCGGTCGCGGTCGGTGTCCAGGCGGATCTGGTCGACGCTCTGGCCGGTGTGCTTGGCGAGGATCTTGTTCAGGCGATGGCGCGTGTCGAGCATCTCCTTGGCGTGGATCTCCATGTCCGAGGCCTGGCCCTGGAAGCCGCCCAGCGGCTGGTGGATCATGACCCGCGCGTGCGGCAGGCAGAAGCGCTTGCCCTTGGCCCCGGAGGCGAGCAGCACCGCGCCCATGCTGGCGGCCTGGCCGACGCAGATGGTGCTCACGTCGGGCTTGATGAACTGCATCGTGTCGTAGATCGCCAGACCCGCGCTCACCACCCCGCCCGGGGAGTTGATGTAGAGCGCGACGTCCTTCTCGGGGTTCTCCGACTCCAGGAAGAGCATCTGCGCGACGACGATGTTCGCCATGTAGTCATCGATCGGGCCGACGATGAAGATCACCCGCTCCTTGAGCAGGCGCGAGTAGATGTCGTAGGCGCGCTCGCCGCGGGCCGTCTGCTCGACGACCATCGGGACCAGATTCAGATTGCGTTCGTTCATGTAGCACTCACCTGTTCATGGCGTTCTGGGCCGGACTCAGCCGGGCCGTGTTCATGGTCATGGGCATGCTCGTGCCCGGAATCCCCGCCCTGCCCGAAGCCGGTCATCTCCTTGAAAGTCGAGGGCTTCTCGGTGACCTGCGCCCGGCTGAGCACCCAGTCGATCACCTGTTCCTCGAGCGCACCGGACTCGATGCCACGCATCGCGTCCTGGTTCTGCAGGTAGGCGCGCCGGGCCTGTTCCGGGTCCGGGTAGCTCTCGATGAGCTCGTTCAGCCGTTCCTGCACGCGTCGCACGCTCCACCTGCATGTTATTTGATTGCACGATCTGGGAAATCAAGAGCCCGAGGGCCACGCGGCGCCGGGCGGGCGCCATGAAGTTCTCAGCCGGCGGCAGCTGGCTGGGGTCCTGGACGCCCATGCGGCGTGCCATGTCCAGCTGCAGGCGCTGGACCTGCTCGTCCACCATCGCCCGCGGCAGCTCCACCGGGTTCTCCCGGAACAGCGCGTCCATCACCTGCACGCGCACGCGGTTGCGCACCGCGCCGGCCAGTTCGCGCTCCATGCTCTTGCGCACCTCGCTGCGCATCTCCTCCAGGCCGCCGTTCTCGACACCGTACGCGCGGAAGAACTCCTCGTCGATCGCCGGGAGGGCGTACTCCTCGACTGCCTTGATGGTCAGGTGCAGCTCGGCGGGCTGGCCCGCCACGCGCTTGTTCGGGTGGTTGGCCGGGAACACGGCCGAAACACTGCGCTCCTCGCCGGCGCTGACCCCCTTGAGGCCCTCCTCCAGCTCCGGCATGGTCTGGCGCGCCCCGAGCACCACCTGCGCGTTCTTCACGTCGCCGTCCTCGATCAGCTTGCCGCCGATGAGCACCTGGTAGTCGAACACCACGCGGTCGGTGTCGCGGGCGGGCCGCTCGACCGCGGTGTACACCGGGCGCTGCACCCGCATGTTCTCGATCATGGCGTCCACGTCCGCATCGTTCACGCTCGCCACCGGCTTCTCGATGGTCAGCGCCTCGACGGGGTTGAGCTTCACGTCCGGCAGCACCTCGAAGTGCGCCGCGTACTTCAGGTCCGATTCCGGCTCGAGCGCAATCGGCTCGATGCGCGGCCCGGCCGCCGGACGCAGGTTCTCCTGGGTGACCGCCTGGGCGAAGGAACTGCGCATCAGGTCGCTTAAGACCTCCGAGCGCACCTGCTCACCGAACTGCTTGGTGATGACACCGAGCGGCGCCTTGCCCGGCCGGAAGCCCTTCAGGCGCGCGGTGCGCGAGAGCTGCTTCAGGCGCTGCTGCACTTCCCGGGTCACCTCGGTCGCGGGCACCGCGACTTCGAGGCGACGGCTCAGGCCGCCGGTATCGGTCAGAGAGACTTGCATCAATTCGATCCTCAGCTTGCGGGGAACCCATGAGCCACCCGCGAAAGGTCTGTGAACAACGAGGAACTGGTGCGAAAGGAGAGACTCGAACTCTCACGGGTTGCCCCACTGGCTCCTAAGGCCAGCGCGTCTACCAGTTCCGCCACTTTCGCCCGTGCCGCGCCCTCCGGTCGGGCCGGATGCATCACCTGTCGGCCGTGCGCTCGGGGTTAGCGGCATTATAGCGTATGGGGGCGTTTTTCCTGCCGCCGCGGTTCCTCCAGCGACTGTCCGCGCCGGCGTGCTGGTCAGCCCCCTGGCGATTGCATGTCGTGGCAACGGATACCCGTTCTTGCGGCACCCAGCCCCTCTTCAATGTACCCGCGGCATCTTTTAACCTACTGAAATAACGTGTGTTTTACGGGGGAATGCACGGCGTTCCGGCGTCGGGCCGCGACAGGAGTCCGGTCGGGGGTGCGGGCGGGCCCGTGGGATGCGAGTGCGGCGCAGTGCGACACAGAACCCATTCCTGCCGCTGTCCTACTTACTCGTAGGTCGCCAGCAGGTGCCCGTGCCACAATTGGTTACGGGAGAGGCGTTGCTACGCCGCGTGGGCTGAAGAGAAAAAATGTAATGCTTTCAATCCTGGTGGGCCATTCCTACTTCCTTCGGCTCGACGCGAAGCAGTTTGAACGCGCCAAGCCGTACCCGCCCCTGGCGACCCTGCAGGTAGCCGCTTCGCTGCGCCAATCGGGGCACGAGGTGTCGCTGTTTGATGCGATGCTCGCGGAGGGGTTGTCCGAGTATGAGCAGAAGCTGGCAGCTGCCAGACCCCAGGTGGTGGTCCTGTATGAGGACAACTACAACTTCCTGACCAAGATGTGCCTGGCCGCCATGCGCGAGGCCTGTCTGGAGATGATCAGCCTGGCGCGTGCCGCCGGAGCCCGGGTCATTGTGGCCGGCTCGGACGCGACCGATGCGCCGGAGCCGTACCTGCAGGCCGGGGCCGAGATCGCTCTGCGCGGGGAGGGCCTGGACATCCTGGCGACTTTGATCAACCGCCTGGATGCGGACATTCTCGTCGAATCCTCCCGCCTGACTCAGGGCCTTCCCGGGATCGCGCATCTGTCCGGCGGGCAGGTGGAGTGTCTTGACGAGGCGCGATTGAGCGGGGTCATCGCACAGGCTGAGCTGCCGGCGTGGGACCTGGTGGAGATCGAGCGCTACCGCGCGGTCTGGATGCGAGCGCATGGCTACTTCAGCCTGAACATGGCCGCTTCACGGGGCTGCCCGTTCCGCTGCAGCTGGTGCGCGAAGCCGATCTGGGGCAACCAGTACGCACAGCGTAGTGCCGAGTCGGTGGCCGCCGAATTCACCTACCTCAAGCATCGCTTCAACCCGGACCACATCTGGTTCGCGGACGATATCTTTGGGTTCCGCCCCGCGTGGGTACTCCGCTTCGCCCACTCGGTACGCGAGGCCAACGCCCGCGTGCCCTTTACCATCCAGACGCGTGCGGACCTGACCACTGAGGCGATGGCAGAGGCGCTGGCCGAAGCGGGCTGCGCGGAAGCGTGGCTCGGAGCCGAGAGCGGCAGCCAGCGTATTCTGGATGCCATGAACAAGGGCACGACGGTTCCGGAGATCAAGGTCGCGCGCGCTCGCCTGAAGGCGCACGGCATCCGCGTCGGGTTCTTCATCCAGCTCGGGTACCTCGGCGAGCAGCTCACCGACATCCTCGCCACCCGCGAACTGCTGGAGGCCACGCGCCCGGATGATGTGGGCGTGAGCGTCGCCTACCCGCTGCCCGGCACGAAGTTCTTCGAGCAGGTGAAGGGCCAGTTCCTTAACGGCAAGCGGCACTGGAAGGATAGCGGCGACCTCGCGATGATGTTCCGCGGCACCTACAGCTCCGATTTCTACCGCGCCATCCGCGACCTGCTGCATGAGCAGGTCAACATGGTGCAGCTGGATACCCCGCGAGCATGCCGCGCGTTACGAGCACGAGCAGCAGCGCCTGGCGAGCCGCTGGAGCGACCTTAGCACAGCGAGAGCCGCTTCCGCGTCACGCCCGCCGCGCTCTAGGCGCCTGCTGCCATGGGACAGATCCTGCTGACGCACGGCTACTTTCTCGCCGAGGACGAGAAGGAGCAGGCGATCATGAAGCCGTACGCCCCGCTCGGCCTGCTCTACATCAGCGCCTACCTCAAATCACGCGGCCACGCGGTCGAGGTGTTCGACAGCACGTTCGGCTGAACGCGGCCAGCTGATCGCCGAGCTCGAGCGCACCCCCGGCGGCGTGCTGGGGATCTACACCAACCTCATGACGCGCCCCTCGGTGCTGCAGATCATCGCTGCCGCCCGGGCCAATGGCTGGCGCGTCATCCTCGGCGGCCCCGAGAGCGCCAACTACGCCGAGGAGTATCTGGCGCGCGGCGCGGATGTCGTGGTCATCGGGGAGGGCGAGCTCACCCTCGAGGAGCTGCTCGGCGCCCTGCCCGCCCGTGGCGTGCATGCCCTGCACGACGTGCGCGGCATCGTCTTCCGGGATGCCGCAGGGGCCTGCGTGCGCACGCCCGAGCGGCTGAAGATCCCGGACCTCGATGCGCTGCCGCTGCCGGACCGCGGCGCGATCGACATGCACAAGTACGTGGATGTCTGGCGCAAGCACCACGGCATGGGCAGCGTCAACCTCATCACCGCGCGCGGCTGCCCCTACAAGTGCGCCTGGTGCTCCCACGCGGTCTACGGCTACTCGCACCGCAGACGCAGCCCGGAGAACGTCGTGGCGGAGGTGGCCGCGATCGTGGAGACGTACCAGCCCGAGCAGCTGTGGTACGCCGACGACGTATTCACCATCAGCCACCCGTGGCTCAATACTTATGCGGCCGCCCTGCGCGCAGCACGGTCTGCACCTGCCCTTCGAGACCATCACGCGCGCCGACCGCCTGCAGACCGAGGCCGCGGCGGCAACGCTTGCGGGGCTAGGCTGCTACCGCATCTGGATCGGCGCCGAGAGCGGCAGCCAGCGCATTCTGGACGCAATGCGACGGGACGTGACGCTCGAGGAGGTGCACCGGGCGGTGCAGCTGGCGCACTCCCACGGCATGCAGGTAGGAATGTTCCTCATGTGGGGCTACGAGGGCGAGGAACTCGAGGACATCGCCGCCACGGTCGAGCTGGTGCGGCAGGCGAACCCAGACACCTTCCTCACCACGGTCTCCTACCCGATCAAGGGCACGCCCTATTTTGACCAGCTAAGCGAGCGCGTCAGCCTGCCACTGCGCTGGGAAGAGGCATCGGACCGCGACTTCGTGATCGCAGGCCGCAGGGACCGCGGCTACTACCGCCTCGCCGACCAGTGGCTGCGCAGCGCCGTGGAAGCGAGCCGCCTCGCGCACTCCAATCCGCACCGCGCGGCAGAGCTCACCGAAGCCGCGCGCAGCGCGCGCGAGCAGTTGCTGCGCAGCACCTGATGAGCCGTGCGTGCGCCCCGGAGCTCAGGGCGCGCCTGCCGGGAACGTCACCGGCCACGAGCACGTCCGGGCTTGACCGCCCCTGAGTCAGACCGCAGCGCCCGCATCGATTTCCGTCAACACGCTGGCCGGCAGCCTTTCTATCACCAGCCGCTCATGGCGGCCTGGAGCTGCCAAGCCGGGCGCCGGCGGTGTTGATGAGCGCCCCAGGAGTGAGCGCTCCATCGGCGGCTGGCGTGAGCAGAAAGTACTCGCTTCGGCCGCTCAAGGTCTCGCCGAAGCCGAGGACATCCCCTCGGATATTGATGGCGGCGGCCTCCGCTCGACGATAGCCTGTGGGTGTCAGGTCAAGAGCCCCACAGTCGTCACTCCATATGAAAAGACGCCGATGGTCGTGCCCGGCCGGTTGGTAGAACCCCACCACTTCCGTTGCGCTATTGATCCCAACCGCATAGCTCGGCGCACTCACGATCACAGAAGATCGGCCACCCTTGAATACGGTTGCCATGGAGCTCCCGTGGGTGCGCGAACCGCCGGCCGCCTCTCCCAGGTCATTTATTGCATAAACAAACCCCGACAGAGACCGGACAGTGCCCTGGTCCAGGACATAGCCCCGTTGACCCTTGTTGAGGATCTGGCCGGTCAAGAGTCGCCTGGCCAAACTCAGAGATCGGTTGCCGATGATGACGCCGCTCGAATTGATTCCCAGAGCGACCGTGTTCACTCCCGCTACCGGCAGCCTGGAATAGTGACCGTGGTACCAGAGCCACCCTGTCTGCCTGTGACGCGAGGTGTGGTGGTATCCGACCACTTCGCCGCGGATGTTGATGCCGATGGCGCCGCCGCCGAGATCGGTCGGGTCCGAGAGAGGCAGGACCGTGAAACAACCGCGATCATAGATGAACCAGCGCGATGGCAGGTCACCCGCCGCGGTGTGGACGGTGCCGACGATCGCTCCGGCGCTGTTCATGCCGAATACCCGCGGGCGGTCGAAATCGCGGCTGGGGACGCCGGGTGTCCTACCCAAGTCAGTAAGCACACCGTCTGCCCATATCGCCAACGAGACCGATCCGTCGGGGTTGGCGATGCCGCCAGCCACTGCGCCGCTGTCACTGAGCGCCTCGCCACCGGTGTTGGAGAACGGGATGAACGGCAGCGGGCTCACATGGTAGCGTCGTGCCGCAAGAGGATTCTGAATGGTCACAGTTGCCTCATAGCCTCGTTGAGGTCCCGTGCTGCGCCACCGACCGCAGCGAGGGCCACAGTACCCGGCCGAGCAGCTGCTCCAGTTCCGCGACGTCGTCCGAAAAATACTGCTCTAGTTCCTCGCGAAACGCGTCTCGTATAGCGGGCTTTTTGCCCTCGACCCGGTTCAGGCGCTGCAGCTGGCGTCCTGGGTGCAAGGAAAGCGCGTGCGCCACGCGCCGCAGCATCCTGAGTGCTCGCGGCGGATGACGCAGCAATCGGTCGAGGTGGCCCGACCTCACTCCCATGGTCTGGTTCTCCACCGGGAAAACGGTCCTAGTGGGGCCGGGGGGCAATCCGAGAAACTCGAGCACGCGCGCGAACTGGCGCGACGGATCAGCAAAGAATTCCTCGGACAGCAAGATCAGGTACTGCTTGCGCGGCACTTGCGCCAACACGCGCCGCATTTGGGGCGCGTAGCAATAGAGAGCGCCGTACTGCATGTGGTGAGGATGCGGCCAGCGTGGCGGCAGTCGTTGGCCCTCGAGACGCCGCTTCTGCAGTCGCCATGCCTGCTCGAAATCTCCGACGTCCTCCTGCTCATATTGCAACTGGTAGGCGTGCATCGAGCGCGCCGCCTCAACCGGGTTACGCAGCATCACGATGATCTTGGCGGCGCCGTTGTGCGCCATTATGTTGGCGATTGCGACACTCGAATACAGGTAAAACACCGATGCCTCGCCCGTAAGCTCATGCGGCTGGGCGGACGAGAAGAGCGCTTCGTACTCCGCCAGGCTAGCGACGGTGCCGCCCCATTGGCCGAGGTCTGGACAGAAATAGTGTGGCTCCTTGCGTTCAGGTGTGAACACGCCTGGATGCGCCCCAAGATAGCGAAACAGTGCGGTCGTTCCGCATTTCGGCGCGCCGACAATGAAGAAGTCCGGCCTAGGATTCATGCCGAACCACGACTCGCGGGAACGGGTCGGCGCGTATAGGAGGCCGCGAGCCGTAGCAGGAACCTCCACAGGCCATGCTCCCCGTTCACGAGTATGCGCGGCAGGAGTAAGCAGTCCTCCGACGAACGCGCCACACCCGGCAGGACCGTCACCGCCGAGGAGTAGCCGGCTCGCCGCACCAGTTCCACGGTTTGCGGGGTATAGTGACCGTAAGGATAGGCGAAATGCTCAATCGGAACACCCAACATATTGCCGAGGGCAACGCGACTCTCAGCTATTTCGTCCCAGGCCGCCTGCGGCGGCAACTGGTGCAAGTGCGGATGCGACCAGGAATGCGAGCCGACCTCCATGCCGGCGGCCAGCCACTCGTCCAGCTGCTCACGGCTCATCAGCGGCTTCTTCTCTCCCAGGACTTGGGCGTCCCAGCGGTTGTAGGTTCCGAGGGCGCTGCCGACGACGTAGCAGGTGGCGCGGTAGCCGTAGCGTTTCATCAGCGGCGCTGCCGCGCAGAGTGTATCGGCGTAGCCGTCGTCGAATGTCAGCACGACACAACCGCGGGATGTGCCATTGCGCAGCCTGGCAAGGCCCTCGCCGGCGCACACGCCCCGCAAGCCCATGCGTCGCAGTGTCCACAGCTGGCGCTCAAACATCTCCGGGCTGACGTACAGCAGCTTGAAGCGCGAATCCCCGGGAGCCGCGGCGACGTTGTGGAAGCACAGGATCGGCAGCGCTGACATGACCCGCAGGATATTACCTGCACTTTCGGTCGGCACGGGCCGGCGCGGACCGCTGGACCGTGCGGCGCGAGCCCTGCAGTGGTTCCTGGACCGGCGTCGCCGCACCGATGGGCTGCTGCAGTCGGCAAATACCTGGGAGGCGCAGTATGCCTCCGGCAGATGGGACTACCTCGGGCAGCTCCCCGAGCTGGCGCGCTTCAGCGTGCTGGCGGGATACATATGCCACCTGAAGCCCGGCGGGGCGGTCCTGGATATCGGTTGCGGCCAGGGTACTCTCCTGCGCCGACTGCCCGACTCGGCCTATTCTAGTTATGTCGGGATCGACGTGTCGCCCAGCGCGATCGCCACAGCCCAGGAGCGGCAGCCCAAAAACAGCACCTTCGTCGCGGCCGACTGCGAGGTGTATGTGCCTGCGGGAAATTTCGATGCCCTGGTCTTCAACGAGGTGCTGTGTTGCCTGCGCGAGCCGCTGCACACGGTGGAGCGCTACGCGCGCTCCCTGAATCCCGGGGGCCTGTTGTTAGTGTCGCTGTGCACCGCGGCGCACGGGAGTGCCACCGTGCTATGGCAGCTCAAGCGCTCGTTCGCGCTCGTCGATGAGGTTCGCATTTCCCATGTCGGCAGGAACGTTTCCTGGGTATGCGCTGCATTGCGTGCCCCGGAAGCGGGCCCTGCCACAGGCATCTGATGTACCCGCCGACCGAGCGCCCGCGAGACCCCGACCCAGGGTCCGCTGGCCCGCCCGGCCGTGCGCCGCTCGTGTCAGTGGTAATCCCGACCTTCAATCGCCTGAATTTCCTAAAGCTGGCGGTTGAGTCTGTTTACGCGCAGACGTTCACGGACTGGGAACTGGTCATCGCCGACGACGGTTCGGACGCCGAGGTCCGGCACTATGTGGAGTCGCTGATGACTCGCCAGCGGGTCACGGTGCTGTGGCTCACGCACAGCGGCAGGCCCGCGGCGGTGCGCAACGCGGCACTGCAAAGGGCAGTCGGCGAGTACGTTGCGTTCCTCGACTCCGACGATCTGTGGGCGGCTACCAAGCTTGAGCGCCAGATCGAGACGCTGCGGGCCCGGCCCAACTGTCGGTGGTGCTACACCGCGTTTCTGCGCGTGGATGCCGACGGAATCCCTCTGGACGATGAGGCGCGCCGGTTGTGGGTGCCATACGAAGGTGACATCTTCGAGCAGACAGCTACCACCTGCGCGGCGATCAGGACTCCCAGCGTGCTGGCGACGCGCCAGTTGCTCATGCAATCGGGTGGGTTCGACGAGTCGCTGCCGTCGGCCGAGGACTATGACTTGTGGCTCCGGCTGGCCCTGCATAGCGACGCCGCGGTCGTCGCTGAACCACTCGTTCACGTGCGCTATCACGATGAGAACCACACGAGGGACTGGCAGAGCGCGTTCGTGGGGCGGGATCGCTCGCTCGCTCGGTGCCAGCAGCTGGTGCACTCCGGGCGGCGCTCCCTCTTGCGCAAGGAGCGCATGCGCAACGCGCTACGACTGGCTGCCGCGCACGCAGAACGGGGAGACCGCGGCCGCGCAGGGCGCGCGTTGTGGGAGAGCCTGCCGTACTGCTGGAGGTATCCGCAGTGGTGGCTGCGCGGCTTGAAGACGCTCCTGCGTCCCCCGCGGCGCAATGCATGACAAGGCGTCGCACATCTGCCACCCGTCCCGCATGCCTGGCCTCAGCGGTGAAGTGCCCGTGATCGGACCCGTCGGGGCCTCCGAGGTCGCCGCTCTACTAGTGGATCCGCCGCTGGTCCGATCCGCGCGCGGTGCCCGTCCCGGGCACGCCATGCGCTCGCGGGTCATGTTCTCGTATTTCTGCCGCTGCGGCCGAGCTCCTCGTATACCGCCTCGAACTGTCGGGCCGTAAAGTCCGCATCCTGCGCCAGCGCGCGCGACTGGGCCGCGTGCGCCATCCTCAGGCGCCGCGGCTCATCGGCCAGCAGCTGCGCGATTGCCGTGGCGAGCGCGGCGGGGTCCGCGACCGGCACCGCGACGGCGGCCTCGCCCGCCCACTCCGCGACGTGGCCGACACGCGTACCCACGGTCGGGACGCCGGCCACCGCTGCCTCCAGCACCACCGCGGGGCCGGCCTCGTGGCGCGACGCCAGGACGAGCAGCGCGGCCCGCTCGATCAGTGGCCGCAGCTGCGCCTGCGTCAGGAAGCCGTGGAAGGTCACGCAGGTCTCAATGCCCAGCTCGCTCGCCAACTTCTGCATGCGCCCGCGCAGGACGTCCTCGCCCACGACATCGAGGTGCACTTCGCAGCCGTCGCGGCGCAGGCGCGACACCGCCTCCAGCAGCGTTCCTGGATCCTTGACTGCGTTCAGGCTGGCCACGAACGCAAGGCGCGCGACGCTACCTGCGGCCCGCGGCTGCGGCGCCCGCGCCGGCCAGCGATCGAGGTCCACGCCCAGCGGTATCCGCCGTGCCCGGATTCCCAGGCGCGCGAGATCCTCGAGCATGGGCGCACTGGTGGCGCTCACCCGGCTTGCGAGCCGCAGCACGAGCCTCTCGCGCAGACGCCCGCGCCAGATCTGGGCTCCGCCGTAACCGATCTCGGGCAGGGACACGAGCTCGCCCCCGGTCACGTGGACCAGGCTCGGGAGGCGCAGCAGCCGGGCAGCCACGACCGCCACCATTCCGCAGTCCGCCGACCACAGCGAGTGGATGACATCGAAGGGCCGCTGCCGGTGAAGCTGTCGAAGCAGTGCCACGGCACGCGGGCGCCTGCGGCTGGCCCCCAGGTTGTGAACGCGGGCCCCGTGGAGCATCCACTGTGCCGGCTGCGGCTGCTGCCGCATGGCGAGCACCTCGACCTCGTGGCGTAGCGCGAGCCGTCGCAGCAGGGCCAGCAGGACCGGTATGACCCGGTACTCCCCGGACGGATCGACGCCCCCGGGCACGACGAGCGCGATCCTCACCGTGGCAGCGTCCCAAGGAGTGCGCGCACGGCACGCACCTGCGCGGCGGGCGCCGCGCGCCGCAGCTCGAAGGCCGGCAGCCGGGCCGCGCCGCCCAGGAAGCGGGCCCAGCCCGGCTGACGTTGTGCGTAGCGCTGGGCCCGCGCCAGGCGCGTGCGCGCCGCGCCGGCCGACAGCGGACGCAGCAGCGCGCCCTTTCCCGGCGGCCGGGCGCTCAGGAACAGCAGCGCCCGCAGCTTAAGCGGTCGGCGTGCGAGGGCGAAGGTGCCACGGGTGTTGATCTCGAGCTTGCGCACCCCGCTGCGGCGGCGGATCGCGGGTGCGCGCGCCAGGGTACGGCGCAGCGCCGCAGGCAGCAGGTGCAGCCCTTGCGGACGCAGGTGCAGGTAGCTCGCCAGTCCCGTCGCGCGCAGCGAACGCGGTTCCAGAGCACGCTGTCCTCGGAGACCAGGGTCAGCCCATGGGCGGCGGCGGCTACCGTGAACGTGGACTTGCCCGCACCGCTCTCGCCGCTGATGAGCACGCCGCGGCTCCCGGCGCCTACGCAGGCGGCATGGAGCGGGACCAGGCCCAGGCAGCGGGCGGCCAGGAGGTAGGCGGCGAGCTCCAGCAGTTCGTAGCGCAGGTGGTAAGCGAAGCGCAACAGCGACCGCGGTACCACGCGAGTGCGCTGCGCCCGCCAGGCATGACGCTCACGAAGGCACTCCCCGAGTAGGACGCCCCGAGGATCCCCCGGGCGGCGTGTGTCAGCAGCGGCGGCGGCTCATCGCCGGACGCTACGCGAGGGCCGGGGACGAGCGCCAGGCGCAACTTCAGCCGCGGTGCCCGGCCGCCGAAGCGATGCGACGGAAGTCCCGCGAAGGCCTGCGCTGCCAGGTCCATGAGTTCGGAGCTGTCGCTTTGGATGTCCAGGTCGGCCCCGAGCACGCGGACCCTGAGTGAACGGGCGGGCCTGCGATGCTCGGCGAACGGGTCAGGCGGCGGATCGCCGCTGGAACGGGTGCGCGTCATGGGGTCCCGACAAGCATCGCATCCCGGCGCAGGTCGCGGTAGGCAGCGCACAGCTTCGCACCGATCGCGGGACTGGACAGCTCGCGCTCGAACTGCGCCCGGGCCGCTGCCCGGGCCGCCGCGCGCGGCCGGCCCGCGAGCTCCCGCAGCGCCGCGGCACAGCCCGCGGCATCCCCCGGGCGCCACAGGGCCCCGGCGTCCCCGAGGAGTGCCCGGAATGAGGGGATGTCGGTGACGGCCGCCGGGAGGCCACAGGCAAGCGCCTCGATCAGCGAGTAGCCGCTGCCCTCGCGGTGGCTGCCGAGCACGAACAGGTCCGCCGCCTGCATGGCCCGTTCGATCAGCGCATGCGGCGCACGGCCGCACAGGTGGACGCGCGCATGCAGGTGCGGATTGCGCTGCAGCGCCTGGTCGATCTCGCGGCGCAACGGGTCGGTGCCGAAGTAGCACCACAGCTGCGCACGCGGGTGCTGCGCGGCGAAGTCCGCGAAGCCGGTCAGCACGGTCAGCGGGTCCTTGTTCCGGTCGAGGTGCCCGACCCACAGCACGGCCGGCTCGCCCGCAATACCAGTGGCCGAGCGGGCCAGAGCCTGGTCACCCGGCCGGAAGCGACTGGTGGATTCGGGAATCTCGTAGACGCGCTGGGTGGCGCGCAGCAGGCGCGCCCGCCGGAACTCGTCAGCCTGCGCGCGCGCGCAGAAGGAAAACCCTGCCGCCGGGGCAAGGCCACGCCGCCAGCTAAGCCACCGCCATGGCCGCGGCGGATGGTTGGCGTGGTCCTGGAGCAGGATGGGGACGTTCG
Organism: uncultured Pseudomonadota bacterium; assembly: GCA_963741745.1. GTDB lineage: Bacteria > Pseudomonadota > Gammaproteobacteria > Steroidobacterales > Steroidobacteraceae > 13-2-20CM-66-19. The sequence goes on along the minus strand of CAVUJF010000017.1, from coordinate 189,198 downwards.
GAAGGCGCTGCGCCAGTGCGGCGAGCTCGGCGTGGAAACTGAGGCCATGGACGTGCAGCACCTCGGGCGCGCCGCGCGCGATGGCTTCCAGTAGCTCGAGCCCCGGGCGCGCGAACTCGTAGTGCACGCCGTCGGCCTGCAGCTGTGCACCGTGGGCGTGCGCCTGCACGACGGTGACCGCGGCGCCGGCCTCCTGCGCGGCCCGCGCCACGTCCGGCAGCGTAGGCCAGGCCTCCAGCAGGGTCTGCGGGGAGCGGCCCTGCGGGTCCAGGAAAAAGCTGATCTGCGCCACGCGCAGCGCGACCGTGGCACCGGCGGCGCATCCCGGCTCGGTCAAATGCTGCTGACCCGTGGATCCATGAGCTGCACCAGACGCTTGGCGACGTCCAGCTCCCAGGGCCGGTCATAGACGCCGAACCGGTAGCGCCACGCAGCCGCGGCGCGCAGCACGCTCTTGGCCCACGGCGGCGAGCGAGCGTCCTGCAACGTCGGGTACCGGCAATGCAGGACGGTGACGAAGTCGCGGATGCGCTGGCGCAGCCGCGCGCTTACCCATGGGGCGTCGGCATGGCAGGAGTAGTCGACCCAACGCCGCTGCGTCCACTCCTCGGGGGTCGTGGGAAAGCGCACAAGCTCGCCCGCCTGGTCGCGCACGGGGCGACCCGCTGGCGCACCCCGTCCGGAAGGCTGTCAGCCGGCAGCGGCGTGTACACGTAGACAATGATCTCGGCGCTCGGATTGGCACGCTTCACACGCCGGATGAATTCGAAAGTGCGCTCGGTCTCCCCTTCCGGGTCCTCCGGTGGTGCAACCATGAACGAAAGTTCCGGCATTACCCCGTTGCGGCTGCAAAGCCCGGCGACCTCCATGGTCTGATCAGCGCGCGTACCCTTGCGGATGGTGCGCAGCATCTGGTCGTTCGGCGTCTCCGCGCCTATGTAGGCCATGCGCAGCCGCTGCTGCGCAGCAGCGCCCACGATCCCGGGGACATGTTGATAAGGGCGTCCGACGCGCGTAACACCACCACGGCATGCGCCGCGGGCCAGCACCTCCAGCAGCGGGGCCATGTCCTCTTCGCGATCGAAGAAATTGTGGTCGTAGAACTGGATGGCAGTCGGCGCCGAGGCTATCGCGCAAATAGCGCAGGTCCGACTCCAGGCGCTGCGCCTCGGTACGCCGTCGCGCCGCGGAACATCGCCGCTACGCCGCAGAAAGTGCAGCGGAACCGACAACCCAGCGATGCCTCGTAGGAGGCGGTACGTGCCCCAGGTAGGTCTGCACCAGGTAGGTGCGCGGATCGTCCCGCAGCTTGCTCGTAGGGAAGGACCTGTGCCGCAGGCGCGGCCGAGAACGCCCGCGAGCTGTTATGCACGATCTCTGCGCCCCGCCGCCAGACTCAGCCCGGGGTTACGACCAGCGCATCGCTATCCGGGTGCCCGTGGCCGAGCGCCTGAGCAGCGCCGGCAAATGTCTCCTCGCCCTGTCCGCGCACCGCGTAATCGACGTACGGGGCGTTGAGCGTCGCGGCCTCCGGTACAGTTGGTCGGGAAGCACCGCCCAGACGATCGGGCACCTGCGGGAATTCAGCGCGCATCGCTTTTGCGATCCGCGATCGCGGTGCGCACCTGCGGGCCACCCATGACGGTGACGCCGACCGCCTCAACGCCGCTCGCGCACGCGCGCAGGTCGCCGTGCGATATCGTCGCGATCGATGTTGCCATCGAGCATCGTGCCTGTCGTACCGGCCTTCGAGTGCCGCGGCGAGCGCGATCACCGCGAGCGGGAAACGCGCGCGTTCGCCGAGCAGTGATCCTCGGGTTGACGAGCAGAACAGCCGCGTAGGCATCGTCACGAGAGCCGCGCGGGAGGCCGCAGCCAGTTGATTACCATCATTTCGACCGGACAGCGGTACTCGTCACGGCGGCAGCGATAACGCGCCAGCCGCTGCAGCAGGCTCCGAGCCGGCGGAGGTGCGCTTCCACGCGAGCTCCTGGAAGAACTTGAAGCGCTCGATGAGCTGGTATTTCGCGCGTGTCACCCATGGACCCGGCAGGCCGGCCACGAAATCAAACTGCGACCATTCGGCCAGTTGTCCGGCAGGCGGAAGCCGTTGCTCACCGCTTCCAGCACGATGGCGCTGCCCGGGTAAGGCTTGAAGTAGAAGATCGGCGTCTCGAAGTCCGGGCTCATGGCGCGCAGCCGCTTAACGCAGTCGATGGGATAGCCCTACGCTCTCGTCCGTCTCCTCGGGGAAGCCGACGATGAACGGGAAATTGCCGGCGATCTTCATGTCACGCATGCGCTCGGCAACCTGGTAAACCTGCTCGATCTTGATGTCTTTCTGGATGCGCTTGAGCATGGCGTTGTCACCTGATTCCACGCCGACCAGCAGGCGACGCAGCCCCGAGCGCTTGCCGAGCTCCCACACTTCCGGCGGCAGCCGCACGCCTTGGTCGGCCCGCATCGTCGCCGCCCACGAGTATCTCGACCCCTTCATCGATCAGCCGTTGCGCCAGTGCCTGCACCCGGTCGCGGCGCGTGAAGAAGGTCTCGTCCTGGAAGTTGACGTCCGTGAAGCCGTAGCGCCTCTGCAGGTCGCGCAGCGCCAGGGCTACATTCTGCGGATCGATGCCCACCCACTCACGCCCGTACACGAAGGGGTCGGACAGAACGCGCAGCGGAAATTGCAGCCCTGCGAGGAGATGTAATCAAGCTGCCGCTTGCCCTTGAGCTCAAAGTAGCGCTCTACCGGGATCAGGCTGTAGTCGTGCGGCCGGAAGCTGTCAAGCGGCAGCAAGGGACGCGCAGGATTCTTGAGCACGCGGCCATCGGGCAGACGGACCATGCATCCGGCGCAGCCCTCGAGCGATTCCCCGGCAGCCAGGCGCTCGACGATCTCCGCGAATGTCGCCTCACCCTGCCCCTGCACGGTGACGTCCACACAAGGCTCGGCGAGGCATTCGATCCCGAACATGGACGGATGCCAGCCGCCCCAGACCACCGGCAGTTGCGGATGGGCGGCCTTGGCTGCGCGCGAGACGCGCAGGGCGTCGGAAATCGGCGCACCGGTGAGCACCGTCACGCCAAGGCACACCGCATCGCGCAGCTGGCTGACCACGTGTCCTCGGCATCAGGATCAAGGCGCCCGTCGATGATCACGACTTCGAAACGTTCCGGGTCAAGGTCTGACCCCACGGCCAGCAGCGCCAGCGGCATGGTGAAGAAAACCGCATGCGGGTTGTACAGCACGATTTTCCGGCGCGACGCGGTCATGCCTGCACGGCCCGGAAGACGATGACGCGTTCACCCACGTAGCGCCGCTGGGCACAGGGCGTCAGTGCAAAGCCCTGGGCCGCAAGCTCGGTGATGAAAGCTGCCGAGTCACCGAAACTCGACAGCAGCAGCAGCGCGCAGCCGCCCGGCTTCAGATGCGTCCCCAGCTGTGCTGCAAAGCGTTCCGCGACATCCTCGGCGCGCCAGGCGCGGTCGCGGTCGTTGTGTGGGGTGCCGCGCACGAACGGCGGGTTGAACAGCACCACGTCAAACCGCTCCCCGTGCACGGGGCGAACAGGTCGCCCCCGCGCACCTCGATGCGGTGCTCCAGGTGATTAAGGCCCGCATTGAGCTGTGCGCAGCGTACTGCGGCAGGATTGATGTCGACGGCTACCACCCGCCGCGCATGGCGGGCCGCGAACAGCGCGCACACGCCCGAGCCCGTCCCCAGGTCGAGCACCTCGGCGGCTGGCGAGATGAGGCTCGCATTGAGGCAGCCGGCAAAGTAAGCACCCGTCCGCAACAGCTGGGGGTTGAACACGCTCGGCGTTACCAGCACCGGCATGCCGTGGACGTGCTCGAGGCGGAAAGCGTCGTAGCGCTCAAGGCCACGCATGCGATATACGAAGGACAGCGCGCGGCTGAGGAGCCCATCCAGCACCGCCGCGCGCGGGCGATCCGCCAGCAGTTGCGTGCACTGCAGTGCCTGTGCCTGTGCCTGGATAACCTCAGACATGCTCTGTCTCACGCGACATGGGCGGCGTCACGTCAATAGGGCCGCGAGTGTGCCATATGGAGCACACACAGGTGCGGCACTCAGGCGCGCCGCCCGCGCGGATGCGCTCGCGCTGGGCAGCCGCCTGAGCTTGGTTTAACGTGACCGCCAGATCCTCTCCCGCCAGTGCATCGGCGGGCCCCTGAATGAAGAAGCACGGGCTGACGCGTCCGCCCGCGTCGATCACCGCGGAAAACTCCGGGGCGTTGCAGCGCACCGGGGGATACTCGCCCTGGCCGCTTACGGCACTAAAGTAGCGATGGATGTGCCGCAGCTTGCGCGGGCTTTCCGCGATGAATCCGCTCTCGAACTCGCGCCCGCAATCGCGTTCCAGCGCATCGAGCAGTTCAGCGAGCTGCGTGAGGTCTTCCGCGCGCAGCGCCAGGTCTGAACTGAACCCGTCGCTGCGTCCAAAGGCATGCGGGTTGGCGACGTCCACCGCCAGGAACGAGACTCCCTCGGCACCCAGGGAACGCGCCAGGCTCACGAAGCCTGGCAATTGGCGGAAGTTCGCCCGCTGCAGGGTCACGCGCAGCGTCACGGGCACCCCCGCCGCTGCCGCAGCGCGAACCCCCTCGCACACCTTATCGAAAGCATCCAGCCCGCGGATCGCGACGTAGGTGGCCGCATCGGTGCCGTCGAGCGAAACGGTGACGCGATCAACGAGCGCGGCGACCTGCCGCGCATGCTTGGCGAGGGACAGACCTGAAGTCAGCAGCCACAGCTTCAGTCCGGCACCGCGCAGTGCGGCGGCGATCTGCGGCCATTCCGGATTCAGCAGCGGCTCACCACCGGACAGCAAAGCGGCCTCCGTGCCCAGGCGTCCGAGGGAGGGCAGCAGGCGCTGCACGGACGCCAGATTCATGTCCTTCGTGCCAGTGCGCCAGTAGTCGCACGTCACACAGCGCGAATTACAGCGCTCACTCAGGTAAAGCGTTAGCAGCGGCAGACTTTGCAGCCGCTGCGCAACTCCGCTTTGTGGCCCGCTGATCACTCAGCTACCCCCGATGCCCGTGGCGGCCACCGTCTCGGGAGGCGCCGGCAGCGGCAGTCGTGTGGCTTCCACGATGTAGTGGTCCGAGGCGGATGCAAGCAAGGTAATCCCCTGCGCGGCGCGCTCCACGCGCGCCAGCACGGCAAGCAGGCGAGGATGGCGATTGAGCCAGTCCGCGGCATAGCTCGGCGGCAGCACACATCCGAGCGGACGTACGTTGTCAACGCGGAAGTACGGCCGCAATGCGGCCTTCAGCTCCCGCGGGGACGGGTAACTGAGCGTGAGACCTCGCCATTGCACCGGTTTGCGGCCGAGGCGCCGCCACGCCTTGGCAGGCTGCCCGCGCAACAGGAACCAGACCCACTCCCATGGAACGTATCGGCCCATAGGAACCCACAGCAGGCGCGCGCCCGGCTCCAGGCGCGCCGCCACTGCCTTCACGAGGGCGGGCAGGTCAGCAACGCAGTTGAGTGCGCCGAAATCGGAGAGCACGCCGTCGAACGCCGTCGTGTCCGGGAGTGAATCGAGCTGCTCCATCGGCAGGCAGTGGAACTGCATCTGGCCGGCGTAGCCAAGGACCTGGGCCTTGTGCTGCGCCCGGCGCACCATCCCCGCAGATGCGTCCAGAGCGACAACGCTCGCCCCTGCGGCCGCCAGGCGCATAGCATCGGCACCTGTGCCACATCCCAGGTCAAGCACGCGACGAGCACCCCGGAACATATCGTCCAGCCGCGACCAGACAAGCGCGCGCAAAGCCGCTCCCAGCGGTGTATCGGTGAATGCGGTGTCGTAGTCCAGCGCGAGAGCATCAAATGCGGCGGCTTGGGACAGGGGACCTCCTGGAGCGCATTGTTCGAATTTTCCCGTAATTGAGTGTGCCCGAGTGTTCCCCGGGTTCAAAGCCATCCTTACTGGCTGGCCGCTGCCGAACCGCAATTGGCGGCCACCCCCAGCCCTTCCATGCGCTGGGGCTGTGGCCGCAGGCCCTGAAATGTGGGTCCGGTTCCGGACTCGCCGGCCCGCAGGCGCGCATTTCCCCCATCCTGGCGAAGTACCCGGTGGCACCTCTAGTGGAGGTGCCTCCTTGGTGTCCTCGGTAGCAGCGGCTATGGTCGCCCACCACGAATGCCCGCCGCAGAACGCCACGGGCACTATAGTGGCGCGCTTGGGATAACCCGGAGATTCGACATGGCACGCGTTTTAGCATTGGCGCTAGGAGCCATCTTCCTGCCGGCATGGATATCGGCCGGTGGCGGTGAGCCCCTGAGCCCGGCCACCATCGCCGATGTTCGCTGTGTGGTCGTCGCCTCAGTCTCCGCAAGCCAACCCGACAATGCTAAAGGCGCAGCTCTACTGACGTTCTATTTCCTCGGGCACCTGGACAGCCGCGAGCCACCGTCGTTCGATCTTGCGCGAGCAATGCTTGCGCAAATCAACCTCATGTCACCTGCTGACTTTAGCGCCGAGGGCAAGCGCTGCGGCAAGGAACTGGAAGCGCGGGCGGAGTACATGATTGACGTGGGCCATGCGCTCACGGAACAGAAGAAGTAACGACTGGCGAATGCGTTCCGGCCGTCGCCTGCAGGTCCGCCGCGCGAGGTGGATGGCGCCAAACATGACCGTATCGGCCGCGCATCGCCCCCCCATCAGGACTGCGTCAAGGTGCCGCCCGAAGACCGACTGCGTACCGATGGGCCCTGACTTTGAACTCGCCTGTGGCACGCGCCGCTCATCGCATTCCTCGATTACTACAACGTTCTCGAACCGAACACAGTGGCGCTGGGCCTGACGCTGCTGGTCATCTACCTGATTTCCGCCTTTAGCTGGGCCGCCGTCGAGCAGCCATCCGTGCAAGAAAGCTGGCCGCGGCACCACGGCTCGCCCTTTCGGGGGCGCTAGTCGCGACCGCGCTATTTGCTGGCCTTGGATATTGGTTCGTACGTACTGAAGGCTTGCCCCAGCGGTGGCCGTTCCCGCTGCCGACGGTCGCAGAAGAGTCACGGGACCTTTCAACGCTGGAAGCGCATTGCTCCGGCCTGCCGCTCGCGGAAATCGCGGCCGGCCACCTTTGCAGTTTCGGACCGCAGACCGACTCCGCACCCAGGGTCGTGGTATGGGGTGACAGTCACGCGGGAGTGCTGCTGCCGACGTACCAGTCACTGGCGCTTGCACACGGCATTCGCATCTATTTCGGTATCCGCGGGGCCTGCTGGCCGTTGCCGGGAGCGGAGGCGGCAAGTTCCGGAGAATTCTGGCGAGCGCGCTGCGCGATATTCAACGCGGCAATGCTGCAGGCGCTCGAGCAGTTGAATCCGCAGCGCGTCATCCTGAACGCATACTGGCTCGATCCCGGGGCAGAATCCGAGCCCGAGTTCCGCCGACGCGCGGCCGCACGGGGATCCGACGTGGCCGATGCCTTGAGCGGTACTCTCACTGCGATGAGCGCCGAAGGCCGATCTGTGTGCGCCGTATTAACCGTCCCTGGCTACACGTATCCGATCCCCTACGCCGTTGCGATGGCACAACGGCGACATATCGATATCGACACCCTCGCCGTCTCGCGACGCGAAGCCTTACATGAATACCAGAACGTGGAAGGCCTCATGCGCGCGCAAGGCCGAGAGAACCACCTGCGGATTGCGGATCCCAAGGATCTGCTGTGCCCTGCGGAGCGATGCCTCATACGTGCGCCCGATGGAACGCTGCTGTATCGAGACGCGAACCACATCTCGCCCGGCGGGGCACAATTCCTGTCCGCGATCGTGGAACAGTGCCTTGCGGATCTGCACTAGAACGCGCGCCGCCGCCAGCCCGCCCTCTAAGGGCTTGATAAGTACAAGAATGGGGCCCGCGAACGATTCGAACCTTCGGCCAATAAATTACGAGTTGGCCTCTCGCCTGGCCGAGCATTGGTTGGCAACGGCAGGCACCGCTCGATCGCTGCAATCCCCTGCCGCGCCTTGCTACGAAGATCTGGGCGCAATGCGGCGAGTTTCGCCAGACGCGTCTGGTTGCCGCCAGTGCCCTTCCTGACTTATGGGTGACAGGGGAGGGTGGCGGGGCGTGACCGTGAAGGGTTCGAATCTTCGACCGCGAGATTAAGAGACGGTCGCCCCTCTTCGCCCACTTCACCACCGGCTTTGTAAAGTACGTAACTGATTGTTTATAATGCATAATTACCCAACCGGTGCTGCGGCTCGACGCGCAGCAGTGTGTGCCGGTCTCTGCACGAAATTTCTCACCCTCGGGCGCCCTCAAAGCACCGAATACTTGTAAACGGTCTCCCTTGAACGCTGCGGCAGCCGTCTTATATAGCGCTTGAGGCAATCCGGCCTCTTCAGCAACGTGTCTGCGACAGCGTGCGTAACGAAGGAGGAAAGAACCATGGCTGTACAACGTTATGAACCCTGGAGCGTCGTCTCTCAGCTGCACAACGAAATCAATCGCGTATTCGGAAATCTTAGCGATTCCGATAGCAACAGCGCGACCTCAGACTGGAGCCCCGCAGTTGATGTCCGCGAGTATTCTGATCGCTTCCAACTACTCCTGGACATCCCGGGCGTTGAACCAAAGGATGTCGAGATTACGCTGGACGGGGGAGTGTTGACCGTCTCCGGGAATCGCAATGAGGAAAACACTGCGAGTGCCAACGAAAGCGGCCAGCCTCAGCAACAGCGAATTGAGCGTCGCTTTGGCAGCTTCCACCGACGTTTCATTCTTCCCGATACGGCTGACGGGGAAAACGTAAAGGCTTCGGGCAGGAACGGCGTCCTGGAGATTGTCATTCCAAAGCAACCCAAGGCGCAGCCGCGTCGGATTACGGTCAAGTAACGGGCAGATCGCGCGCAGCACGCTTTGCGTCCGCCGGAAAGCGTGCTGCGCGAGTCCGTGGGGCCCGGCTCGACGTGAAACTTGAGCGGCTGCTTTCTTCCGAATCCTTCGCGGAACCCATTGTCAGCACGTCGCCCCCCCTTGCTTGCGAAACGGATGGTGACGGGCAGCCGCAGCCCGTCGCCGCAGTTGCAGGCGTTATAGTTGATTTCCCACCAGGGATTGATCTCAATCCTGTCGGTCGAACACGTCGCACTCTGCCGCTCAAGCTTCTCACCGGGGCGCAAGCCAAAGCACAAACTCATCGTCGCCCGGCGTGGCCTTGCTGATGAATGTAGTTCCGCGGATGTTCAGTTTCACGAGTTCGCAGCGGCAGTTCTTGGACCTGGCGCCTGACAACGTTCGTAACGTGCCCAACATGCGAGGTGCGCAGATATCCCGAGCCCATTCGACTCCGGCACCTTAGGTCCCGGAACTCGCACCACGGGAGTACCGGGCGTCACTCGGCGGATACTTGCCAATCTTGGATAAATTGGTGGGCCGTGAAGGATTCGAACCTTCGACCAAGAGATTAAGAGTCTCCTGCTCTACCAACTGAGCTAACGGCCCTGAAATCAGGGGTGGACGATGGGACTCGAACCCACGACAACCGGGATCACAACCCGGGGCTCTACCAGCTGAGCTACGCCCACCATCGTTCTCTACTGCCATGCGGCTGGCGTGCCCGGCAGGACTCGAACCTGCGACCCTCGGCTTAGAAGGCCGATGCTCTATCCGCCTGAGCTACGGGCACGACTGTCACGCCCCTAACCGGCCCCGCCGCACGGGGGGCGCGAATCATACGTAAGTGGCTTAAGCAGCGTCAATTTTCTGCACCAGGCGCCCGGAGGGCCCTCTGGAGCGCCCGAGCTGGGGTTTCCCGTGGAGAGCAGGACCTCCGCACCCCGGATCCCTTTGTTACACTGTGGTTTCCCCTTTTTCCCAGATATTCCCATGAAGGTGCCCGCAGACGAGCTCCAGTCCGCGACGGGCGGCGTCACCGCCGGCGACCCCATCGGCACGCCGCCCCGCCCCACCCCCACGGCGCTGACCCGCAGCGCCCACGAGATGGCGCTGACGGAGCTTCACCGGCAGCTGGCCGCCTGGGAACGGCATGAGCCTGGCGCTCGTCTGGGCGAGGATCCGGAGGAACTGCATCAGCTGCGCGTGGCGGTAAGGCACATCGACGCGATCCTCGGACTCTTCAAGCTGCAGTTGCCTGCGAACCTGACGCGCGCGCGCAAGATCGCCAAGGGCATCCTGCGCACGCTGGGCGCCGCGCGTGACTTCGATGTTCAGCTGGCAGAGCTCGATCGCTACTGCATGTCCCTGACAGCCGAGGAGCGGCCTGCTGCAGCGCCGCTGCAGGCCCGCCTGGAAGCAGACCGCGCCCGCGCCCGCGCGCAGATGATCCGTATGCTCGACAGCGAAGCCACGCGACACTGGCTTGAAAGCCTGCGGCGCAGTGGTAGTGGTTCCGGGGCCGTCGCCCTGCCGGCCGCCGCGCCCGCGGCAGTCGTCATGCCGGAGCGGGTGCAAAAACGCTTCCGCAAGCTGCGCAAGGACGTGCGCAGACTCGGTCCGAAGTCCGCGATGGACGAGTACCATGTGGTCAGGCGGCGCGCGAAGCTGCTGCGCTATGCGCTCGAGCCCGGAGCGGAACTCTTCGGCAGGCCCGCGGACGAGATGCTCAAGGCACTGCGCCGCCTGCAGGACGGCCTGGGCGAGCACCAGGATGCGCACCTTGCCAAGAACCGCCTGGCGGCACTCGCCGCCGATCCGACTGCCGGACTGCCGGCCGAAACACTGTTCCTCATGGGACGCCTGGCCCAGCACCACCTGCATGTGACCGCCCGGGCCCGCAAGACACTGACCCGCGCCTGGAAGAAAGTCCGCGGCAAGCGCTGGAAGGCCTTGCGGGCGAAGATGGCGCAAGTCAGCGCCGCGGCAATGGCAGCATCCGCCTCCGCGGCCGCACCCGCGCTGCCGTCCGCTGAACCGTCACCGCCCCCGCAGGCGCGCCCCTTGCGGCACTGAAGGCCGGCAGGTGGAGCTTCTGGTCGTACGGCATGCCATCGCCATGGAACGCGATGCGAAACGCTGGCCGGACGATCGGCTGCGGCCACTATCAACCCGCGGCACCTCGCGCGGCAGCAAGGCCGCCGCCGGTCTCAGGCGTCTGGGTTTCAGTCCCGAGACCGTGCTGACGAGCCCGCTGCTGCGGGCCCAGCAAACCGCGCAGATTCTCGAGCGCTATGCCCGCTGGCCGCGTGCGCAGATCTGGGCGGAACTGGCCCCGGAGACCCCTGCGCGTGCGCTGCTTGGCCGCCTGGGGCGCAGTGGCGGGGCCTGCATCGCAGTCGTCGGCCACGAGCCGCAGCTGAGCGCATTGGTGGCGCAGTGCCTGCCCGGAGCCTCGGCAAGCCAGTTCGCGCTACGGAAGATGGGTGCCGCACTGCTGCGCTTTCCTGGCCGGGCGCGACCCGGGCGCGGACAGCTCGTCTGGTTCGCCCCACCGCGGCTGCTGCGTGCGGCGCGCAGGACCCGAGCCTAAGCTAGTGGGCCGCTGAGGCTGCCGCACCTGTCCCACCCCCGGACTCAGTGCGCTGGGGGTGCGCCAGCCATACCAGCCCGATCAGGGCCAGGAAGATGAACCCCGATACGTAGAAGATGTCATCGGCTGAAAGCATGAACGCCTGGGAATCGACCAGTCGGTTCAGCACCGCATACCCCTGGTCAGTAGCCATGCCGCCGGCATGCAGCGTGTCGAGTGCCTGCGCGGTCGCCGGGTCATTGGGGTGCAGGCGCTCGACCAGCTGCGCATGATGCAGCGTCGCGCGGCGGTCCCACAGCGTCGTCGTCAGCGAGGTGCCGAAGGAGCCGGCCGTGATGCGCGCAAAATTGGAAAGCCCCGAGGCTGCTGGGATGCGCTCCGGCGGCAGCCCCGACAGGGTAATCATCATCAAGGGGATGAAGAAGAACGCCATGGCGATGCCCTGGATGATCGTCGGCAGCAGCAGCGTGCCGATGGTCGCGTCGGTATTGAAGTGTGCGCGCATGAACAGCACCAGCGCGAACACCACGAACGAGACCGTCACCAGCACGCGGGCGTCGACCCGGCCGGTCACGCGCCCCACCACCGGACTTAGCACCATCGCGAGTATCCCCACCGGGGCCAGCACCAGCCCGGCGAGGGTCGCGGTGTAGCCCATGTACTGCTGCAGCCACAGCGGCAGCAGGACGACGTTGCCGAAGAACAGTCCGTAGGCACATAGCAGGGCCACGGTCCCGACCCAGAAATTGCGGCGCTTGAACAAGGCGAGATCGACGATGGGATGTTCCTCGGTGAGCTCCCACACGATGAAGATCGCGAATGCCACCACCGCCACGCACAGCAGCACGACGATCTGCGTCGAGTTGAACCAGTCAAGGTCCTTACCCTTGTCCAGCATCACCTGCAGCGCGCCCACCCACACCACCAGCAGCGCAAGACCCACCGTATCGACCGGCACCCGCGCCGTTGCGGTCTCGCGCTTGTGGAATATCCACCAGGTCGCCAGGGCGGCCGCGATGCCGACCGGTACGTTGATGTAGAAGATCCAAGGCCAGGAGATATTGTCCGTGATCCACCCCCCCAGCAGCGGGCCGACCACCGGGGCAACGAGCGTGGTGATCGACCACATCGCCAGCGCGGTGCCGGCGCGATTGCGTGGATAGCTGGACAGCAGCAACGTCTGGGACAACGGGATCATCGGCCCGGCGACTGCGCCCTGAATCACGCGAAAGAGGATCAGCGCGGACAGCGTGGGCGCGAGCGCGCACAAGAAAGAGGCCACCACGAACAGTGCGACGGAGGCGATGAACAAGCGGACCTGGCCGAAGCGCGTGGTCAACCACCCGGTCAGGGGCAGCGAGATGGCGTTCGCCACCCCAAAGGAGGTGATCACCCAGGTGCCCTGGTCTGGCGAGACGCCCAGGTCACCGGCGATCGCGGGGATCGATACGTTGGCAATGGAGGTGTCGAGGACGTTCATGAACGTCGCCAGCGACAGGGCGATCGTACCGATCACCAGCTGCGCGCCGGTGAGCGGCGCCAGGCCGGCCGGCGCTGCCCCCGCAGCGCCGCCGGTCACCGGTCTGTCAGCATTCTGTTCCGCCACCGCCAGATTCCTGCGCGCGCCGCAGCTGCCGCCTTCAGCGCAGGTGCCGGCCCGCGGCCGGCAGGCGCGCGTTGGCCAGCATCGCGCCAGCGCTCGCGGCGGGTACTGCGGCCATATGCGGCGCCGGGGTCTGGTTGGCGGCAATGATCGAGTGCACGCGCGCATCGGCCTGCGCATCACCCGAGCCGTAGACATCGGTCGACCACGCGGTGGCGTTGCTCGCCAGCTGCGGCAGGCGCGCGCCATCGCCACCCTGGCGCACATCGACGTCAGCCTTCATGGATAGCCCGATCTGCAGCGGATGCGCGGCTACTTCGCGGGCATCGAGCGCAATGCGTACCGGCACGCGCTGCACGATCTTGATCCAGTTGCCGGTCGCATTCTGCGCCGGCAGCAGCGAGAACGCCGAGCCGGTGCCCGCGCCGAACCCGGCCACGGTACCGTGGTAGAGGATCTTCGTGCCATACAGGTCCGCGGTGAGCCTGACCGGCTGACCGACCCGCATGCGCGCCAGCTGGGGCTCCTTGAAGTTCGCATCCACCCACACCTGGTCGAGCGGGACCACGGCCATGAGGGCCGCTCCCGGGCCCACACGCTGACCGAGCTGCACGTTGCGGCGCGCGACGAAGCCGGCCACTGGCGCCGGCAACTCGGTGCGTGAGAGCTGCAGGTAGGCATTGCGGACGGCCGCGGCGGCATCACGCACCTGCGGGTGGTCCTCGAGTGTGGTGTTGTCGACTCGCGCGCGCGTCGCCGCCAGCTGCTGCTGGGCAGCCAGCAGGCCGGCCTGCGCGCCCTTGACTGCATCGCGGGCGTGCTGGAGCTCTTCGCCCGACACCGCGCCGCTGCTACCGAGCTGCTGGCGCCGCACGAGGTCCTGCTGCGCCGCATCCAGATCGGACTGGCGCAGTTGCACGGCAGCCTCCAGCTGCGAGGTCGTCGCATAGAGATTGCGCACGTCGCGCACGGTGCGCGCGAGCTGCGCCTCGGCCTGGTCCAGCGCCACCCTGGCGTCGGCCTGGTCGAGACGCACCAGCGGCTGGCCTGCTTTGACAAACTGGGTGTCATCCGCGCCGATGCCGATCACCGTGCCGGAGATCTGCGGGGTGATCTGCACCACATTGCCGCCCACGTAGGCGTCATCGGTTCCCTGGTGGTAGCGCAGCACCTGCGACCAGTAGAGGGTGTAGCCAATCGCCACCAGCGCGACCGCGCCCATCAGCGGCGCCAGAATGCGCCAGCGGCGCTGGCCTGATGTCTTGGTCGTCTCACTCGTCATAGTCATTCCTTGCAGTCCGTTCCTCATTGCCGTGGCGAATAATGCCTAGGCAACCATTCCCTGAAAAAAAACCCGCCCTCAGGCGATAACCCGCGAAGCTTCGGCCTGCGCGTTCTCGAACATGCGGCCGAGCAGCCCCTCCAGCTGTCGTGCCTCGGTCTTGGTGAAGCCGCGCAAGAACTGGTTGGCCACTGCCATCGAGATCTCGCGCATCCGCGGATACACCGCGCGTCCCTCCTCCGTGAGCTCCAGATGCATCAGCCGCCGGTCCTGCGTACTGCGGTTACGCCGGATCAGCCCCTTGCTCTCCAGCCGGTCCAGCATGCGTGTCATCGCCCCTGCGTCGTAGGAGATGCCCTTGCACAGGTCCGAGGCCGACAGGGGCGCGCTGGAAGCGGCCAGCATGGCCATCACGATGAACTGCGCGGAGCTGATCTCCAAGGGTGCCAGGCGCTTGTCAGCCGCCAACTCCCGATCCAGCGCCGCCAGCATCTCGACCCGCACCCGGGTGAGCAGGTAGCCCACACTCTTCTTGGGCTGGTAGGTCGCGATGTCGTAAATGTCGCCCATGGACTGACTCCTGAATATCTCCCGTTCGGGGCACCGCAGCGCCCTCAGGGAGGAACAAGGATATTAGTTGCCTAGGCTGTATTTGTCAAGGCTTTAACTGCCTCAGCAGGCCATGGCATGCGGCTCAATAGGGCGGCAACGTTGCTGTCCGCGGCGTGTCACATGCCCGCTGCACAATGCCTGCCCTATGAATGTGGCCATGCACCCGCCCTCGCAAGCTTCCCGGTGGCAGCGGGCCGTCAAGGCGGCAGCCAGCCGGGTTCTCGCCTCGCGCTGGCGTCATACCCTGGAATGCCTGGAGCTGGCGCGTGCGGAACAGGCGCAGCTGCGCGCCAGCCCTTTCTTCCAGTACGGCGCAGCGCGCCGCGCGGCACGCCACCTCGAGCAACTGGAACGCCTGCGCGCAGCTCTCGCCCGCGAACTGCGTACCGAGGCACCCGGCCGCCGTGCTTTTTGAATGACGCGCGGCGTCGCGTAGAATCGCGCCCCTCGCCGGGGTGTAGCTCAGACTGGTAGAGCGCTACGTTTGGGACGTAGATGTCGCAGGTTCAAATCCTGTCACCCCGACCACCTGTTCCTGCACCCCTAAGCAGCACGGCGGGCTGCATGGCGTAGGAAGCCCAAAGGGAGCCGTCCTCTAAGGGTGATCTCCCGAGGAGGTCCCTGAGGATCAGGCGCGACCTGCCGGCGGCCTGCGGGTCACCATCCAGTCCCTGCTCGATCTGTTGGCGGTACAGCTCGACGGCACGCGGCAAGAGCGACAAGACACGCGCGTTTTGCCTCGCTTCCGGTCACGCATCAAGCAATTCGCGGCGCTTACTCTCGGCCCGTTCGATGGCGACCTAGCACTCATCGGCCGCCAAACGAGCGATTTTGCGCGGCTGTTTCACGCGTGCCTGCTGACGGGATTGAACAGCATTACGATTTTTTTGACCCACGCAGTCAACTGCGATCGTCAGCTTTCGGGAAAGCTGATCAGCCCGTCGGCAGAAACCCGCGAAGCAGATCAAATATGCGCTCGAATGCCGGCTCGCCAGCGAGCGGAACATGATTTTGAGTGTCGATGGACTCGAACCGAGCGCCCGCGATCGCGCCGGCTAGGAAACGTCCCTCTTCGAGCGGAATCACCGCGTCGCCGCGACAATGAACCACCAGCGTCGGACAGCTGATCCGCTCGAGATGCGCCGACGCGTCCACTCTAGCAAATGCGCGTAGCAGGCGCGCGGCATGCACGGGCGACGTCGATTTCTTTTGAATGGAGTTGAATGCGGCCATCTGCTCGGGTGTTGCCTGCGGAAAGAACAGGTTGGTGAACAGCTGCCTAAAGGCGGAATTCGACTCGCCCCAACCAACCTTGACCATCTGTATCAAGCCTTCAACGGCGGCGCGTTCTCGCAAACCCGGGTGACACCCCAAGCGGCCGCGCGCAAAAGCGCCGCAGAGCACGAGGTGGCTGACGCGTTCAGGATGCCTTGCGGTATACGCGATTGATATGGCGCCGCCTTGTGATTTTCCCAACAAGGCGAAGCGCTCGAGTCCCGCGGCATCGACGACAGCTTCGAGATCCGCTACTAGGTCCTCGAGCCCGATACTTGACACGTCTCTGTCCGACAGGCCACAGCCGCGCGAGTCGTAGCGCGTGAGTTGATAACGCGCGCTCAGCCGCTCTATCCACGGTAACCATATTGGCGTCTGCAAATCAAATTCGAGGTGTCCGAGCCAGTGTGCGGCGTTTACTAAAGGATAGCCGCACCCAGTAGTCGCGAATGCGATGCGGGTTCCGTCGGCGACGCGTGCGAAACGGATTTCCTGTTTCAGCGCGTGGGCGCTGCTCGCGACTTCCGCCCCTTGCGCGCGTACGTCCGCGGTTGGATGTTCCGAATGCTCGCCGGCTCTCGGCGCGAGTCGTGCGTTAGGCGATAACAGAGTCGCGATTCGTTGCACGAATTCAGGAGTCGTGTCGCCGCCGTGAAGTCGCGTCCACTGCAGGCGCTGGAAGAGCTCTGGCACATCGGCAGCGCAATCGGGTGTGCGGTCGAGACACACCGGGACGATGAACGCCCTGTTGCGCGCGATCATGTGCGAGCGCTGCTCGGCGAGAGACCACTCGAGCCGGAAGTAGCCTTCCGCCCGTGCGGCCGTGTTCATCGATATCACCGGTATGAAGAGCGCGCAGTCACGGATTTCGCGCCGGATCTTCTCATCCCAAGCATCGCCGCCGCGAAGCTCGCTCTGGTCAAACCAGACTTCGATGCCCGCCGCCCGGAGCGCCTGGCAGATACGGCTAGCCGCGTCCGCATCCTGCGAGGCGTAGCTGACAAAAACGGCTTGTGCAGTGTCGCTCAAGGTACGCAGCCACCCTCGACCATGTCGAGCGTCCCCCTATGCGCCCCGAATGGTGGCGGATATTCAGGGAATTTGGCAACCACCCCCAGTGTGTCTGCTTCCGGTCTGCAATCTCGCGCAATTGGAGGGCCACTTCTGGCCGCCTGCTGCCGGATTAGCCTCTACCGCCGCTCCTGACCCAAGCCCGCCTGTCGCGACTGGCGGCTCTGGGGAAGGCTACCGCCGCGCCTCAACGTGCTACCGCAGGGCTCCTCTCACTGCGTCGAAGGTGTTGGCCTAGATCCCGAGTGCGGCCGTCCGTACTAACCACGATTGCACAAAGTTGTAGCAATGTGAGACTCCAATCGTCGCTCCCGGAAGCGGGCATGTATTCGCGGAGAGCTCGCTAGCAGGTACTCATTCCAGCGAAGAGATTCCGATGGACCTTGGATTCGAAACGTGCGGCAACGCAACGCTCATCGTTTACGATGCGGGTGTCCCGGTACTGGTTACGGATCCGTGGATTTCGGGACTGGCGTATTTTGGCTCGTGGTCGCTGCCGTACCGCTTCACTTCCGAACACACGGAGGCATTTACCAAGGCACGCCACGTGTGGCTCTCGCACGGCCATCCGGATCACCTG
This sequence comes from uncultured Pseudomonadota bacterium, assembly GCA_963741745.1. Lineage (GTDB taxonomy): Bacteria > Pseudomonadota > Gammaproteobacteria > Steroidobacterales > Steroidobacteraceae > 13-2-20CM-66-19. The sequence goes on along the minus strand of CAVUJF010000017.1, from coordinate 171,309 downwards.
AACCTCGAATCGCTGCAGTCGTTCCGCAGCAAAAACCTTCTGGTTCCGACGCACCGCGGCGGCAGAATCTCCATCGAACTTAGACAGGCAGGTTTTCAAGTTCACGACCTAGCGGACGGTCAATGGTTATCCCTGTCCGATCGGGTGAAGATCTTGTGTTTCGCGGACTGGAATCAGGATGCGGCCCTGCTGATCGACATGGGAGGTCGATGCGCCGTTCTCAATCTCAACGACGGCACGGCTCTCGGTACCCGGTCGCGCTTGATGAATCAACTTAAAGCGTACAGCCGCCGGTTTGTGCTGCGTCTGATTAATCACGGCGACGCCGACATGATGAACTATTTCACCGAAAGCGGGGTACGCATTACGCCGATCGCGACGATTAAGGAGCCTCTCGGCTTGGTCTACAGCGCTTTGCTCAAAGACTGGGACGGTACTCACACGGCTCCGTTTTCCTGCCACCATAGATACGTGCGGACAGACTCCCGTTGGGCAGCCATCTGCGCGACACCGCTCGCCGACCACGGCAACGGATTCAACAGTGCCCGCGGGGAATTTATCCCAGGTCTATTCTCATACGACGTGGTGCGGGATTGCGTTACCGAGCTTCCGGCCGTGCCTCTTCCAGAGGAGTATCACGACCCGAAGGAATTCGGCGATTTCTGGTCCGAACCGCTGGAAACCAGGGACATTGCGAACCTCCGTGCCTATTTCGCAAAGTTCGACCACGTGAAGGAGAAGTTCGAATTCATCAATTGCAGGGTCGGCAGCCGGGACAACATCGTGAGCCTGGGTGGTCCCAAGGGACGCGGAATCACCTTTGAGGCACCACGCGCCTCGATGATGACCGCCGTACGGCATGAGATCTTCGATGACCTGCTCATAGGGAATTTCGTGAAGACAACGCTTCACGGCAGTCTCCGATCCCTGTATCCGGACTTCACGCCTTGGGTGGCAAAGTACGGTGACAATGGCCGGGCTTTTAGCACTACGGAGTTGCAGGAATATTTCGCTGCATACAGGAAGGCGACCGGGTTCCAGGGCTGGATGGACCACTTAAGAGTGGACTCCTCACGAAAGATGAGGATCGCGCTCTCGGCCAACAGTAGCGTCTACCTGGCCGCGCGCAATGTGTATAGACGCCTTAGGGCGTAACCATCGGGATCGCAGGGCGGCAGCGTACCGCTCCGCTTGAGCTCGCGTGTGCCTTATGGCGCGCACCCCGCTACCGAGGTTTCCTGCGCGCACGCACTCTGGATCCTGGGCGCTTCATGGGCATCAGACTATCTCGCGCGGACCCGTACGCGGACTGCAGAAACAGCGCAAATCCCTTCACCCCGACCACCTTCAGTCTGTCTATTCCGGATAGATGGGTGAGGGCTTACTGACCGAACCAGTTAGTCAACCCGGTGACGCCTGCAGGCAGGCGGCCCTTGCGTACCGTGCGAGAATGCGCGCCCGGTTGGCGAAGCGGTGAATCTTCCCCTATGACTGCACGGTTGATCGACGGCAAGGCCCTGGCACGCGAGGTCAAGGCCTCGGTACGCAGCGCCATACAGGACTGCGTGGCGAGCGGTGAGCCGCGCCCGGGGCTAGCGGTGGTCAAGGTCGGCGAGGATGCGGCCTCGGCCGTCTATGTGCGCAACAAGCGCCTGGCGTGCGAGGACGTCGGGATCCATTCATTCGCCTATGACCTGCCCCAGGCAACCACCGAGGCGCAGCTGCTCGGCCTCATCGACGAGTTGAACCATGACGAGCAGGTGGACGGGATCCTGGTACAGCTGCCGCTGCCGGCGCTGATCGCCAAGACCTCCGTCATCGAGCGTATCGCCCCGGTGAAGGACGTCGACGGCTTTCATCCCTACAACATCGGCCGCCTGGCGCAGCGCATCCCGCTGATGCGCCCGTGCACGCCCTACGGCGTCATCCGCCTGCTCGAACACATCGGGGCGCCGTTCAAGGGCCAGAATGCCGTGGTCGTAGGCGCCTCCAACATCGTCGGTCGCCCGATGTCGCTGGAACTGCTGCTCACCGGGGCCACCGCCACGGTGTGCCACCGCTTCACCGCCGACCTCGAGGAACATGTCAGCCGTGCCGACATCCTCATCGTGGCCGCCGGCAAGCCGGGCCTGATTCCCGGACACTGGGTGCGCCCGGGCTCCATCGTCATTGATGTCGGCATGAACCGCCATGCCGACGGACATCTGGTGGGGGATGTGGACTTTGCGGTCGCCCGCGAGCGCGCAGCGTGGATCACGCCCGTGCCCGGCGGTGTCGGGCCGATGACCGTCGCGATGCTCATGCACAATACGCTGCAGGCGGCACGGCGCCGGCGCGCCGGCGCGGCAGCTTAGTTCCTCAGGAACGGCGCCAGACGGTCTTGCCGCCGGGCTTGTCCTCGAGGACTACCCCCACGGCCACGAGCTCATCGCGGATCCGATCCGACTCCGCCCAGTTCTTGGCCTGACGCGCGGCGATGCGCGCGGCGATGCGGGCTTCGATCTCGGCGTCCGCCAGCTGCCCGGTCGACGTGCCGGCCGCCCCTGCCGCGCCCGCGCGGGCGAGGCGACCCCACTGCGCCGGCGCAACTGCCAGCAGCCCCAGGACCGCACCCAGCGAGCGCAATTCCGCACCCAGCTGCGCAGCGCGCTGTGCCTTGCCCGCATCCTTGGCGGTATTCAGCTCCCGGGTGAGGGTCTGCAGGACTGCCAGCGCCTCGGGCGTGTTGAAGTCATCGTCCATGCTCGCCTGGAAGCGGGCGCTGTACTCGCCCGGCTCGGCGGTCACCTCGGGCAGGTCGCGCAGGGCGGTGTACATGCGACTGAGCGCGGCGTCCGCCTGCTCCAGCTGATCGAGCGAGTAGTTGATCGGACCGCGGTAATGGCTGGAGAGCACGAAGTAGCGCAGCACCTCGGGGTGGCGCAGGGCGGGCAGCACCTCGCGCACGGTGAAGAAGTTGCCGAGCGACTTGGACATCTTCTCATGGTCGACGTTGACGAAGCCGTTGTGCATCCACACGTTCACGAAGCAATCGCCGGTCGCAGCGCACGACTGCGCGATCTCGTTCTCGTGATGCGGGAACTTCAGATCCATGCCCCCGCCATGCAGGTCAAAATGCGTGCCCAGGAGCGCGGTGGACATCGCCGAGCACTCGATGTGCCAGCCGGGCCGCCCCGGCCCCCAGGGTGATTCCCACGCCGGCTCACCGGGCTTGGAGTGTTTCCACAGCACGAAGTCCAGCGGGTCACGCTTGGCCTCATCGACGGCGACGCGCGCGCCGCTGCGCAGATCCGCCAGACGCTTGCCCGAGAGCTTGCCGTAGTCTGTAAAGCGGGCGACGGCGTACATCACATCGCCATTTGCGGCAACGTAGGCGTAGTCGCGTGCGATGAGCTGCTGCACCATGGCGATGATCTGCGGCACGAACTGCGTGGCGCGCGGCTCGTGGTCGGGCGGCAGGATGGCAAGCAGGGCGCAATCCTCATGCATCGCGCTGATGAAGCGCTCCGTGAACGCCTGGATCGGCTCGTTCCCCGCCGCGGCACGCTGGATGATCTTGTCATCGATGTCGGTGATGTTGCGCACGTAGGTCAGCTGGTAGCCGCGGTGGCGCAGGTAGCGGCTGATGACGTCGAACACCAGGAGCATGCGCGCGTGCCCGATGTGCACGAAGTCGTACACGGTAAGGCCGCATACGTACATGCGCAGGTGGCCCGGGTTGATGGGCCTGAGCTCTTCCTTCGCGCCGCTGAGTGAGTTGTGTATGCGGATCATGCGAAGCGCGCCAGCCGTTCGCACGCCTGACCGGCGGGCATCGCCTTGAGCAGCGGCGCGAGCTCCGGTCCATGGCTCAGGCCGGTGAGCGCCACGCGCAGCGGCATGTACAGCTCGGCCCCCTTGCGCCCGGTCGCGGCGCGTACCGCCCCGGCAATGGCCGGCAGATCGGCGCCCGCGCGCGCGGCCGCGGCCGCGGCCGCGAAGTACCCGGCACCGGCGCTGCGCACGAGCGCCTCGCCGGAGGGCTCCAGGGCGGGCGGTGCCCCGAACACGATCTGCACCCAGGGGCGCGCATCCTCGGGCAGTACCAGATTCGGGCGCAGGGCGGTAACGAAGGCACTGGCTGACTGCTCATCCAGGTCCGGGGGCAGCACGGACGCCAGCCAGGCGCGCGCGGATTCAGTGGAAAGATGGTGCACGGCGTCCTTCTGCCAAACGTGAAGTTGCTGATCATCAAAGCGCGAGGGCGCGCGCCCCAGGTGCGTAGGATCGAAGCCACGCGCCATCTCATCAAGGGTGAGCATGCCGTGCAGGGCACTGGAGTGTCCGAGGCGAAACAGGTGGTTGGTCAGGGCGGCGGGCAGGTAGCCGCGCTCGCGGTACTCGCGCACGCTCGCGGCGCCGTGCCGCTTCGACAGGGGCGCCCCGTCCGCCCCGACGATCAGTGAGATGTGACCGTAAAGGGGCCGCGGCAGGCCCAGGGCAGCCAGGATCAGCAGCTGCCTTGGGGTATTGGTGAGGTGGTCCTCGCCGCGCAGCGCATGGGTGATGCCCATGCAGGCATCGTCGACCGCATTGGAGAAGAAGAAGGCAGCCGAGCCATCGGCGCGGCGGATGACAAAGTCGCCGATGTCATCGGTCAGGAAGCTCTGCGGCCCATGGACAAAGTCGGTGAACTTGACGCGTTCACCGCGCGGCACCCGGAAGCGCCACGTGGCAGCCATGCCCTGCCCCTGGCGCTGCGTGCGCTCCTCAGCCGTCAGCGCGCTGCAGGTGCCCGCATAGCGCGGCGGCCGGCCGGCGGCCAGCTGCGCCCGGCGCGCCAGGTCCAGCTCCAGCGGCGTGCAGTAGCAGGGGTATACCGCCTGTCGCTGCTCGAGCAGGGCAAAATACTGCTGATAAAGGGCGGCACGCGCGGACTGCCGGTAGGGCCCCCTGACATCCTCCCGGTCCGGCCCCGCATCCCACTCGATGCCGAGCCAGCGCAGGTCAGCCAGCAGCGCCCCGGTGTGGGTCTCGAGGCTGCGTTCCTTGTCCGTATCCTCGATCCGCAGCACGAAACGCCCGCCCGCGTGCCGTGCGAGCAGGAGGTTGAAGAGCGCGGTGCGGGCATTCCCGAGGTGCAGCTCGCCGGTAGGGCTGGGGGCAAAACGGGTGACCACGGGGCGCGGCGCGCCCGTGGCGGCAGATTCGGTCGGATCCATGACGCCATGTTACGGGAAACTCACGAATCGCAACAAAGCACCCGCCGCGCCACTGCTATAAAATCCCTCGGCTGCGTACCCCTTTCCCCGGAGGATCGATGCCACTTAAGTCCCCTAGCCGACTTGCCGCCCTGCTGCCCGCCATCCTGCTGTCTGGACTCGCCCTGCTGCACGAAGCGGCGCGCGCGGCGGAGCCGGCCACCCAAGTGCGCGTCACGACCAGCATGGGTGACTTTGTCATCGAGGTCCGCACGGACCGGGCTCCCGTGACCGCGGCGAACTTCCTGCGCTACGTGCGGGAGGGGTTCTACAACGGAACGCTGCTGCATCGCGTGGTGGCGAACTTCGTGGTCCAGGGCGGCGGCTACGATGCGACTACCAGGAAACTCAAGACCACGCACGAGAACATCGTGAACGAGTCCGGCAATGGCCTGCAGAACAAGCGCGGCGCGGTCGGCCTGGCTCGCAGCGAGCAGCCGCACTCGGGCAACGCGCAGTTCTTCGTAGATATCGCCGATAACCCTGATCTGGATCCGGTGCCGACGCGCTGGGGCTACACCGTGTTCGGCCGCGTGGTGCAGGGAATGGACGTCATCGATCGCATCGGCGAGACGCCGACCGGCGCGGTGGGGGAATTCAAGTCGGATTCGCCACTGAAGCCGGTCGTGATCATCAAGGCGGAGATCGTCGGAGCCGCCGCCGCCACCCCGCAGGCCCCGACGCCCGTGGCACCGACGCGCCCGGACAATATCCTCTCGCCCAAGTAGGCGGCGCGAGTCGATGGCGCGCCTGTTCGTCTCGGACGTCCACCTGGACACCCAGGCGCCGCAGGCGACCGCCCAATTCCTCGCCTTCCTGCGTGAGCAGGCCGCGCGCGCCCAGGCCCTGTACATCCTCGGGGATCTGTTCGAGGCCTGGGTGGGCGATGACGACCGCGATCCGCAGAAGGAAGAGGTCACCGCCACACTCGGTGGCCTGCGTGATGCCGGGGTCCCCTGCTTCGTGCTGCACGGCAACCGGGACTTCCTGCTGGGCAGGGCATTCTGCGAGCGCAGCGGCTGCGTCCTCCTGGACGATCCGGTCGTGGCGCAGTTCGGCGGCGAGCCGGTGCTGCTCACCCATGGTGATGCGCTGTGCACCGACGATCACTCCTACCAGGAGCTGCGCAGCACGGTGCGCAACCCTGACTGGCAGCGCCGCTTCCTGGCGCTGCCACGCGCACGGCGTGAGCTGCTGGCCGACGAGGCGCGGGCCGGGAGCAAGCGCCATACGGCGCGCACGGTGCCGGTGATCATGGACGTCAACCCGGAGGCGGTGGCCGCGGCATTCCGCGCCGCGGGTGTGCGCCGCATGATCCACGGGCACACGCACCGCCCCGCGGTGCACGATCTTGAGGTGGACGGGGTGCCGGTACAGCGCATCGTACTCGGCGCCTGGTACGAGCAGGGCAGCTACCTGAAACACGAGGACGGCAGGTACCAGCTGCTGGAACTGCCGCGCTAGGGGCGCCGCGTTGCCGCGGTGACGGCATGCCCTGCCGCAGGGCATGCCGGCCGCGGCCGCTCAGCGGGCCGTCACTGCGCCGGCGGCGGCCCCCCCGGCGGCGGACCCCGGTGGTGGAAATGCTCGTGCTCCATCTGCTCGAGCACCTGGAACTTCTTCAGCTGCGCCGCCGAGAGCACCGGGGTCAGTTTCTGAATCGTCTGCGCCTCCATCTGCTCGTGCGTGGCCTTCATCTGGGCGAAGTCCGGCTTGGTCCCGGAGGCCCTGGCCTGGTCGAACGCGGCCTTCATCGCGGCGTGCTGGGCCTCGAGGATGGCCTGGACCTGGGGCCGCTGCGCGTCCGTGAGGTCCAGCAGCACCGTGAGGTTGTCCATCATCTGCGCGCTGCGCGCCTGCCTGGTCGGCGGCGCTGCGGGGGTCTGCGCGAACGCGGTGCCCGCGAGCAGCAGCGTGAGCGCAATAACAGTGGTTCTCATGAAGGTCTCCTGGCGCGGGGGTCTCATCCGCGCTGCTACGATACGCTATGGCCGCCGTGGCGCGCGGGCGGTTAGCAATCGTGAGCGAGTGTGCCGAACCTGAAGCCGGGCTTAACGCCGCCGCGGCAGCGTGAGCACCGCCTCGAGTCCGCCGGTGGCAAGGTTACGCACGGTGAGCGAGCCACCGTGCGCCTGCGCGATGTCGCGGGCTATCGTCAGGCCGAGGCCGGTACCCCCGCTGTCGCGGTTGCGCGAGGATTCCAGCCGGTAGAACGGCTCGAACACCCGCTCGAGTTCCGCGGCCGGAATGCCCGGGCCGTTGTCGCGTACGCGGATGACCAGCTGCGCACCGTCCTCGACCACCACCTCCGCGCGCGCGCCGAACTTGATGGCGTTGACGATGAGATTGGTAAGGCAGCGCTTCAGCGCGTGCGGCTTGCCCACGAACGGCTGCAGCGCCTGACCGCTGATGCTCACCTGCTGGCGCATGTCGGCGAACTCGCTGCGGATCTTGCCGAGCAGCGCGTTGATGTCGACTGCAGTGGCGGGCGCGCCCTCGTCCAGCCCGCGGAACAGCGACAGCGCCTCGTGCACCATCGCCTCCATCTCATCGAGTTCGTGCCCGATGCGCTCCTCCATGTGCGGATTGTCGAGCGCCTCGACCTGCAGCCGCAGCCGTGTCAGGGGAGTCTTGAGGTCGTGGGACATGGCCGCCAGCACGCGCGAACGGCTGTCAAGGTAGCGGTGCAACCGGTCCTGCATGGTGTTGAAGGCGTGCGCGGCATCGCGCAACTCGCGCGCGCCGCGCTCCTCGAGCTTGGGGCGCGAGGAATCGCGGCCGATACTGTCGGCGGCGCGCGCCAGGTCCGACAGCGGACGGGTGATGTTGCGTGCCGTGAGGTACAGCACGACCACGAGTATCAGCACCAGCAACACCAGGTTCAGGAACAGGTTGCTCGGCAAGGGCGCGCCGCCGGGCATGCGCGTGACGCGGTACAGCACCGTGCCGCCGTCCGGGAAGCGCACCTGGACGTCATAGCGGCGCGCGTCGTCCTGGTGCTCGGCCAGCTCATGGGCCTCGTAGAACGGCACGGGCAGCTGGATGGCCGGCGGGGGCGCGAGGGGAGTCTGCGTGACCTCGACGCCGTAGGCGGGCCCCAGCGCCGCGTGCAGATGCTCGCGCAGCGCCTGCTCGAAGTCCGCCAGCAGCGGCATGCGCAGGAACCCGCGGTCGGGCGGCGGCCCGTGCTCGGGTCCGTCAGGGGGCGACCCGACCAGATGGGGGCGCCGGGCGCGCGGGGCCACCGCAGACAGCTCGGCGACTGCCTCGGTCCGGTCGGCGAGGCTCAGCGGCTGCAGCATCAGCGTGGTGTCGCTGATGCGGTGAGTCCACTCGTGCACGCTTGCCTGCAGGGCGAAGCGCTCGCGATCCTGTGCAATGAGGAACAGGGCGGCCGCCTGCGCGACCAGCACGGCAAGGACCGAAGCGGCGAGCAGCCGACCGAACAGCGACTGGGGCCACAGGCTCATGCGCATAGCGGCCGCTGCCGGCTTAGTCGGTCACTACGGTGACACCGACAACGTAGCCCTCACCGTACACCGTCTTGATGATCTGCGGTGCGCGCGCATCGTCACCGAGGATCTGTCGCAAGCGACTGACGCGCACGTCGATGCTGCGGTCGAACGGGTCCGCGTCACGACCGCGCAGCAGTTCGGTGAGCTGCGCGCGCGTGAGCACGCGGTTACCCGCCCCCAGCAGCACGGCGAGCAGGCGGTACTCGGCACCACTTAAGGCCACCTCCTTGCCCGCCGCATCGGTGAGCGTGCGGGTGACCGTGTCCAGGCGCCAGCCATTGAAGGAGAAACCGCGCACGCTCTCGGGGCTGGGGTCGCGCGGCGCATGTGCGGCACGGCGCAGGATCGCCTTGATGCGACCGAGCAGTTCGCGCGGGTTGAAGGGCTTGGCGACGTAGTCGTCGGCGCCGAGCTCCAGGCCAATGATGCGGTCGACGTCCTCGCCGCGCGCGGTCAGCATGATCACCGGGACCTGCGAACGCGTGCGCAGCTCGCGGCACAGCGACAGCCCGTCCTCGCCGGGCAACATGAGGTCGAGCACGACCAGGTCGACGTGCGAGCGCTCGAGCGTGCGCCGCATTTCCTTGCCGTCGGCCACGGCCGTCGTGCGGAAGTCGTGCTTCTCGAGGTACTGCGCCAGCAGGCTGCGAATCTCGCGGTCGTCGTCGACGATCAGCAGGTGGGGTCGGTCAGTCATCGTGCCTCGCGGTGGCCGTGCGCAAAGGATACCGGTGCAACAGACCGCCGGCAGCTGATTTGGTGCCCGAAGTTGCGGTTCACCAAACCCCACAGCGACTTGCACGTGTAAGCAACTGTGGCCTGGCAGCTGCTCGGGTCTTCTCCGCTCAGCCTCCCGGCGTCAGCAGGGTGCAATCAACCTCCTCAGAAATCACGCCTGGCGCACGCCGGCGCCCGCCAGCGGCCCTGAGTGAAAGCGCAGCAGCGGGTCGGGGCTGGTCGCCAGGTGCGCCTCGTGCGCGGCCAGTTGTGCCAGCCGGCGGCGCCACTGCGCCGGTGCGCAGGCGCGCGCGAAACCGACGTACAGTTCGAAGTGGCGCGCCTCGGACACGGCAAGGCCTGCGTACAGCGCCGCCAGCGGCCCGGGCATGCGCGGTGCAAGGAGGGTGAAGCGCTCCGCCGAGCGCGCCTCGATCAGGGCACCACACAGCAGCAGGTCGAGCTTGCGGGTTGGCTCGCTCGGGGAAAGCAGCGCCCGCAGGCGCTGGGCGTAGCGACCGGGGCGCTGGCGGGCGAAAGGCACCCCGAGGGCCGCCATGGCGCGCATCACCTGCTCGTAGTGGCGCAGCTCCTCGCGCGCCAGGCGCGACAGTGCGAGTACCAGCGGCTGGTCGTCGGGGTAGGCGAACATCAGCGCCAGCGCGGTCGAGGCCGCCTTCTTCTCGCAGTTGGCATGATCGACGAGGAGCTCCTGCCAGTGGGCCACCGCCTCCTCCACCCACGCCGGCGGTGTCGGGCTGCGCAGGATCGACGCCACGGCTGCCCCGGTCAGCGGTTCGCTCATCGCGCTCACTCAGGCGCGCGCGGCGCGCGCACGCCAGCACTCGAGTGTCTCCTCGAGCGCCGCGGTCGCCTCGTGCGCACTGGCGAAGCGGTCCCGCGGCAGCTTGGCGAGCAGTTTCTCCAGTAGCGGCTGCACGGCGGTAAAGGCGTGCGGCAGCTGCGGGATGGCCTCCTTGCGGTGCTTGTAGACGATGGCCATGGGGTTCTCGGCGCGGTACGGCTTGTGACCGGCCAGCATCTCGAAAAGGATCACGCCCAGGCTGTAGAGGTCGCTGCGCTCATCGATCGGCTCGGCGTGCCCCTGCTCGGGACTCATGTAGTGCGGGGTGCCGAAGATGGTGCCGGTCTCGGTGATGTCCATGGACAGTGCGGCATCCTTGGACAGGCCGAAGTCTATCAGTGCAACGCTGTGGTCCTCGCGCAGCATGATGTTGCCGGGCTTCAGATCGCGGTGCAGCACGCCGGCCCCGTGCACCGCCGCCAGTGCCCGCGCGATGGAGGCCGCGATGAGCAGCGCCTGGCGCGGGCTCAGCGGCTGGCGCATGCGCTTGCGCAGATCGCCCCGGGTAAAGTATTCCATCACCAGCCAGGCGTGCTCGTCGCTCACGCCGAGGTCGTGCAGGCGCACCACCGCCGGGCTGTCGATGCGCTGGGCGATCTCATACTCCTGCAGGAAGCGGCGGAAGGCATCGATCGGCTGGTCACGCTCGTCGCGCCGGTCGCGTGCCACCTTGAGCACCACGAGGGCGCCGGCGCGTTCGCCCTCGGCAAGGTAGAGGTCGGTGGTTGCACCGTTGGCCAGCTTGCGGATGCAGCGGTAGTCGCGCACGAAGGCATCGCCGAAGCGCTGGGTCTCGCGTCCTGATGAGCTCGAGCGCCACAGCGCCCGTGCATGCGCCTGGCGCTGCTCGGCCTCGATGAGCACGCGGATGAAGCCCTCGGTCTCCAGCTGCTGCGGGGTGACGCTGAACACCCCGAGCGCTGCCGCATCGCGGGCAGTCGTAGGGTCGCTGCCGCACAGCAGCACCAGTGGGGCGAAGCCGGCGCGCGCGGTCAGTTCGCCTGCCCAGGCGATCCCGCGGCCGCCGGGCCACTCGGCCGCCAGCAGCACCGCATCGAAGCCCTGTGCCAGGAATTCCGGGGCCAGCGCGCCCTGGGTTACCGGGCTGTGGACGACCAGCTGCGCCTGCGGCCTCCAGGCGATGAGCCGCCTGCGCACGTGCGCGCAGCGGCGCGCATCCTCCTCGATCAACAGCACGCGCATGCAGCGATTACAACACGCGCATGCGCTCCCCGCCACGCGGCTGCGGCAGGGACCGCGCGCTGGCGGCGGTGAGCTTAAGTCCAATCACCAGGTCACCGACGTTGGTGCCCGTGGGACCGGTGTGCACCAGGTCGCCGCTGGCGCTGAGCGCCGTGGCCGAATCCGCGGCGCGCAGGCAGACATCGGCATCCAGCTGGGCGAGCGTGAGCCGCGAGCAGCTCTCCGCATCCACCAGCGCGCCGGCATCATCGGTGACCCCGTCGCTGCCGTCGGTGCCGACCGCGAGCAGCATCAGCTCAGGGTGGCCGGCGATCAGGCGCGCGGCGGCCAGCGCCAGATGCTGGTTGCGGCCGCCGCGCCCGGGACGCTCGGGCAGCGCGAGGGTCGATTCCCCACCCCACACGCACAGCTGCGCCGGGGTGAGGCTCAGCTCGTGCGCGAAGCGTGCGGCGAGTCGCGCAGCACTGTCAGCGAAGCGGCGTACCGGGGCATGCACGGTGAGCCCGAGCTCACGGCCACGCGCCGCGACGGCGGCCACGGCCTCATCCACCGAGGCGACCACGCAGCGCTGGATCTGGTCCGGGCCGGCTGGCGGTGGCCCCATGATGCCCGAACCGATCACCGCCACATCGTCACCGGGCACGTCGGAGATGAACAGCGCGCGCCCTGCGCGGCCCTTCAGGCGCTGCGCAAGCTGGCCACCCTTGATGCGCGAGATGCGGATGCGCCGGGCGTTGAACTCCCCGATGGCGAGTCCCTGGGCGAGCGCTGCGCGGTTCAAGTCCTGCAGCTGCGCCAGCGTCACCCCCGCCCCGAGCACCTCGACCAGGCTCGAGGCCCCGCCGGAGATCAGGAACAGCGGCTGCACGGCCGGTGGCAACTCATCGACCCACGCCAGCAGGCGCGCGCCGGCATCCAGCGAGCTCTGATCCGGTAACGGGTGGGCCCCGTACAGCACCTCCGCAGCCCCCGGCACGGGCAACCCCGGTGGTACGCGCGTCGCGGGTAATGATGAGGGTGCGCTCCACGCAAGCCCCCAGGGCCTCGTGGGCGCCGGCGGCCATGGCCAGGGCCGCCTTGCCGATCGCCGCCACCCACACCGGCCCGGCCAGCGGGGCGCCCGCGCGCAGCGCCTGGCAGACGCAGCGGCGGCCCTCCACCGCGTGCAGCCCGGTCTGCATCAGCCCGAGCAGCAGCCCGCGCCGCGGATCGGGATGCTCGGCCAGCTCAGTTCCCGCGGACGACTTTGAGCGCTCGCTTGCTGCGCGCGAGCTTCGCCTCGTCCGAGCGCTCCCGGCGCAGCCGCTCGAGGTATTCCGGGGTGATGTCCCCGGTGACGTACTCCCCGGAGAAGCACGAGGTGTCGAACTCCTCGATGCGCGCGTCCTCGTGCTTGCAGGCGGCGATCAGGTCGTCCAGATCCTGGTAGATGAGCCAGTCGGCGCCGATGAGTTTCGCTACTTCATCGACGCTGCGGCCGCTGGCGACCAGCTCGCTGGTGGCCGGCATGTCAATGCCATACACATTGGGGAAGCGCACCGGCGGGGCAGCCGATGCGAAGTACACCCTGGCGGCTCCCGCCTCGCGGGCCAGCTCGATGATCTGCGCCGAGGTCGTGCCGCGCACGATCGAGTCATCGACCAGCAGCACGTTCTTGCCGCGGAACTCCAGGTCAATCGCGTTCAGCTTGCGGCGCACCGATTTCTCGCGCTGCTCCTGGCCGGGCATGATGAAGGTGCGGCCGATGTAGCGGTTCTTGATGAAGCCCTCGCGGTACTTCACCCCAAGGCGCTGAGCAAGCTGCAGCGCACTGGTGCGGCTGGTATCGGGAATCGGGATGACGACGTCGATGTCATGCATCGGGCGCTCGCGCAGCATCTTGTCGGCGAGCCGGTCGCCCATGCGCATGCGCGCGCGATACACGGAAATGTTGTCGATCTTGGAGTCCGGACGGGCAAAGTACACGTACTCGAATATGCACGGCGTGTGGCGCTGCGCGGCGACGCACTGCTGCGTGTGCAGGCGACCCTGCTCATCGATGAAGACCGCCTCGCCGGGGGCGACATCGCGCACGAAACGGAACGAGAGGCTGTCCAGGGCCACGCTCTCGGAAGCCAGCATCCACTCGCTGCCACGCGGCGTGCGCCGCTCGCCCAGCACCAGCGGCCGGATGCCGTTCGGGTCGCGGAATCCCAGCACGCCGTGGCCGATCAGCATGGCGACCACCGCGTAGCCGCCGCGGCAGCGACGGTACACCGCCGCCAGGGCTGCGAACACGTCCGCCGGGGTGATGCGTGCGGCGCCCACGCGCTGCAGCTCCGAGGCAAAGACATTCAGCAGCACCTCTGAGTCAGAAGTGGTGTTCAGGTGGCGGCGATCCTCACGGGTGAGGATCTCGGCAAGCTCGGTGGCATTGGTCAGGTTGCCGTTGTGGGCCAGGCAGATGCCGTACGGGGCGTTCACGTAGAAAGGCTGCGCCTCGGAGGCGCTGTCACAACCGGCGGTCGGGTAGCGCACATGGCCGATGCCCAGCTGCCCCTTCAGCTCGAGCATGTGGTGCTGCTGGAAAACATCACGCACCAGCCCCGCGCCCTTGCGGGTGTAGAGCTCGCCTTCGTTGGAGGTGGCGATGCCGGCAGCGTCCTGGCCGCGGTGCTGCAGCACCGTGAGTGCGTCGTAGATGCGCTGGTTGACGGCGCTGGTGCCCACAATACCGACGATGCCGCACATATCGGTCGCCTCTACGTCGCTAGGTGTGAACCCGGGTCTCGCGCGCGTGGCCGATGTGCGCCTCGCCGACCAGCGAGCGCAGACCGTTGGCCACCGACTCCCCGTACGGGATCAGCAGCGAGTGCCGCCACCAGGACTCCCCGGAGAGGCGCAGCAGCTGCCCGAGGATGACGAACACCCCGAGCAGCAGGAAGCCGCGCAGCAGCCCGAAGGCAAGGCCGAGCAGGCGGTCCATGCCGCTGAAGATCGACAGGCGCACGAAGTGCGCGAGCAGCGCACCGATGGCTGCCCCCAGCAGCAGCACCAGCACCACGATGATCAGGCGCGCCGCCCAGGGGCGCACGTCCGAGTCGCCCAGCAGCCCGCCGAGATGCGGCTCGAGCAGATCCGCGAAGTGCCAGGCAACGAACAGCGCCACGATCCAGGCGCCCAGGGCCACCGCCTCGCGCAGGAAGCCGCGTATCGCACCCACGACCGCCGAAACGAGGATGGCGGCAATAATCAGATAGTCGGTCAGTATCATTGCCGCCGTTTCTTGAGGCGCCCGGGTCCGCGCGGCGCGAATTGTACAAGAGACCGCCGGCATTGCCTAAGGAACGCGTCACGGCCGCGCCCGGGGCTACTTGGCGACGATGGATCCGGTATGTCCGGCCGCACGCAGCTTCGTTTCCAGCTGCACCGCAGCCGAGTGGTCGTGCGCCGGGCCCACCAGCACCTTGTAGAGGTGCCGACCGGTCGTGCCCCGCGCGACGCTTACCGTGAAACCCTGCGACCGCACCTGCTTGGCAAGCCGGTCGGCGTTGTCGCGGCTGGCGAAGCTGCCCAGCTGCACCATGTAAGAACCACTGCCGGCAGCGGCGTCCGCCGCCGGCGCCGGCGGCGGTGCCGGTTGTGCCGCGGTGGCGTGCTCGACGGGCGCTGGCGCCGGTGAGGGCTTTGCGGGTGCTGGCTTTGCGGGTGCTGGCTTTGCGGGCGCCGGCTCTGCCTCTGCTGCCGGGGCCGGCTCTGCCGCGGCGGGCGTGGACTCGGTACTGGCGGGCATTGGAGCCGGTTGCTGCGGGCCGCTCGCGGCCGGGGTCGCCGCGCCGTGCGCGTGCGAATCCTCGCCGAGCTTGATGGTGATGGAGCGTAATGGCGTTGCCTCGTCGGAGGCTGCCACGGGGGGCGCGACCGGGCGGACGGGCCCGCGCAACAGCTCAGGCACCAGCAGCACGATCAACGCCACCAGGATGGCAGCGCCCGTCAACCGTTCTTTCACCGAAGCTCCCACGATGAGGGCAGATCCGCGAAGTTCAAGCGTGGAGGGAACTGGCACGCACCACCCGGCGGTGCGGCTGCCGCTTAGTATATCTGAAGCCATTCCAGCGCCGGCCCCACCGTGTGCAGCGAGCCGCACACGACCACCCGGTCACCGGCATGCGCGCGCGCGCGCGCCAGCTCGCACCCGGCGCGCACCGAGTCGGCGAGCTGCACGCTGTCGGGCCGGCGGGCCAGGCGCTGCGCGAGTGCCGCGGCGCTGCCACCGCGGGGCCCGGGCAGTGCACACACGATCCACTGGTCGATGACTTCTCCCAGGGCCGCCCCGATGGCGCCGGCATCCTTGTCGGCGAGCACGCCGATGACCGCGAAGGTGCGTCCCCCCGCGCCAGGCAGGGGCCGCTCATGCAGCTGCCGGGCGAGCACCTGCGCCGCCGGCTCGTTGTGGGCGATGTCCAGGATCCATTCCACTGCGCCGGGCACGATCTGGAAGCGCCCCGCGAGGCGCACCCGGCGCAGTGCCAGGGCGGCGGCCGTGGCATCGAAGGCGGCAAGCTGTGGCACGAGCTGCTGCACGGGGCGGCTCGGGGCCGGGTCCAGGGTGAGTGCCTCCATGGCGGCGAAGGCGGTGGCGGCGTTGCGGTACTGGATGGCACCGGAGAGTGCCGAGGGCGGCAGCGCGGTGAATACCTGCTCAAGGCCGCGGTAGTCCCACACGTCCCCGTGCTGGCGCCAGCTGAAGTCCTTGCCCGCCACGATCGCCCGGGCGCCCCGCCCGGCGATCGCCGCATACACGCTCGCGGGCATCGCGGGGCTGCCGAGTACCGCCGCCCGCTGGGTGCGAAAGATCCCCGCCTTCTCCGCGCCGATCGCCTCGAGGGTCTCGCCCAGCCACTCGCGATGATCAAAGCCCACCGAGGCGAGCACCGCGACGTCGGCATCGAGCAGGTTCGTGGCGTCCAGGCGCCCGCCGAGGCCGACCTCGAGGATCGCCGCCTGCACCCCGCGGTCGCGGAAGATCAGCAGTGCCGCGAGCGTGTTGTATTCAAAGAACGTGAGCGTGGTGCCGCCGCGCGCCTGCTCGATGCGCTCGAAGGCCGACACGAGCTCGGCATCCTCCGCGTCCACCCCGTCCACGCGGATGCGCTCGTTGTAGCGCACGAAGTGGGGCGAGGTGAACAGGCCGGTGCGCGCCCCGCGTACCGCGAGCAGCGCCTCCAGGTGCGCCGCCACCGAACCCTTGCCGTTGGTGCCGGCCACCGTGATGACCGCATGCGCGGGGCTTTGCAGTCCGAGTGCGCGCGCGACCGTGCCCACGCGCGCAAGTCCCAGGTCGATGCTCTGCGGGTGCACCGCCTCGTGCAGCGCGAGCCACTCGGCGAGGGTACGCATCCTGAAGGGGTGCTGGGTGTGGCTGCCGCGGAAGGCTCAGGCCGCCACGGCCGGCAGCTTCAGCATCAGGCGCAGCAGCGCGCCGATGCGGTCGCGCATGTCGCGCCGGTCCACGATCATGTCGATGGCGCCGTGGTCGAGCAGGAACTCGCTGCGCTGGAACCCCTCGGGCAGGGTCTCGCGCACGGTCTGCTGGATCACGCGCGGACCGGCGAAACCGATCAGGGCGCGCGGCTCGGCGAGGTTCAGGTCGCCCAGCAGCGCCAGGCTCGCCGATACGCCGCCGGTGGTCGGGTCGGTGAGCACGGAGATGAACGGCAGGTGCGCCTGTGCCAGGCGCGAGAGGGCCGCCGCGGTCTTGGCCATCTGGAACAGCGAGTACAGCGCCTCCTGCATGCGCGCCCCGCCGCTGGCCGTGAAACACACCAGCGGACGGCGCTCCTGGATGCAGTAGTCGACGCCGCGCTTGAAGCGCTCGCCCACCACCGAGCCCATCGAGCCGCCGAGGAACTGGAACTCGAACGCGCAGGCGACGATCGGCAGCTCCTGCAGCGTGCCGGTGAGCACGATCAGGGCATCGCTCTCGCCGGTGGCCTTCTGCGCCTGTACCAGGCGGTCGCGGTAGCGCTTGCTGTCGCGGAACTTCAGCGGATCCTCCGGCGAGATTCCCGCGCCGATCTCCTCGATCAGCTGCGGGTCGAGGAAGCGCTCCAGGCGCTCGCGCGCTCCCATGCGCATGTGGTGGCTGCACTTGGGGCACACGGAGAGGTTGCGTTCCAGCTCGGCACGGTAGAGCACCGCATCACAGGCCGGGCACTTGATCCACAGGCCCTCGGGCACCGAGCGCGTGCGGCGCTCGGTCTTGATGCGCGAGGGCATGATCTTCTCGAACCAGGACATGTTCTTCTAGAACGCCTCTCGCGGCTTAGGCCCCCTGCTGGCGGGGGATCATAGCCGATCAAGCCCGCAGTTCTCCTGTTCGGGGTCCGGGAGGCCGAAGGCGGCCGGATAGCGCACCCCGAGCAGGCACAGGCCCTCGGGCGGGGCGGTGGCGGCATTGCGCGTGCGGTCGCGCCCGGCCAGCACCTGTGCCGCCCAGGAGGGCTCCGCGTCGCCGCGGCCGATGGCCATCAGCAGGCCGGCGATGTTGCGCACCATGTGGTGCAGGAAGGCGTTCGCGGTGACCTCGATGACCACCCACGGGCCCACCCGCTGCACGGTGAGGCGCTCGATGCAGCGCACCGCGGACTTGGCCTGGCACTGTGCTGAGCGGAAGGCGCTGAAGTCGTGTTCCCCGTGCAGCGCGAGGCAGGCCTGCGCCATGCGGGCGGCGTCCAGGGGCCGGTGGATGAACGCCGCGCGCGTGCGATGCAGCGCCGAGCGCGCGGTGCGGTTGAGGATCAGGTAGCGGTAGCTGCGCGCCTGGGCGCTGTAGCGGGCGTGGAAGTGCTCCGGCACCGCGTGCGCCCAGGAGAGGCTCACGTCGGCGGGCAGCTCGCTGTTGGCCCCCAGGACCCAGCTGCGGGCGGCACGGGTGGCCGTGGTGTCGAAGTGGGCGACCTGGCCCTGGGCGTGGACCCCGGTGTCCGTGCGTCCGGCGCACACCAGCGCAACGGGAGCGGCGGCGATGCGCGCCAGGGCGGCCTCGGTCACCTGCTGGACGGTGCGCTGGCCCTGCTGGCTCTGCCAGCCGGCGAAGGCGCTGCCGTCGTACTCGACGCCAACGGCGATCCGGGCCACGTCCCTGAGCTGCTGTGGCTGAGGCCGGTGCGGGCGCCTCAGCCCGGGAGCGATTCGATCAGGCGCTGGGCTTCCTGCTTCTGCGCCGCCGAGCCCTCGGTGAGGACCTCCTCGAGGATGTTGCGCGCACCGTCCGGGTCACCCATGTCCATGTAGGCGCGGGCGAGGTCGAGCTTGGTGCCGACCTCGCTCATGGTGACGGGCTCCAGGTCCGGCAGCGCCAGGTCATCCGAGGCCAGCCGCTGCGTGGCGGCGAACGCGGCGTCCGGCACGGTGGCGGTCCCGACGTCCAGGTCCAGCGTGCCGCCCTGGGCCTCGTGCGTGCCGGTGGCCAGGCCCACATCCAGGTCCACCTCGCCGTGGGCCCGGTGCTGGCCGGTGGCATCGCCAACGTCCACGTCCAGGTCGTGCCCGCTCAGGGCACGCATGCGTGAGGTGGCCGAGGCATCGGCGTCGGGGAGCATCTGGCTGGTCTGCGTCAGGGCCGCCTCGAGCTCGCCCTGGTCGAACTGCCAGGCGCCCGTGGTGGCACCGGTTTCCTCCTTGGCGGCGCGGCGGTGGACATCCTCCATGAGGCGCCGTGACTGGTCATCGAGCCCTGCCACGAGGGTCGGTGCATCCGGGGTGGAGGCGGCCGCCGAGGTGATCCCGGGCTGGTCGATCGTGTCGATCTGGCCGACGTCCAGGCCGAGGTCATCGATGGCCAGCTCCGCGGTGTGCTCGGTGCCGACCTTGCGCATCGCCGTCTCGAGCTTCTGGCGGATGGTCGGGTTGTCGGGGGAGCTGAGCGTAGGCTGCTCCACGGTCGGGCCTTCCATCTCCGCGGTCGACCCGCTGCCGGGGCGCAGGCGGCCGGTCATCTGGCGCGTGGTGCCGCCGCCGAGGAAGCTGCCCTCGAGCAGCGCCGCATTGCGGTCGGTGATGTTCGACTGCGACTCGGCCGTGGAGTCCAGGTCCCCGACGGCCGAGCCGATGTCCAGGTCCACCCCATCGGCCGCCTCGGCGGGCATCGGCTCATCGCCGGCCAGGTCGAAGTCCACCCGGCTCTGGCCGCCCTCGAGGTCCAGGTCCACGCCACCGGCGGAGGCGCCGCTGATGGCACCGCCGCCGCTGAACAGCGCGTCCTCGGGAGCCAGCTGCTTGCCCATGATGAGGATCTTTTCCCACTCACCGGGGGCGGCATCCGCGCGCGTCTGTGCCAGCTCGCGCGCGCTGTTGAGGAACTGGTCCTTGTTGCCCCAGACGAAGAAGACCTCGAGGAGCTTCAGTTTCAGGTCACGTCGCGCCGGCTCGCGGCTGATCGCGATGCGGATCAGGTCCGCGGCCTGGTCGTACAGGCCGTACGCCATGTGGAAGTCCGCCTCGGCCAGCGGGTCGCCCTGGTCCAGGTTGATCGCCGTCTCGCTGCTGATGGTCTCATCGCTCGCCAGGTGCTTGGCGGGGATGACGGGCATCTGGCCGGTGGTGGCGAGGCGCGGACGCTCGTGCGAGCCGGTCTCCTCCACCAGGAAGGAATCGGGCACGGGAGCGGCGGTCATGCGCTGCGTCTGTACCGGGGTCGGTGCGGGCGGCTCGGGATCGGAGAACCCGCGCGTGGCACTCATCGAGCCGAATTCGGCCGATTCGGCACCGGCGGCGGCCATGCGGCCCAGGGAGTCATCGAGTTCGGTGCTGGCGCGCTTGGCGCGCGCCATGCGCAGGCCGAGGAAGCCGAGCACCGCCACCGCGACCAGCGCCAGGATCCACCAGTAGCTGATCAGCGTGTCGATGAGAGAGCCACCCGCGGGGGCGGCCGGGCGGGCGGGCTTGGGCTTCTGCACGGGCGCTGCGGCCGCCGGTGCTTGCGGGGGCGCCTGCTCGGCGGCCGGTGCCGGAGCCTGCTCCGCAGGTGCCGCAGCCGGCGCCGGCGGGGTCGCCTGGGCGACCGGCGGCGCGGGCGCGGGCCGGGCCTGCTTGGCGGCGTTCTGCGCCTGCAGGCGGGCGAGTTCCTCGTTCTTCAGTTCCAGCAGCCGCTTGGCCTCGGCTTCCTTGGCGGCCGTTGCGGCCGCGGCGGAGGCGGCCGCGGCGGCGGCTTCCTTGGCCGAGGGCGCCGGGGCCGCCGGGGTGGCGTTGGCCGCAGCCGGGCCCGAGGGGGTCACCAGCTTCAGCCGCCCGGGCTGCTCGGCGGGGGCCGGGGTCGCCTGACCCGCCGCACCGCGCCAGGCGGTGTACTGGCGGTGGATCTCGGCGGAGGCCTCCGCGGGGGAGATGGCGGCGGCGTCCGCGGCGTCGGGAATGCGCAGCACCGCACCCGAGCGCATCACGTTCATGTTCCTGCGGAAGGCTTCCGGATTGGCGTTGTAGATCGCCACAATCCAGCTGCGTGCGTGGGCGCTGTTGACCGGCGCGCCGGCGACCCCGGCGGCGATCGCCGAGAGCGTCTCACCACGCTGCACGGTGTGCGTGCCGCCTGATTCGGCCGCTGCGGCCGGTTCAGCGCTGACCGGGGCCGCGGCATGTGCGTTACGTGGCGGACGCGCCGCTGCGGGAGCCTCCGCAGCGGCCGGCTGGGCCGTGGCCTCCGGGGGCACCGGGACGGCCTCCGGCTGCGGCGCTTCGGCGGCGCGGGCGATCGAACCTTCCCGCGCGCCGGCAGTCGTGGCGGGGGCCGCGACCGGGGCACTGGCGGCGGCGGACTGACTCGGCGCGTACACCGGCGGGTCCAGCAGCATGGTGTATTCGCGTACCAGGCGCCCGCGCGCCCAGTTGACCTCGACCAGCAGCGTCACGAACGGCTCGGAGATCGCCTCGGTCGATTTGAGCTTGATGACCTCGCGGCCATCGGCGGTGCGCTGGGTCTTCAGCTGCACCCCGCTCAGGTAGGCCGGCCAGTCGAGGCCGTACTTGGCAAAGGTGTCGCGCGATGCGAGCTGCACCTGCACGCTGTTGAACTCATCCGGGGCGACATCGACGAGCTCGATTTCGGCATCCAGAGGTGCGTTGAGGGGCGACAGGAGGTGGATATCTCCCAGGCCCAGGGCAAACGCAGCTGACGGCAAGGCCAGCAGCAATGCCAGCGCCCGGCTTGAACGTTTGGCGAACATCAGGACACCCCGGCAGGAATCATTGGGTGAAAATTCTTGGATAAACAGGGACATGGGGCATTTCTTGCGACCCCCCCATGAACCTCGCGGCAATATAACTTAAATAGGCCGCCGGGCCAAAGCCTCGGCGATCTGGACGCTATTGGTTGCCGCCCCTTTGCGAACATTGTCAGCTACGACCCATAAGTTAAGTCCCCGGTCCGGGGCGAGATCTTCTCGAATTCTCCCGACATAAACTGTGTCGCGGTTCGCTGCCTCGGTAGCCGCCGTGGGGTACCCGCCCACCCTGCGCTCGTCCACAACCGTGACGCCGGGCGCATTTTTCAGCAATTCGCGCGCCTGCGCGGCACTCAGGGGGCGCCGGGTGCTGATGTGCACCGCCTCGGAATGCCCGTAAAACACCGGCACGCGCACCGCGGTGGCGTTCACGCGCAAGTTCGGCTCGCCCAGGATCTTCCGCGTCTCCAGGACGAGCTTCATTTCCTCGCGGGTGTAGCCGTTGTCGAGGAATTCGTCGATGTGCGGGATGCAGTTGAACGCGGTCTGCTTGTAGCCGCCTTCGAGTTCGATGGGCCCCTTGCCGCTGAGCACCTGGATCGACTGGCGGGCGAGCTCCTCCACGGCCGCGCGCCCGGCACCGGAGGCTGACTGGTAGGTGGCGACGTCGATGCGCTCGATGCCGGCCGCCTCGTGCAGCGGCTTCAGCGCCACCACCAGCTGGATCGTCGAGCAGTTCGGGTTGGCGATGATTCCCGGGGACTTCAGCGCCTCCAGCGCCTCCGGGTTCACTTCGGGGACCACCAGCGGTACGTCCTCGCGGAGGCGAAACTCGGAAGTGTTGTCGATCACCCAGCACCCGGCCGCCACCGCCCGTGGCGCGAACTCGCGCGAAGTCTCGGCACCGGCGGAGAACAGCGCGATGTCGGCCTGCGAAAAGTCAAAGCCCTTCAGCTCGCGCACCCCTAAGGATTTGTCGCGGAAGGTGAGGCTGCGTCCGAGCGAGCGGTCGCTGGCCAGCGCAAAGAGCTTCTCCACCGGGAAGCCGCGCTCCTCGAGCACGCTGATCATGGTCTCGCCCACCAGACCGGTAGCCCCGATCACCGCGACCTTGTACTGCCGGTCCACTGTGTACGCCTCGCTGGGAATGGGTTAGGGACTGAAGGCCTCAGCGCGGGGCGCTGATATCGGGGGTCGCGCTGCGCACGTCCGCGTTCTGCGCGCGGTGGCGCAGGTAGTGGTCCATCAGCACGATCGCGAGCATCGCCTCGGCGATGGGCGTGGCGCGCAGGCCGACGCACGGGTCGTGGCGCCCGGTGGTCTCGATCTGCACCGCGTTGCCGGCGGTGTCGATGGTGTCGCCGGGGATCTGGATGCTGGAGGTGGGCTTGAGGGTCAGGTGCGCGATCACGTCCTGGCCGGAGGAGATGCCTCCCAGGATGCCGCCGGCGTGATTGCTGCGGAAGCCCGCCGGCGTGAGCTCGTCGCGGTGCTGGCTGCCGCGCTGCGCCGCCGCGGCCGTGCCCGCGCCAATCTCCACCGCCTTCACCGCGTTGATGCTCATGAGCGCATGCGCCAGATCCGCATCCAGCCGGTCGAACACCGGCTCGCCCAGGCCCGGGGGCACGCCGGCCGCCACGACGGTCACCTTCGCGCCGACCGAGTCGCCCGCGCCGCGTACCTGCCACAGCAGTGCCTCAAGTTCGGCCACGCGTGACGGATCGGGGCAGAAGAACGGGTTCTGGTAGGCCGCCGGCGGATCCTTCGGCTCGATCATGAGCGCGCCGATCTGGCTCAGGTACCCGTAGATGCGCACGCCGAGGCGGCTTTCGAGGTAGCGCCGCGCGATGGCCCCGGCGGCGGTGCGCATGACCGTCTCGCGCGCGGAGGAGCGCCCGCCGCCGCGGTAGTCGCGGCGGCCGTATTTCTGCTGGTAGGTGTAGTCGGCATGGCCCGGGCGGAAGCGGTCCTTGATCTTCTCGTAATCGCGCGAGCGCGCGTCGGTGTTCTCGATGAGGATGCCGATGGGGGTGCCGGTGGTGCGGCCCTCGAAGACTCCCGAGAGCAGGCGCACCTGGTCCGCCTCGCGCCGCTGGCTGACGAAGTGCGAGGTGCCGGTGCGGCGGCGGTCGACATCCGCCTGCAGGTGCTCCTCGCTGAGCTCGAGCCCGGGCGGGCAGCCATCCACGATGCAGCCCATCGCCGGCCCGTGGCTCTCGCCGAAGGTCGTGACCGTGAAGAGCTTGCCGATGGTATTGCCGGACATGGGTGTCAGCGTGCCTTCAGTTGTTCGCGCGTGAGCAGGAAGACCCCGCCCCCGCCGCGCGCGAATTCCAGCCACACGAAGGGTAACGTGCGGAAGACCCGGCGCACCGCGCTTTCCGTGTTGCCCACCTCGACCACGAGCAGCCCGCGCGGGGCCAGGTGCCGGGCCGCCTGGCGCAGGATGATCGAAACCGAATCAAGCCCCGCCGGCCCCGATGCCAGCCCGAGGCGCGGCTCGTGGCGGTACTCGGGCGGCAGCCGCTTCAGCTCGCGCGCACCGACGTAGGGCGGATTGGTGACGATGATATCGTAGGTGCTGCGCCCGAGGGCCGCGAAGTGGTCCGAGCGGATCAGGTGCACGCGCCGCGCAAGCCGGTGCCAGCGCACGTTCTCGCCGGCGAGGGCCAGGGCCGCCGCCGAGATGTCCACCGCATCCACCTGTGCCTGCGGCAGCGCCCGGGCGCAGGCGATCGCGATGCAGCCGGAGCCGGTTCCCAGATCCAGGACGCGCCGGATGCGCGCCGGATCGACCCAGGGGGCAAAGCCGCGCTCGATCAGCTCGGCGATCGGGGAGCGCGGGATGAGCGCGCGCGCATCGACCTTGAAGGGCAGTCCGGCAAACCAGGTGACGCCGGTGAGATAGGCCGAGGGAATGCGCTCCCGAATGCGCCGGGTGACCAGGTCCGCGGCACGCTGCGCCGCCGCCGCGCTCACCTTGCGCCCGTACAGCGCCGCCCCGGCAGCGTGTGGCAGCGACAGCGCATGCAGCACCAGGGCTGCCGCCTCGTCGCGGGCGTTGCCGGTGCCGTGCCCGAAGAACACGTGCGCCCGCCTCAGGCGCCGGGCCGCGCGCTCGATGAGCAGCCCCACCGTCAGCGGGGCCGCCCTGCGCACGCGAGGCTGAGGTGTATGAAATACTTCGGTCATGACGATCACACGGACCCACTGGTTGCTCGCCGCCGCGGCGCTGCTGGCCGCCCTGGCCGGCTTCTGGGTGGCCAGCGAACTTGACAGGGCAGCCCCGCGGCTGGCAAGCGGCACGTGGCTGCCGCAGCCGCGGCGCGTTGCCGACTTCACCCTCACCGA
This sequence comes from uncultured Pseudomonadota bacterium, assembly GCA_963741745.1. Lineage (GTDB taxonomy): Bacteria > Pseudomonadota > Gammaproteobacteria > Steroidobacterales > Steroidobacteraceae > 13-2-20CM-66-19. Next base: position 146,219 of record CAVUJF010000017.1, on the reverse strand, counting down.
CATGTTCGCACGCCCGTTCACGCGCGCGGACCTCGCCGGGGCCCCGACACTGGTGTTCTTCGGCTTCACCCGCTGCCCCGATGTCTGCCCGACCACCCTGCTGAAGCTTGCCCGGGTGAGGAAGGAGGCCGGCATCGCCGGCCTGCGCGTGCTGTTCGTGAGCATCGACCCGCAGCGCGACACACCCCAGGCGGTCGCACTGTACGTGCATGCCTTCGATCCTGCCTTTGCGGGAGTGACCGGGGAGCCGGCGGCGATCGCGGCCGTGGCGCAGCAATTCGGGGTCGCGGTGAGCCGCGTGGACCTGCCGGGCGGGGACTACACCATGGATCACTCGGCCGTGGTGTTTCTGCTCGATGATGCCGCGCGCATTGCGGCGATCTTCACCCCGCCCTTCGAGGTCGCGCCGATGGCGGCGGACCTGAAGGCCGCGGCCCCCTATCTCAGCGGCGCGCGCCGCTAGGCGGACCGATGCCGGACCCAGACCCGCACAGCCTCTCCGCCCGCGCCTTCATCGCCCTGCAGTACCTGTTGCCGCAGCACTGGCTGACGAGCCTGGTGTACGCGGCCACGCGCTCGCGCGCACCGCTGATCAAGAACCACCTGATCGGCAGCTTCTGCGGCAGCTTCCACCCGGACATGAGCGATGCGGAGCAGCCCGAGCCGCTTAAGTTCGACAGCTTCAACGCCTTCTTCACGCGCGCGCTGCGCCCCGGCGCGCGCCCGGCGGATGCCGATCCGCGCGCACTCGTGTCCCCGGTCGATGGCGCGGTCAGCCAGGCCGGTGCGCTGGAGGGCTCCTGGCTGGTGCAGGCCAAGGGCCATGCCTACACCCTGGAGGCGCTGCTCGATGCACCGGGCCGGTGGCCGGCGGTCTTCAGGGGCGGCGCCTTCGCCACGCTGTACCTGGCCCCCTTCAACTACCACCGCATCCACATGCCGCTGCCGGGCACGCTGCGCGCCGCCTGGTACGTGCCGGGGAACCTGTTCAGCGTCAACGCCACCACCGCGGCGAGCGTGCCGGGACTGTTCGCGCGCAACGAGCGCGTGGTCTGCGTCTTCGAGGACGGGCCGGTCACTTTCGCGATGGTGCTGGTCGGGGCCCTGTTCGTCGGCAGCATGAGCACGGTGTGGCACGGGGAGCTCACCCCGCGGCGGCCGCGCCGCCGCGAGGACCTCGCCGTGCCCCCCGCGGCGGCGCTGCCGAAGTCCGCCGAGATGGGTCGCTTCAACATGGGCTCGACCGTGATCCTGCTGCTGCCGCCGGAAGCGGCCGACTGGCTGCCCGCGGTGACCCCCGGCAGCCCGGTCCGCGTCGGCCAGACCCTTGCGCGCCTGCGATGAACGACGGCGCTGACTGGCGCCCGACCGCCCCCCGCGAGCAGCTGGTGGCGCGTGCGCGGCTGCTGGCGCGCGTGCGCGAGTTCTTCGCCGCCCGCGGCGTGCTCGAGGTCGACACCCCGATGATCGTCAACGCGCCGGTGAGCGATCCGCACATCCACTCCGCGCGCGTCGAGCTCAGCGCGGACGCCCCGGGCAGCCCGCCGGCGCGCTTGTTCCTGCAGACCTCCCCCGAGTACGCCATGAAGCGCCTGCTCGCCGCCGGCAGCGGCGATGTCTACCAGGTCTGCCACGTCGCCCGCGCGCTGGAGAGCGGGCGCTTGCACAATCCCGAGTTCACCCTGCTCGAGTGGTACCGGGTCGGGTTCGCGCTCGGCCAGCTGATGGACGAGGTGGAGCTGCTGGTGCGGGAGCTGCTGGGAACGGCAGCCTCCGCCGAACGGCTCTCCTATCGCGAGGCGTTCCTGCGCGAGCTTGCCCTGGATCCCTTTGCGGCCACGACCGGGGAGCTGGCGCGCGCCGCGACGCCCCTGGGCCTGAGCACGCCCCGGGCGCTCGATCGCGATGGCTACCTGGAGCTGCTCATGGGCGCGGTGATCGGACCGCGGCTGGGGCGGGAGCGCCTGACCTTCGTTTATGGCTACCCGGCCAGCCAGGCCGCCCTGGCACGCCTGGACCCCGCCGATCCGCGGGCGGCGCAGCGCTTCGAGCTGTATGCCCGCGGGATCGAGCTTGCCAATGGCTTCCACGAGCTCTCCTCGGCGCCGGAGCAGCGCGCGCGCTTCGAGGCCGACAATGCCGCGCGCCGGCGGGCCGGCCTGCCGGTGCATCCCCTGGACGAGCGGCTGCTCGCAGCCCTGGGGCACGGCCTGCCCGATTGCGCCGGGGTGGCCTTAGGGCTTGACCGCCTGCTCATGCTCGCCACGGGTGCCCAGCACCTCGAAGAGGTATTGGCATTTCCCACCCGGCGTGCCTGAGAATGCGCGCCCCTGCCCGATAGACGCATCGATGAGCTTCACCAGCGCGCGCTACGACTTCAAGGACAAGCCCAAGGACTACGCCCGCCTCGTGCAGGAACTCACCGCGCTGCTGGCCGGTGAGCAGGACCTGGTGGCCAATGCCGCAAACACCGCGGCGCTGCTGTTTGATGCCCTGCCCGCGATCAACTGGGCCGGCTTCTACTTCCTGAAGGACGGGCAGCTGGTGGTGGGCCCCTTCCAGGGCAAGCCGGCGTGCGTGCGGATCGGCCTCGGGCGCGGGGTGTGCGGCACGGCGGCCGCCGAGCGCCGCACGCTGCTGGTGCCCGACGTGCACGAGTTTCCCGGGCACATCGCCTGCGACGCCGCCTCGCGCTCGGAGGTCGTGGTGCCGCTGATGCGCGGCACGACCCTGGTGGGCGTGCTCGACATCGACAGCCCGAACCCTGCGCGCTTTGATGCCGATGATGCCCGCGGGCTGGAAGCCATCGCGGCCGCCTTCCTCGCCGGCACCCCGGCATGAGGGGCCCGCAGCTCTCCGGGCGCGGCCTCGCGGCAGGGGCGGCCGCCTTCACGATCTGGGGCACGCTGCCGATCTACCTGCACGAGCTGAAGGAGGTGCCGGCGCTGCAGATCATCGCCCACCGCATCGCCTGGTCCTGCGTCTTCATCCTCGCCTTCATGCTCTTGCGCGGGGAGCTCGGCGAGCTGCGCCAGACGCTGCGCAAGCCCGCCCTGCTGGGTCGCCTGGTGGTCACCGCCCTGCTCATCACCAACAACTGGCTGGTGTACGTGTGGGCTGCCACGCACGGGCACATCGTCGAGACCAGCCTCGGCTACTACATCAACCCGCTGGTGAACGTGGTGCTCGGGATCTTCTTCCTGCACGAGCGCCTCAACCGGGTGCAGTGGACGGCAGTGGCGCTCGCGGCGCTCGCCGTCAGCTACCTCACGATCGAGGCCGGCCGGCCGCCGTGGATCGCGATCACCCTGGCCTTGAGCTTTTCTCTCTACGGACTGATGCGCAAGGTGATGAGCGTCGAGGCGCTGCCGGGACTGGCCACCGAGACCCTGGTGCTGCTGCCAGTGGCGGCCGCCTACCTGCTGTGGTGCGAGCACGCCGGCAGCGGTGCGCTCGGGCATTCATCGCTGACGGTCAATGCCCTGCTGGTGGGGGCCGGCCTGGTAACGGCGCTGCCGCTGTTCCTGTTCGCCTATGCGGCGCGCCTGCTGCCGTACTCGACCGTCGGAGTGCTGCAGTACATCGGCCCGAGCCTGCAGCTGCTCTCGGGGGTGCTGCTGTTCCACGAGAGCTTCACCGGTGAGCGCGCGGCAGGATTCGCGCTGATCTGGCTGGCGCTGCTGCTGTACGCGGCGGACGGGGTGCGCACCGCGCGCCTGCACAGCGCCGTGGCCCGGGCCTGAAGGCCACCTCGCACCCGCGCGGGGGAGCCTACTGCTTGGCGCGCGAGACGTACTGGCCGGTGCGCGTGTCGATGCGAATCACTTCGCCCTCGTTCAGGAACAGCGGCACGCGGATGACCGCGCCGGTCTCCACCTTGGCGGACTTCTGTCCGCCGGTGGCGGTGTCGCCCCGCAGTCCCGGGTCAGTCTCGATGATCTTCAGCTCGATGTGCGGGGGCGCGGTGACCACCAGCGGCACACCGTTCCACAGCGTGATGATGCACACCGTGCCGTCCTTGAGCCACTGGGCGGCATCGCCGACGGCGGCCTTGTCGGCGGTGTACTGCTCGAAGCTCTCCGGCTGCATGAAGTGCCAGAAGTCCCCTTCCTGGTAGAGGAACTGCATCTCGGTGTCCATGACGTCCGCCCCTTCCAGTGACTCACCGGAACGGAACGTCTTCTCGATGGTGCGACCGGTCTTGAGGTTGCGCACCTTGATGCGGTTGAAGGCCTGGCCCTTGCCCGGCTTCACGAACTCGTTGTCGATGACAGCGTAGGGCTCGCCGTCGAGCAGGACTTTCAGGCCGCCACGGACCTCGCTGGTTGTATAACTGGCCATGTGTTTCTCGCGATGATCAGGCGGCGCGGCGCGCGGCCCTGCCCAAAGGGCCGCGTATGATAGCGGCATCCCCCTACCCCCGCCAGTTTGCACCCCCGCCGGCGCGCGCCCGGCCCGGCGGGCGCAGTCCCGGCAGCAGGTTCCAGGATCCCCGGCCGGCGGCGGCCCCGCTGCGGCAGCGCGCATCTGCGCCCTCTTTGGCGCTTGTCTTCCGGGAAGGAGTTCACGAAGGCCCCCGCACGGGCGGTGCTAGAATCGCCCCGCTTCTGCGTGCCCGCCGTGGAGATTGTCTTGCCCGAGCCGAACGCGATTCCGCTCATCGTGCTCAGCGTGGCCCGCGACCCGGTCGAGGCCATCAACAGCGTCATGCGCCGTGCCGGCCAGGCGGTGCACTGCACCTGGCTGCCCGCGCTGCGTGACCTGGGTGATGCCCTCGCGCAGCTGAACCCGCAGCTGCTGGTGTACGTCGCCCGCAGCGCAGCGGAACTTGCCCCGGTCATCGGCGTGCGCGACCAGCTGGCCCCGGGCGTGCCGGTGCTGCTCATGGCCCCGGCCCTGGATGAATCCGAGGTGGCCGAGGCGATCAAGCTCGGGGCGCGCGACGTGGTGACTCTGGCAAGCCCGGCGCGCCTGGAAGCGGTGATGCTGCGCGAGCTCGGGGTCTTCCGCACCGCGCAGCAGCTCAACGCGACGGTCAAGTCCGCCCACGATGCCCGCAGCCAGCTGGACAACGTGCTGCAGCGCTCCAACGACGCCATCATCCAGGTGCAGGAAGGCATCGTCACCGACGCCAACCCCGCCTGGCACGAGCTGTACGCCATGGAGGACGGCATCAGCGGCCAACCGGTGATGGACCTGTTTGAAGAATCCACGCACGCGGCGCTGCGCGGGGCGCTGGCCGCCTGCCAGCAAGGACGCTGGAGCGATCACACGCTGCGCGCGAATGCGCTGCTCAACGATGGCACGGTGCTGCCGATCGAGATGACGCTCGCGCTGGGCGAGTACGAGGGTGAGCCGTGCGTGCGCCTGGTGGTGCCCTCGCGCCCGCGCGAGGAGCACCTGCTGGTGGCCGCCGCAGCTCCGGCACCACGCGCGGAGATCGCCGCCGGCCTGATGCATCGCACGGACCTGCTGGAGGCCCTGGCCGAGCGCCTGGCGACACCCACGGCCGGCGGCGTGCGCTGCCTGGCGGTGGTGCGCATCGACAAGTTCGCGGCCCTCGAGCGCGTGGTGGGTGCAACCGCCAGCGAGGAAGTGTTCACCGAAGTGGCGCGGCTCATGAAGGAGTCGCTGCACCCGAAGGAACTGGTGGGCCGCTTAGGGGGGGTGCGCTTCGCCGCGCTGCTCGAGCGCGGCAACGAGCACGACATCAGCGCCTGGAGCGAGCGGCTGCTGGCGCGCGTGGCCAAGAAGGTCATGCGGGTCAATGACAAGTCCGTCTCGGTGACCTGCACCATTGGCCTGTCGATCGTCTCGCCGGGAGACACGCGCCTGGACGCGCTGCTGGCCGATGCCATGGAATGCGCCCGCAAGGGCAGCTCGCGGGGCGGCAACCAGAGCATCACCTCCGACCGCGCCGACACCGACAGCCGCGTCATGTCCTACGACCAGGTGTGGGTGAAGCACATCAAGGCGGCGCTCATGGAGAACCGCTTCCGCCTGGTGCAGCAGCCGATCGCGAGCCTGCAGGGCGAGGACCCGCGCATGTTCGACGTGCTGGTGCGCATGATCGACACCCAGGGCAAGGAAGTGCTGCCCTCGGAGTTCATGGCCGCCGCCGGGCGCAACGACCTGCTGAAGAACATCGACCGCTGGGTGGTCGGCGCCTCGCTGTCATTTGCCGCGCAGAAGACCCCCGAGTGCCTGTTCGTGCGCCTCTCGCGCGAGACCGCGCGCGATGCCGGCTTCATCGACTGGCTCGACAATCACCTGCGCTCCAGCCGCGCCCAGCCCCAGCGCCTGTGCTTCCAGGTGACCGAGGAGACCGCCTCGACCCACGTCCCGGAGGTGAAGGCCCTGGCGAGCGCGCTGCGCGAGCGGCGCTTCCGCTTCGCCCTCGAGGGCTTCGGCTCCGGGCGCAACAGCTCCGGCATGCTCGAGTCGATGCCGCTGGACTTTGTGAAGATCGACGGCACGCTCGTGCAGGGACTGGCCGGGGACCCGCAGCTGCAGCAGCGGGTGCGACTGCTGGTGGTCGCCGCGCGCAACAAGAACATCCAGACCATCGCCGAGCGCGTCGAGGATGCCAACACCATGGCGGTGCTGTGGCAGATCGGGGTGCAGTACATCCAGGGCTACTTCGTCAACGAGCCCGAGGAAGTCGTACTGCACGGCTGAGCCTCGCGCACGCGGGCTAGAAGCTCACCCCCAGGCCCAGGTCGAAGCGCCGGAACTGCGAGTTCACGTCGAACCACTGGTAGTCGGCCTTGAGCACCAGGTGCGGCCCGATGTAGAAGTTCGCGCCCGCCGTCCATACGCGGTCGTGCTCCAGCGGCCAGGGCCCGTAGTCACCGTTGTCCAGCGGCACGTTGCCGCTCGGGATCATCGGACCGGTGGTGCCCGACCAGCTCGAGCCCAGCGTGTAGTACTCGTAGCGCGCGAAGGGGTTGAGGCGGTACTCGTTGTGCTCCCACAGCTGGTAGGCCGCCTGTGCGTAGTAGCCGTAGAAGCTGCTCGGGATCGGGTTCGGCGAGCCCGGGTTGGCCGCGTTGGCGTCATAGAGATTGCTGATGTGCCCGTGCGCATACAGCGCCGTCAGGTCCCACTTGCCCGGCGTCCAGCGCGCGTGACCCTCCCACAGCGTGACCCGCGGGATGGCAGGCGTCGGCGCGCCGGGTGCCGGCGGCACCGGCACCGCATCGCCGCTGCTGATGGCAGCCCCGAGCGACAGCCCGGGGATGCCGTAGTAACCGAGCGCGAGGTACTGCGACAGGTAGCGCCCGCTGGCCAGCGCCAGCTCCTGGTGGCTGGCCGCCAGGGGACCTGCGCCGTTGTTGATCATCTGCAGCGCATTGTTGTACGGGGGCACCTCGGGCGCGAAGTCCCATTCCGCGAGGTTCACCCCGGTCGTGACGCCGGCATTCCACGCCACGCCGCCCGGCGTGGTGCCGTGCAGGTTGAAGCCACCCTCGCGCCAGGTGGAGGGGATGATCAGCGTCTCGACGAAGTTGCGCTGCACGCCGTAGAAGGCGGTCGGCTCGTGGTTCTCGTTGATGAAGCCGAAGGGCATGAGGAACAGCCCGGCACGCGCACTCACCGCATCGTTCAGACGCCGGTCGACCCAGAACTGCTCGACCTCGAACTCCCCGACATCATCGGCCGAGGAGACCGCGTGCTCGAGCTCGTACTCGGAGTTGAATTCGGTCCTGTCATCGAGGCGGTAGCCGATGCCGAACACCGCGCGCGCCAGGTCCATGGTGGTGTCGCGGCGCACCTGCGTCGGGTTGATGTAATAGATCTCGCCGTAGCCCCACAGGCGCAGGTTCCCAGCGCCGGTGGCCAGCGTGCTGCCCGGCGGGATCACCTCCGGGCCGGGCGCAGCGGCAGCGCTCGCCACGGTCGCAGTGGCCGCAGCGGCCCCGGGCAGCGCGCCGCTGGCCTCCGGCAGTGCGCTGTTGGCCGGGGCCTGTGCCACCGCGGCGCCGCCGGCGGCGGCCTGCGCCTTCAGCCGCGCGAGCTCCTGGTCCACTGCCCTCTCGTGCTCGCGCAGCGCGCGGTTCTCATCCGCCAGCTGCTGCAGCCTCGCCTGCATCTGTTGCAGTTGCTGCTGCATGGCATCCAGCCGCCCATCCTCCTGCGGCGTGGCGCCGGCGGGCGCACTCAGACTCAGGACGCCGGCGAGGAGCCACCCGGCGGCAAGGGACTTGGGATGGCGGTTCATAAAGGAGGCTTCCCTGAGGTTGGAAATTGCGCACTGACGGGGCCCGCGGCGCGCACTGCCCCGGCACGAGGCAGGCGCCCGGGGTCGTGCGGGTCTGGCCGTCACGCCTGGCCAGCCGGCGCCTCAGCCGACCAGCATCGTTCTAGACCTTGGCCTTAGCCTCTTGGCCACAGATCTTAATGAGAATCATTCCCATTCGCAATCTCAATGATGCCCGGGCCGTGCTTCGTCAGGTACTGGAGGTGAGGGATTGCGCCTGCCGCGGGATCCGCGGCGCGGCGCGGTCGCTAGCCGGGGGCCTGCGGGGGCAGCTGCACGTCCAGGCGGTCGATCTTGCGCGGCCAGCCGCGCTTGAGCACCGCCCCGCGCTGGGCGCGCTCGCCGAGGTAGCCCTGCAGCTCGCGCCAGTCGAGCTCCTTCTTCACCTCGCCCGACCAGAGCACCAGGGTCGCCTTGGGCGGCACGACGGCGACTGCGGTCATCAGCTCCGTGCGCGCCGCCGCTTTCTTGCCGGGGATGTCGTAGAGCTTGTTGCCCTTGCCGCGCGGCATCTCCGGCACCTCGCCCACCTTGAAGGCGAGCAACTTCCCCTCGCTGCTCACCACCGCCACGAGGCAGTCCGCGCCGGGCACCGGCGCCGGTGCCAGCACGTGCGCATTGTCCGGCACGTTGAGCACGGTCTTGCCGGCGCGCCGGTCGCTCACCAGGTCCTTCAGGCGCGCGGTGAAGCCGTAGCCGGCATCGCTTGCCAGCAGCCACAGGTCCTCCGGCTCCCCGATCATGACGCCGGCGAACTTGGCCCCATCCGGGGGGTCGAGGCGCCCGGAGAGCGGCTCGCCGTGCCCGCGCGCGGAAGGCAGCGAGTGGGCCGGCAGCGAGTAGGTGCGCCCGGTGCTGTCGATGAACACCGCCGCCTGCAGGCTGCGCCCGCGGGCGAGTGCCTGGAAGGCATCGCCGCCCTTGTAGGACAGGGCCCCCGGCTCGACGTCGTGGCCCTTGGCCGAGCGCACGAAACCGCCGGTGGAAAGCACCACGGTGACCGGCTCGTTCGGGATCAGGCTGGTCTCATCGATCGCCTGCGCGGCCTCGCGCTCGATGATCTTGGTGCGCCGCTCGTCGCCGAACTTCTCCGCATCGGCGCGGATCTCCCCGGCGATGAGCTTCTTCAGCTTCGCCTTGCTCTTGAGCAGCGCCTCGATCTCCTCGCGCTCGGCGGAGAGCGCCTTCTGCTCCTCGCGGATCTTCATCTCCTCGAGCTTGGCGAGGTGGCGCAGGCGGGTGTTGAGGATCTCCTCGGTCTGCTCCTCAGAGAGCTTGAAGCGCTTCATCAGCACCGGCTTCGGCTCGTCCTCGCGGCGGATGATGCGGATTACCTCGTCGAGATTGAGGAAGGCGACCAGCAGGCCATCGAGGATGTGCAGCCTTTTCGCCACCTTGGACAGGCGGTATTCCAGGCGCCGCGTCACGGTGCGCGTGCGGAACTCGAGCCACTCGGCGAGCACTTCGCGCAGGTTCATCACCCGCGGCCGGCCATCCAGGGCAATGATGTTCAGGTTGACGCGGTAGCTGCGCTCGAGGTCCGTGGTCGCGAACAGGTGGTTCATGAGCTCGGTGAGATCGACGCGATTGGAGCGCGGCACGATGACCACGCGCGTCGGGTTCTCGTGGTCGGACTCGTCGTTGAGCGCGTCCACCATCGGCAGCTTCTTGGCGCGCATCTGCTCGGCGATCTGCTCCTGCACCTTGGTCGGGGAGACCTGGTACGGGAAGGCGGTGATGACGATGTTGCCCTCCTCGATCTCCCAGGTGGCGCGCGCCTTGAAGGTGCCGACGCCCTTCTCGTAGAACTCCTTCAGATCGCTGCGCGGGGAGATGATCTCCGCCCCCGTCGGCAGGTCCGGCCCCTTGACCAGCTTCATCAGCTGCGCGGTGGTGGCCTCGGGCTCCTCGAGCAGGTGGATGCAGGCGCTGGCGACCTCGCGCAGGTTGTGCGGCGGGATGTCGGTCGCCATGCCGACGGCGATCCCGGAGGTCCCGTTCAGGAGCAGGTTGGGCAGGCGCGCCGGCAGGAACACCGGCTCCTCGAGCGTGCCGTCGAAGTTGGGGGTCCAGTCGACCGTGCCGTCCGAGAGCTCCCCGAGCAGCACATCGGCATACCGGGTGAGCTTCGCCTCGGTGTAGCGCATGGCGGCGAAGGACTTCGGGTCATCCTGCGAGCCCCAGTTGCCCTGCCCGTCGATCAGCGGATAGCGGTAGGCGAAGGGCTGCGCCATGAGCACCATCGCCTCGTAGCAGGCGCTGTCGCCGTGCGGGTGGAACTTGCCCAGCACGTCACCCACGGTGCGCGCGGACTTCTTGGCCTTGTTGACCGCCGAGAGCCCGAGCTCGCTCATCGCGTAGGTGATGCGCCGCTGCACCGGTTTCAGGCCGTCGCCGAGGAACGGCAGCGCGCGGTCCAGGATCACGTACATCGAGTACTCGAGGTAGGCCTTCTCGGTGAAGGTGCGCAGCGGCTGGCGCTCGATGCCCTCGAAGTTCAGCTCCTGGTTCTCGGCCACGCCTAGACCTGCACTTCCGCGAGGTTGCCCTTCTGCTCGAGCCACTCGCGCCGGTCGGCGGCGCGCTTCTTGGCGAGCAGCATGTCCATCAGCTGGTCGGTGTTGTCCTTGCCCTCGATGGTCAGCTGCACCAGGCGGCGCGTGCGCGGGTCGATGGTGGTCTCGCGCAGCTGCGCGGGATTCATTTCCCCGAGGCCCTTGAAGCGCGTCACGGTCGGGCGAGTGCGCGCGTTCTCCTTCTCGATCTTCTTCAGGAACTGGTCGCGCTCGGTGTCATCGAGCGCGTAGTGCACCTGCTTGCCCGCGTCGATGCGGTACAGCGGCGGCATGGCGACGTAGACGTGGCCGTTGGCCACCAGCGGGCGGAAGTGGCGCAGGAACAGCGCGCACAGCAGGGTGGCGATGTGCTGCCCGTCGGAGTCGGCATCGGCGAGGATGCAGATCTTGTGGTAGCGCAGCTGGCTTAAGTCGGCAGAACCCGGGTCGATCCCCAGGGCAATGCTGATGTTGTGCACCTCCTCGCTGCCGGCGATCTGGTGCGCATCCAGTTCCCAGGTGTTCAGGATCTTGCCGCGCAGCGGCATGATGGCCTGGAAGTCCTTGTCGCGCGCCTGCTTGGCCGAGCCACCGGCCGAGTCGCCCTCGACCAGGAACAGCTCGCAGCGGCGCGGCTCCTGGCTGACGCAGTCGGCGAGCTTGCCCGGCAGCGCGGGGCCGCCGGCGATGCGCTTGCGCACGATCTTCTGGGCCGCCCGGGCGCGCTCCTGGGCATTTTCGATCGCGAACTGCGCGATGCGCTCGCCGGCATCCGGATGGCGGTTCAGCCACAGCGCCACCGAGTCGCGCGCAAACCCCTCCACCAGCGGCGCCGCATCGCGCGAGCCCAGGCGCTCCTTCATCTGCCCGGCGAACTGCGGCTCCTGGATCTTCACCGAGAGCACGTAGTTGGCCTTGTCCCACACGTCCTCCGGGGTGAGCTTCAGCCCGCGCGGCACCAGGTTCCTGAACTCGCAGAACTCGCGCACCGCGGCGGCGACGCCGGCCCGCAGCCCGTTGACGTGCGTGCCGCCCTCGCTGGTCGGGATCAGGTTGACGTAGCTTTCCCCGAGCGCGAGTTCCGCGTCCGGGGCCCAGCACAGCGCGTAGTCGACCGCATCGTTGTCCTCGGTCAGCGTGCCGGTGATCGGCTCGGCGGGGATGCGCGTCACCTTCTGCAGTTCCTCGACCAGATACGCGCCCAGGTCGCCGGTGTAGAACCACTCCTCCTTCTCCCCGCTCGCCTCGTTCTTGAAGGTGATGCGCAGCCCCGGGCACAGCACCGCCTTTGCCTTCAGGACATGCTTGAGCGGTGCGACCGAGAACTTGTCCGAGTCGAAGAACTTCGGGTCCGGCCAGAAGCGCACCGTGGTGCCGGTGTTGCGCTGGCCGACGGTGCCGATTTCCTCCAGCTTGGAGGCGATCTTGCCGTCCTTGAAGGAGATGTTGTATTCCTTGCCACCGCGGCGGATCCAGCACTCCAGGTGCTTGGACAGCGCGTTCACCACCGAGACGCCCACCCCGTGCAGGCCGCCGGAGAACTTGTAGGTGGTGTCGGAGAACTTGCCACCGGCGTGCAGGCGCGTGAGGATCAGTTCCGCCCCGCTCACCTTCTCCTTCGGATGGATGTCCACCGGCATGCCGCGACCGTCGTCGGCCACCTGCAGCGAGCCGTCCTTGAACAGGGTGACGTCGATTTCCTTGCAGTAACCGGCGATGGCCTCGTCGACGCTGTTGTCGATGACCTCGTGCGCCAGGTGGTTGGGGCGCGAGGTGTGCGTGTACATGCCCGGGCGGCGCCGGACCGGCTCGAGTCCACTCAGGACCTCGATGTCGGAAGCGGTATAGGACTGGCTCATTCCGTGGTCACAAGATCCGTGGCGCGCCCGTAAAGCTGCGCGGGCGCGGCGCGATCTTAGCGCAAGCGTGTGCGGATTTGGCGCCGCGATTTGCGGCGCGTTCGGCTAGTTAAGATCGGCCACCAGCGAGTCGCGCACCGCCGCGCTCACCGGCTCGATCTTGTGGCGGTAGTTTTCGTGGTCGATGCCGACGGCAAGGGATGCCGTGCCGTGCAGCGCCGCACGCATGGCCGCATCGAGCTCGAAGCGCAGGAAGTGCACCGCCGCGGTCTTCTCGGCATTCTCGCGCGGCAGGTCCTCGTCGGCGATCGCGAACACGCGCTGCGCGCCCTGCACCTGTACCCAGCAGCGCTCCTCGACGCCCTTGAGGCCGGCCAGCGCCGCCGGGCGCACGTCGGGTTCGAATTCCAGCAGCAGCGTGACCTTCCAGTTGCTGCCGTCGGGAATGAGCGGGTTGTAGGCGCCGAGTTCCTCGGCGATCCCCTCCGGCTCGAAGATGCGCTCGGTGCGCAGCATCTCCTGCACCTGGTACTGCACGGTGAGCCGGTCCTCGAAGATCCAGGTGGCATTCGGGCCCACTGCCAGGCGCCGGGTGGTCTTGTGGCGCAGCACGCGCTCGCGGAACGCGCTGCGCTCGCGCGCGTACTGCTCCAGCGGCATCAGGTCGGTGACGGTGAGCTTGGCCATCAGATCCCGTACGCCAGGCGCAGCAGGCGCAGCGGGTGCTCCGGCGCGCGCGCCTCGGCAAGTCCGCTCTCGATCTGGTGCCCGGCCATCGGGCAGTCACTGGAGTAGTGATCCGCCTTGCCATTTTCGACGCGCGTCATCACCGGGCGACCGATCTTCAGCGAGGCGGCGCGGAATTCCTGCTTCACGCCATAGGTGCCGTTGTGTCCCGAGCAGCGCTCGATGACATCCACGCTCGTCTCGGGTACGAGCCTGAGCACGTCCCGCGTCTTCAGCCCCAGGTTCTGCACCCGCAGGTGACAGGGCACGTGGTAGCTGACCTTGCCGAGGCGCGCCTTGAAATCCGTGCGCAGCAGGCCTGCCTGGTGACGCAGCATCAGGTACTCGAACGGGTCGAAGGTGTGCTCGGCCACGCTACGCACCTGGGCATCCTCGGGAAACATCAGCGGCAGCTCCTGCTTGAACATCAGCACGCAGGAGGGAATCGGCGCCACCACATCAAAGCCGGCCGCGACCGCCTGGGCCAGCTGCGGGATGTTCGCCTCCTTCAGCTTCGCCACCGCCTCGAGGTCCCCGAGCTCCAGGCGCGGCATGCCGCAGCAGCGCTCGCGCGGCAGCAGGGCCACCTCGATGCCGTTGTGTTCGAGGATCGCGGCCAGGTCCTCATCCAGCTGCGGCTCGTTGCGGTTGCCGTAGCAGGTGGCAAAGAGCGCCACGCGCCCGCGTGTCTGCGGCGTCGGTCGCGCCTCGCCGGCGGGCGGATCGGCAGTCGTACCCAGGTGCGCCAGGCGCTTGCGCGCGGTGCGCGAGTGATACTCGGGCAGCGGCGCACTGCGCTCGACACCGAGTACCTTCTGCAGCAGGGCGCGTCCCGCGGCCGAGTGGTTGACGGCGTTGACGATCTCGCTGACCACCGGGATGCCGGCGAGTGAGCCGACCGTATCGGTCGCGGCCAGCGTGCGCTCGCGCCATCCCAGGCCCTCGGCGCGCGTGCGCACCGCCTTGGCCCGCAGCATCAGGTGCGGGAAGTCGACGTTCCAGGGATGCGGCGGCACGTAGGGGCACTTCGTCATGAAGCACATGTCGCACAGGTAGCAGTTGTCGACGACCTCCCAGTACACCCTCTTGTCGACGCCTGCGACCTCCCCGTCGGCGGTGGCATCCACCGCATCGAAGAGCACGGGGAAGGAGTTGCACAGGTTGAAGCAGCGGCGGCAGCCGTGGCAGATGTCGAACACGCGCTCGAGTTCCCGCTCGAGCGCCGCGGTGTCGTAGAAGGCCTCCGAGCGCCACTGCAGCGGATGGCGCGTGGGAGCCTCGAGGCTGCCCTCGCGCCCGGCGGCGGGGCTGCCCGGATCAGGCGGCTGGGTACTCATTCGCGCTGGGGACTTTCAAATGACGAGCGGCCGCAGGCGCAGTGCCTGCGGCCGGCTCGCCCGCTGGCAGGGACGGGACTTCAGATGTTGTCGAGGGCCTTCTGGAAACGATTGGCATGCGAGCGCTCGGCCTTGGCGAGCGTCTCGAACCAGTCGGCGATTTCCGCGAAGCCTTCCTCGCGCGCCGCCTTGGCCATGCCCGGGTACATATCCGAGTACTCGTGCGTTTCACCGGCGATGGCAGCCTTCAGGTTGTTGTGCGTCTCGCCGATGGGCAGCCCCGTGGCCGGATCGCCCACGGCCTCGAGGTATTCCAGGTGCCCATGGGCGTGGCCCGTCTCACCCTCGGCGGTCGAGCGGAACACCGCAGAAACGTCGTTGAATCCCTCAACGTCAGCCTTCTGCGCGAAGTACAGGTAGCGACGGTTCGCCTGCGATTCACCGGCGAATGCGTCCTTCAGGTTCTTTTCGGTCTTGCTGCCTTTGAGATTCATCACGTTCCTCACTTAGACTGGGTCTAACAATTAAGTCAATGAATGTATGCCCCAGTATAAGGGACGTCAACCGCGCGTTTGACCCTCGTGCGGCGTGCTGTGTAACGTTGCGCGCCCCTGGCCCCGCCCCCGAACAGGATTCCACGACCTTGGCCCGCAGCAGCAAAGTCCCCGACTTCGAACAGGCCCTGACCGAACTGGAAGCCCTCACCGAGCGACTCGAACGCGGGGACCTGCCGCTGGATGAGGCGCTCAAGCTGTTCGAGCGCGGCGTGGCCCTCACCCGGCACTGCCAGAGCTCCTTGCAGGCGGCGCAGCAGAAGGTCGAAATCCTGCTCAAGCGGGGTGGGGAACTGCAGGCCGAGGCGTTCGAAGAGCCGGACGAGGAAGGGCCCGCGGACGCCCCGGACGCGCTGTGACGGGGTCGCAGCTGCCGGACGCCTTTGCCGCAAGGGTAGCGGCGTGCCAGGCGCGCATCGAGGGGGTGCTGGACCGTGCCCTCGCGCTGCCCGACCCAGGCACCGAGCGGCTGCGGGAGGCGATGCGCTACAGCGTCCTCGGGGCGGGCAAGCGCCTGCGCCCCCTCCTGGTGTACCTCACCGGAGAATCGCTGGGAGCCCCGCTGCAGAGCCTGGACGCCCCGGCGGCCGCCGTGGAACTGATCCACGTCTACAGCCTGGTCCACGATGACCTGCCGGCCATGGACGACGATGACCTGCGCCGCGGGCGGCCGACCTGCCACAAGGCCTTCGACGAGGGCACGGCGGTGCTGGTCGGGGATGCGCTGCAGGCGCTCGCCTTCGCCGTGCTGGCCAACGAACCGCTGCGCGGCAGCACTGCGCAGGCACGGCTGCAGATGATCCGCGTGCTGGCGCGCGCCACCGGCACCGGCGGGATGGCCGGCGGTCAGGCGATCGATCTGGCCGCCGTGGGCCGGGTGCTCAGCGTCGCCGGGATCGAGGACATGCACCGCCGCAAGACCGGGGCACTGATCGAGTGCAGCGTGCTGCTCGGTGCCCTGGCCGCCGGGCTGACCGCCGGCCCGGAACTGGCGTGCCTGGAGCGCTTTGGCGCCGAGGTGGGCCTGGCTTTCCAGATCCAGGACGACATCCTGGACGTGGAGGGGGATCCGGCGCTGCTGGGCAAGTCGACCGGCGCGGATGCGGCACATGCCAAGCCCACCTATCCGAGCACCGCGGGCCTTGCCGCTGCCAAGCGCCGGGCGGATGAACTGCGCAACGCCGCGGTCGCCTCCCTCGCCCCCCTCGGGGAGCGGGCGGCGGCCCTGGCGCAGCTGGCCGACTTCGTCGTCAGCCGCGCCAGCTGAAGTGCTGCGCCCAACTTTCAGCCCGGCATGGGCGAGTGTGTAAACTGCTACCGCGATGACCGTTGCGATGGACAAGTATCCGCTGCTCGCCGAGATCGCGAACCCCGCGGATCTGCGCCGGCTGCCGGTCGGCAAGCTGCCCGCGCTGGCGGCCGAACTGCGCGAGTTCCTGATCCACAGCGTGAGCACGCGCGGCGGCCATTTCGCCGCGGGCCTGGGGACGGTCGAGCTGACGATCGCGCTGCACTATGTCTACGACACACCGCGCGACCGGCTGGTCTGGGACGTCGGCCACCAGGCCTACCCGCACAAGGTGCTCACGGGGCGGCGCGACCGGCTGCACACCATCAAGCAGGAGGGCGGCCTTGCACCCTTCCCGAGCCGCAGCGAAAGCGAATACGACACCTTCGGCGTGGGGCACTCGAGCACCTCGATCAGCGCCGCCCTCGGCATGGCCGTGGCGGCGGCCGCCACCGGTGAGGACCGGCGCGTGGTGGCGATCATCGGCGACGGGGCGCTCACCGCCGGCATGGCCTTCGAGGCGCTGAATCACGCCGGCTCCCTGCCCTCCGACCTGCTCGTGATCCTCAACGACAACGACATGTCGATCTCGGAAAACGTGGGCGCGCTCTCCAATCACTTCGCGCGCGCACTCTCCGGCCGCGTGTACGCGCACCTGCGCGAGGGCGGCAAGAAAGTCCTGCGCCAGATGCCCACCGTGTGGGAACTCGCGCGGCGCTCCGAGGAGCACCTCAAGGGCATGGTGCTGCCGGGCACGCTGTTCGAGGAGATGGGCTTCAACTACATCGGCCCGATGGACGGTCACGACGTCAAGGCGCTGGTGAGCACGCTGCGCAACCTGAAGAAGCTGCGCGGCCCGCAGTTCCTGCACGTGGTCACGCGCAAGGGCAAGGGCTATGCGCCCGCCGAGGCTGACCCGATCAAGTGGCACGGCCCGGGGCCGTTTGACCCGGCGAGCGGCACGATCTTCAAGGAAAAGAGCACCGGGCCGAGCTACTCGCAGGTCTTTGGCGAGTGGCTGTGTGACATGGCCGCGGCCGACCCGCGCATCATCGGCATCACCCCGGCCATGCGCGAGGGCTCAGGGCTGGTCGAGTTCTCCAGGCGCTTTCCGGAGCGCTACTTCGATGTCGCCATCGCCGAGCAGCACGCGGTGACCTTCGCGGCGGGCCTTGCCGCGGAAGGGCTGAAGCCGGTGGTGGCGATCTACTCCACGTTCCTGCAGCGTGCCTATGACCAGCTGATCCACGATGTGGCGCTGCAGAACCTGCCGGTCGTGTTCGCCGTCGATCGCGCCGGACTCGTGGGCAGCGACGGCGCCACGCACCAGGGCAGCTACGACCTCTCGTTCCTGCGCTGCATTCCCGAACATGGTGATCATGGCCCCGGCGGATGAGAACGAGTGCCGGCAGATGCTCTACACCGCAAGCACGCTCAACGCGCCGGCGGTGGTGCGCTACCCGCGCGGCAGCGGCCCGGGCGTGCCGGTGGCTAGCGCCATGAGCGCGCTACCCATCGGCAAGGCGCAGCTGCGTCGCGAGGGCAAGAGCGGACTTGCGTTGCTGGTGTTCGGAGCGCTGCTCAGCAGCGCGCAGCAGATCGCCGAGCACCTGGATGCGACGCTGGTCAACATGCGCTTCGTCAAGCCCCTCGATGAGGACCTGATCGTGGCGCTGGCCGCGCGCCATCGCGCGTTGGTCACGATCGAGGAGAACGCCACCCAGGGCGGCGCGGGCTCCGCGGTAGGCGAACTGCTGGCCTCCGACGGTGTGCAGATCCCGCTGCTGCAGCTGGGCATCCCCGATCGCTTCATCGAGCACGGCTCGCGCGAAAGCTGCCTCGCCGCCGCCGGGCTGGACGCAGCGGGCCTGGCCGCGAGCATCGAGCGCTGGTGGGCGCTGCAGACCCAGGCGCGCATGCGCTCCGCCGGCGGCGCCTGAAGTTAGCGCAGCCACCCACGGGAACGCGCCACTGCCCTGATGCCTCGATCCCGGCGTGGTTAGACTTAAGTCCTCAAATCGGGGTATTCCCGGGGCGTTGCAACCGCCACCACAATCCCCATTACGGATTCCTTGAACATTCCTGTAGGCTTTCACCGATGAACCCCCCCGCCCTGACTGCCAAGATCGCGCGCGCCACCCCCGCTGAGGTGGAGGACGTACAGGCACGTGCCGATACGCGCCAGCTGCCCATCAACCGCGTGGGTATCAAGGACATCCGTCACCCGGTGAAGGTGCGCGACCGCTCGGCCGGGGAACAGCACACGATCGCCAAATTCAACATGTACGTGAGCCTGCCGCACAACTTCAAGGGCACGCACATGTCACGGTTCGTGGAGATCCTGCACGCGGAGCGTGAGATCTCCGTGGAGTCCTTCCGCGCGATGCTGAGCACCATGACAACGCGCCTCGAGGCCGACACCGGCCATATCGAGATGAGCTTCCCGTTCTTCGTCATGAAGAAGGCGCCCGTGTCCGGCGTCGAGAGCCTGATGGACTACCACGCCAAGCTCATCGGCGAGCACCACAACGGGCAGACCGAGATGTGGGTCGAGGTGGTGGTGCCGGTCACCAGCCTGTGCCCCTGCTCGAAGAAGATCTCCGACTACGGCGCACACAACCAGCGCTCGCACGTGACGATCCGCGCGCGCCTGCGCAGCCACATGTGGATCGAGGAACTGATCGAGATCGCCGAGAGCGAGGCCTCGTGCGAGCTGTACGGCATTCTCAAGCGCCCGGACGAGAAGTACGTGACCGAGCGTGCTTATGACAACCCGAAGTTCGTCGAGGACGTGGTGCGCGACGTTGCCACGCGACTGAACAACGATGAGCGCGTCGCCGCCTATGTGGCCGAGTCGGAGAACTTCGAGTCGATCCACAACCACTCCGCCTACGCCCGCATCGAGCGCGACAAGGACGCCTGAGCGCCTCCCCGCCGCCGCAGCGCAGCACGCTGCCCGCGGATGAAGCATTCTTAATGCCGCGCCGATTGCGCGCGCCCCCGCCGGGCCTCTAACGTCCTGCCGCTGTGATCGGTCGATCCGGGAGTGGGCCTCATGAGGGCGCGAGTAAGGGCAACGGTGCTGGCGGTGGCGGGCCTTGCGGTCTGCGGCCTGTGCGTGGGCGCCGAGCCTCCGGCCTACCCCTCGGCCACACCGGTCAGGCACAACTCCCTCAAGGTCTGTAACCAGCAGGCGGACGCGAAGAAGCTCAGCGGTGCTGCGCGCAGCCAGTTCGTCAAGCACTGCCAGAGCGAGACGGTGAGCGGGCATTCTCCGGCAACGCCCGCCAGCACCGCTACGCAGGCAACTCGATAACCACCTTCAGTCCCGGCGCGTTGTCCTCAAGCCTGAGACGGCCGCGGTGCAGGCGCACGATGGCCGCCACCAGGCTGAGTCCCAGCCCGCTGCCTTCCTGAGGAGTGCTGGCGGCGAAGCGCACGAAGGGCTGCGCCGCGCGCTTGCGCTCTTGCGCCGGGATGCCGGGACCATTGTCAGCGACGCTCAGTGTCACGGTGTTGCCGTGCTGCGCGACGCTCATCTCGACGCGCCCGCCGGCGGGAACGTACTTGAGGCCATTCTCGATCAGGTTGGTGAGCATCTGCGCCAACAGCTGCCGGTTGCCCTGCACCAGCGCAGGGCCGCGCGTGTGCCAGGTGAGCGCCTGATCCTGGGCGGCGTACACCGGCTCGAACAGTTCAGCGATCTCGTTAACCAGCGCGGCCATGTCCACAGGCGTCGGCGAGGCAATGGGGGTGCCGCTCTCGGCCAGGGCGATCTGCAGCAGCGTCGTCAGCGTGCGCTGCAGGTGATCCACTTCACGCAGTGCGGATTCCACCGACTCGTGCACCGGGCCCTCCAGCGGCGGCACGCGCAGCAGCAAGGCATCCATGCGCGTGCGCAAGCGCTGCAGCGGGGCGCGCAGGTCGTGCGCGGCGCTGTCGAAAGTGGCACGCAGCGTGCCGGCCTGCTCTTCAAGACGGTCGAGCACGTGATTGACCGACACCGCGAGCGAATCGAACTCATCGCGCGCCCCTGCCACGGGCAGGCGCCGCCCGGGCTCCCCGGCGAGGATGCGCTGGCAGGTGCTCGCGACCAGCCCGACCCGGCGCGCCAGTCGGTAGCTGAACCAGAAGCCGGCCAGCGCCGCCGCCAGCGTCGACAGCCCGATGCCCCAGAGCATGGCGCGCCGGAACTTATCCGCGAAGCGGCGCCCCTGGGAAATGTCGGTGCCGACCAGCAGCAAGTCCCCGCCGGGAAGCCTGCGCACCGCGGCACGCACCGGGTGCACCGCGCGCCGCCCCGGCTCGATGGTGGAGATCTCGAACTCCGGCCAGCGCTCGGTGGGCAGGCCGTCGAAGGGCCAGTCGGTCACGTTGCCGGCGATGCGCTCGAAATTGGCATCCGCGAGCATATAGACCGCCCCGATGCGGCCCCAGCTGTCGATGCGCAGGTTGATCTCGTCGGTGACGCCGGCTATGGCGCTTTGGGCGAACTTGTCCTGCAGGCTCTTCATCTCGGTGTCGATGATGAGATCGACCTCGTCGGTGATCAGGCTCTCGGTGAGCAGGTAGGCGCTGCCCAGGGTCACGCTCACCGCGAGCATGACGAGCAACGTGTAGCCGACCGACAGCCGGAACGCGGTCGTGTTGAACAGATTCAGGCGCACCGGCTAGCCGTCGCTGCGCAGGACGTAGCCGGCGCCGCGCACGGTGTGGATCAGCTGTGAGTCGCTGCCACGGTCGATCGCCTGGCGCAGGCGGCTGATGTGCACGTCGATGAGGTTGCTCTGCGGATCGAAGTGCAGGTCCCAGACACCCTCGAGCAGCATCATCCGGGTCACGACCTGGCCGGCGCGCCGCATGAGAAACTCCAGCAGCTTCAGCTCCCGGGCGGTGAGGTCGACCGCACGCCCGGCGCGGGTGACCTTGCGGGCGAGCAGATCCAGCTCCAGGTCCTCGACCTTCAGCCGCGTGGCACTCAAGGAGTTCGAATGGCGTCGCAGCAGCGCTTCGATCCGCGCCAGCAGCTCGCCGAAGGCGAACGGCTTGGTGAGGTAGTCATCCCCGCCGGCCTTGAGGCCGCGGATGCGGTCATCGACGCCCCCCAGCGCAGACAGCACGAGCACCGGGGTGCCCACGCCCTGCGCGCGCATGGCCTCGATGATCGTGAGTCCATCGACCTGCGGCAGCATGCGGTCGGTGATGACCACGTCGAAGCTGGCGGTGGTCGCCAGTGACAGCCCGGCGCGCCCGTCGGCGGCGTGCTCGACGGTACTGCCGCTTTCGCGCAGCCCCTTGACCAGGAAGCGCGCGGCCTCGGTGTCATCTTCGATGAGCAGTACGTGCACGGGGCGACAGAGTAGGAGTCACCCCGCCGCGGCGCAAGCGTCGCCCGCCAGGCGCTAGGACGCCGAAGCCGGCGGCGGGGAGCGTTCGGCGCTCTGCAGGCGCGCGATGAGCGAGCTCAGGAAGACCCGGTTGAAGCGCAGCTGGCAGGAGGCCGACACCTGCTCGAGCAGCGTCGAGCTCACCTTGAGCACGGTAACGGCGCCGGCAGCGCGGATGGTGGCGGCGCGCTTGGCGCCCGGCACGTAGCTCGCCTCGCCGAAGCAGTCACCCGTATCGAGTGCGCCGACGCGCCCGCCGTGGCGTTCGACCACGCAGCCGCCGCTTACCAGGATATAGAAGCGGTCGTCCATCTCGCCTTCCTTGACGATCTCCTCGCCGGCAGCGTAGTCCTGCCAGTTGCTGGCGCGCAGCACTTCCCAGATCTCGGCGTGCGAGAACTCGTGGAAGAACTTCAGGCGGCGCAGCACGCCGAACTGCTCCTGGCGGTCGATGCGCGAGTTCGCCTCGCGCAGGCGCTGGTGCACGCGGGTGAGCTCGGCGGCCAGATCGACCCCGCTCTTGCAGCGCTTCTCCGGCTCCTTCTGCATGGCCAGCGCCACGACGGTCTCCAGTTCCTCGGGCACGTCCGGGCGCAGGGTGTGGATCGGCGGCGGGGTCGCGTAGACGATCTGGTGCAGCAGCTTCTGCAGGTTGCCGGCCCGGAACGGGCGGGCACCGGTCAGCAGCTCGTACATCACCGCACCCAGGGAGTACAGGTCCGAGCGGTTGGTGAGCTCGAAGCTCTGCACCTGCTCGGGTGACATGTAGGAGGGGCTGCCGGCGATACCCTCGATGCGCGAGATGTCCGAGTCCGACACCAGCGCGATGCCGAAATCGATGATGCGCACGTCGCTGTCCTGCGTGAGCATGATGTTCGAGGGCTTGATGTCGCGGTGAATCACCCCACGCGAGTGGGCGTAGTTCAGCGCCTTGGCGCACTTGAACATGATCTCGACCGTATCGTCGATGCGCAGCAGGTTGTCCGGGCGACAGTAGGCTGCCAGCGTGCGCGCCCCGTGCACGTGCTCGGTGACGATATAGCAGTGGCCGTTTTCCTCGCCGGCATCGTAGATCGGCAGGATGTGCGGGTGTTGCAGCATGCCTACCAGGTGCGCCTCGGAGAGGAACATCTTGCGTGCGATGCGCGCACGCTCCTCGTCACCGCCGGTGTCCATGTTGTACACCTTGATGGCGACGTCGCGCCCGTAGTACGCGTCGTGCGAAAGGTAGACGACGCCGGTGCTGCCGCGGCCGACCTCGCGAATGACCACGTACTTGCCGATCTTGTCAGGCACGCGCACGACAGGCTTCGCGGAGGGAACGGATTTTGGAGCCGATATAGACATGGGGCGGCGCTGGGCAATACGTCGCCGCAGGATAAGTCTGGCGGCAGCACCGGACTGTGATGCAACCCTCACGCGATCCGGGCAAGCGCCGCGGGTGCGCCGCTCACCGGCAGCTCAGCGACTAGGCAAAATGCTGATAGCCGGAATGCGAGAACTCCATCACAGTACCGTCGCGCACCACGCCAGCGCCCACGCCCTCGACCAGGGTGCCGATGCGGGTGTAACCCCACGCCGCCTGCGGCAGCTCCGCGGCCAGGCGCGCCAGATGCCTCGCAGGTACCGCGAAACACAGCTCGTAGTCATCACCGCCGGTGAGCGCCAGCACGCGGGCGCGCTCTGCGCCCACCGCCGCCTGCAGTGCCGCGGACACCGGCAACGCCGCGAACTCCAGCTGCGCGGCAATACCGCTGGCGCGCGCCAGCTTGCCGGCATCCCCCAGCAGGCCGTCGGACACATCGATGCAGGCACTGGCGAACCCGCGCAGCCGCTGGCCCAGGGCCACGCGCGGCGTGGGCAGCAGGAAGCGCTCGCGCAGGTACTCGCGAAGCTCGGGCGGCACTTCGAGGCGCGACTGCTCCAGAGCCAGACCTGCGGCCGCATCCCCAGGAGTGCCGGAGACGAACAGGGCGTCTCCCGCGTGGCCGCCGCTGCGCCGCAGGGCAGTGCCTGCCTCCACCACCCCGAGCAACTGCACGGTGATGCACAGGGGACCCTGGGTGGTATCACCGCCGACCAGTGCCACGCGGTGCTCGCGCGCCAGCCCGCCGAGGCCGGCCGCAAACTCAGTGAGCCAGGACTCGTCGGCCTGCGGCAGCGTCAGCGCCAGCAGCGCCCAGGCCGGGCGCGCGCCCATCGCGGCAATGTCACTCAGGTTCACGGCAAGCGCACGATGGCCAATGGATACGGGCGGGGAGCCGTGCGGAAAATGCACCCCGGCGACCAGGGTGTCGGTGGTTGCGACCAGTTCGCACCCGGCCGGCACACTCATCAGCGCTGCGTCATCGCCGATGCCCAGCGCGACATCCGCGCGCTGTGCCCCGCAGCCACGGAAGAAACGCTCGATGAGGCCGGTCTCGGAGAGCGCCACGCCCGGCGGCTCCGTTAGTGCTCGGCGGGACGCAGCTCGCGCGCCGCGCGATCCAGGACGGCATTGACGAACTTGTGCCCGTCAGTGGCACCGAAGCGCTTGGCGAGGTTGACCGCCTCGTTGATCGCCACCCGGTAGGGGACCTCCGGTCGCGAGGCCAGTTCGTACAGCCCCATCGAGCAGTATCGCGTGCTCGATCGGGTCCAGATGCTCCGGCGCGCGGTCGCCCAGCAGCGCCAGCCTCGCATCCAGGTCCGCGCGCGAGTGCCACACGCCCTCGACGAGCGTGCGGAAGTACTCGCGGTCAGCCTTGGGCATGTCCTCGGCATCGCCGAATTCCTGCACCAGGTCCTGCCACGGGCCGGCATTGAGCTGCCAGCGGTACAGCGCCTGCAGCGCAAGCTTGCGGGCCACGCTGCGGTTGCCGCTGTGTTGGCGCGCATTGACTGAGTTCATCGCGCGTTCCTCACAGCTTAGCCATCACGGCAGCCATCTCGATGGCGCAGTCCATCGATTCGCCGCCCTTGTTCATGCCGCCGGTGGCTGCGCGCTCGAGTGCTTGATCGACGGTCTCGACGGTGAGCACGCCGAAGATGACCGGCACACCAGTGTCGAGGTTCACCTGCTGCAGGCCGCGGGCACACTCGCCCGCCACGTAGTCAAAGTGCGGGGTGTCACCGCGGATGACGCAGCCGAGTGCCACGATCGCATCAAACCTGCCGCTGCCGGCAAGCTTGCGGGCGGTCACTGGCAGCTCGAAGGCACCGGGCACGCGCACCACCAGAAGGTCCTCGGCCGCCCCACCACGCCGCTCCCAGGAGGCGCGCGCCCCGTTCAGCAGGCTGGCGACGATAAAGTCGTTGAAGCGTGCGGCAATGATCGCGACCTTGCAGCCGCGGGCAGTGGCCTCGCTCTCGCTCACCTCGGCCTGCGTCACCCCTCTTCCCCGACGTAGCCCTCGACCTCGAGCCCGAAGGCGGAGATGCCGTGCATCTGCTTTGGCGCGGACAGCACGCGCATGCGCTTCACGCCCAGGTCCTTGAGGATCTGCGCGCCGGTGCCGAAGGTGCGCAGCACCGCGCCCTCGGCATCGGTTGCCGTACTCTCGGTGACACTCGCAGCCGGGGCGACGGCCGCGGCAAAGGAGCGCACGGCATCGGCCAGCTCGCGCGGCGACTCCTGCTGGCGCAGCACCACCACCACGCCACTGCCGGCCTCGATGATGCGCTGCATGGCCGCGCGCAGCGTCCAGGTGCGTCCGGCACCCTGCACGCCGAACAGGTCGTGCAGGGTGTCCGTGACGTGCACGCGCACCAGCGGTGCCTGCGGTCCGTCCAGCCGCCCGTGTGCCAGTGCGAGGTGCACCTCCATGCTCACGTTGTCCTGGAAGGCGTACAGGCGAAACTCACCCAGCTCGGTGCGCACGCTCTGCTCGGACAGGCGCTCCACGGAGCGCTCGTTGCGCAGCCGGTGGCGGATGAGCTCGGCGATCGTGCCCATCTTCAGCTGATGGCGGCGGGCAAACTCCTGCAGTTCCGGGCGTCGTGCCATCGTGCCGTCGTCGTTCATGATCTCGCACAGCACCCCGGCGGGCTTGAGTCCCGCGAGGCGGCACAGGTCCACCGCGGCTTCGGTGTGTCCGGCGCGTACCAGCACGCCACCGCGGCGTGCGCGCAGCGGGAAGATGTGCCCGGGACGGGCGAAATCAGCCGCCTGCGCGGTGCTGTCGGCCAGCGCGCGGATGGTCGCGGCACGGTCGGCCGATGACACCCCGGTGGTGGTCCCGGCACGCAAGTCGACCGAGACCGTGAACGCGGTACGGTGGGACTCGCTGTTGACCGGCACCATCTGCGGCAGGTCCAGCCGTGCCAGCTGTTCCTCGAGCATCGGCACGCAGATTATCCCGCTCGTGTGCCGGATCATGAAGGCGACGGCCTCGGGAGTGGCATGCTCGGCGGCCATGATGAGGTCGCCCTCGTTCTCGCGGTCCTCATCGTCCAGGATGATGACCATGCGGCCGGCCTTGAGGTCGGCCAGGATCTCGTCGATGGGGCTGAAGGTGGCTGCCGGGGCCGGCCCCGGCCCCGGCTTTCCGGGCATGGACAGCACTTTTGACATGGTCGCAGGGTCGTCTGATACGGCAGGCAAGTATACCCGTGCCGGCTCGGCTAACCGAGCCTCACTGCCAGCGGCTAGCCCAGCAGCGGCGTGACCACCTGTGCCAACCGTTCCGGGGTCCAGCTGGGGACCTTCTCCTTCCAGCCATCCTCGACCAGGCGACCTGCCCGGTCGATCGTGAAATTCACGGGCAGCCGCCAGATGCGGCCGTAGCCGGGCGCGCGGGAGTTCGCCAAGAAGCCGACCGGGAAGTGCAGGCCCTCGGCCACCTTGCGCACGTCGGCGATTCGGTCGGGCGTGTCCAGTCCAAAACCCAGCACCGCCAGGCCCTGCGCGGCGTGCGCCTGGGCGTACTCGGACAGCAGCGGCAGCTCCTCACGACACGGGACGCACCAGGTCGCCCAGAAGGTGAGGATCACGACCTGGCCGCGCAGTTCGCTCGTGGAGATGCTCGCACCGTCCAGCGTGACCAGCGTCGCCGGCGGCGCAGGCGCACCGACGCGCAGGTCATTGGCGCTCACCGCGGGGGCGCGCAGCAGGCCCGCCGCAAGCCAGCCGGCCAGTGCGCCTCTGAGTACGGCGCGGCGTGCCGGCAGCAACGGTCCGGGGTTCTCAGAATGCATAGTTCGCTCCGGCGCTGACGGTGTACCGCGGGAACAGCTGGTAGCCGTAGAGATTGCTGTAGAGCGGGACCTGCACGAATCCGAACAGGTGCAGCTTGTCGGTGAGGCGTGCGGTCAGGCCCGGGCTGACGTAGGCGACCGAGCCGGCCGTATTCTGCACGTCCGCCAGCGCGCCTTGGTCGGGCGCCTTGTGCAGCAGGTTCAACTGCACCTGCGGCACCCACGCCGGATTGCGCTCATAGCGCAGCCCAAGGCTGACCGTAGTGGAATTGCCGGGGCGGTAGTCATTGCCGGGCTGGTCCATACGGTGCGTGACCGCGCTCTGGAACTGTCCATTCACGAAGAAGTCGAAATCCTGGCTGATCGGCCGGTAGAAGTAGGCGCCCACGATGACATCGGTGCTGCCCGTCCCGGGCTGCAGGCTGGCATCCAGAGGCGTGCCGGCGGCCGGGCCGGCGTAGAAATCCACAGCCGTCCCATAGCGCCCGGTCGGCAGCTTCACCCCCAGTTGCACGCCAAGATTGCGGGTAGGCAGGAAGCCCTGATAGCTGCCGATCAGGCGCACATCGCCGATGCTCGAGCTGCGCGAGCTGCTCAGCTCCGGCAGCGGCTGTGACGAGTCGTACTCCCCGAAGGTCGAGTGCGTGCGGATCACGTACGGCACCAGCAGTTTGAAGTTCCACTGCGTGTTGGGACTGAAGCTCAGCCCGGTCGTAACATAGCGGTTGAGCGTCTCACGCTCCAGCTCGGTTCCGTCCGGAACCGCGGCGACGGCATGCGTGCCGCTGCGCAGCTGGTCCTGATGGATGTAGTCGTATTCGACGCTCAAGTCCCAGCCGGCGCTGGCCGAGTAGCCCATCGCGGCATCCGCGCTGAGCGTGCAGCCGCAGCTTGCACACGCCGCGGCTGCCTGCGGCAGTAGTCCCAGCGCCGTCAGGCATGCAAGTGCCGTCCCCGTGGGCGTACCGAGGTACACGTAACGCTGCGGCCGCCGGCCGCAACGGGTTGCACGATCCATCTATTTTTCCTCTCTCACCAGGTCCTAGGAGCTGCACGCACTGCCACCGGCAGGCCGAAGCTGCGTTGGAAAGTGAGCCGTCTGGCAGCATGGCGCAGTGCGGGAGCAATGCACCCGCTCGGCTCACTGCGGACTTTCAGGCGAGAAAGGGAGGGGCACGCGCACACTGCGCGCGCAGGATCGAGGGCAATCGCGGGAAACTGACACACGGACGCTTGGCACAACGGAGGTCGGCCGCCTGCAGCGCCAGCGGCGCAGCAATTGGAGCCAGCGCCGGTGCAGCACTCGCGGCAAACACGCACACGGCGTGAGCCGTGCCATCGGGCGCTCCGCCGCCCCCGTGATGGTGATGCGCGCCACCCGCCACCACGGCCCCGGGGCACAGCTGCAGCGCCGGGCCGATGCTGCCGGCGACCGGCATGAAGCCGAATGGAATCAGCGCACGCAGCAGCAGCGCCGGCAGGATCGCCGCCAGCAATGGTCGCGAACGCGCCCGCAACGCCCGCAAGCACGACCTGCCCGCGAGCGGCCTCACGTGTCCCCCGGCACGGCCAGCAGCCGTGCGACGTAGCGCGCGACCTGGTCGATCTCGAGATTGACGCGCGTGCCGACCGCCAGCCGCCCCAGGGTCGTCACCGCCTGCGTGTGCGGGATGAGATTGACGCCGAAGGTGGCTGACTCGACGGCATTGATCGTCAGGCTCACCCCGTCGACCGCGACCGAACCCTTCGGCGCGATATACCGCGCCAGCGGGGGCGGTACCCCGATGACCACGCGGGTCGAGCGGGCATCCGCGCTCAGGCTCAGCACCTGTGCGAGGCCATCGACGTGGCCTGACACGAGGTGGCCGCCCAGGGCATCGCCGGCGCGCAGCGCCGGCTCGAGGTTCACCGGCGTGCCAGGCACGAAATCCCCGAGGGTCGTGAGCTTGAGCGTCTCGCGCGAGACATCCGCCGCAAACGTAGTTCCCGCCAGCTCGGTGACGGTCAGGCAACAACCCTGCACGCAAATACTGTCACCAACTTGCGCCCGGGTGAGGTCAAGGCCGCAGGCAATGACCAGCCGCAGGTCACCGCCGCGGCCTTCCACGCTCTGCACACGACCCACGTCCTGGACGATTCCGGTAAACAGGACGCTAGCTCCTCGGACGCAGGCGCAGGCGCAGGTCCTCACCCACGGGGGTGGCCTCGACAAATGAAAAGGCGGGAGCGCCCTCCAGCGCGGTGAGTTCAGGCAGATCGACGAGCGCCCGCGCCGCAGGGCCCAGAAACTTCGGGGCGACGTAGACAATCAGCTCATCCACCAGCTGCTGCTGCAACAGCCGCCCCGCCAGGGTCGACCCGGCCTCGACGAGCAGCTCGTTGGCCTCCAGCTCCCCCAGCCGATCAAGCACCGCCGTGAGCTCGACTCCCCCCGGGGCTGTGGGCAGTGATTCCACGCGCGCGCCCCGCGCACTCAACGCTGCCGCGCGCGCCTCGTCCAGTGCATCAAGACCGGTGAGGATCAACACCTCGCCGCCCGCCCCGAACATCTGTGCCGTCGGCGGTGTGCGCAAATGCGAGTCGAGCACCACGCGCAGTGGTTGCCGTCGTGGTGCGCCGCTCGCTTCCGCGGGCAGGCGTACGTCCAGGCGCGGATCATCGCTGAGCACGGTGCCGACGCCGGTGAGGATGGCAGAGCTGCGCGCGCGCCAGCTGTGCACGTCCTGGCGCGCCGCCTCCCCGGTGATCCACTTGCTTTGTCCGTTGCGCAGCGCGGTGCGCGCGTCCACGCTCATGGCAAGCTTCACGCGCACGAACGGGCGCCCAAGCTGCATGCGCTTTACGAAGCCTGCGTTCAGCTCGCGCGCCTCGCTCTCGAGCAACCCGGACTCGACGCTGATCCCTGCCTCACGCAAGGCCGCCGCCCCACGTCCACTCACCAGCGGGTTGGGATCCCCGATGGCATACACCACGCGTGCCACGCGCGCGGCCGTGAGCGCCATGGCACACGGGGCGGTACGGCCCTGATGGGAGCACGGCTCCAGCGTGACATACACGGTGGCGCCGCTGGCATGGTTCCCCGCTGCCCGCAAGGCGGCGACTTCCGCGTGCGCTTCGCCGGCACGCTCGTGCCAGCCCTCCCCGACGATGCGCTCGCCGCGGGCGATCACGCACCCGACCCGTGGATTCGGATCCGTCGTCTGCATGCCGCGGGCAGCCAGGGCCAGCGCCCGCTGCATCGCCGTGCGGTCGAAGTTAGAGAACATGCGTGCAAGGACCCGTGCGGGGGGTCATTTAGTCCCTCCTCCGCTTGACTTATCCGGTGCCGGTGAGGGCTCTTCCTGCGGCAGCAGCGGCAGCTGCTCGCGGTTGGCAGCGCGTGCCGCGTCGCGCTTATGGGCGCGGCCGTGCGTAGCACCCGGCGCGGCGCGCGCACTGCGCAGCTTCTGGATCTCCTCGTGGAAGGCCTCGACGTCCTCGAAGTGGCGATAGACGGAGGCGAAGCGCACGTAGGCGACCTCGTCCAGGTGCCGCAACTCCTCCATGACCAGCTCGCCGATCGCCCGCGATGAAACCTCCCGATCCCCGAGACTGCGCACCTTGTGCACGATGCGGCTGAGGGCCTCGTCGACTTGCTCCTGGGAAACCGGGCGCTTTTCGAGGGCCTTGCGCAGCCCGGCACGCACCTTGGTCTCATCGAAGGCCTCGCGACCGCGATCACCCTTGATGACCTGTGGCATGACCAGTTCTGCAGTCTCGAACGTGGTGAAGCGCTCCTCGCACTTCAGGCATTCACGGCGCCGACGGATCTGCCGGCCCTCGCCCGCGAGGCGCGAGTCGTTCACCTTGGTCTCTTCATGGCCGCAGAATGGGCAGTGCATGCGGCGCGCGCGCTCCCGTCGTCAGGGTCCGTAGACCGGGAAGCGGCGGCACAGCTCGATGACCTGCGGGCGCACGCGCTCGATCACCGCCGTGGCGCCCTCCGCATCGAGTATCTGCGAGATGAAGTCCGCGACCTGCTCGATTTCGGCCTGTTTGAAGCCCCGTGTCGTCGAGGCCGGGGTCCCCAGGCGCAGGCCGCTGGTGACCATCGGCGGCCGCGGGTCATTGGGCACCGCATTCTTGTTCACCGTGATATTGGCGCGCCCCAGGGCGGCATCGGCATCCTTGCCGGTGATGTTGCGGTCGGCCAGGCTCAGCAGGAACAGGTGGTTGTCGGTGCCGCCGGAGACTATCTGGAAACCATTCTTGGCCAGGCGCGCGGCCATCGCGCGCGCGTTGGTTAACACCTGCTTCTGGTACTCGCGGAACTCCGGCTGCAGTGCCTCCAGCAGTGCGACCGCCTTCGCGGCGATGACGTGCATCAGCGGCCCGCCCTGCGTTCCGGGGAACACCAGCGAGTTGAGCTTCTTGGTGATCTCGTCGTTGGCACGAGCCAGGATCAGGCCGCCACGCGGTCCGCGCAGCGTCTTGTGGGTGGTGGTGGTGACGACATCCGCGTGCGCGATGGGGCTCGGATAGACGCCGGCGGCGACCAGTCCCGCGACGTGCGCCATGTCGACGACGAAGTAGGCGCCGATGCTCTTGGCGATCGCCGCAAAGCGCGCCCAGTCGATCGTGCGCGAGTACGCCGAGAAGCCGGCGATGATCATCTTGGGACGATGTTCCTCGGCCAGTCTCTGCACCTGTTCGTAATCGATCTCACCGGTATCCGGGCGGATGCCGTACTGCGCCGCGCGGAAGAACTTGCCCGAGAAATTGACCTTGGCGCCATGCGTGAGATGACCACCATGATCCAGGCTCATGCCCAGAATCGGATCCCCGGGCTGCACCAGAGCAAAGTAAGCGGCTGCATTCGCCTGTGAGCCCGAATGGGGCTGCACATTCGCGTAGTCAGCCCCGAAGAGCTTCTTGGCGCGATCGATGGCCAGCTGCTCGGCGATATCCACGTACTCGCAACCACCGTAGTAGCGCTTGCCCGGATAGCCCTCGGCGTACTTGTTTGTCAGCACCGAACCCTGCGCCTCAAGTACACGCGGGCTGGCGTAGTTCTCCGAGGCGATGAGCTCGACGTGGTCCTCCTGGCGGTGCCGCTCGCCCTCGATGGCGCGCGCCAGTTCAGGATCAAAGCCCTCGATCGTCATCGTCGTCCGGAACATGAGCAGTTTCCCTTGCGGGTGAGTGGGTTGCGGGGCCGCGAATTGTACCGGAACGACCCGTCGGGCGCCGTTGTTGCCGGACGCCGCCAGGGCGGAAGGTTCACGACAGTCTGCGGCCCGCGGACCCGTCCACCGGCAGGCTAGATCAGGTTCTCCACCACCGTGTTCCAGGCCTGGGCGAGATTGCTGCGGTTGTAGCCCCCTCCCCCCAGGGCCAGGACCCGCCCATGCCCGCAGCGCTCGGCCAGCCGGGTGAGCTCGCGCGCCGCCCGGCCATGCGAGCCGGCGGTAAACCGCAGATGCGTGATCGGGTCGCCCTCGAGGCTGTCGGCGCCGCACTGCAGGATGATGAATTCCGGGTCGAATTTCTCCAGGTGCCCCGTGACCTGTGGCCACACCTGGGCGAACACCGCATCGTCAGCGCCCGGGGGCACCGGTAGATTCAGCTTGGTGCCCGCGGCCGCCCCACGCCCGGTCTCCTCGGCAGCCCCGGTTCCCGGATAAAGGTAGCGACCATCCTCGTGCACGTCGGCGAACACCACCGCGGCGTCCTCCTCGAAGGCGTAGAACACACCATCCCCGTGGTGGGCGTCGATGTCCACGTACGCGACGCGCTTCAGACCGCCGCGCTTGAGCAGCTCGATCGCGACACCACAATCGTTGAACACGCAGAACCCTGCGGCGTGGTCGCGCGCCGCGTGGTGCAGGCCTGCGATCGGCACGAAGGCACGCCGGCAGTCGCCGCGCATAATGGCCTCCATGGCACTTAAGGTTGCCCCGACCACACCGGCGGCCGCCTCGTAACAGCCACGGAAGGCCGGGGTGTCGCCGCCATCCAGAAAGCCGCTGCCGCTCGCCGAGCGCTCGCGCACGAACTCCAGGTACTGCGGGCTGTGGAACGCCTGGAGCTCCGCGTCGGACGCCGAGCGCGGCTCGCGCACCTGCACACGCTTATCCAGGCCGCGCGCGGCAAACTCGCGGGCGAACGCGGCGTGCCGGTCGGGGCCGAACGGGTGCCCGTCGCCGAAGCCATAGCGAGACAGGCGCTCGCTGGTGAACACCGCGACATCGGCAGGATTGCTGGTGCTGGTCTTGACGGCTGATCTCTCCCCCGGGCACCCGGAGCCTAGCACAGCACAACCGCCCAGCAGACCAGGCGCGGGCATCGCCATCGGCGGCCACCTCAACGATAATCCAGCTGCACTTACCTCAGCAATGGATCGGCATGGCCCAATACATCTACACGATGAATCACGTCTCCAAGATGGTCCCGCCCAAGCGGGTCATTTTGCGCGACATCAGTCTGTCCTTCTTCCCCGGCGCCAAGATCGGGGTCCTGGGTCTTAACGGGTCGGGCAAGTCCACGCTGCTGAAGATCATGGCCGGGCTCGACACCAGCTTCGACGGGGAGGCGCGGCCGCAGAGCGGCATCCGTATCGGCTTCCTCTCGCAGGAACCCCAGCTGGACGAGGCCAAGGATGTGCGCGCCAACGTCATGGAGGGCGTCGGCGAGACCTTCCGGCAGGTCGAGGAATTCAACGCCATCAGCGACAAGTTCGCCGAACCGATGGACGATGCGCAAATGAACGCGCTGCTGGAACGCCAGGCACAGCTGCAGGACGCGATCGATGCGGCGGGCGGCTGGGAACTGGAGCGCAAGCTGGAGATTGCCGCCGATGCCCTGCGCCTGCCACCGTGGGACGCGAGCATCGCCAAGCTGTCCGGTGGCGAGAAGCGCCGCGTTGCGCTGTGCCGGCTGCTGCTGTCGGCGCCGGACATGCTGCTGCTGGACGAGCCCACCAACCACCTGGATGCCGAGTCAATCTCCTGGCTGGAGCGCTATCTGGAGGAGTACCCGAGCACGGTGATCGCGGTCACCCACGACCGCTACTTCCTCGACAACGTCGCCGAATGGATCCTTGAACTCGACCGCGGCTACGGGATCCCGTGGCACGGCAACTACTCCTCCTGGCTCGAGCAGAAGGAAAAGCGGCTCGCGCTCGAGGAACGTGAGCGCGAGGCGCTGCGCAAAACCCTCGAACACGAGCTGGAGTGGGTGCGCCAGAACCCCAAGGCCCGCCAGGCCAAGAGCAAGGCGCGCCTGCAGCGCTACGAGGAGCTGGCCTCACGCGAGTTCCAGGAGCGCAACGAGACCAATGAGATCTACATCCCGCCGGGGGAGCGCCTGGGTGACCTGGTGATCGCGGCGGAAGGCTTGCGCAAGGGCTACGGCGACCGGCTGCTGATAGACAAGTTGTCCTTCAACCTGCCGCGCGGCGGGATCGTCGGCATCATCGGCCCGAACGGGGCCGGCAAGACCACGCTCTTTCGCATGCTCACGGGTGCAGAGCAGCCTGACGCGGGTCAGATCCGCATCGGCCCGAGCGTGCAGCTGGCTTACGTCGACCAGTCACGCCAGAGCCTCGATGACAAGAAGACCGTTTGGCAGGAGATCTCCGGCGGCCTCGATATGATCAAGGTCGGCAACTACGAAACACCCTCGCGTGGTTACGTCGGCCGCTTCAACTTCAAGGGCACCGCCCAGCAGCAGCCGATCGGGGATCTCTCCGGCGGCGAGCGCAACCGCGTGCACCTGGCCAAGGTGCTGCGCTCGGGTGGCAACGTGCTGCTGCTCGACGAACCCACCAACGATCTGGACATCGAGACGCTGCGGGCGCTTGAGGATGCGCTGCTGAACTTCCCCGGCTGCGCGGTGGTCATCTCCCATGACCGCTGGTTCCTTGATCGCATCGCCACGCACATCCTCGCCTTCGAGGGCGACTCACAGGTGGTGTGGTTCGAGGGCAACTACCAGGAGTACACCGAGGACTACAAGCGGCGTAAGGGCGAGGACGCGGCGCAGCCGCACCGCATCAGGTACAAGCCCCTGACGCGCTAACCGAGCCGCAGCCACTTGTCACTCCCCTCCAAAGCTGCGGCGGTGCAGTCCGAGCCTGGCACGCTGTGGCGCTGGGTCGGGCCGCTGACCGCACTCGTGGTGTTCGCCGCGGTCGGCCTGATACTGCACCGCCAGCTCGCGCACCTGCACGTCAGGAACATCTTTGCGCACCTGCACTCGATCCCCCGCCGGCAGATACTTGCCGCGCTCGGCTTCACCGCACTCAGCTACTGGCTGCTGACGACCTACGAGCTGCTGGCGCTGCGCTACCTGCGCCGTGCCATTCCCTACGCGCGCATCCTGTTCACCTCGTTCATCGCCTATTCCTTTGGGCACGCGCTGGGCTTTGCGGTGTTCACCGGCAGCGCCATCCGCTTCCGGCTCTACGTGACCGCCGGGATCACCGCGATCGATGTGGCCACCGTCACCGCTTTTTGCAGCCTGTCCCTGGGGCTCGGGCTGTGTACGGTGCTGGGCGTATCGCTGTTGATCAAGCCCGAGCATGCCGCACACATCCTGCACCTGGACCCCCGGTGGTCGCTGCTGCTGGGCGGCCTGCTGCTGTGCACGGTGGCCGCCTACGCGCTATGGGCGTGCCTGGCGCGCGGCACGCTCGAGATCCGCGGCTGGGCACTGCGCGCACCCGGGGCTGCCATTGCGCTGCCGCAGCTGCTGCTGTCCGTACTCGACCTGTCGCTGTCGAGCGCTGTGCTGTGGTCGCTCCTGCCACCCAGCGCGCACATGCCGTTCGTCACCTTCGTCGGGATATATGCGGCTGCGGTCATCGCCGGCATCGTCAGTCACGTACCGGGCGGCGTCGGTGTGTTCGAGGCCGTCATCCTGTACACGATGCCCAGCGTGCCCACCGAGGCGCTGGTGGGATCGCTGCTGGCCTACCGCGCGGTGTACTACGCCGTGCCGCTGCTGTTCGGCACACTGCTCTTTGGCTCCAAGGAGCTCGCCGCGCAGCGCGGGCGGTTCGCGTGGGCGCAGGAGCTGGCCAGCGCTTACATCGCGCCGGTGGTGCCGCAGATTGCCGGCGCGCTCACCTTCCTCGCCGGTGCACTGCTGTTGTTCTCGGGGGCGACACCTGGCGTGGAGGAGCGCCTGGCATTCCTCGACCAGGTGCTGCCGCTGGCGGTACTGGAGGCTTCGCACCTGGCGGGCAGCATCGTGGGCCTCGGCCTGCTGGTGCTGGCGCGCGCGCTGTTCCGGCGCGTGCAGGCCGCCTACCACATCTCCGTGTGGCTGCTGCTCGCCGGCATCTTCGCTTCGCTGCTGAAGGGCCTCGACTTCGAGGAAGCCTGCCTGCTCGCCCTGGTGCTCGGGGTGCTCATGCTCGGCCGCCGCGCGTTCTACCGGCCGACTGCGATCCTGTCCGAGCCGTTCACGCCGGTGTGGGTGGTCAGCATCGTCGGGGTGGTGGTGATGGCGGTGTGGATCGGCATCATCTCCTACCGTCACGTCGGCTACTCCGACCAGCTGTGGTGGACGTTTGCGCTGCACGGCAACGCGCCGCGCATGCTGCGCGCCACGCTGGCGGTGGTCGTACTGGGCATCACCTATATCCTGCTCAACATGCTGCGCCCGGCGCGCCCCGAACCTGCCGTGGCCGGCGCGGAGGAGCTGGCGCGTGCCCGGCCGCTCATCGCCGCATCCGATTTCACCCTGCCGAACGCCGCGCTCACCGGGGACAAACGCCTGTTGTTCAGCGATGCCGGCGACGCCTTCGTCATGTACCAGATCGCGGGGCGCAGCTGGATTGCGCTCGGCGATCCGGTCGGCCCGCAGGCTGGCGCGGAGGAACTGGTGTGGCGCCTGCGGGAGATCTCCGACCACCACGGCGGGCAGACCGTTTTTTACCAGGTATGCGGGGAGCGCCTCGGCCTGTACGTGGACCTCGGGCTCGCGGCGCTCAAGATTGGCGAGGAAGCACGCGTGGCACTGGGGGGGTTCTCGCTGGAGGGATCCGAGCGCGCCGACCTGCGCCAGGCGCACAAGCGCGCGCAGCGCGACGGCGCGCAGTTCGAGGTGGTGCCCGCCGAGCGCGTGGACGCGCTCATGCCCGTGTTGCAGAAGATCTCCGATTCCTGGCTCACCAGCAAGTCCACCGGCGAGAAGCGCTTCTCGGTCGGGGCGTTCTCGCCGGAGTACCTGCGGCAGTTCCCGGTCGCAGTCGTAAGTTCGCAGGGCACTCCGGTGGCCTTTGCCAACCTGTGGACCACCGGCACCAAGGCGGAACTGTCGGTTGACCTGATGCGCTTTGACCCGCAGGCCCCGCGCGCGGCCATGGATTACCTGTTCATCGAGCTGATGCTGTGGGGGCGCGCCCAGGGTTACCGCTGGTTCAACCTTGGCATGGCGCCGTTGTCCGGTCTCGAGGCACATCCGCTCGCCCCGGCATGGCATCGCGTCGGCAACTTTATCTTTCGCCATGGCGAGCACTTCTATAACTTCGAGGGCCTGCGTCGCTACAAGATGAAGTTCGATCCGGTGTGGGAACCGCGCTACCTGGTGGCTCGCGGCGGCATTGCCCTGCCGCGCGTACTGGTGGATGTCTCGGTACTCATCGCCGGTGGCATGAAGGAGATCTTCGCAAGATGAATTCATCCCGTGCGCACCCCCGCTACCGCGGCCGTGCCCTGCTGCTGGTGCTCGCCGGCGGCACCTTCGGTTTCGGCCCTGCCGCCGGGGCTGTCGAGGCGCCCGCCGCCACGGCGCCTGTACACCACAAACCCACGGCGGCCGCCAAACCCGCGGCCAAGCCAGACGATGGCGCCGCGCGGCACCTGAGCGCCGGTCGCTTTGGCACGGTGGCGGTCTACATCCCGCAGGGCAAGCCCCGGAGCGTCGCGATCTTCCTGTCCGGGGACGGGGGCTGGGAGCTGGGCGTGATCAACATGGCGCGCGCACTGCAGGCGAGCGGTGCGGTCGTTATCGGCGTGGACATTCGCCAGTACTTCTCGAGCCTGGGCAAGGTGGCCGCGCGCGGCAACGCGCCCTGCCAGATGATCGCCGCGGACTTCGAGGCCCTGAGCCACCGGGTGCAGAAGCAGATCGGCCTCACCGAGTACGTGGTGCCTGTGCTGGTGGGATACTCCTCGGGCGCCACCGTGGCGTACGCCACGCTCGTGCAGTCGCCCCCCGGGACCTTCGCAGGCGCGTTGAGCCTGGGATTCTGCGCGGACCAGGACTTTGTGGGTGTGAGCCTGTGCCCGGGGACCGGGCTGCGCTACGGCAGCAACAAGCAGAACGAGCTGGTGTTCGAGCCGGCGACCAGCCTCAAGCAGCCATGGATCGCCTTCCAGGGTCAGAAGGACGAGGTGTGCAACCCGCAGGCGGCCGAGGTGTTTGCGGCGAAGGTTGCTAACGGAGAGATCGTGCGACTGGCCGGCGTCGGCCACGGCTTCTCGGTCGAGCGCAACTGGATGCCGCAATTCCGCGATGCCTATGCGCGCCTGAGTGCGCGCCCGGAGCCTGCGCTGGCCCCGGAGCCGGAGATTGGCGACCTGCCATTGCAGGAGGTGCGTGCCAGCGACACCACGGACGAGTTTGCGCTGCTGCTGACCGGCGATGGTGGCTGGGCTGGACTTGACCAGGAACTCGCCGCGCGGCTGGCCGCCAGCGGCGTGCCCACTGTCGGCCTGAACTCGCTGAAATACTTCTGGAGCGCACGCACCCCCGAGCAGACAGCGCGGGACGTCGAGCGCATCCTGCGCCACTACCTGTCGGCGTGGCACAAGCAACGCGTGCTGCTGGTGGGCTACTCCTTCGGCGCCGATGTCCTGCCATTCGTCGTCACCCGCCTGCCGGAGGACCTGCGTCAGCGCGTGGCGAGCGTGAGCCTGCTGGGAATCGACGCCAACGCCTCCTTCGAGGTGCGGGTGAGCGACTGGGTGGGAAGTGATGCCGGCGGCCCCGCCACACAGCCCGAGCTCGCCCGCATCACGCACCTGCCGGTGCTGTGCCTGTACGGGGAAGGCGAGAAGGATTCGATCTGCCCGGGCCTGCCGCAGGCAATGGCGACGCGCGAGCAGGTCGGCACCGGTCACCATTTCTCCGGGGAGTATTCAACCCTGGCCGAACGCATCCTTGCCTTCGCGCGGCTGCCCCGCCCTGTTACATAACGCGACGGCAGGCCCTGCCTAAAGCGCCGCAGCACTCGGTGGATGCGCTGCCGGGGTGCGCGCTGGAGTACGATAAGGCGAGCGGCAGAGATAATAAAACCAGCCGCCGGCGCTCAACGGCTATGTCCCTTTACATCGACTCTGCAAGCCGACTGCACCACGACCTGGAAAAGAATCTGGTCGTGACCTGCCCCCATTGTCAGGCGGTCGCGCACATCACCGTGATGGCGGTGCCGCGCTTTGAGGACCTGCAGCTGTACCGGCCCAAGCAGGTAGGCATCGTCTATCAGTGCGATGCCTGCCACGCGCCGATCTTTCTGCGCTTCACGGTGCGCGTATACGGCGCGGCGCGCATCGAGCTATCACCGCAGTTCGCGGAAGTGGAGCGCGCTCGGGAGAAGTTCAGCTTCACCTACATCCCCGAGGATGTGGAATTGCTGTTTCGGGAGGCGCTGAGCTGCTTCAGCAACAACGCCTTCAATGCCTTTGCCTCGATGTGCCGGCGCACCGCCCAGGCGATATTCACCGATCTGGGCGAGGCCGGCAGGCTGCGCCTGTTCGATGAGCTCAACGCCGTGCGTGACCTGGCCAGTATCGCGCCCGAGATCTTCACCAAGATGAAGAACGTGCTCTTTGGCGCCGAGTTCGATGCGCGCTCCGCGCCGCCGCTGCTGGATGGCTACGAGGCGGGCATCATGCTCGAGGTCGTCAAGGACCTGCTGTACGAGGCTTACGTGCGCAAGGGCAAGCTCCAGCAGGCCATCATGGTGCGGCGCTTCTTCCTGGACGAGACCGGCAGCGACAACGTGACGCCGATCACCTCGGCCAGCTGAGCCCTCAGTCGACGAAGCGCCGGGCGTTGCGGAACACGCGCATCCAGCCGCTGTACTCGCCCGCCCCACGCGGCCGCCACGAATTCTGCACGTAGCGGAACGAGCGCTCCGGGTGCGGCATCGTGATGCTGACCCGCCCGTCCGCATTCGACAGTGCCGCGATGCCGTAGGGGGTGCCGCTCGGGTTGTCGGGGTAGGTTGTGGCGAGCAAGCGGTCATGATTTACGTAGCGCAGTGCGACCAGGCCGCTGCCCGCGCATGCCTCGGCGGCTGCCGGGGAGGTGAATTCTGCCCGCCCCTCGCCGTGTGCCACCGCGATCGGTAGGTAGGAACCGGCCATCCCCGCGTACAGCACGGAAGGGGACTGCAGCACCTCCACGAGCGAGAAGCGCGCCTCGTACTGTTCGCTACGGTTCTTCACGAACCGCGGCCAGTGAGCGGTGCCCGGGATGATGCTCTTGAGG
Source organism: uncultured Pseudomonadota bacterium (assembly GCA_963741745.1). Lineage (GTDB taxonomy): Bacteria > Pseudomonadota > Gammaproteobacteria > Steroidobacterales > Steroidobacteraceae > 13-2-20CM-66-19. The sequence continues at coordinate 105,596 of CAVUJF010000017.1, read as the reverse complement.
GCCGCGAACATTTGGCAGCCATTGCAGATGCCAAATGCGAACGCGTCGCTGCGCGCAAAGAAGCGCTCGAACTCCTCGCGCACGGCCGCGTGGTACAGGATCGACTTGGCCCACCCCTCGCCCGCTCCCAGCACGTCCCCGTACGAAAATCCGCCGCAGGCTACCAGGCCCTTGAATTCCGCCAGTGAACGGCGCCCGCTCAACAGGTCGGTCATGTGCACGTCATGTGCGGTAAAGCCGGCGCGGTCAAACACGGCCGCGGTCTCGGTCTGGCTGTTGACGCCCTGCTCGCGCAGGATCGCCACTGATGGGCGCGTACCGCGGGAAACGTAAGGCGCGGTGATGTCCTCCTCGGGGTCAAAACTGAGTGCCACGCCCAGGCCCGGGTCCTCGGCTGCGGTGAGGGCGGCGAACTCCTCGTCGGCGCACTGCGGATCATCGCGCAGCCGCCGCATGCGCCAGGAGGTCTCGGACCAGGCACGCTTGAGTTCCACCCACGACTCGTCGAAGTGCACAGCGCCGATGCGCACCTGCACGCGCAGCTCGGCAACTGGCGCGCCCAGGTACAGCGCTGCCGCTCCGAGGCCGTGGCGTTCCAGAATCTGGGCAAGCAGCGGCTCGTACCCGGCCATCACCTGCACCACCACCCCCGGCTCCTCGGAGAACAGCTGGGCGAGCGCAGGGCCGCGCGCCGCGGGCAGCGCGATGTCCAGCCCGCAATGACCGGCGAAGGCCATCTCGAGCAGCGTGGTGAACAGGCCGCCGTCGGAGCGGTCGTGATAGGCGAGCAGCATGCCCTCGGCGCGCAACTCCTGGAGTGCGGCGGCGAGTTGGGTGAGGCGTGAGGGCTGGTCGAGATCGGCGGGCTCCTCGCCGAGCTCACCATAGACCTGGGCGAGCGCCGAACCCCCCAGCCGGTTCTTGCCGGCACTCAGGTCGATCAGCCACAAGGAAGTGGGGCGCTCATCCAGTTGCAACACCGGGGTGAGAGTGCGGCGCACGTCGCGCACCGGTGCAAAGGCCGACACCACCAGCGACACCGGGGCGACGACGCTCTTCTCGAGTGCGCCCTCGCGCCATGCGGTTTTCATCGACAGGGAGTCCTTGCCGACGGGTATCGCGATGCCCAGCTGCGGACACAGCTCCTTGCCTACCGCGCGCACGGTCTCGTAGAGCGCGGCATCCTCGCCCGGCTCCCCGCAGGCGGCCATCCAGTTCGCCGACAGCCGCACCTGGGCCAGGGAAGCAATGTCCGCCGCGAGGATGTTGGTGATCGCCTCGGCCACGGCGAGCCGCCCGGACGCCGGCGCGTTAAGGACCGCCACGGGGCTGCGCTCGCCCATCGCCATCGCCTCGCCGGCGTTGCCGTGGAAATCCACCAGGGTGACGGCAACATCGCTTACCGGCACCTGCCACGGACCGACCAGCTGGTCGCGGCTGATCAGCCCGCCGACGGTGCGGTCGCCGATGGTGATGAGAAAACTCTTGTCGGCCACGGCCGGGAAGCGCAGCACACGGTAGGCGGCCTCCTCCAGGCTCACGGCGCTCAGGTCCAGGGCACGCTGCCGCGGCACCGCGCTCTGCACGTCGCGCGTCAGCCTTGGCGGCTTGCCCAGCAGGACCTCCAGCGGCATGTCCACCGGTTCGTTCTTGAACAACGGATCAGCCACGGTCAGCTGCCCGGAGCCGTCGATCTCACCGATCACGGCGAACGGACAACGCTCGCGCTGCGCAATCGCGGCGAACTGTGGCAGCGACTGCGCCTCCAGCGCCAGCACATAGCGCTCCTGGGCCTCGTTACACCAGAGTTCCAGGGGCGACATGCCGCTCTCAGCGCTGGGAATGCTGCGCAGGTCGATGCGCGCGCCGCGCGCGCTGTGGGCCACCGCCTCTGGCACCGCGTTGGAAAGCCCGCCCGCGCCCACGTCATGGATCAGCGCAATGGGGTTCTGCGGGCCCAGCGACCAGCAGTGATCGATGACTTCCTGGGCGCGGCGCTGGATCTCCGGGTTGCCGCGCTGCACGGAGGCGAAATCCAGGTCCTCGCTCGAGCCGCCGCTGCCGACCGAGGAGGCCGCCCCGCCGCCCAGGCCGATGAGCATTGCAGGTCCGCCGAGCACCACGATCTTGGCGCCCAGGGGAACTTCCGCCTTCTCCACGTGCGCGCGACGCACGTTGCCCATGCCGCCAGCGATCATGATCGGCTTGTGGTAGCCGCGCAGGCGCTGCGGCGGATCCCCGGCACCGTGCTGCTCGAAGGTGCGGAAGTAGCCGCAGATCGCCGGACGACCGAACTCGTTATTGAACGAGGCCGCGCCGATCGGGCCATCGAGCATGATCTGCAGCGCGGAGGCGATGCGCCCGGGCCGCCCGAACTCGTGTTCCCAGGGGCGTACGTAACCGGGGATTCGCAGGTTCGAGACCGAGAATCCGGTCAGCCCTGCCTTGGGCTTGGCACCGCGGCCGGTCGCACCCTCATCGCGAATCTCCCCGCCGGAGCCGGTCGCGGCACCCGGAAACGGCGAGATCGCGGTCGGGTGATTGTGCGTCTCGACCTTGATGAGGATGTCGATCGGCTCGGCACTTGCCCGGTAGATGCCCGAGTGCGGGTCGGGAAAGTAACGCAGGCCCGCGGAGCCCTCGATCACGGCCGCGTTGTCGCGGTAGGCGGACAGCACTCCGGCGGGGCTGCGGGCGTGCGTGTAGCGGATCATCGCGAACAGCGACTCCGCGCGCGGCCGGCCGTCGATGACCCAGTCGGCGTTGAAGATCTTGTGGCGGCAGTGCTCGGAATTCGCCTGCGCAAACATCATGAGCTCGACGTCGGTCGGATCACGCCCGAGGCGAGCGAAGCTCTCCAGCAGGTAGTCCATCTCGTCCGCCGACAGTGCCAGGCCGAGCTTGGCGTCCGCGGCCTTGAGGGCCGCGCGACCGCCTGCCAGTGACACCCCGGCATACGGGCGCGGGGCAGCGTGCGCGAACAGCTCGGCGGCCTTGGGTGGCTCCAGCAGCGCCGTCTCGGTCATGCGGTCGCACAGCTCGCCCGCCAGGCGCATCAGCGCCTCGCCGCTGAGGGCGGCTGCGGCGTGCAGCCGGTACTCGATGCCGCGCTCGATGCGGCGCACGGCGGACAACCCGCAAACCTGGGCAATGTCGGTCGCCTTGCTCGACCACGGCGAGATCGTGCCCACGCGCGGGATCACCAGGATGCGCTGCCCGCCGGCCTTGCCAGCGGCGAGCCGCGGCCCGTAGGTGAGCAGCTGAGCGAGCACCTCCTGCTGAGCGGCGTTCAGCGGCTGCGCCAGATCTGCGAAGTGCACGAAGTGCGCATCGAGGGAACCCACGGCCGGATCGAGGCCCTGCAGGCGCTCGAGGAGCTTGGCGATGCGGAAGGCCGAGAGTGCCGGCGGCCCTGGGAGCTGCAGCATGCTACCGATGCCTCACTTCTTCTCGCTGGGAGGTGTCGAGAACATGGGCATGGGGAACTGCGTGACATTGGCGCCGCTCTCGAGTGGCGTGATCTTGCTGGCGCCGTGCTTCTTCACCTCGTCGATGCGCAGCACCGAGTGCATGGGCAGGAACGTGCGCTTCACGCCGGCAAACTCGCCCTTGATGCGCTCCTCGCTGGGGTCGAGCACCACCGAGGAACGCTCGCCAAACAGCAGCTCCTCGACCTCGATGAAGCCAAACAGCTCCCCGTGGCTGACCTTGCGGGCGTAAACCTCGTAAACCTTGCCCTGATTCACGAACATAATGCGGAAAATGTGACTCGTTGCCATGGCTCGGCCGGGGCTCGCTGCTAGCTTGGATGCCGACATTATATGTCCGGGCGCGCCGGGGACGCTGCCGCGCCCGCATGGACTAGCAATTACGGGCGAACGGACGGATTGCCATTGACTCGGGGAAGCATGCTCAGACTGCGTATCGTCAGCGATCAGCGGCGTAGCCTCGCCGACCGCAGCACGGCCGTGTTCTCGGTCGAGGGGGGCACCATTGGCCGTTCGGCCGACAACGACTGGGTCCTGCCCGACCCGCAGCGCTACCTGTCCGCCCACCACGCCCGCGTGCAGTTCCGCGACGGCAATTTCTACATCCAGGACGTGAGCACCAACGGCACCTATGTCAACGATGACATGGAGCCGCTGGCCAAGCGCGGCTCGAGCGGCTACCTGCTGGGTAACGGCGACATCCTGCGCATGGGCGAATATCACATCGTCGCCGCCGTGGAGACCCGCAGGGAACAGGAGGATCCCCTGCCGGCAGTGCCCACCAGCATCCACGCCCTGCGGCCGCTGCGCCGCGCGGGTGACCGCGACATCGGCGCCAAGCTGAACCTGGAGGAACTGCTCGTGCCGGTCATCGACATGGACCCGGTACTGCCGGTCGGTGCCTACGGTCAGGCGGTAACCTCCGGCTCCGTGCAAGCGCTCGCGCGCACGCCAGAGCCGGTCCCGGCGCTGCTGCCGTCCGAGTCGAACTATCCGGCGGCAAACATCGAGCCGCAGCTGCCCCCCAGCGTCAGCGCCGAGTCGATCTCCCAGCGCATGGCGCGCCTGGCGGAAGCCGTGGCGCGCGAGCCGCGCATCGGCACCAGCGCAATGGCGCTGGAGGACATGCGCACGGGCCTCGAGGCCTTCTGCCGCGGCGCAGGCATCGCCCCCGAGGCGCTGCCCGCCGATGCGCAGGGACGCCTGCTGCACCTTGCCGGCAGGCTGTTCCGCGAGGCCTTCGTGGGACTTAAGGATCTGGAGCGCACACGCAGCGAAACGCGCAACCGTTACCGCATCGAGCCGCAGCCCCAGGACGCGGATGACCCGCGGCCCTCGCTCGCCAGTTCCGTGGTCGAGGATCTGCTGATCGCGCTGTTCCTGCAGCACGAGGGGCGCAGGCTCGACTCGGTCCAGTGGCTGCGCGAGACCATCAGTGAGGCCAAGGCGCACGAGCAGGCGACCGCTCAGGCGACCCGCGCCGCGTTCGTCGAATTCCTGGACCGGCTCGACCCGGCGGAGCTCGAGGCGCGCTTCGAGCGAGCCGCCCGCCGCGGCAAAGCTCGCGCCGCGGACAAGGCGCAGTACTGGGAGTTGTTTACGACTTTCTACCGCAATCTCATCGAGATGCCGGCCGATCATCTGCCCCACACGTTCGTGGAGGCCTTCGCTGCCGCGTACCGCGAGGCGCTCAGAAAGCCGCTATCCTAAAGGCGGCCACGCGCCACTCATGGCGGAGAGGGTGGGATTCGAACCCACGTGCCGGAATTACCCGACCATCCGATTTCGAGTCGGCGCCGTTATGACCACTTCGGTACCTCTCCGGCTCCGCTGTGAGTTTTGCGGGGCTGGTATTCTAGCGGAAGGCCGTGCGGCGGGGGGAGGTTCGTGCGCGCATTGACTCTCGCCGCCGTCGCGCTCCTGCTGGCCGGGCTTGCCGCCTGCGGCCAGTTCGACCCCACGGCCCTGTTCCAGCCCAACGCCATTGAGCAGATCCGGGCCCGCGGGGAGTTGCGCGTGGTGACCCTGAACCTGCCGACCTGCTACTACCTCGGCGCCCAGGGCACCGAAGGGCTGGAATACGAGCTCGCCAGCGCCTACGCCGCCTCGCTCGGCGTGAAGCTCAACATCTATCCCTTGGCCAATGAGCGTGCCCTGCAGGCGGAGATCGCCGCGGGCCGTGCCGATATCGCCGCGGCGTCCCTCACCAACACCCCGGACTGGGCACGCGTGGCGGATGCGGCCGATGCCTACACTCTCATCCCGCAGCTGGTCGTCTACCAGCGCAACGGCGTCAAGCCGCGCGATACGCTGCAACTGGAATCCGCGAAGCTCGCGGTGCGCGCCGGCAGCGCTCAGGAGCTGATCCTGGAGCGCCTCAAGCGCACCGTGGCGCCCGACCTGCAGTGGATCGAAACCGCCCCGAGTTCAGCCGACCCGGTTGAGGATGTGGATTCCGGGGCCGCCCAGTACGCGATCACCGATGAGCGCGAGTTCTCATTCGCGCACCACCTGTATCCGAACGTGCTCGTCGGCTTTGCCCTGCCCGAGCGGCGCCCGGTGCAGTGGATGGTGCGGCACCGCGCCCCGGGACTTTTGGCCAGTATCAACGCCTTCTTCCACAACCTTGCCGCTTCCGGAAAGCTGCCACAGATGGTGCAGGAATCCTCGGGCGACACGCGCCGCTTCGAGTACGAGGAATCACGCGAGTTCCAGGCGCACGTCGGCGAGCGGTTGCCGCGCTACCGCGCGCTCTTCGAGGAAGCAGCGGCACAGAGCGGCCTCGACTGGCGGCTGCTCGCGGCGGTGGGTTACCAGGAGTCCAAGTGGGAGCCGCGCGCGGCCTCCGGGGACGGCGCGGTGGGGGTGATGATGCTCACCGCAGACACCGCTCAGGCGATGGGAATCAAGGACCGCACCGACCCGCAGCAGAGCATCTCCGCCGGTGCGCGTTACCTGGCACAGGTGCGCGCGATGATTCCCGAACGCATCGCAGAACCTGACCGCACCTGGCTCACGGTGGCCGCCTACAACGTAGGCTTCGGCCACTTGGAGGACGCCCGCGTGATCGCCCAGTCCCGCGGCAGGAATCCGGATTCGTGGGCGGACGTGCGCGATGCGCTGCCGCTGCTGGCGCAGGAGCGCTGGTCCGGGAGCGCCAAGCGCGGCTACGCACGCGGCTGGGAGCCGGTGCAATTCGTCGATCGCATCCAGCGCCACCTCACCCTGCTCGAATGGCAGCCGGGAGAGGGAACTGCGGTACCCGCCATCCCGCCAGTCTCGGCGGCTGCGGCCGCGGCCACGGCGTCCATGCCGGGCACAGACCCGCATGCGCCCGCGGCAGCGGGTACATCGCCGCAGGCACCGCGGGCGCGTTAACGGCTTCGTCACCCTGGCTGCTGGGGCCTGGTTGCTTCTCGCCACCCGGTACCTGCACTACCGGGAACCGCTGCGGAAGCTGCTGGATGGCAGCTGAACCGCAGGGAAAAACTAGCCGCGGCGCTGGATGAAGAATTCCTGCAATGCCGCGGCGCACTCGTCCATGAGTACCCCGCCGAAGACATCGACGCGATGATTCAGACCGGGCAGCGTGAATATGTTGGCGATACTACCGGCGCCGCCAGCACGCGGATCCCAGGTCCCGAACACCACGCGGCGTACCCGCGCGTGCACGATCGCCGCGGCGCACATGACACACGGCTCAAGCGTCACATAGAGCGTCGTTCCGGTGAGCCGGTAACTCGCCAGCGCCTCCCCGGCGGCGCGCAACACACGGATCTCAGCGTGTGCCGTCGGGTCATGGCTGCCGATGGGGTTGTTGCCGGCGCCGGCGATTATCTGCTCGTCGCGTACCAGCACCGCGCCCACGGGCACCTCGCCACGCCGGGCGGCTGAGTGCGCGTGCTCCAGGGCGGCGCGCATGAACGCCGCGTCACGCCCCTCAGCCAGGTCCGTCATGAGGCTCAGCCGCCGGGGGTGCCGGCAGAAACAGCGCAGGATCGACAAAGCTGGCGTTCAGCGCCACGCCGAAGTGCAGATGCGGGCCGGTCGCCCGCCCGGTGGCGCCCACCCTGCCAATCACCGCGCCCGCGGGCACCGCTTGCCCGGGATGCACGTCGACCGTGCTCATGTGGCAGTACATCGTCACCAGCCCCTCGCCATGGTCGAGGATTACTGTGTTGCCGTTGAAGAAGTAATCGCCGGTGATCGCCACCCGGCCGGCTGCCGCGGCGTGTATCGGCGTGCCCGCATCGGCGGCGATATCCATGCCGGTATGTGGGCTGCGCGGCTGGTGGTTGAACACGCGGCGGGAGCCGTACGAGCTGGAACGCACGCCCGGAACCGGGGCCTGCAGGCGCAGGCTGGCGGGTGGTTCCTCGGAAAAGCCCTCGACTGCCTTGTGAATCAGCGGCTGCTCACGGTTCACGCGTTCCAGGTCCGCCTTGGACAGGTCAACCTGCTTGGGCGCCACGGTGAGGCTTTGCGTCACGTACTTCTTGTCCACGACCTCGAACTTCAGCGCAGTCCCGGCGGCGGTGCCATCGTCGAGGCGCGCCCTGGCCGGCCCCGGAACCTGGTTGAGCGGTATGCCGATCACGGCGACCCACTGATCCTGTTCGCGCAGGACCAGCACCCGCCGGTCGTTGAAGGTCACGAGCGGCACGCTGTTCGCGGGCGCGGCGAATGGGAGGATCGCAACCCCCCCAGGTACCAACAGCTGCTGCGGCAGGGGCACCGGTGAGCCCCCGGCCGTCGCGATGGCGCACGCGCCCAGGAGCCCCCAGAGTGCTGCCGTGCCGCGCAGCTGCGTGCGCCATCCGGATCCGGGCACCTATTCCTGCTCCTTCTTGGCCGTGACGCGCGCTGCAAACGAGCCGCGCGCGAGGCGGGCGTGGATCTGCTCACCAGGGGCGACCGCGGCGGCATCGGTCAGCACGCCGCCATCCTCGCCCGTGACGATGGCGAAGCCCCGCGATAGCGTGGCCAGTGGACTTACGGCGTGCAGCGCGCGCTGCGCCAGTGCCAGCCGGTGCCCGAGATGCGCGGTCCGCTGGTTGAGCGCGGCCTGCAGGCGGGCCTGCAGCGCCTCGTAACAGGCACGGTAGTCGCGCAGCAGGTGGCGCGGCGAGTTGCGCTGCAGACGCGTGGCTGCCTCAGCGAGGCGGATGCGGTCGTAGTCGACGCAGGTTCGCATCGCCCCGCGCAGGCGCTGCGCCAGGTCATCGAGGCGCTGGATCTGCTGGTTGAGCCGCACGCCCGGATGGGCCAGTGCCAGCCGGCGTTCGGTCGCCTCCAGGCGCGCGGCGCAGACGCGCAGCTCACGGCGCATGCCCCCCACCAGGCGCTGCGCAGTGCGCCCGATGGCCTCCAGGCAGGCCAGCCGGTCCGGCACCACCAGCTCCGCCGCGCCGGAGGGGGTCGGCGCACGCGCATCGGCCACCAGGTCGGCGATGGTGAAGTCTATTTCGTGGCCTACCCCGCTGATGACCGGCAGCGCGCACTCATGGATGGCCCGCGCCAGGCGCTCATCGTTGAAGGCCCACAGGTCCTCAAGCGAGCCACCACCGCGCGCCAGGATCAGCACGTCGCACTCAGCCCGTGCCGAGGCAGCCTGCAGCGCTGCCACCAGCGCCGGCACCGCCGCTGCGCCCTGCACGGGGGCCGGATAGATCAGCACGCGTGCGGGCGGGTAGCGCCGCGCCAGGATATTGAGCACGTCCCGCAGGGCAGCCCCGGTGGGCGAGGTAATGACCCCGATGCGCCGCGGGAAGCGCGGCAGCGGGCGCTTGCGCTCGAGGCCGAACAGGCCTTCGGCGGCCAGCTTCGCCTTGAGCCGCTCAAACTCGCGCTTGAGCGCCCCGACCCCGGCCTCCTCCAGGTGCTCGACGATGAGCTGATATTCCCCGCGCGCCTCGTAAACGCTGATCCGGCCGCGGGCGATCACCTGCGTGCCGGCGCGCGGCACAAAGCCAACCCCCGTGTTGCGGGTGCGGAACATCGCGCAGCGCAGCTGGGCGTCCCTGTCCTTCAGAGAGAAGTACCAGTGCCCGGAAGAGGGTTGCGAGAAGTTGGAAAGCTCCCCCTCCACCCATATCACCCCCAGGCCGCGGTCCAGGAGCAGGCGTACTTCACGAGTCAGCCGCGAGACGCTGTACAGCTCCCGCGCCGGCACGGCGGCGCCGCCAAGTTCGGAAATTGCGGGCATATGGCACGATAGCATGAGGTTTACCGGAGCGGCCCGGGCGCATATAATTGCGCATGCGCATTCTCGAAGAAGCTCTCACCTTCGACGACGTCCTCCTGGTTCCGGCCTACTCGGAAATTCTCCCACGCGAGGCCGATCTTTCCACCCGCGTCACGCGACGCATCCGCCTGAACGTTCCGCTGATCTCGGCTGCCATGGACACGGTCACCGAGGCGCGTCTGGCGATCACGATCGCGCAGGAAGGGGGCATCGGAATCATCCACAAGAGCATGACCATCGAGGCGCAGGCGCGCGAGGTCGGTCGCGTCAAGAAGTTTGAAAGCGGCGTGATCAAGGACCCGATCACCGTCCCACCCACGATGAGCATCCGCGAGGTGCTGGAACTCACGCGCTCGCGCGGCATATCCGGTGTACCGGTCGTGGTCGGCAGGAAGGCCGTCGGCATCGTCACGCACCGCGACCTCAGGTTCGAGGACCGCTTCGATGCCCCGGTCTCCGCCGTGATGACCCCGCAGGAGAGGCTCGTCACGGTGCGCGAGGATGCGCCCAAGGACGAGGTGCTGACCCTGCTGCACAAGCACCGCATCGAGAAGCTGCTGGTGGTCAACGACGGGCACGAGCTGGTCGGCATGATCACGGTCAAGGACTTCCAGAAAGCCACGGAATTCCCGCGCGCCTGCAAGGACGACGGCGGGCGCCTGCGCGTTGGCGCTGCCGTGGGTACGACGCCGGATACGATCGAGCGCGTTGCCGCGCTGCGTGAGGCCGGTGTCGATGTGATCGTGGTCGATACCGCCCACGGCCACTCCAAGGGCGTGATCGAGACGGTCAAGCGGATCAAGGCCCGCTGGGAAGACTGCCAGGTGGTGGCTGGGAACATCGCCACGGTGGAGGCCGCGCGCGCCCTGGTCGACGCCGGTGCCGATGCGGTGAAGGTTGGCATCGGCCCGGGCTCGATCTGCACCACACGCATCGTTGCCGGCGTCGGCGTACCGCAGATCTCGGCCGTGGCGAACGTCGCCGAGTCGCTGCGCGATACCGAGGTCACGGTGATCTCCGACGGCGGGATCCGCTTCTCGGGTGACATCGCCAAGGCGATCGCCGCCGGGGCCCACGCGGTGATGATCGGCGGCCTGTTCGCCGGCACCGAGGAATCCCCCGGCGAGGTCGAGCTCTACCAGGGTGCCTCCTACAAGTCGTACCGCGGCATGGGCTCGCTCGGTGCCATGGGTGAGCGGCACGGCTCGGCCGACCGCTATTTCCAGGACGCCGCCACCGAGCTGCAAAAGCTGGTGCCCGAGGGCGTCGAGGGCCGCGTACCGTACAAGGGCAGCGTCGTCACGATACTGCACCAGCTGTCCGGCGGGCTGCGCGCGGCCATGGGCTACACCGGCAGCCGCAACATCACCGAGATGCGCACGCGTCCGGTCTTCGTGCGCATCACCACCGCCGGCGTACGCGAAAGCCACGTGCACGACGTCACGATCACCAAGGAGGCACCCAACTACCGGGTGTCCTAGAAGACCCCAGCGACATGGCCAGTGTTCCTAAGACCGCCGGCGCGGTCCCCTCCCCCGCCGCCACGCACGCCGACATCCACGCGCACCGCATCCTGATCCTGGATTTCGGCGCACAGTACACCCAGCTGATCGCCCGCCGCGTGCGCGAGATGGGCGTCTATTGCGAGATCCATCCCTGGGACGTCACGGATGAGGAAGTACGCGCCTTCGGCCCGCGCGGGATCATCCTCTCCGGCGGCCCCGCATCGGTCACCGACGAGAATCCCCCGCGCGCACCCGGCGCGGTGTTCGAGCTCGGCGTCCCGGTGCTGGGCATCTGCTACGGCATGCAGACCATGGCGCAGCAGCTGGGCGGTCGCGTGGCCCCATCGACTGAGCGCGAGTTCGGCTACGCGGAAGTCACCGTCACGGGCAGTTCGCGCCTGCTGGACGAGCTCGCCGACCGCCGCGACGCCAAGGGCAATGCGGTCCTCGATGTCTGGATGAGCCATGGCGATCGCGTAGACACACTCCCTGCCGGCTTCGTCGCCACTGCCGCGACCGCGACGATCCCCTACGCGGCGATGGCCGATGAGCGGCGCTGCTTCTATGGAGTGCAGTTCCACCCCGAAGTGACCCACACGATCCAGGGTGCCCGCGTGCTGGAGCGCTTCGTGCGCGAGATCAGCGGCAGCGATGCCTTGTGGAGCGTCGGCAACATCATCGAAGATGCGCTTGCCCGCGTGCGCGCCCAGGTGGGTGACGGCAAGGTGCTCCTCGGGTTGTCCGGCGGTGTCGACTCCTCGGTGGTCGCAGCGCTGCTGCACCGCGCGATCGGCTCACAGCTGGTCTGCGTGTTCGTGGATCACGGCCTGCTGCGCCTCGGCGAGGGCGACCAGGTCATGTCGACCTTCGCCCAGCATCTCGGAGTGCGCGTCATCCGCGTCGATGCGGAGGCCCGTTTCCTCGAGGCCCTCAAGGGAGTGGCGGACCCGGAGGCCAAGCGCAAGATCATCGGCCGCCTGTTCGTGGAAGTGTTCGATGAGGAGGCGCGCAAGCTCACCAGCGTACAGTTCCTGGCGCAGGGGACGATCTACCCAGACGTCATCGAGTCGGCAGGCACGCGTACCGGCAAGGCGCACGTCATCAAGTCGCACCACAACGTCGGCGGCCTGCCCGAGAAGATGAACCTCAGGCTGGTCGAGCCGCTGCGTGAGCTGTTCAAGGACGAGGTACGCCGCCTGGGCTTGGAACTCGGCCTGCCCCGCGAGATGGTCTACCGCCATCCGTTCCCCGGCCCCGGGCTCGGCGTGCGCATCCTCGGCGAGGTGCGCAAGGAGTACGCCGACCTGCTGCGTAAGGCAGATGCCATCTACATCGAGGAATTGCGCAAGCACGACCTGTACGACAAGACCAGCCAGGCCTTCGCAGTGTTCCTGCCGGTGCGCTCGGTCGGCGTCATGGGGGACGGCCGGCGCTACGATTACGTGGTCGCACTACGTGCGGTGGAGACGATCGACTTCATGACCGCCCACTGGGCACGACTACCGTACGATTTCCTCGACCATGTTTCGCGGCGGATCGTCAATGAGATCACGGGCATCTCGCGCGTGGTCTATGACATCTCGGGGAAGCCACCGGCAACGATCGAGTGGGAGTGACCAGACCACGCCGCTACCCTATTTTCGCACGGTCATTCGCTACAGTGAACCCTGAGTTTCTGGGCAAAACTGGCAAAAACCCTCTTTGAGTTCCCGCCTGATAGCTGCAATGCGAGGCAGGCCCTGTCTGGCGCAGGAGGCCATCGTTTCTTCCTGGTTTGCTTCACGTGCATCAGCACCGTCAGGCAGAACGCTGCCGGTCGAGCCGCCAAGCGCGACCAGCACAGAGTCCGAGCTGTATGGGCGTGTAAAAGAAACTTCGGGAATCACACACCGATGGCCGTTGTATTAGCGGGCACACCGACCATGTCGTTCGCGATGTCGAGGTGCATATTCCCAACCACCAGCTTCGATAGCTCAGCAAACCCGATCGGCGGGAGAGTCAGCCAAGGAACCGTGAAGATGCGTTTCGCCAGACCCTCGGCCATCCGTTCCAGCTGTTTGCGTTCGCCGGCCAGTCGCGCCGCCAGCAAGGGGTCGCGTGTGCCAGCCGCCAGAACACTCTTATTGAGCACCCAGGCATAGGGTTCGATGCTGGCGCGGCGGAGGTCGGCCTGCAGCGCGGCGGCCTGCGTAACCGGGGTCACTTCCGGCAAGGTCACCAGAATGATTTTCGTGTACGCAGGGTCCTGCAGCCTCATCAAGGGGGTGACGATGCGCCCAGCGCCATGGCCTTCGAACTCCCGCATCATTTGCCGGTGGTAGGCGCCTGTCGCGTCCATCAGAAGAAGTGAGTGTCCGGTTGGTGCGGTGTCCAGCACCACGAAGGCGCTGCGCCCTTCGCTGACGATGCGCGAGAAAGCGTGGAACACTGCGACTTCCTCGGTACACGGAGAGCGCAGGTCTTCCAGCAATAGCGCTTGTTCCTGCGCGTCAAGACCAGGTGATTTGGCCGCCATGATCTTGTCAACGTAGCGTTGCGTCTCAACCTTTGGGTCGATGCGGCTCACACTCAGACCCGTCACTTCACCATCCAGCGTTTCCGCAAGATGTGCTGCCGGGTCAGTGGTGCTCAGGTGCACAGTTTTGCCGCGCCGGATCAGTCCAAGGGCCAAGGCGGCTGCTACCGTCGTCTTGCCGACGCCGCCCTTGCCCATCACCATGATGAGCCCATGACCGGCAGTGGCCAGTTCGTCGGCTAACGCGTCCAAGCCATGCAGGTTCCCGAGGCTGTCGACGGCTGCCGCTTCGCCTGATGCGATAGGGTCCACGCCGTCGGCCAGCAGCGCACGCAAGGCGGGCAAACCCACCGTGTCGAACGCCCGCAGCGGCACGCGGTCCTGCGGCAAGGCGCGTAGTGCCGGGGGCATGTTGGCCAGAGCTTGCTGGCCCAAGGCCTCAATTGCACCAGCTACCGCGTCTGTACGATCGCTGGCCTGAAACACGCCGTTGATCGCGAGGCGCTGGTTGTTCAAGCCCAGCGCGTGCAACTCCTCCGATGTACGTGCCGCTTCCGCGATCGCGCCTTTGTCCGGCCGGGTCACGAGGATCACAGTGGTCTGGGTCGGATCGGTTAGGGCGCCGAGCGCGGTCTTGAAGCGCTCCTCCTGCATCTTTAGTCCAGAATGCGGCCCGAGGCACGAGGCTCCCCGATCGTTGCCATTCAGAAACCCACTCCATGCCTTGGGCAGACTGAGCAGGCGCAAGGTGTGCCCCGTCGGTGCCGTGTCAAAGACGATGTGATCGTAGTGTTCGGCATTGTTGGACAACAGGGAAGCGAACTCGTCGAAGGAGGCGATCTCCGTGGTGCAGGCCCCCGATAATTGCTCGCGCACCGTGGCGAGTTCGGCTTCACTGGCGCCGGCTCCCATCTGCGCGAGGACACGCTGCCGATAAGACTCGGCCGCCGTGTCAGGGTCGATGTTTAGCACCGACAGACCGGGGGCGCCAGGTACCGGCGTGGGCGTGTTGCGAAGTTCGATCCCCAGCATCTCATCCAGGTTCGACGCCGCATCGGTGCTGACCAGCAGAACCTTCTTGCCTGTATCTGCAAGTGTCAGTGCCGCCGCGGTCGACAGCGACGTTTTTCCAACGCCGCCCTTGCCGGTGAAGAACAGATGTCGGGTCGGCTTGCTCAGAAATCCGATGTGGCCGGGCTTCAACCATCCTTGAATTTCGTCATGCGATGGCAGACCCCCGCTGTGCACGATCTTGCCGCCGATAATTACCGCAGGCGTAGAGTGCACACCAAGACGCCGTATCTCTTCGGGATTCTGAATCTTGATGATCTCAACCGCGACACCCAAGTCCTGTGCAGTCCGTTCGATCATGCCAATCGTGACGCGGCACTTGCTGCAACCCGATCCCAAGACTTCAATTTCCATATCTACGGCCTCACACTCGATATTCGTCGGAAGCGCACTTGCTGTACGTGCGAGCGGGCGTCGACTCACGCATGAGTCGCCGCACCCGAGCTATTCTACGCGCGCCTGGTGCGATGAAAGATCGGAAACGCATATTCAGCGTGTCCTCTCACTCGTGGATCTCCGCATAATTGCCGTAGCAATACTTAGGGGGCGCTCGCATGATGCCGAATCTCCTTCTTGCAGGAGCCCCGAACGGTCAATGGATTAAATCGTACTGGTCCCCGTATGATCGAGGCGACGAAGCAAAAGACACACGCCTTTGGGATCTATGCCGACGTTGGACTTGAATAAGCGAGGGCACGTCACTTGGCGTTAGCCGCCAGCCAATGACTGATACTCTTTGAAGTCAGTGAGTCGGTTGTAAATCATGTCAACCGGCCGTTCCTCGAACCACAGTGCGCCTTCAGGCCACTGCAACTTACTCGGATCAGCGACGCGAAAGTCACCAAATAGCCGCGTTTTCGCAACTTCGGATCGCTGGGCTTGGGGAACCTTGGGTAGTTGCGCCGGCTTTCTACCCTGGATTGACCTCGCATCATGCGCGGCTGGGCGTACGAGGTCGGCGTCGATGCTGTGACCGGCAAGGTGCTGGAGAACAAGGGAGAGGGAAAGCATCCGGATTGAACTTCGATCTGGCTGGCGGGTCGCAATGCGAGTGCACGGCACGAAGATCGGCCCACACGTAGTTACGGATGGCGTATTTTTGTAGTGGCGATGTCCAGCGCCGCGAATGCGGCAGCAATCATTAGGATTTCGAGGAGCCCGAGTCCCAGTGGGCGCTGCATGGCGAGCAGCGGCAACAGCGATTCCGGGATCTGATCGATCCCAGGTAGTTCAGCGCCGGGCGGGCGCCGCAAGCGGCGCTTGAGAAAACTCGACGATGCGTCCCCAAGAATTGCCAGACCTCCGAAGGCCGCCCCCAGTGCGAACCCGAGCCCGAAGAGTTGCGCCGCCAGGGCGCACGCAACGACGGCAGCAATCAGCCCCCGCCACGTCTTGTGACTGCCAAGCAGCCGCGTTCCATCTTGCATCGTCTTGCCAAGATCCAGCGGTGCCGTCCAGTGTCTGTGGAAGATGCGCGCTGCCGCCCAGGGCGCCGCGTTCGCAGTGACAATCAGCAGCAGAGGAGTTAATAAGTGCCGGATAAGCGGCTCGCATGGCATTTTGCAGTCAATTGCAATCACACCGGCTTAGGATTGCTCCGTCCTCAATTCCGGCGATGGTCGAGAACCGACCCAGGCATGCTCCGGGCACCCGACGCGCCGGAGCACCTGTGCTCAAGAGTAGCGTGACAAGGCCGAGCCGGACGAGTATTTTCGAATCCTAGCTAATCCGATGAGCCCTATCAGCGGCGCGTGTCTGCAAAAGCACGTACCGGATCGATCGAGGTCGGCAAGAATGCAGACCTCGTCGTCCTAGATCACAACCTCTTTGCGATTCCGGCCACCGAGATCGACAAGCCCAAGGTGCTACTGACCCTCTTCGGAGGGCGTCCGGTCAACGGCGATCTGGGAAAGCTTTGAGCGCGCGCAGTCGCTGCCACCAAGCGAGTAAACTTTTCGCGTGGGATATCCTTGCGGCATCTCTCGGGTCTTGCCCAAGATCCTGACTTCGCAGTACCAGGGTCCTAAGAATGTCGCTTCTAAATTCTGGTGTCGAAATCGATCATGTTGTCCGGCGATTCTTCGATCGATCGCTTCCAAGATCTGAGTGGACGCATGCCGCGCATTTCGCGGTAGCGTTGTGGTTGCTTAAGCGGCGAGGCAGCCATGCTGCGCGCGAGATGCCACCGCTGATTCGAGCCTACAACGAAGTCACCGGCGTGCCTAATACGGCAACCAGTGGCTACCACGAAACGATAACGCTTGCCTCGTTGCGGGCGACGCACTCGTGGCTCGTCGATCGAGCCGGTATCGAGGAATTCCTGGTTCTCAAGGAATTGCTAGGAACTACTCTAGGTAGATCCGATTGGCTGTTTAAGTATTGGTCGAAAGCGGTGCTGTTTTCGCCAACCGCACGGGCGGAATGGGTTGAGCCTGACTTGGAGCCACTTCCGTACGGCGCGCTTCTACCTCTGCCTGGAGCGCAAGCGCCTCAGGTGCTAGGTTCTGCAGGCTAGCGCGAACAGCTGGCGTCATGCGGCGTCTCGCCACCAAGCAGAAGCTGCGAAGGTCTGCTCCCGGACACGAAGCCGCTTCGCTCAAGTGCTTGCAGGTCCTGGAGACGAGCGAACCGGAGAAAACCGCAACGTTCCTGCAACTTGGGAGGTTGGCCTGTGCAAAGTGTTGGTCGTCGGCGAAGATACTTCCTCTGCTTGATCCTTACCGCCGGGATCGCTGGGGATGCCAGCGGCGGCGCGGAATCCTGTGCACCAAATCCGGTCACTGCCGAGGCGGACAAGCAGCAGATCCTCAACCTCATCAGCGGCATGCAGGCGGCCTGGAACCGTGGTGACTTCCGCGGCTACATGGACGGCTTCAAGAATCCGGGTGTCGTCTTCGTGTCCGGCGGGCGGTTCCAGGCTGGCTGGCAAGGAACACTCGATCACTACATCCGGGACTACAGCGAGTCGCGTGGCACACTGCGCTTTTACGACATCCAGGTCGAGATTCTCGCTCCCGACGCTGCCCAGCTCATCAGCCGCTTCGAGCTGCTACGCCCGCAACACCCGCAGTACGGCATCAACACCCGCCTGATGCGCAAGGTGAACGGCCGCTGGGTCATTGCCCTAAACCATGTCTCCGCGTCCGAAACCGCGCCAGAGGCACAGAGTGGATCGCCCAGCCCGCCGCGGTGAACTTGTTCGGCCGGTCATACCGTTGCAGTAGACAGTACTGCGACTCAATTGCCCTTGCGCACCGGCGGCATGTGGACCGATTCAAGAAACGAGGCGAAGCGTGAATCTGCAGCGATTGTGGCCAGCAACGGATCATTGCGGGTCCAGATGATCCCGGGGTCATGCTGGGTGCGTGCGCGGTCCAGCCACTCGAACGCCTTGTCGGGCTGTCCGGAAAAGGCATACGCCTCGGCGAGCTGGAATTCGCCGCCACCCGGATTGGCCAGGAACGACTCGAGTGCCGCCTGGGCTTCCTTCATTCGATGGCCGCCAAAGTATCCAAGCACCACGCCATTCTGCCGCCAGGTGGCGTCGGGCTCGGCCTCAAACGCCGCAATGGCAGCCTCCGGCTGGTTCGATTGCAGCAGCGCCCGACCCAGCTCGTAGTGTAAGCCCGGAAACTGGGGATTGATCTCAATCGCCCGCCTGAGCTCGGCGACTGCCTCGCCCGACCGGCCCTGGTAGTAGAGTGCGCGACCTACGTACTTCCTCGCCAGCATATTGAGCGGATCGGCATCGACCGCCCGGCGGAAATGCGCCATGGCCTCCTCCGAGGTCCCGATCGCAGCACTGAGATGCCCCCTGATCTGGTCAACCAGCGCGTGGTTCGGATCTATCGCCGCAGCCTTGTCCAGCGCCTGCGCGGCCGCGGCCCAGTCATGCTCGAATTGCATGTTGGCGGTCGCAAGACTTGAATATCCCTCCGGCAAGCTGGGGTCCAGCTCGATCGCTCGCCTGGCCGCTGCCATGGCACGCTCGTGGTTCTCGGCCGAGTCGGCTTCCCCGCCCTGCGCTATCCACCTGATGTGTGCATACGAAAGCCACGCCCATGCCTGCGCGTAGTTCGGGTCGAGTCTTAGCGCCTGTTCGTACAGCAGCACCGCCTGGCCAAGATCGGCGGGCGTGTCCCGGCCCGTCAGGAAACGTCCCTTCAGGTAAAGGTTGTGCGCCTCGACGCTCGTGGTCTGGTGCGCCTCCTCCGCCGGGGTGATCAGCAGCGCGGTCTTCAGCTGTTCCGCCACCGCCTGGGCAATCTCGTCCTGCACGGCGAAGACATCGCGCACCTCCCGGTCGTAGGTCTGGGACCAGACATGGAAGCCATTGTCCGTGCGCACCAGCTGCGCGGTGATGCGCATGTGGTCGCCTGCCTTGCGCACGCTTCCCTCGAGCACGTGGGTGACCCCGAGCTCCCGCCCGATCTCCCCGATCGTGGCCGCCTTGCCCTTGAAGGAAAACGAGGAGGTGCGCGCTGGCACGCGCAGGTTGGGCACCTTGGCCAGAACATCGATGAGTTCCTCGGAAAGGCCATCGGAGAAGTATTCCTGGTCATGCTTCTCGCTCATGTCGGTGAACGGCAGGACGGCCACCGACTTCTGCGTTGCAGCGCTATCGTTACTGGAAGCTGCTCCGGTGCGCGCAGCCTCGTACCGCCCCGCCAGCAGGTGCCAGGGCTGCAGCGCGAGGATCGCCGCGAGTAGACCCAGGCCTAGGGCAAGTAGAACGTACAGCCGGGTCCGGCTCGTGCCTTGCACAGGGGAGACCAATCCTGGCTGCGGCACGGCTGCGCCGGCGGCCGGCGGGGTTGCGACATTCGGCTCCAGCAACATCCGGATACGCTGGCTGAAGGCCGCCGGGGTCTCGCCGCCGGGCAGCCGCGTCCACTGCACGCGCAGGAACGAATCCGGCACGTCCGCGCCGGATTCAGAAGTGGAGTCAACGCACACCGGGACGATGAAGGTCCGGTTGCGCGACATCATATGGGTGCGTTCCTCGGCCAGCGCCCATTCGAGGCGGAAGTAACCCTCCGAGCGTGAGGCGGTATTGGCGGAGATGATCGGGACGAACAGTGCGCACTCACGGATCTGGCGCCGGATCGTCTGATCCCAGACATCTCCTCCGCGCAATTCGCTCTTGTCGAACCAGACTTCGATACCCGCCCCGCGCAGCGTGTCGCAGACACGGCGCGCAGCTGCCGCATCTTGCGATGCGTAGCTCAGGAAGACCGCATGGACGGTTGCGCCGGTCAATGGAGCAGATTCGGCTCGCCCACCGGGAATTCCACGGTGTATGCCAAGCCCCAGATCACTTCACAGATAGGCTGTCCTGAGCGGCAGCCTTGCACCGCGATGCGACAGCCCCCAGCTCGGTGGCGGACGGCAGCCCGACCTCGGGGGAGCGGTTGTTCCACTTCTCATGGACTCATATCGTAGTGCAATGCGTCGGCACTGTGCACGGGATGTCCCCGGCTGCGTTATGGTGATCCTCGCCCTTGCGGCGCATTGGTTGGGTATGACGCAGCTCAGGCCCGGAACGAAGCAGCTTGCACGCCCGCGGCTACCGGAGGGCGCCAGGCGCTGGGCGACTGCGCTGCTCGGGCTGCTGGCGTTCGGCGCGCTTGCCCAAGCCGATCAACCGCCGGGCTCCCTACAGACGCCCACTGAGCACGGCGGGCTTGACACCGTGACGGTCGAGGCCCGGCGCCGCAAGGAGCTCGAACACGAGGTCGATCATTTCGTCAACTCCGTGACCGGCCATCCCCGGGACGAATCCGCGCCGCGCTGGAACGAGAAGATTTGCCCGCTGGTCGCCGGGCTGCCGCGCACGGAAGGAGAGTTTGTTCTGGCCCGTCTGTCGCAGATCGCTCAGGCGGTGCACGCGCCGCTGGCAGGTGAGCAGTGCCAGGTGAACTTCTACGTGGTGCTGACGCACGAGCCCGCCGTGCTGCTCAAGAAGTGGTACGCACGCGATAGGCGTATGTTCACCACCCGCAACGGGCGTGGCGCCATCAATTCCTTCCTCGACAGCCCGCGGCCGGTGCGGGTCTGGTACAACTCGGGCCTGCTATCCGAGGGTGGCGTGCTGGACTCGCCCAATGCGACCACCGCAGGCTTCGTCGGTACGGGGATTGACAAGGCGAACGTCCCGACCAATACGGTGCACTCGACCTCGCGTTTGCGCTTCGGCGCGGTCCTTAGCCTCTCTTCGGTAATCGTCGTGATAGATGCCAACCGCCTGCAGGGCCTGAACTTCGGGCAGCTCGCCGACTACGTCGCGATGATCGGTCTGGCGCAGGTGCGGCTGGATGCGGAGCTGGGGGCAACCCCGACGATATTGACCCTGTTCAGGAGCGCGGAAAACCGGCCTGCTGCCCTTAGCGCGTGGGACCAAGCCTTCCTGTCCTCGCTGTACCGGACCGAGCAGAGCAACGTCACGCAGCTGTCCAACATGGAACGCACCATGCTTGACAGCATCGCCCATTAGAGAGGAGGTTCATGCGTGTCCGGTTTGCATCGCCACCGCTGCATGGATGGCCGCTGGCGCTGGCTGCGGTGGCGGGCGGGCCGTGCTGCTGGTCGCGCGCCACAGCCCGCTGCGCCGGCAAGTGCCGCTTCGGCATGCGACGCAGCACGCGGCGCCGGTGGACTACCCCACCGCGCCCACGGCCGCTGGGGTATGCCGCTCTACCCCTGGCGCTTGAAGTACTGGACCGCGCGCTCGTGCTTCTCCGCCGCGGCCCGCGTGGGGAACGTGCCGAGGTTGCGGCGGCGCTGGGTGCGCGGGTCGAGCTTGCGCGAATAGAGACGGTATTGGCCTGATTTGAGCTTGCGAATCATGCGACGCTCCCGGTGCCGCCCTTGTGTGCGGCACCTTGCTTTTAAGGCTAGCAGCTTCGCGGGGCCGGGCGCTGTAGGACGGGCGCGCAGGCCACTGCCGGCCAGGTGCCTCGCCGGGCTCGCTCAGCGGCCGCCGGGGCGCCTCTTGCGCGTGCCCCCGGGGCCACCGCGCCGCGACTTGTTGTCCGCGCGCGGCTTGACGCGCTGCTCCCGCAGGTACGGGTTGGCATCGGTGCGATATTCGACGAACACCGGCGTCGCAAACAGGTCGAACTGCTTGCGAAAGACGTTGGCCAGGTAGCGCGTATAGGCATCCGGGACCGCATTGGTCTGGTTGCCGTGGATGATGATGCGCGGCGGGTTGCGGCCACCCTGGTGCGCGTAGCGCAACTTGATGCGCCGCCCGCGCACCAGCGGTGGCTGGTGCACGGTCAGCGCATGCTCCAGCGTGCGGGTGAGGTCACGCGTGGGCATCGTCTTGAAGGCGGACTCATAGGCGCGCACGGTAGACTGCATCAGCTCCCCGACGCCGGTGCCGTGCCGCGCCGAGATGAAGTGCAGCGGCGCGAACGGCACGAAATCGAGCTTCAGGCCGAGTTGGCGCTGGATATCCTCGCGCTGGTCCTGCTCGATGCCGTCCCACTTATTGATGGCTATGATCAGTGCACGCCCGCGCTGCAGCGCGATACCCAACACGCTCGCATCCTGCTCAGCCACGGTATCGTGTGCATCCAGCACCATGATGACCACGTGCGCCTCGTCGATGGCCTGCAGGGTCTTGGCCACACTGGCACGTTCAACCACATCCTCCACCTTGGAACGGCGGCGCACCCCGGCGGTATCAATGAGCATGAACGAGCGCCCGTCGCGCTCAAACGGCACAAGGATGCTGTCGCGCGTGGTGCCGGGCTGCTCGCTGGCGATCACCCGCTCATCGCCGAGCAGGCGGTTGACGAGGGTCGACTTGCCGACGTTGGGGCGCCCGATGATCGCGATGCGGATGGCGCCAAACTCGTTCTGCTCCGGTGGCTGGGGCTCCAGCCCTGCCAGCACGTGCTCCATGAGCGTTTCGCAACCCTCGCCGTGGCTGGCGGAGATGGCGAGCGGAGTGCCGAAGCCCAGGGAATGGAAGTCCGCGGCGACCACATCCTCGTCGAGGCCCTCGGCCTTGTTCAGCACCAGCGTCACCGGCTTGCCGGAGCGGCGCAACTCGCGGGTGACAAAATGGTCCTGCGGCGAAAGCCCGGCGCGCGCATCGGCGATGAATATGAGGCGGTCAGCCTCGGCGACCGCACGCTCGGTCTGGGCGCGCATCTGCGCCTCGATGCCCACCGGGTTCTCGACCAGCCCGCCGGTGTCGATGACGATGTAGGGAACCGGCCCCACCCGGCCAAACCCGTACTGCCGGTCGCGCGTGAGTCCCGGGACATCCGCTACGATCGCATCGCGCGTACCGGTGAGTACGTTGAACAGAGTCGACTTGCCGACATTCGGCCGT
Source organism: uncultured Pseudomonadota bacterium (assembly GCA_963741745.1). Lineage (GTDB taxonomy): Bacteria > Pseudomonadota > Gammaproteobacteria > Steroidobacterales > Steroidobacteraceae > 13-2-20CM-66-19. Next base: position 82,429 of record CAVUJF010000017.1, on the reverse strand, counting down.
CCGACCAGTGCGATGACGGGCAGCATGGGATGTGGCGCGCAGCGCTCGCGCGACTCGCTCAGCGCTCCGGCGCGGCCGCAGAGTCGGCGCTGCTCCCGGTGGCGGCGGTCTTCTTGCCCGACGCTGCCAGCGCAGTCACCCGATAGACACTGAGCTGGCCGCGGTCATTGATGATCGCGACCAGGTTGCCCGATATGACCGGCGCGGTACTCACTCGCATCTTGCCGCTGCGCACGCGTGCGATGATTGCCCCGCTCGTCTTGTCCAGCCAGTGCACATAGCCGTCGAAATCGGCCACCACTACGCCCTCGTCCATGGCGCCGGGTGCGGACAGGCGGCGATACAGCAGCGCGTTCTGACGCCACAGCTCGACGCCGGTGCGCGTGCGCAGTGCGATGATCTCCCCGTCGGAAGTGGAGATGTACAGCGTGTCCGCATCGATGCTCATGCCGCGCGCGCTGGAAGCCTCGTGGGACCACCACACCTGGCCGGTATCCAGCGCCAGCATGGCGACCTTGCCCTGGAAGCCAACCGCGTAGACGTCCTGGCCGGAAACGATGACGCCAGAGTCGATGTCCGAGAGCCGCTCGAGCTCCGTGCGGCCGTGTGGGGGGGTCACGGTCACCTCCCACTGCACCGAGCCGTCGCTCGCGTTCATGGCCACGACCTTGCCATTGTCGAAGCCGCACAACACGACGTCGCCGGAAATCACAGGTCTCGCGGTGCCGCGCAGCGACAGCTTCGGCACCTGCTGCTCCTGCTGCCACAGTTCGTGGCCGTCCGCGGGAGACAGCGCCCGCAGCTTCCCGTCGCCGGTCCTGACGGCAATGAGCTTCTCGGAGATGGCCGCGGGGGCCAGTACCTCGCCCTTGACCTGCGCGTCCCAGCGCAGCGCTCCGTCGGCAGCGCCGAGTGCGAACAAGTGGCCGTTGCTCGAACCAATCAACACCAGATCGGCGGAGGCGGCGGTGCCGCCGGAAAGCGGTGCTTTCAGGTTCTTGTGCCACAGGGCCTTGCCGGTCTGCAGGTCGTAGGCCGTCAGGTTGCCCTTATGGCCGGCAGCAAACAGGCGCCCTTCGGCAATCGACACCCCGAGTCCCAGGCGCAGGTCGGCGGCCTTCTTATCATCGACCGAGGCACCCCAGAGGTGCTGCACTTTCAGAGCGGGTGAGAACACGGTGAGCTTCGCCGGCTCATCGATGACCTTGTCCTTCGAGCAGGCTGCCACCAGGAGAACAGTGAGCAACCAGAGCGAGCGTTGCAGGTGACGCATGGAATTCACTTGGCAGGCGGCGGCGCAGCCACCGCTGCGGGCGCCGCCGCCGCGGTCTCCCCCCCGGAGAGGTCCGCGATCTTCAGGTCAAGCAGCGGGTTGGCGGTGCTCGCACTGGCAGCCTTGGCGGCGCGGTACTCGCTGAGCGCCTCGCCCGTGCTGCCCTTGGCGAAGTAGGCATCCCCGCGGATCTCGTGGGAGCGGCCGGCAAAGGCGCTGCTGTCGGTTGCGCCGAGGGTGGCCAGGGCGGCATCGGGCTTGCCCTGCGCGATCTGCACGCGCGCGAGCCGCAGGCGCGCCACGCTCGCCAGGTTGTGATCCTTTGACTGCGCGGCAACCGTGCTCAGTTCGGTGGCCGCCTTGTCGAGTTCGCCGCCGTCCATGTACACGCGGGCCGCAAGCATCTTCGCCTGGTCGGTGTAGGCGGAACCGGCGTGGTCGCGCTCCAGCTCCCCGAGCAGCCGCATCGCCTCGGCGCGGTCACCATGATCGATGGCCTCGACCATGCTCATGTAGCGGCTGCCGGCGGCCAGGCGCGCGGCATCCTGGCGATCCTGCCACCAGCGCCAGCCGGCGAGTGAACCGAGCACCAGCACCGCGGCCAGGATGACGGCCGGGGCATTCTCGCGCACCTGTGCACGGACCCATTCCCAGCGTTCTTTTTCGGACAGGTAATCTTCCACACATCCTCCCCAGAGTCATCCGGCGGGCCTGCCGCCCGCCTGAGCCAGCAGCGCCAGAGCCGCGTCCACGGCCGGGGCGAGTTCCCCGACCGGGCACTCGGTCTGACCCGACTGCTCGCGTAAAGGTTTCATTGCGACCACACCGCGGGCGAGCTCATCCTCGCCGACGATGAGAGCCAAGGGTGCGCCGCTCTTGTCGGCACGGCGGAATTGCGCCTTGAAGTTGCCCCCGCCGAAGTTCACCTCGATCCGCAGCTGCGGTCGCAGGCTGCGCAGCCCCTCGACCAGCTGCAGGGCCCGGGCGGCCGCGGCCTCGCCGCTCACGACCACGAACAGGTCCGGGCGGGCCGGCTGCGGCACCTTGCCTGCGGCTGTCAGCAGCGTCACCAGGCGCTCCACGCCCATAGCGAACCCGACGGCCGGCGTCGCATCGCCGCCCAGCTGTGCGATCAGCCCGTCGTAGCGGCCGCCGGAGCATACGGCATTCTGTGCACCGGTGGACTGGGTAATCCACTCAAAGACGGTGCGGTTGTAGTAGTCGAGCCCGCGCACCAGGCGCGGGTTGATCTCGAAGGCGATGCCCATCCCGCGCAGCATCGCGCACAGGGACTGGAAGTGCGTGCGTGATTCGGCGTCCAGATATTCCGTGAGCACTGGTGCGCCGCGGATCAGCTCCTGCATGTCCGGGTTCTTGCTGTCCAGGATCCGCAGCGGATTGGTGTCCAGGCGGCGCTGGCTGTCGGCATCGAGCGCGGAGGCGTGACCGCGCAGGTAGTCAGTCAGCTGGGCGCGATACGTGCGCCGGCTCTCAGGCGTGCCCAGGGAGTTGATCTCAAGCCTCAGCCCGTGGATCCCGAGGCGTTGCCACAGGCGCGCACTCAGGGCGATCAGCTCCGCGTCAACATCGGGACCGGTACAGCCCACCGCCTCCACGTCCACCTGCCAGAACTGGCGGTAGCGCCCCGCCTGCGGAGTCTCGTGGCGGAACATCGGACCGAGGCACCACAGCTTGTGGCGCTGTCCGCGCAGCATGCCGTTGGAGATCAGTGCCCGCACGATGCCCGCCGTGGCCTCCGGGCGCAGTGTCAGGCTGTCGCCACCGCGATCGGTGAAGGTGTACATCTCCTTGCCGACCACGTCGGTGTGCTCGCCGATCGCGCGCTTGAACAGTTCGGTGCGCTCGACCACCGGCACGCGAATTTCCTCGTAGCCGTAGCTGGTGAGCAACTCGCGCGTGCACGACTCGAAATGCTGCCAGGCGCCGATTTCGGTCGGCAGCACGTCGTTCATCCCGCGGATCGCCTGCAGCTGCTCGCTCACATCACTCCCCACGCGCACTCGGTGCGCCGGTGGACACCTGCCCGCGCGCATCAACCGTGATGCGCGCGTCACCGCGCCGCCGCACCATGCTGTCCAGGTTCACCAGCTGGCCGTTTATCGCCAGACCTACCGCCCGGGCGTTACCGATCACCAGGCGCAGGGGTGGGGTGCCATCGACGGTGCGCGAAGTGCCGCTCGCCATGAGCCCGTCCATCAGTGCCTTGTCGCTGGCATCCGAGATCTTGATCCAGCTGGCCTCGGCGAATCTGAGTGCCAGGTGCACCTGGCCGTCCGGCGCCACCGTCGCCGGTGCGGTCGCTGCGGGTGCGCTCGTGCTGCTGTCGCCAAGATCCGTTGCGGGCGCGGCGGTACCGGGACTTGCACTTGCGGGGGCAGGCACGGTGAGCGGCTGCGCCGCAACCGGCAGCGGGTGGGTCCGGCGCGGCAGGCTCACCAGCCACCACACGACCCCCGCAAGTGCCACTACCACGACCGCAATCATGGCCGGCAGCAGCAGCTGCGAGGACTCGGGGCCGTGGCCGGCCCGGGGAATTCGCGTCAGGTCAGGCGTGGTGGCCGGGGTGGCGCCCGCGTACAGCGCCTGCAGCTCCGCGACCGACTCGCCGACGAGTTCCGCATAGCGGCGCAGGTGCCCGCGCACGTACACCGCTGCCCCCAGGGACGCAAAGTCGCCGGACTCGAGCGCCTCCAGCAGCCGGGCGTCCATGTGCAGCTTCTCGGCCGACTGCAGCACGGTCAGACCCTTGTGTTCGCGCGCGGCGCGCAGTCGCGCGCCGATGTCAGCGCTGCCCTCTTCCTTGCCCATCGCGCTCAGCCGGAGGGGTGATCGGCCGCGGCCAGGGAACGGGCCTGGTCGGAGCCGGGGAAGTCCAGCTGCAGCTTGCGCGCGTATTTCTGGCTGGCGGGCGCATCGCCCTGCGCGCGCGCCACGCGCACGCCAAGCAGCAGCAGATCCGCGGTCTGCGGAAAGTTGCCGAGGAAGGAATCGATCAGCGCGCGCGCCTGCGCGAGCTCATGATGCTGGAACTGCAGGTTCGCCAGCTGGTAGGCGGCCTCGCCGTAGTTGGGGCGCGCTTGCAGTGCCTTCACGAACTGCGCGCGGGCCTCCTCGTCGCGCTTGGCCGCGCGCAGGCACACACCGGCGTTGGTATAGGCGGCCTCCGGTGTCCGGTACAGCGCGTTGGCGGCCGCTTCCTGGAATTTCTTGACGCCCTCGTCGGTGCGCCCGTTCTGGCACAGGTACACCGCGTAATTGTTGATCATGTCCGGATCGTGGGGCGAGAGGCGCAGAGCGGTGCGGAACTCGTTGTCCGCCACCTCGGAATTGCCCAGCCGGTCGTACAGCATCGCGCGCGCGCTGTGGGCGGGGGCATAGCTTGGGTCCTGCTTCACCGCGCGGTCCAGCTTGTCCTTCGCCACCGCGAGCTCGTTCTGGTGCAGGTAACTGATGCCCAGCTGCGTGTTGTAGACCGCGGCGTCGTCCAGCTTGTCGGGACGCTTCGTGCCGGTGTCGGGGCAGCCGGCAAGCAGCAAGCCAGCTGATGCCGACGCCGTCAGGGGCAGCAGGCGGAGCGTCACGAAGCTCAGGAGGTTTTTCATGGTTGGACCGCTACGCCGATTACCTTATTGCCCAGCCGGACCGTGGTGCGATCGACGACACGCCCCGCCAGCTGCCCGCAGGCCGCGTCGATGTCCTCGCCACGCGTGCGACGGATCGTTGCCAGCACGCCGCGCTGCAGGAGCTCGTCCCGGAAGCGCTGGATGACATGCAGGGGTGAGCGGCGGTACTTCGTGCCCGGGAATGGATTGAAGGGAATGAGGTTCACCTTCGCCGGATGACCCTTCAGCAGGCGCGCCAGCGCCCGCGCCTGCGCCGGGGAATCATTCACGTCCTCGAGCATCACGTACTCGAAGGTGACGCTGCGTCCATTCTGCTCGTCAAGATAGTGCCAGCAGGCCGGGAGGAGCTCGGCGATCGGGTGCTTGCGGTTGATCGGTACGAGCTCGCTGCGCAGCTCGTCGTCGGGCGCGTGCAGCGAGACCGCCAGCGCCACATTGGTCTCCTCGGCGAGCTTGTAGATCTGCGGCACAAGGCCGGAGGTCGAGAGCGTCACGCGCCGCCGCGACAGGTCGAAGCCGAAGTCATCCATGAAGATGCTCAGGGCAGGCACGACGTTGCGGAAATTGGCAAGCGGTTCGCCCATGCCCATGAGCACGACGTTAGTGATGTGACGCCCCTCGCGCAAGCTCTCCGCCCCGTCTGCGGATCGCAGCGGCGCGGCGCGCTCCAGCTCACGGGCCGCAAGCCAGACCTGGCCGACGATCTCGGCTGTGGTCAGGTTGCGATTAAAGCCCTGCTGCGCGGTCGAGCAGAACGAGCAGTCCAGCACGCACCCCACCTGGGAGGAGATGCACAGCGTGCCGCGGTCGGTTTCCGGGATGAACACCATTTCGAACGCCTGCGAGGCGTCCGCCCGCAGCAGCCACTTCACGGTGCCGTCCGCGGAGCGGTGCACGGAGACAACCTCCGGGGCGCGTATCTCGGCAAGCTCGCCCAGCCGTGCCCTGAAGTCCTTGGCAAGGTCGGTCATCTGGTCGAACGAGCCTGCACCGCGCTTGTAGATCCAGGCCATCAGCTGCCGGGCACGGAAGGACTTACTGCCCAGCTGCTCCACGAACGCCTCGAGGCCTGCGCGCGGCAGGCCGAGCAGATTGGTGCGTTGTGGAGTCGCGCTCATGGTAAGCACCCCGCGCCCCTCAGCTGCGCGGGTGCAGCTCGGTGGCAGCGAAGAAGTAGGCGATCTCCTGGGCGGCAGTCTCCGGTCCGTCGGAGCCGTGCACCACGTTCTGCTCGATACTCTTGGCCAGGTCCGCACGGATGGTCCCCGGAGCGGCCTTCTTCGGGTCGGTCGCACCCATGATCTCGCGGTGGCGCGCGATGGCGTTCTCCCCCTCGAGCACCTGCACGATCACCGGGCCCGAGGTCATGTAGCTGACGAGGTCCTTGAAGAACGGGCGCGCGCGATGGACTGCGTAGAAGCCCTCCGCTTCCAGCTGCGACAGGCGCCGCATGCGGGCGGCGATGATCGCCAAGCCGGCCTTCTCGAATCGACGGTAAACCTCGCCGATGAGATTGGCGCTCACGCCGTCGGGCTTGACGATGGACAAAGTGCGCTCGAGCGCCATTCGGGTACCTTTCAGAAAATAAACGGGATGATGACGGGGAACGGCCTCAGCGACCGGCATACCGGCCGCGGGCCAGCCGTGAAGTCTACCTTGTACAGGGTACCCCGGGCAATCCGCAGCACCGTGGAAGTGCCGGTTTGATAAGGGATTTTTGCGACTGGCGGAGTGGACGCACCACCGCGCGGGCGGCCTAGACCGAGAAGCTCTCCCCGCACCCGCATTCACCCTTGACGTTGGGATTGCGGAAGCGGAATGCCTCGTTCAGGCCCTGCTTCACAAAGTCGACGATGGTGCCATCCAGCAGGGCGAGGCTGGCGGCATCCACGAACACCTGCACCCCGCGGTCCACGAAAACCGCGTCACCGGCCTCAGGCCCGTCTGCGTAGTTGATGACGTAGGCAAAGCCGGAACAGCCGGTCTTACGTACGCCGAGCCGCAATCCGACGCCATGGCCACGGGATGCGAGAAAGCTCTTGACCCGGTCAGCGGCGGAAGCGGTCAGCGAAATGCCCATGTATCCTCACATTGTAGCGCCTCAGGCCCAGTGCGCGAGGCATGCCAGCAGTGCATCTTCGACAATCAGCAGCCGGCCGAGTTTCTCGACGGGCACCGACCGCGCCTCCGCCCAGGCAGCCGGCGTACCCGGGATCAGTTCTCCCCGGGTGCGTCCGGGCAGCAGCCCACACAGCCAGGCGGCCGTATCCATAGTATGGGGGCAGGCAAGCGCTTGAAAACGGGCCTCTTTCACGGTGCCACCCTCCACCCGCAGCTGGAAGCGCACCCAGGTGCCCTTGTCCGGGCCGCCGGCGTCGCCGGTGACGATATACCCGCCCACCCCTTCCCAGGCCCCGGCATCCCGCAGGCGGTCACCGCCATGCACCCCACCCTGCGGTGAGCGCTCGCGCAGACGTGCCACCTGCGCGCGAACGGCCCCGATCGCAAAATCGATGTCCGCCTCGGTGGAGAATCGACCCATGCTGAAGCGCAGAGAGCTCTCTGCCAGCCGGCTGTCGCGCCCGAGCGCACGCAGCACGTACGAGGGCTCGCGCGTCTCGGAATTGCAGGCGGCACCGGTCGACACGGCCAGCCCGGGAAGGCCTGTGATCAGGCTTTCGCCCTCGACGCCGCCGAAGGAGACGTTGAGGATGCCGGGCACCCGGTCAGCCTCCGCCCCGTTGAGATAGACCTCTCCCAGGGTCGCAAGGCCCTCCCAGAGCCGCTCACGCAGCCGTGCCAGGCGCTTCTGTTCCCGCGGCATCTCGTCCCGCGCCAGCTCGCAGGCCAGACCAAAGCCAGCAATCTGGTGGGTGGGCAATGTGCCGGGCCGCAGACCCCGCTCCTGTCCGCCGCCGAAGCTCACCGGCCGCAGGAGTCGCTGGGTGTGTCGCGCCACGTACAGCGCGCCGATTCCCTTCGGCCCGCACAGCTTGTGGGCCGTGAAGGACAGCAGGTCCACCGGCAGCTTGCGCACGTCCAGCGGCACCTTGCCCGCCGCCTGAGCGCAGTCGCTGTGGAAGGTGATGCCGCGCTCGCGGCACACCGCCCCCAGGGCGGCGATATCCTGCAGCACGCCGGTCTCATTGTTGGCGCACATCACCGAGACCAGCAGCGTGTCGGGGCGCACTGCAGCTGCGAGCGCCGCGGGCTCAAGCCGCCCGCTGCGCGCGGGCGTGAGGTAGGTCACCGCGAAGCCCGATCGCTCCAGGTGCCGGCAGGGGTCGAGTACTGCCTTGTGCTCAGTGCGCAGCGTGACAATGTGCCGACCGCGGTCGGCGTTGGCCTGCGCGATGCCGAGAATGGCCAGATTGTTGGACTCGGTCGCCCCCGAGGTAAACACGATCTGCTCCTCGCTTGCACCGAGGAGCGCTGCGACCTGAGCGCGCGCGTGCGCGATGCGCGCCGCGGCGGCCGCCCCGAAGGCGTGCGCCGACCCGGGGTTGCCGAAATCCCCCTCACGCGTGAGGCACTGGCGCATCAGCTCGGCCACCGCCGGATCCACCGGGGAGGTGGCCGCGTAGTCGAGGTAGACCGCCGCAGCGCTCACGGCCGCGGCCCGGCGCTGCGGCGCTTGCTCTGCACGGCGGTGAGGATGCCGCGCAGGATATTCACCTCGTTCTCGTCGAGCTCGGCACGCTGCAGGAAGCGGCGGATGCGCGACATCAGATGCGTGCCCTTCTGCGTGCGATCGCGGAAATCAATCTCCTCGAGCACCGCGCCCAGGTGGACGTAGAGCCGTTCCATCGCCTGTGCGGAGGCAAGTGGCGCCGCCCCCGCAACGGCGGCCGCCGCAGGCGCCACGCCCTGTGCCCGGTAAATCTCGTAGGCGACCAGCTGGACCGCCATCGCAAGGTTCAGCGACGGATACACCGGGCTCGCCGGGATGCGGATCAGGGCATGGGCCGTCTCCAGCTCCTCGTTGGTAAGCCCCGTGCGCTCGGCCCCGAACACCACCGCCGCGGGCGAGCGCTGCGCCTCCGCCACGAGGCGCGTTGCAGCGTCGCGCACGTCGATGACGCGGAAGTACTGGTCGCGGTCGCGCGAGGTCGTGGCGGTGACGAAGCCGCAGCCATCCAGGGCCTCGGCCAGGCTGGTCACGCAGCGTGCGGCGCACAGCAGGTCGTGCGCCCCCGAGGCGCGCGCGGTGGCCTCGGGATCCGGGAAATGCCGCGGCCGCACCAGCACCAGCTGCGCAAGCCCCATGTTCTTCATGGCGCGCGCGACCGCCCCGATGTTGCCCGGGTGTGAGGGTGCGACCAGCACGATGCGAATGTCCGGGGAGTCCATCTGTTACGCTAGCGTTTCGTACTTATCCGGCCAGACTGCCGTGGGCAGCACCGGCCACTTGAATTACACGAGCTTAGTTACCGTGCAGCCGCTTCTCAACATTGCCGTGCGCGCCGCCCGCAGCGCCGGCGAAGTCATCATCCGCAGCCTGAACCGCGTGGAGTCCCTGCAGGTCACGAGCAAGAGCCGCAACGAGTTCGTCACCGAGGTCGACCAGGCCGCGGAGGCGGAGATCATCGGCCTCATCAGGCGCCACTATCCCAGCCACGCCTTCCTCGCCGAGGAAAGCGGCGCGACCGGTGACAGCGACACGGTGTGGATCATCGACCCGCTGGATGGCACGACCAATTTTCTTCACGGCTTCCCGGTCTTTGCCGTCTCCATCGCCTGCCAGATCAAAGGCCGCCTCGAGCACGCGGTCGTGTACGACCCGATGCGCGGGGAGATCTTCAGTGCGACCCGTGGCAGCGGCGCACACCTGGAGAACCGGCGCATCCGCGTCAGCAAGGCGCGCGGCCTGGAAGGCTCGCTGATCTCCACCGGCTTTCCATACCGCGCCAATATGCGCCATTTGGATGCCTACATGGCGATGCTGCGCGCGGTGACCGAGCAGACCGCGGGCGTGCGCCGCCCCGGCGCCGCGGCGCTCGACCTGGCCTATGTCGCCGCCGGCCGCGTAGACGGATTCTGGGAACTCGGACTGTCCCCCTGGGACACCGCCGCGGGCACGCTGCTCATCCAGGAGGCGGGCGGCATGATCGGCACCCTGACCGGCGGCGAGTACCGCCAGGATGGGAACATCATCGCCGGCAGCCCGAAGGTGTACGCCGCACTCGTGGAACTCATCGGCCCCCACGTGCCGCAGGAACTGCGTACACCATAACGCGCGTGCCCGCCTTCTCGCGCCGTCCTCGCCGCCCGCTGGCTCGCTTTCGCAGGGGTGCTTGTGTAGAGTCCCAGCGAAATTCCCGGGGGGTTCATGGGCTCACAATTACTCGCGACCAAGTCCATCGACGAGCTGCAGGCGCAGGAGGCCTCAGGCAATGAATTGCGGCGCGCGCTCAGCGCCACGCAGCTGACCCTGCTGGGCATCGGCGGCGTCATCGGCACCGGCATCTTCGTGCTCACCGGCGTCGCCGCCGCCCAGAACGCCGGGCCGGCGCTGGCACTGTCCTTCATCTTCGCCGGCATTGGCTGCATGTTCGCCGGCCTGTGCTACGCGGAATTCGCCGCCATGATCCCGGTCTCGGGCAGCGCCTATTCTTACTCCTACGCCACCCTGGGTGAGGGGATCGCCTGGTTCATCGGCTGGAACCTGATCCTCGAGTACCTGTTTGCCGTCGCCACCGTCTCGGTCGGCTGGTCCGGCTACGTCGTGAGCCTGCTGGACCAGTTGCACCTGCACATCCCGGACCAGCTCACGCACGCACCGTTCGACCAGGACAAGGTCACCGAGCACATGGTCAGAACCGGTGCGATCATCAACGCGCCGGCCATGCTGATCGTGGGCGCCATCGCCACCATCTGCTACATCGGCATCAAGCAGTCGGCAGTCTTCAACTCGGTGATCGTCACCATCAAGGTTGCGGTGATCATTCTCTTCATCCTCTTCGGAATGAGCTACATCAACACCGCCAACTGGCATCCGTTCGTGCCACCCAACGAGGGCCACTTCGGCGCCTTCGGCTGGAGCGGCATTCTGGCGGCCGCGGGAGTGATCTTCTTCGCCTACATCGGCTTCGATGCCATCTCCACCGCCGCCCAGGAGGCCAAGAATCCGCAGCGCGACATGCCGGTCGGCATTCTTGCCAGCCTCGTGATCTGCACCGTTCTGTATGTGATCGTGGCCACCGTGCTCACCGGCATGGTGAGCTACAAGGAACTCAACGTGGCCGCGCCGGTGGCGCTCGCCCTCGACAAGTACCCGGGCCTCCACTGGCTCGGGATCTTCATCAAGCTAGGCGCCATCGCCGGCATGACCTCGGTCATGCTGGTGATGACCATCGCGCAGGCGCGCATTTTCTTTGCGATGGCCCGCGACGGGCTCCTGCCGAAGTTCTTCGGCAAGGTGCACCCGAAGTTCCGTACGCCCTCCACCGGCACGATCGTGACCGGCGTGTTCGCTGCGGTCATCGGTGGACTCTTCCCCGTTGGCGTGCTTGGGCACCTGGTCTCCATCGGCACCCTCGCCGCCTTCGTGACCGTATGCCTTGGCGTGCTCGTGCTGCGCAAGACCCGCCCCGACCTGCCGCGGCCGTTCCGCACACCCGTGCCATGGTTCACCTGCATTGCAGGGGCAGTCGTGTGCGGCCTGATGATGTTCTCGCTGGGAGCGGCCACCTGGTGGCGGCTGGCCATCTGGACGGTGGTGGGCGTCGCCGTTTACGTGCTGTACGGCTACCGCAACAGCCGCCTGCATCGCGCCGGGAGCTGAGGCGCCGTCAGCGGCGGCGGTCGAGGCGGCGCCGTAGCCGCACGTTGATGAGCTCGACGCCGACTGAGAAGGCCATCGCGAAGTACAGGTAGCCCTTCGGGATCTCGAAGTGCAGGCCCTCGGCAACGAGGGCGAACCCGATCAGGATCAGGAACGCGAGCGCCAGCATCTTGATCGTCGGGTGCCGCGCGATGAAGGCGCCGATCGAGCGCGACACCACCATCATGACCAGGATCGCCACGACGATCGCCGCGGTCATGACGATGACGTTCTTCACCAGTCCGACCGCGGTGAACACCGAGTCGAGCGAGAAGATGATGTCGATCAGGCCGATCTGGATGATCACCCCCAGGAAGCTGCCGTGCGCAGCCGGCGGCGCCCCGTGCGCGGCTCCCTCCAGGGTCTGGTGGATCTCCAGTACGCTCTTGACCAGAAGGAACAGTCCGCCGCCGAGCAGCACCAGGTCTCGAGCGGAGAAATCCTGGTCGGCGATCGCGAACAGCGGTTGTGTCAGGTGCGTAAGCCACACCAGCGAGAACAGCAGCGCAATGCGCGTGACCATCGCCAGCGCCAGGCCGCTGAGCCGCGCCTTGTTCTGCTGCAGGGCCGGCAGGCGCTCCACCAGAATCGAGATGAAGATCAGGTTGTCGATGCCGAGGACGATCTCCAGCAGCGCCAGCGTCAGGAACGCCAGCCAGCTGTGCGGATCGGTGAGCAGCGCCGTCACTGCATCCTAAGGCAGATGATCCAGAGCTGCCTTCTTCGTGCTCGGGAACACGTGTTCCGCGGTCAGCCCGCAGTCCAGGGCGATGGCGCTGGAGATATAGATCGAGGAATAAGTGCCGGCAATGATGCCGATGAGCAGCGCCGCCGAAAACCCCTTCAGGACCGGGCCGCCGAGGAACAGCAGCGCCACGACCACGATCGCCGTGACCACCTTGGTCATGATGGTGCGCGACAGGGTCTGGTTGATCGACTGGTCGAGCACCACATCCGGCGCCGAGCGCCGGTTGGTCTCGAAGCGCTCGCGGATACGGTCGAACACCACCACGGTGTCGTTGAGCGAGTAGCCGATTACCGCCAGCATGGCGGCAACCACCGCCAGGTCGAAGGGCATCTGCGTGATCGCGAAGAAGCCGAGCACCAGGATCGGGTCGTGCAGCACGGCGAGAATCGCGCCGAGCGACAGCCGCCAGGTGTGGAAGCGGAACATGATGTAGAGAAAGATCAGCCCGAGGGTGAAGGCCAGCGCCATGACTGCGCTGGACTTCAGTTCGTTGCCGACCTGCGGGCCGACCACGTCCAGCTGCAGCACCTGCGCTCCGGCATTGACCCCCTTCAGGGCCGCCTCCAGGTGCGCACGGGTCTCGGGCCCGGTCTGTTTGGCATCCGGCGGCAGGCGGATGGAGATATCGCGCGAGGAGCCGAAGATCGCCACCTGCGGGTCGTGGAAGCCCGCGGCTGCCAGCTGCGTGCGCACCGCGTCGACATCCACGGCGGTGGGGAAGTTGACCTCGGCACTCACCCCGCCGGTGAAGTCGATGGCGAGGTTCAGCCCACGCGTGAAGAAGGACACAAGTGCCACGATCATGAGCACGGCCGAGAGCGTGTACCACACCTTGCGCGTGGCCATGAACGGGTAGCTGGTCTGGTGGGAGAAAAATTCCACTGAGTGATCCTTAAGCCCTGGGTGCCGCGCGGTTCTAGATGTTCAGCCGGGCAATCTTGCGCCGGCCGCCATACATGAGGGTGAGCAGCGCGCGGCTGCCCATGAGCGAGGTGAACATGGAGGTCGCGATGCCCAGGGTCAGCACGATGGCGAAACCGCGGATGGGACCGGTGCCGAACACCCACAGCACGACACCGGCGATCAGGGTCGTGATATTGGAGTCAGCGATCGCCGAGAAGGCCTTCTCGAAGCCGGCGCGGATGGCCGCCTGCGGCGAGACGCCCTTGCGGATCTCCTCGCGGATGCGCTCATAGATCAGCACGTTCGCATCCACCGCCATGCCGACGGTGAGGATGATGCCGGCGATGCCCGGCAGCGACAGCGAGGCGCGCATCATCGACAGCAGCGCCGTGAGCAGCACCACGTTGGCCAGCAGCACCAGATCGGCCACCAGGCCGAAGGTGCGGTAGTAGACGGCCATGAAGAGGAACACGCCGGCCATGCCGACAATGAGGGCGGTAACGCCCTGGTCGATGTTCTTGGCACCCAGCGTCGGCCCGACCGCACGCTCCTCGATCGGATAGATGCTGGTGGCGAGCGAGCCGGAGCGCAGCAGCAGCGCCAGCTCGCGGGCCTCACCGGCACCCAGCCCGGTGATCTGGAAGTTGTTGCTGAACGTGCCGCGAATGGTCGCATCGTTGATGACCTGCTCGTCGGTCACGTCGCGCGTCACCTTCTTGCCGTCCACCTCGGTGACCTCGCGGCGCTTCTCGATCAGCACGACCGCCATGCGCTTGTTCAGGTTCTGGCGCGTGGTCTTGAGCATGTTCTCCCCGGCGCGCGCGTCCAGTCGGATATTGACCGCTGGGCCCTCCGGGGAATTGCCGGTGGTCGCGTTGGTGAGCTGATCGCCCGTGGCGATGACCTCGCGTTTCAGCAGCACCGGGCGTCCGAAGCGCGTGTGGGTGTACAGCTTCGAGCCCAGCGGCGCCCGCCCGAGCTGCGCTGCCTCCATCGCGTTGTTCTGCATGTCCTCGAGGCGGAACTCCAGGGTAGCCACCCGCCCGAGGATGTCCTTCACCTCGGCGGAGTTCTGCACGCCGGGCAGCTGCACGTTGATGCGGTCCACGCCCTGGCGCTGCACGATGGGCTCGGAGACGCCCAGTTCGTTCACTCGGTTGCGCAGCGTGGTGATGTTCTGCTGGATGGCATAGTCCTGGCGCTCGCGGATCTGCGCGAGGCTGAGCGCACCGATGAGCGCCGGGGACGCCGCGGAGTTGTCCACCGTGACCGCCAGGCCCTGCAGCGGCGTGTTGAGCGCGCTGCGCGCGGCGCTCACGTCGGCCCCGGGCGCGAGCTGTATGCGGATGGCATCGGGCCGACTGCCGGCCGAGGTGGCGAAAGTGGTGACGTCCTTCAGGGGGATATTGGCCCCGACCAGGGCGCGGCGCGCATCCTGCGCATAGCCTTCCAGGGCCTGCGTGACCGTGGAGTTCACGTCGACCTGGTAGAGCAGGTACAGGCCGCCGCGCAGGTCGAGCCCCAGCGGCATGGGCCGCAGACCCAGCACGCGCAGGAACTCGGGCGTGCGCGGGGCATTGGAGAGCGCGGTGATGAAGGTACCGTTGAACTGGGCGCTGTCATTGATCGCGTCGCGCGCCGCCAGCTGGCTCGGCACGTTGGCGAAGGTCATCATCAGCCGCCCGCTGTCGATGTAGCTCTTGCCGAAGGCTACGCCGCGCTGCTTGAGGAACCCTTCCAGCGCCTGCGTACCCTCGGTCGCCACCGGGCTGTGGTCCTTGCGCGCGACCTGCAGGGCCGGGTCCTCGCCAAAAAAGTTCGGCAGTGCGAACAGCAGCGCGAGCACCAGGACGGCGGCGACGAGGATGTATTTCCAGCGGGCGTATTCGAGCATCTCAGGCGCTCTTCAGCGTGCCCTTGGGCATCAGCGAGGTGATCTGGACCTTCTGCACCTTGATGCGCACACCCTCGGCGATCTCAAGCGTAACGAAGGTGTCACCGACGTCGGTGACCCGGCCCAGGACCCCGCCCGAGGTGACGACCTCGTCGCCGGCGGCCAGCTTGGATATGAGGCTCTGGTGCTCCTTGGCCCGCTTTTGCTGCGGCCTGAGCAGGAGGAAGTAAAAGACGACAAAGAACGCCACCACCATCAGCAGCGGGGTCAGCTGTCCGGGCGCACCTGCGCCCGGGGCGGCCTGCGCCCAAGCATCGGAAATCAAGCCATTCATGTTATTAGTCCGGGCAGCGAAAAGGGCGGCATTATGCCACAGCGTCGCCGCCGCGCCGGGCCGACAGATAGGCCCCGGCAAAAGCCGCCAGGCGGCCCTGCTCGATGGCCGCGCGCAGCGAACGCATCAGCGACAGATAGAAATGCAGGTTGTGGATGGTATTGAGCCGCGAGCCGAGGATCTCGTTACACCGGTCCAGATGCCGCAGGTAGGCGCGGCTGTAGTTCCGGCAGGTATAGCACTCGCAGCCCGGGTCCACCGGCCCCAGGTCCTCCTGATGGACGGCATTGCGGATGTTGATGACCCCGGCGGCGGTGAACAGGTGCCCGTTGCGCGCGTGCCGGGTGGGCATGACGCAGTCGAACATGTCGATACCGCGCCGTACGGCGGCCACGATGTCCTCCGGGCGTCCCACTCCCATCAGGTAGCGGGGCCGGGTCGCGGGCATGTGCGGCACGAGCCCTTCCAGGATGCCGAGGCGCTCCTCCTCGGATTCCCCGACCGCGAGGCCCCCGACCGCAAGACCGGGGAAGTCCAGGCGCAGCAGTGCCTCGAGTGAGGCCAGGCGCAGGGCGGCATGCATGCCGCCCTGCACAATGCCGAACAGGCCGCCGGGGGCGGTGCCGGCGGCGTAATAGCGCGCGTGGCTGCGCGCGGCCCAGCGCATCGAGCGCTCCATCGAGGCGCGCGCCTGGGCCTCGGTTGCCGGGTGCGCCGTGCAGTCATCCAGCGCCATCGCGATGTCCGACCGCAGCGCAAGCTGCACGTCCATGGAATCTTCCGGCGTGAGGCGCACCTCGCGTCCGTCCACCGGCGAGCGAAAGCTCACGCCCTCCTCGGTGATGCGCCGCAGGCTCTTCAGGCTGAACACCTGGAAGCCGCCCGAATCGGTGAGGATCGCACGCCGCCAGTGCATGAAGCCGTGCAGACCACCGTGTGCGGCGATGATGCGCGGGCCGGGTCGCAGCAGCAGGTGCAGCGTATTGCCGAGGATTACCTGCGCGCCGAGCCCCTCAAGCTCCTCCGGCGTCATCGCCTTGACGGTGCCGTAGGTCCCCACCGGCATGAATGCCGGGGTCTCGATGACCCCGTGGGTGGTCACCAGGCGCCCGGCGCGCGCCGCCCCATCGACTGCCTCGACACTGAAGACCGGATTCATCGTCTGGTGCGCGTGAGCAGCATCGCGTCCCCGTAGCTGAAGAACCGGTAGCGGGCGCGTACAGCATGCGCGTAGGCCCCGAGCACGGCCTGCTGGCCGGCAAATGCGCATACCAGCATCAGCAGCGTCGACTCCGGCAGATGGAAATTGGTCAGCAGCAGATCGCTGACTCGGAACGTAAAGCCCGGCGTGATGAACAGCCGCGTGTCCCCGCTCCACGGTCCAAGCTGCCTGCCAGGGCCGCCCGCCAGGGCTGCCGACTCCAGCGCACGCACCACGGTCGTGCCGACCGCGACGACGCGTCCGCCCGCCGCGCGCGCGCGCGCAATGGCGGCGCAAGTCTCAGCACTCACCGCGGCATACTCGGCATGCATCGTGTGCTCCGAAAGCTCCGCCACGCGCACCGGCTGAAAGGTCCCGGCGCCGACATGCAGCGTGACGAAGGCGCGCTCGACACCGCGGGCACTGAGTGCGGCGCTGAGTTGTTGATCGAAATGCAGGCTCGCAGTGGGCGCGGCAACCGCCCCAGGTTCGCGAGCAAAGATACTCTGGTAACGCTCGCGATCAGCCTCGCCCGCGGCGCGATGGATGTAGGGCGGCAGCGGGATTGCCCCCCAGCGCTGGAAGAACTCCAGTGCCGGCTGCGGCAGCCCGATGCGCCACATCCCCTGCTCGCGGGCGATGACCCGCACGATACCCCCCGCGGTACTGATCTCAAGCCCCGCACGTATCGCCTTGCTGGCACTGAGCTGCGCCAGGGCCTCCTCACCGGCGAGCGCGCGCTCGAGGAACACCTCGACCCGGCCTCCGGAGGGCTTCACGCCCAGCAGGCGCGCCGGCACGACGCGCGTGTCGTTGAGGACCAGCAGGTCCCCGGGGCGCAGGCAGGCGGGCAGATCGCGCACGTGGTGGTCGCTGGGGGCCCCGGAGTCCGCATCCAGTACCAGCAGACGGCTGGCAGAGCGCTCGCGCAACGGATCCTGGGCTATGAGTTCGGGGGGCAGCTCGTAAGCGAAGTCCTGGCGGCGCACGCGCGCATGTTACACGCGCACCCGACGACGCCGGCCCACCGAGTGCTGTCATAAGATGACCCGGGGGCGGGTTTACCCCCAGGCCGCCTGCCGGTGCCCCCAACACGCGGACTAGGGCAAAACCGGGCGGACCTCTCTATACTTCGCGCCCCGCGCCCGAATGGCGGAACTGGTAGACGCGCCGGACTCAAAATCCGGTTCTGGCAACAGAGTGTGGGTTCGATTCCCTCTTCGGGCACCAGCGCGACGTGGCACGAACAGCGTGTCGCACATCACAGACGATTTGCCCGCGCCCGCGCGGCGTGCGACTTTTCAAAAAATTCAGGGACTGCATGATGCTGCGTACGCGCGCCGGCCTAGCCGCGATTCTCCTTGTGTCTCTCGCGGCTCTCGCTGGTTGCGGTCAGGTCAACACCGTCCATGGCAGCGACCTCGCGATCGCCCCGACGATCACGAGCCAGCCGGCCAGCCAGATCGTCAAGAGCGGCGAGCAGGCATCCTTCAGCGTCGTGGCGCAGGGGTCCGATCCGCTGGTGTACCAGTGGCGCCGCAACGGGACGCTGATCGCCGGAGCCGCCGCCCCGACCTACACCACGCCGGCCACGGAGTCGGATGACGGAGCAGCCTTCTCCGTTCGTCGTCAGCAACCCCGCCGGGGCGACTGAGAGCGAGACCGCCAAGCTGACGGTCAATCCGGTGACGGTGGCCCCCCAGATTGTCACCCAGCCGTCCGACCAGACGATCACCTCCGGGCAAAGCGCGACTTTCAACGTTGCGGCCTCGGGAACAGATCCGCTGGCCTACCAATGGCAAAGGAACGGAGTGCCGATCAGCGGCGCGACCGCGCCGAGCTATACCACGGCGGTCGCAGCGGCTGCCGACAACGGTGCGAGCTTCGCGGTGGTGGTAACCAACTCCGTCGGCAGCATTACCAGCAGCAGCGCGAAGCTCACCGTGACCGCGACCGGTGGCGGCGCAGTCGCACCGTCGATCACCGCGCAGCCAGCCGACCAGACCGCCAAAGGCGGGCAGACGGCAACTTTCAGCGTAAGCGCCAGCGGCACCGCGCCGCTGACCTACCAGTGGCTGAGAAACGGAGTGCCGCTGTCAGGGGCTACCGCCGCCAGCTATACGACCCCGGTCCTTGCCACGAGCGACAGCGGCGCGGCCTTCTCGGTGAGCATCAAGAACTCCGCCGGCAGCATCACCAGCCGCGCGGCCCGCCTCACGGTGAGTGGCAACCCGCCGGGCATTTCGACGCAGCCGGCCGACCAGAGCGTCAAGGCCGGGCAGTCGGCAAGCTTCTCGGTGGTGGCGACCGGTACCCCACCGCTCAGCTACCAGTGGCAGAAGAACGGCGCTCCCGTCTCCGGAGCGACTTCCTCCAGCTACGCGACCCCTGCGACCGCGACTTCTGACAGCGGCGCGACGTTCAGCGTAGTGGTCCGCAATTCCGCCGGCAGCGTTGCCAGCCGTGCGGCCAAGCTCACGGTGAGCGCTGTCGTGCCGTCCATTGCCACGCAGCCCGCGGATGCCACCGTGTCCGCCGGGTCAAGCGCCACGTTCACCGTGGTGGCCGGCGGCACCGCACCGCTCACCTACCAGTGGCGGAAGGCGGGCGCGCCGATCCCCGGAGCCACTGCCGCCAGCTACACCACGCCGGCCACGGCCAGTTCCGACAATGGCAGCGGTTTTACCGTCGTTGTGGCCAATTCCGCCGGCACCGTCACCAGCCGCATCGCGATGCTTACCGTTACCAGCACCGCCCCGACCATCACCACGCAGCCGGCCGACCAGAGCGTGCATGCCGGGCAGACCGCGACATTCAGCGTCGTCGCGGCCGGCGGCGCGCCGCTCGCATACCAGTGGCGCAAGAACGGCACGGCCGTCGCGGGGGCGACCGGCACCAGCTATACCACCGGTGTCATCAGCACCGCCGACAGCGGCACGCTCTACTCGGTGCTGGTAAGCAACGGCGCCGGAACTGCTACCAGCCGCAACGCACAGCTGACCGTGACCGCTGCAGTCACCCAGGGGAGCGACGTCGTCACCTACAAGAACGACCTGGCGCGCACCGGGCAGAATCTCAGCGAGAAGATACTCACGCCGGCTAACGTCAATTCGTCCGGCTTCGGCAAGCTGCGCTTGCTGGCCGCCGACGGCAAGGTCGACGCGCAGCCGCTGTATCTATCAGCCCTCAACATCGGCGGCGCGGCACACAACGTGGTGTTCGTCGCGACCGAGAATGACTCGGTGTATGCCTTCGATGCCGACAACGGGGCAGTCCTATGGAAGGTTTCGCTCGTGCCCGCGGGCGAGACGGTGAATGATCTGCCGCCGCAGTCCTGCGACCAGGTGACACCGACCATCGGGATCACCTCGACTCCGGTGATCGACCGCAGCGCCGGCGCCCACGGCACGATCTACCTGGTGGCGATGAGCAAGTCGACTTCGTCCGCAACCTGGCACCACCGCCTGCATGCGTTGGATGTCACGACGGGGGCTGAGCTGCCTGGGGGCCCGAAAGAGATCACCGCGAGCTTTCCGGCCGCCGGCGGCACGATCACCTTCGACCCGGTGCAGTACGAGGAACGCGCCGCATTGCTGCTGTCCAACCATACGATTTACACCAGCTGGACCTCGCACTGCGATCACCAGTTCTATACCGGCTGGATCATGGCCTACAGCCAGACGACGCTGCAGCAGACGGCCGTACTCAACGTGGCGCCCAACAGCGGTGGGCAGGGACCGGCAATCTGGATGGCCGGCGGCGGACCGGCGGCGGACTCAGCGGGGAACGTGTATCTGCTGACGGCCAACGGCGTATTTGAAGAGTCCCTGGATGCCAACGGCTTCCCGAACCAGCACGACTACGCCAACTCGTTCCTGAAGCTGTCTACGGCAGGCGGCTCACTCGCCGTCGCGGATTACTTCACGCTGTCGAACACCAGCTTCGAATCCAGCGACGACCTGGACCTGGGCTCCGGCGGGATACTGCTGCTGCCGGACCTTGTGGACTCGGGCGGCACGGTGCGTCACCTGGCCGTCGGCGCCGGCAAGGATGGCAACATCTATGTCGTCAACCGCGACTCCATGGGCCATTTCAGCAAGAGCGGCAACAACATCTGGCAGCAGCTCACCGGCGCGCTCGGCAATCGCGCCTCGAGCGGGCTGACCGGCGGCATCTGGTCAACACCTGCCTATTTCAATGGCAAGGTCTACTTCGGAGCCATAGCGGGTCATCTAACCGCCTTCGCCATCAGCGGCGCCAGGCTGTCAGCCACCCCGGTCTCCAGTTCAGTGAGTTTTCCCTATCCCGGGACCTCGCCCGTCATCTCGGCCAATGGCAGCAGCAACGGGATCGTCTGGGCGCACCAGAACACCAACCCCGCGGTGCTGTACGCCTTCGACGCCGCCAACCCCACCCGCGAGCTCTACGACAGCTCCCAGGCGGGCAGCCGTGACCAGTTCGGCGCCGGCAACAAGTTCATCGCCCCCATGGTTGCAGACGGCAAGGTGTTCGTCGGCACGACGAACGGCGTTGCCGTGTTTGGCCTGCTGAACTGAACTCCGGCGCCGGCGGCAGCCCGCCAGCGTCGACAAGGCGCCGGGCCGCCCGTATCCTCGACCGCACACCATGAATTTCTGCAGTCAATGCGGCGCGAAGGTGCAGCTGCGCGTTCCGCCCGGGGATCAATTGCCACGCTTTGTCTGTGAGGCGTGCGGCACGGTCCACTACCAGAACCCCCGTCTGGTGCTCGGCTGCGTACCCGAGCATGAGGGCAAGATCCTGCTGTGCCGCCGCGCCATCGAGCCGCGGCGCGGCTATTGGACGGTGCCGGCCGGGTTCATGGAGAACGGCGAGACGCTGCAGGAGGCCGCGGCCCGCGAGTGCTACGAGGAGGCGCTGGCGCGCGTTGAGATCGGCTCACTGTTGAGCGTCGTGCACGTGCTGCACGCCGAGCAGGTGCACGTGTTCTTCCGCGCCAAAATGCCGCTCGCCGAGTTCGGCGCGGGCGCGGAGAGCCTCGAGGTGGCGCTGGTCACGCCCGAGGAGATTCCCTGGGCGGACATTGCCTTTCGCAGCACCACCTTCACGCTGCGCCGTTACCTTGAGGACAAGGCAGCCGGACGCGAGCTGCACTACTTCGAGACGCTCGCCCGCCGCCCCCCGCCACCCAAGGATGAGTGATTCACCCGCCCCTTAGCTCCGTGGCACAATGCGCTCGCCGGCCCCGCCCGCCGTTCCACGGTCCCCGGGCGCATCCCGCTGAGGAAACTGCATGACCTTTGTTGTCACTGAAAACTGCATCAAGTGCAAGTACATGGATTGCGTGGAAGTCTGTCCCGTCGACTGCTTCCACGAGGGCCCCAACTTCCTCGCCATTGATCCGGATGAGTGTATCGACTGCACCCTGTGCGAGCCGGAGTGCCCGGTCGAGGCGATCTTTTCCGAGGAGGAGTTGCCGGCGGGTCAGGAGCAGTTCAAGCAGCTCAATGCCGAACTGGCCAAGCAGTGGCCGGTAATCACCCAGATGAAGGATCCGCCCGCCGACGCCAAGGAGTGGGAAGGCAAGCCGGACAAGCTCAAACTGCTCGAGCGCTAGCGGCCCGCCTCAATGGTGCTGCGTCTGGTCCTTCAGGCGCTGCACGAGCACATCCGGGGGCAGGTAACCGTCCAGCATCTCACCGTCCGCCAGCACGATGGACGGGGTGCCCTGCAGGGAGAAATCCTTCCCCATGGCGTAGGAGCTGGCCACCGGATTGTTCGGGCAGGCCTTCACCTTGAGTTCCTGGCCCTGAGTGGCGCGCGTGAACGCCTCGTTACGATCCGGCGAACACCACACCTGCTCGGCCCTGGTCCAGGAGACCGTGTTCGGTCCGGTGCGCGGGTACAGCATGTACCGGACGCGCACGCCCAGGCGGTTGTACTCGGCGATCTGGCTGTGGAGCTTGCGGCAGTAGGCACAATCGACATCGGTCAGAACGGTAACCGTGTACTTCGGGTCCTTGGGGCCGAAGATGAGCATGTGCTCCTCGGGGAAGCTGGCCAGCATCCTCAAGCGCACCTCACGCCGGTGCGCCTCGGTGAGATCCTCGTTTGACTTCAGGTCATACAGGTCGCCCGAGATCGCGTACTTGCCGTCGGCGGTGACGTAGGCGATCTCGGTGCCGTGGGTGTATTCGTAGATGCCCGCGATCGGGGTGGCACGCAGGTCCTCCGCGCGGGCGCCGGGGATCTTCTTGGCGACCTCCACGCGTGCATCGACGGCAGGGGCCTGATCGGCGTGCGCCGCCAGCGCGCCGGCCACGGCGCCTGCGGCCACAAAACCAAGCAACCACTTAGCTGTCATGGGAAGTCCAATTGCCTGCTACCCGGTGGGTTCGAACGGCATGCCGGGAGAAAGTTCACCCGCGCGCACACGCGCCGGGCAGGTGCGCAAGTCTAGCAGAGGCGTGGCCGCCGGACGGGGGCCGGGCCGGGACGCGCTGATCAGCCGCGCGGATGGTGCTGGCCGTGCAGTTCCTTGAGGCGTTCCCGGGCGACGTGGGTATAGATCTGGGTCGTCGACAGGTCGCTGTGCCCCAGCAGCATCTGCACCACGCGCAGGTCCGCGCCGTGATTGAGCAGATGGGTCGCGAAGGCGTGCCGCAGGGTGTGCGGCGAGAGCCCCTTCGAGATGCCTGCCTTGCGGGCGTAGCGCTTGATGATGTGCCAGAAGGCCTGGCGGGTCATGCGGTCGCCGCGGCGGGTCGGGAACAGGTAGTCCGTCTGCCGCTCCAGCAGGATTTCCCCGCGCGAGGAACGCGCGAATTCCTTGAGCGCACGCATGGCCTCTTCGCCCAGCGGTATGAGCCGCTCGCGGTCGCCCTTGCCAAGGATACGGATCACCCCCTGGTTCAGGTTAATCTGGTTCTGGCGCAGGTTCACCAGCTCCGAGACGCGCAGCCCGGTGGCATACAGCACCTCGAGCATCGTGCGGTCACGGTTGCCCAGCGGATCGGTGAGCACGGGCGCCGACAGCAGCGACTCGACTTCCTCCTCGGTCAGCGAGCGAGGCAGCGAGCGGCCGATCTTCGGCATGGCGATCTGCGCGGTGGGGTCCTCGCGGAGCACGCCCTCACGCATGAAGTAGCGGAAGAAGCGCCGGAAGCTGGACAGTTGCCGCGCGGTCGAACGCGGGCGCGCTCCGGCCTTAACGCGCCAGGCGATGAAGTCGAGCAGGTCCGCGCGCGACGTGCGCATGATCTCGACGTTGCGCTCGGCCAGCCAGCGGGCAAGCGCCGTGAGGTCCGCACGGTAGGCTGCGAGGGTGTTCGGTGACAGTCCTCGCTCCATCCAGACTGCATCCAGAAAGCGGGAAACCGCTGGATCTGCCGAATCGGCGCTGGAGGTCATGGCGATCGCGGTATTGGACAAGCCTGGTCTCGCTGGGGGAGGCTGAGGTCACCGCCGCTGCAGTGTGCGGGCCCCGACTTCCCGGTAATGTGGTGACCCCAGTATGGTGAGCCCGCCCCCTCCATCGACGTGACGATCTTCACATCACAGTACCGGCATTAACATAAAGAGAACTAGGTCACACCCCTGTCACCGACCGGCAATGTCTCCTAAAGGTACCGTGAAGACGCAGATCACCCTGCCCGGGCTCATTTTGGCACCCCTGCGCCTGGGCTATGCCTTCTGGGCGGCGGGCGCGTTCCTGGTCGTCGGATTCGGCGCCCTGGTGCTGCTGGTGGCACTGCCGCGCGAGACCCAGCGGCGTCGCGCCGCCCGGCGCATGGCCCGGATCTACCTCGCCGTGGCCGGCATGCCCCTCACGGTGAAGTCGGCCGAACAGATCCCCCAGGGCCAATGTGTCGTGGTGTGCAACCACGCCAGTTACCTCGACGGGATCGTGCTCACGGCCGCGCTGCCGCCACGCTTCGCCTTCGTCATCAAGCGGGAGATGTCCCTGGTACCCCTCGCGGGAGCCCTGCTGCATCGCCTGGGGTCGCAATTCGTGGAACGCTTCGATCGCCACAAGAGCGCCGCGGATGCGCGCCGGGTGCTGCGCAACGCCACCCAGGGACAGTCAGTGGTGTTCTTCCCGGAGGGCACCTTTACCCGCACCCCGGGGCTGCTCAAGTTCCATGCCGGGGCGTTCGTCACGGCCGTGCGCGTCGGCTGTCCGCTCGTGCCGGCGGTGGTGCGCGGCACGCGCCGCGCCCTGTCCCCCTCCGGCGGTCTGCCGTTACCCGGCCGCATCGAGCTGGAGATCCTTCCGTCTTTGGCAGCGGCCGAGGATGCCGATAGCCACACCGTTGCCGGGCTGCGTGACCGGGCGCGCACGGCGATGCTGGCTGCCCTGGGCGAGCCGGACCTCACATGTTCCGACGATACTGGCCGCCCACCTGATACAGCGCGCGCGAGATCTGTCCCAGCGAGCAGACCTTGACGCACTCCATAAGCTCGGCGAAGACATTACCGCCGCTGGAGGCGACCTGCTGCAGTCGTGCCAGTGCCGCCGGAGTGCGCTCGGTGTTTCGGGCCTGAAAGGCGCGCACCGCGGCCACCTGAGCCTGCTTCTCCTCCTCGGTCGAGCGGATCAACTGGGCTGAGTTGAGCTCCGCGGAGGAATCACTGCCGGACAGAAAGGTGTTGACCCCGACGATGGGCAGCGAACCGTCGTGCTTCTTGGTCTCGTAGTAGAGCGACTCTTCCTGGATCTTGCCGCGCTGGTACATGGTCTCCATCGAGCCCAGCACACCGCCGCGCTCCGAGAGCGCCTCGAACTCCCGGTAGACCGCCTCCTCCACCATGTCGGTCAGGTAGTCGATCGCGAAGGAGCCCTGCCAGGGGTTCTGGATCTTGTTGAGGCCGAGCTCCCGGTTGATGACCAGCTGAATGGCGACCGCGCGCCGCACGCTCTCCTCGGTAGGGGTCGTGAGCGCCTCGTCATAGGCGTTAGTGTGCAGGCTGTTGCAGTTATCGAACAGCGCGTACATCGCCTGCAGCGTCGTGCGGATATCGTTGAACGATATCTCACGCGCGTGCAGGCTGCGGCCGGAAGTCTGCACGTGGTACTTCAGCATCTGGCTGCGCGGCCCGGCGCGATAGCGATCGCGCATCGCGCGCGCCCAGATGCGGCGCGCGACGCGTCCGATGACGACGTACTCTGCATCCATGCCGTTCGAAAAGAAGAACGACAGGTTGGGGGCGAAGTCATCGATCTTCATGCCGCGTGCCAGGTAGTACTCAACGATGGTGAAGCCGTTGGCGAGCGTGAAGGCCAGCTGCGATATCGGGTTCGCACCGGCCTCGGCGATGTGATAGCCGGAGATCGACACCGAATAGAAATTGCGGACTCTGTGCTCGGTGAAGTACTGCTGCACGTCGCCCATCATGCGCAGCGCAAACTCGGTCGAAAAAATGCAGGTATTTTGCGCCTGGTCCTCCTTGAGGATGTCAGCCTGCACGGTGCCGCGCACCGCCTCCAGCGCCTGCGCGCGAATGCGCTCGTAGGTGTCGCGCTCGAGCAGCTGGTCGCCGGTGACCCCGAGCAGCGCCAGCCCGCTGCCATCGTGGTTCGGCGGCAGTGGCCCCTTGTAGCTCGGCGGCGGCACCCCGCGCGCCGTGCTCTGCGCATGCAGCTCGGCGATCCTGCGCTCAGCGTCAGCCCAGCGACCCTCGGCCTTGAGGTACCGCTCGACCTGCTGGTCGATGGCCGTATTCATGAACATCGCCAGGATCATCGGTGCGGGGCCGTTGATGGTCATGGAGACCGAGGTCGACGGCAGGCACAGATCAAAGCCCGAGTAGAGCTTCTTCATGTCGTCGAGGGTGGCGATGGAGACCCCGGAATTGCCCGTTCGCCCGTAGACATCGGGGCGGGTATCCGGGTCCTCACCGTACAGGGTCGTCGAATCAAACGCCGTCGACAGCCGTGCGGCGCCGTGGCCACCGGCAACGTAATGGAACCGGTGGTTGGTGCGCTCGGGTCCGCCCTCGCCGGCGAACATGCGGGTGGGGTCTTCCTCCTCGCGGCGGTATGGGTAGACCCCACCGGTGTAGGGGTAGGAGCCCGGCAGGTTCTCGGTGAGGATGAAGTGCAGCAGCTCGCCCCAGTCCTTCAGGTGCGGGACCGCGAGCTTGGGAATTGCGGACCGTGACAGGCTCTCGGTGTAGTTCTCGCCCGTGACCTGGCGCTCGCGCACCTTATAGCTGTAGGTCTTGTCTGTGGCCGAGCGCGCCCGCGCCGGCCACCCCTTGAGCTCCGCCACGGCTTCGGCACCCATCTCATCGAGCCGGCGGTTGTAGCTGGCGCGCAGGGCGCGCCGCGTGGCATCCGCGCCCGCCTCGTGCAGCACCTCGTCCGGGTAACGCTCGAGGGGAGCCGGCAGTGCCGCGTCATGCAGGGACTTCAGTGACTCGTAGACGCCATACGCTCTGCGGGCGGCCTCAACCTGTGCCTCGATGCGCGCCCGCGCCTCGCGGCCCGCGAGCGCGATCTCGGCGAGGTAGCGCGTACGCGAGCCCGGCACCAAAGGGGTGCGCGCGCTGAGCTCGGTAGGACCCGCATCAGCCACGACCCAGGAAAAGTTGCCGATCTGCTTGGCGGCAAGCGCGGCGCATACCGCGGCAAACAGTCGATTGACGCCCGGATCGTTGAAGCGACTGGCGATCGTCGGGAAGACAGGGACTTGCGCGTCCGGCGCGTGCGCGGCCTGCGGGTGATTGCGCCGCCACTGCTTGCGCACGTCGCGCAGGCTGTCCTCGGCGCCGCGCTTCTCGCTCTTGTTGAGCACCACGAAGTCGGCGAAGTCGAGCATGTCGATCTTCTCGAGCTGGCTCGCCGCGCCGTACTCGCTGGTCATCACGTACAGCGACAGGTCTACGAGGTCCACGATCTCGGTGTCCGACTGGCCGATGCCAGCGGTCTCGACGATCACCAGGTCGAAACCTGCCGCCTTGTACAGCTCGATGACCTCCTTGAGTACCGCGGAGGTCGCCAGGTGCGCGCGCCGTGTCGCCAGCGAGCGCATGAAGACGCTTTCGGCCGCCAGACTGTTCATGCGGATGCGGTCCCCGAGCAGCGCCCCGCCGCTGCGGCGGCGCGTCGGATCCATCGCCACCACACCGATCTGTGCCTGCGGGAACTGCCGCACCAGACGCGACAGCAACTCGTCGGTCAGGCTG
The DNA here is from genome assembly GCA_963741745.1 of uncultured Pseudomonadota bacterium. Lineage (GTDB taxonomy): Bacteria > Pseudomonadota > Gammaproteobacteria > Steroidobacterales > Steroidobacteraceae > 13-2-20CM-66-19. The sequence continues at coordinate 54,443 of CAVUJF010000017.1, read as the reverse complement.
GACTTACCGGCGCCGCCGGTGCCGGTGACGCCGATGACCGGAACCTTATGGCGCGTACGTGCCAGGGCCCGCCGGATCTGCTCAAGCTGCGCATCCGTGCCAGGCTCGCCCTCGAGTACCGAGATGGTGCGCGCGATCAGCCCGTGATCGCGGGCATTGAGCGGGCGAAATTCATAGGCGGGCTTCCTGATGCGCTCCAGGCGCTGGAACACATCATCGATCATCCCGGCGAGGCCGAGCTTGCGGCCGTCCTCGGGCGTATAGATCTTCTCGACACCGTGACGCTCAAGCGCCTCGATCTCAAAAGGGGCGATCGTGCCGCCGCCCCCCACGATCACGCGTATGTGCTCGCAGCCGCGCTCACGCAGCATGTCGACCATGTAGGTGAAGTATTCGTTGTGGCCGCCCTGGTAGGAGCTCACAGCGATCGCGTCGGCATCTTCCTCGATCGCCGCGCGGACGATGTCGGCCACGCTGCGGTTGTGGCCGAGGTGAACTACCTCCGCGCCGCGCATTTGCAGCAGGCGGCGGATCATATTGATCGCTGCGTCGTGCCCGTCGAACAGGGATGCAGCGGAAACGAAGCGCAATGGAGGCCGGGCCGCGCTCTCGTCGCTCCGCGCGATCGCGCTACCCTTAAGACCGGCGTTCATGTGCTGGCTCTCACTGGCAGTACCTGGCCCGTAAAGACCGGTGGACTTATCTGTTTACTCACCGGTAGGATATCTACCCGTGAGTATGATCGAGACACCCGCGGCCAGTCAACGTTACCGTGCAGGCGGCGTGACTTCGCTATAATACGCCTAAAATCATGACTACCCGACGTTCCAGCCCGCCAGGCGCCGGCAAGACACCCGCGCAGGTCACTTCTCCCTGGCGCGCGAGCAATGAGCGCCAGCGCGATCGTGAGCTCAAACGCGACGCGGTGATTCGTGCCGCAGCGCTTGAGTTCAACCGCAAGGGGTATCACAACACCTCGCTCGATGACATTGCGGCCCGGCTGGAAGTGACCAAGCCGACCGTCTATTACTACGTCACGAGCAAGGAACAGCTGCTGTTTGAGTGCTTCGTGGCGGGAGTCGAGCGCATCCGCGCCGCTTGCCGTGAAGTCCGGCGTCTGCACCTGCCGGCGCGTGAGCGACTGAATGCGGTCCTGCGCCAGTACGGAGAAGCCGTCGCCTCGGAGTTTGGCTGGTGCATGGTGCGGGCCGAGCAGGACGACCTTTCCCCCTCGATGAGCCGCCACGTCAAGGCCCTGAAGTCGGAGATCGACCACAGCATCCGACGCCTGATCCGCGAGGGCATTCAGGACGGCTCGATCCATCCGTGCGACCCGAAGATGACCGCCTTCGCGCTGGCCGGTGCCCTGAACTGGATTGCCCACTGGTATCGCGAGGACCAGTCCATGTCCGGCGCGCAGATAGCCGAGGCATTCGTCGCGATCTTCGAGGCCGGGCTGCGGCCGCGTGCGGCTGCCGCGGCGGAGACCGTGCCGCGACGCCGCGCGCGCCGGTCTCCTGCCGCCCTCACCCGCTGACAACGCTTCACCATTAGGGATTCACACAATGTCCTCCAGCAACGAAGTCTTCATCGTGTCGGCCAGGCGCACGCCCATCGGCGCGTTTCTGGGCGCACTCTCGCCCCTGACCGCGGTGCAGCTGGGTAGCGCAGCCATCAAGGCGGCGGTGGCGAGCGCGGGCGTGAAACCGGCCGACCTCGATGAGGTCATCATGGGCTGCGTGCTGCCCGCAGGTCTGGGCCAGGCGCCGGCGCGGCAAGCCGCCCTGGGCGCAGGCGCGCCAAACAGCGTTCCTTGCACGACGATTAACAAGATGTGCGGCTCAGCGCTCAAGGCGGTGATGCTCGGGGCGGACCAGATCCGTGCGGGCTCGGCGCAGGTGGTGCTCGCCGGCGGACTCGAATCGATGTCCAACGCGCCGTACCTGCTGCCCAAGGCGCGCACCGGCTACCGCATGGGGCACGGCGAGGTGCTCGATCACATGTTCTTTGACGGGCTGCAGAGCCCCTTCGACGGCAAGCTCATGGGCTGCTTCGGGGATGCGACGGCGGCCAAGTACAATTTCACCCGTGCCGCGCAGGATGCCTTCGCCACCGAGTCGGTGCGCCGCGCGCTGCGTGCCCTGGAGGCCGGTGAGTTCGACGCCGAGGTCACCCCCGTGACCGTCAAGAGTCGCAAGGGGGAGACTGTAGTTGCGCGTGACGAGACGCCCGGCACCTGTGATGTCAGCAAGATCACCACACTGAGGCCCGCCTTTGCCAAGGACGGCACCGTCACCGCGGCCAGCTCCTCCTCGATCTCGGACGGCGCGGCCGCCCTGGTGCTGGCGAGCGGCGCCGCGGTCAAGAGCCGCGGCCTGCGGCCGCTGGCGCGGCTGCTCGCCTATGCCACGCACGCACATGAGCCGGAGTGGTTCACCACCGCCCCCGGCGGCGCCATCCAGAAGGTACTGACCCAGCTCGGCTGGCAGGCGCAGGACGTTGACCTCTACGAGGTGAACGAGGCATTCGCCGTGGTCACCATGGCGGCCATGCACGATGTGGGCATCGATCATGGGCGGATCAACGTCAACGGCGGTGCGTGCGCGCTCGGCCACCCCGTGGGCGCCACCGGCGCCCGTATCCTGACCACACTGCTGCACGCGCTGCGCAAGCGCGGCGGCAAGCGCGGCATTGCCGCCCTGTGCCTCGGGGGCGGCGAAGCCGTCGCCGTAGCCGTAGAATTGGTTTAGTTGGCTCACCGCTCGGAAGAACACCATGAAGATTAAGGATGCACGGGCTGTCATTACCGGCGGCGCTTCGGGTCTGGGTAATGCAGTCGCCCGCTACATCAGCGCCCAAGGCGGCCGGGTCGCACTGCTGGATGTGCAGGAGGGGCCGGGCCGTGATGCCGCCGCCGCCATAGGCGCCAGCGCGACCTTTGTGCGCTGCGACGTTACCTCCGAGGCTGAAGTCAACGCGGCAATGGATACCGCGTACGCAGCCCTGGGCGGACTGAACCTGCTGGTCAACTGCGCCGGCGTCGTGGGCGCCGGACGCGTGCTGGGCAAGAATGGCCCCATGGCCGGCGAGTTCTTCACCAAGGTGATCCACATCAACCTGATTGGCACGTTTCTGTGCGACAAGGCTGCCGCGGCACTCATGCAGAACAACGCCCCGGGGCCTGACGGGGAGCGTGGCCTGCTGATCCACACCTCATCCGTGGCCGCGTTCGAGGGCCAGATCGGCCAGGCGGCCTACTCGGCAACCAAGGCGGCGGTCGCCGGCATGACGCTGCCGATCGCCCGCGAGCTGGCCCGCGTCGGCATCCGCTGCGTCTCGATCGCACCCGGTATCTTCCATACGCCGATGATGGATGCCATGCCGGCGGAGGTGCAGGCATCACTGGCGGCGCAGGTGCCATTCCCCGCGCGCCTGGGGAAACCGGAAGAGTTCGCGCAGCTCATCGCGAGCGTTTTCGAGATCCCGATGCTAAACGGAGAAACCATTCGCCTGGATGGCGCCATCCGCATGCAGCCGAAATAAGGCGCGCCGAGGGAACGCCGGCTAAGCAACCGCTCTTGATAGGGGAACCCAGTGAGTGATCCGCAAGCCGTCGAGCGCGACGTCATGCAGTACGACGTCGTCATTGTGGGCGCAGGACCCGCCGGACTCGCGTGCGCCATTCGCCTGAAGCAGCACAAGCCGGCGCTCAATGTCTGCGTGCTGGAAAAGGCCTCAGCGGTGGGCGCGCAATCCCTCTCCGGCGCGGTCTTGGAACCCGGTCCACTGCTCGAACTGCTGCCGGAGTGGGCCAGCGAATACCCGGGCATGAAGGTGCCCGCAGCCGAGGACGACTTCCGCATCCTCACGCCGACCGGCTCCTACAAGCCGGTGCCGGATTTCGCGGTCAAGCTGCTGCCGCACTCGATGACGTACAGCACGCCCTTCAACAATCACGGCAACTTCATCATCTCCCTCGGGCAGCTCACGCCCTGGCTTGCGCAGAAGGCCGAGAGCCTCGGCGTGGAGATTTTCCCGGGATTCGCCGCCGCGGCCGCCCTTTACGACGACAAGGGCGCGGTCAAGGGCGTGCAGATCGGTGACATGGGACTCGACAGGGACGGCAAGCCCGGCCCGAACTTCACCCCGGGCATCGAGATCCACGCCGGGATCACCGTGCTCGCCGAGGGGTGCCGCGGCTCGGTATCGAAGCAGCTCATCGCAAAGTACCAACTCGCGCAGGGACACTGCCCGCAGACCTTCGCGCTCGGCTACAAGGAACTGTGGCAGCTGCCACCAGGGCGGGTGAAGCCCGGCCGGATCGAGCACGGCCTGGGCTGGCCCGCCGACCCGCACACTTACGCGGGCAGCTTCCTGTATCACCTCGACAACGACCGGGTGTACGTCGGCTACATCGTCGGACTGGATTATCAGGACCCGCGACTGGCTCCCTTCGAGGCCTTCCAGCAGTACAAGAATCACCCGAGTGTAAAGGCGCTGCTCGAGGGCGGGGAAATCATCTCCGCCGGCGCGCGCACGATTGCCGCCGGGGGCTGGCAGTCGACCCCGACGCTGGAGATGCCCGGTGCCATCCTGATCGGGGACGCCGGCGGCACGCTCAATTTCGCCAAGATCAAGGGCGTGCACCAGGCAATACGCAGCGGTGCGCTCGCCGGCGAGCACATCGCGCAGACCGGGGCCGCCGGCGGCTTCGACGCCCGATGGCGCGCCTCACCGGGTGGCCAGGAGCTGAAGCGCATTCGCAACTTCAAGCCCGCGTTCAAGCGCGGCATGTGGCTTGGGCTGATCAACTCCGCATGGGAGACGCTGACCTGCGGCAAGTCCCCGTGGACCCTGAAGAACACCGCCGACTGGTCACGTCTGGCGAAGCTGGATGACTTCACCTCGCCCGAGCGCCACTGGGTGGAGCGTACGCTGCCCCCGCGCGACCGCGTTTCGTTCGTGTTCTTTGCCGGCAATGCGCACGACGAGAACCAGCCGGTGCACCTGAAGGTGGCGGACACGAGCATCTGCTCCGACCGCTGCACGAAGGAGTTCGGCAATCCCTGCGAGCGCTTCTGCCCGGCCGGCGTCTACGAGATGGTCAACGACGCGGCTGGGGTCCGGCGGCTGCAGATCAACGCGGCCAACTGCGTGCACTGCAAGGCCTGCGACATCAAGGACCCGTACCGGATCATCACCTGGACCACGCCCGAGGGCGGCTCGGGACCGAACTACCAGTCCCTGTAGTTCATGCCTCGCAGCGAAGTGTCATGACTGAACTGTGGCGACCTTCTCCGGCACGTGTCGCCGACGCGAACATCACGCGCTTCACCAAGTGCCTGAACGCGCGGCGCGCCCTTGAATTACGTGATTACACGCAGCTGTATGCCTGGTCACTGGCGCACCCTGAGGATTTCTGGAGCGAGCTGGCGCGCTTCGCGGATGTGCGCGCCGACTGGGGCGCAGGTCCAGTGCTGGAGAACGCGCACTCGATGCCCGGCGCGCGCTTCTTCCCTAATGCGCGGCTGAACTTCGCGGCCAACCTGCTCAAGTTCGACGACGACCAACCCGCCCTGGTGTTCCGCAACGAGCGCGGCATGCGCAGCACCCTTTCCTACCGGGAACTGCGCGCCGAGGTTGGGCGCATCGCCGACGGGTTGCGCGCCGCCGGCGTGGTCGCCGGCGACCGGGTCGCCGGCTTCCTGCCGAACATTCCTGAGGCGGTGATCGCCATGCTGGCGACGTCCAGCCTGGGGGCGATCTGGTCCTCCTGCTCCCCGGACTTCGGCGTCCACGGCGTGCTCGACCGCTTCGGGCAAATCGCCCCCAAGGTCCTGTTCACCGCCGACGGCTACTTCTATGCCGGCAAGAAGCCCGATTCCCTGGCGCCGGTCGCAGAGGTGCTGGCGAAACTGCCAAGCGTCGCCCGGGTAGTGCTGATTCCGTACGTGGATCCGCAGAGCGACGCGCAGCGGTTCGGGCCGGCCGCCGCGCGCACGCGCTTGTGGCAAGACTTCGGCACCCGCGGCCGGGCCCCGACATTCACTGACCTGCCGTTCAACCATCCGCTGTACATCCTGTATTCCTCCGGCACCACCGGCGTACCAAAATGCATCGTGCACGGCGCCGGCGGCACATTGCTCCAGCACCAGAAGGAACACCTGCTGCACGTCGATCTGAAGCGTGGTGACCGGCTGTTCTACTTCACTACCTGCGGTTGGATGATGTGGAACTGGCTGGTAAGCGCCCTCGCCACGGGGGCGACCCTGATTCTGTACGACGGCAGCCCGTTCCACCCCAGGCCCACGGCGCTCTGGAAGCTGGTACACGAGGAACGCATCACGATCTTCGGCACCAGCGCGAAATACCTCTCAGCGCTGGAGAAGCACAACCTCCAGACCAGCGACTACATGGATCTCACGGGCTTGCGCACGCTGCTGTCGACCGGATCGCCGCTGCTGCCCGAGGGTTTCGACTTCGTGTACCGCTCGATCAAGAGCGACATCCAGGTGGCCTCGATCTCCGGGGGCACCGATATCGTTTCCTGCTTTGCGCTCGGTTGCCCGACGCGCCCGGTTTACCGCGGCGAGATTCAGTGTCGTGGGCTCGGAATGGCGGTGGAGGTCGTCGATGAGGCTGGGCACGCCGTGCGCGGCGCGCGCGGCGAACTGGTGTGCACGGCCCCTTTCCCTTCCATGCCGGTAGGGTTCTGGAACGACCCGGGGGATGTGAAGTACCGCGCCGCCTACTTCGAACGTTTCCCCGGCGTGTGGTACCACGGAGACTACGCCGCCATCACCGCACACGATGGCGTCGTGATCTACGGGCGCTCCGATGCCGTACTGAACCCTGGCGGCGTACGCATCGGCACTGCCGAGATCTACTCCGCGGTCGAGAGCATGCCGCAGATCGCCGAGGCCCTGGCTATCGGCCAGGAATGGGACGGTGACGTGCGCGTCGTACTGTTCGTGCGCCTGCAGCCAGGAATTGAGCTCGACGATGCGCTCCGACGCGAGATCCGCGCCACCATCCGTGCCGCGACGACCGCCCGCCACGTGCCGGCCAAGATCATCGCGGTTGCCGACATACCACGCACGCTCTCGGGAAAAATCACCGAGCTCGCCGTGCGCAACGTGGTGCATGGGCTGCCGGTCAAGAATGTTGATGCTCTCGCAAACCCCGGAGCCCTTGAATATTTTCGCGACCTGCCCGAACTGCAGGCCTGAGCGCGTGAGCGAGGAGGCACCGTCAGAGCTCGCGCGCGCCTACCGTGTAAAGCTTCGCGAGCGCGGCTTCGGCGCCGATCCGGCCCAGTTGCAGGCGCTCGCCAGCCTCGATGATCTGCGTGCACGGCTGATCGCGGCCACACCCTCCGCAATCCTGCTACCCCGCTGGTTGGGCAGCCGCCTGAAGCCGCAGCCGCGCCAGCCACTCAAGGGGTTGTATTTGTGGGGCGGGGTCGGTCGTGGCAAGACCTGGCTCATGGACCTGTTCTTCGAGAGCCTGCCCTTTGGCGAACGGCGCAGACTGCACTTTCATCGCTTCATGCACGAGGTGCATGCGCAGCTAACACAGCTGAAACATCAGGAGTCACCGCTGGAGGGAGTTGCAACACGGATCGCCGCCGACACACGCATCCTGTGCTTCGACGAGCTGTATGTGGCTGACATCGCCGACGCAATGATCCTCGGCGGCCTGTTTGCGGGCCTGTTTGCACGTGGTGTAACACTGGTGGCCACTTCGAACGCGCCGCCGGCGCAGCTCTACAAGGACGGACTGCAGCGACAGCGGTTCCTGCCTGCCATCCGGCTGCTCGAGGAGCACACGCGGATACTGGAGCTCGCAGGCGGCACCGACTACCGGCTGCGCCAGCTGGCTCAGGCGGGCATCTACCTGGATTCCGCAGCCGCGGACACGCACGCGCGACTCGAGTCCCTGTTTGGCGAACTCGCCGGAAACGGCACGCAGGCCGGCGGCTCAATCCAGATCGAAAGCCGGCCGATTGCCGTCGTGCGCGCCGGCCATGGGGCGGTATGGTTCGACTTTGCTGCCCTGTGTGAGGGGCCGCGCAGCCAGGATGACTACATTGAAATTGCGCGCGAGTTCCAGTCAGTGCTGGTCTCCGGCATTCCCGTGCTCGATGCGCACCACGAGGATGCCGCGCGCCGCTTCGTGGCCCTGGTCGATGAGTTCTACGACCGCAACGTCAAGCTGATCGTGGCTGCCGCGGCGCCGCCCATGGCGCTGTACCGGGGATCGCGCCTGGCGCAGGTCTTCGAGCGTACCGCGAGCCGCCTGATCGAGATGCAGAGCAAGGCTTACCTCGCGCGCGAGCACCGGCCCTGAGGCCACCGCGCGGTGCCTCGGGGAGGCGCGGTGCTAGATCACCCCGCGCCGGATCTGGTCTTGCTCGATGGACTCGAACAGCGCCCGGAAATTGCCCTCGCCAAAGCCCTCGTTGCCCTTGCGCTGGATGATCTCGAAAAAGATCGGCCCGATCACGTTCTGCGTGAATATCTGCAGCAGCACGCCCTCGCCCTTCTCGGGATTGCCGTCGATCAGGATGTTGCGCTTGGCGAGTTCGGCGAGCGCCTCCCGATGGCCGGGGACGCGTGCAGGCACGCCCTCGTAATAAGTGGCCGGGGTCTTCTGGAAGGCCACGCCATGCGACTGCAGCACATCTACCGTGCGATAGATGTCGAGGGTGGACAGGGCAATATGCTGGATGCCCTCGCCCTGGTACTCGCGCAGGTATTCCTCGATCTGGCTCTTGTCGTCCTGAGACTCGTTGATTGGAATCCGAATCTTGCCGCACGGGCTGGTCATGGCGCGTGAGAACAATCCAGTGTGCTTGCCTTCGATGTCGAAGTAACGGATCTCCCGGAAGTTGAACAGCTTTTCGTAGAAGCCCGCCCACAGATCCATGCGGCCCCGACCGACGTTGTGCGTGAGGTGATCGATGAGGACCAGGCCCACCTTCTCGGTGGGCGCAGCGGCTACCGGGCGGAAGTCCACGTCATAGATGGAACGCTCGCCGTACAGGTCCACAAGATAGATGAGTGAGCCGCCGATCCCCTCGATACAGGGGATGTTCAGTTCCATGGGGCCGGCGCTCTGCGGGCCGGGCTTCGCCCCCAGCGACAGAGCGCGATTGTAGGCTGCGGCCGCATCACGCACCCGGAAGGCCATGGCGCAGGCCGACGGTCCGTGGGCACGCGCGAACGACTGCGCGAAGGACTCCGGCTCGGCGTTGATGATGAAGTTAATTTCGCCCTGCCGGTGCAGCGTCACGTTCTTGGAACGGTGCCGCGCCACGACCGGGAATCCCAGGCGCTCGAACAAGGTGCGCAGCAACTGCGGATCCGGAGCCGTGTATTCGACGAACTCGAACCCGTCCGTACCCATCGGGTTGTCAAATAGGCCGCTCATACACCCACCTGCCGCTCCAGTGGAAACGGGCATTTCGTAATTGGCGCCATTATAGCCCTCCCGCCCGCGGCCGGCCGCCGCCGGCGCCACCCCGGCACGGCGTAGCAATCCGTGCGGCATGGCGCACATGTATAATCGCGCGCCGCAACAACGTGGGGACTTGTCGCGCACTTGCGCTGCGCCGAGCGCAGGCGATGCCGCCATCCCCCAGAACTTAGGATGATTGCGTATGGCCGCAGTTGCCGTTGAGGATAGCCGGCTGCTTCGCAGCATCCCTGCCGCGCGCGTCGCGCTGATCGAGCGGATCAAGCGGGCCGCCGGGCGCGCAGGCGGTCCAAAACAGCTCTCGCAGCGCTTCCTGCGCACCTACTTTCACGGCGTCGCCGAAGAGGACCTGGCCGCCCGCGAACCGCGCACGCTCGCCAAGGCCGCGCTCGCGCACCTGCGTTTTGCCATGCGCCGGCCCTCCGGGCGGTCGCTGGTGCGGGTCTACAACCCAACCCTGGCGGCGGACGGCTTCGAGTGCCCGCACACACTGGTGTTCACCGTCACCGATGACATGCCCTTCCTCGTGGACTCGCTCGGCATGGCCTTCAGCCGGGCGGATCTGGCCGTGCACCTGATCGTGCATCCGGTACTGCAGGTGCGACGCGACCGCGCGGGACGCCTTCTTGACCTCGGCGCAAATGGCGCTCACGCGGTGCAAGCAGAGTCCTGGCAACTCTACGAGATCGACCGCATCAATGATCCGGCGCAACTGCAGGCGCTGCAGCGGGATCTGGAAACCACACTGGCTGACGTGCGCATCGTCGTCCGCGACTGGATGCCGATGCGCAAGCGCGTCCGCGAGGTCATCGCCCAACTGGCGACCGATCCGCCGGCGCTGCCGCCCGGCGAGGTGGCCGAGGCCGGACATCTGCTCGACTGGATGGAGGGCGGACACTTCGTCCTGCTCGGATATCGGCACTACCGACTGGAGCGCGGGCGCAGCGAGGACCGGCTCATCCCGGAGCGCGCCTCGGGGCTCGGAATCCTCAGCACCGCACGCCGCGAGGGGCAGAGGCCCGGGGCCACCGTGCTGCGCGGCGACGTGCGGGACAGGGCGCGCGCCCCGGAGTTGCTCATCATCACCAAGGCAAACTCTACCGCGACCGTGCACCGCGGCGAGTACCTGGACTACGTGGGCGTGAAGACCTTCGATGAGCACGGGAGCGTCAGCGGCGAGCATCGCTTCCTCGGCCTGTGGACCTCCACCGCCTACAACGGCAGCCCCCGCGACATCCCGGTCCTGCGCCGCAAGGTCGACGACGTCATCGAGCACTTCGGCCTCGATCCTGCCAGCCACGACGGCAAGGCCGTCCTCAATGCGCTGGAAACCTACCCGCGCGATGAACTGTTCCAGGCGGGAGTTCCCGAGTTGATCCGCATCGTGCGCGGTGTGGTGAACATGTACGAGCGGCGCACCGTGCGGCTGCTGGTGCGCCGCGACCCATACCACCGCTTCTATTCCTGCCTGGTGTACGTGCCACGTGACCGCTACAACACCGAGGTACGCGAGCGCATCGAACGCATCGTGCGCGATGGCTTCAGCGGGACCGAAGTCGAGAGCCAGGCGCTGATCTCCGGATCCAATCACGCGCGCGTGCACGTGCTGGTGCGCACCGACCCGGCCAAGGACCGCAAGCCCGATTTTGCGAAGATCGAGCAGCGCATCGCCGAAGCGGCCCTGACCTGGGTCGACCGGCTGCGCGCGGAGCTCAGCGAGCGGCGCGGCGAAGCCCCCGGCCTCGTCCTGATCAACCGCTACCAGCACACCTTCCCGCTCGCCTACCAGGAAGACGTGGCACCGCCGGACGCACTGGAGGACCTGGCGGACCTGGAGCTGCTGCGCGTCTACCCGCGCGCCCTGCGGTTGAACCTGTACCGGCCGCCCGGGCAGAAGCAGCAGCGCGTACACCTTAAGATTGTGAAGCTCGGCGACCCGGTGCCGATCTCGGACGTGCTGCCGATGCTGGAGAACTTCGGGCTGCGCGTCATCTCCGAGCGACCCTATGCGCTGAACTGGCCGGAAGGCGGCGGCGCGTGGATCCAGGACTTCGAGCTCGAACAGCGCGATGGACTGATCGTCGATATCGCGCGCATCGAGGTCATCTTCCGCGATGCGTTTGAGGAAGCCTGGGTTGGGACCATCGAGAACGACGGCTTCAACCGCCTGCTGCTGGGGGCCGAGCTCAACGCGCGCCAGATCGTGATTCTGCGTGCCTACTGCCGCTACCTGCTGCAGACCGGGGTGCCATTCAGCCAGGCTTACATGGAACGCACGCTCGCGGCGAACGCGCCGATCGCCCGGGACATCGTGCGCCTGTTTGAAACCCGCTTCGACCCCGCCGGCAACAGTCAACGGGCAAACGATCGCAAGGCGGTCGGAATCGTCTCACAGATCCGCACCGGCCTCGATGCAGTCGCCAGCATCGATGATGACCGCATCCTGCGTGCCTACCTGACCATGGTGCAGGCCACCCTGCGCACGAACTTCTATCAGCACAACTCGGAGGGGCTGCCCAAGCCCTACGTCTGCTTCAAGCTGGACCCGGCAAAGATCCCCGACCTGCCGCTGCCAAGGCCAAAGTTCGAGATCTTCGTCTACAGCCCGCGGGTCGAGGGCGTGCACCTGCGCATGGGCTATGTCGCGCGCGGCGGCATCCGCTGGTCCGACCGGCGCGAGGACTTCCGCACGGAGGTCCTGGGCCTGATGAAGGCGCAGAACGTCAAGAACACCCTCATCGTGCCGGTGGGTGCCAAGGGCGGATTCGTCGCCAAGCGCCTGCCCGCCGCCGGCACACGCGAGGAGATCCAGGCCGAGGTCGTCAGCTGCTACCAGATCTTCATCCGTGCCCTGCTCGATCTGACCGACAACATCGTCGCTGGCAAGATTGTCCCGCCGCCGCTGGTGGTACGCACGGACGCCGACGACACCTACCTGGTGGTCGCCGCCGACAAGGGGACGGCGACCTTCTCCGACATCGCCAACGCGATCTCCGCCGACTATCACTACTGGCTCGGCGATGCGTTCGCCTCCGGCGGCTCGGAGGGCTACGACCACAAGAAGATGGCCATCACCGCCCGCGGCGCCTGGGAGTGCGTCAAGCGTCACTTCCGCGAGATCGGCATCGACACACAGAAGACCGACTTTACGGTGGCCGGCATCGGCGACATGTCCGGCGATGTGTTCGGCAACGGCATGCTGCTCTCGCCTCACATCCGCCTGCAGGCCGCCTTCGACCATCGGCACATCATCCTCGACCCGGACCCGGATCCGGCCGCCGGCCTCACCGAGCGCGCGCGCCTCTTCGCGCTGCCGCGCTCGAGCTGGGACGACTATGACCGCAAGAAGCTGTCGCGCGGCGGCGGCATTTTCGCGCGCACTGCAAAATCAATCGCCCTGTCACCCGAGGCGCGCGCCCTGCTGGGCCTCGAAGCTGGCAGCGCCACACCGACTGAGGTCATCCGCGCGATCCTGCGCATGCCGGTGGACCTGCTGTGGAACGGTGGCATCGGCACTTACGTCAAGGCGAGCGACGAGCGCAACATCGAAGTCGGCGACCGCGCCAACGACTCGCTGCGCATAGACGGCCGGGAACTGCGCGCGCGGGTGGTCGGCGAGGGTGGCAACCTCGGCCTTACACAGCGGGGTCGCGTGGAATACGCACGCGCCGGCGGCCGGCTCAACACCGATTTCATCGACAACTCCGCAGGCGTCAATACCTCGGACCTTGAAGTCAACATCAAGATCCTCCTCAATCCCCTGGTGCACGAGGGGCGGCTGAAGCGTGGTGACCGTAACCGCCTGCTGGTGCGCATGACCGATGAGGTCGCGACCCTGGTGCTGCGCAACAACTACCTGCAGAGCCAGGCCATCAGCACCATGGAACTGCAGTCCGCCGCGCGTCTGCCGGAGTACCAGCACCTGATCCGCTCCCTGGAGCGCTCCGGGGAGCTGAATCGGGCACTCGAGTTCCTGCCAACCGACGACGAGCTGACCGAGCGGCGTAAGCGTGGGTCGGGGCTCACGCGGCCGGAGCTCGCCATCCTGCTCGCCTACAGCAAGATCTGGCTGAACACGCACCTGTTGGCCTCCGACGTTCCCGAGGATCCCTACCTCTCCGCGGAACTGGCGCGTTATTTCCCCGCCCCGGTGCGCGAGCGCTTCCCGCGCGCCATCGCCCGCCACCGGCTGCGCCGCGAAATCATCGCCACGGCCACGACCAACAGCGTGGTCAACCGCATGGGCCCGACCTTCGTCACCCGCGTGCAGGATGATACCGGTGCGGAACCGGCGCAGATCGCACGCGCCTACACCGCGGCACGCGAGATCTTCGCGATGCGCGCGGTGTGGGAGCACATCGAGGCGCTCGACAACGAGGTGACCGCGAACCTGCAGTACGAGGCGGCATTCCAGACCAGCCGGCTGCTGCGACACGTGACTTACTGGCTGCTCACCGCGCGCAGCCGGCTGCAGGTGGACGCCGCAGTCGCCGAGTTCCGCACGCCGGTGGCACTGCTCGAGGCCGAGATTCACACTGTACTTGCGGGTGCCGAGCTGGCGCGCTTCGAGGAGAGCCGCAATCGCTTCACCGCAGGTGGCCTGCCGCACGCGCTGGCCACGCGTATCGCCAGCCTCGAGGCCCTGAACGCTGCGCTCGACATCGCGGAGATCTCCCGCACCCACCGCGCCAGCGTGGCCGAGACCGCACGGATCTACTTTGAGGTGGGAACGCGCATCGGCTTTGACTGGCTGCGGGCGCGCATCGAGGCACTGGCCGTCGATGGCCCGTGGCAGGCGATCGCCCGCACCGGGCTGCGCGATGCGGCGCTGCGCGTGCAGCGGCGGCTCACCGAGCGCGTGCTGACCCGCAAGGGTCGTGGCAGCGCACAGGCGCGCGTCAACGCCTGGGTGGACTCAGCCGGCAAGGACCTCGCCCACTGGCAACGCACGCTTACCGACATGCGCGCCGCCGGCGCCGGCGACTTTGCGACCCTGAATGTCGGTGTCGAGGCCGTGCGCAAGCTGGCCATCTGAGTTTCACCTCCACGCAAGCAAAGGAAGTCCAGTGCCCGGCAAGCTGATCCTGGTACGACACGGCCAGAGCACCTGGAACGTCGAGAACCTGTTCACGGGTTGGACCGACGTCGATCTGTCGCCGCTGGGGCGCGAGGAAGCTGCGCGGGCGGGCCGCGAACTGGTCAGCGAGAAGCTGGCGGTCGACATCGCCTTCACCTCGGTTCTCAAGCGCGCGATCCGCACCCTGTGGATCATGCTGGACGAGATGGAGCGCATGTGGCTGCCGGTCGAGCGCTCATGGCGCCTCAACGAGCGTCACTACGGCGCACTACAGGGGCTGGACAAGGCGCAGACCACCGCGCAGCACGGTGAGGCGCAGGTGAAGATCTGGCGGCGCAGTTACGACATTCCGCCACCGCCGCTTGCACCGGATGACGAGCGCCATCCGCGATTTGATGTGCGCTACGCGGGCATTGCCCCGGCCGAACTGCCCGCCACCGAGTCGCTCAAGGACACGCTGGCAAGGGTGCTGCCCTTCTGGGAGGCGCGTATTGCCCCGGAGCTGCGCACGGGACGCAACGTCATGGTGGTTGCGCACGGCAACAGTTTGCGCGCGATGGTCAAGATGCTCGACAACGTCAGCGAGAGGGAGATAACGGAGCTCAACATCCCGACCGGTGTACCGCTGCTGTACGAGCTCGACGCGGAACTCAAGCCACTGCGCAGCCGCTACCTGGGCGATCCGGCGGCCATCGCCGCGGCGGCGGAGGCGGTACGGCGCCAGTCCGAGAAGCGCTGAGCCCTCAGGCGGCCCAGCCGTCGTAGCGGCCACCGAGCTCGGTGGCCAGCGCCGTCAGGCGGCGGCTGATTGCCTGCATCTCAGGGACGATGAGTCGCATGCTCTTGGAGGCGTGCAGGCTGAACCCAGCGCCCTCCTTCATCGGCTTCACGTCGACGCTGAACTCCGGCTCCAGCCGGGCACGGGCGCGCTCGCAGATGGCCTCGTCGGGCAGCGACAGGAAGAAATCCACCCGGTAGTCGTTAAACGGCGCGTAGCCCTGCGAGCGCAGCGTCCCGATCATTTGCTCGTCCCAGGACTCGGCCCGCGAGCCCTTGACGGTACGCAGCTTGAAGTACACCCGCACCACGATCAGCGCGAGCGCCGCCAACAGCGCGACGAAGAACCAGCTCTTCAAGATCCCATTCCTTGCAGGTTCAGCGGGAGGACTTGGCGGGGAACTGCGGCTTGCGCTTGGCCAGGAAGGCGGCGATCCCCTCGGCACCCTCTGCCCCGACAGCGTGGCGCGCGATGGTCTCGCTCTCGAGGATCATCTGCGACTCAAACGCGCCGAGGGAGTGCGCAAGCAGACGCTTGGTCGCCCCGTAGGCGCCGCTCGCCCCCTTGGCCAGCTGCTCGGCCATTTCCATGGCGCGCGCCAGCAACTGATCCTCCGCAACCACCTCGTTCACCAGGCCCCAAGCCAGCGCCTCGTCCGCCAGCAGCGTGCGATTGAGGATGAGCAGTTCCATCGCGCGGCGGGCACCGACGATCCGCGGCAGCAAGAATGAGGTGCCCGCGTCAGGGGTAAGGCCGGCTGCGGTGTAGGCCAGGTTGAACTTGGAGTTGGCTGCACACACCGCCAAGTCCGTCATCGCCACCAGTCCGACGCCCGCGCCGGCGGCGGTGCCGTTCACCGCGGCGATGACCGGGGCGTCCATGCGGGCAAAGTGGGCGATTGCCGAGTGCAGGTAGGTGGTCAGCTCACGGATGTAGTCATCAGCACCGCTCTCACGCGCGGCCATGGCACGCAGGTCGCCGCCGAAGCAGAAGTTGCGGCCCGCGCCGGTGAGCACTACGGCGCGGACTGCTGAGTTGCGCGCACAGGTGAGGGCGGCGGCAAGCAGGTCCATCGCCATCTCGAGATTGAGCGTGTTGGCGCTGTCGGGACGATTGAGCGTGACCAGGGCAACTGCCCCACGGGTCTCGACCTGGACGCTGGAAGTGGACACGGTCGTACCCCTATTCGTCCGGCGCAATACGTACGCGTAGACCGGCAAGCTCCGGGGTGAATTCCAGCTGGCAGGACAGACGCGAACCCTCCTGGTAGTGGGACAGCTCGGCAAGCAGCTCGCGCTCATCGGACATCATGGCCGGCAGCCGTGACTGCCACTCCGGGTCAACGTACACATGACACGTCGCGCAGGAACACATCCCGCCGCATATGGCAGCCACGCCATAGTCGAGTTCGCGCAGGTTCTCCATCACCTTCAGACCGGTCTTGGCCTCGACCTCATGTTCGATTCCATCCCGATCCACGACTCTCAACAGCGCCATGCAGTACCTCTTAAAAAACCGAAGCTTGATCTTGGGGCTAGCGCGCCCCGGATCGGCTAGTTTGCCGGTTCGCTATGCGCCCCGCCAGCCCAAAACAGTCCGCTCAGGGCGGCGCCAGTGGCCCGAGCACCTTCATGACAAACACCGCCTTGCCGGACCGGTGGCGCTGGCTCTCGAGGGTGGCGCGCAGTTCGCACCGCAGCGCCTCCATGACCACCTCGTAAGGCCCGAAAACCTGTGTGCTCATGCTGTTAGTGACCACGCGCATGGCCGGCTGCGATTGCAGGCGGCGGATGAAATCCTTGATCTCGGGCGCGTACTGCTCCTGCAGCGGGTACAGGCTGATCTCGACACCGATTTCCATGGCTAGGTCTCCGAAATGACGCTGGCCCGCAGAGTATTGCACGCTGTCCGGCGCAACTGCGGCTATGATCGCGCCCCGGACCAGACTGTGCCGGTGCTGTGCCCGTGCTAAAGGCGGAGAGGAACGATGAAGCGCAAAATCCAGGTGCACCAGGTTGATGCGTTCACCCGCGAACCCTTCACGGGCAATCCGGCCGGGGTCGTCCTCAACGCAGACGTGCTCGCCGAAGCGCAGATGCTCGCGATCGCACGCGAACTCAACAACTCAGAGACGGCATTCATCCTCGCCCCCGACGCCGACGACCACACCGTGCGTGCGCGCTTCTTCACCCCACGCAGCGAGGTCGGCTTCGTCGGCCACGCCACGGTGGCGGCGCAGTACGTGCTGTCGCGGCGGCACGACGCCCCGCGCTGGCAGCGCCAGAAATCCAAGGCCGGCATCGTCGACATCGAGGTTCGCGGCACCGGCGCGGAGCGCGCCATCGCGATACGGCGCGAGCCACCGCAACTCGGACGAGAACTGAACGACCGCGAGCGGCTGGCGGTACTCGATGCACTTGCGCTCGCCTCGGAGAGCCTCGACACGCGCATCCCGCTGCGCATCGTCGGGGCGAGCGGCACTCGCCTGATGATCGGCGTGCGCGGACCCGACCCACTGAAGCACCTGAAGCCGGACATGCAGCGCCTGACCACGCTGTCCGCACAGATCGGCGCCGCAGGCTACTTCGTGTTCACGCTGACGCCGGATGCAACCGATCATTTCAGCGAGTCGCGCATGTTCTGCCCGGCGCTCGGGATCATGGAAGACCCGGTCAGCGGCAACGCACATGGCCTGCTGGGTGCCTATCTTGCGGACCTCGGGCTGTTGCAGCGAACCGGAGAGCGGGCGCGCTTCACCGGCATCCAGGGGCATTCACTGCACCGCCCCGGACGTGTCGAGGTGGAACTGGAATTCGTCGGCAAGGACCTCGCAGGGGTGTGGATCAGCGGCCAGGCAGTGTCGATATTCGAGACCGAAATCGAACTGTAGGCGGCCGCGAGAGCCTGGTGGCCGGTCCCCGGCCTCCAGGGCAGGGTTGCCTGCGCCAATGCACGGCACCAGGCTCGTGAAGTCACGACTGAGGTTGCCCTCAGCTGACGCGCGCAGCGGCGGCGCGGCGCACCAGCCAGGCGGCCGGCAGCGTGACGCAGGCCCCGACCAGGAACGGTGCAGCGCTGCCCAGTTGCGCGTAGATCGCCCCGGAGGTGAAAGGTCCGAGCACGCGGGCGAGACTGGCGCTCGAGATATAGGCGCCCATAACCGCCCCACGATCCCGCTGGCTTGACTGCCGGGAGGCCAGTGCGGAGGCGCTCGGGTTGTAGGCACCCAGGCCAAGTCCGCAGAACACCAGCCCCGCGATGGTGCCGCTGAAGCTCGGGACGAGGCTCAGCGTGAGGAGGCCTGTCACGTAGGCGAGTACCCCGCACATCGCCAGCCGCGATTCGCCGACGCGCGGTGCGAGCACGCGCACCACCGCCCCCTGCATCAGCAGTGCGGGCACCGCCCCTCCGAGCAGCAACAGCCCCACGGTACGCGGGCCGAACCCGTACAGATGCAGGGCCCAGATCGCGAAGATCGACTCGAGCACCGCCTGCGAATAGGTGACCGCAAGGGTGGCTCCCGCCAGCAGCGCCAGCGCCGGGCGTTCGCGCAGCAGTCGCAGGGAACCGCGCCGCGGCTGGCTCGTGTGCGCACCGGCCGCATGGCTCTCGGGCAGGACGAAGCGCACCAGCAGGATGGCGCACAGGCTGGTACCGGCGGAGACCACCGCCGGGAGCACGAAGTTGGCGCTGGCCGCATCCTTGCCGGCGAGCAGCCCCCCCACGGGCTGGCCGAGGGTGAAGCCGATGCCGATGGCAGCCCCGATCATGCCAAGGGCCGCGGCGCGCTTCTCGGGCGGGCTCACGTCGGAGGCATAGGCGAAGGCGGCTGCAATGTTGCCCGCCATGGCCCCGGCGAGCATGCGCGAGGCCAGCAGCCACCAGATGTCGTGTGCGAACGCGAGCATCACGTAGGAGATGAAGGCCCCCGCGAGGCTGCTCATCAGGATGGGCCGGCGCCCGTAACGATCGCTGAGGCGGCCCCAGTGGGGTGCGGCGATGAGCTGGCACAGCGAGTAGCTGCCGAGCACCGGGGTGATGAACTGCGGGGCCACGCCGAAGCGGTGCGCCATGTAAGGCACCAGCGGGATAAGGATGCCGAAGCCCAGCGTATCGATGACGCAGAAGACAAATAGCGCTGCGAGCTGTCGGCGCAACCTGGCTGTACTCCCGCGCGGCTGCCGCTAGTGGCCGGGAACGATCGAGGACAGGTCGGCCCCGGGCAAGGCCGCTGGCGGCAGGTAGTCACGCGCCCCGCGCATCACCAGGTTCGGGATGCGGGCATCGTCCCAGCCGGCAGCGGCCTGCACGGCAGTCCCGGTGCGCAGGATCACGATGCCGAGCGAGGGCACAACCCACAGCCGGTTGCCGTCCGGCCCTCCGGCCACGAAGACATCGCGCGCCGCGTAGCTCTCCTGTCCGGGCGCCGGGCGGCTCGCCAGTCGCAGGAACATCCCGAAGTCCGGATCACTGCGGGCCGGGGAACGCATCACCGCGATCCAGCCGGGCCGCATGAGCTCGTCCCCCCGATAGTTGCCGTCGCGCAGCAGCAGTTCGCCGATGCGGATCCAGTCCCCCTGGCGGCTGATGAGGCAGCAATCCGCGTGCGGGGTGCCGCCCGGATGGTCGAGCCACAGCCACGCATCCCCGGCGCCGATCGGCCGCCAGATGGTCTGGGACACATAGCTGGCGTAGCGCTCGCGGGTCGCCCTCTGCAGCACCAGCGCCAGCAGCTGCGGATCGGCCGGCTGCTCCAGGCGTCGCGATCCGGGGGGTGCCGCGAGGGCGCGCGCCATCAGGGAGGCGGACAGGTCGTTGGGGTCATCCGCGGGACCTTGCGGGGCGAGCCCGCTGGAGAACTGCAGCAGGTTGCGCACCGTGATGGCGCCGCGCGGATCACTGGCCCACTCGGGCAGGAGAATGCCTACCGGCTCGTCGGGCCAGCCGATCTGGCGATGCGACAGCGCATGCCCGGTGGCGAGGGCGGCCAGCAGCGGGGCGAAGGTGCCCGCATCGATCAGGGTAGTGAAAGAGCTGCCGCGCCAGTAGCGCTCGAAGACGATATGGTCGTGGCGGCTGACGATCAGCGCCTGGGCGCCGTGCCCGCCGGCATAGCGCGCCGCCTCCTCGAGCGAGCGGGCGTCCAGCAACTCGGTGCCCGGCAGTACGCGCGGTGCCGGCGGCGCGTTGCCGCCGCCGAGCAGTTCGCGCGGCTGATAAAGCATCGCCGAGCGGCGCGCCAGCGCATCGAGGTACCGCGTCCACAACGGTGGACCAAGTACAAACAGGACCAGCAGTAAGAGGAGCACACCCGCCAGGGCGGCCAGCTTCGGCACGGAACGCGACATCGGCGGCATTGGACCACAGAAACCCCGCCGGAATCGGGTATTCTCGCGCGCGAAGGCCTGTACGCAGGCCTCAGGGGATCCCATGCGCCTGCGCCTATTCGCGCCCCGCTACTGGCCGACCTGGATCGGCCTCGCACTGCTGCGCCTCTTGGTGTTGCTGCCCTTCCCGGCACTGTGCCTGGTGGGTCGCGCCCTGGGCGCCTTCATGCGCCGGCTGCCGCTGCGCTTTGCCGCCGTTGCACGCCGCAACATCGAAATGTGCCTGCCGGAGCTGGACGCGGCCGCGCGCAAGCGCCTGCTGGCCGATCACTTTGCCAGCCTCGGCATGGCGCTCGTGGAGACTCCGCTGGCCTGGTGGGGAACCCCGGCGCGGATGGCCAGGTTGATCCGCATCGAGGGCGCGGAGCACGTCCATGCCGCCCTGGCCCGCGGTCGCGGTGCCCTGCTGCTCACCGGCCATTTCACGCTGCTGGAGCTTGCCGGGCGCGCGGTGGCCTCGATCACCCGCACGGGCTTCCTGTACCGGCCACCCAAGAACGAGGTGCTGGCGTACGTACTCGGGAGGCTGCGCAGCCGCTACGGTGGGCACGCGATCCCGCGCGATGACATCCGCGCATTCATCTCCGCCCTCAAGAGCAACGAGGCCGTCTGGTACGCTCCGGACCAGAGCTTCCGCAAGAAGGGCGCACAGATGGTGCCGATGTTCGGAATCCCGGCCGCCACCAACACCTTCACCTCGCGCCTGGCGCAGATGACCGGTGCGCCGGTGCTGCCGTACTTCCTGCAACGCCTGCCGGGCAGCCAGGGCTACCTCACCACGATCTACCCGCCGCTGGAGAACTTCCCCACCGACGATCCGGCGGCCGATGCCGAGCGCTTCAACCACATGATCGAGGCGCAGGTGCGGCGCGCGCCCGAGCAGTACCTGTGGATCCACCGCAGGTTCAAGGGGCTCTCCGAGGACTATCCGGACTTCTACGCGCCGGAGGCCCCGCGTCAGGTGTGAGCGCGAACCCGGCGGACATCTGCGACGTCCTGGTCATCGGCGGGGGCGTCAACGGCACAGGGATCGCCCGTGATGCGGCCGGGCGCGGGCTCAAGGTGGTCCTGTGCGAGCAGGACGACCTGGCCGCGCACACCTCCTCCTCCAGCACCAAGCTGATCCACGGCGGCCTGCGGTATCTCGAGGAATTCCACTTCTCCCTCGTGCGCAAGGCACTGCGCGAGCGCGAGGTGCTGCTCGGTGCCGCTCCGCACATCATGCG
Source organism: uncultured Pseudomonadota bacterium (assembly GCA_963741745.1). GTDB lineage: Bacteria > Pseudomonadota > Gammaproteobacteria > Steroidobacterales > Steroidobacteraceae > 13-2-20CM-66-19. The sequence continues at coordinate 32,498 of CAVUJF010000017.1, read as the reverse complement.
GCCGCTGCACTTCGTCATGCCGCACGACGCGCACCTGCGGCCGGCCTGGATGATCCGTGCCGGGCTGTTCCTGTACGACCACCTCGCCTCCCGGGCACACCTGGCCGCATCGTCGGCGATTGACCTGAAGAGGCACATCGCCGGGGCGCCGCTCAAGGACGGCTACGGGCGCGGCTTCGTGTACTCCGACGGCTGGGTCGATGATGCGCGGCTGGTGGTGCTCAACGCGCTGGATGCGCAGGCGCGCGGCGCCACGATCCTCACGCGCGTGCGCTGCGAAAGACTCACCCCCGAGGGCGGTGGCTGGCGCGCGCTGCTGCGCGGCAGCGGCGGCGAGCACCAGGTGCAGGCACGGGTTGCCGTCAACACCACCGGCCCCTGGGTGAGCGAGTTCGTGGCGCGCTCCACACCGGTGCAGGCGGCGCACCAGGTGCGCCTGGTGAAGGGCAGCCACATCACGGTACCCCGGCTTTTCGAGCACCGCTTCGCGTACATCTTCCAGAACGAGGACCGGCGCATCGTCTTCGCCATCCCCTACGAGCACGAGTTCACGCTGCTGGGCACCACCGATGTGGACTATCGCGGCGACCCGGCCGCCGTGCACATCGACGAAGCCGAGATCGCCTACCTGTGCGCCCTGTCGAACCGCTACTTCCGGCAGCAGATCGCGCCCACCGATGTAGTGTGGAGCTACTCCGGCGTGCGTCCACTGCTTAAGGACGAGTCCAACGACCCGATGAGCGTCACGCGTGACTACGCGCTGGAGCTGGACCGCGTGCCGGCGCCGCTGCTGTCCGTGTTCGGCGGCAAGATTACCACCTACCGCAAGCTCTCCGAGGATGCCGTGGGCCTGCTGGCAGGGGTGCTGGGCACGCGCGCCCCGGCCTGGACCGCACGGGCGCAGCTGCCGGGCGGGGACATGCCCGAGGGAAGCTTCGCGGTGTTCCTGCGCGCGTGCGAGCGCAGCTATCCGTGGCTGCCCGGGCCACTGCGCAGGCGCTACGCGCACGCCTACGGCACGCGCATCGTCCGGGTCATTGGCGGCGCCACCTCGATGGCGGGACTTGGCACCGAGGTGCTGCCGCAGCTGTACGAGCGCGAGCTCCAGTACCTGTGCCGCGAGGAGTTCGCACGCACCGCCGAGGATATCCTCTGGCGTCGCTCCAAGCTCGGCCTGCACCTGATGAAGGCGGACTTGAGCCCCCTGGTGCGCTGGCTCGATGCCCGCCTGGCCGCAGCCGGCACGCCCTCCCGGGCGCAGTCGCAGGGGGCGCACTGATCGGTCACCTCAGCCGCGGCGCCACACCGGCACGCCGGCTGGTCGTGCTCGTGGTCGTCGCGCTCGCCCCGCTGTGGCTGGCAGGCATCTTCGGCCGCGCGCTGTGGACCCCCGATGAGCCGCGCGAGGCAGACATCGCCTGGCGCATGAGCCTGCAGGGCGACCGCACGCTACCGCAGCTGGCCGGCACGCCTTTCCTTGAGAAGCCGCCGCTGACGTACTGGATGTCCGCCGTGGCGCTGTCCGCGCTGGGTGACTCGGCCGCGGCGGCCCGCGCACCCAACCTCCTCTACGTCCTCGTCACGGTGCTCGCCGTGGGCGCGCTCGCGCTCGCCATGGGCCTGGAAGTGCTGCCGGCCGTGCTGGCCGCGCTCGTGGCCGGCAGCGCGCTGCTTTCCCTTCGCGTCGGGATCTGGCTGGCACCGGATGCCTGCCTGGTCGCCGGCAATGCGCTCGCGCTGCTCGGGCTATGGCGCGGCTACAACGCGCCGGCAGGCTGGGCGAAAGCGCGTGGCTACGCGCTGATGCACATCGGCGCCGCCATCGGCTTCATGGCCAAGAGCGCCCCGGGGTGGCTCGTGCCGGGGTTGGCACTCCTCACCCTCATTGGCTGGGAGCGCCGCTGGTCGGAACTGCGCCGCCCGGAGCTGTACGCCGGCTTGCTGCTGCAGGCGTTGATCATCGGACCGTGGGTCGCCTGTGTCATGAGCATGACGCACGGGGCTGAGGCGCTGCGTACGCTCTTCTGGAACAACGTTGTGGGTCGCTTTGTACAGGTGCAGGCCCCGGCGGCACTGGACTACACCAGCGGGCACCACAACCGTGCAGGCAAGTACCTGCTGGAGCTGCCGTTTTACCTGCTGCCATGGACACTGGTGGCAGCCGCGGCGCTGCGCAGTGCATGGCACCAGGCCCGTGCACCGGGGCTTGCCGGACGCGCGTGGCGCTTTGCACTGGCCGCCTGCGTGCCTTTCCTCGCCATCCTCTCGTTCGCGGCGACCGCACGCGATGTGTATGCCGCACCGGGGCTGCTGGGGATCGCGGTGCTCGCCGGCCTGTGGCTGCAGCAGCTGCGCCACGCGGCGGACGCCTTTGATCGCTTCTGCATCAGCGGCACCCGGGTACTGGTGGCGGCCATCGCGGTTGTCTTCATCGCGGCCATCGCGGTCTTCGGCATGAGCCACACGGTGAGTACCCCCGGGTGCGTAGTGCTGGGCGCCGCGATCCTCGGCACCGGCGTGCTCGCGTGGCGGCGCTCGAGCCAGGCACAGCGGCACGCAGATCCGGGTGGCAGCCTTGCCTGGTCCTACACCGGGTACGCCTCCGCAGTGTGCCTCACGGCGCTGCTCGTGCTGCCGGTCATCGACCAGTGGCAGGACCTGGGCGGCCTGGCGCGCCGCATCCGCGCCGAAACGGAGCTCCAGCAACTGGTGTTGCTGGATCCGGACGAAACCACACTGGCCGTGCTCGACCATGGCTTCGCCACCCCGGTCGCCGCGCTGGTGAGTGATGCCTCCGGGAAGGAGCGCGCGGTGCGCAACTGGTTCGCCTCGCGTCCCACCTCGGCGCGCGTGCTCGTGCTGCTTCCGGGGCACGCAAGCGGCAAGCTGCGGCGCTGGCTCGCGCAATACCACGTCGCGGCCGACCCGGGTGATGGGGTCGCCGCCACGCTGGTGGACGCCGGAGCCGCGCGGCTGGTGCAGCGCTACGAGCTGCCGCAGGGCCGACGCTACGCACTGCTCGGCCCCCCGGCGCACTGACCTTCTTCTTTACCCTTGGACACCGGAACGCAACGATGACCCATCCTGACCCGAGCCTGTCGCGCAATCTTGCGAACCGCCACATCCAGCTCATCGCCATCGGCGGCACGATCGGCGTTGGCCTGTTCCTGGGCTCGGCGAAGGCCATCCACAACGCCGGACCGGGCCTGCTGCTCGCCTACGCGCTCGGCGGGCTCGCCATCTTCTTCATCATGCGTGCCCTCGGGGAACTGCTGACCTACCGCCCGGTCGCCGGCTCCTTCGCCAGCTACGCCGAGGAGTTCTGCGGGCCGTTTGCGGGCTTTGTCACCGGCTGGTCGTACTGGTTCATGTGGGTGGTGATGGCGATGGCGGAGCTGACCGCGATCGGCATCTATGTGCGCTACTGGTTTCCCGACATCCCGCAGTGGCTGCCCGCACTCATCGCGCTGGTGGCGCTGTACGGCTCCAATCTGCTGGCGGTGCGGGTGTTCGGCGAACTTGAGTTCTGGTTCGCCCTCGTCAAGGTGATCACCATCGTCGCGCTGATCGTCGCCGGACTTGCGGTGATCGTGTTCCACGTCGGCAGCTTCGGAGCGACCGCCGGATTCGGCAATCTCACCGCGCACGGCGGCTTCCTGCCCTTCGGCATCGGCGCCGTGCTGCTCACGCTGCAGATCGTGATGTTCGCCTATTCCGGCGTCGAGCTGATCGGGGTGACCGCCGGAGAGGCGCAGAACCCGGCCGTCGTGCTGCCGCGCGCCACCAACGGCATCATCATCCGCATCCTGATCTTCTACCTCGGGGCGCTCGTGATCATCATGTCGGTCGTGCCGTGGAACGAGCTCAGCCCGAGCGTGAGTCCCTTCGTCTTCGTGTTCGAGAAGCTCGGCATTCCTGGGGCCGCCGGCATCATCACGCTGGTCGTGATTACTGCGGCCGCCTCCTCGTGCAACAGCGGATTATTCAGCACCGGGCGCATGCTGTGGTCACTCGCGCACCGGCGGCAGGCGCCACAGCTCTTCGGTGTGCTCAATGCCCAGCACGTGCCGGCCGCCGGCATCCACGTCTCGGCCGCCGTGATGCTCATCGCGGTGGTACTCAACTACGTGGTGCCCAAGGAGGTATTCACCTGGGTCACGAGCATTACCCTGATTGGCACGCTGTGGACCTGGGGCATCATCATGGTCGCGCACCGCAACTACCGGCGCGCCATCCGGGCGGGGACGGTGGCCGCAGCGCCGTTCCGCATGCCCTTCGCCCCGCTCGCCAATTACCTGGTGCTGGCGTTCCTGCTCGGGGTCACCGCCATGCTGTGGCTGGACAAGGACACGCGCGTCGCCCTGTATGTCGCGCCCTTCTGGTTCGGACTGCTGGGGGTCTGGTATGCGTTGCAGCGGCGGCGCACCTGACCGGCAAGCCCTAGACCGAGGCTTCCCCGTTCACGATCCCGCCGCCATCCACCACGATCGTCTGTCCGGTAATGAAGCTCCCGGCACGCGAGCCGAGCAGCACGGCGACACCGGCCACATCCTCCGGCTCGCCCAGGCGCCGCAGCGGGTAGGCACGGGCCACGGCCGCACCGCGCGCCTCTTCCGCCCACAGGGCGCGCGAGAAGTGCGTGCGGATGACTCCGGGCGCGATGCAGTTGACGCGGATGTTGTGCGGACCCCATTCCACCGCGAGATTGCGCGCCAGCTGCATGTCGGCGGCCTTGGAGAGGCAGTAGGCGCCCAGCAAGCGGCTGCCGATCAGCCCGCCGACCGAGGAGACGATGATCACGGCGCCGTCCTTGCGCTGCGCCATCCCTGGCAGCGTCATCTTGCACAGCCAGACGTTGCTGTAGAGGTTGGTCTGCATGACCTTCTCGAGCGCCTCGTCGGGCGTGTCGATCGAGGGGCCGAAGGTCGGGTTGGTGGCGGCGTTGCAGACCACGATGTCGATCTGGCCCCAGCGGGCAACCGTTGCATCGACCAAGGCCTGCAGTTCCTCCTTGCGCCCGACATTGCAGGTCATCGCAAAGGCGGTGCCGCCGGCGGCGCTGATCGCAGCGGCGGTCGCCTCGCAGGCCTCGGCCTTGCGGCTGGAGATCACCACTTTGGCGCCATGCAGCGCCATCTGCTCGGCGATGGACCGGCCGATGCCGCGGCTGGAGCCGGTGATGAGGGCGACTTTGCCCGACAGGTCGAACAGGGACATGGCGCTGCCTTTCTGCGATCCGGCGGTCATTGTGCCGCCGGACTATTCACCCCGGTAGGCGCGGTTGTGAGCTCGACCTCAGCCCCTTTGCACGCGCTGCCTGAGTTACAGAAAATCGTAGCTGATCCCGACGCCCTGCGCTGACCGCAGAACCTGGCGGCGGTGGTATTCTTTGTTCCTGTGCGCCCGTAGCTCAGCTGGATAGAGCATCAGGCTTCGAACCTGAGGGTCGGGAGTTCGAATCTCTCCGGGCGCGCGCTCCAGGCCACGAGCGATGACAAGGCGTGTGGCACGACAGCTGGAATGACTCTGTACAGACGAGGAGAAGACCACCCTCCTGAGCGTGCAAACCTTCGTCGAGCTGCAAGTCGCGATGGCTCTGCTGGACCTGAAGATCCCCGAATTAACAGCATCGAACGGACGCCCTACGAAACCCATGACCCAAAGCATCCTACTGGTCGACTACGAGAACATCGGCAAGATCGAACTCGGGGAAATACCCGCCGGCGTCCTGGTGCCGTTCTTCTTCGGCGCCTCGCAGAAATCGGTGCCGAAGGAGTTCCTCAAGGCGGCGCTGAACCTGCGCGAGCGCTTCGTCGCCATCGACATCGAAGGCCAGGGAAAGAACGCGCTCGACTTCCACATCGCCTACTACCTGGGCGAATACCTGACGCGCTCGCCGGAGTCCGCCTGCATCATCCTCTCCAAGGACAAGGGCTTCGACCCGCTGGTCAAGCACCTGGTGGGGCGCGGCTTTGCGGTACGGCGCGCCCACAGCCTGCGCGAGGCCTACCCGGCGGCGGGAACCGAGAGCCGGCGCCCCCCGGCCGAGGGCCGGCGTGCGCCGGCCGCCAGCCAGCGCCCCGCCGCGGTGAGTGCGCCGGCCAGCGTGCCCGAGAAGGCCCTGCAATGGCTGTCCGGCAGCGCCAGAACCCGCCGTCCGCGCACACGCAAGGCGCTCGCCGCGCACCTGTACTCGCACTTCTCCAAGAAGATCCCGGAGCACGACATCCAGGTGCTCATCGATCACCTGATCGCCGCCGGGCAGCTCAGCGAAACGAGCGGCAAGATCAGCTACCAGTTCTAAAGCGCCGCGCGACCCCACAGTCAGCCTCATAGACCGCCGATGAGTGAGAGCACCGCTGCACGCAAGTCCCGACCGAGGGCTGCCGATCGTCCCCGCTGCCGCTGGGTCGCGCAGGCGGATCCGGACTACGTGCGCTACCACGACCGGGAGTGGGGACGGCCGGTGCACGAGGAGCGGCTGCTGTTCGAGATGCTCACCCTCGAGGGCGCCCAGGCCGGGCTGTCCTGGCTCACGATTCTGCGCAAGCGCACCGGCTACCGCCGTGCCTTCGCCAACTTCAACCCGGCGCGGGTGGCCCGCTTCGACGCCCGCCGCCGGGCGCTACTGCGGCGCGATAGCGGCATCGTACGCAACCGGCTGAAGATCGAGTCCACCGTGAGCAATGCCCGCTCCTTCCTCGCGGTCCAGCGGGAATTCGGCTCTTTCGACGCCTATCTGTGGGCCTTCGTCGGCGGCAAGCCGGTCGTGAACCGCCCCGGCCCCCGGGGCGTCCCGGCCCGGACGCCCCTCAGCGACCAGATCTCCAGGGACCTGCTTAAGCGTGGCTTCCGTTTCGTGGGCTCCACGATCATCTACGCCTACCTGCAGGCGGTCGGGGTGGTCAACGACCATGCCCGCGGCTGCTACCTGTGCCCCCCGGCCCGGCGGCGCAGGTTGAAGTAGCCTCCCCGCCACCGCCCTCTTAAGATAGCCGTCCGATTCATTGGCTCCAGGACTCAACCCGTATGAAGGCATCCCTTGCGCTCGTTTTCACCGCTGCCGTCTTCGCGGCCCCGGCCTTTGCCGAGTGCCCGTACCCGGCGGCGCCGACCAACATTCCGGACGGCCGCACCGCGACACTCGAGGAGATGGTCGCCGGCCAGAAGGCCGTGAAGGCCTACGACCAGGCGGTCAAGGACTACGTTGCCTGCATCGACAAGGAACTCGACGACACCATCGCCAAGGCCGGCGATTCGCTGAAGCCGCAGCAGAAGAAGGACATGCAGAACGTCGAGGCGCAGAAGCACAACGCCGCCATCGACCAGGAGCAGGCCATTGCCGACCGCTTCAACGAGCAGGTCAAGGTCTACAAGGCGCGCACGGCCGAACCGAAGGGCTGATTGATCACGCCGGCCGAGGCGGACCTGCTGATCGGGCAGAATCTGCAGTGCCTGCCGATCGAGTCTTTGCCCCTTGCGCAGTGCGCCGGCACGGTGCTGCGCGAGAACATCTACGCCGAGCGTGACCAGCCCCCGTTCGACCGCGTCGCCATGGATGGCGTGGCGCTCGCCAGCCGCGCGGTGCACGCGGGCACCCGCAGTTTCCGCATCCAGGCGATCCAGGCCGCCGGTGATCCCCCGCTCACCCTCGCCGCCGCCGCAGACTGCATCGAGGTCATGACCGGCGGGGTCCTTCCCGTCGGCTGCGACAGCGTGATCCCGGTGGAGCAGGTCGGCATCGAGGGCGGGCGGGCCAGCCTTGCCGAGGGGTAAAGCTCGAACCCTGGCAGAACGTGCACCGGCGCGGCACCGACACGCGCCAGGGGGCTCTGCTGGTCAACGCCGGCCTGAGGCTGCGTGCGCCGGAGATCGCGATCGCCGCCTCCGCGGGTATGGCGCGGATACGGGTCAGCAGCCAGCCGATGCTGGCGGTGATTTCCACGGGCAACGAACTGGTCGAGCCGGGCGAGCCGGTGCTTGCGCACCAGATTCGCCGCTCCAACGCTTACGCCATCGTGAGCGCACTGCGCGAACACGGCTTCCAGCGTGTCGCCGACGATCACCTGCACGATGATGCCGGCGAGCTGCGCAAGCGGCTGAGCTTCCACCTGAAGACCCATGACGTGCTGATCCTTTCCGGCGGGGTCTCGATGGGCAAGTTCGACCTCGTGCCCGGCGTGCTGGCCGACTTAGGCGTGCGCACGGTGTTCCACAAGGTGGCTCAGCGTCCTGGCAAGCCGCTGTGGTTCGGCGTCGGCCCGGGCGGCACGGCCGTGTTCGGCCTGCCCGGCAACCCGGTATCGACGCTGGTCTGCTTCACCCGCTACGTACTGCCGGCCCTGCTGGGCAGCCTCGGCCACGCCCCGCGGCCCGCGGAACGGATCGCACTGGCGGCGCCGGTGACGTTCAACCCCGCGCTGAGCTACTTCCTGCCCGTGCGCCTGGAGCAGGACGACTGGGGTCGGCTGTGGGCACACGCCCTCCCCCACCAATGGCTCGGGGGACTACACCGCCCTGGGCGGCACGGACGGGTTTGTGGAACTGCCACCCGGCCCCAATACCTACCCGAAGGGGTTTGTGACCCGCCTGTACCGCTGGTCCTAGAGGCCTGCCCGGCCCGCCGGCCCGACGATTCCCGGCCCACGCACCGGCCCCCGATGACCATACTGCTCAAAACATGACCACTCGCGAAGTCATCGTCCCGCTCACCGCCCGCCCCCTGCCGCGGGACAGCTTCTCGCGCCCGATGCGCGACCTGCGCATCTCGGTCATGGACCGCTGCAACTTCCGCTGCCCGTACTGCATGCCGCGGGAAACCTTCCACGAGCAGTACCGCTTCCTCGGCTCCCAGGAGCGGCTGTCGTTCGCCGAGATCGTGCGCCTGGCGCGGCTGTTCGTGCAGCTCGGGGTGCGCAAGCTGCGCCTCACCGGCGGGGAGCCGCTGCTGCGCGCCAACCTCCCGGACCTGATCGGCGATCTCACCGCGATCGCCGGCGTGGAGGACGTGGCGCTCACGACCAATGGCGTGCTGCTCGGCCGCTACGCGGCCGAGCTCAAGGCCGCCGGGCTGCATCGTGTCACGGTGAGCCTCGACAGCCTGGACCCACAGGTCTTTGCGCGCATGAGCGGCGGCTTCGGTGGCGTTGAGCAGGTGCTGGAGGGCATCGAACAGGCGCGGCGCGCCGAACTCACCCCGATCAAGGTCAACGCCGTGGTGCAGCGTGGCGTCAATGACGACACCGTGCTCGGGCTGCTGGAGCATTTCCGCGGCACTGGCGTGGTCGTGCGCTTCATCGAATACATGGACGTCGGCAACCGCAACCACTGGCGCTCCGAGCTGGTCGTGCCCTCGAAGGAGCTCGCCGAGCGCATTGGCGCGCGCTGGCCGCTCACGCCCCTGGCGCCCACCTACCGGGGCGAGGTCGCCGAACGCTACGCCTTCGCCGATGGCGCCGGCGAAGTCGGCTTCATCTCCTCGGTGTCGCAGCCGTTCTGTGGTGACTGCACGCGCGCGCGGCTGTCCTCCGACGGGGTGCTGTACAGCTGCCTGTTCGCCACCCACGGATCGAGCCTGCGCGATGCGCTGCGCGGCGGTGCGGGCGACGAGGTGCTGCTCGAGCAGATCCGCGCCACCTGGCTCAAGCGCGCCGACCGCTACAGCGAGCAGCGCGCACAGCTGTCCGCCGCCGCGCACGAGCAGCGCAAGGTCGAAATGTTCTACATCGGAGGCTAGATGGGCTCGAAGCTTACGCACCTGGATGCGCGCAACCGCCCGGCCATGGTGGACGTGGGCGCCAAGGCGGTGACCCAGCGCACCGCCGTTGCCGAGGCGCGCGTGCGACTGCCGCGGGCGGTGGGCGCGGCGCTCAAGGCCAGCGGCCACCGCACCAAGAAGGGCCCGGTGTTCGACACCGCAGTCGTCGCTGGCGTCATGGCGGCCAAGCGCACCCACGAACTCATTCCTTTCTGCCACCCGCTGGGCATCGAGAGCTGCAGCATCGAGATCAGCCAGCGCAGCGGTGCCGAGATCGTGGTGCGCTGCCGGGTGTCGGTCCATCACCGCACCGGGGTCGAGATGGAGGCCCTTACCGGGGCGAGCATCGCCGCACTCACCATCTATGACATGTGCAAGGCGCTCTCACACGACATCCGCATCGAAGCGGTGCGCCTGCTCGAGAAGTCCGGTGGCCGCCGGCCGTTCCGGCGCAAGGCACGCTAGCCATGGGCGCCCCCGTCTACGGCCTGGTACTGGCGGGCGGGCGCAGCACCCGCATGCGCGCGGACAAGGCCGCACTCGCCTACCAGGGGCAGACGCAACTCGAGCGCGCCATGGCGCTGCTCGAGGCACTGCTGCCGCGCGCCTTCGTCTCGGTGCGCGCCGACCAGGCCGATGATCCGCTGCGCGCGCGCTTCGCGCGCATCGTGGACCGCCACGCGAACATCGGCCCGATCGCAGGCGTGCTCGCGGCGCAGGCGCACTATCCGCAGGCGGCCTGGCTGGTGCTCGCCTGTGACCTGCCGCTGCTGGACCGTTCATCGCTGGAACACCTGTTGCGCGCGCGCGATCCCGCCCGCCTGGCCACCGCCTACCGCTCCAGTCACGATGGCCTGCCCGAGCCGCTGTGCGCGATCTACGAGCCGGCGAGCGCCGCGCCTCTCAGCGCGCACCTGGCCGCCGGCCGCAATTGCCCGCGCAAATTCCTGCTGTCCGCGGACGTCAAGATCATCGAGGAGCCCAACCCGCGGGCCCTCGACAACATCAACACGCCCGAGGAGTATGAGCTCGCCATGGCCGCACTGAACCAGCACCGGGCGCCCCAGACGCGTGAGCGTGCAGTACTACGCGCTGCTGCGCGAGCAGGCCGGGCGGCGCGAGGAGACGCTTACCACCACCGCCACGACCGCGCAGGAGCTGTACCGGGAGCTCAGCGCACGCTACCCCTTTACGCTGCCCGTCGAGATGCTGCGCGTGGCCATCAATGCGGACTTCCGCGAATGGCCGGCGCCACTTGCCGACGGCGACGCGGTGGTGTTCATCCCGCCGGTAGCTGGCGGCTGAGGGCCACGCCCGTGCGCGAGTTCCGCTTCACGACCACCGCGATCGAGATTCCGGCGCTGCGTGCCGCGCTCGCCGACCCGGCCTGTGGCGGTTTCGCCTCCTTCGAAGGCTGGGTGCGCGATCACAACGAGGGCTGCGCGTGCTGCGCCTGGAGTACGAGGCCTACGAAGCACTCGCCGTGCGCGAGGGTGAGCGGATCATCACCGAGGCGATGAGCCGCTTCGGCGTGGTGCGGGCCGCCTGCGTGCATCGCCTGGGAGCGCTGGCGATCGGCGATGTTGCCGTGTGGGTCGGCGCCAGCTCACCGCACCGCAACGAGGCCTTCCTCGCCTGCCGCTACATCATCGATGAGGTCAAGCATCGCCTGCCGATCTGGAAGAAGGAGCACTACGTCAGTGGCGACTCCGGCTGGGTCAACTGCGAGCGCTGCGCCACGGGCGCCGCCGCCCACGGCAGCGCGCACGATCACGGCCCGGCGCGCTGATCAGCCGCGCACCTGCCCGCTGCCGCTCACCAGGTACTTGTAGCTGGTGAGCTGCTCGACCCCGACCGGACCGCGGGCATGGAAGCGGTCCGTGGAAATGCCGATCTCCGCACCCATGCCGAACTCACCGCCGTCGGCGAACTGCGTCGAGGCGTTGTGCAGCACGATGGCGCTGTCGACGCGGGCCAGGAAGCGTGCGGCGGTGGCCTCGTTGGCGGTCACGATCGCCTCGGTGTGCGCCGAGCCGTAGCGGGTGATGTGGGCAATCGCCCCGTCGACCCCATCGACGACCTTCGCGGCGATGACCGCGTCGAGGTACTCGGTGTACCAGTCCTCCTCGGTGGCGGCGCGCACGCGCGGGTCCGCACGCTGCGCCGCTGCATCGCCGCGCACCTCGCAACCGGCCTGCAGCAGGTCCTGCACGATGGGCGCAAGGTGCGTCGCCGCGCAGGCCACGTCCACCAGCAGTGTCTCGGCGGCACCGCAGATCCCCGTCCGGCGCATCTTGGCGTTCACGGCGATGGCGCGTGCCATGCCGAGATCGGCATCCTTGTCGATGTAGACGTGGCAGTTGCCCTCCAGGTGCCCGATCACCGGCACGCGCGCCTCCTGCTGCACGCGCCTGACAAGGTCCTTGCCGCCACGCGGCACGATGACATCCAGATAGTCGCCCATGCGGGCGAGCATGTAGCCAACCGCCTCGCGGTCGGGGGTGGGCACCAGCTGGATGCAGGCCTCCGGGAGTCCCGCAGCGCGCAGGCCGGCCGCGAGGCACGCGTGCAGAGCGGCGCTGGAGTGCGTGCTCTCGGACCCACCGCGCAGGATCACCGCATTGCCGGACTTAAGGCACAGGGCTCCGGCATCAGCGGTCACGTTCGGGCGGCTCTCGTAGATGATGCCGATCACCCCGAGCGGCACGCGCACGCGCCGGATCGTGAGGCCGTTGGGGCGCTGCCATCGGGCGGCGACGCTGCCGATGGGGTCCGGCAGGGCGCCTGACCTCATCGATGCTCCTGGCGATTGCCTCGACGCGCGCCTCGTCCAGGAACAGGCGCTCCAGGCGCGCGTCGCCTGGCTGGCGGGCGCGGGCGGCGGCCATGTCGAGCGCATTGGCGCTGAGGATGGCGCGGCGCTCGCGGCGCACGGCGGCGGCGGCGGCGGCGAGCGCGGCATCCTTCTGCGCGCTGGAGGCCAGCGCGAGCACGGCTGCCGCCTCGAGCGCAGCGCGCCCGAGACCGTCCATCAGCGCGGCAAGGGACGGGGTGTCCACGGGATTATGCGGAGGGCTGCGGGGCGGCGGCCGGCAGACCCGCCCTGGGTTGCTGCATCAGCACCAGGTCGTCGCGGTGGATCATCTCGTCGCGTCCGCGAAAGCCCAGCAGGTCGGCGATCTCGGCGGAGCGGCGCCCCATGATGCGCGCGGCGTCCGCATCCGAATAGGCGACGATCCCGCGCGCCACCTCGGCGCCTTCCGCGCTGAACACGCTCACCGTATCGCCGCGGTCAAAGCGCCCGCGGGCGGCGGTGACGCCGGCGGGCAGCAGGCTGCGGCCCTCCAGCAGCGCCCGCAGCGCCCCGCCATCGATCACCAGCGCGCCGGCCGGACGCAGGGTGCCGGCAATCCACTGCTTGCGCGCCGCGGCGGGCGTGGCGCTGGGCACGAACCAGGTGCAGGCGGCCCCTTCCTCGATGCGGCGCAGCGGATGCGCGTGCGCGCCGGCGGCAATGCACATGTGACACCCGGCGGAGACGGCAATGCGGGCGGCGAGGATCTTGGCGCGCATCCCCCCGGAACCGACCTGGGAGCTGGCACGCCCTCCCATGGCCTCGATCTCCGGGGTGATGTGGCGCACCTCGCGGATCAGCCGGGCGTGCGGGTCCACGGTGGGGTCGGCGCTGTAGAGACCATCGACATCCGACAGCAGCACCAGGCAGTCGGCACTGATCATCTGCGCCACCCGTGCCGCCAGCCGATCGTTGTCCCCGTAGCGGATCTCGGCGGTCGCGACGGTGTCGTTCTCGTTGATGACCGGCAGCGCCCCCAAGTCCAGCAGCGACTCCAGGGTGGCGCGCGCGTTGAGGTAACGCCGGCGCCGCTCGCTGTCCTCCAGCGTAAGCAGCACCTGTGCCACCGTGACATCCGCACTTTCCAGGAGGTCCTTGTACGCGTGCGCCAGGCGGATCTGCCCCACGGCCGCGGCGGCCTGGCTGTCCTCCAGCCGCAGGGGTCCTGACTTGAGTCCCAGGCGGCGCCGCCCCAGCGCAATCGCCCCCGACGAGACCAGGATGACCTTCTGCCCGCGGGCGCGCAGTCGCAGCAGGTCTGCCACCAGGGTCTCCAGCCAGCTGCGGTTGACGCGCCCGCTCTGCCCGTCGACCAGCAGCGCCGAGCCGACCTTGACGACGACGCGGCGCGCCTGCGCCAGGGGCGTTACGGGATCTGGGGCTCGGGCGTTCATAGACGAGAAAACTACACGCATTCGAGCTGCGTTGCCCAACCCGATCGCAGCCCCTACACTTATCCTCGGCGAATAATACTAAGGGTGGCTTTCGCGGTGAGCAGAGATTACGAACCGGTTCGGGGCCAGTGGTACCAGAACGTCGAGGAAGAAGAGCAGTTCCGTGTCCTCACGGTGGACGAGGACTCGGAGCTCGTCGAAATCGAGTACCTCGACGGCGACATCGAGGAACTCGACATCGAGGCCTGGCACGAGATGGACCTGGAACGCATCGAGCAGCCCGAGGGCTGGTCAGAGTCCGATGACGATGATGACGAAGACGATGACGATGACTGGGATGACGACGAGGATGAGGACGAGGACGACCTGGACGAGGATGAGGACGAGGACGACCTTGACGAAGAGCGGGATGAGTATTGACTGCCGCCGGCTCCGATAGCTGGTATCACGAGAAGGAATCCGCCTGGCTCTACCGGCAGGTCGCCGCCGTGGAGCCCGACCCGAAGAAGCGTGAACTGTTCCTGAAGCTTGCGGCGGCCGCCGAGGGACAGGCCGCCAAGTGGCAGCAGCAGCTGCCCGGTGCCACCACCCTGGAATTCACCCCGGCGCTGCGTGCGCGCATCGTCGCGCGGCTGCTGGCACACATCGAGCCGCGTTCGCTACGTCCGGTGCTCGCGGCGATGAAGCTGCGCGGGCTGTCGATCTACAGCGCGCCGCCGGCGGCAGGCCACATCATGCCGACCTCGCTCGAGCAGGTGGGCGCCCGGCACCGCAGCGCGGTGGGCGGCAGCCTGCGCGCGGCAGTGTTTGGCGTGAATGATGGCCTGGTCTCGAATGCGAGCCTGGTGCTGGGTGTCGCCGGCGCCGGGGTCAGCACGAGCACGGCGCTCACCGCCGGGCTGGCGGGGCTGCTGGCCGGGGCGCTGTCCATGGCCTCGGGTGAGTATGTCTCGGTGCGCTCGCAGCGCGAGATGTACGAATACCAGATCGATCTGGAGCGCGCCGAGCTCGCCGAATACCCGGAAGAGGAAGCCGAGGAACTGGCACTGATCTACCACGCACGCGGGCTGGAACTGGCCCAGGCCCGCGAGCTCAGCCGCACGTTGCTGGCAAATCCCAAGCAAGCGCTCGATGTGCTGGCACGCGAGGAGCTCGGCCTGAACCCCGACGACCTGGGGTCTGCCTGGCGCGCAGCCGCCACCTCGTTTCTCACCTTCGCCGCCGGAGCTACGCTGCCGCTCATCCCTTTCCTGGCAGGTTTTGCCGGCACGCACGCCGTCGAAGCCTCCGCGGCACTCGCGGTGCTGGGCCTGTTCGGCGTCGGCCTCGGCCTGTCGCTGTTCACCGGACGCGATGCGCTGCGCGGGGCGCTGCGCATGGTGCTGATCGGCGGCGGCGCGGGGGCGGCGAGCTTCCTGCTCGGCAAGGTTCTGGGGGTTGTCGTCGGCTAAGTCCCCAGGGCAGGCGGGCGTCTTGAAAACCCCGGCCCCGTCCCCACGCTGGCTAGCGTGACTCCCCATTCGGTAAAGTGTTGTTCCCCGGGATCAGGCTCGGTCGGGCCGCCGTCGGCACACTCATACAGGCCACTGCCATGAAACGTATCTTCCTGTTTCTGCTCACCAATCTCGCGGTCATCGCGGTGCTGTCCATCGTGGCGCGGGTCACCGGCCTGGACGCCTGGCTGGCCGTTCACGGCCAGAGCCTGGGCGGGCTGCTGGTTTTCGCCGCGTTCATGGGTTTTGGCGGCTCGTTCATCTCCCTGGCGATGTCCAAGTGGATGGCCAAGCGCGCCATGGGCGTGCAGATCGTTGAGCCGTCGACCACGGATCCGACCGGGCGCTGGCTGCTGTCGGTCGTCGCCCAGCACGCGCGCAGCGTCGGGGTCGACATGCCCGAGGTCGGGATCTTCGATTCTCCCGCTCCGAACGCCTTTGCCACCGGCGCGAGCCGCAACAAGGCACTGGTCGCGGTGAGCACGCGGCCTGCTGCGCTCGATGCAGCGGCCGCAGGTCGAGGCGGTGCTCGGGCACGAGATGACCCACGTGGCCAATGGCGACATGGTTACGCTCACCCTGGTGCAGGGTGTGGTGAACACCTTCGTGATCTTCCTGTCGCGCGTCATCGCCGGCGTCCTTGACCGTTCCGAGGACGGCCGCGGCGGCGCCTATTTCCTGTCGGTCATCGTGCTGCAGCTGGTGTTCGGCGTGCTCGCCAACATCATCGTCATGTGGTTCTCGCGCCGGCGGGAGTTCCGTGCCGACAGTGGCGGGGCCAAGCTGGCCGGCACCGACAACATGATCGCAGCGCTGGAGGACCTCAAGCGCGGCAACGAGCCGCTGCCCGCGCAGCAGTTCGCCGCCTTCGGCATCGCCGACGGCCCGGTCGCCGGCGGGCTCCGCCGCCTGTTCATGAGCCATCCGCCGCTGGATGAGCGTATCGCCGCGCTGCGCACGCTGGGCGCACATTGACCAGTGGCGGTGCGGACCTGCGCGGCCAGCTGCGCGCGGTCCTCGGCCCGCAGGGCCTGCTCACCGAGGCGCCCGACGTTGCGCCGTACCTGAGCGATCACCGGCGCCTCTACCAGGGAGCGCGCCCTGGCCGTGGCACTGCCACGCAGCGTCGCGGAGGTCTCCCGGGTGCTGGCGCTGTGCGATGCGCACCGCGTGGGGGTCGTGCCACACGGCGGCAACACCGGCTACTGTGGAGGTGCCACCCCTGATGGCAGCGGGCGCCAGCTGGTGGTGGCGCTCGCGCGCCTGAACCGCATCCGCAGCGTCGATCCGGCCAATGACTCCCTGATCGCCGAGGCCGGCTGCACCCTCTCCCAGGTGCAGGCCGCGGCGGCTGCCGCCGAGCGCTTCTTTCCGCTGAGCCTCGGGTCGGAGGGCAGTTGCCAGCTCGGCGGCAACCTGTCCACCAACGCCGGCGGTACGAGCGTGCTGCGCTACGGCATGGCGCGCGACCTGGTGCTCGGGTTGGAAGTCGTGCTCGCCGACGGCCGCGTGCTGGAGTTGCTCTCAGCTCTGCGCAAGGACAACACCGGCTACGATGTGAAAGCGCTCTTCCTGGGCGCGGAAGGCACCCTGGGAATCATCACCGCCGCGAGCGTGAAGCTGTTCCCGATGATCCGCGACCGCGCCACCGCACTGGTCGCCGTGCCCGACGTGCGCGCCGCGGTCGCGCTGCTGTCCCGGGTGCGCAGCGCCAGCAGCGACCGCGTCAGTTCCTTCGAGCTGCTCCCGCGTGCGGCCCTGGAGCTGACCCTGAGGCACATCCCGGGCACCGTCGATCCACTAGGCACCGCGTACCCCTGGTACGTGCTGTGCGAGCTGTCCGGTTCCGCGCCTGCGGATGCGCTGCAGGAACTCCTGCAGGAGAGTCTCGCCGCCGCCCTGGCACAGGGGGTGATCCTGGATGCGGTCCTCGCCAACGGCGAACGCGAACGCGAAGCGCTGTGGAAGATCCGCGGTTCGGTCCCGGAGGCACAGCGGCGCGAGGGCGCGGGCCTGAAGCACGACATTGCCCTCCCCGTCGGCAAGCTCGCCGATTTCATGACAGCAGCGAGCGCCTGGGTGCAGGACCACGTCCCCGAGGGACGACTCATCGCCTACGGGCACGCGGGTGATGGCAATCTCCACTTCAACCTCAACGCGGTCAATCCCGGCGCGGCGCCGGCGCTGCTCGAGCGCACCGACCTCGTACGCCGGGCCATCCACGACCTGGTGGCCGAGTTCGGCGGCAGCTTCAGCGCCGAGCACGGCATCGGCGCGCTGAAGGTGGGCGAGCTCGAGCGCTACACTTCGCCGGTGGAGCTTTCCCTGATGCGCGCGATCAAGCAGGCTCTGGATCCGAACAACACGATGAATCCGGGCAAGGTGCTGCGCCCCGCATGAAGGAGTGCCGATGAGTACGGGCCTGAGGATCCTCTGGGCGGCAATGCTGGGTGCCCTGTGCGCCTGCTCCCGGCAGCCGGGGCCATCGGTCGCGGCACCGCCGGTGACGCCGCCGGCAGCCCCGGCCATGGCGCAGGCCCCGGGCCCGCGCCTGGTCATGTCCCCGGACAACGTGCACATCGAGTACCAGGTTTTCGGGCAAGGTGACACGGCCGTCATCCTCATCCACGGCTGGGCCTGCGATGCGAACTACTGGAACATGCAGTTCGATGCCCTGCGGCCCCATTACACGGTGGTCGCCGTGAACCTCGCCGGCCACGGCGGCTCCAGCGCCAACCGCAGCGACTGGTCGATCGCCAACTACGCGGCCGATGTCGCCGCGGTGGCCAGGGAGATCCCCAACGCCCACATCGTGCTGGTGGGGCATTCCATGGGCGCAACGGTGGCGCTCGCCGCCGCCCCGCTCATCGGCCCGCGGGTGGCTGGCATCGTTGCGGTGGATGCGCTGCGCTCGGTCGGGCTGCCGCCGCTGTCCGCGCGCGAGATCGAGAAGTACATCGCTCCGTTCCGCGCCGACTTTGTCGGCGCGACACGCAAGCTGGTCACCGGCTCGCTGTTTCCGCATGGGGCCGATCGCACCCTGGTGCAGAAAGTCGCCTATGACATGTCGCTCGAGCCGCCGGCGGTGGCCATCCCGAGTATGCAGGCACTGCTGTCAGTGGACCTGACCCCGCTGGTGGCTGCCATCCACGTGCCGGTCTATGCGATAAACTCCGACCTGGCCCCGACCGATGCGGCGCGCATCCGGAAGTCACTGCCGGACTTCACCCTGGATCTCATGCCGCATACCGGCGACTTCCTCATGCTCGAGGACCCGGTCCGCTTCAACGCGCTGCTGTTGAAGGACCTGGAGGCGATCAGCACACGACCCGCCCGCTAGGGGTCCTTGATCACCCGCACCAGGCCTTCCTGGGCGGCGCTCGCCAGCAGCCGGCCATCCTGCGAGAAGATGCTCGCGGTGGTGAAGCCGCGTGCCCCCGAGGCGCTCGGGCTCTGGATCGCATACAGCAGCCACTCGTCCACGCGCAGCGGCCGGTGGAACCACATGGCGTGGTCAATGCTCGCCAGCACCACCGTCGGCTGCGTGAACGAGGTGCCGTGAGGCAGCGTCGCGGTGTCCAGCAGGAAGAAATCCGAGACATAGGCGAGCAGCCGCCGGTGCAGCATTTCCCCGTCCGGCACCGCCCCCACGGCACGGAACCAGATCTGGCGCAGCGGCGCCTGCGGCTGCGGGTGGCGGTAGTCCGGCGGCTGCACCATGCGGAACATGAACGGGCGCGGCTGCTCGAAAAAGCGCTTGAGGCGGTCGGGCATGCGCTCCAGCAGGTCCGGCGGTGGCCCGACGTAGTCCGGCAGCGACTCCGGCGACGGCACCTTCGGCATCTCGATCTGGTGGTCGAAGCCTGCCTCGGCGACCTGGAACGAGGCGGTCATGTTGAAGATCTGCTGGCCGTGCTGGATCGCCACCACGCGGCGGTTCGAGAAGCTGTGCCCGTCCAGGCTGCGGTCGACCTGGTAGACGATCGGCGCGTTACAGTCACCGCGGCGCAGGAAGTAGGCGTGCAGCGAGTGCACGATGCGCTCGGCGCCTACCGTCGCTGCGGCCGCGCTGAGCGCCTGCCCGAGCACCTGGCCGCCGAAGACCTGCGGACTGCCGATATCGCGGCTCGCGCCGCGAAACAGGTTGATCTCAAGCTGCTCAAGCTCGAGCAGCTCGAGCAGATCGGCCAGCCGCTGGTCCATGCCTGCCGTCCCGGCAGGCTCAGCCGATCTTGAACGTGCCGTGCATCATCGCGCTGTGGCCGGGGAACGTGCACAGGTACGAGTAGCTGCCGCCGGCCTTGAGCACCGAGGCCGGGAAGGTCACGCTGGTCGTCTCTCCGCCGCCGATGACGCTGGTATGCGCCAGCACGCGCTTGTCACCCGGCTTGATGTAGTTGGCCGCGAGCCCGGCGCTGAGGCCGTCGCTGGCGACCGCGGCCAGATCCGGCGTGCTCACCAGCACCCAGTCATGGCCCATGACCTCCTTGGCCAGCTTGCCCGATGTGGTGCAGCGTGACGGTGATCTCCTTGCAGGTTGCAGGCACGGCCAGCGACTGCTTGTCGAACTGAATCGCGTCATTGCCGCTGATCTCCAGCTTGCAGGCATCGGCCGCGTGCGCATGGGGGGCGAGAACGAGGCCGCCGAGCAGGGAGGCGGCGGCGAGGATGGTGTGCATGGATTTCATTGAGGTACTCCTTGGGTGATCTGTTACAGCTCAGTCAGGCACGCCGAGGCGCTGGTGCATGACCGGGCTGGTGGTGGTGTATTGCAGGAACTGCTTCTTCTGCGGAAACAAGTGATGCTGGATTGCGAAGGCGGCCAGTGCCGCTTCGTGGAACCCGGACAGGATCAGCTTCTTCTTCCCCGGGTAGATGTTGATGTCGCCGACCGCGAAGACTCCCGGCAGGCTCGTCTGGAACTTCTCGGTGTCGACCTTGAGCGCACGCCTTTCCAAGGCCAGGCCCCATTCGGCGATTGGCCCGAGCTTCGGATGCAGCCCGAAGAACACCAGCAGCTGATCGGCGGCCAGCGCCTGCAGCGCGCCGTCCGGGGTCTTGATGTTGACCGCGCGCAGCTGTGCGCCATCGAGAACTAGCGAGTGCGGCAGCGCCTCGAAGACGCGCATGCGGCCGGCGGCCACCTGCTCCTGCATCTTCGCCACCGAGGCGGGTGCGGCGCGGAACTCGGCGCGGCGGTGTACGAGGTCAAGCGCGGCGGCCCGCGGCAGCATTTCCAGCACCCAGTCCAGTGCCGAGTCGCCGCCGCCAAAGATCACCAGGCGCTTGCCGGCGAAGTCCGCCGCGCTCTTGACGCGGTAGTGAATAAGGCTGCCCTCATAGGCCTCGCTGCCGTCGATGCCAATGCGCCGGGGCTGGAAAGAGCCGACGCCGGCGGCGATCACGACCGCCCCGGCATCGAAGGTGACACCGCCGCTGGTGCGCAGATGGAAGCGGCCGCTCTCCTGGCGCGCGAACTCGACCACCTCGTGCCCGAGGTGGAAGGTGGGCTTGAACGGCTTGATCTGTGCCATCAGCCGATCGACGAGTTCCTGGGCGCCGCATACCGGAATGGCCGGGATGTCATAGATCGGCTTTTCCGGGTAGAGCTCCGCGCACTGGCCCCCGGGGTGGGCGAGGGAATCGACGATGTGGGCGCTGATGCCCAGCAGCCCAAGCTCGAATACCTGGAACAGGCCGCACGGTCCGGCACCAATGATGACGACTTCGGCTGAAATGGCAGGCGCCGTGCCGGTGCTGGGTGTCGTCTGGGTCAAGAGCGTCGCTTTCGCAGGCAAATCAGGGGGGCACATTGTAGTGGGTCCGCCCGGGGCCCGCATGCGCACTATCCCTTACGAGGTGGAAGGTGCGCTCCCCCGAGAGGCGCCCGTATAGTACGCACCCTGTGCACCGCCAGCCGCCCCCCAGGCGGCCAAAGGAACTGCCGTGACCACCAACGCCGACCTCAATGCCCGCCGCCAGAAAGCCGTTCCGCGCGGAGTTTCCAACTCGCTCATGGTCTACGCCGAGCGTGCCAGTAACGCGGAGATCTGGGACGTGGAAGGCCGGCGCTACATCGATTTCGCCAGCGGCATCTCGGTGCTCAATACCGGACACGTGCACCCGAAGGTGCAGGCCGCCATCGCGCAGCAGCTGGAAAAGCTGACCCACACTTGCTTCCAGGTCACCCCTTACGAGAGCTACATCGCGCTGGCCGAGCAGCTCAACGCGCTCGCCCCGGGCGCGGGTCCGAAGAAGACCATCTTCCTCACCACCGGCGCCGAGGCAGTCGAAAACGCGATCAAGATCGCCCGCTACCACACCAAGCGGTCCGCGGTGATCGCCTTTTCGGGCGGCTTTCACGGCCGCACGCTCGCCTGCATCGGGCTCACCGGCAAGGTAGCTCCCTACAAGGCCGGCTTCGGCCCGATGCTGCCGGAGATCTACCACCTGCCCTACCCCATGGCCTATCACGGGGTGGGCACCGAGGATGCCATCGCAGCGCTCGAGCAGCTGTTCAAGGCGGACGTGGACCCGGCGCGCGTGGCCGCGATCATTATTGAGCCGGTGCAGGGCGAAGGCGGCTTCTACGCCGCACCCCCCGAGCTGCTGCGCAAGCTGCGCGCACTCTGCGACACCCACGGGATTCTGCTCATTGCCGATGAGATCCAGTCCGGCTTCGGCCGCACCGGGCGCATGTTCGCCATCGAGCATTCCGGCGTTGAACCGGACCTGATCACGATCGCCAAGAGCGTCGCGGGCGGCGTGCCGCTGTCGGCCGTGATCGGCAAGGCGGAGATCATGGATTCACCGATCCCAGGCGGACTGGGCGGTACCTTCGCCGGCTCGCCGCTGGCCTGTGCGGCGGGGCTCGCGGTCCTGAGTGTCATGCAGGAGGAGCAGCTGCTGAAGCGCTCGGTGGAAATCGGCCGCTTCATGAGCTCGCGCCTGAAGGGCCTGCAGGCGCGCTTCCCGGCGATCGGCGAGGTGCGCAACCTCGGGGCCATGGTCGCCATGGAACTGGTCAAGAATGGGCGCGCCGAGGCGCCGGATGCTGAACTCACCAAGGCCCTCGTGCAGGCCGCCGGCCGGCACGGCCTCGTGATCCTCTCCTGCGGGGTCTACGCGAACGTCATCCGCTTCCTCGCACCGCTGACCATTACGGATGCCCTGCTCAAGGAAGGCTTCAACCTGCTCGAACTTGCCCTCGAGGAGGTCGCCGGCAGCGGCGTGACGGCGCAGGCCTCCGCCACCGGGTAACGGGCCACGGGGGCGCCTCAGGCGCGCCCGGCGTTCGCATCCGTCGGGGTGTGGAAGTACTCGCTCTCGGAGGCCAGCTGCTCGATCAGGCGCTTCAGCTCGGCCATACGGCCCTGCGCGGTGCTGATGGGCATGCAGTCCTGGCAGCGCGGGTCGCCACAGGGCTGACGCGAGTACAGCCAGTACTGGATGGCCCCGGCAAGCAGGCCATCGGCGATATCCCACAGATCGGCATCCTTATCCTTGTCCGCGATCCGATTGCCCAAATCGACGGCTTTGGAGAAGGCTGCATCAAACGTATCAGCAAGCTCGCTCATTGCTCTTAGCCGCCCTTCATCGTTGCCTCTAGTATAAGGCATCGAGGGCCGGCGACCCTTCGTCGCACCGGGCTCGTGCTCCCGGCCCACGCCGCCCTGGGCGGCCTCCCGACCGCCCTGCTGGGCCGTGGCTGTGACGGCGTGCTTTTTATGCGATGCCCGCCTCGGAAGCCAAGCCGCACCGGCGCGCATCATCCGGACAGGCCACGGAAATACTGAGAACCACTGCGTCTTTCAGCTGCGGCTTATGTCGCATGCAGACAAATGGAAACCGCCCCGCCAGCCCTTGAGAAGCCGCCGAGAGCCGCACCGCGGCGCCTGCGGCTGTGGCGTGGCGGTCCGTATCTGAGCATCGGCTGGCGGCTCGGACTGGGACTGGCAGCCGTCGCTGCCGTGCTGGTGGCGAGCGAGGTCCTGTCGACCCGCACCACGCGCGAGGCGCTGGATGCCGTGCGGGTGATGCAAAACGAGCACGAGCCACTGGCCAGCAGCGCCAATGCCGTCCTGGAAAAGCTGGTGGCATTCGACGGCATCGTCAGCGAGTTCATGCGCGCGGGGAACGCCACGGACTTCGCGCCGATCACCGCTGCGGGGGATGCCCTCGACCGCGCGGTGACGCGTTACTTCGGCTCCGCTCCCCGGACCCCCGCCGGCGCCGATGCCCCGCTCACGCTGCGCGAGCGGCTCACGCGCCACATCGCCAGCGCGCGCGAGCTCGCCGGCCGCGCCGCCCAGCGCGGGCAATGGTCCGCGCAGCGGCAGGCGGACCTGACTCAGATCCACGATCTTCTGGCCACGGCCAGCGGCACCGCAGCGCCCGACAGCGGCCCGCAGGTGATCGGCCGCCGCTCCTTTGTGGAGCTGCAGGCGGCCATCGAGGCGGTGCGCGGCGCCGACAAGACCGCGGCCCGTGCGGAGGAGAACTTCAAGTACCTGCTGGAGCAGAACGCCGCTGAACTGCAGGTCTCCCCCGGGCGCGCCTGGCTGTCCCTGGTGCGCTCGGATTTTGCCGATGCGGTCCGCCTGCGCACCGACATCGCCCGCTACGACGCCATGAGCGGGCCTGACTGGCATGCCGTGCTGGAAGACAGCGCGGCGCTCACGGCAGGCGTCCAGGAAGAGCTGCAGAAGCCGGCCCGGCGCGGCCTGGTCAAGGCCGCGCAGTACGCGGCGCGCTCGGCCGAGGCGGCCGAGCACACGCTGCGCACCAGCGCCGCAGCGGTCCTCGCGCTGCTGGTGCTGGTATCGGTGCTGCTGACCGTGAGCATCAGCGTGCCGGTGCGCCGCCTGACGGCCGCGACGCGCCGCATCGCCGCCGGGGACCGCACCGCCCGTGCCCCGCGCGGCGGCTCGGCGGAGATCGACGAGCTGGCCGAATCCTTCAATGCCATGGCCGATCGCATCGAGAGTGCCGAAGGGGAGCTGCGCGCCCACCAGGCGGAACTCGAGCGCAACGTCGCCCAGCGCACGCGCCAGCTGCACCACCTGGCCTACCACGATCCACTGACGCAGCTACCCAACCGCCGCAAGCTCGCGGCACACCTCGCCGGTGCGCTGGCCCGCACCGGCGGCAAGCAGCGCATCGCGCTGCTGTTCGTCGACGTCGACAACTTCAAGTCCATCAACGACACCCTCGGCCACAGCTTCGGCGACCGGGTGCTGCAGCAGATCGCCGCACGCCTGCGCGCCGCGACCGGCACGCAGCGGCATGCTCGCGCGTCTCAGGCGGCGATGAGTTCACCGTGCTGCTGGAGAACGTCACGTCGCATGCGCAGGTCGAAGCCCACGCCGCCGAGATCGTCGCCACGCTGCAGCAGCCGCTGAGCGTCGATGGCCGCGTGCTCACCACCAGCGCAAGCGTTGGCGCCAGCCTCTACCCTGACCACGCCACGGATGCCGAGGGACTGCTGCGCGCGGCCGATGTGGCGCTGTTCCGCGCCAAGGAACTGGGCCGCAACCGCATGACGCTCTACAGCCCCGCGCTGTACGACGCGGCGGCACAACGCTTCCGTCTGGAGCAGTCGTTGCGCCGCGCGGTCGAGAACGGCGAGCTGCTGCTCATGTACCAGCCGCAGGTGTCGCTGCACACCTTCGAGGCCAACGCCGTGGAGGCGCTGCTGCGCTGGCGCAAGCCCGACGGGCGCATGGCCACGGCCTCGGAATTCATCCATATCGCCGAGAAGACCGGCATCATCCACGAGCTCACCGGCTGGATCCTGCACGCGGCGGCCACCACCGCGGCCACCTGGCGCGCCCAGGGCTGGCACCGGGCCAGCGTCGCGATCAACGTCTCGCCGCCGCAGTTCTTCGAGAGCGACTTCGTCGAGCACGTGGCCCGCACGCTCGAACTCACCGGCCTGCCGCCGAGCGCGCTGGAGCTGGAGATCACCGAGACGGTGTTCCAGACCGGGTCGGCCACGATCGAGTCGCTGCGGCGCCTGCGCGCGCTGGGCGTGGCGGTGGCGCTCGATGACTTCGGCATCGGCTACTCCTCGCTGACCTCGCTCGAGCAGCTGCCGATCACGCGCGTCAAGCTCGACCGCCTGCTGGTGGCCGGCGTTGACACCAACCCGCGCTCGGCGGCGATCGTGCGCTCGATCGTCGCGCTCTGCCATGGGCTGGGCCTGCAGGTGGTGGCCGAGGGCGTTGAGCGGCCCGCACAGCTGGAATTCCTTAACCACTGCGGCCCGATCAGCGTGCAGGGATACCTGCTGGCACACCCGGTGGAGGCACCCTCCACTCCCGAGCGAGGCGCAGGCGGCCGGCGCGCGCGCCCGCGTGGCGCTCGTCGCCCCGGCAGTACGCCTCGAGGCCACGGACGCTGTGGTGTTCGTCGGCAGTTCCGCCCGGCGCCGCCAGCCCTAGGCGCCAGCCCTAGCCGCGCTGTTCCTTCAGGAACGCCGCCCTGGCGGCAACCCCGAGATCCGCCTGGTCGGTGAAGAAGCCGTCGATGCCGCAGCGCAGGTGGGCGAGGATCTCGCCCTTGAGGTCGCCGCGCTCGGCGGGAACCTCGCCGTGACGGAACTGCAGCGGCAGGAAGAAATTCTCGGCACGGAAGGTCCACGGGTGGACGGCGAGGTTGTGGGCATGGGCGTGCGCGACCAGCTCCGTCGGCGTGCCGAGCGAACCGTCCGCCTTGCGCGGGATGATTTGCGACTTGTTGGGGCCGATGGCCTGGGCATAGCGCGCCACCTCCGCCAGACCTGCCGGCGTGGACATGTCCTGCATAGGTGCGTGCGTCACCCTTGGCGACGAAGTCGAACGGCGCGCCGTTGTCGTCCATCAGCTGCACGCGCGGCAGCTGCGTCAGGCGCCCGAGGGTGACCAGGCTCCCGACCTCGAATGACTGCAGCCATACCGGCGCGCTGCGGTCGCGGTAGCCGTGGCGGGCGAGCATCTCGACGATCGGCGCCTCCAGCGCCAGCCCCCGGCCGGCAAAGTAGGTCGGATGCTTGGTCTCCGGGTAGACGCCGATCCGAGCGGGCACCGGCTAACCCGAGCTGCCGGGCACGCGCGGCGCGCAGCTCGTCCGCCGGCGCGCACCAGCACGAGGATCTCCTCGAAGGTGGGAATCTCGAACTGCCCGTCGAAGCGGGTGTTTGCCGGCCGCACCTGCGGGATGCGCTCGCGCGCGCGCAGCGTCTTGAGCTCCGCGAGCGTGAAGTCCTCGGTGAACCAGCCCTCGACCTGACCGCCGTCGATGGAGCGGTGGGTGCGGCGGTCCGCAAACTCCGGGTGCGCCGCGACATCCGTGGTGCCACCGATCTCGTTCTCGTGCCGCGCCACCAGCACCGCCGTCGCGCGTCATCACCAGGTCCGGCTCGACGAAGTCGGCACCGTACTGGATGGCGAGGAAGTAGGAGGCGAGCGTGTGCTCGGGCACGTAGCCGCACGCCCCGCGATGGCCTATGACGATGGGACCTAAGCTCATGGGGCGCATCCAAGCACACCATTGCCCGTCTTGCTAGACTTTCGAGCGTGCCCTTCACGGAACAAGACATCTATCACTTCCGCGAGGGGACCTACGTGCGCGCCTACGAGCAGCTCGGCGCTCACGCGGTGGCCGGCGGCACGCATTTCGCGGTGTGGGCGCCCAATGCGACCGCCGTCTGCCTGGTCGGCGACTTCAACCAGTTGGACGGCACCGCCCATGCGCTCAGGCCGCGGGCGGACTCCTCCGGCATCTGGGAGGCCACGCTCGCGGGCGTTGGGCCGGGTGCGCTGTACAAGTACCGCATCAGCGCGCGCGCGACGGCAGCAGCACTCGACAAGTGCGACCCGTTCGCCTTCCACACGGAAGCGCCGCCGCGCACCGCCTCGATCGTATGGGACCTGGACTATCGCTGGGACGATGCCCAGTGGATGCAGCGCGCGCGCCCAGGCCAATGCGCTCGAATGCACCCTGGTCGATCTACGAACTGCACCTCGGCTCGTGGCGGCGCGTGGCGGAGGAAGGCAACCGCTCGCTGACCTACCGGGAGCTTGCCCATGCAGTGGCGGACTACGTGAGCGAGCTGGGCTTCACGCACGTCGAGCTGCTGCCGGTGATGGAGCACCCGTTCTACGGCTCCTGGGGCTACCAGGTGACCGGCTACTTCGCGCCCACGCGCCCGCTACGGCACGCCGCAGGATTTCATGTACTTCGTCGACCACCTGCACCAGCCGCGGCATCGGCGTGATCCTCGACTGGGTGCCGTCGCACTTTCCCGACCGACGCGCATCGGGCTGTCGCTGCTTCGACGGCACGCACCTGTACGAGCACGAGGACCCGCGCCAGGGCTTCCACCCGGAGTGGAGCAGCTCGATCTTCAACTACGGCCGTGCCGAGGTGCGCAACTTCCTCGTCAGCAACGCGCTGTTCTGGCTCGACAGGTACCACGTCGACGCGCTGCGCGTGGACGCGGTGGCCTCGATGCTGTACCTCGATTACGGCCGCAAGCGCGGGCGAATGGATCCCCAACCGCTTCGGCGGCCACGAGAACCTGGAGGCCGTCGAGTTCCTCAAGCAGCTGAACCTCGCCGTGTACCGCGACCACCCCGACACCCAGACCATCGCCGAGGAATCCACCGCATGGCCGATGGTGTCGCGCCCGACCTACCTCGGCGGGCTGGGCTTCGGGCTGAAGTGGAACATGGGCTGGATGCACGACACCCTGCGCTACTTCCAGCAGGACCCGCTGCACCGCAAGTTCCACCACAACCGGCTCACCTTCAGCATCTGGTACGCGTTCACGGAGAACTTCGTGCTGCCGCTCTCGCACGATGAGGTGGTGCACGGCAAGGGCTCGCTGCATCGGCAAGATGCCCGGCGACGAGTGGCAGCAGTTCGCCAACCTGCGCCTGCTGTTCGGCTACATGTGGACGCACCCGGGCAAGAAGCTGCTGTTCATGGGCGGCGAGTTCGGGCAGCGGCGCGAGTGGCAGCACGAGGAGAGCCTGGAGTGGCACGTGCTGCAGTACCCGCTGCACGCCGGCGTGCAGCGCTGGGTGCGCGACCTGAATCGCCTGTACCGCGCGACTGCCGGCGCTGCACGAGCTCGACTTCACCGCGGCCGGCTTCCAGTGGATCGACTGCCAAGACGCCGACCTGAGCGTCGTCGCGTTCTTGCGCCGCGGCGCGCTCGGGAGACGTGGCGCTGGTGGTCTGCAACTTCACGCCCGTGCCGCGCGACAACTACCGCATCGGCGTGCCCGCAGGCCGGCCGCTGGCGCGAGCGGCTCAACAGCGACGCCGCCGACTACGGCGGCGGTGGCCAGGGCAACCTGGGCGCGCTGGATACGCAGCCACAGCCTGCGCACGCGCAGCCGCATTCCCTACAGCTGCACCTGCCCCCTCTGGCCCTGGTCATCCTCACGCCCGGGTAACCCGGCGGGCCCTTGGCAGCGCCGCGCGCCGCGGCGCAAAATCGGAACGTGAGCAACAGCCGTGGAGCTTGCGATGCGTTCCCAGACACTGCCGGCCGCGCTGGCCATCCTCGCCCTGCTGGGCGCCTGCAGCGGTGGCGCGCCGCGCCAGGACCCGGAGACGGTACGCGCCCGCTACGCCTCCTACGCTGGCGAGCCCCTGGATCGCATCACCTGGCTCGGGCGCTTTGACAGCTGGGAGTCCCTCGGCAACTACCAGTTGCTGGTGTTCACCACCCCGAGCGATGCGTACCTGCTCACCGTGACCCCGCCGTGCACCGACCTGCCGTTCGTGCAGAACATCGGACTGACCTCCACGGGCAGCACGGTGACGGCGCGACTAGACTCGGTCATCGTCAAGAGTTGGCGCTGCCAGATCGCCGAGATCCGCAGGGTGGACTACAAGCGCATGCGCGCGGACATGCGCCAGGAGGCCGAAGCTGCCAAGGCCGCCGCCAAGCCGGCCAGCTGATCCCTCAGCGATAGCCGCGCGCCTGCAGCGTGAACAGATGGGCGTAGCGGCCGTTGAGCTGCATCAGCTCCTCGTGGCTGCCGCGCTCGACGATATGACCGGCATCGAGTACCACGATCTGGTCGGCCATGCGCACGGTGGAGAAGCGGTGCGAGATGAGGATCGTGATGCGCTCGCGCGCCAGCAGCCGGAAGTGCTCAAAGACCTCCGCCTCGGCCTGTGCGTCCATGGCGGCGGTCGGCTCGTCGAGCACCAGGACGTCGGCGCGGCTGCGCATGAAGGCGCGCGACAGGGCGATCTTCTGCCACTGGCCGCCGGAGAGTTCGCGGCCATCCTTGAACCACTTGCCCAGCTGCGTGCGGTAGCCGGCCGGCAGCGTCTCGATGAAATCCGCCGCCCGGCCCTTGGCGGCCGCCGCGCGCCAGCGGTCCTCGTCCTCGAAGTGCCGCTCGTCGCCGGCGCCGATGTTCTCGCCCGACCAGCATCTGGTAGCGGGCAAAGTCCTGGAAGATGACGCCGACGCGCTCGCGCAGCGCCCGCTATCCCAGTCCGCGAGGTCCTGACCATCCAGCAGGATCGCGGCCCGCGGTCGGGCACGTACAGCCGCGTGAGGAGCTTGATCAGCGTGGTCTTGCCCGAGCCGTTCTCGCCCACCAGCGCGAGGCTTGCCGCCCGGCACCAGGTGCAGCGTGATGTGCCGAGTGCCGGTTGCTCCGCACCCGGGTAGCTGAAGCTGACATCCTCGAAGCGCACCCCGTCTTGCCGGATGCGGGCCCGCACCGTGTGCTGCCGCTGCGGCAGCGCCACGTCGGTCTCCAGGTACTCGTACAGCGTTCGACAGGTACAGGTTGTCCTCGTACATCCCGCCGACCGCGGTCAGCATGGCCGACAGCGTCGCCTGCCCCTGGCGGAACAGGCACGTACATCGTCATCTGGCCCAGCGTGATGAGCCGCGACCGTGGCGACGGCGATCCAGGCGTAGGCCCCGTAGAGGGCGCCGGTGCCGATCAGCCCGAGACCGAAGCCCCACGCGTCCCGGCGTATGGTGAGTCGCGATCCTCGCTTGTACAGGCGGCGGAAGATGTCGCGATAGCGCTCGAGCAAGCGTGGCCCGAGACCGAACAGTTTGACCTCCTTGGCGTGGTCCTCGCGCGCCAGCACCGTCTCCAGGTAGATCTGCATGCGGGTCTCGGGCGAGCGCCAGCGGAACAGCCGGAACGCATCGCCGGAGAACTTCGCCTCGGCGATGAAGGCCGGCAGGCCGCCAGCAGCAGCACGGCGACCGCCCAGGGCGAGAAGCGCGACAGCAGCCCGCCGTAGCTGACCAGCGATATGCCGTTCTGCACGAGGAAGAAGGTGCGCATCACCAGGCTGAGCGGTCGCGTCGAGGCCTCGCGGCGCGCGCGCGTCAGCTTGTCGTAGAACTCCGAGTCCTCGAAGTGCGTGCAGCTCCAGCGTCAGCGCCTTCTCGAGGATCATCACGTTCACGCGCTGGCCGAGCTGGGCGCGCAGCAGCGACTGGCACAGGGAGTGCCGCGCTGCACCGCCGAGCGCCACGACCAGCAGGCCCTCGAGCAGCACCAGGTCCACCACGTGGCGCGCACCGGTGCCGCTGCGCATCGCGCCCACCACCGCATCGACGATCAGGGCACCGATGTAGGCGACCCCGGCCGGCAGGATGCCGGCGAAGAGTGTCAGGCCGGCAGCGCCGCGCAGGGCGCGGTTGGTGCTCCAGACCAGTTCGAGCGCCCGGCGGCTGTAGCGGAACACGCCGAAAAAGCCGCGCAGCGTGGTCGCGTCGCTCGTGGGAGCGAACACCGGCTTCTGCCGCGGCGGATGGGTGGGGTCCGCCATCAGGGCACCCCATCCGCTGGACCGTCCGGGGATGCGGGCGGACGGATGATCAACCGTGAACCGCGGCGGAAGAAGACGTAGCTGTAGATCCAGGAGCTGAGCACGGCCAGGCGGTTGCGGAAGCCGATGAGCGTGGTCACGTGCAGCGCCATCCATGCCAGCCAGGCGAGCAGGCCGCCAAAGTGCAGCCGGCCAATCTCCACCACCGCACGCGACTTGCCCACGGTGGCCATGGAGCCGAGGTCGCGATAGCGAAAGGCAGCCGGCGCAGGGCTCGCAGGATCGGCGATGCGCGCTGCAATCACGGCCGCCACGTAGCGCCCCATCTGCAGGGCACCCTGGGAAACCCCGGGAACCGTGCAGCCTCGGCTGTCCACCAGGTAAGCCGCATCGCCGATCACGAACACCTCCGGATACCCCGGCACCGAGCAGTCGGCTGCCACCGCCACCCGCCCCCCGGGACCGGCCTGCACCCCGAGCAAGCGCACCAGCGGCGCCGGGCGCACGCCCGCGGCCCAGATGACATTGTGGCTACGGATGAACCCCGAACCGGCCTCGACGCCATCGGCGCCCACCCGCGTGACGCGGCAACCCAGCTGCACCTCGACGCCCAGCTCGCGGAGCTGCTCAAGTGCCCGGCGCGAGGAGTCCGCATGCAGGGCCGGCAGCAGACGCTCGCCGGCCTCCATCAGGATGACGCGCGCCCGGCGCGTGTCGGCCACGCGGAAGTCGCGCGGGATGACGTCCACCGCGAGCTCCTTGATCGCGCCGGCGAGCTCGACCCCGGTGGGGCCGCCGCCGACGATGACGAACGTGAGCTGCGCGGCGCGCGCCTCGGGGTCCGTCTCGGTCTCGGCACGCTCGAAGGAGCGCAACAGCCGCGAGCGGATGTAGGTTGCCTCCTCGACATCCTTCATGCCGGGTGCGAAGGCACGCCAGTCTTCATGGCCGAAGTAGTTGTCGACCGCCCCCGGCGCCAGCACCAGGTAGTCGTAGGGCACGGTGAGGCCAGAGGCTGTCAGGCTGCGGTGCGCAAGATCGATGCCCGTCACCTCGGCGAGCATGACGCGCGCATTGGCCTGGGTGCGCAGGATGGTGCGCACCGGCTGGGCGATATCCGCCGGGGTGAGCGCGGCCGAGGCGACCTGGTAAAGCAGCGGCTGGAACAGGTGGTAATTGTTGCGGTCGATGAC
>CAVUJF010000016.1:0-250529 GCA_963741745.1 uncultured Pseudomonadota bacterium | reverse complement strand
AGTCTGCCATCCTCGAAGGTCGGCATTTCCCGCATGCCCGCTCCCGGCAGATCAGCTTCGCATCCCTCGCGCAGCGGTATCGCGAAAATATCCTGGCCGATGCTCCGCGCTCGAGGAAAGTGAACACCGAACGTCACATCGCCTGGTGGGTGGACCGCTTGGGCAGCCTTAACCTCGCTGCGATTACCCCGGATCGCATCGCGGAGGCTCGGGACGCCTTGGCATTGCAGCCCTTCAGTCGCGGCAGGATACGTAAGGCCAGGGACGGGCGAGAGATATTGCCACCCACCTACCAGCGTTCAGGCGCTACGGTGAATCGCTACCTCGCAACGCTCTCGCATATCTTGGCCACTGCCGTGATGCAGTGGCGTCTCATCGACAAGAATGCGGTGCTCGACGTGAGCAAGAAGAAGGAGGCCCGGGGCAGGATCCGCTTCCTGCGTGATGATGAACGAGACGCATTGTTGGCAGCGTGTGCCAGGTCTGCCTGGCAGCCCCTTCATGCTCTAGTGCTCCTCGCCATCTCGACCGGGGCTCGTCGCGGTGAGTTGATACGGTTGCGATGGGTCGACGTTGCCATCGATGAACCCTCGCCCCGGGCCATCATCCAGCACAGCAAGAACGGTGATCCGCGACGACTGCCGCTGGTTGGCAAGGCCCTCGATGCGATCAGGGAACTTAGTGTCTCGAATGCGGGGAAGAGCGAACTCGTGTTTCCCTCCAAGCTGGACCCCGGCAGGGCTTACGAGGCATTCGATGCGCACTGGTATGCCGCGCTGGCGAGTGCCGGAATAGCGGATTTTCGCTTCCATGACTTGCGGCACACCTGTGCCTCCTATCTCGCGAGCCAAGGCGCGAGTCTGCTTGAAATTGCAGACGTGCTCGGACACCGGACGATCACCATGGTGAAGCGATACAGCCACTTGGCTCAAGGGCACAAGGTCGCCGTGATAGAAAGAATGACGAAGGCACGTGGGCTATAGGCGACCAGGCATCACTTCCTGGTATAAACCGTCACTGATGTCCGGAAAGAACCCGCCCGGAAATCTGCCGGCTGAGAGATTTGAACTCCCGACCTATTCGTAGTGAAGCGCGTCAATAGGGTTGAGGTTCGCAGCCTTGCGAGCTGGGTAGTAACCAAAGAAAATTCCGACCGCCGCCGAGAACGCAAAACCGCCGAGGACCGCGGTGAGCGAGAGTTGGGTCGGCCAATGTGCAAGCGTGGAGATGATGAAAGATACGAGCAGCCCGAACCCGATCCCGGCCACGCCACCGGTCACACTCAATAGCACGGATTCTGCCAG
Organism: uncultured Pseudomonadota bacterium; assembly: GCA_963741745.1. GTDB lineage: Bacteria > Pseudomonadota > Gammaproteobacteria > Steroidobacterales > Steroidobacteraceae > 13-2-20CM-66-19. Next base: position 249,225 of record CAVUJF010000016.1, on the reverse strand, counting down.
GAACTGGAGCAGCACCTGGAGGCGACGTGCTCCAATCGCCATGCGGATGCCGATTTCGCGGGTCCGCTCGGTGACTGACACTAACAAGATATTCATGATCCCGACGCCACCGACCAATAGCGAGATAGAGGCGACTATTGCCAGGAGCGCGGCCATGACCTGGCTGCTGCTTTGCTGCGCGGCTGCAATCTGACTGAGGTTACGGACGCTGAAGTCATCAAGTTGCCCGGTCCGGATGTGGTGGCTCCGCGTCAGAGTTGCCCGCACCTGAATGATCGCCGTGCTCACCAAGTCGGCACCTTCAGCCTGGACGTAGATACTGTTGACATAGCCGGTCATGCGGGGGCTGATGCCGAAGGCGTTAGGCGCCACGGGGTAGTTGGCGCTGATGAGGTTCTGGGCCGCTTGCGGCGCCGCGACGCCTAAGACCTTACGCTCTGCAGTATTGAACGGGATTATCACTACATCGTCCTGATCCTGGCCAAAGCCCGTTTGCCCTTTGCTTGTGAGGAGCGCGATCACCCGCATGGGTACGCCCTTGATGAGGACGGTCGCGCCGACGGGATCCTCTCCCGGAGGAAACAAGTTCTGGTAGACCGTTTGGCCGATCAAACAGACTGTTTCCGCGGCGTCATTTTGTTGTTCGGTCATGGGGCTACCGCTGGCGATGTGCCAGCTGACGATATCCAGATAGCTCGGTGTCACGCCTTGGATAGCAGTGTTCCAGTTCTGGTCGCCGTATTGTATCTGACCCGCCTGGCGCGTCAGGTAACTGACCCGCTGGACCGCCGGGTCGTCGCGCAGAATGGCCTGAGCGTCGACCACAGTCAGTGTTGAGGCGCTGCCCGCCCCAGCGCGAACACCACCAGCAGTCGTGGCGCCCGGCTGGACGACGACCATGTTCGTACCCAGGCTTTCCAGCTGCTTCTTCACCGCAGCGCTGGCACCATTTCCCACAGCCACCATGGCAATGAGCGCGGCCACCCCTATGAACACACCCAACATGGTCAAGGCCGAGCGTAGCTTGTTGCGTGCCAGAGCTTGAAGAGAGGCTGAGACAACCATCGCCAGGAAGGCCATACGAAGGCTGGAGGTGTTGTCAGCAGGTGCAGTAGCGTCTGCCGCCGCAGCGACTGAGGCTTTGGCGCTGGTGTCAGCACGCCCCTGAGTCACGACCGCAACCTGATGCTCATCAGAAAGGATTCGTCCATCGCGCATCACGATTACCCGATCCGCATATGCGGCGATATCTGATTCGTGGGTCACCACGATCACCGTCACGCCTTGCTTGCGATTGAGGCTGCGAATGATTTCCATGATCTCATGGGAGGTGCCCGTATCGAGGTTGCCCGTCGGTTCGTCGGCAAGCAGTAGCGCAGGATGATTAATGAGCGCGCGGGCAAGCGCGATGCGTTGCTGTTGTCCCCCGGAGAGCTGATTGGGCATGCTACGCGCGCGGTCAGCCAAGCCGACGCTGGTGAGCATCGCGCGCCCGCGATCGTACCGCTCGGTTGACGTCAGTGCCGCTGCAGCCCCGTAAAGCAGTGGCAATATGACGTTCTCCAACGCGCTCGTGCGCGGCAGCAAATTGAAGCTCTGAAACACGAAGCCGATCCGCTGGCTGCGGATGTCGGCCAGCTCCGGCTCGGGCAGGTGCGCGACATCGTGCCCCTCAAAGATGAATTGGCCGCTCGTGGGCCGATCGAGGCAGCCAATGATGTTCATCATTGTCGACTTACCCGACCCGGACGATCCCATAATCGCAACGAATTCGCCGCGGTCAACCGAAACGCTGACCCCCTGCAGCGCACGAACCTCCGTATCTCCGAGCTGGAAGGTTCGAGTGAGGTCGACGAGGCGGACAACGGCGTCAACCATGCCGGGCGTCCTTGCTATAGCTTCAACGAAGGAGTGGATGAAGCGGGAGCAGCGCCCGGCGCGACCTCCGAGGTGACGACCTGATCTCCGAGCTTGAGATTTCCCGGCTTGATCTCCGTAAAGGTGTCGCCAACGAGACCGACCGTGACGGGGATCGAGACCAGCTTGCCGTCCCGCCACAGCCACACCAACTGCTGTCCGGATTTTTTTGCCGCGTTGGCTGGCCCCGGCTTGGACACAGCGGTCGGTGTAAATCGCAGCGCCTGCGATGGGACTCTCAGGACCTGTGGCGACTCGGCCGTGACAATCCTGGCGGTCGCCGTCATGCCCGGCTTGAGCAGCAACTCGGAGTTATCGACCGTGATCACGACATCGTACGTAATCACGTTCTGCACGCTGACGGGAGCCTGCCGGACCTGGGCCACCTCTCCCTGAAACGTACGTTTAGGAAAGGCGTCGACTGTGAACGTAGCGTGGGCCCCCTCCAGAGCACCAGCGATATCGGATTCGCTGACATTGGTATCGACCTGCATCTTGGTCAGGTCGGTGGCAATCAGAAACAGAGTAGGTGTTTGAAAACTCGCGGCCACGGTTTGACCGGCGGTGACATTGCGCGCCACCACGGTGCCATCCACTGGTGAGACGATGTTGGTGTAATCCAAGTTGATCTGAGCGGCCTGCAGCGCCGCTGCCTTCTGGGCGATCTGAGCGCGGTCAAGCCCGATGAGCGCAACGGCCTGATGATAGGCGTCGAGCGCAGCATCGGCGGCATCGTGGGAAGTCGAATCTTCGCTGAACAGAAGATCGAGGCGTTCGTGATTAGTCCTTGTGTAGACCACATGGGCCTGGTCCTTGACGAGTTGTGCCTTGGCAACGTCCAGCTCGGCCTTGGCCTGATCTACAACTATCTGATAGGGCTTGGGATCGATCTTTGCGCATAGTTGACCCGTACGAACCCGGGTGTTGTAGTCGCAGTTGAGGGTCGCGATGGTGCCCGAGACATAGCTCCCCACCATGACCACAACCACCGGATTGACCGATCCGCTGGCGGTGATTGTGGTGGCGACCTCGCCCTGTGTCACGGCGGTCGTCACGTAACGCGTAGGTGGTGCGCGGTTCGTTATCCAATACACCGCTGCGCCGCCAACCACGATGGCCACGACAGCCAAGGGCAGGATCAGTTTCGAGTTCATGCGCGCGATCACGATGCGCGGTCAATCAGGTCGGAATGCTTCTTAACTTTCATGAAGGACCGTATAAATGCCCGCGGAGTGCCTAGCACAGCGCTAGGAATGCGCATTTCTCCTTATCGCAGTCTGCAGCGGAATACGTACAGGTACCGACTCCTTTCGTGGTACGGCGCTCGGCCTGGGGCGCGCCCACTGGACTCAGGGCGGCTCGGTCGTGCTTCCCGGTTCCAATTGCAACGCTGACTTACCTTGCAAGTGGTTGAAATGACAGGCGAACTGGCTGCCAGCTCCAATGTGGCATGCCTGCAATAAGAGGACAGCGCGGCGCGGAGCATCTGCATGCCGGAGCTTGGACCTGTTTGACGTGCCAAAGGCCGAACGCGATGCGGTGTTCCCGCCGTCGGTGCGTGCACGACTCGCGGTCGAGGCGGGCGCAACGCAGGGCTGGGATCGCTACGTCAGCGATGCAGGCCAGGTGATCGGCGTTGACCGGTCCGGCGCATCGGCGCGGTCGAGATGGTGCTGCGCGAATACGGGTTCATCATCGACGACGTCTATACGTGGGCGAAGGCTTTGCTGGCCCGATGCTCTCACCTTCCGGAGAAGTCATTCCTATGGACACGAAATTTAAAGTAGGCGATCACGTGCGGTGGAACTCGGAAGCAGGCCACGTCAGCGGAAATATCGTCAAGGTGCACAAGAACAACACCGACTACCAAGGTTACACGCACCACGCCAGTACGGATGACCCGCAGTACGAGATCAAGAGCGACAAGACCGACCACGTCGCGATGCACAAAGGCGGGGCGCTGCACAAGATCGACTGACCGACGTCACCCTCAGCGGCATCATCGCGGATGACAATCTGGACGATCGGGCACTCCACGCATGCGATCGAGAAGTTCCTCGGCCTGCTCTCCGGAGCTCGCATACAGACAATCGCCGACGTGCGCAGCTTCCCCGGTTCGCGGAAATATCCACAATATGGCAGGGAGGCACTTGCGACGACGCTCGCCGGACACGGCATCGGCTATGAATGGTTGCCTGCGCTGGGCGGCCGTCGCCGAGTCTTGCCCGATTCGCCCAACACAGCCTGGCGCAATGCCTCGTTTCGCGGTTACGCCGACTACATGTCGACGCCGGAATTCGCGCAGGGGTTGGGGCAGCTGATACAGCTGGCGAGTCAGGCGCGCACTGCAATGATGTGTGCAGAGGCGGTCTGGTGGCGCTGCCATCGCTCCATGATCGCTGACGCGCTCAGCGTGCGCGGCATCGAGGTCGTGCACATTCTTGATGCTAAACATCACGTCGTGCATCCAATGACATCGCCGGCGCGAGTCGTGCGGGGCGTGCTGAGCTATGCCGCAGCTCCGCGCGAATAGCTTTACCATCTCGCGTACATTGGTCGTACCCATGGTGTGCCAAAGAAAGTTCCCGCACCGAGCAGTTACTTGAGAGATGCGAGGTAAGCCGCTACGTCCCCGATATCCGAATCCGACAGCTGCACTGCCATGGACTCATGATTGGATTCTTGACGCCGCAGGATGAGATGACGCTCTTTGTATGAGCTTTCAGGGTCGCAGGTTACAGGTCATTCCGGGCACATAGATAACACCTCTGGCATTTGCGGGGAGACAGCAAATGCCGTGGCAGGGTGCCCGGTAAGGACCGTAACTCTGATTGCCGGCTGAGAGATTTGAACTCCCGACCAACGGTTTACAAAACCGCTGCTCTACCACTGAGCTAAGCCGGCATCGCTTGGCCCCGCCCTGAGCGGGGTGCCGATTGTACCGGGCAGGCCCAGCTAAGTCATTGGGCCGATGGGTAATGTTGAGGCCGACGCCCGGGCCGAAAGTGCCTCCCAAATCGCATAGACTGCCAGTTCCAAGGCCGCTCACTGTTGAGCGCACTACAGGGAAGGCATGGTCCAGCTCGTCTTATTGATAGCTCTCCTGGTTCTCATCGGCTGGTGGCTGATGGTGCGCGCGGGCCGGCTGTTCAGGCGAGGTCGCATGGTCTCCGGACTGATGTGCGTCCTGGTCGGACTGGTCTTCCTCATTGTCCCGGTAGCGATCGGGCTTGTGGCCGGCAACATGGGCACTTACACGCGCCTCACTCATGAGCAGCGCGCCCTCAAGGCAGAATTCTCCAAGACCGGTGAGCATCAGTTCGACGTGGTGCTCACCTACCCACAGGGCGAGGTGCAGCGAGTCACCCTGCGTGGCGACGAATGGCAGGTGGATGCGCGCATCGTGAAATGGAAGCCACTGGCGAACATCGTCGGCTTTGATGCGGCCTATCGCCTCGAGCGCATCAGCGGGCGCTACACGCGAGATCGCCGACGAGCGTAGCGCGCCGCACACGGTCTACCCGCTGAGCCAGGAAAGCCGCCTCGACGTCTGGTCGCTCATCCGCCGCATCAGTTCCTGGGTCCCCTGGATCGATGCCCTCTATGGCAGCGCGGTCTACGTCCCCATGGCCGATGGCGCCTCCTTTGCGGTCATGGTCACGCAGAGCGGACTCATCGTCCGGCCGCTGGATGAGGCCGCGCAGCGCGCCATCGGCGGCTGGCACTGACAACATCGCACGCCTCCAGCGGTGAGCGCGACGGGCTCGGCAACTCCTGCAGATCGGGAATATCTCCTATTGGCCCGCTCCCATAGCGCGTGGAACACTCCCCCCGTCCGCAGGGCCCGGACAAGTGGCCAATAACAGGGAGTTGCGCTGAATGTTCCCCAGGAAGCTGGCGCTCGCAGCGCTGAGCGCAGGGTGGGGTGTGACCTGCCTTCCTGGCACCGCCGCCGCACAGGACGCCACCGCCAACCCGCAGCTGGCCAATCCCGCCACGGCACAGGAGATGCCCCAGGTGCTGATCATCGGCACCGCGCCCTTGCGCGAACTCGGCCAACCCCTGAGCGAGGTTCCCGCCAACGTCCAGACCGCAACCGGCACGGACCTGAAGCGGCAGCAGTCAGTGGGTATCGCCGAGTACCTGAACAACAACTTCAGTGGCATCTCGGTCAACGAGAGCCAGGACAACCCCTTCCAGGTCGACGTCAACTACCACGGCTTCACGGCCTCGCCGCTCCTGGGCACGCCCCAGGGGATGTCGGTGTATGTCGACGGGGTGAGGGTGAACGAGGCCTTCGGCGACACGGTCAACTGGGACCTCATCCCGGACTCGGCGATCTCCAGCATTTCCCTGATGTCCGGCTCGAACCCGACTTTCGGCCTGAATACCCTCGGTGGGGCCCTCTCGGTGCAGACCAAGAGCGGCCACGACTACCCGGGCACGTCCTTCGAGGGATCTGCAGGTTCATTCGGGAGGTACGCATTCGAGGGCGAGACCGGCGGCGCGAGGGGACCGTTCGACTATTTCCTGAGTGCGAACTACTTCGACGAGGACGGCTGGCGCAATTTCTCGCCCTCCAAGCTCAAGCAGCTCTTCGGCAAGGTGGGCTGGGAGACTGAGCGCACCGACTTTGACCTGAGTTACACGTGGGCGGATACACAGCTGACGGGCAACGGGCCGGTGCCCCAGAGCATGCTCGCCTACCAGCGCGAGTCGATCTATACCGCGCCGGATTTCACCAACAACACCCTGCACTTCATCAATGCCACGGGCACGTACTTCCTCGACAAGCAGCTGCTGTTGTCGGGCAACGTCTATTACCGCCACCTGCGCACCCGCACCCTGAACGGTGACGTGAACGACAACTACCTGTCGGCGGACTATGGGGGTCCGGCCATCGACTGCACCGCCGCAGCCGAGAGCCATGCCGAGATCGCCTACTGTGCCAACGCCATCAATCGCGCCTCGACGCTTGCGCAGAAGACGCTCGGCGTGGGTGTGCAGCTGACCGCCACCGGCGATCTCTTCGGTCAGAGGAACCATTTCGTGCTGGGTGCGGGCGTTGACCACGCGGACGATGACTACGGGCAGGCCTTCCGCTACGCAACCCTGACGCCGTTGCGCCAGACCGTGGCGATTGACGACCCGAACAACCCCAGCCAGACCGTCACTTCCGTGAGCGGCACGAGCAGGACTCTCGGCGTGTACTTCACCGACACCCTATCGCCCGGTTCACTGCTGCACGTCACCGCCTCCGCGCGCTACAACCGCATCAACGAGACGCTCAATGGCTACAGCGTCGATTCGGACCTCGGCGACTTTGGTGATGGGTTCGACGCGCCGAGCACGCTCACCGGCGACCACACCTACGCACGCCTCAATCCCTCGCTCGGCTTCACGCTCACCCCGTCCGCGGCGCTGACCTTCTACGCCAACTACAACGAGGGCAGCCGCGCGCCGACGGTGATCGAGCTCGGGTGCTCGGACCCGGCCAAGCCGTGCGGCCTGCCGAATGACTTCGCCAGCGACCCGGATCTGAAGCAGGTGGTGGCAAGGACCTACGAGCTCGGGGCGCGCGGCACGTTCGTGCATGCGCTGTTCAACTGGAGCATCGACGTGTTCAACACCGACAACACCGATGACATCCAGTTCGTGGCGACCACCACGAGCCAGGGCTACTTCGCCAACGTGGGCAAGACCCGCCGGCAGGGGCTTGACCTGGCGCTGGGCGGCAAGCTGGCGGCGCTGAGGTGGCATGCCTCCTACAGCCTGGTGGATGCGACCTACCGTTCCAGCTTCGCGCTCAACGCGCAGGCCAACAGCACCGCGGACGCCAACGGCAATATCCTCATCCTCCCGGGCAACCGGATTCCTCTTGTTCCGCGCAATACCGGGCGCCTGCGCCTGGACTATGCGCTCACCGGTCACTGGGCCCTGGGTGCCACGGTCGTCGCGACCTCCGGGTCGTTCCTGCACGGTAACGAGAACAACGCCAACCACCCGGACGGGGTGGACGTCCTCGGCACGGGCACCCTCGGCGGCTACTGCGTGGTGAACCTGGATACCACCTACCACGTGGGCCAGCGCGCCGAGCTCTTCGTCAAGGTGGCCAACCTGCTGGACCGCAGGTATGCGACCGCCGGATTCCTCACCCGCAGTGCGTTCAGTCCCGAGGGCAGCTTCCGTCCGGATCCTGACACCTGGACGGGTGAGAACTCCGTGTCCCCGGCCCAGCCGTTCGCGGTGTGGGCCGGGGTGCGCGTACACTGGGATTGACGCCGCCTCGTGCCGGCTCCTTAGGCTCTTTCAGGTAAGGCGCCCGGCCGCGGGTCTCGAGGGAGAACCATGCCGGCAGATCCAGGATCCGCAAATTCGGTGCCCCGTGACCTGACCGTGGTAGCGCTCGTCACAGCGGTCGCGACCTTCATCGCCGTCAGGTTCGACTTGAGTGAGGCGTTGTTCAGCTGGACGCGCACGCGCGAGTGGCTGCAGCTGGACGAGCTCCCCGGGGTGCTGCTGGTGTTCGCCGCCTGCCTGGTGTGGTTCTCCGCCCGGCGCTTCTTCGATGCGCGTTACCAGATCGTTCGCCGGCGCGAGCTCGACGTGCAACTGGCGGGCGCGCTGTCCGAGAACCGCCGCCTGGCGCAGCAATACGTCCAGGTACAGGAGTCCGAGCGCCGCGCCCTCGCGCGCGACCTGCACGATGAACTCGGGCAGTACCTGAATGCCATCAAGATCGACGCCGTGGCACTGCGCGAGCGGGTGAAGGCCGACCCGGCCGCCCTTGAGGCCGCCGCGCAGATGCTCGGCAACATCGACCTCGTGCAGGGCACGGTGATCGGGCTCATCCGCCAGCTGCGGCCGGCGGGGCTCGATGAGTTCGGGCTGGCCGGGGCCCTGGAGCAGTGCGTGGCCGAGTGGCGCCGCCGCCTGCCGCACACCGAAGTGGACCTGTCCCTCGATGAGGACCTGGGGGACCTGGACGAGGTGCCCCGGCTGACCGTCTACCGCCTGGTGCAGGAAGCCCTCACCAATGTCGCGCGGCACTCGCAGGCCTCGCGCGTGGAGATCACGGTGGGCCGGCAGGCCGGTTCTCCACCCACCGGAGGCAGCATCGTGGCACGGATCGCCGACAACGGCCGGGGGCCCAAGTCGGCTGAGGCGCCCTCGGGGCTGGGGTTGATCGGGATGCGTGAAAGGGTGGAGGCCCTCGGGGGCACGCTCGAGCTGTCGTGCCCGCCGCAGGCCGGCTTCGTGGTGCTCGCACGGATCCCCGCCGCGAGTCCCAGGTAAGCGCCGCCATGCCGCCCATCACCGTCCTGCTGGTGGATGACCACGCGGTGGTGCGCGAGGGCTACCGGCGCCTCCTGGCGGGCAACCCGGACGTCGCGATCGTCGGCGAGGCGGCGAACTCCAGCGATGCGCTGGACCGCGAGCGGGCGCTCGAGCCGGATGTCACCGTGCTGGACATCGCGCTGCCGCAGGTCAGCGGCATCGAGACGCTGCGGCGGATCATCGCCCGCCGCCCCGGGGCGCGCGTCCTCATGTTCAGCATGTACCAGGATGCCATCTACGCCTCGCGTGCCTTCGAGGCCGGCGCGCTGGGCTACCTGAGCAAGGCGAGTGCGCCAGAGCTATTGGTCGAGGCGGTGAGAGCGGTCGCGGCCGGACAGCGGTACACCAGTCCCGACGTCGCCGCGGCGCTGGCCTCGCACTCCTCCCGGAGCCTCGAGCTGGCCGCGTCCCTGTCCACCCGCGAGCTCGAGATCCTGCGGCTCCTGAGCCGCGGCTACGCGTTGAGCGAGATCGGCACGCGGCTCGGGGTGAGTCCGAAGACCGTGGCGAACCAGCAGTGGTCGATCAAGCAGAAGCTGGGGGCGGGCAGCGCACTGCAGCTCATCCTGATCGCGCGCGAGCTCGGCCTGGACTAGGCCGCGCCATCCGCGGGCGCCACGGCGCGCGCACCCTTGAGCTTCACGAGCCAGTACACCGGGATGCCGGCCGCGAGCAATGCCGCGCCCCACAGCACCGCCTCCGTCCCGGCGCCGTAGATCGCCCAGACGGAAAAGATCAATGCGGCCCCCCCGAGCACGAAGAGCTTTCCCCGCTGAGGTTCATGGCCGCCGAGCTGGCCCAGGGAATTCAGGCGCAGCATCGCTGCCGCGCACGCCCCGTACATGACCACGCACGCCGTGGTGGAGAGCAGGATCATGAACGTGAACACGCTCACCAGGGAGTTGGAGGCGGTGGTCAGCACCAGCAGGCTGACGAGCACGCTGGTGATGACCAGCGCGAACGTCGGGGTATGGCGGGCGGACATCTGCGCAAAGACGCGCGGGAACACCCCGTTCTGCGCCATGACCGCCGGCACCTCGCCCTGCAGCAGCGTCCAGCCGTTCAGGCAGCCGATGCAGCTGATGGCGGCGCACGCGGTCACGAAGTTGCTGCCGGCCGAGCCCCACAGGAACCGGGCGGCATCGGCAAAGGGGGCGCTGGAGTGCGCGAGCGTCTCCGGCGGCACCAGCAGCATGACCACCGTGGAGGAGAGGGTGTAGAGGACGGTGGTGACGATCGCCCCGATGAGGGTTGCGCGCGGGATGGTCCGCGCGGGATCCCTGACCTTGCCATCGGGGACGGTCGCCGACTCGAAGCCCAGCAGCGCATAGAAGCACAGGCTGACCGCCGCGGTCGTGCCGCCCAGGGACAAGGGCACGTTGCTGGCGGCCACGACCCCTGCACGGGTGGTGTGGAAGAAGCCGAGCAGGGCGATGGCCACCAGGGGCAGCAGCTTCAGGATCGTGGTCACGGACTGGATCCAGCCGACGGCGGTGACGCCCCACCAGTTGACCAGCGTGAAGAACCAGATCAGGAGCAGGGTGAAGAAGGTGGAGACGCCCTTGAGCGCGAAGAGCTCCGGCAGCATCGTGCTGACATAGCTGGTGGCGGCCGTGGCGATCGCCGCGTTCGCGGTCCAGATGGAAATCCAGTAACCCCAGACCACGATGAAGGCGGTCGCAGGTCCAAAGGCCGCATGGGTGTAGGCGTACGGGCCACCCGCGGCGGGCATGGCCCGGGCGAGCACCGAGAACACCAGGGCGAGCAGGATCGCGCCGCCGGAGCTTAGGACCCAGCCGACCACGCTGTTCAGACCAAAGGGAGCCAGGGATGCGGGCAGGAGGAAGATGCCCCCGCCGACGATGTTCCCGACCACCAGCGCCACGCACATCCACAGTCCGAACTGGCGGGGCGGGGCCTTCACTGAGGATTGCCCTCGGCGGCCTGCGGCGTCCATTGGTGCGCAATGGCGCGCTCGATCTCGGCGCTGGTGTGCTGCAGCGCCGGCAGGATCAGCTGCAGGGCGCGCGAGCGGCTGTCCTTGTTGTACTGCATGCCGACGTTCAGCGCGGCGATCACGGTGTTGCGGCGGTCGCGCACCGGGACCGCGATCGAGCACAGGCCGAGTTCCAGTTCCTGCATGACCAGAGAGTAACCCTGCTGGCGCACCTTGAGGATCTCCGCGCGCAGCGGCCGGGGCTTGCAGAGGGTGAAGGCGGTGAGGGGCTCGAGCTTCGAGGCGCCCAGGACGGCATCGATCTCCGGGTCGCCAAGGCCGGCCAGCAGCACCCGGCCCATGGACGCAGGGTAGGCGGGCAGACGTGCACCGACCCCGAGGGCAATGGTGATGACGCGCTTCACCGGCACGCGCGCCACGTAGACGATCTCGGTGCCATCCAGCACGCACATCGAGCAGGACTCCTGCACCGAGTGCGCCAGCTGCTCCATGGCCGGGCGGGCCAGCTCCGGCAGGCGCAGCGAAGAGAGATAGCCGAAGCCGAGCTCCAGGACCCTGGGCGTGAGGAAGAAGCGCCGGCCGCGGGCGCCGACATAGCTCAGGTGCTGCAGGGTGAGCAGGCTGCGGCGCACCACGGCACGGGCCAGCCCGGTGCGCTCGGCGATCTCGGACTGGCTGAGCTCGGCGTGCTCGGCGTCGAAGGCGCGCATGACCATGAGTCCGCGCGACAGGGACTGCACGAAGTCCGGGCCGTTCTCGAAGTTCTGGACAGCTTCAGACACGAAGGATGGTAGGTACTGCTGCGGGTTGACACCGGCCGGGCACAGGATCCTAATTCGGTTCGCAGTACGAATCAATGTTCTATTACCGCACAAACTCGCCCTGAGCACGTGATCCCCGAACGCGAATCAGTCCTGCACAGCTGGTGCATCCAGGCCCAGTGGGATGCGCCCACGATCGTGGGCGGCGAGGGCGCACGTTTCTGGGATAGCGCCGGCCGCAGCTACCTGGACATGAGCAGCCTCGCCGAGTGCATGAACCTCGGGCACCAGCACCCGCGCGTGGTGGCGGCGATCCGCGCCCAGGCCGAGCGGCTGTGCTTCGTGACCTCCGCCTGGGGTGCGGCACCGCGCGCGGAACTGGCCGAGCGAGCTGCTGAAGCGCTCCGGTTTCGCGGGCGGGCGCGTGTTCTTCACCCTGGGCGGTGCGGATGCCAACGAGCACGCCGTGAAGTTCGCGCGCCAGGCCACGGGCAGGCCCGACGGCCTCGTCATCACGCGCGACCGTTCCTACCACGGCGCGAGCTACGCGGCGATGGCCCTCTCGGGCGACAGCCGCACCCAGCGTGGCATCGATGCGGCGGCCTTCAGGGTCACGCACGTGCCGCCGCCGTATGCCTACCGCTGCCCGTTCAATTCCAAGTCCGAGGCCGAGTGCGGCGAGCTTGCGGCCGCGCACATCGCCGATGTCATCGACAAGGAAGGCCACCGCAAGGTGGCCGCCGTGCTGATGGAGCCCAACGCCGGCACCAACGGCATCGTGGCCCCGGATACGTTCTGGCCGGCGCTGCGCGAGGTCACCCGCGCCCGCGGGGTCTACCTCATCGCCGATGAAGTCATGAGCGGCTTCGGCCGCTGCGGCGAGTGGTTCGCCTGGCAGCGCTACGGGGCAGAGGGGCGGCCGGACCTGATGACCCTCGCCAAGGGGCTGACCGGCGGGCACATGCCGCTCGCCGCCGTGGTCCTCTCCGGCGAGGTGAGTGCCAAGCTCGAGCACGAGATGCTCTATACCGGGCTCACCTACTGTGGCCACCCGCTCTCCTGTGCCGCCGGCGTCGCCGCGGTGCGCGCCTATGAAGAGGGCGGCCTGATCGAGCGCTCGCGCTCGATGGGCGCGCAGCTTTACCTGCGCCTGAAGGAGCTGCAGAGCAAGCATGCGGTGATCGGCGACGTGCGCGGCGGCCATGGCCTCTTCGCCGTGCTGGAGCTGGTCACCGACCGCGCCACGCGCACGCCGCTCGCGCCCTGGCCGCAGGAGCACGCATCGCTCAAGGCACTGGTGCAGCGCGCCCGCGCGCAGGGCGTCTCCTTCGCCACGCGCGGCAACCTGATACTGCTGGCCCCGCCCTGGTCATCACCGACAACGAACTCTCCGACGCACTGGGCCTCCTGGACCGGCTGCTCGGGGAACTGGAATGGCAATGAGTTTCAAGCTGACCTACGCCACGATGTTCAACCCGCCCAAGGAGATGCACGAGCGCTTCGAGGCGGCCGCCGCCCGTACGCGCGCCGCCCTCGGCGCGACGCCATGCGCTGTTCATCGACGGCAAGGACGTCCTGGCGCGCAACACCTTCACCAAGACCACCCCGGTCGATGGCAGCGCGCTGGGAGCGTTCCCGGCGGCCGATGCCGCCGAGGTGAAGGCGGCCGTGGCGGCCGCGAAGCGCGCCTTCCCCGCCTGGCGGGCGACTCCGGTGGCCGAGCGCGTGCGCCTGATGAAGGCGCGTGGCGGCCCTCATCGAGGAGCGCGTCTACCTCATCGCCGCCGCCTTGTGCCTCGAGGTCGGCAAGAACCGCATGGAAGGCCTCGGGGAGACGCAGGAGGCGGCGGACTTCTTCCAGACCTACGCCGAGGAGTTCGAGCGCAGCCAGGGTTACTCGCGCGCCATGGCGGATGACCCGCTCACCGACTACCGCTCGCACAACCGCAGTGTGCTCAAGCCCCATGGCGTGTGGGCCGTGGTCGCCCCCTTCAACTTCCCGCTGGCGCTGATGGCAGGGCCGACCGCCGCAGCACTGGTCACCGGCAACACGGTCGTGGCCAAGGGCGCCACCGATACGCCCTGGGCCGGGCGCCTGCTGGCGGACTGCATCCGCGATGCCGGGCTGCCTGCCGGGAGTGTTCAACTACCTCACCGGCACCGGCAGCGTCGCCGGTGAAGCGCTGGTCGTCGCACCCGGATCTCGCCGGCATCACCTTCACCGGCTCGCACCAGGTCGGCATGCACATCTGCCGCAGCATGGTGAGCGGGGCGGTGCCCAAGCCGTGCATCGCGGAGATGGGCGGCAAGAATGCCGCCATCGTGACCAAGCACGCGGACCTGGACCGCGCGGTGCCGGGCATCGTGCGCTCGGCCTTCGGCCTCTCCGGCCAGAAGTGCTCGGCGCTGTCGCGCGTGTACGTCGAGGCATCCGTCGCGGACACCCTCCTTGAGCGCGTGCGCAAGGCCATTGCCGAGATCCGCATCGGCGACCCGCTGGTGCGCGAGAACTGGCTGGGGCCGGTCATCTCCGCCGCCGCCGCGCAGAAGTTCGCCGGCTACTGTGCGCGCCTGCGCCGAGGGCGGCGGCCGCATTCTCGAGGGCGGCACGCGGCTCTCCGGGGCGCAGTACCCGGGTGGCTGCTACGTGACGCCGACGCTGGCGGAGGCGCCCGCCGGCCATCCGCTGTTCGCCGAGGAGATGTTCCTGCCGGTGCTGATGGTGTGCCGGGTACCGGACTTAAGCACCGCGCTGAAGCTTGCGAACGACTCGTCCCTGGGGCTCACGGCCGGGATGTACGGCAACGAGGCGGAGGTCAAACGCTTCCTCGAGGAGATCGAGGTCGGCGTGGCGTACGCGAACCGGCCGCAGGGAGCCACCACGGGCGCCTGGCCCTGGTACCAGGCCTTCGGCGGCTGGAAGGGCTCCGGTTCCACCGGCAAGGCCATCGGCTCGTTCTACTACCTGCCGCAGTACCTGCGCGAGCAGTCGCAGACCATCGTCGAGTAGGCCATGGAGGTCTGCACACTGCGTGAGGCGATCGCCCGCTACGTCAAGGACGGGCAGATGATCGCGCTCGAGGGCTTCACCCACCTGATCCCGTTTGCCGCCGGGCACGAGATCATCCGCCAGGGCAGGCGCAACCTGCACCTGGTGCGCATGACCCCGGACCTCATCTACGACCAGATGATCGGCATGGGCTGCGCCAGCACGCTCACCTTCTCCTGGGGCGGCAACCCGGGAGTCGGCTCGCTGCACCGGCTGCGCGATGCGGTGGAGAAGGGCTGGCCGGCACCGCTTGCCATCCACGAGCACTCGCACGCCGGCCTTGCGGCCGCCTACACGGCAGGCGCCGCGCACCTGCCGTTTGCGATGCTCAAGGGCTACGTGGGCAATGACCTGCCGCGCGTCAATCCGCAGATCAGGAGCATCAGCTGCCCGTACACCGGCGAGCCCCTGGCGACCGTGCCGGCGATGAACCCGCAGGTGACGATCCTGCACGCCCAGCAGGCCGACCGCGCCGGGAACATCCTGCTGCGCGGCATCATCGGCGCGCAGAAGGAGGCTGCGCTTGCCGCCGGCACGCTCATCGTCACGGTGGAGGAGGTGGTGGACACCCTGGATGCGCCGATGAACGCCATCGTGCTGCCGTACTGGGTCGTGACCGCGGTGGTCCCGGTTCCCGCGGGCGCCTACCCCGCCTATGCGCAGGGCTACTACGAGCGCGACAATGCCTTCTACCTGGCCTGGGACGAGATCGCGCGCGACCGCAAGTCCTTCACGGCCTGGATGGAGCGCCACGTGCTGGGCACCCGCGACCACGCGCAGTTCCTGCGCTCGCTGTCGGTGGAGGCGCTCAAGGAGAGCGAAGCCTCATGAGTGCCCGCAGCTACACGCCCGACGAGATGATGACGGTGGCCGCCGCCCGCATGCTCTGGGACGGCTGCGTCTGCTTCGTCGGCATCGGCGTGCCCTCGGCGGCGGCGAATCTTGCGCGCTTCACGCACGCCCCGAACGTGGTGCTGATCTACGAGTCCGGCACCATCGGCACCCGCCCGCAAGTGCTGCCGCTGTCCATCGGCGACGGCGAACTGGCGCAAAGCGCCACCGCGGTGGTGCCGCTGCCGGAGATCTTCAGCTACTGGCTGCAGGGCGGGCGCATCGACGCCGGCTTCCTGGGGGCGGCGCAGATCGACCGCTTCGGCAACTTGAACAGCACGGTGATCGGCGACTACGCCCACCCGAAGACCCGCCTGCCCGGGGCCGGCGGCGCGCCGGAGATCGCCGCCCACGCGCGCGAGACCTTCGTGATCCTCAAGCAGTCCGCGCGCACCTTCGTGCCGAAGCTCGACTTCTGCAGCAGCGCCGGGTTCATGGAAGGCGCCGGCGCCCGGGCCCGTTCCGGGGCAAAGGGCGCAGGTCCCCGGGCGGTCATCACGGACCTGGGGATCCTCAAGCCCGCCGCCGGCACGGAGGAACTCACGCTCGTCCAGCGCTACGATGGCGTGGCGGTGGAGGAGGTCGTGGCCGCCACCGGCTGGCCCCTGAAGGTGGCCGAACAGGTCGAGGTGGTCGCCCCGCCGACCGCTACGGAACTGAAACTCCTGAGGGACCTGCATGCACGCACGCGTGCGGCCCATAACCGCCCGGCGATCCTGCGGGCACTGAAGAGACTGTCATGACGCACCCGCACATCAAGACCGAACTGCCCGGCCCCAAGGCGCGCGCCCTGCTGGCCCGCGATGCCAAGGTCGTCTCCCCGTCCTACCCGCGTGACTACCCGTTCGTCATGTCCCACGGGCGCGGCACCGAGGTCTGGGACGTCGACGGCAACCGCTTCCTGGACTTCATGGCCGGCATCGCCGTGTGCGCCACCGGCCACAGCCACCCGGTTGTGGTGCAGGCGGTGAAGGATGCGGCGGAGAAGTTCCTGCACATCTCCAGCGACTACTGGCACGAGGGCCAGGTGCGCCTGGGCGAGCGCATGAACGAGCTGTCGCCGATGAAGGAGCCGGCCATGAGCTTCTTCTGCCAGTCGGGCACCGAGGCGGTGGAGGGGGCCCTGAAGCTGGCGCGCTACGTGTCAGGCCGCGGGCGCTTCATCGGCTTCATCGGCGGCTTCCACGGCCGCACCATGGGATCGCTCGCCTTCACCTCCAGCAAGTACACCCAGCAGCAGGGCTTCTTCCCCACCATGCCCGGGGTCACGCACGTGCCGTACCCGAACCACTACCGGCCGCTGTTCGCAGGCGCGGATCAGGGCGAGGCGGTGCTGCGCTACATCGAGGACGTGCTGTTCGCAGGCCCGGTGCCAGCATCCGAGGTCGCCGCGATCCTCATCGAGCCGATCCAGGGCGAGGGCGGGTACCTGGTGCCGCCGCCCGGGTTCCTCGCCGGCCTGCGCTCGCTGTGCGACCGCCACGGCATCTTCCTCATCTTCGACGAGGTGCAGTCGGGCATCGGCCGCACCGGCAGGATGTTCGCCTCGCAGCACTTCGATGTCGTGCCGGACATCATGAGCCTCGCCAAGGGCCTGGGCTCCGGGCTGCCCATCGGCATGGTGGTCGCCAAGGCTTCCATCATGCAGAAGTGGAAGCGCGGCGCGCACGGCAACACCTTCGGCGGCAATCCGGTGTGCTGCGCCGCCGCTCTCGCCACGCTCGACCTGGTGCAGAACGGGCTCATGGCCAACGCCGCCAGCGTCGGTGACTACTTCATGGGCAGATTGCGCGAGCTGCAGGCCCGCCACCAGATCATCGGCGAGGTGCGCGGCCGCGGGCTCATGATCGGCATGGAACTGGTGACCGACCGGGCCAGCAAGGCTGCCGCCAAGGAGCTGTGCGACAGGATCGTCGACCGCGCCTACTACAACGGGCTGCTGCTCCTGGCCTGCGGCAAGAGCACGGTGCGCTTCATGCCGCCGCTGTCGGTGACCCGCGCCGAGGTGGACGAGGCCGTCGCCATCCTGGAGCAGACCATCCACGAGTGCAGCGCCGCCCCGCCGCGCGCCGGAGCCCAGGCCCGTTGAGGCGGCTGCTGGCCCGGATCACGGCAGGCATCGGTCTGGGGGCGGCGTGGGCCGTCCCGGCCGGTGTCCCGGTCATCGATGCGCCGCACGCCTACTACTACCATGAGATGTACCTGCCGCAGCTGACGGCAGGCCCCAGCAGCCTTGGCTGGTCGCCGGACTCGAAGGAACTGGTGTACTCGGCCGGCGGCTCGCTGTGGCGCCAGGCGGTGGATTCCACCGTGGCGATGCAGCTGACCGACGGCCCGGGATACGACTACCAGCCGGACTGGTCACCCGACGGGCACTCGATCGTCTACGCCTCCAACCAGGACAACGCCATCGAGCTGTGGCGGCTGGACCTGGCCAGCGGCAAGCGCCAGCAATTGACCCAGGGTGGGGCCGTCAACGTCGAGCCGCGCTTCTCCCCGGATGGCCGGCAGCTGGTGTTCGTCTCCACCGCCTTCAACAAGCGCTTCCACATCTTCACCGGCACGCTGTCCGCGGCCGGCCTCACCGAGGTGGTGCGCATCACCGGCGAGAACAGGAGCACGCTGCCGCGGTACTACTACAGTGCGTACGATCACGAGATCAACCCGACCTGGACGCGCGACGGCCGGTCCATCGTCTACATCTCCAACCGCGGCCGCATCCACGGCACCGGCGGATTCTGGAAAGTGGCGGCGGTGCCCGGTGCCACCCCGGTGGAACTGCACTACGAGGAGACCAACTGGCGCGCGCGGCCGGACTACTCCCCCGATGGCGGCCGCATCGTCTACAGCTCCTACCTCGGGCGCAACTGGCTGCAGCTGTGGCTGATGCCTGGCGAGGGCGGCGAGCCCTTCCCGCTGACCTACGGGGACTGGGACGAGACCCAGGCGCGCTGGTCGCCCGATGGCGCGCACATCGCCTTTGTCTCCAACCGCAATGGCTACACCGACCTGCGCGTGCTGGACTTTCCCGGTGGCGCCACGCGCACGCTCACCGCGAGCCGGTACCAGCGCTTGCGTGCCTACGGACGCCTGCGCCTCAGGGTGCTGGATGAATCCTCTGCGCCCACCGCGGCGCGCATCGCGGTGACCGATGCGGAGGGGCGCTTCCACGCTCCGCCGACCGCGTGGATCCAGGCGGCGGATTTCGACCGCAACGAACATCCCTTCGATGCCATGTACTTCCATGCCGACGGGAGCGCCACCCTCGAGGTGCCTGCCGGTAAGGTGCAGGTCGATGTCATGAAGGGACCCGAGCGTGTGCCGGTGCGCAAGTCCGTCACCGTCGCCGCGGGCGCCACGGTGGATGTGACCGTGAGCCTGCCCGCGCGGCACTGGAGCGACGGCCCGGCACGCAGCTGGGTGAGCGGCGATGTGCACGTGCACATGAACTACGCGGGTACCTACCGCAACACGCCGGCGAATCTGGCGCTGCAGGCCGCCGCCGAGGAGCTCTCGATCGTCCATGACCTGATCGTGAACAAGGAGCAGCGCATCCCGGACATCGCCTATGCGGGCCACGGGCTGGATGCCGCCTCGCGGAGCGATGCCTTGATCCTGCACGGCCAGGAGTTCCACACCAGCTACTGGGGGCACCTGGGCCTTCTGGGGTTGCAGGATCACCTGCTGCTGCCCGGCTACGCGGGTTACCCCAACACCGCCGCCGCGAGCCTCTATCCCGCCAATGCCCAGGTGGCGGATCTTGCGCACGCCAACGGCGCACTCGTCGGTTACGTGCATCCCTTCGAGGAAGACCCGACACCGCTCACCCACCCGGTGCACACCGACGCCGACGAGCTGCCGGTGGACGTGGCCTTAGGCAAGGTCGACTACATGGAGATCGTAGGGTTCTCCGATCACCAGGCCACCGCCGGGGTCTGGTATCGGCTGCTCAACCTGGGGTTCCACCTCCCGGCCGCCGGGGGCACCGATGCCATGGCCGACTACGCGATGCTGCGCGGGCCGGTGGGCATGAACCGCACCTATGTCTCCGTTCCCAACGGTCCGCTGGACTACAAGGCGTGGCTGGCGAATCTCAAGGCCGGCCGCAGCTTTGCGACCAACGGCCCGCTGCTCGAGTTCACCCTGGGCGGACGGCCGCTGGGGGAAACGCTGGCGCTGGATGCCGCCCAGGGCGTCGCCTTCTCGGCGCGCGTGCGCTCCATCGTGCCGCTCGATGCAGCACAGGTGGTGTGCAACGGCAGGGTCGTGCAGGAGCTCGCACTCGATGCCGCGCGCCAGGCGGGCGCCCTCACCGGCACCGTGCCGGTGGGTGCGAGCGGCTGGTGCCTGCTGCGCGCCTTCACCAAGGCCGCGGAGTACCCGGTGCTGGACAACTTCGTCTATGCCACCACCAGCCCGGTCTACGTGAGCATCGCCGGCCAGGCGCCGCGCTCGAGCGAGGATGCGCGCTATTTTCTGGCCTGGATCGAGCATCTCGCGCAGGCCACCGCTGCCTACCCGGACTGGAACTCGCCGGCGGAGAAGAGCATCGTGCTCGGGACGCTGGAGTCGGCCCGCAAGGTCTACGAGAAGCTGCAGTAGCGCAGCGGCTGCGGCATCGGGATCTTGGAAGAACAACCGCAGGAGGAGACACCCGTGAACGGCACCGTGGTCCGCAGGCTCGCCTGGGTGGCCTGCATCGCTGCAGGACTGGGCCTGTCCTGTGCGCCGGCGCTGTCCGCCGCCGACCCGCCGCCGCAGGTGAGCAAGGACGGCCTGCACCTGAGGAAGAGCACCCAGTCGACCCTGGTGTATGTGAAGCCGGGCGTGGACTGGAGCCCGTACACCAAGGTGGCGCTGCTGGAGTGCCTGGTGGAATTCGACAAGAACTGGAAGCGCGACTACAACGCCAACCGGGTCAGCATCTCAAACCGCGTCTCGGATGCGGACATGGAGCGGATCAAGAAGGACGTGGCGGCCGAATTCAGGAAGGTGTTCGCGAAGGAACTGCAGGCCAACAGCGGCTACCCGGTGGTGGATTCGGCCGGACCGGACGTGCTGGTCCTGCGACCGGCGATCCTCAACCTCAAGGTCACGGCGCCCGATCTCATGTCGCCCGGGATCGGCGGCACGGTGGTCTCCTCAGCCGGCTCGGCGACGCTGTATCTGGAGCTGTGGGACTCGGCGAGCAACACCATCCTGGCGCGCGCGCTGGATGCGCAGGCGGACCCGGGGTTCGCAGGCCGGGGCCAGGCGGCCAATCGCGTGACCAACACCATGGCGGCGGAGCAGATCCTCAAGGGCTGGGCCACCAGGCTGCGCAAGTACCTGGACGCTGCGCGGGCCAGGCCGGCCGGCTGAGCTTCAGCGAACCTCAGCCGGTCGCGTAGGTCGGCGGCCGGCGCGCGCGTGTCGCGCGCTCGTACGCGTGGCCGGCCCTCAGCAGCGTACCCTCCTGATACCGGGGCGCGACGAACACGGCCCCGACGGGCAGCCCGCGCACCATGCCTGCGGGCACCGTGAGGCTGGGATAGCCGGCGACGGCTGCGGCTGAGGCGATCGCCGGCCAGCCCCCGTCGCTGCGGTCCCCCCACACCGAATCGATCGGCTCCGGCGGGCCGCCCCCGAGTGCGAGCAGGACATCGACCTTGTGCTGCCCGAACAGGCGGGCGAGCCCTGCGGTGTCAGCGAGCTTCATGAGGTGGTCCCGCGCCTGGCGGTACGCAGGAGTGGTGATCGCGCCCAGCTTGTCCGCGTCCTCGAAGATGTCCTGCCCGAAGAGGGACATCTCCTCGGGCTCATGCGCGCGGTTGAAGGCGATCAGGTCGGTCAGGGTCCTCGCGGGGACGCGGCCGGCAAGCCGCCGGAGGTACTCGTTGATGGCCGCCTTGAACTCCCACATGAGCACGATCGGTTCGGCGTCTTCCATCTGGGTGAAGCTCCTGGGCGGCTCGACCTCGATCAGGACCGCGCCCTCGGCCTTCAGGGGCTGGTACCACTCGCTCCAGCGCCGGGCGGCTTCCGGGTGGGCTTGCGGCGCGGGTGCGAGGACCCCGATGCGCAGGCCCTGGACGCGGAAGGCCTCGAGGTCCGCGCGCGACGGCGGGTTCTCGAAGCCGCCCTCCGCCATCGCCTCGAAGACGGCCGCGGCATCCAGGGTGCTGCGTGCCAGGGGCCCTGCGGTGTCCTGGCGGGGCGACAGCGGCACCACGCCCACGCCGCTGACCCTCCCGACGGTGGGCTTGAAGCCCACCAGGCCGCAGCGCGCCGCCGGTGAGAGGATCGAGCCGTCGGTCTCGGTGCCCACCGCGGCCGCGCAGAGACTTGCGGCTGCGGCGGCGGCGGAACCGGAGCTCGACCCGGAGGGGTTGAAGCGCGTGGCATAGGGGTTCAGCGTCTGCCCGCCGACGGCGCTCCAGCCGCTGACCGAGTGCGCAGAGCGGAAGTTGGCCCACTCGCTCAGGTTGGTCTTGCCCAGGATGACCGCCCCGGCGGCGCGTAAGCGGGCGATGAGCGGGGCATCGGTGTCGTGGTAGGCCTGGGCGAGCGCCAGCGAGCCGGCCGTGGTCGGCAGCGGATCGAGCGTCTCGATGTTGTCCTTGATCAACAGCGGCAGCCCGTGCAGTGGCCCGCGCAGACGGCCCGCCTGGCGTTCGGCATCCAGCCCCTGCGCCATTGCCAGGGCCTCAGGGTTGGTGGCGATGATGGAGTTCAGCGCCGGGCCCGCGCGGTCGAGCTTCGCGATCCGGGCGAGGTATGCCTGTGTGAGCGCGGCCGAGGTCGTGGCGCCGCTTTCGAGCGCGGCACCGAGTTCTGCGACCGATTTCTCCTCGGGATCGAATCCGCCGCGCGCGGGGGCTTCGCCTGCGGGGCCCGCCATGGGCAGCGGGGCCGCAGGGGCGATGCGGCTGATGAGCGAGGTGGCCCCGGCGGCGGCGAGGAATTCTCTGCGGTTCATGTGCGCTCTCACGCCTCAGGGGCGCGCGGGCCGGGCCGCCTGGGCGCGGCCCAGGACGAATCCCAGCACGGCGGCCAGACCCGAGGCGAGGATCACCGCCACCTTGGCGGCGGCCAGCAGCGTCAGATCGGCGAAGGCGAGGTTCGCCACGAAGATCGAGACCGTGAAGCCGACCGCACCCAGGACCCCGAGCAGTCCGATGTGGCGCCACTGCAGGTCGCGCGGCAGCGAGCACAGCTTCAGGCGCACCGCGAGGTAGGAGGCCAGCACGATCCCGACCGGCTTGCCGACCAGCAAGCCCAGCAGGACCCCGCCCGCCACGGTGAGCGAGGCCCCCGCGGCGTGGAAGCCACCGAGGCTGACCCCGGCATTGGCGAGGGCGAACAGCGGCATGATCCCGAAGGCGACCCAGGGATGCAGGGCCCCTTCGACCCGGGTGATCGGCGCAATCTCCCCGTCCTGCACGCGGGCGCGGCGCGAGAACCCGGCGCGCACCGGGGTGAGGAGCCCGAGGATGACGCCCGCCAGGGTCGGGTGCATGCCGGTGGCGAGCATGCCGTACCAGACGATGGCCGCCGGCAACACGTAGGCGAACATCGAGCGCTGCCCCAGCCACTGCAGCATGAAGACCAGGGCGATGCCGGCGGCCATGATGGGGAAGCCGGTCCAGCTGATCCCGCCGGAGTAGACCAGGGCGATCACGATGATCGCGGCGATGTCATCGATGATGGCCAGGGTGAGCAGCAGCATCCGCAGCGAGGAGGGGATGCCCTTGCCGACCAGGGCCAGCACCCCGACCGCGAAGGCGATGTCGGTCGCGGTCGGGATCGCCCAGCCGTGACGGGTGACCGGGTCGGTATTGACCGCGACGTAGAGCAGCGCCGGGACGATGACCCCGCCCGCGGCGGCGATGATCGGCAGCAGCGCCACCTTCGCCTCGGCGAGGGCGCCGTTGTGCATCTCGCGGCGGATCTCCAGGCCCACCACCAGGAAGAACACCGTCATCAGCCCGTCGTTGACCCAGAAGTGCAGGTCGGACTCGGGCAGGAACTGCGAAATCCCCAAGCCCAGCGGCAGGTGCCACAGGGCCTCGTAGTAGGGGGCGAACGGGGTGTTCGCCCAGACGAGGGCGATGGCGGCGGCCGCGAGCAGCGCCAGCCCGCTGGCCGCCTCGACGCTGATGAACTGCAGCGGGAACAGCGTCGGGTGCGGGGCGTGCGGCGAACTCATCGATAGCCCTCGGACGGTCGGTGACGCATCGTACCGCCGCGCCCGGGCTGCCGGTACCTCAGCGGCTGGTCGCCCGTTCCAGGTGCTCCGGGTACCGCGACCCCACGATGCTGATCCTGGCGGTGGCCTGCTCGATTTCGGCCAGGTCGCTGGCCGAGAGCTGGATGTCGGTGGCGGCGATGTTCTCCTCCAGGCGTGAAAGCTTGGTGGTGCCCGGGATCGGCACGATCCACGGCTTCTTGGCCAGAAGCCACGCGAGGGCGATCTGTGCCGGCGTGGCCTTCTTCTTCTGGCCGATCTGGTCCAGGACCTCGATCAGGGCCTTGTTGGCCTCGCGGGCCTGGGCGGTGAAGCGCGGCAGGTTGTTGCGGAAGTCGCTCTTGTCGAAGCTCGTGTTCTGGTCGATCTTGCCGGTGAGGAAGCCGCGGCCCAGCGGGCTGAAGGGCACGAAGCCGATGCCCAGTTCCTCGAGCACCGGCAGCACCTCTTCCTCGGGCGTGCGGAACCAGAGTGAATATTCACTCTGGAGCGCGGTGACCGGCTGCACCGCGTGCGCGCGGCGGATGGTGGCCACGCCGGCCTCGGACAGGCCGAAATGCCGCACCTTGCCTTGCCCGATCAGCTCCTTCACCGTGCCGGCGACCTCCTCGATCGGCACCTTCGGGTCGACGCGGTGCTGGTAGAAGAGGTCGATGACATCGGTCTTCAGGCGCTTGAGCGAGGCCTCGGCGACGGCCCGGATGTGCTCCGGCCGGCTGTCAAACTCGCTCCACCGCGCGGTATCGGTCGGCACCGGTGCGAAGCCGAACTTGGTGGCGATCTTCACCCGGCTGCGCACCGGGGCGAGCGCCTCGCCCACCAGTTCCTCGTTGGTAAAGGGCCCGTAGACTTCCGCGGTGTCGAACAGGGTGATGCCGCGGTCCACCGCTGCGCGCAGCAGCGCGGTCATCTCCTTCTTATCCCCCGGCGGGCCATAGGCGAAGCTCATGCCCATGCAGCCAAGGCCAAGAGCCGAGACTTCGAGGTTGCTGTTGCCGAGTCTGCGCGTCTGCATGGGGCGTCTTCCGTGTGCAGGATGTGGGAATGAGTGTCCACGGTACCACCGCGGCGACTCAATCCGGCATTGGGGGTAGGAGGAATTGAGGCGCGGGCACCGGCGCTGAGATTTCACGGCTTAGCCCCGCCTGGGGGCAGCCGGCGCCCGGCGGGAGAGATTTCCCGCTGCGCGTGTCGATTCCGGCGCCCCCGGTTCGTCGTACCCGCAGACAGCACCGGAACGATCCCCGAGGATCCTCCGGGCACACACCCGCAAAGACTGAAGGAGACAGGCAAATGCGCGTCATGGTCATCGTCAAGGCGAACCCCGACAGCGAGGCCGGCGTGCTGCCCTCGCAGCAGCAGCTCACCGACATGGGCAAGTTCAACGAGGAGCTGGTGAAGGCCGGCGTCATGCTGGCCGGCGAGGGCCTGCACCCGAGCTCCAAGGGTGTGCGCGTGCGCTTCGGCTCCGGCAAGGGCACGGTCATCGACGGCCCCTTCGCCGAGACCAAGGAGCTGATCGCCGGTTTCTGGCTGTGGCAGGTGAAGTCGGTGGCCGAGGCCATCGAGTGGATCCGGCGCTCCCCGTTCAGGAACGGCACGGAGGAGGTGGAGATCCGCCGCGTGTTCGAGGCCGAGGACTTCGGCGAGAACATGACCCCGGAGCTCAGGGCCCAGGAAGAGAGCCTGCGCGCACGCAGCGCGGCCAAGAACTGACACCTCTCACCCACCACGCACGGAGGAACCACGATGAGACTGATGGCGCACCTGCACTTCAAGGGCAACTGCCGCGAGGCATTCGAGTCGTATGCCGCGTTGTTCGGCGGCAAGATCGTGTTTGCGATGACCTACGGGGAGACCCCGGAGGCGGCACAATTCAGTGCCGAGACGCGCGGCCGCATCGCGCACGCCCGCGTGGACCTCGGCGACCAGTTCCTGCTGGGCACCGATCCGCCGGCGGAGCGCTACCAGGCGCCCCAGGGCTTCAACGTCATGGCGGATGTCCCGGCCGCCAAGGAAGCCGAGCGCGTGTTCAATGCGCTCGCGGCCGGCGGCAAGGTCATCATGCCGTTCCAGCAGACCTTCTGGGCATATCGCTTCGGGATGTGCAACGACCGCTTCGGCATCCCGTGGATGATCAACTGCGAGAAGGCGCCGTAGGGCGGCGCGCGTCCTGCGGCGGACAACAGGTGAACGCCCTTGAGCTTGCGCACGGCCAGTCGTCAATGGTGTCATCCGTGGCCATGACGCATGACGGCGACCAGGTGCACCAGCAGGTCGAGGCCGTGTGGCGCATCGAGGCCGCGCGGCTGATCGCAAGTCTCGCCCGCATCGTGCGCGATGTCGGCCTGGCCGAGGAGTTCGCGCAGGACGCGCTGGTGAGCGCGCTCGAGCACTGGCCCCGCGAGGGGGTCCCGGATAACCCGGGCGCCTGGCTCATGAGCACGGCGCAAGAACCGCGCGCTCGATCACCTGCGCCGCCAGCGCATGCTGCACAGCAAGCACGAGGTGCTCGGCCAGGAGCTCGAGGCGCTGCAGGCGGCCGGCCCGGGGCTGAGGTGCGATGAGATCGGTGATGACCTGCTGCGGCTGATATTCGTCGCCTGCCATCCGGTGCTCTCCACCGAGGCGCGCGCGGCGCTCACCCTGCGCCTGCTCGGCGGGCTCACCACCACCGAGATCGCCCGGGCCTACCTGACCACCGAGGCCGCCATCGCGCAGCGCATCGTGCGCGCCAAGCGCACCCTGACCGAGGCGCAGGTTCCCTTCGAGATCCCGCGCCGCCAGGAGCTTCCCGAGCGGCTGTCCTCGGTGCTCGAGGTCATCTACCTCATCTTCAACGAGGGCTATGCCGCGACCGCGGGCGACGGAGTGGATGCGCCCGGCGCTGTGCGAGGAGGCGCTGCGCATCGGGCGCATCCTGGCCGAGCTCACCCCCGGCGAGCCGGAGGTGCACGGCCTCGTCGCGCTGATGGAGATCCAGGCCTCGCGCACCCGCGCGCGCACCGGCGCCGAGCGGCGAACCGGTGCTGCTGCTCGACCAGGACCGCGCGCTGTGGGATCGCCTGCTGATCAGCCGCGGCCTGGCCGCGCTGGAGCGCGGCGAGGCACTCGGCGGCGCACCCGGGCCCTACCTGCTGCAGGCGTCCATCGCCGCGGTGCACGCCCGGGCGGTGACCGCCGCGGACACCGACTGGGTCGGCATCGCCCAGCGCTACGGGAGCTCGCGCAGGCGCGCCGGGTCCCCGGTGGTCGAACTCAACCGCGCGGTCGCCGTCGGCATGGCCTACGGACCGGCCGCCGGACTTGCCATCGCCGACGCGCTGCACAGCAGCGGCGCCCTGAAGGGCTACCACCTCCTGCCGAGCGTACGTGCGGACCTTCTGGCCAAGCTCGGCCGGCACGGCGAGGCGGGTGCGGAGTTTGAACGCGCGGCCGGGCTCACCGACAATGCGCGTGAGCGCGCGCTGCTTACGGCGCGCGCGGCAGCCTGCCTTAAGCACGCCACCCACTAGGATTTCCTCCCGCCATCTTTGGCGCCTGTCTTGCGGAGAAGCCGATGCCGTACATGCTGCTGATCGTGGAACCCAAGGGACAGCGCCGCCAGCGCGGCCGCAGCGCCGGCGAGGCGGTCTACCAGCGCATGGTCGACTTCAGCCGCTCGCTGGAGGAGCGCGGGATGCTGCGCGCGACTAACTCCCTCAAGGAAGAGGCGGTGCGCCTGGAGAAGCGCAACGGCAGCACGCGGGTCCTCGATGGCCCGTTTACCGAGTCGAAGGAGATGATCGGCGGGTTCTTCCTGCTGGACTGCGCCACGCGGGCCGAGGCGCTGGAGGTGGCCCGGCAATGCCCGGCCGCCGAGTGGGCCACCATCGAGGTGCGCGAGGTCGGGCCGTGCTATGAGTGAAAGCGGCCCGCCTGGGTGCTCTCAGCGGGGAGTGGCAGCCCGCGGAGCGCCAAGGCCGCGGCGCACTCAATCCGGTAACTGCCGAGCCACTGCTCACGATGGAACGGGTGGCTGACATGCGACGGGGTGAACCACAAAATTCATCCCGTACTGCGCAGCGCACGAGTACATTCCGGCAATCGGCAGCCTGCTCCGGGTGAGTGAGGGTTCGCTGATAATGCAACGGTGTTTGCATTCCAGGCACGCAAAAAACAATAAAGGCGTCCTCATGAAGCGCAGAGGCACATTCGCGATCGCAGTTGCATCGCTGGCGGGGGCTGTCACTTACCTGCTCACCCAGTCCGGACAGGCAGAAGAGAAGTCCGCTGCGGTCTACGTAAAAGAGATTCCCTCCGGATACCGGGACTGGAAGCTGATCTCGGTGGCCCACGAAGAGGGCAACCTCCACAGTTTCGCCGTCATCCTCGGTAACGATGTAGCCATCAAGGCGTATCGGGAGAAGACGCTCCCCTTTCCCGACGGCGCCATCATCGCGGCCTTGCACTACAGTCACGTTCCCTCGGAGGAGAACAACAAGGTCTTTGGCGACAAACAATCCTACGTTCCCGGCGCCCCCACGAACGTACAGTTCGAGGTCAAGAACTCCAAGAAATACGCCGCCACGGGCGGCTGGGGATTTGGGCACTTCAACCCGGATGGCAAATCTGCCGACGACACGGCGCTCAAGACCTGCTTTCCCTGCCACGAGCCTGCCAAGGCGACCGACTTTATCTATACGCGCTACGCGCCTTAGTCGAACGACTTAGGTCTGGAAGCATGCGTGCGCAGGGCGCCACTTGAGCATTCACGCACGCTCCGAGCGTTGGTGAGTGGCGAGGCATGCCTAGCGGGTGGCCCACCGGAAGGTAGTCATCAGCACGCCACCGGCATAGATGGCTCCGAATATCAGTTTGTTGTTCCGAGCCAGCCATTCTGGAAGGTAGATATCGAAGTTCGCTCGGCGATCCGACGTATAGCGGCCCGCCGCGGCCGTAAGCGGGCATTGCCAATGGTTAAAGAGGAGGACGAGCACCTCAACAAAGACGATGGCAATCAGCAGCCAGGCGTAACCATACCTACCGAGCCAGGTCGCCACCGGAATGGCAACGACGCAACCGGCAAAAACCCCCCAGATAGCCGTATGGAGTACCTTGATTCGCTCCAGCGACATGTACGGCTGGCCCTACATCTGCGGCGCCCACGACCGGCACCAACCGGCAGCCTTGACCTGCTTGCCCGGGAAGATCTGGCACGGACCCTGAACTGCCCCCGAGGCGCCCTGAAACAGTGCGCAATCGCCGCAGTGATTGCCGCCGGGGGATTCCTTGGAGGACTTGGCCTCCTCCACATAGCCCAGCGCCCTGGCCTCGGGTGAGTCGGGCGACACGAGCGGCGCTGCGTCCGCGCGTGCCGTCCTCACGGTCACTGCTGCCAGCGGCACGCCCACGAGCAGCTGTTGCAACAGGCGGCGGCGGGACATTCGGTCAGCGCGATACATGCGAACTCCTCATCTGCAGGTGAGCCGTGCCGAGGCGTGATCATATATAGAGTGCGGCTCGCGTGGCAGCCGTCACCGCCAGCGCTAGAATCTCAAGCCATTCATGCAGCCGGTACGCATCGAATCCCTCGCCAGCCTCGGTGCCTCTGAGGTCAGAGGCCTGGGCGACGTGCTCATCGACTGCGTCGAGGGCGGCGCCTCGGTGAGCTTCATGTTGCCGATGACGCGTGCCAAGGCGGATGCCTTCTGGGAAGGCGTGGCGGATTCGGTGGCGCGCGGGGAATGCCTGGTGCTCGCCGCGTTTGATCGGCAAGGAACCATCACCGGCACCGTGCAGGTGCTGCTGAAGCAGCCGGAGAACCAGCCGCACCGCGCGGACATCGCCAAGATGCTGGTGCACCGGCGCGCGCGCCGCCAGGGCATCGGCGCACAGCTGTTGCACGCGGCGGAATCTGCCGCCGCGCGCGCGGGCAAGACGCTCCTGGTGCTGGACACGGCGAGTGCGGATGCCGAGCGCCTGTACGAGCGCGTCGGCTGGCAGCGCGTGGGCGAGATCCCGGATTACGCGCTCTGGCCCGATGGCGGCCTGGTGGCGACGATCGTGTTCTACAAGCGGATCGCAGCGGCGGCGGCGCCGCCGTGAGCACGACTAGCTCGAGGCCTGCGCGAAGCTTTCCATCATCAGCCCGGTGCCGCCGCGCGAGACATGCGCGACCACGGCCGTGCGGCGGTGGAGTTTCGTGATGGTGCCGAGGTTGATCGCGAAGGACAGCACCACCTGCTGGCCTTTGCGCAGTCCCAGGTTGGAGGTCTCGATGAACACCCCGGTGGCCGAGAGGTTCTGGGCCTTGCACAGCTTGCGTCGACCACCCGGGACGGTGATGTAGACGATGGTGCGTGCCCGGTGGCGGGTGTGCAGACGGCGTTCCACTGCTGACTCGGGGGTTTTCGTTGTTTTCCGTGACCTGGGTCGCATTATGCGCCCCGGCGCATGGGGCACAGCGGCCACTAAACTTATTGCATGTCAGGATTTTGCGCCAACAGCCGTCATTAAGTCGCGTTGAGGAACGGGCCGATCTGGTTGCCGAAGGTCTTGATGTCGACCAGGAAGGCGTCGTGCCCCTCGATGCACGGCAGCGGCACGAAGCGGGTCGGGACGCCGGCGCTTTCCAGCATCTGCGCCAGCGCCTGCTGCTCGGCGATGGTGAACAGCAGGTCCGTCTGCACGCCGATGACCAGCGCCTGCTCCAGCTGCGCGCGGCGCATCAGCTCCACCGGTTCCCCGTGGGCGTTGAGCTCGAAGCGGTCCATCGAGCGCGACAGGTACAGGTAGCAGTTGGCATCGAAGGCGCTGACGAAGCGCCGCGCGAGGGACTCGAGGTAGCCCTGGACGGCGAACTCGGAGGCGAATGGGTCGTGGCGCTTCATGTCGGCGCGGATCGGGGCGCGCCCGAAGCGCACCTGCCACTCGGCCGCCGAGCGGTAGGTGACCGTGCCGAGCTTGCGCGCCAGGCGCTGCCCGGTCACCGGCGGCGCATCGGCGCTGTACTCGCCGCCCTTCCACGCCGGGTCACTGGTGATGGCCTCGCGCTGGATCGAGCGCAGCGCGATGGCAAACGGGGCCGCCGCCGCGGTGCCGGAGATACACAGCAGGCGCCGCGCCGCACCGGGGAACAGGGCGGCGTACGCCAGCACCACCATGCCGCCCAGGGAAGGTCCCATGACCGTGTCCAGGCGGGTGATGCCCAGGGAGCGCACGGTCTCGTAGCCGGCGCGGGCGATGTCCTCCACGGACAGGTCCGGGAAACTCAGGCGGTAGGGCCTGCCGGTGGCCGGATCATCGGAAGCCGGGCTGGTCGAGCCGAACGGGCTGCCGAGCGAATTGACGCAGATGACGAAGAAGCGCGCGGAGTCGATCGCCAGCCCCGGGCCGATCATCCCCTGCCACCAGCCATCGGCCGGGTCCTGCGGCGAGGAGGCGGCGTGGGCGGACGGGGACAGGCCGGTGAAGATCAGGATCGCGTTGTCGCGCGCCGCATTCAGCGTTCCCCAGGTCTCATAGGCGGTCACCGCCCCATGCAGCACACCGCCGCGCCACATCGGGAACGGGTCGGGTAACGCTGCGAACTTGCGCGCATCCATGGGGGTGGCGGCAGCGGGCCGGGCCCGCTGCTCGGTGGCGTTCACGGTTCCGGGTCGCCGCCTTCGGGGATGCCCTCGAACAGCACCGTCGAGAGGTAGCGCTCGGCGGTATCCGGCAGCATCGCCAGGATCACCGACCCGGCGGGGGCCTCGGCGGCCACCTTCAGGGCCGCCGCAAAGGTGGCTCCCGAGGAGATGCCGCAGAAGATGCCCTCGCTGCTGGAGAGCTTGCGAGCGGTCTCGACCGCCTCGGCGTCCGTGACAGGCAGGACCTTCTCGGGCGATGTCCCGGTTGAGCACCGCCGGCACGAAGTCCGGGGTCCAGCCCTGAATCTTGTGGGGTGCCCAGGGCTTGCCCTCGAGCATGCGAGGCCCCGGCCGGCTCGCAGGCGATGACCTTGGTCTCCGGGCGTGCCACGCGCAGCAGCTCGCCGACGCCGGTGAGGGTGCCGCCGGTGCCCCAGCCGGTGACGAAGTAGTCCAGCCGCTTGCCGGCAAAATCGCTGCAGGATCTCCGCGCCGGTGGTGTTGCGGTGGTAGGCCGGATTGGCGGGGTTCTCGAACTGCCGCGCCAGGAACCAGCCGTGCTTCTTGGCCAGCTCGGCGGCCTTTTTGACCATGCCGCTGCCGCGCTCGGCCGCCGGGGTGAGGATCAGCTTCGCCCCCAGCATGCGCATGATCTTGCGCCGCTCGATGGAGAAGGAGTCGGCCATCAGCGCCACGAACGGGTAGCCCTTGGCCGCGCACACCATGGCCAGCGCAATCCCGGTATTTCCCGAGGTGGCCTCGACCACGGTCTGGCCGGGCTTCAAGGCCCCGGAGCGTTCGCCATCCTCGATGATCGCGATCGCCAGGCGGTCCTTGACCGAGGAGAGCGGGTTGAAGAACTCGCACTTCACGTACATCGTGACGTTCTTGGGGGCGAGGCGCTGGATGCGCACCACCGGGGTGCGGCCGATGGTGCCGAGAATGCTGTCGTAGATCATGATGTTGTCCTTCTACTCTGCCGGCAGCGGCCCCGTAAAGGACCGCCGCAGTCTCACTACAGACCTGATTGTTATGATCGCATGATCAGATTGCAGAAGCTCTTGGCGGGGGCGGGCCTGGGCTCGCGGCGCGCCATCGAGGAGTGGATCCGTGCCGGCCGCGTGACCGTCGGCGGCCGGGTTGCCCAGCTCGGCGACAAGGCAACACCCGCCGATGACGTGCGCCTGGATGGCCGGAAGCTGCAGCTCAAGGCCGAACAGCTCGCCACGCGCGAACTACTCCTTTATTACAAGCCGGTCGGGGAGGTGACCACGCGGTCCGATCCCCAGGGGCGGCCGACGGTCTTCGAGCACCTGCCGGTGCCGGATGCCGGGCGCTGGATCACCGTCGGACGGCTGGACGTGAACACCTCCGGGCTGCTCCTGTTGACCACCGACGGGGAACTGGCCCACCGCCTGATGCACCCCTCGAGCGAGGTCGAGCGGGAGTACCGGGTGCGCCTGCGCGGGCGCCCGGGGCCGCAGGTCCTGCGGCAGCTCTTGAAGGGGGTACCTCTGGAGGACGGGCCGGCCCGGTTCGACCAGGTCTTCCCCGAGCCGCCGGGCCCGGGGGACGCTGAACCGGATGCCAGCCACAGCATCTTCCGGGTGGTGCTGCACGAGGGCCGCAACCGCGAGGTGCGGCGCCTGTGGAATGCGGTCGGGTTCGAGGTCAGCCGCTTGCTGCGGGTGCGGTATGGCCCCATTGAGCTACCCCCCGGGATGCGCCCGGGCACCGTGCGGCGG
This sequence comes from uncultured Pseudomonadota bacterium, assembly GCA_963741745.1. GTDB lineage: Bacteria > Pseudomonadota > Gammaproteobacteria > Steroidobacterales > Steroidobacteraceae > 13-2-20CM-66-19. Next base: position 215,727 of record CAVUJF010000016.1, on the reverse strand, counting down.
GCGGATGCGGCCCTGATCGAGCGTCTGGTCCGGGCGGCCGGCGGCAAGGCCTCACCTGCGGCCGCCCCGGCGCGCAGCGGCCCCGCCCCGGTCACAGCTGACCCCCGTCCGGGCACCGCGGCCGGTCCGGCGGGTCCTGGGCCGCTCGGGGCCGAAGACCTAGCCGGCTCCCTTAGCAAATAACGGGCCAATGACGCATTGACACTGCCCGACCCCGAAATCACAATACGCGGCTCGTTTTGCGGAGGGGTACCCAAGCGGCCAACGGGAGCAGACTGTAAATCTGCCGGCTTACGCCTTCGAAGGTTCGAATCCTTCCCCCTCCACCATTCGAATGGTTGAGGAGGAAGCACCCGGGCGAGGAGGCGGCAGGCAGGGCGGACGCCATCAGCGCGGGTGTAGTTCAATGGTAGAACCTCAGCCTTCCAAGCTGATGACGTGGGTTCGATTCCCACTACCCGCTCCAGCGTTCGTCGCGGTTGCTGCAACTGAGCTCGACCTAAAGGCCCACGTAGCTCAGTCGGTAGAGCACGTCCTTGGTAAGGACGAGGTCACCGGTTCGATTCCGGTCGTGGGCTCCAGTTGAGCCGTGAGTGTTGTTTGATTTGAAGGTGTGTCGGGAAATTTCGGACGCCGCGAAGAATCGTGGCGGATCATTTCGAGGAAGCCATGTCCAAAGAGAAGTTCGAGCGCAGCAAGCCGCACGTAAACGTAGGCACGATTGGTCACGTTGACCACGGCAAGACGACGCTGACGGCGGCGTTGACGAAGGTGATGGCCGAGACCTACGGCGGCACTTTCATGGCGTATGACCAGATTGACAAGGCGCCGGAAGAGAAGGCGCGCGGCATCACGATCTCGACCGCGCACGTGGAGTACCAGAGCCAGAACCGCCACTACGCGCACGTGGACTGCCCGGGGCATGCGGACTACGTGAAGAACATGATCACGGGGGCGGCGCAGATGGACGGGGCGATCCTGGTGGTCTCGGCGGCCGATGGTCCGATGCCCCAGACCCGCGAGCACATCCTCTTGGCGCGCCAGGTCGGTGTTCCGTACATCGTGGTGTACATGAACAAGGCCGACATGGTGGACGACAAGGAGCTCTTGGAGCTGGTGGAGATGGAGGTGCGTGAGCTTTTGACCGTCTACAAGTTCCCGGGCGATGCGACCCCGATCATCATCGGTTCGGCGCTCAAGGCCCTCGAGGGGGACAAGAGCGAGATCGGCGTGCCCTCGGTGGTGAAGCTGGTGGCCGAGATGGACAAGTACATCCCGGTGCCCAAGCGCGAGGTCGAGAAGCCGTTCCTGATGCCGGTGGAGGACGTGTTCTCCATCTCCGGGCGCGGCACGGTGGTGACCGGGCGTATCGAGCGCGGGATCGTCAAGGTGAACGACGAGGTGGAGATCGTGGGCCTGAAGGCCACGGTGAAGACCACCTGCACGGGTGTGGAGATGTTCCGCAAGCTCCTCGATGAGGGGCAGGCCGGGGACAACGTCGGGGTGCTGCTGCGCGGCACCAAGCGCGAGGACGTCGAGCGCGGCCAGGTGCTGTGCAAGCCCGGTGCGATCACCCCGCACACCCAGTTCGAGTGCGAGGTGTACGTGCTGGGCAAGGAAGAGGGCGGCCGGCACACGCCGTTCTTCAAAGGTTACCGCCCGCAGTTCTACTTCCGCACCACCGATGTCACGGGGCTGATCGAGCTGCCGGCGGGTGTGGAGATGGTCATGCCGGGGGACAACATCAAGATGACGGTCGAGCTGATCAGCCCGATCGCGATGGAAGAGGGACTGCGCTTCGCCATCCGTGAGGGCGGCAAGACCGTCGGCGCGGGTGTCGTGTCGAAGATCCTGAAGTAACTGCAATACAGGCCAGTAGCTCAATTGGCAGAGCGGCGGTCTCCAAAACCGCAGGTTGGGGGTTCGATTCCCTCCTGGCCTGCCAGCGGTTGACATGACAGCAGAAGACATCAAGACACAGGACGCGGGCAGCGCGGACAACGCCAAGCTCGTGGTCGGCATCCTGCTGGTGGTGGCAGGGGTGGCCGGCTACTACGTGCTCGGCGACCAGAACGTCTGGCTGCGCTGGGCGTGCGTGGTCGCAGGGCTTGCGCTGGGCGCGCTGGTCGTGGGCTTCTCGGCCTACGGCACGCACTTCAAGCGCTTCATGGACGCCGCCCGGGTGGAGCTGCGCAAGGTGGTCTGGCCCAGTCGGGACGACACCTTCAAGACCACGATCGCGGTGTTCGTGTTCGTGACCGCGGCCAGCCTGTTTTTCTGGCTGCTGGATGTCGTGCTCGCATGGGCGACGAAATTTCTCACCGGGACGGGGAGCTGAACGTGGGCTTGAGATGGTACGTCGTGCATGCCTACTCCAACTTCGAGCACCGGGTGGCGAAGTCGCTCAAGGAGCGCATCGAGCGCGAGGGCCTGCAGGCCCGCTTCGGCGAGATCCTCGTGCCGACCGAGGAAGTGGTCGAGATGCGCGACGGCCAGAAGCGCAAGAGCGAGCGCAAGTTCTACCCCGGCTACGTGCTGGTGCAGATGGAGATGGACGAGGAGACCTGGCACCTGGTGCGCGACGTGCCCAAGGTGCTCGGTTTCATCGGCGGCACGCCGGAGAAGCCGGCGGCGATCACGGACAAGGAAGCCAACCAGATCCTGCGCCGCGTGGAAGAGGGCGTGGACAAGCCGCGGCCGAAGGTGCTGTTCGAGCCCGGCGAGGTGGTGCGCGTGGTCGATGGCCCGTTCAACGACTTCAACGGCGTCGTCGAGAGCGTGAACTACGAGAAGAATCGCCTGCAGGTGGCAGTGCAGATTCTGGGGCGCTCGACGCCCGTCGAACTGGATTTCTCGCAGGTGGAAAAGGCCTGACGAGGCACGGCGTGCCCTTTGAGGGGCGCGTTCTGAAGGGTACGGCGCGGGCCGTTGTTTGAACCTTACATCCTGAGCAGGGAGCCGCTAAGGCGCTGGGACCTGAGGAGAGGTAGTCATGGCGAAGAAAGTAAACGGATACATCAAGCTGCAGGTGCCTGCAGGCTCTGCCAACCCGTCGCCCCCGATCGGGCCGGCGCTGGGCCAGCAGGGTGTGAACATCATGGAGTTCTGCAAGCAGTTCAATGCGCAGACCCAGAAGATGGAGAAGGGCCTGCCGATCCCGACGGTGATCACCGTCTACAGCGATCGCAGCTTCACCTTCATCATGAAGACCCCGCCCGCCGCGGTGCTGATCCGCAAGGCGATCGGCATTGAAAAAGGCAGTGGCACCCCCAACACCGCCAAGGTGGGCAAGATCTCCCGCAAGCAGCTGGAGGACATTGCCAGGATGAAGACTCCCGACCTGACCGCCGCCGACCTGGAAGCCGCGATCCGCACCATTGCGGGCAGCGCGCGCAGCATGGGCGTCGATGTGGAAGGAGTCTGATCATGGCCGTACAGAAGCGTGTGAAGGCCTGGGCTGAGAAGATCACCCCCGGCAAGCAGTACCCGATCGACGAGGCGCTGAAGCTCGTCAAGGAATTCGCAACCGCCAAGTTCACCGAGACCGTGGACGCGGCCGTGAACCTCGGGATCGACGCCAGCAAGTCCGACCAGCAGGTGCGCGGCTCGACCGTGATGCCCAACGGCACCGGCCAGACCGTGCGCGTGGCGGTGTTCACCTCGGGCAAGAACGCCGAGGCCGCCAAGGCGGCCGGCGCCGACATCGTGGGCCTGGATGACCTGGCCGCCCAGGTGAAGGCCGGCGAGATCAACTTCGACCGCGTGATCGCCAGTCCGGACGCCATGCGTGTGGTCGGTCAGCTGGGCCAGATCCTGGGTCCCGCGCGGCCTGATGCCGAACCCGAAGGTCGGCACCGTGACCGCCGATGTCGCGACGGCGGTGAAGAATGCCAAGTCCGGCCAGGTCACGTACCGCGTGGACAAGGCCGGGATCGTGCACTGCACGATCGGCAAGGCCAGCTTCGAGGTGAACGCGCTCAAGGAAAACCTTGCCGCGCTGATCGCCGACCTGCAGAAGGCGAAGCCGTCCACCGCCAAGGGTGTGTACATGAAGCGCGTCACCCTGTCCTCGACCATGGGGCCGGGGGTGATGGTGGACCAGGGAACCCTGGGCTAGAGGAGATTTCCCGCGCGCACCGGTGACGGTGCGCGCGGGCGTGAGTTTGATGCGGGCTGGCGTGCTCTTGGCGTCCAGCCATCATCGAAGACCGCAGGCGAGGGAACCGGCCCTCTTAATGGATTGCCAGCGCAGATGGTGAACCGCTTTTCGCATCGAGGATGTCCTCGAGGCGTGAAGGTCACCGTCGATAGGAGAGGCGGGCGTATACGGATGCGCAAGCCTCACGTGTGATCTTCAGGCGAGAGGAAAGATGTATGGCGCTCAACCTTGAAGACAAAAAGGCGCTCGTAGCGGAAGTGGCCGGCGTGGCAGCAAAAGCCCAGTCGGTCGTGGCCGCCGAGTACCGCGGGCTGACCGTCGGTCAGATGACCGAGCTGCGCAGCAAGGCGAGAAAGGCCGGCGTGTACATGCGTGTTGTGAAGAACACGCTGGCACGCAAGGCGCTCACCGGCACGTCGTTCGAATCTGTCGGGCCGAAGCTCAAAGGGCCTCTGGTGCTGGCCTTCTCGAATGACGACCCGGGCGCGGCTGCGCGCGTGGTGAAGGACTTCGCGAAGACCAACGAGAAGCTCGTGGCGACCCTCGTGTCGCTCGGCGGGCAGGTTCTGCCCGGCGGGGAACTCGAGAAGGTGGCGAGTCTGCCGACCCGTGAGCAGGCGCTGTCGATGCTGCTCGGTGTCATGAAGGCACCGATCCAGAAGTTCGTCGGCACGCTGGCGGCCCCGGGATCGAAGCTCGTGCGCACCATCGCCGCTGTACGCGACCAGAAGCAGGCCGCGGGCGCTTAACTGTCTTAACTGTATTGCAGGAGTATTTGAAATGGCTGTTAGCAAAGACGAAATCCTCGATTCGATCTCCAAGATGACCCTGATGGAAGTCGTCGAGCTGATCTCCGACATGGAGAAGAAGTTCGGCGTTACCGCGGCGGCCCCCGTGGCAGCCGTGGCCGCCGGTGGCGCTGCCGCCGCGGGCGCGGCTCCTGCCGAGGAGCAGACGGAGTTCACCGTCACTCTGAAGGAGTACCCGGCTGACAAGAAGGTGACCGTGATCAAGGTCATCCGCGAGCTCACCGGGCTCGGCCTCAAGGAAGCAAAGGACCTCGTCGAGGGCGCCCCCTCGACCGTGAAGGAAGCCGTTGCCAAGGCCGACGTCGAAGTGATGAAGAAGAAGCTCGAGGACGCTGGCGCGAAGGTCGAGGTCAAGTAAGACCTGCTTCGTGTCGACCCCTGGTCCGTGGGGTGGTGAGGCGCAGCGCACGCTGCGCGCACCGCCCCCCGGGTCAGGGGATGATTTGTTTTCCGGACGATTTGATGACTGCGTAGACCCTTTTTTTGATGGCCGCGCCGATTGCCCCCGGCAGCGTCCGAACCTGAGGTGACCCGATGGCTTATTCCTTTACCGAGAAAAAGCGCATCCGCAAGAACTTTGGCAAGCAGGCGAGCATTCTCGACACGCCCTACCTGCTGGCCATCCAGCTCGACTCGTATCGCAAGTTCCTCCAGACCGACAAGCCCGAGGACAACCGCGACCCGATCGGCCTGCACGCTGCCTTCAAGAGCGTCTTCCCGATCTCGAGCTACAGCGGCAACGCTTCACTCGAGTACGTGAGCTACCGGCTCGGCGAGCCGGTGTTCGACGTCAAGGAATGCCAGCTGCGCGGGCTCACCTATGCGGCGCCCCTGCGCGTGAAGGTGCGCCTCATCGTCCTCGACAAGGAGGCCGCCGGCGCCAAGAAGCCGGTCAAGGACGTGCGCGAGCAGGAGGTTTACCTCGGCGAGCTGCCGCTCATGACCGACAACGGCACCTTCGTCATCAACGGCACCGAGCGCGTCATCGTCTCGCAGCTGCACCGCTCGCCGGGCGTGTTCTTCGACCACGACCGCGGCAAGACCCATTCTTCGGGGAAGCTGCTGTTCTCGGCACGCATCATTCCCTACCGCGGTTCGTGGCTGGACTTCGAGTTCGACCCCAAGGACTGCGTGTTCGCGCGCATCGACCGCCGGCGCAAGCTGCCGGTGACGATCATCCTGCGTGCGCTGGGCATGAACGAGTCGGAGATCCTGGCGACCTTCTTCGAGACCAACACCTTCTTCATCGCCAAGGACGACGTGTCCCTGCAGCTGGTGCCGCAGCGCCTGCGCGGCGAGACCGCGACCTTCGAGATCCGCATCGGGGATCAGGTCATCGTCGAGGAAGGCCGCCGCATCACCGCCCGCCACGTGCGCCAGCTCGAGGACGCCAAGGTCACCCGCCTGCGCGTGCCGCGCGAGTATGTCTACGGCAAGGTGCTCGCCCATGACGTGGTGAACACCGACACCGGCGAGATCCTCGCCAAGGCCAACGAGGTGCTCACCGCCGTCTCGGTCGAGAAGCTCATCGAGACCGGCATCACCGAGGTCAACACCCTCTACACCAACGACCTGGACCGCGGCGCGTACATCTCCGACACGCTGCGCGTGGACCCGACCAAGACGCGCCTGGAGGCGCTGGTCGAGATCTACCGCATGATGCGTCCCGGCGAGCCGCCCACCAAGGATGCGGCCGAGAACCTGTTCGCGAACCTGTTCTTCAACCCGGAGCGCTACGACCTCTCGGCCGTGGGCCGCATGAAGTTCAACCGCCGCGTCGGGCGCACCGAGATCCTCGGACCCGGCATCCTGTACGACCACAAGTACGCCGGCACCCGCACGGACGAGCTGTCCAAGCGACTGGTCGCCGAATACGGCGACATGTCCGACATCCTGGACGTGCTCAAGGTCCTGATCGACATCAGAAACGGCAATGGCCAGGTCGATGACATCGACCACCTGGGCAACCGCCGCGTCCGCTCGGTCGGCGAGATGGCGGAGAACGCCTTCCGTGTCGGCCTGGTGCGCGTCGAGCGCGCCGTCAAGGAGCGCCTGACGATCGCCGAGACCGAGCCGCTGATGCCGCAGGAGATGATCAACGCCAAGCCGGTGGCGGCGGCGGTGAAGGAGTTCTTCGGCTCCTCGCAGCTCTCGCAGTTCATGGACCAGAACAACCCGCTGTCGGAAGTCACCCACAAGCGCCGTGTCTCGGCGCTTGGCCCGGGCGGACTGACGCGCGAGCGTGCCGGCTTCGAGGTGCGCGACGTGCACCCGACGCACTACGGCCGCGTGTGCCCGATCGAGACCCCGGAAGGCCCGAACATCGGCCTCATCAACTCGCTGTCCGTCTACGCGCGCACCAACAACTACGGGTTCCTCGAGACCCCGTACCGACGCGTCATCGACGGCCGCGTCAGCGACAAGATCGACTACCTGTCGGCGATCGAGGAAGGCGAGTTCGCGATCGCGCAGGCGAACGCGGTGCTGGGCGCCAAGGGCGAGCTCACCGACGAGCTGGTCTCCTGCCGCTTCCAGAACGAGTTCACGCTGATGCCGCGCGAGCGCATCAACTACATGGACGTCTCGCCGAAGCAGATCGTCTCGGTGGCCGCCTCCTTGATCCCGTTCCTCGAGCATGACGACGCCAACCGCGCGCTCATGGGCTCGAACATGCAGCGCCAGGCCGTGCCGACGCTGCGCTCGGAGACCCCGCTGGTGGGCACCGGCATGGAGCGCCCGGTCGCCATCGACTCCGGCGTGACCGTGGTCGGCAAGCGTGGCGGTGTCGTCGACTCCGTCGATGCCTCGCGCATCGTGGTGCGCGTGAACGACAACGAGACCACCGCCGGCGAGCCGGGCGTGGACATCTACAACCTCACCAAGTACACCCGCTCCAACCAGAACACCTGCATCAACCAGCGCCCGCTGGTGAACGCCGGTGACCAGATCGCCCGTGGCGACGTGCTGGCGGACGGCCCCTCGACCCACCTGGGCGAGCTTGCGCTCGGCCAGAACCTGCTGGTCGCGTTCATGCCCTGGAACGGCTACAACTTCGAGGACTCGATCCTGATCTCCGAGCGGGTCGTGCAGGAAGACCGCTTCACGACGATCCACATCGAGGAGCTCACCTGCGTCGCCCGCGACACCAAGCTCGGACCGGAAGAGATCACCGCGGACATCCCCAACGTCGGGGATGCGGCCCTGGCCAAGCTCGACGAGGCGGGCATCGCCTTCATCGGCGCGGAAGTGAAGGCCGGCGACATCCTGGTCGGCAAGGTCACCCCCAAGGGCGAGACCCAGCTGACCCCGGAGGAGAAGCTGCTGCGCGCGATCTTCGGCGAGAAGGCCTCGGATGTTAAGGACACCGGTCTGCGCGTGCCCCCGGGCATGGACGGCACCGTGATCGACGTGCGCGTGTTCACGCGCGACGGGGTCGACAAGGACTCCCGTGCACTGTCCATCGAGAAGGCGGAGATCGAGCGCGTCCGCAAGGACTTCGCCGACCAGCAGCGCATCCTCGAGGACGACCTGTTCCAGCGCGTGCGCGGCATGCTCGTGGGCCAGTCTGCTGCCGGTGGGCCGAAGAAGCTCAAGAGCGGCACCAAGATCAGCACCGAGTACCTCGATGAGGTGCCGCGCGAGGAGTGGTTCGAGATCCGCCTGGACGGCGAGGACGCGAATTCCGCCCTCGAGCAGGCCTCCGAGCGCCTGAAGCTGCAGCGCAAGGCGTTCGAGAAGCGCCTGGACGACAAGAAGGCCAAGATCACCGCCGGTGATGACCTCGCCCCCGGGGTGCTGAAGATGGTCAAGGTGTACCTGGCGGTGAAGCGTCGCGTACAGCCGGGTGACAAGATGGCCGGACGCCACGGCAACAAGGGCGTCATCTCGACCATCGTCCCGGTGGAGGACATGCCGTACCTGGAAGACGGCACCCCGGTGGACGTGGTGCTCAACCCGCTCGGCGTGCCCTCGCGCATGAACGTCGGCCAGGTGCTCGAGACGCACCTGGGCTGGGCGGCCAAGGGCGTCGGCATCAAGATCGGCAAGATGCTGGAGGCCCAGGCGGCGATGGCCGACCTGCGCGGCTTCATCAAGCAGGTCTACAACGAGACCGGCGGCCAGAAGGAGAACATCGACTCGCTGAACGATGCCGACGTCAAGCAGCTGGCGAAGAACCTCACCAACGGCGTGCCGATGGCGACCCCGGTGTTCGACGGGGCGAGCGAGGCTGAGATCAAGAAGATGCTCAAGCTCGCCGACCTGCCGACCAGCGGCCAGACCTACCTGTTCGACGGCCGCACCGGCGAGCGCTTCGAGCGCCAGGTGACCGTGGGCTACATGTACATGCTCAAGCTCAACCACCTGGTCGACGACAAGATGCACGCGCGTTCGACCGGGCCGTACTCGCTCGTCACCCAGCAGCCGCTCGGTGGCAAGGCGCAGTTCGGCGGCCAGCGCTTCGGGGAGATGGAAGTGTGGGCGCTGGAGGCCTACGGGGCCGCGTACACCTTGCAGGAGATGCTGACCGTCAAGTCCGATGACGTGAACGGCCGCACCAAGATGTACAAGAACATCGTCGACGGCAACCACCAGATGGATGCCGGCATGCCGGAGTCCTTCAACGTACTCGTGAAGGAAATCCGCTCGCTCGGCATCAACATGGAACTGGAGCAGGACTAAGTTATGAAAGATCTACTGAAACTGTTCAGGCAGCACGCACCGGTCGAGCACTTCGACTCGATCAAGATCGGGCTCGCATCGCCTGAGATGATCCGTGCCTGGTCCTACGGCGAGGTCAAGAAGCCGGAGACCATCAACTACCGCACGTTCAAGCCCGAGCGTGACGGCCTCTTCTGCGCGAAGATCTTCGGGCCCGTCAAGGACTACGAGTGCCTGTGCGGCAAGTACAAGCGCCTGAAGCACCGTGGCGTGGTGTGCGAGAAGTGCGGCGTGGAGGTGACCCAATCCAAGGTGCGCCGCGAGCGCATGGGCCACATCGAGCTCGCCAGCCCCACCGCGCACATCTGGTTCCTGAAGTCGCTCCCCTCGCGCATCGGCCTCATGCTCGACATGACGCTGCGCGAGATCGAGCGCGTGCTGTACTTCGAGGCCTTCGTGGTCATCGACCCGGGCATGACCCCGATGCAGCGCGGCCAGCTTCTGACCGACGAGATGTACCTCGAGGCGATCGAGGAGCACGGCGACGAGTTCGACGCCCGCATGGGCGCCGAGGCCGTCTACGAGCTGATGCGCACCATCGAGCTGCCGGCCGAGATCGTCAAGGTCCGCGAGGACATGGCCGCCACTTCGTCCGAGACGAAGCTGAAGCGCCTGTCCAAGCGCCTGAAGCTCATCGAGTCCTTCGTCGAGTCCGGCAACAAGCCCGAGTGGATGGTCATGACCGTCCTGCCGGTGCTGCCGCCGGACCTGCGCCCGCTCGTCCCCCTGGACGGCGGCCGCTTCGCGACCTCTGACCTCAATGACCTGTACCGCCGCGTCATCAACCGCAACAACCGCCTGCGTCGCCTGCTCGAGCTCAACGCGCCCGACATCATCGTGCGCAACGAGAAGCGCATGCTGCAGGAAGCGGTCGATGCACTGCTGGACAACGGCCGCCGCGGCCGTGCCATCACCGGCACCAACAAGCGCCCGCTCAAGTCCCTCGCCGACATGATCAAGGGCAAGCAGGGGCGCTTCCGCCAGAACCTGCTCGGCAAGCGCGTCGACTACTCCGGCCGCTCGGTCATCGTGGTCGGCCCGCAGCTGCGCCTGCACCAGTGCGGCCTGCCGAAGAAGATGGCGCTCGAGCTGTTCAAGCCGTTCATCTTCCAGAAGCTGCAGCTGCGCGGCGAGGCCTCGACCATCAAGGCCGCCAAGCGCCTGGTGGAGCGCGAGGGACCGGAAGTGTGGGACATCCTCGAGGAGGTGATCCGCGAGCATCCCGTGCTGCTGAACCGCGCACCGACGCTGCACCGCCTGGGGATCCAGGCCTTCGAGCCGCTCTTGGTCGAGGGCAAGGCGATCCAGCTGCACCCGCTGGTCTGCACCGCCTTCAACGCGGACTTCGACGGCGACCAGATGGCCGTGCACGTGCCGCTGTCGCTCGAGGCCCAGCTCGAGGCGCGCGCGCTGATGATGTCCTCCAACAACATCCTCTCGCCGGCCAACGGCGACCCGATCATCGTGCCCTCGCAGGACGTGGTGCTCGGGCTGTACTACATGACGCGCGAGCGCATCGGCGCCAAGGGTGAGGGCAGCTTCTTTGCCGACGTCTCCGAGGTGCACCGTGCCTACGAGAGCCGCGGGGTCGACCTGCAGGCCAAGTGCAAGGTGCGCCTGAAGGAGCACGTGCGTGGCGAGGGCGGCACGCTCACCGAGCGCACCCGCGTCGTCGAGACGAGCGTCGGCCGCGCACTGCTGTTCGACATCCTGCCCAAGGGCCTGTCCTTTGACCTGATCAACCAGGACATGACCAAGAAGGCGATCTCCGGGACCATCAACGCGTGCTATCGCGCGCTGGGCCTCAAGGAGACCGTGGTGTTCGCCGACCAGCTGATGTACACCGGCTTCCACTACGCCACGCGCGCCGGCATCTCCTTCGGTATCGATGACATCATCATCCCGGAGCAGAAGACGCGCCTGGTCGCCGCCGCCGACACCGAGGTGAAGGAGATCCAGGACCAGTACTCCTCGGGTCTGGTCACCAACGGCGAGCGCTACAACAAGGTGGTCGACATCTGGTCACGTGCGAACGACCAGGTGGCCAAGGCCATGATGGAGAAGCTCGGCTCGGAAGAGGCGACCGACTCCAAGGGCGTGAAGCACAAGCAGAAGTCCTTCAACTCGATCTTCATGATGGCCGATTCCGGCGCCCGCGGTTCCGCGGCCCAGATCCGCCAGCTCGCCGGCATGCGCGGCCTGATGGCCAAGCCCGACGGCTCGATCATCGAGACCCCGATCACGGCGAATTTCCGTGAGGGCCTGAACGTTCTGCAGTACTTCATCTCCACCCACGGCGCCCGCAAGGGACTGGCGGATACGGCGCTGAAGACCGCCAACTCCGGCTACCTGACGCGTCGGCTGGTCGATGTGGCGCAGGACCTGGTGGTCACCGAGGTCGACTGCGGCACCTCCGCAGGCCTGGCCATGTCCCCCCTGGTCGAGGGCGGCGACGTGGTCGAGCAGCTCGGCGAGCGCGTGCTCGGACGCGTCCTCTCGGAGGACATCCTCAAGCCCGGCTCCAAGGAGACGCTCATCGAGAAGGGCACGCTGCTGGATGAGAAGCTGGTGCGCCTGCTCGAGACCGAGGGCGTGGACCAGATCATGGTGCGCTCGCCGATCACCTGCGAGACGCGCTACGGGGTGTGCTCGAGCTGCTACGGGCGCGACCTCGCCCGCGGCCGGCCGATCTCGATCGGCGAGGCGGTCGGAGTGATTGCCGCCCAGTCGATCGGCGAGCCCGGCACGCAGCTGACCATGCGTACCTTCCACATCGGTGGCGCGGCCTCCCGGGCGGCGGCGGCCTCCAGCGTGGAAGTGCGCAACAAGGGCGTCGTGCGCTTCCACCACGTCAAGACCGTGCAGCACGAGAAGGGCCACCTGGTGGCGGTGTCCCGCTCCGGGGAGATCGGGGTCGTGGACAGCTTCGGCCGCGAGCGCGAGCGCTACAAGATCCCCTACGGTGCGGTCATCAGCACCAAGGAAGGCGCCACGGTGGAGGGCGGTCAGGTCGTGGCGACCTGGGACCCGCACACCCACCCGGTGGTCACCGAGGTCGCAGGCTTCCTCAAGTTCCAGGACTTCGTGGACGGGCTCACCGTGGCCACGCAGGTCGATGAGGTCACCGGCCTGTCCTCCACCGTCGTTGCCGATACCAAGCAGCGCGGCGGCAAGGACGTGCGCGCGACCATGAAGCTCGTCAACGCCAAGGGCAAGGAAATGACCTTCGCGAACACGGAGATCCCGGCCGTGTACACGCTGCCCCCGGGCGCGCTCGTCAGCCTCGAGGACGGCTCGCGCGTGTCGGTGGGCGATGTCATCGCCCGCATCCCGCAGGAATCCTCCAAGACCCGTGACATCACCGGCGGTCTGCCGCGTGTGGCCGACCTGTTCGAGGCGCGCAAGCCCAAGGAACAGGCGATCCTCGCGGAGAAATCCGGCACGGCCAGCTTCGGCAAGGAAACCAAGGGCAAGCGCCGCCTGATCATCACCGGTGATGACGCCGAGAAGTACGAGGAGCTGATCCCCAAGTGGCGCCAGCTGAACGTCTTCGAGGGCGAGACCGTGGAGCGCGGTGAAGTCATCGCCGACGGCGAGCCGAACCCGCACGACATCCTGCGCCTGCAGGGCATCGAGGCGCTGGCCAACTACCTGGTGCGCGAGATCCAGGACGTCTACCGCCTGCAGGGTGTGAAGATCAACGACAAGCACATCGAGGTGATCATCCGCCAGATGCTGCGCAAGACCGAGGTGCAGGACACCGGCGAGACCGCGCTGCTGCGCGGGGAGCAGCTGGACCGTGCGCGGGCGCTGGACATCAACGACCGTGCCAAGGCCGACAACAAGGCCGTGGCACGCCTGCAGCCGGTGCTGCTCGGCATCACCAAGGCATCCCTCGCCACCGAATCGTTCATCTCCGCGGCCTCCTTCCAGGAGACCACCCGCGTGCTGACCGAGGCGGCGGTGCGGGGCCTGAAGGATGACCTGCGCGGACTGAAGGAAAACGTCATCGTCGGCCGGCTGATCCCGGCGGGCACGGGCTTCGCGGCCCATGCCTCGCGGCGCCGCAAGCTCGAGGGCACCGACCGTCGCAGCTTCATGGACGTCGGCGGCGGACTGCCGGATACCGAGGAGTCGAGCGTCAGCGAAGAGTCGGAGAGCGCCGCGGGCTGATCGCCCTGACGCGCACGCACCCGCGGATCCTACGTGGGTGTGCAGGAGTCAAACGGGCCGGCGCGCAATCGCCGGCCCGTTTTTTTCAGGCGCCCCACGCTCCTACCGCGCAGGGCACGGCCAGCTAGGCTGCGGCGCCGTGACCTGCCAGATACGCCTCGAGCTTGCCGAACACGCCCGTCCACCCCTTACGATGATCGTCGCGGTTCGCCGGCGTGGCCAAGCCCTCCTGGCACAGCGTGAGCTCGGTCTTGCCGTCGCGCTCGGCAAATACCAGGGTCAACAGGCTCTCGCGCGCCGGGTCGCCGTCCCAGCACCAGGTCATCACCAGCTTGCGCGGCCGGTCGATGACCCTGAAGACCCCGCCGACCGGGACCACCGGGCCGCCGTTGCTCATGCGCATGTTGATGCGGTAGCGGCCACCGACATGCGGCTCGAGCAGCGGGATCTCGCACTGGGTGCCCGGCGGGCCGACCCAGCTCTGCCACTTCTCGCGGGTGAGCCAGGCGTCGAACACCCGCGTGGCCGGGGCGTCGAAGGTGCGCGTCATCAACAGGGTGGTGTCTTCGGCAACTGCAACTGTCATTTCCTGTTCCTCGGGTTTGTCTTGAGATGGGAGGCAAGCCGGTCGAGGCTTCCACTCCAGAACCGCTGATGAAACTCGAGCCACTGCTGGGCACTGGCGAGGGCCTCGGGCTTGAGCCGACAGCGGCGATGCTTGCCATCGCGTTCGTTCGATATGAGTGCCGCTTCCTCGAGCACCTTGAGGTGGCGCGATATGGCTGGCAGCGAGATCTCGAACGGCCTGGCAAGCTCACCCACTGTGGCCTCGCCACGGGCGAGGCGCGTGAGGATCGCCCGGCGCGTGGGATCAGCAAGGGCGTTGAAGGTCAGGTCCAGTGGATTCATTTAACCATAGTGTTAATTAACCAACTACAAAAGTCAAGAGATGAACGCGACGGAGGGCAGAAGGATTCGGTGGTGCGGCACCCTGACGGGTCCATGAGTGCTGAGCAGCTTTCCCTCGCTGCGGTGGCTTGAGCCGTTGTGGCCCAATCGCCAAATCGCTAGTGTCCGAACCGCGCTGCCGCAATTTCAGGACATCGACGCGATGCCACGGCCGGGCCGCTCACTCGCCGCCGCTGGGGGACGGTGCGCTTCCAGTGCCGGCGCGGTTCTCGACCTGGGACGTGGCGGTTCTGTCATCTGCACGGGCGCCGTGAAAGAATGTGATTCGCAGCGGGCCGCTGCTCGCCCGCTCTAATCGAGGAAGTGTCATGTCGAAGCTGCTACTCCACTCCGGCGCTCACCTGGCCGTGGCCCTGACACTGCTGCTCCCCACGGTGCCGGGGAGGGCCGCGCAGGGCGCAACGGTGGATGCCGTGTACACCCATGGCAGCATCTGGACCGGTGCCGGGGGCGGGCGCGCCCAGGCGCTCATTGTCAGGGAAGGCCGCATCCGCTTCGTCGGCAGCGACGAGGAGGCGCGCAAGCAGTCAGGCTCGCTGCCGGTGGTCGACCTGAAGGGCCAGTTCGTGATGCCCGGCCTGGTCGATGGCCACATGCACCCCCTCGAGGGCGGGCAGAAGCTCATGAAGTGCAACCTGCGCTATGCGCGCCTGACGGTGCCGCAGATGCAGGCCGCCATCCAGAAGTGCCTGGACGCCACGCGCGACCAGGAACCCAATGGCTGGCTGCATGTCGTGGCCTGGTTCCGCGAGGCGATGATCCCGGCCGATGCCGACACCACGCTCTCCACGCTGGATGCCCTGAAGACCAAGCGGCCGATCATCGTGGAGTCCTCCTTCGGCCACAGCGCACTGATCAACACGCGCGCCAGGGAGCTGGCCAAGATCGACGCCCACACCCCCGACCCGCCGGGCGGGCGCATCAACCACGATGCCCAGGGGCAGCCCACGGGGATCCTCGAGGATGCCGCCTACGAGCCGGTGCTGGCGCTGATCCCGCCACTCACCCCTGCGATGAATCACCAGGCGGCGCTCAGGGCGTTGCAGGCCGGCCGCGAGCAGGGCATCACGAGCTTCCTGGATGCGGCGGCCGATCCTGTGACCGTGGCCGCCTTTGCGGCCGTGCAGCGCGAGGGTGCGCTGACCGCGCGCGGGCATTTCGCGGTGGTCATCGGAGCGCAGGAGGGCCGCGAGCCGCAGAAGGCGATTGCCGCGGTCAAGGCGCTGGCGATGAAGTACGACCAGGGGCCCGCCAGACCTGAGCCCACGATCCAGGTGCGCAACATCAAGCTGTTCCTCGACGGGGTGATCAGCGCCCCGGCGTTCACCGGGGCGATGCTCACCCCCTATTTTGAAAACACCGGCACGCCGCAGGCCCCGCACTGGGTGCCCGGCACGAACCCCGGGCCGGCGGTGTACTTTCCCCCCGCACTGCTGAGCGAGCTGGTGCTCAGGGGGGCCCGGGCCGGCTTCGAGCCGCACATGCACGCCGATGGCGACCGCGCCGTGCGCGAAGGTCTCGATGCCTACGCACAGCTGCGCAAGGAGTTCACGCCCGAGCAGGTGCGCGCGGCCATTGCCCACGACGAGGCGGTCGCTCCGGCCGACTACCCGCGCTACGCCGAGCTCGGGGTCATCCCGGTACTCTCGTTCCAGTGGGAGAAGCGCGCGCCGGACACCATCGACAGCGACGAGGACTATCTGGGACCGGAGCGCTTCCGCCTGACCGAGCCTGCCGGCTTCCTGGCACGCGCCGGCGCCCGCATCGCCTATGGCAGTGACTGGCCCGTGGACCCCCTGAACGAGTGGTTTGCGCTGAAGGTGGCCGTGACGCGCGAGAACGACCCCGCCGCGGGGGAGAAGTACCGCGGCCGCCTGGGCGATGACCCGGGACTGACCCTTACGCAGGCACTCACGGCGATCACGGCCAACGCGGCCTACGAACTGCACGCCGACCAGGAGGTCGGCACGCTCGAGCCGGGCAAGTTCGCCGACTTCATCGTCCTCGACCGCGACCCGTTCGCCATCGCGCCCGCCGCGCTCGCCGAGATCAAGGTGCGCCGCACCGTGGTCGGCGGACGCACGGTGTATCCCGCACCGGCGATGCGGCACTACCAGACCCACTAGCCATGCCGGACTGCCTGCCGAGCCTCGATGGCCGCTACGTGCGCCTGGAGCCGCTGGAGATGGGGCACGTGGGGGCGCTGCTCGATGCCGCCCGGGGCGGGACGGAGCTGTTCCACTGGACGACGGTGCCGGATGAGCGTGGCGCCATGGAGAGCTACGTGGCGTGCGCGGTGCGCGCCCGCGAGGCTGGCACCGCGGTGCCCTTCGCCACCGTGCGCAAGGCCGACGGCCGGGTGGTCGGCGCGACGCGCTTCTTCGACATCGGGCGCTGGGCGTGGCCGCCCGCGCACCCGCGCGCCGGCGGCCTCGACAACTGCGAGATCGGCTACACCTGGCTGAGCCCTGGGGCGATCCGCAGCGCGGTCAACTCCGAGGCGAAGTACCTGATGCTGCGCCACGCGTTCGAGTCCTGGGGCGTGTTCGGGGTGTGCTTCCACACCGATGCCCGCAATGAGCGCTCCTGCAATGCCCTGGCCGGCATCGGCGCGAAGTTCGAGGGGATCCTGCGTGCGCACCGCCTGTCCGCGGACCTGCTGCCGCGCGACTCGGCGCGCTATTCCATCACCGCCGCCGAGTGGCCGGCGGTGAGCGCACACCTCCTGGCCCGGCTGGCCGCGCGCTGCGGCTAGGCCTGCGCTGGAGCGTTCCCGCCGGGGCAAGCCTTGCGCGAGTCCTGCTAAAGTCCGCTCCCCCACACGCACCCGAAGGGGACGTCCATGCTTCGCAGCCTCACCGCTTCCCTGCTGTTGCTCGCCGCCACCGGCGCCCAGGCCGCCCCTGCCAACGTCGCCGCCGCCGTTGCCGACCCGGCACGCCCGGCCGCCGATACCCAGCGCGATGCCGCCCGCAAGCCGGCCGCGATGCTCGAGTTCGCCGCCGTGAAGCCGGGCGAGACCGTGGTGGACCTGGTCCCCGGTGGCGGGTACTTCACGCGCCTGTTCAGCGCCGCGGTGGGCCCGAGCGGCAAGGTCATCGCCGTGGCGACCGCGAAGCCTGCTGATGCCCCTGCCGATGCCCCGGACCGCTCCGCGGCCGTGCGCGCCATCGCCGCCGACCCCCACTATGCCAATGTCACGGTAAACCAGGTGCGCCTGCAGGAGTTCTCGCTGGCCGCGCCGGTGGACCTGGTGTGGACCTCGCAGAACTACCACGACGTGCACAACGTGAAGGACCTGGACGTGGTGGCCTTCGACAAGGCGGTGTTCGCCGCGTTGAAGCCCGGCGGGGTATTCATCGTGCTCGACCACTCGGCCGAGAAGGGGTCCGGCTTCCGTGACACCGGCACGCTGCACCGCATCGACGAGGAGGCGGTGAAGAAGGAAGTCGAAGCGGCGGGCTTCAAGTTCGCGGGCGAGAGCAACGCCCTGCGCAACAAGGCCGACCCGCGCACCGCGGCGGTGTTCGACGCCGGCATCAAGGGTCACACCGACCAGTTCATCCTGAAGTTCGTCAAGCCGAAGTAAGCAGCTCGCGGGTCACAGGATCCGCGACGCCGGCGAAGAACTTGGCCAGCACCTCGTTGAAGAGGTGCTGGTCCTGCGCCGCGGTGGCCGCCGCGGCGAACAGCGTCAGGCAGGAGCGCAGCTTGAGGTCATCCGGGTAACCCATGACCTCCCGGGCGTCATCCCCCGGCAGCGCGGCCAGGATCCCCACGCACTCGCGCAGCCGCGGCCCCAGCAGCGGGTGCGACAGGTAGGCGCGCGCCTCGGCGAGCGAGGCGATCCCGAACGAGCGGGCCATGGAACTTGCGCCCAGGCCCCGCAGCTGCGGAAACACGAACCACATCCAGTGCGAGTGCTTGTGCCCGGCGGCCAGCTCGGCGAGCACCCGCGCGTACACGGGCTGCTGTGCCGTGACAAAACGCTGCAGGTCAAAGGGGTCCGGCATCGCGCTTCCCGGTGCCTTCGATGGTTGCCCTGGGCAGAGTCGTTTATTCTATGCCCTGCATCACAAGAAAGACCCGCGCGAACGGGCATCATTGGGAGCGTATGGGCAGCAATGCGCACGGTTCGGCACATCCTCCAGGTCGCGGCAGGGCAAGCCGCCGGCCGCGAAGCGCAGGTGTTGCGGTGCTGCTCGCGGTGCTGGCCGTCCGGGTCGCTGAGGTGCGCGCCGCCCCGCTGACCGGAGAACTCCAGAAACAGGTGCGCGCCGCGACCTTCGAGGTCGTCCAGAAGAAGCCCGAGAAGGACACGCTCACCTACGAAAAGCCGCTGCCGCTGGAATTGATCCCCTTCCTCGAGCGCAACGACAAGTACCGCTCCGTCGGCACCGCGTTCGCGATCACCCCGACCACCTTTGTCACCGCCGCGCATGTCATCGGCATCGGCATCACCACCCAGTTCGGGCCCCCGGCCCTGCGCGACAGCGATGGCAACGTCTATCCCGTCGAGCGCATCCTCAAGTACTCGAATCACGAGGACTTCGTGGTGTTCACCGTGACCGGGGCGCCGCCGGTGACGCCGTTGGCGACCAACTTCGCCGCGGCCATCGATGACCCGGTGTTCGCCGTGGGCAACGCGCTCGGCGAGGGCATCGTCATCCGCGACGGGCTGCTGACCTCGTTCACCCCCGAGGCCCAGGACGGGCGCTGGAAATGGCTGCGATTCTCCGCAGCGGCCTCTCCGGGCAACAGCGGCGGACCGCTGCTGGATGCCCAGGGCCGCGTCGTCGGCATCGTGGCCGCCAAGTCCCCGAACGAGAATCTTAACTACGCGCTGCCGATCGAGTGGGTGCTGAAGGCCTCGGACAAGTCCGGCACCTTCGAGGTGCGCGAGTCCTTCGGCATTCCGAAGTTGCTGCGTGGCACGACGGTGGCGAGTTTCCGGGAGACTTTCCCGTTGCCGCAGCCCTTCGCGGATTTCGCGCGCGATGCGCGCGCGATATTACTCAGGTTCTATAAGACACAGAACGCCAAGCTGATCGCCCAGGAGGCCGATACCATACTGCCGCGTGGACAGTCAGCCGAGCTGCTGGCCACGGTCTATTCCTCCTATGACCCCTCGATGATGACGCAGGAAGAAGACAAGAGCTGGGACGCCCACAGCTGCTCGGGTACCGAGACACGCCTGCCCGGCGATGGCCGCGTCTGGTACTGCGGCGGGACGGCCGGCGGGGTGCTGTTCCGCCTCCAGTACCCGGGCAATGGCGTCGACGAACACCACTACAGGGACTCCAAGGAGTTCATGGACCTGATCCTCAAGGGGCTGCCGCTGCCGCGTGAAGTCGGGTCGCAGGCGGTGCGCATCACCTCGGCGGGTCCGGCACTTCAGGAGAGCCTGTTCCGCGACAGCTATGGGCGGGTGTGGCAGCAGCGCAAGTGGGCGCTCGGCCACGCGGACATGTACCTGATGACGCTCGCACTGCCGACTCCCGATGGCTACGTTGGCATGCTCACCCTGGTCGCGAGCGGCCTGGCGGACCTGCAGGCCGAGAGTGGCAGGTTCCTGGCCGACTATTTCTACCTCTCGTATACCGGTTCGTTGGCGCAGTGGCAGGCGTTCATGCAGCGACGCGAGCTGCGGCCGGCGGTGTTCGACCACATCAAGCTGCAGTACGAGGACGGCAAGGACTTGCGCTTCGAGTCACCGCGCCTGAGATTCAACAGCGCGGGGATGGCGAGCCTCGGCGCACAGTCCGCGCTCGATCTGCGAATGACCTTCATGATGGACCACGGTAAGCTCACCTGGGATGTCGGTGGCATCGAGTTGCAACCCGACCGCGACAAGAAGAGCTACATCCTGGCAAGCCGCCAGCCCAAGCCGGGGGAGGATGCCGACAAGCAGCTGCGCGACCGCTGGGACCACATGAGCAGGCGCGACGGAGAGTTCTCCGGCAAGGTCCAGCACGACAACGACCTCACCGACTTCTGGATCCGCACCGTGGCACAGGGCGAGGGGGCTGACGATCCGTCCCGGCCGCTGTACGAGATCGTGTACAACACCGACCGTACGCTGCTGCCGCGCGAGACCGAGGACCTCAGGATCAAGCTGTCCGAAAGCTTCAAGATCACGGAATAGATCCTTGGGCAGCGCCAGATTGCGTCCAGCACTGCGGTGTATTCCCGCCTGTCTGGTGCTCGCAGCAGTCGCGCCTGAGGCGGCACGGGCGACACCGGTCGCCTGGACCGTGCAGGAGCCGGTGGCACCCATCAAATCCGCTAAGGAGCTGGAAGCTCGCGCCGAATGGCTGCGCAAGTCGATCTGGGGCGTGTACGGCTTCGAGTACACCGCCGAGCCCGATGTTCGCGGGCGTACCTTCAAGCAGGACGTTGACGAGTGGCTGCTGCCGCCGGCATCGGTCTCGCGTCTGGAAGCGCTGCAGTCGAGCGCGCGGGCGCAGGAGAGCGCCCACCAGGGCCCGGCGCTGCGCAAGACCCTGGACGCGGCGACGTTACTGGTGCAGCAGGAGGTTTATCGCGAGGATCTCATCAACGACTACTGGTTCCACCAGACCAATCTGGTCGCGCACAAGAGGCTGTGCGAGCAGCTCGAGGCGCGATTGCCGCAGCAGGCGCGCACGGGAATGTCTACCGAACTCACGGCCGCCGCTGCCGACGCGGGCAAGCAGCTCGCGGATGCACTGGCTGCGGCCAATCCAACATCGTCCGAGCAGGCGGCCAACACCGCCAAGGTGCGTGCAGCGGTCGATGCGGAGTTTGGCGCCTACAACCAGCAGCGCGCCAGGCTTGCCGAGGCGGTCACCGCCGCCGAGCGCGCCCGCGGCATCGCACCCTTGAACCTCGTGCGCAGCTCGCCGTGCCCGCCGGCACCGGAGAAAACCTCCGGGAAAGCCAAGCCAATCCTCGCGCCCGACGCACAGCCGGCAACCGAGCTGGATTACCCCGAGGCGAGCAAGAAGGCGGACGTGGAGGGGTTTGTGGTCGTTAGAGTGACCGTCTCCTTCGCAGGTTGCCCCCTCCAGGCTGAGGTCGATGTCTCATCCGGCGTCACCGAGCTTGACCAGGCGGCACTGCGGTGGGTGCTCACGGCCAAGTACCTGCCGGCCGAGCACGAGCACCAGGCCGTGGAGGCGGCCATGCCGCTCGGAGTCAGATTTCGGACCAATTGACCCGGTAGTGAGCGGGGACGAGTCAGCCTGCGATGAAGTACCCACCACTGATCTTCCTGAGGTTGATGGTGCTCGCTGCGGGGCCGACAGGCGCCAAGAGCTTGGCCTGGACGACCCAGGAGGCCGTCGGCCGCATCACGTCCGTATCGCAGCTGCAGTCCAGGATCGAGCAGCTGCGCAGGCAAACCCGCAGGCAGCCACCGGATTACATGGGCGAGCAGGACGTCCGCGGCCGCACCTGCCAGCAGGACACAACCCAATGGCTCATGACGCCGGCGACGGTGTCGCGCCTTGAGGCACTGCGCAGCCAGGCCAGGGCGCAGGACACGGCTCATCAGCAGGAGGCACTCGGCGCCGATCGCGACGGCCGTACCTTCAGGACTTGTTCCTGCGCAACACCAGCACGAAGCGGTCGGTCTTGCCGACCATCGGTCCTTCGTAGGTGATGGCATCGCGCGGGTCATCGGCACGGCGCAGCACGTCGCTCTTGCCGACGAGCGTGAAGCCGTGCTTCTCGAAGTCCGCCTGCGCGTAGGCCTCGTCGATGCGGTGGATGGTGGCGGCCGCCGAGTTGCCCGTGCCGGGCTTGGCCGAGTGGTCGATGAGCACCAGGATGCCGCCGGGCTTGACGATGCGCGCGATCTCGGCGAGGACCTTCGGCACCTCATAGGTCGGCCACTGGTCCTTCGGGTCCGGGTCGGTCCAGTACAGGTCGTGGTAGACCTTGCTAAGAACGATGGCATCGACTGACTTGTCGGCCAGGCCCAAGTGCTCGGCGTCCATCTGCAGGTGCTCGACGTTCGGCAGGCGCCCGTCGATGCGCTGCTTCCAGCCGCCCTGGCTCCAGTTGTCGTAGGCGATGTTGTTGAGCAGGTAGACGTGGCCCTTGGGGCCGACCACGTAGCTCAGCAGCTCGCTGTAGTAGCCGTTGGCGCCCATGTAGTCGGCCACCACCATGCCCGGTTTGATGCCGGAAAGCCGCAGCACCTCGGCCGGGTGGTCGAGCGCATCGCGCTTCAGGTCCTTCTCCGGGCGCCCCGGGTGGGCGACCGCGGCATCGTAGCGGTCCGCCGCAAGAACCCAGGGACTGCCGAGGGCGGCGAGGGCGAGGAAGGCGAGGAGGGGCAGCATGCGGGGTGCGGGTGTCGGCATGGGAGGTCTCCTCCGGTGATGGCTGCCGCGCAGTATGAGCCTGCCCCGGCACCTGCGCGGCAGCGGCTGCGACGAACCGCGGCGGCAGCGCGTTCAGCGCAGGGGCTTGTCCAAGAGCGCGTAGCCGTCGCGGCCGCGGAAGCCGCGGCGCTGGTAGAAGGCGCGCGCGGCGTGGTTGTCGTTCCCGATCTGCAGCTGCAGCCGCACGCAGCCCTGGGCGGCAAGGGCCGCCTCCAGGGCCTCGAGCAGCGCAGCGCCGGCACCCTGACCGCGGACCGGCGGGTCCACGAAGAATTCGTCGATCTCGGCCATGATCCCCTGGTGCTCGAGGCTCAAGACCGACACGGCGACGAGGTAGCCGACCAGCCGGCCGGCGGACTCGGCCACCCAGGCGCTGCCCAGGGCCGGCTCGGCGCACAGGCGCTGCAGCAATGCCGCGGTGCGCGCCGCATCGAAGCCGGCGATGCCCTCGAACGCCCAGTAGCGCTCGACCAGGGGGAGCAGGTGCGGGATGTCCGCGGCCGCGGCGCGCCGGGCGAGCATCGGTCAGGCCGCGAGCACCGCGGCGATCTGCACCTGGTTGCGCCCCGAGCGCTTGGCCGCGTAGACGGCCGTGTCGGCGTGCGCGATCAGGTGCTGTCCCCACACCCCAAGCCGGTCGCTCGCGGCCACGCCGATGCTGCAGGTGACGCTGATCGGGCCACCGAAGCCCTCGATGCGGATGTCGGCAACGCGCCGGCAGATGCGCTCGGCGATCGGGTGCGCGGCGGCGGCATCGGCGCCGCTCAGGATCACCACGAATTCCTCGCCGCCGTAGCGGCCGATGACATCCGACTGGCGCAGTTCCGCGGAGATTGCCGGGATGATGCCGGCGAGGCAGGCATCCCCTGCCGGGTGCCCGAAGGTGTCATTGATCTGCTTGAAGTGATCAAGGTCCAGGAACAGCACCGAGATCGGCAGGTTGCGCGCCCGCGCCCGCGCGCAGGCGGCATCCAGGCGCTCGATGAGCGAGCGGCGGTTGAGCACCCCGGTCAGCGGGTCGGTCTGCGCGCGGCGCTCCGCATCGGTGAGCGCGAGCGACTGCTGGCGCACGTGATCGGCGACCCCGAGTGCCACCAGCACCGCGGCGGCCACCATCGAGGGGGCGAGCCCGTAGTACAGCATCCCTTCGGCGCTGTCGGCCCGCGTGTACAGCAGGCGCGCGGCGGTGATGATCTGGAACGTGCACAAGAGGCTCCACGCGATCAGGAACCACCCCGCCGCGCGGTTGCCACCGCGCCGCCAGGCGAGGAAGGCGACCACGATGGTCAGGATCGCGCTGCCCAGGAACATGAGGTTGCCGATGGCCGCGACGGGTATGCCGAGCCCGAAGGCGCGCAGGAAGTTGGCGAAGGTGAGCACGATGAACGCCACCGCCAGCCAGCCGAAGGCGCTGTAGACGCGCGGGGAGAACAGCCGCAGCTTGGCGAACTCGCGCACGAACAACGCTGCGGCCGCGGCACTCAGGGCGACGGTGATGTTGGAGGCGTAGTTGGTGACCGGGCGCAGGTACGACAGCAGCGGCCAGGAGAAGGCCTGGCCGGAGAAGTACGCCAGGTACAGCGCCTGCAGCAGGAACAACGCCCCGTACAGGGGAAAGATGCGGTCCGGCAGCAGCATGCGGATGAGCAGTGCGGAGACGGCCATCGCCATCAGCGCACCGAAGGCGAGCGCGATGATGCGCGCGTGCGAGGCCGCATTCCCCAGCACCTCGCTCAGCGTCGAGTTGGAGAACCAAAGATCGGTCGTGGCCCGCCCCAGCCGGCTGACCCGGACGTACAGCGGCGCAGCGTCCAGGCCCGGCGGCAGCGCGAACACCTTGTCCTCGGCGCCGCCGAACTTGGGGACGGTGCCGGAGGCGGCGATGGGCACGGTGCGCCCGGCGTGCCTTGCGTACACCTGCACCGACTGCTGCAGCCCCGAGCGCACCACCAGCACCGGCGTGCTGCCGTCCCAGACCACCGGGACCGGCGGCGGCAGGCGCAGCCACAGGACCCCCTTGAGCAGGTGCGAGCCGCGGCTCACGAAGGGGGCGAAACGGCCGTCCAGGCCCCCCGAGGTCACCTCCGCCGGGGCGGGATCCCCGGGGAAGTCCAGGATCTGGGCGGCAAGGGGGGGCGGGGCGGCGGCGGCGGCGGCCGGGACGGGCGCCGGCCCCCCTTGCGGGGTCGTGGTGGCACCTGCCTGGGCAATGCCGGCGGCGAGGATCAGAAGCCAGCTCGCCAGCAGCGGACTGCGCACGGGTTTCCTGTGGCCCACTCTATATAGGGGCTGATTCGGGCCTGGGCTCGGGCGGGCCGGGGCGTCTTCAGGCGCCCGCAGACCCTAGACTGATTATCCTATAAACCCGCTCGCGCTGCCGGTTGACACCCTGAAGGGTCCTACCTAGAATCGCCGGCCTTTGTCGGGCCGGCCTTATCTACACGCCGGCACCGGAAACAGCGACTTTCGAAGTACCGGGCCGCCTCACGCAGGCGGCCCGGTGGTCTTCGCAGGTCGCTAATCGCGCGAGTAACCACTGCGCAGCTGTTGGAGACAAGACACAGATGGCGACCACGGGTCAGCTCATCCGGCAACCGCGCCGGACCAAGGCAGAGAAAACGAAGGTTCCGGCGCTCGGGGCCTCCCCCCAGAAGCGCGGCGTGTGCACGCGCGTGTACACCACCACCCCCAAGAAGCCGAACTCGGCGCTGCGCAAGGTGTGCCGTGTACGCCTGACCAACGGCTACGAAGTCACCAGCTACATCGGCGGTGAGGGCCACAACCTCCAGGAGCACTCGGTGGTGCTCATCCGCGGCGGCCGCGTGAAGGACCTGCCGGGCGTGCGCTACCACACCGTGCGCGGCACGCTCGACTGCGCCGGCGTCGGCGAGCGTAAGCAGAGCCGTTCCAAGTACGGCGCCAAGCGCCCGAAGAAGTAAGGGGTATCTAAGCCATGTCGCGTCGCTCCCAGGCCCCCGTCCGGACCATCCTCCCGGACCCGAAGTACCACAACGAGATGCTCGCTAAGTTCATGAATGTCATCATGAAAAGCGGCAAGAAGTCCGCTGCCGAGCGCATCATCTACGGCGCGCTCGACCGCATTGCCGAGAAGACCGGCAAGCAGGGCGGGGAGACCATCGATGTGCTCGCCACCGCGCTGGATAACGTCAAGCCCGTGGTCGAGGTGAAGTCCCGCCGGGTCGGCGGCGCCACCTACCAGGTGCCGGTTGAAGTTCGGTCCACCCGCCGCCAGACACTGGCGATGCGCTGGGTCATCGATGCCGCCCGTGACCGCAGCGAGAAGTCCATGGCGTTCCGCCTGGCGCACGAGCTGATGGATGCCTCCGAGAACCGGGGCGCCGCCGTCAGGAAGCGCGAGGACACGCACCGCATGGCCGAGGCCAACAAGGCCTTCGCCCACTACCGCTGGTAACTGAGAGGACGCACGTAATCGTGGCCCGCGCGACGCCCATCGAGCGCTACCGGAACATCGGTATTTCCGCGCACATCGACGCCGGCAAGACGACCACGACCGAGCGCATCCTTTTCTATACCGGCGTCTCGCACAAGATCGGTGAGGTTCATGACGGCGCGGCCGTGATGGACTACATGGAGCAGGAACAGGAGCGCGGCATCACCATCACCGCCGCGGCCACGACCTGCTTCTGGAAGGGCATGGAGCAGAGCTTCCCCGAGCACCGCATCAACATCCTCGACACCCCGGGGCACGTGGACTTCACCATCGAGGTGGAGCGCTCGTTGCGCGTGCTCGATTCCGCCGTGGCGCTGTTCTGCGCCGTCTCCGGCGTGCAGCCGCAGTCCGAGACCGTGTGGCGGCAGATGAACAAGTACGCCGTGCCGCGCATCGCCTTCATCAACAAGATGGACCGTGCCGGTGCCAACTTCTTCCGCTGCGTCGACCAGATCCGCTCGCGCCTGCGCGCCAACCCGCTGTCCATCCAGATCCCGATCGGCGCCGAGGACAACTTCGAGGGCGTGATCGACCTGATCCGCATGAAGGCGATCTACTGGGACATGGAAACCCAGGGGATGAAGTTCGAGTACCGCGACATCCCGCAGGAGCTCAAGGCGCAGGCCGCCGAGTACCGCCTGAAGATGATCGAGGGCGCGGCGGAAGCCAACGACAAGCTCATGAACAAGTACCTCGAGGGTGAGGAACTCAGCGAAGAGGAGATCCGCGCGGGGCTGCGCGAGCGCTCGATCAAGAACGAGATCGTGCTGGTCATGTGCGGCACCGCCTTCAAGAACAAGGGTGTGCAGGCACTGCTGGATGCGATCATCGAGTTCATGCCCTCGCCGGTGGACATGCCCGACGTCAAGGGCACCAACGACCATGGCGACCCGGACACCCGCAAGGCCAAGGACGATGCGCCCTTCGCCGCGCTCGCCTTCAAGATCCTGAACGACCCCTTCGTCGGTAACCTCACCTTCTTCCGCGTCTACTCCGGCGTGCTCAACTCCGGCGACACGGTGTACGTGCCGACCAAGGGCAAGAAGGAGCGCATCGGGCGCCTGCTGCAGATGCACGCCTCCGACCGCACCGAGATCAAGGAAGTGCGCGCCGGTGACATCGCCGCCGCCGTGGGCCTGAAGGACGTCATCACCGGCGACACGCTGTGTGACCTCGAGAAGGTGATCACGCTGGAGAAGATGACCTTCCCGGCGCCGGTCATCTCGGTCGCCGTGGAGCCGAAGACCAAGGCCGACCAGGAAAAGATGGGCCTGGCCCTGCAGCGCCTGGCCAAGGAAGACCCCTCGTTCCGCGTGCACACCGACCAGGAGTCCTCGCAGACCATCATCTCGGGCATGGGCGAGCTGCACCTGGAGATCATCGTTGACCGCATGAAGCGCGAGTTCAACGTGGACGCGAACGTCGGCAAGCCGCAGGTGGCCTACCGCGAGACGATCCGCGCCAAGGTCGAGCAGGAAGGCAAGTTCGTGCGCCAGTCCGGCGGCCGCGGCCAGTACGGCCACGTCTGGCTGCGCATCGAGCCGAACGAGCAGGGCAAGGGCTACGAGTTCATCAACGGCGTGGTCGGCGGCGCGGTGCCGCGCGAGTTCGTGCCGGCGGTGGACAAGGGCATCAAGGAAGCCGTGGACACCGGGGTCATCGCCGGTTACCCGGTGGTGGACGTGAAGGTCACCCTCATCGATGGCTCGTACCACGACGTGGATTCCAACGAGATGGCCTTCAAGATCGCCGGCTCCATGGGCTTCAAGGAAGGCTTCAAGAAGGCCAAGCCCGTGTTGCTCGAGCCGATCATGAAGGTCGAGGTGGTGACCCCGGAGGAGTATTCCGGCGATGTCATCGGCGACCTGAACCGCCGGCGCGGGCAGATCACCGGCATGGACGACGGCCCCTCGGGCAAGGCCATCGCCGCCGATGTGCCGCTGTCGGAGATGTTCGGCTACGCGACGACCGTGCGCTCGATGAGCCAGGGCCGCGCGACCTTCACGATGGAGTTCTCCAAGTACGTCGAAGTGCCGCCGAACATTGCCGACGGCATCATCAAGCAGTAATCGGGTTTACGGAAAAAAGTTAAGGTTCGAGGAAGTACGTCATGTCCAAAGAGAAGTTCGAGCGCAGCAAGCCGCACGTAAACGTAGGCACGATTGGTCACGTTGACCACGGCAAGACGACGCTGACGGCGGCGTTGACGAAGGTGATGGCCGAGACCTACGGCGGCACTTTCATGGCGTATGACCAGATTGACAAGGCGCCGGAAGAGAAGGCGCGCGGCATCACGATCTCGACCGCGCACGTGGAGTACCAGAGCCAGAACCGCCACTACGCGCACGTGGACTGCCCGGGGCATGCGGACTACGTGAAGAACATGATCACGGGGGCGGCGCAGATGGACGGGGCGATCCTGGTGGTCTCGGCGGCCGATGGTCCGATGCCCCAGACCCGCGAGCACATCCTCTTGGCGCGCCAGGTCGGTGTTCCGTACATCGTGGTGTACATGAACAAGGCCGACATGGTGGACGACAAGGAGCTCCTGGAGCTGGTGGAGATGGAGGTGCGTGAGCTTTTGACCGTCTACAAGTTCCCGGGCGATGCGACCCCGATCATCATCGGTTCGGCGCTCAAGGCCCTCGAGGGGGACAAGAGCGAGATCGGCGTGCCCTCGGTGGTGAAGCTGGTGGCCGAGATGGACAAGTACATCCCGGTGCCCAAGCGCGAGGTCGAGAAGCCGTTCCTGATGCCGGTGGAGGACGTGTTCTCCATCTCCGGGCGCGGCACGGTGGTGACCGGGCGTATCGAGCGCGGGATCGTCAAGGTGAACGACGAGGTGGAGATCGTGGGCCTGAAGGCCACGGTGAAGACCACCTGCACGGGTGTGGAGATGTTCCGCAAGCTCCTCGATGAGGGGCAGGCCGGGGACAACGTCGGGGTGCTGCTGCGCGGCACCAAGCGCGAGGACGTCGAGCGCGGCCAGGTGCTGTGCAAGCCCGGTGCGATCACCCCGCACACCCAGTTCGAGTGCGAGGTGTACGTGCTGGGCAAGGAAGAGGGCGGCCGGCACACGCCGTTCTTCAAAGGTTACCGCCCGCAGTTCTACTTCCGCACCACCGATGTCACGGGGCTGATCGAGCTGCCGGCGGGTGTGGAGATGGTCATGCCGGGGGACAACATCAAGATGACGGTCGAGCTGATCAGCCCGATCGCGATGGAAGAGGGACTGCGCTTCGCCATCCGTGAGGGCGGCAAGACCGTCGGCGCGGGTGTCGTGTCGAAGATCCTGAAGTAACAAGACGTTTCGCGATCCGCTGGAGTTAAGGCCATGGCTAATCAGAACATCCGTATCCGCTTGAAGGCATTCGACCATCGCCTCATCGACAGCTCCGCGCGGGAGATCGTGGAGACCGCCAAGCGCACCGGCGCCACCGTCAAGGGCCCGGTGCCGCTGCCGACCAAGATGGAGCGCTTCACCGTGCTGGTCTCCCCGCACGGGGACAAGGATGCGCGCGACCAGTTCGAGCTGCGCACCCACAAGCGCCTGATGGACATCATGAACCCCACCGACAAGACGGTGGACGCGCTCATGAAGCTGGAGCTCCCGGCCGGCGTGGACGTACAGATCAAGCTGAACTAAGATCGCGGCGGCAGGCCCGGCAGGGTGCGCAAAGCCCCGCCAAATAAGGTTGATTGAACGAGGGGGCGCGCCTATACTGCGCGCCCTTTTTAGCCCCCCGGGACCATCCGGTGGGCGGTCGCGTAAGCGGCATCGGGCGAGGTTGGAGCCGGCGGCCCTCACGGGGAAGCTTAAGGTTCCAAGACCACTCGAGATCAGCGCACCCCCGCGGGGTTTTGCGCAAAATCTCCTGTTGTCTCAATAACTTAGCTCGTGCCATGAGTCTCGGGGCGCCAATCGTAGCGTCTCGAGCACGAGAGGACAGAAATGGCAATCGGACTGGTCGGCCGTAAGGCCGGCATGACGCGCGTGTTCACCGACGCCGGTGTGACCGTGCCGGTGACCGTGATCGAGGTTCTGCCGAACCGGGTCACCCAGGTCAAGGACAAGGCGAAGGACGGCTACCGTGCCGTGCAGGTCACGTACGGTACACGCCGCCCGCAGCTGTATTCCAAGGCCCTGAACGGGCACTACGCGGCCGCCAAGGTCGCCCCGGGCAAGGCCCTGGTGGAGTTCCGCCTGGACGCGGCCGACAAGGCCGAGATCACCGCCGGCACCGAGATCAAGGCCGACATGTTCAAGGAAGGCCAGTCGGTGGATGTCACCGGCACGACCATCGGCAAGGGCTTCGCCGGCACCATGAAGCGCCACAACTTCGGCGGCATGCCCGCCACCCACGGCGTCTCGCTCACCCACCGCTCGCCCGGCTCCATCGGCATGCGCCAGACCCCGGGCCGCGTGTTCAAGGGCCGCCGCATGTCCGGTCACATGGGCGTCGTGCGCCGCACCACCGAGAACCTGAAGGTCGTCGTGGTGGACCTGGAAAGAAACCTGCTCCTGATCCGCGGTGCCGTGCCCGGCGCCGAGGGTGGCCAGGTGATCGTGCGTCCCTCGGTGAAGGCCGCCCGTCTGGCCAAGCGCAAGACCGTGGCGCCCACCAAGATCGGCAACGCACCGTCGAAGGACCCGGCCAAGGCGGGAAAGAAGTAAGCCATGAAACTGAAGCTCGTCAACGGCTCAGCCGCGCTCGAGGTCTCCGAAGCCACCTTCGGCGGCAAGTTCAACGAGGCCCTGGTGCACCAGGTGCTGACCGCGTACCGCAATGCCGGTCGCGCGGGCACCAAGGCGCAGAAGACCCGCGCCGAAGTGCGCGGCGGCGGCCGCAAGCCCCACGCCCAGAAGGGCACGGGCCAGGCGCGCGCTGGCTCCAGCCGCTCGCCCATCTGGGTCGGTGGCGGGCGCACCTTTGCGGCCAAGCCGCGTGACTTCGAGCAGAAGGTCAACCGCAAGATGTACCGCGGCGCCCTGCGCGCGATGCTCTCGCAGCTGGCCAAGACCGAGCGCCTGCTGGTGACCGACGGCATCGCCCTCGAGGCCCCGAAGACCAAGCTGCTGGCCAACCAGTTGAAGGAATGGTCGCTCACCAACGTGCTGATCGTGGTCGAGGCGACCGACGAGAAGCTCTACCTCGCCGCGCGCAACCTGGCGCACGTGGAGGTCATCGAGGTGACCGCGCTCAACCCGCTGGCGCTCGCCGCCTACGACAAGGTGCTCATGACTGTTGCTGCCGTGAAGCTCATCGAGGAGCGCCTGCAATGAACCGCGAACAGCTGATGAGCGTGCTGATCGCTCCGCACGTGACCGAGAAGACCTCGCTCGCGATGCAGAACCACAACCAGTACACCTTCAAGGTGCGCCGCGAGGCCACCAAGACCGACGTCAAGAAGGCCGTCGAGATGATGTTCGACGTCAAGGTCGCGGGCGTGCAGGTGGTCAACGAGGCGGGCAAGTCGCGCCGCTTCGGCAAGACCCCCGGTCGCACCCAGGACTGGAAGAAGGCCTACGTGAGCCTGGTCGCCGGTCAGACGATCGACTACGAAGCCCGCGCCAAGGCCTGAGCAGGACAGAAGCAATGGCACTCATCAAGTACAAGCCCAGAACCCCCGGCACGCGCGCCGTCGTCAAGATCGACCGCTCGCACCTGCACAAGGGCGGTCCGCTGGCCTCCCTGACGACGCACCAGAACAAGACCGGTGCGCGCAACCACTTCGGCCGCATCACCACGCGTCACATCGGCGGCGGCTCGCGCCAGAAGTACCGCATCATCGATTTCAAGCGCGACAAGGACGGCGTCGCCGGCGTGGTCGAGCGCCTGGAGTACGACCCGAACCGCTCCAGCCACCTGGCGCTGATCAAGTACGCCGACGGCGAGTGGCGCTACATCCTCGCCGCCAAGGGCATGAAGCCCGGCGACGACGTGCGCTCGGGGGCGGATTCCCCGATCAAGGCCGGCAACGCCATGCCGCTGCGCCACGTGCCGGTCGGCTCGATCGTGCACAACGTGGAATTGAAGCCCGGCCGCGGCGGCCAGATGGCGCGCAGCGCCGGCGCCTCGGTGTCCTTCACCTCGCGCGAGGGCCTGTTCGCGTTCCTGCGCCTGCGCTCGGGTGAGACCCGCAAGGTGCACATCGACTGCCGCGCCACCATCGGCGAGGTCGGCAACGACGAGCACAACCTGCGCAGCTACGGCAAGGCCGGTGCCAAGCGCTGGCGCGGCATCCGCCCGACGGTGCGCGGCCTGGCCATGAACCCGGTCGACCACCCGCACGGTGGCGGCGAGGGCAAGTCCGGCCAGGGCAACCCGCACCCGGTATCCCCGTGGGGCTGGAACACCAAGGGCCTGAAGACCCGTCACAACAAGCGCACGGACGGCATGATCGTCCAGCGCCGCAAGAACCGCATCCGCTGATTTAGGAAGCGAACACACACATGCCACGTTCACTGAAGAAAGGCCCGTTCGTCGACCTGCACCTTGCCAAGAAGGTGCAGGTGGCGTCCGCCAAGAACGACCGCAAGCCGATCAAGACCTGGTCGCGCCGCTCGATGGTCGTGCCGGAGATGGTTGGACTCACCATCGCCGTGCACAACGGCCGTCAGCACATCCCGGTGCTGATCTCCGAGAACATGGTCGGCCACAAGCTCGGCGAGTTCGCGCCCACGCGCACCTTCAAGGCGCACTCCGGGGACCGCAAGGTGGAGGCTTCCGCCTAGGGCGGCAGTTAACTATGCAAGTCACTTCCAAGCTGCGCTACGCGCGCATCTCCCCACAGAAGTGCCGCCTCGTGGCGGACACCGTGCGCGGGCAGAAGGTCGGCAACGCCATCTCGGTGCTCAAGTTCATGCCCAAGAAGGGCGCGGACCTGGTGCGCAAGGTGCTCGAGTCCGCCGTCGCCAATGCCGAGCACAACCACGGCGCGGACATCGACGAACTGAAGGTCTCGCTCATCCACGTGGACGAGGCGCCGACGCTCAAGCGCTTTGCCGCCCGCGCCAAGGGCCGCGGCGCGCGCATCGTCAAGCGCAACAGTCACATCACCGTCGGCGTCAGCGACGGGAAGAAGGATTAAGCATGGGTCAGAAGGTCAATCCGCTGGGCATACGGCTGGGGATCACCCGCGACTGGACCTCGCGCTGGTACGCGGGCAAGAAGCAGTTCCCGGCCCACGTGTACACGGACTTCCGCGTGCGCGGCTTCCTCAAGGAGCGCCTCAAGGAGGCCTCGGTCAGCCGCGTGCTCATCGAGCGTGCCGCCAAGAAGGTGAACATCACCATCCAGACCGCGCGCCCCGGCATCGTCATCGGCAAGAAGGGCGAGGACATCGAGAAGCTGCGCCAGGAAACGGCCGCGCTGCTGGGGATGTCGACCAACGACGTGCGCCTGAACATCGCCGAGATCAGAAAGCCCGAGCTCGACTCGCAGCTGGTCGCCGATGCGGTCGCGCAGCAGATCGAGAAGCGCGTGATGTTCCGCCGCGCCATGAAGCGCGCCGTGATGAGCACCATGCGCTCGGGCGCCCTGGGCGTGAAGGTGCGCGTCTCCGGGCGCCTGAACGGCTCGGAAATCGCCCGTACCGAGTGGTACCGCGAAGGCCGCATCCCGCTGCACACCTTCCGCGCCGACATCGACTACGCGCACTCCGAGGCGAACACGACCTACGGGGTGATCGGCGTC
Source organism: uncultured Pseudomonadota bacterium (assembly GCA_963741745.1). Classification (GTDB taxonomy): domain Bacteria; phylum Pseudomonadota; class Gammaproteobacteria; order Steroidobacterales; family Steroidobacteraceae; genus 13-2-20CM-66-19. The sequence goes on along the minus strand of CAVUJF010000016.1, from coordinate 181,360 downwards.
AAGGTGTGGATCTTCAAGGGCGAGGTGTTCGACAAGCAGGAGATCGCACCGGCCGCGGTCGTCGAGGGTGAGGCCGCAGTGGCCGCCGCCCCCGCCGTCGTTGCCGCCGCCCCGGTCGCCCCGGAAGCTCCGGCGCAGGCTTAAAGAGTTAGACCATGCTTCAGCCCAAACGTACGAAATATCGCAAAGCGTTCAAGGGCCGCAACGGCGGCCTGGCCCAGCGCGGCAGCAACGTGTCCTTCGGCGAGTTCGGCCTCAAGGCCACCAGCCGCGCGCGCATGACCGCGCGCGAGATCGAGGCGGCGCGCCGCGCCATGGCCCGCTACGTCAAGCGCGGCGGCCAGATCTGGATCCGCGTCTTCCCGGACGTGCCGATCAGCAAGAAGCCCCTCGAGGTGCGCATGGGCTCGGGCAAGGGCAACGTGGAGTACTACGTCGCGCGCGTGCAGCCGGGCAAGGTTCTGTTCGAGATGGAGGGCGTGGATGAGGTGACGGCGCGCGAGGCATTCCGCCTGGCCGGCTCGAAGCTCTCCGTGTCCACCTCATTTGTGAAACGGCAGGTTCGATAAATGGACGCCAAAGAGCTGCGTACCAAGTCCGCTGCCGAGCTCGCCGACGAGCTCGTCAAGCTGCGCAAAGAGCAGTTCGCGCTGCGCATGCAGCGCGCCACCGGGCAGTCGCCCAAGCCCGACCAGTTCGGGAAAGTACGGCGCAACATTGCGCGTCTGAAGACCGTGCTGCGTCAACAGCAGGCCGGTGGAGGTGCCAAGTGAGCGCAACTGAGAACAAGGTAGCAAGCAAGGTGGAAGACAAAGGCGCGCGCACCCTGACCGGGGTCGTGGTCAGCGACAAGATGCAGAAGACCATCGCCGTGGAGATCGAGCGGCTGGTGAAGCATCCGCAGTACGGCAAGTTCATCCGCCGCACGACCAAGGTGCTGGCCCACGATGAGGAAGGCACCGTCAAGACCGGTGACACCGTCATCATCACGCCGTGCCGTCCGATGTCGCGCCGCAAGTCCTGGCGCGTGCTCGAGATCGTGCGTCGCTCCACCGGGCTTTGATGCGAGCTGAAGGCAGAAAATCATGATCCAGATGCGCACAATGCTTAATGCCGCGGACAACAGCGGCGCGCGCACCCTGATGTGCATCAAGGTGCTCGGCGGCAGCCATCGTCGCTACGCCTACGTCGGGGACGTCATCAAGGTGAGCGTCAAGGACGCCATCCCGCGCGGCAAGGTGAAGAAGGGCGAGGTCTATGACGCGGTGGTCGTGCGCACCAAGCACGGCGTGCGCCGCCCGGACGGCTCGCTCATCCGCTTCGACGGCAACGCCGCGGTGCTCCTGACCAACAAGCTCGAGCCGATCGGCACGCGCATCTTTGGACCCGTGACGCGTGAGCTGCGCAACGTGCAGTTCATGAAGATCATCTCGCTCGCGCCCGAGGTGCTGTGATGAAGAAGATTCGTAAAGGCGATCAGGTGATCGTGCTCTCCGGCCGCGACAAGGGCCGCCGCGGGGCCGTGATCCAGGTGCTCGGCGACGGCCGCGTGGTCGTCGAGAGCGTGAACATGGCGAAGAAGCACACCAAGCCGAACCCGCAGGCCGGCAAGCCGGGCGGCATCATCGAGAAGGAAGCCCCGCTGGCGGTGTCGAAGGTCGCGATCTGGAATCCGGGCGCCAAGAAGGGTGACCGCATCGGGGTCAAGACCCTCACCGACGGCAAGCGCGTGCGCTTCTTCAAGTCGAACGGGGAGATGCTCGACGCCTGAAGGCGGTGAGCACCCGAAAAGAGAACTTATGGTCAGGTTAGAACAGTACTACCGCGAAAAAGTGATCCCGCGCCTGCGCGAGGACCTGAAGATCGCGAACGTGATGCAGGTTCCGCGCATCACCAAGATCACGATCAACATGGGCGTGGGTGAGGCCGTGGCCGACAAGAAGGTGATGGACGCGGCCGTGGCCGACCTCACCAAGATCACCGGGCAGAAGCCGCTGGTCACCAAGTCCAGGAAGGCGATCGCCTCGTTCAAGATCCGCCAGGGCCTGCCGATCGGCGCCAAGGTCACCCTGCGCGGCAAGCGCATGTACGAGTTCCTCGACCGCCTGATCTCGATCGCGATGCCGCGCATCCGCGACTTCCGCGGGGTCTCGGCGCGCGCCTTCGACGGCCGTGGCAACTACAGCCTGGGCGTGAAGGAACAGATCATCTTCCCCGAGATCCAGTACGACCAGGTCGACCAGGTGCGGGGCATGGATATCACCATTACTACGACGGCCGCCGATGACCGTCAGGGACGAGCTTTGCTCGAGGCATTCAACTTCCCGTTCCGGAAGTAACAGGACCCTAAAGTCTATGGCCAAGACCAGCATGGTCGAGCGCGAGAAGCGTCGCGCCGGGATCGTGAAAAAGTACGCAGCACGTCGTGCGAAGCTCAAGGAGCTGATCCGCAGCCCCAAGAGCTCGCCCGAGGAGCGCGCCGCCGCGCAGGCGGAGCTGCAGGCGCAGCCGCGCGATGCGGCCGCCGTCCGGCACCGCAACCGTTGCGCCATCACCGGCCGTTCACGCGGCGTGTACCGCAAGTTCGGGCTGGCGCGGGTGAAGATCCGCGAGGTCGCGAACCGCGGTGAGATTCCGGGTCTCGCCAAGGCGAGCTGGTAAAGGAACGCCGTATGAGCATGACTGATCCTATTGCCGACCTGTTGACGCGCATCCGCAATGGCCAGACCGCGGGCAAGAGCGAGGTGCAGCTCGCCTCCTCGCGCCTGAAGACGGCCATCGTCAAGGTGCTGCGTGACGAGGGGTACATCGGCGACTTCCGCACCGATGCCGAGGCCGGCAAGCCGCGCCTGACGATCGCGCTGAAGTATTTCGAGGGCCGCCCGGTCATCGACCGCCTGGAGCGCATCAGCCGTCCGGGGCTGCGCATCTACCGCGGCAAGGACGAGCTGCCCAAGGTCCTGGGCGGCATGGGCACGGTGATCGTCTCCACGCCCAAGGGCGTGATGACGGACAAGCAGGCGCGCGCGAGCGGACAGGGCGGCGAAGTGCTGTGCATCGTCGCCTAAGAGCCTCTTAAGAGAACCACTATGTCGAGAATTGCCAAAGCACCGGTTGACCTGCCCCAGGGCGTCACCGCAACCATCGCCGCCAACGCGGTGACCATCAAGGGCGCCAAGGGCTCGCTCAGCCTGCCGCTCGGGAGCGGCGTGTCGGTGGTGCAGACCGAGAAGAAGCTGCAGATCAAGTACGAGGGCCTGGGCGCGGCACGCACCCAGGCCGGCTCCACGCGCGCGCACCTGGCCAACATGGTCGTGGGCGTCACCAAGGGCTACGAGAAGAAGCTCGAGCTGCAGGGCGTCGGCTTCCGCGCCGCCGTGCAGGGCAAGGCCCTGAACCTCACCCTCGGCTTCTCGCACCCGGTGAGCGTGGCGATCCCGGAGGGGCTGTCCATCGAGACCCCGAGCCAGACCGAGATCCTGATCAAGGGCATCGACCGCCAGAAGGTCGGCCAGCTGGCCGCCGAGATCCGCGACATCCGCCCCCCCGAGCCCTACAAGGGCAAGGGCGTGCGCTACGCGGGCGAGAAGATCACCCTGAAAGAGGGGAAGAAGAAGTGATCATCACCAAGAAGCAGCGCCGCCTGCGGCGCGCCGTCAAGACCCGCGCGCACATCCGCGGGCTGGGCACCGCGCGCCTGACCGTGCACCGCACGCCGAACCACATCTACGCGCAGGTCACCGAGGGCTCGGGAGCGAAGGTCATCGCCGCCGCCTCCACCCTGCAGGAGAAGGTACGCGCGGGCCTGAAGAGCACCGGCAACGTCGAGGCCGCCAAGGCCGTCGGCCGTGCCATCGCCGAGCGCAGCAAGGCGGCCGGGGTGAGCAAGGTCGCCTTCGACCGTTCCGGATTCCAGTTCCACGGGCGCGTCAAGGCGCTCGCGGAGGCAGCCCGCGAAGCGGGTCTTGAGTTTTAAGTAGGTAGCACACATATGGCGAGACCAGAGAAGGGCCAGTCGGCCGACGAGTTCGTCGAGAAGCTCGTTGCCGTTAACCGCACTGCCAAGGTCGTCAAGGGCGGCCGTCAGTTCGGCTTCACCGCGCTCACCGTCGTGGGTGACACGGCCGGAAGGGTTGGCTATGGCTTCGGCAAGGCGCGCGAGGTGCCGCTGGCGATTTCCAAGGCCATGACCCAGGCCCGCAAGCAGATGATCACCGTCTCGCTGCGCAACGACTCGCTGCACTACGCGATCACCGGCACGCACGGTGCGACGCGGGTGTACATGCAGCCGGCCTCCGACGGTACCGGCGTCATCGCCGGCGGCGGCATGCGCGCGGTGCTCGAGTGCGCCGGTGTGCGCAACGTGCTCGCCAAGAGCTACGGCTCGCGCAACCCGATCAACGTCGTGCGCGCCACGATCTCCGCGCTGTCGAAGATCCGCTCGCCCGATGACATCGCCGCCAAGCGCGGCAAGAGCCTCGAAGAGATCATGGGCTGAGCGTCATGGCAGACAAGAAAGTCACGGTAACGCTGGTGAAGAGCCTGAACGGCCAGCTGAAGAACATCGCGAATTCGGCGCGCGGGCTGGGCTTGCGCCGCATCCACCAGAGCGTCACGGTCACGGACACCCCGGAGAACCGCGGCATGATCAACACCGCTGTGCACCTGCTGCGCATCGAGAAGAGCGCCTAAGAGAAACGTATGCGACTGAACACACTCAAGCCCGGCCATGGAGCCAAGCGTCCGCGCCTGCGCGTGGGCCGTGGCGCCTCCGCCGGCCAGGGCAAGACCTGCGGCCGCGGCACCAAGGGCCAGCGCGCGCGCAAGGGCGGCTATCACAAGGTCGGCTTCGAAGGCGGCCAGATGCCCATCCAGCGCCGCATGCCCAAGGTCGGGTTCCGCTCGGCCATGAAGCGCCTGCACGCGGAGGTGCGCCTGGACGAGCTGCTCAAGCTCGAGGGCACGGTCGTGGACATCGAGTCGCTGCGCAAGGCGCGGGTGATCTCCGCCGATGCCCAGACCGCCAAGGTGGTGCTCTCGGGGGAGATCAAGAAGGCGTACACGCTCAAGGGCGTGGCGGCCACCAAGGGTGCGCGCGCGGCCATCGAGGCTGCCGGCGGGAAGATCGAGGCCTGAGGGCCTCCAGGCACAGGACAGGCATGGCGACCACGACAGCAAGCAATTCCGCTGCCGCCTTCGGCGAAGCTGCCCGCTTTGGGGAGATTCGCAGCCGTTTCCTGTTCCTGATCGGCGCGCTGATCGTCTACCGCATCGGCACCTTCATCCCGGTGCCAGGCATCAACCCGGCGGAAGTGGCGCGCTTCTTCGGCGACCGCTCGAACACGATCCTCGGCATCGTCAACATGTTCTCCGGCGGCGCGCTGTCGCGCCTGTCGATCTTCGCCATGGGCGTGATGCCCTACATCTCCGCCTCGATCATCATCCAGATGATGTCGATGGTGGTGCCGCAGCTGATGGAGCTGCGCAAGGAAGGCGAGTCCGGCCGCCGCAAGATCACCCAGTACACCCGCTACGGCACCGTGGCGCTGGCGCTGGTGCAGTCCTTCGCCGCCGCCGGCGCGCTCGACAAGGGTGGCCTCACCCTGGTGCACGGCTGGCCGTTCCTCGTGACCGCCACCGTCACCATGACCACCGGGACCATGTTCCTGATGTGGCTGGGCGAGCAGATCACCGAGCGCGGCATCGGCAACGGCATCTCCATGATCATCCTCTCGGGTATCGTCGCCGGCCTCCCCGGCGCGGTGGGCAACACCTTCGAGGCGGTGGCCAACGGGGAAATGCAGGGTCCGTTTGCGCTCCTGCTGGCGATCCTGGTGCTGGCGACCACCGCCTTCGTGGTGTTCGTGGAGCGCGCGCAGCGCCGCATCCCGGTGGACTACGCCAAGCGCCAGGTCGGGCGCCGCATGTATGCCGGGCAGTCGAGCCACCTGCCGTTCAAGCTCAACATGGCAGGGGTGATCCCGCCGATCTTCGCCTCGAGCCTGCTGCTGTTCCCGGCCACGCTCGCCAGCTTCGCCGGCACCGGCCAGGGGACACTTGCCAATGTCATGCAGAACGTCGCCGCGGCCTTGGGCTACGGGCAGCCGCTGCACCTGGTGATCTACGCAGCGCTGATCATCTTCTTCTGCTTCTTCTACACCGCGCTGGTGTTCAACGCGCGCGACACCGCGGACAACCTCAAGAAGTCCGGCGCCTTCGTGCGCGGCATCCGCCCGGGCCAGCAGACCGCCGAGTACATCGACGCGGTGCTCACGCGCCTCACGCTGTGGGGCGCGCTGTACGTCACCGCGGTGTGCCTGCTGCCGGAGATCCTCGTTACCTGGAAGGGCGTGCCCTTCCACTTTGGTGGCACTTCGCTCCTCATCGTCGTGGTCGTAGTGATGGACTTCATGTCGCAGCTGCACGCGCACACGATGTCGCATCACTATCCGGGACTTCTCAAGAAGGCGAACCTGCTCGGCTCCGGCCGCAGCGGTTCGGGTGGTTAATCATGAAAGTACGTCCGTCGGTAAAGAAGATCTGCAAGAACTGCAAGATCGTGCGCCGCCGCCGCGTGGTCTACGTCATCTGCACGGACCCGCGTCACAAGCAGCGCCAGGGTTGAGGTAAGAAATATGGCACGCATAGCCGGCATCAACATCCCGATGAACAAGCACGTGTGGATCGGGCTCACGCAGATCTACGGCGTGGGTCGCGCGCGCGCGCGCGCCACCTGCGAGGCCGCAGGCGTGGCGCCCACGACCAAGGTGAAGGACCTCACCGAGGTCGAGGTCAACGCCATCCGCTCGCAGATCGCGAAGTTCGCGGTCGAGGGCGACCTGCGCCGCGAAGTTTCCATGAACATCAAGCGACTGATGGACCTCGGTTCACACCGTGGCATCCGTCACCGTCGCGGACTCCCGGTGCGCGGTCAGCGCACCCGCACCAATGCACGCACCCGCAAGGGTCCGCGCAAGCAGGCGGTCAAGCTGAACGCACCTCCTGGCAAGGCATAAGGCATAACGAATGGCTGACGAGAAGGCGAAACAGGGCAGCACTGGCGGCGGCGCGGCGGCACAGGCCGGCGGCGCGAAGAAGCCCAAGAAGGCGCGCAAGAACGTGCTCGATGCGATCGCGCACGTGCATGCCTCCTTCAACAACACGATCATCACGATCACCGACCGGCAGGGCAACACCCTGTCCTGGGCGACCTCGGGCGGTTGCGGCTTCCGCGGCTCGCGCAAGAGCACCCCGTTCGCCGCGCAGGTGGCGGCCGAGAAGGCCGGCGTGGCGGCCCAGGAGCATGGCGTGAAGAACGTCGAAGTGCGCGTCGGCGGCCCGGGACCCGGGCGCGAGTCGGCCGTGCGCGCGCTGAACAACTGTGGACTGAAGATCACCAGCATCTCGGACGTGACGCCGATCCCGCACAACGGGTGTCGTCCGCCGAAGAAGCGCCGCGTCTAAGGTAGAGGACTGTTATGGCACGTTACGTAGGTCCGAAGTGCAAGCTCGCGCGCCGCGAGGGCACCGATCTTTTCCTCAAGAGCGGCGTCAAGCCGATCGAGAACAAGTGCAAGTTCACCGTGCCGCCCGGTGGCGTCAAGGGTGAGCGCCGCCAGCGCCTGTCCGACTACGGCCTGCAGCTGCGCGAGAAGCAGAAGCTGCGCCGCATGTACGGCATCCTCGAGCGCCAGTTCAGCAACTACTACGAGGCCGCTGCGCGCAAGCAGGGTGCCACGGGCGAGAACCTGCTGAAGCTGCTCGAGTGCCGCCTGGACAACGTGGTCTACCGCATGGGCTTTGCCGCGACGCGCTCGGAGGCGCGCCAGCTGGTGAGCCACAAGTCGATCAACGTCAACGAGAAGCCGGTGACCATCGCCTCCTACCAGGTGAAGGCCGGCGACATCGTGCAGGTGCGCGAGAAGTCGCGTAAGCAGCTGCGTATCCAGAGCGCCCTCGGGGTGGCCAGCCAGGTCGGGCTGCCCGACTGGGTCGAGGTGAACGACAAGGAGTTCCGCGGCGTGTTCAAGTCGGCGCCGGGCCGGGACGACATCCTGCCCGACATCAACGAGAACCTGGTCGTCGAGCTGTATTCGAAGTAAGCGTATCCGCTTGATTTTGGGGCCCCACGCCCCAAGTCAAGCGGGTCCATCCGTGTTCCTTTTGCGCCGGCCCAGTTAGCCGGCAAGGTGAGACTGCAATGCAGGGATCTGTAAGCGAGTTCCTGAGGCCGCGCGTCGTTAAGGTGCAGCCCGTCGCCCCGCGCCAGGCGCGCGTGGTGATCGAGCCGTTCGAGCGTGGCTTCGGCCATACCCTCGGCAACGCGCTGCGGCGCGTGCTGCTGTCCTCCATGCCCGGGGCTGCCATCACCGAGGTGGAGATCGACGGCGTACTGCACGAGTACACCAGCATCGAGGGGGTGCAGGAGGACGTGGTCGACATCCTCCTCAACCTGAAGTCCGTGGCGCTGCGCATGCACACCCGCGACTCCGCGGAGCTGCGCCTGCACAAGAAGGGCCCGGGTCCGGTCACCGCCGGTGATATCCAGACCGACCACGACATCGAAGTCGTGAACCCGGAACTGGTGATCGCCAACCTCACCAAGGCCGGCGAGCTGTCCATGACGCTGCGCGTCGAGCGCGGCCGCGGCTACCGCCCGGCAGCCTCGCGGGTGGCCTTCGAGGAGCAGACGCGCCCGATCGGCCGCCTGCAGCTGGATGCCTCGTTCTCGCCCGTGCGCCGCGTGACCTACTCGGTCGATGCCGCGCGCGTCGAGCAGCGCACCGACCTGGACAAGCTGGTCATCGACATCGAGACCAACGGCACGATCGATGCGGAAGAGGCGATCCGCCGCGCCGGCAGCATCCTCAAGGACCAGCTGTCGGTGTTCGTGGACCTGCAGGGCGAGGAAGAGACCTCGACCAAGGTCTCCGAGATGCAGTTCGACCCGATCCTGCTGCGCCCCGTGGACGAGCTCGAGCTCACCGTGCGCAGTGCCAACTGCCTCAAGGCCGAGAACATCCACTACATCGGCGACCTCGTGCAGCGCACCGAAGTCGAGCTGCTGCGCACGCCGAATCTCGGCAAGAAGTCCCTCACCGAGATCAAGGAAGTGCTGCAGAGCCACGGCCTGATGCTCGGCATGCGCCTGGATGGCTGGCCGCCCGCGGGCCTGAAGCACGACGAAGAGCGCGACATCGTCTGATAGCGAAGTGGCCGCACCTTGGAAAAGGTGCGGCCACGACCTGCCGCCACGTCCTGCGGGCGCGGCGGCAGTCGAGTGAAAGTTCGAAGGGTTATTTATGCGTCACCGTCATTCTGGCCGCCAACTGTCGCGCAACAGCACGCACCGTCACGCGATGCTGCGCAACATGTCGGTCTCGCTGCTGCGTCACGAGACCATCCGCACCACGCTGCCCAAGGCGAAGGAACTGCGCCGCGTCGTGGAGCCGTTCATTACCCTCGCCAAGAGCGACAGCGATGCCAACCGCCGCGTGGCGTTCTCGCGCCTGCGTGATACGGCCATCGTGGAGAAGCTCTTCAGCGACCTCGGCCCGCGCTTCAAGGCGCGCCCGGGCGGCTACACGCGCATCCTGCGCATGATGCCGCGCCCGGGAGACTCCGCCCCCATGGCACTCATGCAGCTGGTGGATGGGCCGGCGGCCGCGGCGGCCGAGGAGCCGGCCCCGGGCAAGAAGGCCAAGAAGGCCAAGGCACCGGCGAAGACAGCCGCCAAGCCCAAGGCGAAGAAGGCGGCGGCCGATGCGGACAGTGCTCCCAAGAAGACCCCGCGCAAGAAGAAGGCCGCGGCCTGACAGCCAGGCTGCCGTTGTGAGCTCAAGGGAAGGGCCGCCACGGGCGGCCCTTCTTGTTTGCACCGCGGGGCGCCTTTTCGCTAGGCTGCAAGGCAACCCCCCATCAAGAGCCGGGTTCACCGGCCCGCAGCCGTCAACGGAGGATGCCCATGAGCTTTGCCTCGGAATTCAAAGAATTTGCCATGAAGGGCAACGTCATCGACCTGGCGGTCGGTGTGGTCATCGGTGCCGCCTTCGGCAAGATCGTCAGCTCCCTGGTCGGGGATGTGGTGATGCCGCTGCTGGCCCCGCTGCTCGGCCACATCAACTTCACTGACCTGGCCTTCACCATCGCCACCGGCCCCGACGGCAAGCCGGTGCTGGTCAAGTACGGGGCTTTCCTGCAGACCGCCTTCGAGTTTCTGATCATCGCCTTCGTCATCTTCCTCGTGGTCAAGGCGATCAACCGGATGAAGCGCAAGCAGCCCGATGCACCGCCACCCCCGCCGAGCAGGACGGACGTACTGTTGCAGGAAATCCGGGATCTGCTGGCCAAACGCCCCTAATCTGTATCGCAGGTGATTCAATCGGGGGCCTCCGGCCCCCGATTTCGCTTCCGGTCCGGAAGGCTAGGGGTTGGCCGCGAAGGCGTCCCGGGTGAGGTTCTCGCACCCGGTGCGGGTGACGGCCAGGTCGTCCTCGACCCGGATGCCGCCGAACTTCGCCAGTGCCCCGACCCGGCTCCAGTTGATGTGCGCGGCCCGGGCATCCCCGCGGGCCTCATCCAGGAGTTGGTCGATGAAGTAGATCCCCGGTTCCATGGTGACCACGAAGCCCTCCTCCAGCACCCGCGTGAGGCGCAGGTACGGGTGCCCCTCGGGGCGGGGGATGTCACCGCCCTCGGGGGAGCGCATGAAGCCCCCGACGTCGTGGACCTCGATCCCCAGCAGGTGCCCGATGCCGTGGGGCAGGAAGACCCGGGTGACGCCGCTGGCGACCGCTTCCTCGGCGCCGCACAGGATGATGTCCGCCTCGCGCAGGAGGGTCGCGGTGAGCTCATGGGCCTTCAGCTGCACGTCGCGCCAGTCCACGCCGGCGCGGATTCCCGCGCACAGCGCCTGCTGCATGCGGTCCATGCGGCCGATGAGGGCGGCGAAGTCCGCATCCTCGCGCGCGTGGGTGCGCGTGATGTCGCTCGCGTAGCCCCCGGCGCTGGCGCCGGCGTCGATCAGCAGCGAGAACACCTCCGCCGGGCGGCGCCGGGCGAGCACCTGGTAGTGCAGCACCGCGCCTCCTTCGTTCAGGGCGATGATCGGGTTGTAGGGCAGTTCCTGCTCGCGCATGCCGCAGGCCTCCAGGAAGGCCAGCTCGATCTCGAACTCCGAGGCGCCCGCCCGGAAGGCGTGCGCGGCGGCGCGGTGGCCGAGCACCCCGAGCCGGCTCGCCTCGCGCAGGCAGGCGAGCTCGTAGGGGCTCTTCACGGCACGGGCATAATCCAGCCGCCGCATGAGCGCGGGCGGGTTGTGCGCCCTGAGGCCCCAGCCGCCCAGCTCGGCGAAGGACTCGCCGATGTAGGCGGCGCCCGAGAGATCCCGGGGCAGCGCGCCGCGGGCGGCCGCGCGGTCCGGCACGGGCCGGATGTCGAAGTGCTCGACCCAGTAGCCGCGCGGATTCTCCGCGGACTTGTACCAGTAGTCGCGCGGCTGGTGCAGGACCAGCCGCGGGCGCGCACCGGGTGCGAACCACACGAAGCTGTCCGGCGCGTCCTCCAGCGGCGCCCACACCTTGAAGGGCGCGTTGGCCTGGAAGGGGTAGGTGCGGTCGTCCTGGAACACGTCCAGAAGTGCCCCGGAATGCACCAGCAGCCCGGAAAACCCGCTCGCGCTGAGGGCGTCGGCGGTGCGCTTCTCGAGGCTCGCGAGGTGCGGGCCGAAGGTTCGCGCCAGTTCGCGGGCGTGCGCAGAGAGGGCTTCGGGCATGAATCTGACCTTTAATTTGGCATGCAGGGGCGTGCTGTCGGTCGCAGCCGACAGCACGGCACGTGCGGAGTTTCCAATCGTACCGGGACTTCTATAGAATTTGCGCTCCGACGCTTCCGGAACGGGGCGCGGAGCGACCCACAAGGTCGCGCATTCCCATACAACTCTTGCTTCCCGGGGTACCGATCGATGAACACCAAACTTGCTCTTAGCGCCGTCGTTGCCGCGCTGATGCTGACGGCCTGCGCGAAGCAGGAATCTGCATCCACCGAGGCTGCTGCTCCTGCCGCTGCTCCTGCCGCTGCTCCTGCTCAGCCTGCTGCCGATGCCGCCCAGGCTGCTTCCAGCTCTGCTGATGCCGCTGGCTCTGCTGCCACGGCTGCCGGCACGGCTGCGGACGCTGCCAACTCTGCCGCCCAGTCCGCGACGAGCGCTGCGGATGCTGCCAAGGCCGCTTCCGACAGCTCGGCGCCGCCGAAGCAGTAAGTCTCGCGCTTACGGCTGATATACGGCCCGGACGGTTCGCACACGCGAGCTGTCTGGGCCGTTTTATTTCCACCCTGACAGAAGAGCGGGGACTAGCCGCCAATGACCGTCATCGCCGTCAGCGTGCGTGATGCCCGCGGAGCACCGGCGGACCGTCTGTGGATCCAGGGCGTCTACCGCGAGTACCTCGACGACCTCAACCCCGGCACCGGGCTGTTCCCGCGCCTAGGGGAAGTCGGGCACCGCGAGCCCGACCAGATCGCCCACTGGTTCGGGGACCCGAACACTTATCCACTGGTGATCGTGCGCGACGCGGAGCCGGTGGGATTTGCGCGCGTGCTCGCGGTGGTCGCCGCCCCGGGCAAGCAGCCGCGCATCGAGTACCGCATGCCGGAGTTCTTCGTCGCGCGCACGCGGCGGCGCCTGGGGATCGGGCAGACCGCGGTGCAGCTGATCCTGTCGCGCTTCGCCGGCCGCTGGGAGATCACCGAGTACCTGCGCAACACCGGCGCGGTGAGCTTCTGGCGCCGCGTGGTCGCCGCCTACACGCAAGGTCACTACCAGGAGCGCATCGCTAACGGGGAAGTGCACCAGGTGTTCGTTTCCGGGAAGCAGCGCTAGGGGCGGCGGCACAGCCGCCGCAGCCAGCGCCGCTGCCGGCGCGCGTGCGCGCCTGCAGCCTTGCGAACCATCCCATCGACTCCACCCCCGGCAGCCGGGCGAGCGCATCCAGCGTGCGCAGGCGCGCAGCACCGGACAGCAGCCGCCACAGGCTGTAGAGCGCGCACACGCTGACCAGCGCTGCGACCACGATGACCTGCAGCACGATGCTCATGCGATGACTCCGGCGCCGAGGGCGAGCGCGACGCGATAGGTGGCGAACGCGGCGAGGTAGGCGAGGGCGAACAGGTACGCCGCCATGTACAAAGGATAGCGCCAGGAGTTGGTCTCGCGCCGCACCACTGCGAGCGTCGAGAGGCACTGCGGCGCGAACACGTACCAGGCCAGCAGCGACAGCCCGGTCGCCAGCGACCAGCTGTGCGCGATGATCGGCGTCAGCGCGCCGGCCACATCCGCGGTACCGCTGCCGGACATCGCGTACACCGTGCCGAGGCTGCTCACGGCCACCTCGCGCGCGGCCAGCCCCGGCACCAGCGCGAGCGAGATCTGCCAGTTGAAGCCAATCGGCGCGAACAGGTGCTCGAGGCCGCGGCCGAGCATGCCGGCGATGCTGTACTGGATCGCAGCTCCGCTGGCGCCGGCGGGCGGGGCGGGGAAGCTTGCCAGGAACCACAGCACCACCATGAGGGTGAGGATGATGGTGCCCACGCGCGTGAGGAAGATCTTGGTGCGCTCCCACAGCCCGAGCAGCAGATTCGACAGGTGCGGCAGGCGGTACTCGGGCAGCTCGAGCAAGAGCGCGCGCGACTCGTTGTTCTTGCCGCCGCGGCGCTTGAGCACGAAGGCCACGCCGAGGGCACTCGCCACGCCGGCAAGGTAGAGCGCGAACAGCACCAGTCCCCGCAGGTTCATGACGCCGATGGTGCGCGAGGGGATGAACGCACCGATCAGGAGCGCGTACACCGGCAGGCGCGCCGAGCAGGTCATGAGCGGGGCGATCATGATGGTCGCCAGGCGGTCGCGGCTGGAGGGGATGGTGCGCGCGGCCATGACCCCGGGAATCGCGCAGGCAAAGGAGGACAGGAGTGGGATGAACGCGCGCCCGGAGAGCCCGACGCGTCCCATCATCCGGTCGAGCATGAAGGCCGCGCGCGGCAGGTAACCGGAGTCCTCGAGCGCCAGGATGAAGGCGAACAGCAACAGGATCTGCGGCAGGAACACCAGCACGCTGCCCGTGCCTGCGAGCACGCCATCCAGGATCAGCCCTCGCAGCGGACCCTGCGGCAGCAGCCCGGACAGCCAGGCGCTCAGGGACGCGACGCCCTGGTTGATCCACGCCTGCGGTGCCTTGGCCCAGCTGAACACCGCCTGGAACATCAGGAACAGCACCACCCCCAGCAGCAGGGGACCTGCCACCGGGTGCAGCACGAGCTGGTCGAGCTTGGCGAGCGCTGCCACGCGCGCGGGCACGCGGTAGCCGGCCGCATCCAGCACGCGGCGCACCTCGCGCTGCGTGGCCTCGATGTCGGCGGCGGTGGCCGTTGGCGGTGGCTCCAGGCGCGCGCGCGCGCGGTGGAGCACCTGCGCATCGAAGCGATAGTTGTCGATCGCCTCGACCAGCTCGCGCTCGCCACCGGAACGTACGGCGACGGTGCGGATCACCCGGATGCCGAGGGCCTTCTCGAGCGCGGCGCGGTCGAGCTGGTAGCCACGCTGCTCGGCGACGTCGCTCATGTTGAGCGCCACCAGCATCGGGCGCCCGAGGCGCTTCAGCTCCAGCACCAGGCGCAGGTTCAGGCGCAGGTTGGTCGCATCGACCACGCACACCAGCAGGTCCGGCGCCGGCTCGCTCGCGTGGCGCCCGAGCACCACGTCGCGCGCGATCGCCTCATCGAGCGTGGCCGGCTCCAGGCTGTAGGCACCGGGCAGGTCGACGATGCGGAAGATGCGCCCGCTGCGCGGGCCGACCAGGCGGCCTTCCTTGCGCTCGACCGTGACGCCCGGGTAGTTCGCCACCTTCTGGCGGCTGCCGGTGAGGCGATTGAAGAGCGCGGTCTTGCCGCAGTTGGGGACGCCGATGAGGGAGAGACTGAGCTGCGGCGCGGCCAGTGCCGCGGCCGCGGAGGCGTTCATGGGGCGGCGGGGCGGGCGACCCGGACCCAGATGCTCTGCGCCTCGCGACGCCGCAGCGCCAGTGTCGTATGGCCGACGCGCACCACGAACGGGTCACGCCCGGGGCGTGCCTCGGCGAGGATCTCGACGTCCTCGCCACTGCAGAACCCGAACTCGAGCAGGCGCCGCTCGAGCGCCGACAGCGCAGCGTTCGCGGTGCCCACGCCCACCACCTGGGCCTTCGCGCCCGGGGACAGGGCGGCGAGGCTCACGAAGCCCGGGTCGAGGGCCACGCCTGCGGGGGTGGAAGCTGCGTCCATGAAGGCAGTATGAATGAGAACGGTTCGCATTTGCAATCGTACAAACCACACTAGACCGTGGCCGTGCGCCGTGTTATGTGCACCGGGAAAAGCCAGCCGAAAAATCAGTGAGTTAGCCAGACATTACGCCGCCTGGGGCAGCGGGGCTAGGTCCCGGTGCGGGCGGTCCGCTGGGGGTCGGTACCGCCCCGCGCGGCGGGCTGCCTGTCACGCTCGAGCAGCGGCCCGAGGAACTTCCCGGTCCAGGAGGGACTGCTGGCGGCGATCTGCTCCGGAGTGCCGACGGCGATGATCTGTCCGCCGCCCTCGCCACCTTCGGGTCCCAGGTCGATCACCCAGTCGGCGGTCTTGATGACATCGAGGTTGTGCTCGATCACCACCAGCGTGTTGCCCTCGTCGCGCAGGCGGTGCAGCACGTGCAGCAACTGCTCGACGTCGTGGAAGTGCAGCCCGGTGGTCGGCTCGTCGAGGATGTAGAGCGTGCGCCCGGTGGCGCGCTTGGCGAGCTCGCGCGAGAGCTTCACGCGCTGCGCCTCGCCGCCGGAGAGCGTGGTGGCGTTCTGCCCGATGCGCACGTAGGACAGGCCGACGTCGAGGAGGGTCTGCAGCTTGGCGGCGGCGGTGGGCACGTTCTGGAAGAAGCGCGCCGCATCCTCCACCGTCATCTCCAGCACCTCGTGGATGTTCTTGCCGCGGTAGCGGATCTCGAGGGTCTCGCGGTTGTAGCGCTGGCCCTTGCACACATCGCACGGCACGTAGACATCGGGGAGGAAGTGCATCTCGACGCGGATGACCCCGTCGCCCTGGCAGGCCTCGCAGCGGCCGCCCTTGACGTTGAAGCTGAAGCGCCCGGCGTCGTAGCCGCGCGCCCGCGCCTCGGGCACCGCGGCGAACAGCTCGCGGATCGGGGCGAACAGGCCGGTGTAGGTGGCGGGGTTGGAGCGCGGCGTGCGCCCGATCGGGCTCTGGTCGATGTCGATCACGCGGTCGATCTGCTCCAGGCCCTCGATCTTCTCCACCGGGGCGGCGTCTACGCGCGAGCCGTTCAGCCGCGCGGTGGTGTGCGCGAACAGGGTGTCGAGGATCAGGGTCGACTTGCCCGAGCCTGAAACCCCGGTCACGCAGGTCATCAGGCCCAGCGGGACCTCCGCGTTGACGCTGCGCAGGTTGTTGCCGCTGGCGCCGATGATGCGGATCTGTCGCTGCGGGTCCGGGCGGTTGCGCAAGGTGGGGACCGCGATGCGCCGCCGGCCCGAGAGGTAGGCACCGGTGATCGAGTCCGGGTTGGCGCGGATCTCCGCCGGGGTTCCCTGCGCGACCAGGTACCCGCCGTGCACGCCGGCGCCGGGACCTAAGTCGAGCACGTGGTCGGCCGCCGAGATCGCCTCCTCATCGTGCTCGACGACGATCACGGTGTTGCCCAGATCGCGCAGCTGCTTGAGCGTGCCCAGCAGGCGGCGGTTGTCGCGCTGGTGCAGGCCGATCGAGGGCTCATCCAGGATGTACATGACGCCGGTGAGCCCGGAGCCGACCTGGCTGGCGAGGCGGATGCGCTGCGACTCCCCGCCCGAGAGGGTCTCCGCGCTGCGGTCGAGGGTGAGGTAGTCCAGGCCCACGTCGCGCAGGAAGCGCAGGCGCTCGCCCACGCCCTTGACGATCTTGCCCGCCACTTCCGCGCGCCAGCCCGGCAGGTCGAGGTTCGTGAAGAATTCCAGTGCCCTTCCCACGGTCAGGTGCGCGATCTGCGGCAGGCTGCGGTCGGCGACGAACACGAAGCGCGCCGCGCGGTTCAAGCGCGTGCCCAGGCACTCCGGGCACGGCCGCATGCCCAGGTAGCGGCTCAGCTCCTCGCGCACCACGGCGGACTCGGTCTCGCGGTAGCGGCGCGTGAGGTTCGGCACGATGCCCTCGAAGGCGTGGCGCCGGCGCGATTTCCGGCCCGCTTCCTGGCGATAGGCAAAATCGAGTACTTCAGAGCCGCTGCCGTGCAGCAGCACCTGGCGCACTTTCTCGGGCAGCTCGGTCCAGGGGGTCTCGATGTCAAAGCCGTAGTGGCGGGCGAGGGACTGGATGAGCTGGAAGTAGTGCTCGTTGCGCCGGTCCCAGCCGCGCACCGCGCCGCCGGCAAGTGACAGGTGCGGGTGCGTCACCACGCGCTCCGGGTCGAAGAACTCCTGCACGCCGAGCCCATCGCAGGCCGGGCACGCGCCCACCGGGTTGTTGAAGGAGAACAGCTTCGGTTCCAGCGGCGGCACGCTGTAGCCGCACACCGGGCAGGCGTGGCGGCTGGAGAACACCAGCTCCTCCTGAGGCGGCTCATCGAGGAACACCAGGCGCGCCAGCCCGCCGGACAGGCGCAGCGCGGTCTCGAAGGACTCGGCCAGGCGCTGCGCGCCATCGGCGCGCACGCGTGTGCGATCGACCACGGCCTCGATCGTGTGGCGCTTCTTGGGGTCCAGCACCGGCAGCGCCTCCATCGGGTGGATGCGCCCGTCGATGCGCACGCGCACGAAGCCCTGGCTCGCCAGCTCCTCCAGCACTTCCGCATGCTCGCCCTTGCGGTCGCTGACCACCGGCGCCAGCAGCGCGATGGCCGTGCCCTCGGGCAGGCGCAGCACCTGGTCGACCATCTGGCTCACCGTCTGCGCGGTGAGGTCGATGCCATGGTCGGGACAGCGCGGCACGCCGGCGCGCGCGTACAGCAGCCGCAGGTAATCGTAGATCTCGGTGACCGTGCCCACGGTGGAGCGCGGGTTGTGCGAGGTCGCCTTCTGTTCGATGGCGATCGCCGGGGAGAGTCCCTCGATCGTGTCCACGTCCGGCTTGTCCATCGTGGAGAGAAACTGCCGTGCGTAGGCGGACAGGGACTCGACGTAGCGGCGCTGCCCCTCGGCGTAGAGGGTGTCGAAGGTGAGCGAGGACTTGCCCGAGCCGGAAAGACCGGTGACCACGATCAGCCGCTCGCGTGGCAGGTCGATGTTCAGGTTCTTCAGGTTGTGGGTGCGCGCGCCGCGCACACGGATGTACTGCATAGGACCGCACATGGTACCTGCTCGGGCCACGGGGCCCCAAACTGCCCTGGTGCACCGCGTGCGGGCGCGGGTTGGGCGCTCGCCGAGACTTAGCTGGGACTGAGGCGCGGCTGACCAGTGATGTGTTTGCCTGCGCCCCGTCGCCCAAGGTAAGTTGGACCTGCGACAAGGCGCCGATCCTATGAACACGAATAACCTGGCTGCACAGTCGGCAACGGGCTTCCGCGGAGGCGTCGTCTTCTTCTGCGGGATTCTCGCCTGCGCCGGACTCGCAACGGCGGCAGCGCGCGCCGACTCGGCCGGCGACACCGCCGTGAGCTCCGGCTACGACCTGCAGGAGGTGGTGGTGCAGGCGCGGCGGCGCGAGGAAACGCTGCTCGAAGTTCCGCTGGCGGAGACGGTCAAGAGCGGCGCGGAGCTGCAGTCGCAGTCGGCGGTGCTGTTCGAGGACGTCGCCCAGGGCGTGCCGAACATGCTGGCCTTCAAGTCGGCCCGCTCGGTCTCGGCACTGGAGGTCGCGCTGCGCGGTCAGGTCGCGCTACCGACCTCGATTGTCTATGACCCGGCCGTGGGCCTGTACATCGACGGGGTGTACGTCGCCAACGGCCAGGCGGCCATGGGCACGCTGCTCGACATCGACAGTGTCGAGATCGTGCGCGGCGCCCAGGGGACGCTGTTCGGCCGCAACAACACCGGCGGTTCGATCTCGATCCACACCAACCGCCCGAATCTCGCGGCGTACTCGGCCGAAGGGGCGCTGGATGCGGGCAACCAGGGGTTGTTCGGTGCGCGCGCCATCCTCAATGCGCCGCTCAGCGATACGCTCGCGGTGCGCTTTGCCTACCAGGGCAACCAGCACGAGGGCTGGGGCAGCAGCGATGTCACCGGCCAGGACAACTTCATGAACCAGCATCGCTACCAGGCCCGT
This sequence comes from uncultured Pseudomonadota bacterium, assembly GCA_963741745.1. Classification (GTDB taxonomy): domain Bacteria; phylum Pseudomonadota; class Gammaproteobacteria; order Steroidobacterales; family Steroidobacteraceae; genus 13-2-20CM-66-19. The sequence goes on along the minus strand of CAVUJF010000016.1, from coordinate 162,088 downwards.
GGCGCGCTCTTGTGGCAACCGTCCGCGCAATTCGATGCCTTCCTCACGTTCGAGCGCTTCAGCGCCAACGAGGCCGGGGGCCTGCTGCACCCGCTGCCCGGGACGATCGCGGCCATGATTCCCGGGGACACGGTGCCGGCTGACTTCTATCAGACCGACACCGGCAAGCTGCAGCGCGATGTCGCCGACACCGATTCCTGGCAGCTGACGATGCACGGTCACCTCAGTCCGCAGCTGGACGTGAAGCTGATCACCGGCTATCGCGATCTGCACGCGAACAATGATTACGACGCGGATGCCCACGCGGTCTCGATTGCGGACGTGACGCTGGACAACACCTCCTACCAGAAGAGCGTGGAACTGCAGCTCTCGGGTGCGGCGCTGGCCGAGCGCCTCAGCTGGGTGGGGGGGCTTTACTGGTTCCACGATCATGGCAGCGCCGACTCGAGCCTGGCGCCCGGCCTTTCCTCGCCCCTGCCGACGATCGATATGAACGCCGCGGACAACCGTTCCAGGGCCGCCTACCTGCACGGCGAGTACCGGCTGACCGAGAAGTGGAGCGCAGCGCTCGGCGCGCGCTACACGCAAGACTCCCGCGCCCTCGACGACAACGCCTACCTCGATACTTCCCCGGCCGTGCCCCCGCAGTTCTGCACGATCGTGGATGCCTCCGATCCCCTCAATCCCATCCCGCTCGGGCTGGAAACCGGCGGGCCGTGCCCGCCGATCCACAAGGAAGTGCAGTTTCATTACTGGTCGTGGGAGGCAAGTACCTCCTACCGCTTCAGCGACAGCGTGATGGGCTACCTGCGCAGCGGCCGCGCCCAGCGCTCCGGCGGCTGGAACATTCCGCTTAACACGCTGCAGGATCCGCCCTTCAAGCCCGAGCAGCTCACCGACGTGGAGCTTGGCGTGAAGGCCAACGAACTTGGCGGACGCGTGTCGCTCAGCGCGGCGGCCTTTAGCGGCGACTACCAGGACATGCAGCGCCTGCTGGCCAAGCTGATCGGCAACACACCGACGACGCTGGTCATCAACGCGGGCAAGGCCCGAGTGAGCGGACTGGAGCTCGAGGGTGCGCTGGCGGTGACACAGGCGCTGGCGCTGCAGGGCTCCTTCGGCTGGACCGATGCCCGTTACCAGCAGTTCACCGACACTTCCGGCAACGACGCCAGCCACAACCAGTTCTACATGACGCCCAAGTACGAGGCGGCCATCTCGGGCATCTACAGCGTGCCGGTGGCACTGGGCAGCGTGCACCTGCGCGTGGACTACGCCTGGCGCGACAGCGTGGAGTTCAACGTCCTCAACGACTTCAACCGCCAGGGCCCGGTCGGCCTGCTCAACGCGCGCGCGACGCTCGCCTCGGCTAACGACACCCTGGAGCTGTCGGTGTACGGCACGAACATCACCGACAAGCGCTATGCCTACGTCGGAGGCACCATCGTCAATCCCGGCGGCCTGCCGGTGGCGAGCTGGCAGGCCGCGGCCGACCGCAGCCTGTATGGCGTGGAACTGCAGTATCGCTTCCAAAGAACGCTCTGATGTGCCCGGGTGACCCGCGCCACCACCCACCCGAGGCTGCTTGCCCTGCTGTGCCTGGCCGCAGCTGCCGGGGCGGCGGCTGATCCGGCGCTGCCGCTGGGGGCCGGGCGCTGGTTCGACCCCCAGACCGCCCCGTTCATCCCGGTGCCGGAGATCGACCTCGATCCCAACAGCGGCACGACGGTCGGGCTGATCGGGGTATGGCTCACGACCAATGAGCACAGCGAGGTGCGCCGGATCCTGGCCCCCGATGTCATCTACAACCCTTACTTCGGCTACGGTGCGCGCGCGCGGATCTTCGACTTTCCCTCCAGCGACACCCAGTGGTCGGTGGTCGGCGGTGCGAAGCAGCGGGTGGAACGCGAGTTCGACGCGCGCTACGAATCCGGGCGGCTGAAGAGTGCGCGCTGGTCATTTCTCTACGAGGCGGTCTACGACCGCAGCGGCACCGCGCGCTTCTACGGGGTCGGCAACGACACGCACCAGTCCGCCGAGAGCGTCTATACCAACCAGCAGCAGTACCTGGTGCTGAAGGCCGGACTGAACATCACTTCCCACTGGCAGCTCGCCTACAGCCTCACGCCGCGCACGGTGGACGTGCTGCCCGGGACGCTCGCGGGGATTGCCTCCACGGATACGCGCTACCCGGGCGTACCGGGGCTGGGCACGACGCACGAGGTGCTCAACCGGCTGCTGCTCAGTTACGACACGCGCGATGACCCGATCATCCCGGCGCGAGGAGCCGCGGTGGTGCTCTATGGCGGGATGGCGAGCCGCGCGGGGGTGCTGAACGACTCGCTGTTCAGCGAGACCGGTGCCGACGCGCGCGCGTACTGCGGCACGCCCGGGACCACCTGGGCCTTCCACGCGGCGCTGCGCTACATGCCCAGTGCGCGCAACGCGCCGTTCTGGGCACTCAGCAGCATCGGCGGTGACCAGAGCGAGCTGGGGGGCCCGCAGCTGCTGCGCGCGTACGGCCTGTCGCGCTTCTACGATCGCAACGCCTTCTCCGGGAGCATCGAGCTGCGCCAGAAGGTCGCCGACTTCGACGCGGTCTCGACCCACGTCGAGTTGCAGCTGACCCCGTTTGTCGATGCCGGGCAGGTGTTCGCGCACGCCTCCACCTTCCCGCTGCAGAACCTGCATGCGGTCCTCGGGGTCGGGGTGCGCGCGGTCGCACGGCCCTTTGTGGTGGGGTACGTGGACGTCGGTAAGGGCAGTGAGGGCGTGGTGGCCTTCTCAGGCATCAACTACCCATTCTAGGTCTGCGGTTAGGACTCTTGACTATCTTAAAATCTATCTTATGATATTTCGTATCATTCGCTGATAGAGAGAGGTGCCCCATGCACCGTCATTTTGGCCGTCACGGCCCTTTCAGGAGCCACGCCTACGGGCCTGGTCACTTTCACGAACCCTGCGACCCGGCGCTGTCGGCGTCCGGTCGCCATCACCGCGGGGGCTTCGGCCGCTTCGGCTTCGGCGGGGTATGGGCATGGGCCCGGAGTCCTTCCGCGGCCGCAAGATGGGCGCGGTGGACCTGCGGCTGGTGCTGCTCATGCTGCTGGCCGAGCGGCCCAGCCATGGCTATGAGCTGATCAAGGCGCTCGAGGAGCGCTCCGGTGGCTTCTACAGCCCGAGCCCCGGGATGGTCTATCCCGCGCTTACCTGGCTGGAGGAGGTCGGTTACGCCAGCGTCACCGTCGACGGGGCGAAGAAGCTCTACCATCTCACTGCTGAGGGCCAGGCCTACCTGGCCCAGCACAAGGCCGCCGCCGAGGCGATCCTCGCACAGCTGGAGCAGATCGCCCGGCGCTTAGGCCGCGTGCGCGAGGCCGTTGCCGGCTTCGAGGACGAGGATGACTCGGCTTCCAGGGAAGTATGGCTGGCGCGGCGGGAACTCAAGGAGGCGCTGCGCGCCGCCCGCGCCAGCTCCCCCGAGGAAGCCGGCCGCATTGCGCAGATCCTGAAGGATGCGGCCGCGAAGATCCGCGGCGGCCGCTAAGCGGTGCGCACCCGGGGTCGCGCGACCCCGGGTGCGCAGAATCCGCAGGTTCACGCCCGATTATGGGTTCGCGCCCCCGGCGCGCCTCCACTAGAATATCGGGCAACACGTACATCAGGGCGCCTGTTCAGGCGCCCTGATACTTCTCAGGCCCTGCATTTCTTTTTCCGAGGACTTCACCATGGCGCGCGGCATCAACAAGGTCATTCTCGTCGGCAACCTCGGTGCGGACCCGGAGACGCGCGCCATGCCCTCGGGGTCCACGGTGGCGAACCTGCGCATCGCCACCAGCGAGAGCTGGCGCGACAAGCAGACCGGCGAGCAGCAGGAGCGCACCGAGTGGCACCGCGTGGCCCTCTTCGGGCGCCTGGCGGAAGTCGCTGCCGAGTACCTGAAGAAGGGCTCCCAGGTGTACATCGAGGGCAGCCTGCGCACGCGCAAGTGGACCGACAAGCAGGGCCAGGAGCGCTATTCGACCGAGATCATCGGCAATGACATGCAGATGCTGGGTGGCCGCGCGGGCGGCGGCGGTGCCGGTCCTGGCGGCGGTGCGGGTGCCGGCGAGCGCTCCGGCGGCGCTGCGCCCCCGGCCTATGCCGAGGAGTCCAGCGGCGGGGGCAGCGCGCGCGGTGAGGACTTCGACGACGACATCCCGTTCTGATGTGGCCGGTGCGCGCCGCCTGCACGCGCACCCTCGATCGTCAATAGAGCGCGCGAGCGCAACTTGCCGCAGATCCGGCGGCGGAATGCGCCCCCTTTGGGCGTGGCCCTTGCCGGTGGCGGCCGCGTCCGGTGCATCACGCATCGTGCAACACACTGAGCGGAATGGATATTTTCTTATTCCGCCGGTGGTCGTGCGGCACCCCGGCCGACCCCGTAAAATTGCCGGTCCGCCATGCCCCGCCACTATTTCATCAAGACCTTCGGCTGCCAGATGAACGAGTACGACTCCGCCCGCATGGCGGACGTGCTGGCCGCGGGCGCGGGACTCACCGCCACCGATGACCCGGCGCAGGCGGACGTGCTGTTGATGAATACCTGCTCGGTGCGCGAGAAGGCGCAGGAGAAGGTGTTCTCGCTGCTGGGGGAGTGGCGGCTGCTCAAGGCGCAGCGCCCCGAGGTGATCATCGGCGTCGGCGGCTGCGTCGCCAGCCAGGAGGGCGAGGCGATCACCCAGCGCGCGCCCTTCGTCGACCTGGTGTTCGGCCCGCAGACCCTGCACCGCCTGCCGGCCCTGATCGGCGAGCTGCGCCGCACCGGACGGGCGGTGGTGGACGTGAGCTTCCCGGAGATCGAGAAGTTCGATCACCTGCCCGCGCCGCGTGCGGAAGGCCCGTGCGCCTTCATCTCCATCATGGAAGGCTGCAGCAAGTACTGCAGCTTCTGCATCGTGCCCTACACGCGCGGCGAGGAAGTCAGCCGCGGCTTCGACTCGGTGCTCCAGGAAGTGCGCCAGCTCGCCGCCCAGGGCGTGGTCGAGGTCACCCTGCTCGGGCAGAACGTGAATGCCTACCGCGGGCCGATGGCCGACGGGGAGCTGGCGGACCTGGCGACCCTGATCCACCACGTCGCGCGCGTGCCGGGGATCGAGCGCATCCGCTTCACCACCTCGCACCCGCTGGAGTTCGACGACAGCCTCATCGAGGCCTACGCCGCGGTCCCGGCGCTGGCCAACCACCTGCACCTGCCGGTGCAGTCCGGGTCGGACCGCGTGCTCGCGCTCATGAAGCGCGGCTACACGACCCTGGAGTTCAAGGACAAGCTGCGGCGCCTGCGCGCGGTGCGCCCGGACATCTCGATCTCCACCGACTTCATCGTCGGCTTCCCCGGGGAGACCGAGCGCGACTTCGAGGCCACGCTCGCGCTGGCACGCGATGCCGGCATCGACCAGTCCTTCAGCTTCCTCTACAGCCGCCGTCCCGGTACCCCCGCCGCGGCGTTGCCCGATGAGGTGGACCTTGGGGTGAAGCAGGCGCGGCTGACGCGCCTGCAGGCGCAGCTGGAGGCGCAGGCGCAGGTGATCAGCCGCGCCATGGTCGGCAGCCGCCAGCGCGTGCTCATCGAGTCGCAGGCGAAGCGCGATGCGCGTGAGCTGGCCGGGCGCACCGCCAACAACCGTGTGGTCAACTTCGCTGGCCCGGGCCGGCTGCTCGGCCGCTTCGCGGACGTGATCGTCACCGAGGCGCGCGCCCACAGCCTGCGCGGCCGCCTTCCCGGCGTGCCCGCCGGTGCCGGTGTCCCGCTCGCGGCGGCGGGCGGCTGATGCCGGTGTCAGCCGCACCGGGCGATTCCCGGGAGTTCCAGCTGCTTCCGTCCGACAACGCGCGCCTGGCGAACCTGTGCGGCCCGCTGGACGAGAACCTGCGGCTGCTCGAGTCGCGGCTCGACGTGCGCATCAACCGGCGCGGTGACACCTTCCGCGTCGGCGGGGCGCGCGCGGACAGCGCCGAGTCCCTCGTGCGCGAGCTGTTCGAGCTCGCCCGTACCGAGGAGCTCACGCCCGAGCGCGTCCACCTCACCCTGCGCGAGCGCGAGTCCGGCGCCGCCCCGCAGGGTGCCGAAGAGCAGGCGCTGCGGCTGCCGCGCCTGGGCCTGCGGGCCCGCGGCAACCACCAGCGCGAGTACCTGCAGCAGATCCACACCCGTGACCTCACCTTCGGCATCGGACCTGCCGGCACCGGCAAGACCTACCTGGCGGTGGCCTGCGCGGTGGAGGCGCTGCTTGCCGAGCGCGTGCAGCGCCTGATCCTGGTGCGCCCGGCCGTGGAGGCCGGCGAGCGCCTGGGGTTCCTGCCCGGGGACCTGACGCAGAAGGTCGACCCGTACCTGCGGCCGATGTACGACGCGCTCTACGAGATGATGGGCATCGACCGTGTCGCCCGCTTCATCGAGCGCAACGTGATCGAGGTCGCCCCGCTGGCCTTCATGCGCGGCCGCTCGCTCAATGACTCCTTCATCATCCTCGATGAGGCGCAGAACACCACCGTCGAGCAGATGAAGATGTTCCTCACGCGCATCGGCTTTGGCTCCAAGGCGGTGGTCACCGGGGACATCACCCAGACCGACCTGCCGGCGGGCCGCCCCTCGGGCCTCTCGCAGGTGGTGAACATCCTGCGCGAGGTCGAGGGCGTCGCCTTCACCTTCTTCGATGCCAAGGACGTGGTGCGCCACCCGCTCGTGCAGCGCATCGTGCAGGCCTACGAGTCGCGCGGGGGCTCCACGTGAGGCGCGCGGCGCGCACCGCCCGCGCTGCGGTCACGGTGGAGCTCACCCGGCGCGTGCGCGCCTGGGTGCCCTCGCGGCGCGAGCTGACCCAGTGGGCGGCGGCCGCGGTCGGGCGCCGTGGCCGCGGGCGCGCGCTGGCCGTGGCGGTGGTGGGCGCCCCGGAGAGCCGGCTGCTGAATGCGCGCTTCCGCGGCCGCGACCGTCCGACCAACGTGCTGTCCTTCCCGCCCGGTGCGCAGCACGGTCCCGGCGTGCAGGCCCTGGGGGACCTGGTGGTGTGCGCGCGGGTGCTGCGCGCCGAGGCGGCAGCGCAGGCGAAACCGCTGCGCGCGCACTGGGCGCACCTGATCGTGCACGGCACGCTGCACCTGCTCGGCTACGACCACGAGCGCGCGCGCGATGCGGCTCGCATGGAGCGCCGCGAGATCGCGGTATTGCGCGGCCTGGGCTTCGCCAATCCCTACCGGAGCCTCTGAAGCCGATGGCCAAGGACCTCAACACCACCGGGCGCTGGCTGAAGCGCCTCACCCAGGGCCTGGCCGCCGAGCCGCAGGACCGCGCGGAACTGCTCGCCGTGCTGCGCGAGGCGGCCGAGCGCGGCCTGGTCGATGCCGATGCGCTCACCATGCTCGAAGGCGTGCTCGAGGTGGGCGACCTCAAGGTGCGCGACATCATGGTGCCGCGCACGCAGATGGTGTTCGTGCGGCGCAGCGATCCGGTCGCGCGCATCCTCCCGGTCGTGGTCGAGTCCGGGCACTCGCGCGTGCCGGTGATGGACGAGGATCGCGACGACATCGTCGGCATCCTGCTCGCCAAGGACCTGCTGCGCCTCTCGACCAGCCCCTCGCGCGAGCGCTTCGACATCCGCGAGTACATGCGCCCGGCGGTGTTCGTGCCCGAGTCCAAACGCCTGGACGTGCTGCTCAAGGAGTTCCGGCGCAACCGCAACCACATGGCGATCGTGGTCGATGAGTACGGTGGGGTGGCGGGCCTTTGCACCATCGAGGACGTGATCGAGCAGATCGTCGGTGACATCGACGACGAGTTCGACGTCGAGGATGATCAGAACATCCGCCGCGACGCCGAACGGCAGTTCACCGTGCGCGGCGTCACCCGCATCGACGAGTTCAACGAGTACTTCGGCGCCCACCTCTCGGAAGAAGAGGGCGTCGACACGGTCGCGGGGCTGGTGATGAAGCAGCTCGGGCGGCTGCCGCGCCGCGGTGAGAGCGCGAGCATCGAGGGCTTCGAGTTCCGGGTGCTGCGCGCGGACCGCCGCCGCATCGACGCCCTGCGCGTGGCCTCGCCGCGCGACGTGCTGCCCCCGGAAGAGCGCGCGCCCGGCGGCGCCGCCTGAGCCGGATGCCGCCAGCCACCGACACCGGCGCGCCGCCCGTGGCGCCGGAGCGCTTCCGGCGGCCGCAGTCCGCGGGCCTGCGCGCGCTGCTGGCACTCGTGGCCGGGGTCGCACTGGCCGGCGCCTTTGCGCCGCTGAACCTGTGGCCGCTGGCGGTGCTCACCCCGGCGCTGCTGATGTGGCTGTGGCAGCAGGCCGCGCCGCGCGAGGCGGCGCGCCTGGGATTCTGGTTCAGTTTCGGCACCTTTGCCGCCGGCACCTACTGGCTGTACTTCAGCATCTACATCGTCGGCCACTCGCCGGTGTGGCTCGCGATCGCGCTGATGCTGGGGCTGGCGGCGATCATGGGGCTGTACCAGGCGGCCCTGGGCTACTGCGTGGCGCGCTGGCTGCCGCGCACCGGCCTGGTGTCCTGGCTGGTGGTCGTGCCCGCGGCCTGGCTCTTCATGGAGTGGTGGCGCGGCTGGTTCCTGTCCGGGTTCTCCTGGCTCTCGCTCGGCTACTCGCAGACTGACACCTGGTTCGCAAGCTTCGCCCCGCTCGTCGGGGTCTACGGCATCAGCGCGCTGCTCTTGGTGTGTGCCGGTGCGCTGGTGGCGATCGTGCGGGGCACGCGCCGCCAGGGGCTGATCGCCGCCGTCACCTTCGTCATCCCCTGGGCGCTCGGCGCGGCGCTCTACTGGCACTCCTGGACGCACACCTCAGGACCTGCCACCTCGGTCGCGGTGATCCAGGGGGCGATCCCGCAGGATGAGAAGTGGATCGAGAGCAATCGCGACGCCACGCTCAACCTGTATGAATCACTGACCCGCAAGGTGCTCGGCACGCAGCTGATCGTCTGGCCCGAGTCGGCCACGGCGGACCTGGCCAACAACCAGGTGCCGTTCATCAACAAGATCTACCGCGAGACGCACGACCACGGCTCGGCACTGGTGATGGGGATACTGCGCGCGGACGGCAAGGAGCCGGAGACGCGCTACTACAACGCGGTGATGGCGCTCGGGGACGAGGTCAGCTGGTACGACAAGCACCACCTGGTGCCGTTCGCCGAGTTCTTCCCCGTGCCGCACTTCGTGCGCACCTGGCTGCGCCTGATGAGCCTGCCGTACTCGGACTTCACCCGCGGGGCGGAGTACCAGCCGCCGCTGCCGGCCGCGCACCTGCAGCTGGGCGCCACCATCTGCTACGAGGACGCCTACGGCAGCAGCATGATCCAGGTGCTGCCCATCGCCGATGCCCTGGTCAACGTGACCAACGACGCCTGGTTCGGCCACTCGACCGCGCGCCACCAGCACTTCCAGATCGTGCGCATGCGCGCCATGGAGGCCGGGCGCTACCTGGTGCGCGCGGCCAATGACGGCATCTCGGGGGTGGTGGGGCCGCACGGCGAAGTCATCGCCCGGGCTCCGGAATTCGTGCCCGCCGTACTGGTCTCAAGGATAGTCCCCATGATGGGCCTGACCCCCTACGCCTACCTGGGCAACTGGCTGGTGGTGAGCCTGGCCGTGCTGGCGCTGGCGTATGGTCTATGGGTGCGGAATGATAGGGGCCGGCGTGCCCGTGCGGGCGCCGGCAAGTCCTGACTGGAAGTGGAAGAGTGCCATGGATCGCAAGTTTGACTTAACTGTGGGCCCCTCGTTGCAGCGCATCGTCGTGGTGCTGGCGGTGGCGGTCGCCCTCGGCGCCTGCTCGCGCGAGCTGTCGGCGCAGGCCACGGGGACGGCGGCAGCGCTCGCCGCTCCCAGTCCCGCCCCGGCGGCCCCCGCCGCCAGCGCGCCGGTGGCGGCCGACCCGGTCGTGCATGCGCTGCCGGACTTCACGCAGCTGGTCGAGCGCTACGGCCCGGCGGTGGTCAACGTCGAGGTCGTGGAGAAGGCGCGCCCGACGGCCGGCGGCCCGCAGGGATTGTCCCCCGATGACCCGTTCTATGACTTCTTCCGCCGCTTCGGCCTGCCCGCACCCGGGCAGACCCCGCGCGGCAACCAGCCGGCCGTGCGCGGCGCCGGCTCCGGCTTCGTGGTCAGCGCCGACGGCTACATCCTCACCAATACGCACGTGGTGGCCAATGCCGACGAGGTGACCGTGCGCCTCACCGACCGGCGCGAGTACCCGGCCAAGGTGATCGGCGCGGACGAGCGCACCGATGTGGCGGTGATCAAGATCAACGCCACCAATCTGCCGACGGTGAAGCTCGGCGATCCCTCGCGCATCAAGCCCGGCCAGTGGGTGGTGGCGATCGGCTCGCCGTTCGGCTTCGAGAACACCGTGACCTCGGGGATCATCAGCGCCACCTCGCGCACGGTGCCCGGGGAGAACTACGTGCCGTTCATCCAGACCGATGTCGCGGTGAACCCGGGCAACTCCGGCGGCCCGCTGTTCAACATGGCCGGCGAGGTGATCGGCATCAACTCGCAGATCTTCAGCCGTACCGGCGGCTTCATGGGCGTCTCGTTCGCGATCCCGATCGACGTGGCGCGCAACGTTGAGGAGCAGCTGGTCAAGACCGGCCACGTGGTGCGCGGCCGCATCGGCGTCACCATCCAGGACGTCAACGCCCAGCTGGCCGAGTCCTTCGGCCTGGATCGCCCGCACGGCGCGCTGGTGTCCTCGGTGGACAAGGACGGCCCGGCCGCCCATGCCGGCGTCATGGCCGGCGATGTCATCCTGAGCGTGGCCGGCCACCCGATCGAGCACTACGGCGAGCTCTCCGGGGCGATCGCCACCATGAAGCCCGGCCAGGAGGCGGCCTTGCAGGTGTGGCGCAACGGCAAGCAGCAGACGATGAACGTCAAGATCGAGGAGCTCAAGGAGAAGCAGACCCAGGTCGCCCAGCGCAACACGCCGCAGGAGCGCAATCCCACCGAACAGGCGAGCGCGCTGGGTCTGACCGTGCGGCCGCTGGAGCCTGCGGAGAAGGCGCGCGTGGATACCCAAGGCAGCCTGCTGGTCGAGGAGGTCACAGGTCCCGCGCAGGATGCGCAGGTCGAGCCGGGCGATATCATCCTCGGGGTCAACGGCAAGCGCGTGAACACGGTCAAGGAACTGCAGGAGGCCGCCAAGAGCTCCGGGAAGAACGTCGCACTGCTCATCCAGCGCCAGGACGCACAGATCTTCTTCCCGCTGCGCCTGCCGTAGGAACAATGCAAGAAGTCTACGACCCCGCGGCGGTTGAGCGCGCCGCGCAGCAGTATTGGGAGGGCGCGCGCGCGTTCGCGGTGCGCGAGGACGTAACACGCCCGAAGTTCTACTGCCTGTCGATGTTCCCGTACCCCTCCGGCCGGCTGCACATGGGGCACGTGCGCAACTACACCATCGGCGACGTGCTGGCGCGCTACATGCGCATGCAGGGGCACAACGTGCTGCAGCCGATGGGCTGGGATGCGTTCGGCCTGCCGGCCGAGAACGCCGCCATCGCCAACAACGTGCCGCCGGCGAAGTGGACGCGGCAGAACATCGCCTACATGCGCGGGCAGATGAAGGCACTCGGGTTCGCGATCGACTGGGATCGCGAGTTCGCCACCTGCGATGCCGCCTACTACCACTGGAACCAGTGGCTGTTCCTGCGCATGCTCGAGCAGGGAATCGCCTACCGCAAGACCGGGGTCGTCAACTGGGACCCGGTCGATCAGACCGTGCTTGCCAACGAGCAGGTGATCGACGGCCGCGGCTGGCGCACCGGCGCGCCGGTCGAGAAGCGCGAGATCCCGATGTACTACCTGAACATCACGCGCTACGCCGACGAACTGCTGGAGGCGTTGGATGGCCTGAGCGGCTGGCCCGAGCGCGTGCGCGTGATGCAGGCCAACTGGATCGGCCGCAGCGAGGGCTGCGACATCTGCTTCCCCTATGCGCCCGATACGCGCGCCACTTTGGGCGCGGGCGGGGCGCTCAAGGTGTTCACCACGCGCGCCGACACCCTCTTCGGTGTGACCTTCATGGCGGTCGCCGCCGAGCACCCGGTCGCGCTCGCCGCCGCGCGCGGCAACGCAAAGCTGGCGGCGTTCGTGGACGAGTGCCGCCGCGGCAGCGTCATGGAAGCCGACGTCGCCACCCAGGAGAAGAAGGGCATGCCCACGGGGCTGCACGTGCTGCACCCCTTCACCGGGGAGCAGTTGCCGGTGTGGGTGGCCAACTACGTGCTCATGGGCTACGGCGAGGGCGCCGTCATGGGCGTACCGGCCCACGACGAGCGCGACTTCGAGTTCGCCCTCAGGAACACGCTGCCCATCCTCACGGTGGTGCGCTCGGAAGCAGGCGCCTACCAGGAGGCCGTGGCCCCCTGGATCCCCGCCTACGCCGAGTACGGTGTGCTGGTGAACTCCGGTGAATTCTCGGGCCTTACGTTCCAGGCCGCCGTCGATGCCATCGCCGCGGCGCTGGGGAAGAGGGGCCTGGGCGCCAAGCGCGTCCAGTACCGCCTGCGCGACTGGGGCATCTCGCGGCAGCGTTACTGGGGCTGCCCGATCCCGATCATCCACTGCGTAAAGTGCGGTGAGGTGCCGGTGCCGGACAAGGACCTGCCGGTCGTGCTGCCCGAGGACCTGGTGCCGGATGGCAGCGGCAACCCGCTCGCGAAATCCGCGGCCTTCTACCAGTGCCAGTGCCCGCGGTGCGGTGGCGCGGCACGCCGCGAAACCGACACCATGGACACCTTCGTCGACTCGTCCTGGTACTTCCTGCGCTTCGCCTGCCCGGACGACAACACGCGCATGGTCGATGCGCGCGTGGACTACTGGCTGCCGGCGGACCAGTACATCGGCGGCATCGAGCACGCCATCCTGCACCTGCTGTACGCGCGCTTCTGGACCAAGGTCATGCGCGACTTCGGCACGCTGAAGTTCGGCGAGCCCTTCGCCAACCTTTTGACCCAGGGCATGGTGCTCAACCACATCTATTCCTGCCAGGCCCCGGGCGGGCGCAAGCGCTACTTCAACCCCGCCGACGTCTACACGCGCCGCCTGGCCGATGGCAGCGAGGTGTCGGAGGTTGCCACCGCCGATGCCGGCACGCTGCGCGTCCAGCACGAGGGCTTGGGGAAGATGTCCAAGTCCGAGGGCAACGGCGTGGACCCGGAAGGCCTCGTGGCGCGCTTCGGCGCCGACACGGCGCGCCTGTTCATGATGTTCGCTTCCCCGCCCGAGCAGACGCTCGAGTGGTCGGACGAGGGGGTGCAGGGGGCCTCGCGGTTCATCCGCCGCCTGTGGAATGCGGTCTACGAGCACACTGCCGCCGGCGCGGCGCCGCGTGCGGATGCCACGTCCCTGACCGCCGAGCAGGGGGCTCTGCGGCGCGCGGCGCACCAGGGGCTCGCCAAGGCCACCGACGACATCGGCCGCCGCCGCAACTTCAACACCGCGATCGCTGCGGTGATGGAGCTATTGAACGCGGTCGGGCGTTTCCAGGATGCGAGCCCGCAGGGGCGTGCGGTGCGCCAGGAGGCGCTCGAGATCGCAGTCCTGGTGCTCGCGCCGATCATCCCGCACGTGTGCCACGCGCTCTGGGAGAGCCTGGGCGGGGAGCGCGCGCTGATCGATCAGCCGTGGCCCAAGGTCGACGCGTCGGCACTCGTCCAGGACACCTGCGAGATCGTGGTGCAGGTGAACGGCAAGCTGCGCGGGCACGTGAGCGTGCCGGCGAACTGCGACGAGGCCACCGTGCGCGCGGCGGCCCTGGCCGATGAACGCGTGCGCAAGTTCATGGACGGCAAGCCGGCCCGGCGCGTGATCGTGGTCCCCGGCAAGCTCGTCAACGTGGTGATCTGATGCGCCTGGCGGCCCCGCTGTGCCTCCTCGCGCTCGCCGGGCTGGCCGGTTGCGGCTTTCACCTGGAGGGCAGCGCGCCCTTGCCCGCGCAGGTGAAGCGGCCCTACCTGGAGGCCGCCGACCGCCAGTCGGACTTCGTGCAGAGCCTGCGCCGCTCGCTGTTGTCCAACGGGGCGCACCTGCAGCAGAACAAGGGCGACTCCAGCGCGGTGGTGAGCATCCTCAAGGACAGCTGCACCAAGCGGGTGCTGTCGGTGTCTGCGACCAACCAGCCCAACGAGTACGAGATCACCTACACGGTGCGCGTCTCGGTCACCGAGGGCGACAAGGAACTGCTGCCGCCGCAGGACGTGGTCGCCACGCGCACCTACAGCTTCAGCGAGCCGCTGCTGCTGGCCAAGGGCCACGAGGAGGACAGCCTGCGCGAGGACATGGCGAACGATCTCGCCGATCGCGTGATGCGGCTGCTGGCGCGCCTGTAGAGGGCGCGGCCTTGCCCAATCCCCTGGCGGCCTTCCCGAGTGCGAACTGCGAAGTGCTCAAGGTCGGCGGCATCGACCGGGTGGGGCTCGCGCAGCTGCTCGCACGCTACGGCATGGACCTGGTGTACACCGCGCCCGGCGAACTCATTCCAGGCTCGTACTGGGGCGAGAGCGAGGCAGGCCTCAAGGGCTCGCGCCTGTATGCACGCCTGGATACCCCGGTGCACTCGGTGCTGCACGAGGCGAGCCACTTCATCTGCATGACCCCGGAGCGCCGCGCACAGCTTGACCGCGATGCCGGCGGGGACGACGACGAGGAGTCAGCGGTGTGCTACCTGCAGATCCTGCTCGCCGGCGAGCTGCCCGGGGTCGGGCGCGCGCGCCTCATGGATGACATGGATACGTGGGGCTACAGTTTCCGCCTCGGCAGCACGCGCGCTTGGTTCGAGACGGATGCGCAGGATGCGCGCCGGTGGTTGCGGCACTGCGGGATCATTGCGACCGACGGGCTACTGACTGGCGCTGCCCGAATCTGACCACGCGCTGCCGCGCCGAGCCGGTTCGGACACCGCAAGATCAACGGCAACTATGGTGAGTACCAGATCGGCGAGGTGAATGCCCGTTCCTGGGTGATCATCGGCACCTTCGGGTCCATCTTCACTTTGAAGTATGCCGCATCGTAGGCGGTCCAGCGTGGGGTCGGGATCTCAAGCACGCGCACGTAGTAGAACGCCTTCAGCGCCGGATCAAACTCCGGGTCTTTCCACACACCAATGAGCTCAGGATCGCCAATCGTATTGGTCCAAGTGGCGCTCTGCAGGTCGACCGTATTGCCTACCGCCGGAAGCTTACCGTCTGCTGACAGCTTGCGCTTGTCCGGGCTGCTCCAGGCGACATTGAAGATCTTCTCCTGCGGCTTGCCGCTCTTGTCCAGCCAGCCCTTGATGATCTGGATGCGATCCAGATTTCCGCTAAGAGGATCCTTCATGGCGGCTACCAGAAATGCAGGTGACTTGCCCTGCGGAGCCTTCTTCAGTTCGCCACCCATGGGCACGCCCTTGGTATATCCCATGATGGCGGGGTCTCGGGTGCGCGCGTCGAACGCTACGAAGTCATAGCTTCCGAAGAAGCGCACGACCATGCGCGGCCCACTCGTCGCATAGGTCTCGCGCCGTTTCATCGCATCCCAGATCGCCTCGCGGGTGTTCTCGGTCGCCCAGACGGCCGTATAGCCGGCAGCCGTCATCTCCCAGCCCTTGATGACGCGCTCGCCGAACTTAATCGCATCCTCGTCCCAGCGACCCGGTCGCGGCTCAGCGCTGACGAACTTCGCGAAGAAGTTGTTCTCCTCAGCCGCCGTGAGCCCGTTATGGGTATCGGTGCCGCCGGCCATGCCGTACTTGAACGGGTTCACCCCGAGCTGCTGCTCTGCCTGCAGGCCGTTCTTGAGCGCCTGACGCAGGTACTCGTGTTCGATCATGCCGGGCTTCTTGGGAACCAGATTGAGATTGCCTCGGTCCCAGAGTTCGTACCCGATCGCGAACTCGTCCGTGACCGACAAGGAGGGATGCGACTCGCTCTGGCCCTTCATCTGAATCGCTTCGAACAACGGCTCCCACCGCTGGCGCTCCCGCGCCCACTCGGCCGTCATGGCGCCGCCGTTGAATGTCTGCAGCTCGAACATCCGGCCGTTGGAAAGATTGCCGTTGTGGGGGATCGCGAGCAGCTTGCCGCCGGTCTTTTTCTCGAAATCCGCCATCCACTTCCAAAGATCTTCCGGATTTTCGCTGACGAAGGTCGTCATGGGCAGTATCTGGTCGGCTACCTTTTTGCCGTCACGGTAAATGACGTTGCGATGGAGGTTGTCGCCACCACCCGCGTTGGACGTCCATTCGTAGCCGATGAGCGCGCTGAAACGTCCGGGTTCGTTGTACTTCTCGGCGATAGCCGTGTTCTGTTCCCAGTAGCTCTTCGCATACTTAGGGTCGGTCACCGCAGGAGGCAGCTTCTTGTTCGACTGCGCAGTGATCAGCTCCATCGTGGCCTTGGCCGCTTCCTCCGGGCCCTTGGCCATCATGTCGTGCCAGCGCTTGAGGGTCGGGTCGCGCATCATCTCCGGATTGCCATCACGGATGCCGAAGATGGTACCCATGCCGTCGGAATGGTCAGTAATGACCACCCAGTCGAGCGGACGCGAGAGCTTGACGGGCTGTCCACTGGTCGAGACCACTTCTTCGCCACGCGCGAACCGCGTGGCTTCCACGGGTGTCAGCGTCGCCCCCGACATTCCCGCATCGGCAGACCAGCCGGTGTGGACGTGTTCGTCTCCAAACAGGGGCCGCTCGGGATAGTGCTTGCCGGCGTAAGGGGAGTAGCCGGGCTTCTTGTAGAACTGCGCGGGGTTCGCCGGCTGAATTTCGCCGATGTCGCTGACGATCGGTGGCCGCGACTGCTGCTCCGCTGCTAGGGAAATAGTGGCGAGGATTGAGCTTAAGATTGCCAGTGTGATCGCTGATTTCATGGCAACTCCCGATTTTGTTCGACCAATGACGGAGCAATCGGATGCGAGCTTACAGTATTCCCGCTATGCAGCTACGGAAGTCAGCGCACGCCAGTAAGGTGCCGTTGGAAGTTAACGCGCGCTTGTTCTAATTGGTGGGCGGTACTGGGATCGAACCAGTAGCCCCGGCCGTGTGAAGGCAGGGGTAGGGGTCAGGATCCGCGTCAGCCCGCGCACCTGGCGGACTTGGCGTGACTGTTGAAGCCTAAGCCGGATTCTAAGAGCGTTCCGCCCTGGGTGCAGAGCCTGCGGGCGACCGGGACATCGTCACCACACTGCTACCTCGCGCGGCGGCCTTAGGAACGCGGAAGGGATTGTGCTTGCCCAGCCAGGCCTCTGCCGCGTCCCGCTCTTGCTTTGGAACGGACCGGATCCGATCCGATGCGGGGTCCAGATACATCGTGAGCGCCAGGGCTCGGACCCGCTCAGGCCCGGGCCTTGCGTAGGCGTATTCGAGCGCATACGCCCAAGCCTGCGTCGGTTGCGCCTGCTGGTAGCTACGCACCCATTCCAGCAGCGCGGCGCTGAAGCGCGGGTCGGAGGTCTCCTTAAACAGCCATTCGCAGGCCTGGGCATATTCGTATTCGCTCATGACGGGGCGCGAATCTGAGCTGGGTCGGAGCCGGTACGCGCTTCGCAGGGCGCTGAGGGCGTTGTCGTTCTGTTTGCGCATCGCGGCGAAGTATGCCCGCGCGAGCCACACATCGAAGTCGGTGTCCGCGTTGTGCAGTTCGAGGTATCGCTCAAGCTGCTCCTGGTCTCCGGTCTTCGCGGCAGCAAAGGCAAAGTAGGCCAACGGGTAACCGTCGATCGGATAGCGGTCCGCCAGAGCCGTGAAACGACGCACGGCGCTTTCGTAGTCACCGAGTCTGACTGCTGCGTAAGCGTCGGCAAAGTAAGCAAGCGCGGAGGCAACCGGAGTGTCTGGCGGCAACGGTGCTGCCTTGGCGGCCCGAAACTGCGAGGGCCGCACGGCCTGGAACATTCCCGGCGTGTACGCACTGGGTACCAGCACCGTGCGTCCGTCGACATCGATTCTTCCGGCAGGCGGGCCCTCGAGCTGCGCGACCAAGCCCCCCAGATCCGCAGGTGGCACGTGATCGGTGGAGTACCACAAGATGGCGTACCAGGGCGCGAACTGCACCGTGTGCATGCGGGCATCGCGAATCTCCGGCCGGGTCAGCCACGCGCGCACCTCCGCGCCATGCAGCCCCTGCATTTCCTGGCCCACGAGTGCTGACACCCACACCTGTGGCAGCTCGAAGGACGCCTTGATTTGCGAGAAGCCGTCCCAGCCCTCCTTGCTCCTGCCCAGGGCGTGCAGGAACGAGAGGTAGTCGCGATAGGCTTGCGCGCTGTTGTAGCGCGTCGCGCGCTCAAGCAGCGTCTCTGCAGCTCTTGCGTAGTCGCCATCCAGAACCTGCAGCCGCGCTTCGCTGGACAGGCTGGCCTCAGAGCCGGTGCGCAAATCAGCGGCGATCTTGTACAGCGGCCGCGCCGCCTCAGGGCCGCCGTGCCAGTACAGCACCGAGCCGGCGCTGTAGGCATAGTTGGACAGGCCGATCGGATCTTCGGGGTGGGGATCGCGGAAACCGGGGTAACGCAGGTAGGCGTCGCGGGCCGCCTGATAGGATGCTCCGCTGCGCACCAGGTAATCACCGAGGTGTGCGTAGTTGTTCCATGAGTCCGGATCACTTTGGATCTGAGCTTCGAGCTGCGCGCGCGCGTCCTTCGGCGTACCCACGCTGTCGGCCGCCTTGGTCACCAGTTCCGCCCGGCGAGGACTGCCGAGAAACCGCGAGCCGAGCGCTGCCTCGACGGCACCCCTGTGGCCCGGCTCGTCGCCAGCAGGTAACCAGCTCAGCGGCTGCGGATCAGTGACGCTGAAGGCGAGCGCCTGCAGGGCCAGGGCCGTTGCGGTCGGGGATCCACCGTAGATGCCGAAGAACCACATCGGCCAGAACGGGCGCCGGGGATAGTCATAGCCGTAGGCGTCGAACATGAGCGAAGCGCCCGGTGACGGTACGCCCATGGAGATCAGCGCGTCATAGGCGAAGATCGTCTGCCCGGGCGAAAAGTGCGCCGCGACGGTGGCGGCGCGCTGGGCCTCGCTGCGCCAGTTCTCACGGGTGTCGTCCGAGCTCTTTTCGTACATCTTCACGGCCGCCTCGGCGCGTCGCAGCTCGAGCACGGGCAGGCCGCCGAGGAGCGGCTCGTAGCGGTGGATGCTGTCCAGTGCCTCCTCGGGAAGCCCACGCTTGTCGTTTGACCGTATCAGGCTGATGTTGATCCGGCTTTCCACCAGTCCTTCCAGAAGCCAAAGTACGTCCCATTGACCGGGCCGCAGCTCGTTGGTCCTGCAGCACGCCACCGGTTCCAGACCTGCCGTCGTACGGCGCACGTGCCGCACGTTGGTCAGGTCCCCCTCCACCTCGTCGAAGGAGACGTTGCGGGTCACTTCACTGCCGTGCAGGACGGAACTTGCGTCCATTCCCGCTTCGGGAAAGTTCTTGTCCAGAAGGACTTTGAGGACCAGAGGGTCAGGCTGCGCCCACGGGTCCGGATCACGCGTGCGCAGCGCGACCAGCGGCTGCCACTGCTCCGCGGCTGCGCCGAAGGCTTCCTGGCTGGCGGTCGGCACCGCCTGTCGTTTTCTGCCGTATGCCGTCTCGAGATCACGCAGGCCGAAGTCCAGAAGCAGACGTTCCACGGACTGCGGTACGCGCGCGACGCTTTTCTGCGCACCCGGCAGGTCGCCGTTCAGGATGCTGACCAAGGCAACGGATTCGGGCGAATTCTGGCCGGCAAGTTCGGCCAGCGCTGCCGGGCGGCGCCACAGCTGTGTGAGCGCGTACGCGCGCAGGAAGCGGTCCTTGGGGCCAGGCTCTTTCAACCGCATGCTCACCAGGAGTGCGCGCTCAAAGCCGCGCTCGCGAGGCAGCTCCTCACCCACCGAGCCCAGTTCGCCGAGAAGATCGAAGGCGGCCGCCGCCAGGGTCGCATCGCTGGCCGACCCCGCCACGCCAAGATCGCGCGGCGGGCGCGTGATCCGCAATGCAGTTGTGGCCGCATGCCCGCCCGCCGGTTCGCCCCGTGGAACCAGCTGCAGTGGCAGCGTACGCAACACTTCGGGCAGGAGATCGTTGAATGCACCCGAGGGCATGCGCTCGTCCGTGAACGGCACCGCCCGCCAGTCGTGCTGCCAGGTAAGTGTGCCGAGCGCCGGGACCGCAGCGGGCTGTTCGACCTGCAAGGTCAGCGTGAAGGCATGGTGCAGGTCGTGACCCACGTAGCCGGTGATGATTCTCTTGGCGCCGATCTTCCCGGCGAGTCTGCGCACGGCCGCCGGATCGATGCGGCGCGCTCCCTCGCCGAGCGCTCTGGCGACGAGGAACGGGTCAGCGATGGCGTAGTTGGAAGCATCGCCGACGGCGTAGGCCAGCTGCGCGGTCATCAGCGCCCGCTCAGCCCTGTCCAGGCCGTAGCCTTGCACTTGGAAGGGGACCACCAGGACATCAACCGGCCGCCGGGCGAGCACGTCCTGATACACGCGCTGCTCGGATTCCATCCAAGCCGATCGTGGTGGCGGCGGCGGCGTGTCGGCAGCCGCCCGGGGCCGGCGGACTGCTGGCAGGCCTCGATGGCGTCCAGGTAATCCGCGATGGGCAGCTTGTCGGACAGGTCCTTGACCGGCGTCTGCAATTGCGCCGGCCCCGGTGCGGTGAGGCAGGCGACCGGCTGTTCAGCCGAGGCGGCGGGGGAACACCCAGCCACGCAACTCAAGACCGCCAGCAAGCGCTTCATGCTGTTTCCCCGCCCCAGAATGGGCTAGTTGGATTATTGCGGGGCGCCGGGTCTGGCGCTGCAGCCGCATTCGGGAAGCGTGACTCAGGTCCCGAAGCCCTGGCAGCCTCGGGGAACTACGCGGGCAGCGAGCCAGGTGCAGCGTCGACCATCGCGAGCGCGGCCTGCTCGGCTGGGGGTCGGAGGAAGCGCGGCAGCGTGATCAGGAGTGCGCTCCACGGCCGGCTCGCGCCGTCAGACGGGCGGTACCGGGTCGAACCAGCGGCTCCCGCCGTGTGCAACGGCAGTCGGGGGCTCACGAATCAACGTGTACGGAGCGGCGCCTAACAGCGCAGCTGTCAACGCAACGGCGCCGTGCTCGCGGTGGATACCGGAGACTTGCATCTCAATGCCTCAGCGCGCGCTGCTACGCTGGCGCGCTCGCCACCAATGGACAATACGTCGATCCACCGATCGACTGGAGGATCTCCGCCGATGGGGTTTCTCGCGAACATGGGAGTCAGCATCTTTCGACTGCCAGGTTGCTGCCGCGACGTAAACCGTGAACAGAGCTCCAAGAACGTGTAGCGCGATTCCTTCGTTGCCCATGTTTGCTCCCAAATACTCTGCCGAAGCGTACCCCTGCACTGTGTAGAGAGGCTGTGAAGATTTTCGGCGACGCGGGGTCGCGCTGTGTGGGCATTCCGAGTGCACCAGATGCGACGCCGTCCAAGTCCTGCGACTTTTGGGAGCGCGTCATGCACGAGGAAGTGCGCCATTTCGAAGGTCCGCCTGTGGGTCCGCCTGAGACTCTTGCGAGTGGCGCTGTGCGCGCTTATCCCTTTGTTTCTATTGGTGGGCTGTACTGGGATCGAACCAGCGGCCCCTGCTGTGTGGACGGGGGTGAGGGGCTTAAACCCCTGATGAATGGGGCCCAGCAGCATTCGTCTCACCATCCCAGCCGAATTCACAGCGTCTCGTGGCTCAGGAAACGACCGGCCACCTTGAGTTCGCGGAGCATTGAGCGCTTCTTGGTCACATGCGTCTCCATGCGCTGCAGAATGTCGTCGAGAACACTAACCGCCTCGCAAACATGAGGACCCTTATTGAGCATTACGCACTCGGCGCGCTCGCTCATCGCGGCGTCTGTGATTTCCGCCCGCGACGGCAGGCCATCCTTCGCGAGACTCTCGAGCACCTGCGTCGCCCAGATCACCGGCACGTGAGCTGCCTCACATAACCACAGAATTTCCTCCTGTACCTCCGCGAGGCGCTCGAAACCGCACTCTACCGCGAGATCACCGCGCGCGATCATTACCCCACAGCACTGGAACGCAGGGCGACAAACAGCATCTCGGGCAGGTTCTCAAAGCCACGGCGCGTTTCGATCTTGAGAATAACTCCAAGGTTCTCGCCACCGAGGCGCTTGAGGTGTTGCTGCAAGAGCTCGACGTCCGCAGCACTGTTCGCAAAGGATAGCGAAACCATGTCAGCGTGGCGGACAACGAATTCGAGATGTTCGATGTCCTTCGCGGTAAGTGCGGCCAGCCTTAAGGCGCTATCGGGAAGGTTGATACCCTTGTCGCCTCGTAGTTTCTCGCCGCATTCACGCGCACGAGTGATCTTCACGGTTGCGCGGTCAGGCTCGATGCTTTCGATCACCCCACCAATCTTGCCGTCGTCGAAGTAGATTGCGTCACCACACCGCACATCCTCAAACACCTCGGGCAACAGTACAACTAATGACGGCTGGCCTCAGCACGCGGCCACGCGCATTCGTATGTCGCTGGGCGGCCGAGTTTGAGGCTCGCGGTTGATCACGAGAGTGTCACCCGTGTGCAGCACGATTGGATCTTCGCGCGCAGTGAACTCGCCGACCGCTGCTGTTGACGCTTTGCCTCTCGCCTCAGCGCGCCGAATTCTCGTACCTGGAACGATGTAACTTGTCTTGGCGAGCTCGGTCCAAACGCCGTCAACGTTCCCATCGATCACCTTCAAGATACGGCACGCCCCGCGGGCATCCCTAAACCTCGAGAGTATTGCCCGCTCTGAGCCGCCCCAGCCAAGCCGCCGGCAGCGGCAGAGTCTCATCGGCTGGCGACGGTGCAGGGTGTCCTCTTCCTGCGCCGTCGTGAGCCATAAGCGGGCGGGCGCAGTGACGCGCCCGTAAATGTCGCGCTCCGGACGAATCTTGAGCACTGGCGCACCCGGCTGCGAGTGGCCCAGTGCGCAGCTTTGGTCCACCGAGATCCATCGCGACGCGACAAGGGCGACCCAGCGCCGCGCTCGCTCGTCGCAAGTGTTCGATCATCCTGCCCCACACGTCCGGGTCGTCATGCGCGCAGTTGATGCGCATGCAATCCATTCCTCTGCGCACGAGCTCATGCACGAGCGTGTAGTCGGCACCCGCCTCGGTGGGAACCGTCACCATGATGCGCACTTGCCGCCCGGCGGGCGACGGACCAAGCAGCGCCTGCGCGTGCGCTCCGAGCAGTTCGTGCTGGCCCGTCGTGTCGGCGAGCGCTGCCGTCTTCCCACCCTTATAGCTGTGCAGCGCAAGCAATGCGACGCGTACTGCATCGACCGAGGCAAGCACGTGCGCTTCGGACCGCCCTAGAGACGACAATCCGAACGCGGACAGTCGAGGCTGCAGCACTCTCAGATCGTGCCGGCGCAAGGCCAGGTAGTGGATGAGGTTGGTCGCACTGGCCTGATGTTCTGCCGGCACAGCATCGAGGAGATCATGGCCCTCTGCGGCGGCGACATTTCGAATGTCTGCACTAAGGGAGTCTAGCTCTGCAGACAGCGCCGCAATCTCCTGAGTGCGTACGGCAGCATTTGAATGAGCGCATGCGGGTAGTGAGGACATAGCTATGAGAACTCAACGTTAAGTTGCACGCTAGCCACCTTTGCGCAGGATCGATCGCGTATAGTTCATAGCGAGACGCTGAGATACGTTGAGATGCGCGCCCCTTGCGCGAGTCGATCAAATTCCACTCGGTATATTTCGCCGACTTCGTGCATGAGCACCTGCAACCTGTCGGAGAGTGCCCTGATCGTTTTGGCGTGGTCCTTGTCTGGAGGCAAAGCTGATTCCGTCATGTCGTTCCACGTTTGGCGGAGCGCGCTAAACGTGCCGCCTCGCTTTGGTTAGCAACAAAGTGTAGGAGGACACACTAGCAAGAGTGTGGGGCGCGTTGAATAAGGAGAAGCCACGAGAGACACCACGACGCATGCCTAAGGCCGCTTCCACCGTGTCTGGCTATGTCTGGTTGCGTGACAGTTAGATGACAACGACTAGTTGAGACCAAATCAGTGTCCCTGCGTCTCAAACAAAGATAGCTTACAGATCAACAGTGAGCCGAGCATAGCCATACCTTGCGGCATTTCGACCCGCAAGATACGAGCTGGTGAGAGCGGCCATGCGGATGTCGGCAAAGAGATGTCGCGCCATAGCTCTCAGGCGCGCGTCTTCGTCTGCCGAGCCGCGCGACCTTCACCTATTGAGTGGACTGGTGAGCGCGGAATCTGATACCGCCGCCGGAATTGGAGGGAAACTACCGTTAGCTGATGCCTCAGCTATGCGTGACAGCTGCAGGCGATGCATCGCAGACGAGCCGGAAGCAAGCGTGCCGAATTCGCGATAAACGCCAACTCCGAGCCACATGTATAAAGGCTGCAAAGAGTGGATTCAGATAACCGAAGGCAGCCAGATGCGATACCTACTGCGTCCACTGCCAATGGTGCCCACGAAGTTCGCCCAGATGATTCTGCCGCGTGCGACGTGCGATGCCGAGCGTTTCGGCAAATTTCAGTAGATCGTTCCCGAGCAACACCACGTCCGCGCTTTCGCGTGCGACATCGGTACCAGAACCCATAGCCACCCCTACGTCAGCTTCGATCAAGCGCGGGCGCGTCTTTACCCCGTCACCCACCATCGCCACGCATGCTGCCGCCAGCCACCAAATCCTTGACGCGAGTGCGCTTATCCTCTGGCAGTAGATCCGGCGACCACCTCCGAAATTCCCAGTTCTCGTCGCGATCGGCCTCGGCAACGCTCCTTAGCGTCTCCCGTAATGAGGATCGTCTTGATGCCCATCGCATCGATCGCTTTTACCGCACAACTGGCCTCAAGGCGCAAGCTGTGTCCGCTATCACAATCGCGCCGAGTAACTTGTGCCCATGTGGGCCACCAGCACTTCCGAGGTCTCTTCCTGGGATTGGCTAGAAGACATCAGCGGGCACATGCCACATATCATGCTCGCGCATCAGCGCCCTGTTCCCGACCAATATAAGCTCGCCGTCCAGCACATGCATCGATTCCGCAGCCGGGTGTGTAACCGAATCGCTCGGGCTCCCGCAGGTTCGCGTCCGTTATCTTCCGTGCATACGCACGATAGTCTTACCTAAGCGGGTGCTCGGATCGCAGCTCCGCCGATCCGGCGATCTCAAGAAGCAACTCGCGATTTCGCGTTCCCCCCGAGGTACACTATCGCGCGCACCTCCAGGCTGCCCGTAGCGTCAGCGTTCCGGTCTTATCCAGCACGACGGTAGTCCACCCGATCCGAGTTGCTCGAGGAATAATCCTCCCTTGACGATCGCGCCCGCGCGTGCCGCGCGACCGATCGCGCCCAGAATCGCCAGCGGCGTTCCCGCTGCGATGCCGCAGGCACCCGCCACGATTACTACGGAGATCGTAGAGCGAATGTCGCGCGTCAGGAGATATGTCAACAGTGCCGCCGCGAGCGCAAAGTAAACCAAGTAACCTGCCAACAGATCCGCCAGGCGTTGTACCGGAGCGCGAGAGCGCTCCGCTTGCTCGACCGCCTCGATGATCTTGCCGTAGCTCGTGTCCCGTCCTATCCGCTCGGCAAGAATCTCCAGCGCACCGGATTGATTGATCGAACCAGCGAACACCACCGATCTCCGTCTCTCCTTTTCAATCCGCATCGATTCACCCGTGATACGCGCCTGATCGACGAACGAGTGGCCAGCTGATCACCGATACCGTCTACCGGAATCCGGCCACCCGGATCCACCAGTACGGCGTCGCCGATCAGACAGTGCCGGCATCCACCTGTCGCATAGCGTTCCGCCGCGGCGTACCGATACCGCGCGCGGCAAGAAATCCAACAGATCCCGGATTGCCCGCCGTCCCTGCGATACCGTCATTTCCTCGAGAACCTCAGCGACCAAGACGAATAGTGTGATGATGAGGCCGTGAAAAACTCTAAGATGGCCGCGGCGGCAATGATGGCGATTGACATGGATAGTTCCATGGTCATGCGCTTCGCAAGAAGGTTCTGCAGGGCTTCCTTAAAGATCGGCCAGCCGCCTAACCCCAAGCCCGCAACACCAATGATGCTGATCGCGGGGAACGGCTCCCACAGGCGCCGCCAGACGCAGGCCGCTGCGATTGCGACGACTGCAATTCGCACCGCTTCCTGCCACGCAACGGTGTGGGCACGGCCGTCATCCGGCTCCTGACCTTCCTCGCTCGGCGCCAGCACACCGACCGCTGGCACAGTAGTGCGCCCGAGCGCCTGCTCAGCCAAGTTCGCTGCCCGATCCGGTTGCTTGCTCATCAGGGCTCCTTGAGCTACCCGAGATACCCACGCACGTCATGAATGAGTGCACCGCTCTTCCCTCACTGGCTGCGAATTGTTGGCTTGATGGGCGGCTTTGGGAGTCGCGTAACTGGCTCAGAACGTCTATGACGCGTCCGGCAAATAAACCGCGCCGCGGCCCGTACTGCGGCGCGCCCACGCCGATCCCGGTGCCATCGCGGATCTCGTACTTTTCGTCCAACACGTTGATGACATCCACGCGCACGGTGAGCCCCGCGATGCCCTGCCGGTCGAACTCATGGCTCGCTCCGAGGTTGACCTGGTGGTAGTAGGGCAGGCGGGCCCCGTTCGGGATGCTGCTGCCGTCGGCAAGGCCGAG
Source organism: uncultured Pseudomonadota bacterium (assembly GCA_963741745.1). GTDB lineage: Bacteria > Pseudomonadota > Gammaproteobacteria > Steroidobacterales > Steroidobacteraceae > 13-2-20CM-66-19. The sequence goes on along the minus strand of CAVUJF010000016.1, from coordinate 135,426 downwards.
GTCGCGCCGCAGCCCTGAGCCGAGCAGGAGGTCGCCGCTGACGCGCGTGCCGTGCCAGGTGTAGGAGGCTCCACCGGAGGCGGTGACCTGCTGCTCGTGGTCCAGGTGGACGTAGTGGCTGGCGATGTAGTCGAGGTCCGCGGGCGAGAAGTTGAACTGGCTGGAGACGATGTACTTGCCGATCGCGCGCTGCACGGCAAGATTCCCGTAGGCCTGGAAGTGCCCGCGGCTGTAGTTGCCGGTGAACTCCACCCCGTACACCTGCCCGTAGCGGTAGTTGAAGGGCGTGAGGATGATCGGGGCGCCGAACTGCCCCTCGTCGATGAGATCCGTCGCCTGCTTGTAGTACGAGTCGAGCCCGAGCGTGAGCACCTTGCTCACCACCTGCTGAATTCCCAGGTCGTAGTAGTTCGAGCGCTCAGGTTTCACCGTGTCATCGAGCAGCACCTGCGGCGCTGCAGTCGTGTTGATGAACTTGTCGATGGTCGTGGCGCCCACCAGCTCGAACGGTGGCGGCGAGAAGAAGCGTGAGTATCCGGCATGCACGGTGGTGTTTTCCGCCGCCTGCCAGACGAGGTTGACGCGCGGACTTACCTGGCTGCCGCTGGAGAAGGCAGCGTAGTGGTCCAAGCGTACGCCGTAGTTGACGGTCAGCGCGCGGGCGATGCGCCACTCGTCCTGCACGTAGAGGCTCTCGATCCACTGCGTGTTGGCCTGGTCATCGGGGATGCTGACGGGCACGTCCGTGGTCTGCTGTCCGTCCAGCGTCGGCAGCACCTGCGAGGTCGTGTTGCTGGTGAGGCGGTCGGTCTGCAGGTACACGCCGACCCGCAGCGTATGGGCCTCATTCAGTTGGTAGGCGCCATCACTCTGCAGCCCGTAGGCGACGTCGCGCTTGTAGGCCTGCTGCGAGATGCCGGTGAACAACAGGTCGCCCAGCTGCGGGTCGGGCGAGAAGTCGAGACTCGAGTAGCGCGCGATCAGCGAGGCCTGCATGGTGAGGGGGCCGGAGGAGTGCTGCCAGCTCAGCGCCGCGAAATGCGTGATCTCGCGCTGGTTCTCGTCCAGCAGGTCGCTGAGGAAGTCCGTCTGGCCGTTGACGGTGAGTCCCGGGCCGACATCGGCGGCGTGCACGCCACGCAGGTTCGGGATCTCGAAGGTCGCGTTCGCGGTGCCGATGATCGCGGTGAGGCGGTTGCTCTCGTCGATGACGTGCTCGAAGTAGCCGAAGCCGTGGTACTGCTGGGTGTGGTCGTGCAGCGGCGTTGCGCTGCCGTCCGGGGACTCGATGCCGAGGTCGTTCTGCAGGTAGTCGCCGGTGACGAAGTAGGTGTTGGCGCCGGAGGTGCCGCCGTAGTTGAAGCTCGGCTGGATGCTGTTGTGGCTGCCGCCGTAGAGGGAGACTTCGCCGCCGGGCTGCAGCGCCCCGCCCTTGGTGGTGAGGTCGATGATCCCGGCGCTGCGCAGGCCGTACTCGGCCGGCAGGCTGCCGGTGATCAGCTGCAGCGAGGAGATCATGCGCGGCGGCAGTGTCTGCCCGAAGAAGCTGATGCCATCGGGCAGGATTACGCCATTGAGGCGGAACTGCAGCCCGTTATGGTCGCCGCGGATGTGCAGTTGCCCGAAGGAGTCCTGCGCGGCATCGGGCACCTGCAGCATGACCTGGTTCAGCTGCACGTTATCCCCGCCCGGGGCCGCCTGGATGGCCTCCGAGCTGAAGGTGTAGGTGGAGGCCCCGGTCTGGGTGTCAATCCGTGAGCGTTCCTCGTTCAGGTGCTGCGCCGTGATGGTGATGGTCGGCAGGGCGCCGGCCTGGTCAGCCACCTGCGCGTGGCAGATGCCGCCGATGAATGCGAAGACCACGGCAGCGCAGGCGCGCGCCCGGGCCCGGGGTAGGGTGAACATTGGCCACACTCCTTGAAGTCAGTGCGTACCGGCAGGCCACGGGTGCTCTCACGCGCGACTCGTGGCCATGACAACCGGTACCGACGTGATGCCCGTGCCAGGCCGCCGTCCGCGAGTCGCGGACCGGGCCAGGCGAGAGTCAGGTCAAGGACTTAGCGAGGCGGACCGCGAGGCAGGTGCGCGCGCAGGGGCGCGGGGACGGGGAGCAGGACGGAAGGCAGGATGAGGAGCGCACGGACGACCAGAGCCGGCTGGCCGATGACCTTCGCCTGCGCCGGGGATCCGGCGCTGCCCGAGAAGTGCACGCACAGGTCGCAGTGCTCGTGCTCGTGGCCACGATCATTCAGTCCGTGTGCGGAGTAGACGGCGCTGCAGACAATAAGCGCGCAGGCGGCCACGAGCGCCACCAGGCGATTGCGACGGCAGGTCATGCTCGGCAGATGCGTAATCCTCCCGGGCAGGCAGGGTAGCGGCAACTCCGCCGCAAATTTGGTTAATAATGTGAGCTATTGTGAAGATCACTCCCGAGTCACTCGCAACGCACCTGTCCGGGCAGACGCTGGCGGCCTACCTGGTGTCGGGCGACGAGCCGCTGCTCACCGGCGAGGCTGCGGATGCGATTCGTGAGCGTGCCCGCGCGGCGGGCTTCACCGAGCGCGAAGTGCACTTCATCGAGCGCGCCGCCGACTGGGACGACGTGCGCGCTTCGGGTGCGAACCTGTCGCTGTTCGGTGCGCGCCGCCTGGTGGAGATCCGCTTGCACAGCGGCAAGCCCGGTGTTGCCGGGGGCGCCGCGCTGGTGAGCCTGCTCAAGGCCAAGGATCCCGACGCGCTGTACCTGATCCTCACACCGCGGCTGGACCGTGACGCGCAGGCGGCCGAGTGGGTGCGCACGCTGGATGCGGTGGGCGGCTGGGTGCAGGTATGGCCGGTGGAGGCGCAGCGGCTGGTCGGCTGGCTCAAGGGCCGCTGCCGCGCGCTGGGACTGGAGGCGGACGCGGATGCGCTCGAGCTGCTGGCCGCGCGCACCGAGGGTAACCTGCTCGCCGCCCAGCAGGAGCTCACCAAGCTGGCGCTGCTGGCGCAGGAGAAGCGCATCAGCGCGCAGACCGTGCTGGCCAGCGTGGCCGACAGCGCGCGCTACGATGTCTTCCAGCTGGGCGAGTCGGTGCTCGGCGGCGAGACCCCGCGCGCGCTGCACATGCTGGCCGGGCTGAAGGCCGAGGGCACCGAGCCCACGCTGGTGCTGTGGGCGCTCGTCAAGTCGCTGCGCGATGTCTGGAGCACGCAGTCCGGCGGTGGCGGCCGGCCGCAGCCCTGGCAGCGACCCGGGGCCGCCGCGGCGCTGGCGCAGGCACAGCGCCGTGCGCCGCGGCTCTCCTTCAGGGATCTGGCGCGGCGTGCCAGCCGTGCCGACCGCATGATCAAGGGCCGGCTCCCCGGGGATGCCTGGGACGAGCTTGCGCTTCTGACCGGGGAGCTGTGCGCGCAGCCGGCCATGCCGCGGCTCAAGGTGAGCGGCTAGCGGCATGCAACCCATCGGGATCTTTGGCGGCACGTTCGACCCGATCCACTGCGGACACCTGCGCACCGCCTTCGAGCTGTGGCAGGAACTGCGCCTGGCCGAGGTGCGCCTGCTGCCTGCCGGCACCCCCCCGCACCGCGACCAGCTGTACGCGAGCGCTGAGCTGCGGCTTGCGATGGTGCGCGCGGCGGTGGCGGACCAGCCGGCTTTCGTCGTCGATGACCGCGAAGTGCGGCGCACGGGAGTGTCCTATTCAGTGGACACGCTGACGGAGCTGCGCCGGGAATACCCGGACCGTTCGCTGTGTCTGCTCCTGGGGATGGATGCCTTTCTCGGGCTACCCCACTGGCATCGCTGGCGCGAGCTGCTCGATCTGGCCCACATCGTGGTCGCCCACCGCCCCGGCTGGCGCGCCCCCACGACCGGCCCGCTCGGTGAGGTCATGGTGGATCATGGCACCGGCAGCATCCGCGAGCTGCACGCGCGGCGCGCCGGGTGCATCTACGTGCATGCCGGCACGCAGCTGGAGATATCCTCGACCGAACTGCGGGCGCTGCTGGTGGCCGGGCGGGACCCACGCTACCTGGTGCCCGAGGAGGTGCGGCAGATCATCCTCAAGACGAGGTGCTATGCTTCGCCGCAGGATCCTAATGCCCGGTAACGGCGGTCATTTCCAGGAGAATTAACTTAAGCACATGACAACCCGCAAACGCCCGCGCCCCTCGCCGGAGCACGCCTCGCCACTGCAGCAGATCGTATCGAGCGCGCTTGAGGACATGAAAGCCGTGAATGTCAGGGTGCTGGATGTGCGGGGTCTCACCGACATCGCCGACACGATGATCATCGCTTCCGGCAACTCCGACCGTCACGTGCGCTCCATCGCCGACAATGTCTCGCAGAAGGCCAAGGCGGCCGGCTTCCGGCCGCTCGGGACCGAGGGCGCCCGTGACGGGGAGTGGGTGCTGGTGGACCTGACCGACGTGCTGGTGCACGTGATGCTGCCGCGCGTGCGCGAGTTCTACGGACTCGAAAGCCTCTGGGAAGCCGGGGTGCCGGTGGCCGCGGCCGCGACGAAGAAGCCGGCCGCCGCGCGCGCCGCGGCGGCGCGACGGCGGCGCGTCGCGCGCTAGCTCCCGCCCATGCGCGTGCGCGTGATCGCCGTGGGCACGCGCATGCCCGCCTGGGTACGCAGCGCCTGCCAGGACTACCTCGTGCGCCTCGGCGCACACCTGAAGGTCACGGTGCTCGAGATCGAGCCCGGCACGCGCACCGCCGGCGGCACGCCTGCCAAGGCGATCGCCACCGAGGCCAAGGGACTGCTCGCGACGCTGCGCCCGGGCGAGCACGTCGTCGCACTCGATGAACACGGCACCCAGTTCACGACGCGCGAACTCGCCGGCTGGCTCGGCTCGCGTCAGCAGGCGGGCGAGGATCTGGCGCTGCTGATCGGCGGCCCGGACGGGTTCGCGCCCGAGGTGCTGGCCCGCAGTCACGCGCGCTGGTCACTGTCCAAGCTCACGCTACCGCATGCCCTGGTGCGCGTGGTCCTCGCCGAGCAGCTCTACCGCGCGCAGAGCATACTGCTCAACCATCCCTACCATCGCGACTGATGGCTGACCCACCCGCACCGCTGCTGTGTCTGGCCTCGGCCTCCCCGCGCCGGCGGGCGCTGCTGGCGCAGATCGGCGTGGCACACACCACCGCTGAGCCCAACATCGACGAGTCGGTGCTGCCCGGGGAGGCCGCCGCCGACTACGTCCTGCGCATGGCGCGCGCCAAGGCACTCGCCGTGCGCGGCCATGCCGGCGTGCTGCCGGTGCTGGGGGCCGACACCATCGTGATGCTCGATGGGGTGATCTGCGGGAAGCCGGCGAGCGCGGCCGAGGGGCTGGCGATGCTGGGACGGCTCTCGGGGCGCACGCACACCGTGCTCACCGCGGTGGCACTGGACACCGGCGGCACGGCACCGGCGACCCGCCTGAGCACCAGCGAGGTGACATTCCGCAGGCTGAGCCACGCCGAATGCCTGGCCTACTGGGAGTCCGGGGAGCCGCGCGACAAGGCCGGCGGCTACGCGGTGCAGGGACGTGCCGCGGTCTTCATCGAACGCCTCAACGGCAGTTATTCTGGGGTGATGGGACTGCCACTGTTCGAGACCGCCGAGCTGTTGCGCGCGGCCGGGATGCCCTGCCTGCTGGGCCGCGGCGGCGTTGCGGTGCCCTCATGAGCATCGAGATCCTGGTGAACGTCGCCCCGCGCGAGATGCGCGCCGCGATCCTCGAGAACGGCGTGGTGCAGGAGGTGCACATCGAGCGCGCCAGCCGCCGCGGCCTGGTCAGCAACCTGTACAAGGGACGCGTCTCGCGGGTGCTGCCCGGGATGCAGGCGGCGTTCGTGGAGATCGGGCTCGAGCGCACCGCCTTCCTGCACGCCGCCGACATCGCCGGCAAGCAGGCCGAGGACACCCTCGTCGGGGCCGGCGCCGGCATGGCCGTGAGCGAGGACATCCGCCGGCTGGTCAACGCCGGCGACGACATCCTGGTGCAGGTCATCAAGGATCCGATCGGCACCAAGGGTGCGCGCCTGACCACCTTCGTGGCGCTGCCGTCGCGTTTCCTGGTCTACATGCCGCGTGGCCAGGCGATCGGGGTGTCGGCACGCATCGAGGACGAGGCCGAGCGCGCGCGGTTGAAGGCCGTGCTCACGCAGCTGCTCGATGGCAACACCGACGGGGGCTACATCATCCGCACCGCCGCCCAGGGGGCATCGCCGGAGAGCCTGCGCGAGGACATGCTGTATCTGGCGAAGCTGTGGGAGCACGTGCGGGCCAGCGCCCAGCAGGCCAGCCCCGGGAGCGTCGTGCACCAGGACCTGCCGCTGTCGCTGCGCGTGCTGCGCGATGAACTGGCGCGCGGGGTGAGCCGCGTACTGGTGGACTCACCGCAGGAGCACGCGCGCATGCGCGAGTTCGCGGCGGCCTTCCTGCCGGAGGCGGCCTCGGCGGTGGAGCTGTACTCCGGGCCGCGCCCGATCTTCGACCTGAACGGCGTCGAGGAGGAGATCGTCAAGGCGCTCGACCGCAAGGTGCCGCTGAAGTCGGGGGGCCACCTGGTGATCGACCAGACCGAGGCCATGACGACCATCGACGTGAACACCGGTGCCTACGTGGGTCACCGCACGCTCGAGGAGACGATCTTCCGTACCAACCTCGAGGCGGCGGTGAGCATCGCGCGGCAGCTGCGCCTGCGTAACCTGGGCGGCATCATCATCATCGACTTCATCGACATGCGCGACGAGCCGCACCGCCGCGCGGTGCTGGCGGCCCTGGAACGCGCGCTCGCCGGCGACCGTGCGCAGACCCACATCGTGAGCCTGTCACCGCTGGGGCTGGTGGAGATGACGCGCAAGCGCACCCGCGAGAGCCTCGAGCACGTGTTGTGCGAGGCCTGCCCGGCCTGCGAGGGACGCGGGTTCGTGCGCACCGTGGAAACGGTGTGCAACGAGATTTTTCGGGAAATTGTGCGACAGAGCAGGCAGTTTGCCAGCAGGGAGCTGCTGATACTGGCCCACCAGGAGGTGGTGGACCGCCTGCTCGACGAGGAATCCGCCACCATGGGCGAGCTGGAGACGCAGGTCGGCCGTCCGATCCGCCTGCAGGTCGAGTCGCTGTACGGCATTGATCAGTACGACGTCGTCATCGTTTAGCACTTGAGGGTGAGCTAGTGCGCGCAGATCCGGGTGGCGGGCCGTCCGCAGCATCTGCTGCGGCGGGCGCCGTGCGGCCCGCCCGCTCCCGCCTGCACCTGCTGGCACTCGGGCTGGGCGGCAGTGCCGTGCTGGCGCTCACGGTGCTGCTGGTATTCGCGATGATCGCCGCCCGCGTGCCGCAGCATCGCGCCGCCCTTGAGCAGCTGGTCCGCCATGAGACCGGGCTGGAGATCAGCTTCAGTGGCCTGAGCGTGCGCTGGGGCTGGTACGGTCCCGAGGCGGTGTTCCACGACATCGCCGTGGGCGATGCCCGTCCCGGGCCCGCGCTGCACGCCCCGGAACTGATCGTCTCGCTCGATGCATGGCGCATGGCGCGCAGCGGCCGCTTCGAGGCCGGGCGCATCACCTTCGTGAATCCTGACATCGACCTGAGCACCCTGGGCACCGCGGCGGCCCGCGCCGCCGCGCCCGGTGCGCCGCAGGGCGGTGCGCTGGATTCAGGCGCGCGCCTGCTGGCCCGCTGGCGCGGCGACCGCGTCGACCTGGAGGGTGGCACGATGCGCCTGCCGTCCGGCAGCTCCGCGCCGCCCCTGATCGTGAGCCTGCGGCACGCGCAACTGCGGCGCCGCGGCGCGGACTGGAGCCTCGAGGTACGCGCCCTGCTGCCGGACACCCTGGGGGAGGACATGCAACTGCATGCCAGCGTGCACGGTGACATGGGCGACCCGCGCACTTTGCAGGGGTCGGTGCGCTTCACCGGAGAACGCCTGGTATTTGGCGGCTGGCACGGGGTGCTCGGTCAGCGGGCCCTGGCGGCGTACCTGCCGGGCGGGGGAACCGGCAACCTCGACCTGAACGCGCAGCTGGCGCGCGGTGCGTTCGCGGCGGTGGGCGGGGCGGTGCGCGCCGAATCGCTCGAGTGGCAGCCGCGCATCGCAGGCGGGCCCGCACTGCAGCTGCCGCGACTGCGCGCCGACTGGCGGCTCGTGCCGCGTGCCGGCCGCTGGCTGCTCACCGTGGAGAGCCTTGACGTCGGCGCGGCCCAGGCGCTGAGCTCGCAGGTGATGCTGGCGGAAGACGGCGCGGCGCAGGGCCTGGTGCGGGCGCTGCCGCTGGCCCTGGCGGCCGACATCGCGCGCTGGCATGACCCGAACCTGCCCCTCGGGCACCTGGCGCTCGAGGGCACGGTGCGCGAACTGGACTTCGCCTGGGATGGCAAGCGCGCCCCCGGCACGCGCCTGCATACGTTGGGACAGGTGGAATCGCTGAGGCTGGCAACCGCCGCGCATGACCTGGAACTGAGCGGACTGAGTGCGCGGGTGAGCGGCAACGACAGCCGGCTGCTCGTGGAGGTCGCGGCGGACAGCGCGCAGATCCTCAGCACCCGCACCCAGCCTGTCAGGCTCGAGGGGCTCGCCGTCGCGGCGCGCCTGCTGGTCGGCGCCGAGGCCGGGCGCTGGCATGCGCAGACCCAGGACCTGCAGATCCACCGCGAGGGGATGCGCGTGGCCGTGAACGGCATGGTGGCGGGGAGTGCACCCGAGGATGCCGGGCGCATCGACGCCCACGTTGAGCTGGCGGAAACCGACGCCGTGATGCTGGCGAGCCTGCTGGGGGCGCGCGCCGGCAGTGCCTTCGGCATCGATGCCAGCCAGGTCAGCGGCGGGCGCATCACCAGCGGCACGCTCGAACTCCATGGTCCGCTGTACGTCGATCCTGCGCTGACGCGGACCGGCGGGGAGTTCCACGGGGCGCTCGAGCTGCGCGAGGTCAGTCTGGCCGGGGACGAGACATGGCCGCCGGTGCAGGAACTCAGCGCGCACCTCGACTGGCGCGCGCAGCGCGTGGATGCTGTGATCAGCCACGCGCGCAGCGGCACCTTCCAGCTCAGCAAGGCCCGGCTGCAATGGGATCCGCGGCCGCGGGGCGCGGTGCACTTCGCCGGCTTGCTGGCGGGGCAGGCGCAGGAGGCGGTGCAGTGGCTGCGGGATCGCCCGGACCTCGGCCGCTATGCCCCGACGCTGCCCGGCATCGAGCTCTCCGGCGCGACACTGCTGGATGTGGACGTGAAGCTGGCCGCGCAGCGGGCGCTGCCACCGCGGGTGCGCGTGACCGCGGTGCTCGATGGCACGCAGCTCTCCCCGGTGGCCGGCGTGCCGCCGATCCAGGTGCAGCACGGCACGCTCGCCTTCGCCAATGAACGCCTGCAGCGCTCCAGCCTGACCGGTCAGTGGCTCGGCGGACCGGTGAGCCTGGCCGTCGGTGAACGCCGCGAGCCGGGCGCGGCCAGCCTTGTGATTTCGGCGCGCGGCCTGCTCGATGCCCGCCAGGCGCTGCTGGCCATCGGCGGCAGTGATGCCGACGCGACGCTCGCCGGTAATGCCGAGTGGACGGCGCAGCTGAGCGTCCCGGCGCGCGGCGCGCGCGCACCGGGGCGCTGGACCCTGCACGCCGACACCACCCTCGTCGGGGTCGCCAGCCGCCTGCCGGAGCCGTTCGCAAAGCCGGCGGAGGCCGCGGTGCCGCTGCACCTGGAACTGCAGGGCGGGGACAGCCGCGCGCAGCTGCGCGTGGCGCTCGGTGAGCGGCTGCGTGCGCAGCTGGCCCTCGCTCGCAGCGCGGATAGCTGGCGCATCGAGCGCGGGGCGCTGCGCCTGGGCGCCACCGCCCCGGTGCTCCCCGAGGAAGCCGTGCTCACCGTGGAGGGCCGCATCGCCCGCCTCGACCTGCCGCGCTATCTGGCGCTATGGCGCGCAAGCGCTGCCGATGCGGCGCTGCCGCGGCTGCAGGGCGATGTGACGGCAGGCGAGCTGCTGCTGGGCAGCGCTGCGTACCCGGAGGTGCGGCTGCTTGCCCGCAGTGCCCGGCGTCGCGGTGAAGTTGAACTGCAGTCCGCGCTCATCAGCGGTGCGGTCCGCTGGCCCGAGGGCGGCGATGCGCAGCAACCGGCACGCCTGGAGCTGGCGCGCTTCGATGCCGCACGGGCCATGGAGCTGCTGCAGGCCGGTTCACAGGCCGCAGCGCTCGCCCCGGTCACGCGCCTGTCGGTCGAGGACCTGCGGTGGCAGGGCCATCCACTCGGCCGCTTCAGCGCGCTGGTGACGAATTCATCGGGCGACCTCACCTTCAGCGAAGCGCGCCTGACCGGTGGCAGCGAGGATGCGCGCGGCAGCGCCGGCTGCCACGGCGGCACCTGCAGCGTGAGTTTCAGCCTCGACAGCACCGATGCGCAGGCGACCCTTGCCAGCTACGGTCTGCGTCCGGAGCTGGAGGCGCGCCGCGGCAACCTGAGCGGTGAGCTACGCTGGCGCAGGGACGAGGCCGTGCCCCTTGCAACCCTCAGCGGCAACCTCCATATGCTTCTGACCGAGGGCGCGACGCGCCTGCCGGCCAAGGACTCGGGCGTCCCGTTCCCGCTGTTCCTGGTGCCGGCGCTGCTGGGCGGGATCGCGCCCGAACAGGCCGGCCGCGCCGGCGGTGCATTTCGCGCGCCTGGCGGCGAGCTTCGAGCTGCACGATGGGGTGGCGAGCACGGCGGACCTTCACCTCGATGGGGATGCGGAGATCCTGGTGCGTGCGCGCCTGGGGCTCGTAGCGCGCGACTACGAGGGCGAGGCCTTCGTGCTGCGCGGCGAGCAGCGCCTGCCGAAGCCGCTGCGCGGGCTGGGCCCGACACCGAGGGTGGCCGCCGCCTGGCTTGCGCTGCGTGACTGGCTGACCGGCAGCGGCGGTGAACGCAGCCGGATCGAGCTGCGTTTGCGGGGCACGTGGGACGACCCCATAGTGTCGGCGCAATGACACGAGGTACGAATCGAGCATGAAGCTGGCGGCGCTGCAGATGACTTCCGGACCCGACGTGGCGGCGAACCTGGAGCAGGCGCGTGGACTGCTCGAGGCGGCGGCGGCGCGGGGGGCGCGGCTGGCCGTGCTGCCGGAGAACTTCTCCTTCATGGGACTGAAGGATGCCGACAAGCGCGCGGTCGCCGAAGCCGACGGCAGCGGCCCGGTGCAGGAATTCCTGGCCGCGAGCGCGCGCCGCCTCGGCCTGTGGATCGTCGGCGGTACCGTGCCGCTGCGCGCCGGCGCCGACGGGCGGGTCGCCGCAGCCTCGCTGGTCTACGACGCGGACGGGCGCCGGGTCGGGCGCTACGACAAGATCCACCTGTTCGACGTGGACCTGCCGGAGCGGGCGGAGAGTTACCGCGAGTCCGCGCACGTCGCCCCGGGCGCCCAGGCGGTGGTCATCGACACCCCGGTCGGCAGGCTCGGACTGTCGGTGTGCTATGACGTGCGCTTCCCCGAGCTGTACCGGCAGTTGAGCGCACAGGGCGCGCAGCTGCTGGCGATCCCCTCCGCGTTCACCACCCCGACCGGGCGCGCGCACTGGGAGACCCTGCTGCGCGCGCGGGCCATCGAGAATCTCTGCTATGTTATCGCGCCGGCGCAATCGGGTTTCCACCCGAGCGGGCGCGAAACCTACGGCGACAGCATGATCGTCGATTTCTGGGGCCGCATCGTGAGCCGCGTGCCACGCGGCCGCGGTTGCACGGTGGCGGCGGTGAACCTGTCCGCCCAGGAAGGCGTGCGTAAGTCATTCCCGGCGCTCGCGCACCGGGCTTTTTCGGAAAGGAACATCCGCCCATGAATGATGTGGCCACGACCGACCCGCTGAACCTTGCGCGCGATCTGATCCTGCGCCCCAGCGGCCTCGACGATCGGCGGCTCGACAAGATCTTCGGCGAGGTGCTGGCGCATTCGGTGGATTTTGCGGACCTGTACTTCCAGGTCTCGCACCAGGAGTCCTGGTCGCTCGAGGACGGCATCGTCAAGGACGGCAGCGCCAGCATCGAGCAGGGCGTCGGCGTGCGCGCGCTGGCCGGCGAGAAGACCGGCTTCGCCTATTCCGACGAGATCGTGTTGCCGGCGCTCGAGGAGGCCTCGCGCGCCGCGCGCGCCATCGCCGTGCAGGGCGCCGACCGGCAGGTGAGCGCCTGGCGCGCCAAGGCCGGGCACCGCCTGTACCTGCCCGCGGATCCCGGGCATTGCGCTGGCCACCGAGGACAAGGTGGCGTGGCTGGAGCGCGTTGACCGTGAGGCACGCAAGATCGACCCGCGCGTCGTGCATGTCACGGCGAGCCTGGTCGCGGTGCACGAGCTGGTGCTCATTGCCACCAGCGATGGCGAGCTGGCCGCGGACGTGCGCCCGCTGGTGCGCTTCAATGTCTCGGTGCTGGTCGAGCAGGGCGGCCGGCGCGAGCAGGGCTACGCCGGTTGCGGCGGGCGCTTCTCGCTCGCGGAACTGGTCGAGGGCGACCGCCCGCTGGCCTTGGCGCGCGAGGCGGTGCGTCAGGGCCTGGTGAACCTCGAGGCGCGGCCGGCGCCGGCCGGGATGATGACCGTGGTGCTCGGGCCGGGCTGGCCGGGGATCCTGCTGCATGAGGCGATCGGCCACGGCCTGGAGGGGGACTTCAACCGCAAGGGGACTTCCGCGTTTGCCAACCGCATCGGCGAGCAGGTCGCCGCGCCGGAGTGCACCGTTGTCGATGACGGCACGCTCTCGCGCCGCCGCGGCTCGCTCAACATCGACGATGAAGGCACGCAAACGCAGTGCACGACGCTGATCGAGAACGGCGTGCTGCGCGGCTACATGCAGGACCGCCTCAACGCGCGCCTCATGGGCGTGGCGCCCACCGGCAACGGGCGTCGCGAATCCTTCGCGCACCTGACGCTGCCGCGCATGACCAACACCTACATGCGCCCCGGTCCGCATGCGCCCGAGGACATCATCCGCTCGGTCGACAGTGGCATCTACGCGGTGAACTTCGGCGGCGGCCAGGTCGACATCACCTCCGGCAAGTTCGTGTTCTCCGCGAGCGAGGCCTACGAGATCAAGAACGGGCGCGTCGGCGCGCCGCTCAAGGGCGCGACGCTCATCGGCAACGGCCCGGACGTACTCACCCGCGTCTCGATGGTCGGCAACGACCTGAAACTCGACGACGGCATCGGCACCTGTGGCAAGGACGGGCAGAGCGTGCCGGTCGGCGTCGGCCAGCCGACGCTGAAGATCGAGGGACTCACGGTGGGCGGCACGGCCTGATTTTCCCGGGTCGCGCGCGCGTGCCTGGTGCGCATCGCGACATAATCCCGCGCAATCGCGAAGCTGTGATTCCCCACACGCAACAGCTGCTGCTGGGTGCCGTAACGTGCATCGGCGAGAACGAATAACGCTGAGGGTTCGCAATGCATTTCGAAGACACGATTGAAGCCCCGCAGCTGAAGCTGCCTGCGGACCTGTTGGCCGAAGTCAGCCGCCGTAACAAGGGGCGCGCGACCGACTTCCGCGTGGAGGGCTGGAAGCCTTCCCTGATGGAGCGGTTGCTGAAGCTTTTCGGCCTCAGTTAGGCGCGCCAGGGGCCAACACCATCGCCGTCGTATCCAACACGGGATGGTCGCGCTAGGATGCGCGGATGCGGTTCTCGCGCCCCGTGTACGAAGGCCTGCCCTGGTTATACATAACCTGTGGGCTGCTGATACTGGGCGGCAGCTACCTGCTGGCGGCACACGGGGTGCTCAGCCTGCTCGCCGGCATCCTCGGACTGCTGTTCGTGCTGGGCGGCGTGGTGGTCTTGCTGCGGCGCCGCGATTACCGTGAGCTGCGCTCGCAGTACCCGGATGACCTGCTGACCCGCAACGACGAGCCCTAAAAGGGCTACTTCGACTCCGCGGCCTCGGCCTCGTCGTCATCTTCCTCTTGCGCTTCATGGCCGGGTATGTCGGCCTCGCGCAGCGCCTGCAGCCCCGGCATGGTGTCGGCGAGGGTGTTGCGGGGGCGGGCCGGCGCGCTCATCGATGTAGATCAGCTCGTGCTTGCCGATCAGCACCACGTCGCCATCGTTCAGCAGGTGGCGGCGCACGCGGTTGGACTTCACGAAGATGCCGTTGGTGCTGTTGAGGTCCTCGACCACGCATGAATGGGTCGTGGTGATGACCTGGCAGTGGTGGCGGCTGATGAAGCGGCTGTCGATGTGCACGTCATTGTCCGGCGTGCGGCCGACGATGACGCGGCCCGGGCGCAGCGGAATCTCCTGCACGGTGCGGCCGTCGGTGGCGACCAGGAGGCGCGCCAGCGTCGGGCGGCCCTGCGGCCGCGCGCTGGCGCCCGCGGCACCGGCGGGGCGAGCCGCTCGGTCTCAGTGGGCTGGTGGCGCGGCCGGTGCGCGATACTCGACCCACTGCAGTTCCGCCACGGCGCTGTCGATGTCCTCGCGCGTCACCAGGTCGCGGTCCGCGGTGCCGGCGGCCATCATCGCCGTGTCGCACAGGGTGTTGATCAGCCGCGGCACGCCGCCGCTGTAGCGGTAGATCTCGGGGAAGGTGTCCGGGGCAAACAGCGCGCGATCGCCGGCGCCGGCGACCTCCAGGCGATGCTGGATGTAGCCGCGCGTCTCGCTCTCGCTGAGGGTCTGCAGGTGAAAGCGCAGGCGCACGCGCTGCGTGAGCTGTTCGAGCTGCGGGTTGTCCAGCTTGTCGGACAGCTCCGGCTGCCCGGCGAGGATGATGCGCAGCACCTTCTCCTTGGTCGTCTCGACCCCGGAGAGCATGCGGATCTCCTCCAGCACGCGCATGGTGAGGTTCTGCGCCTCGTCGACGATCAGCAGCACGCGCCGGCCGGCGGCGTACTGCTCGATCAGGAAGTTGTTGAGCGTGCTGATCAGCTCCGCCTTGCGCATCTTGAAGGGCGAGAAGCCGAACTGCACCAGCACCGCCTGCAGGAAGTCGATCGCCGAGACCTGCGTCTGGTTGATCTGCGCGACCACCACGTCCGCCGGCACCTCCTTGAGGAAGGACTCGATCAGCGTGGTCTTGCCCGAGCCGATCTCACCGGTGATCACCACGAAGCCGTCGGTGAACCAGATGGTCGACTCCATGTACGCCTTGGCGCGTGCATGCTGTTTGGACAGGTACAGGAACTGCGGATCCGGGCTGAGCCGGAAGGGCAATTCCTTGAGTTTGAAGGTTTCCAGGTACATGGTGGCTCGCGACCGATGTTACGGGAAGCCAACGCCGGCGGCCAAATCCTTCAGCACCTTGAGCGTCCGGGCGTCGCGGCGGGCCGCCGAGGCCTCGACCAGGGTGCAATGGCCAACCTTGCGGCCCGGCCGCGGCTTCTTGCCGTAGTCGTGCAGGTGCAGGCCCTTGAGCTTGAGCAACTTGGCGCGCTCGGGGATGCTGCCGATGAGGTTGACCATGCCGCTGTGCCCGACCGCCCGGGTGCTGCCCAGGGGCAGGTCGAGGATGGCCCGCAGGTGGTTCTCGAACTGGCTGGTGACGGCCCCCTCGATGGTCCAGTGGCCGGAGTTATGCACGCGCGGCGCCATCTCGTTGGCGATCAGGCGGCCCCGCTGTACGAAGAACTCGATCGTGAGAATGCCGGTGTAACGAAAGTGCCGCAGGACGCGGCGCAGGTACCCGGCCGCCTGGCGCTGCCATGGCGCCGGGCCGTACGGGGCGCGCGTGACCCTGAGGATCCCCTGGGCGTGCACGTTGCCGCACAACGGATAGATGGCCATCTCGCCACTCACGCTGCGCGCGCCGATGATTGATACCTCGCAGTCAAAGGGCACCAGTTCCTCGTAGATCAGCGGCGCCCCGCCGAGTTGCTGCCAAGCCCGCGCCGCATCGGCCGCCGTGCGCACCACCGCCTGGCCCTTGCCGTCGTAGCCGAGCCGGCGGGTCTTGAGCACGCCGGGCAGTCCGATGGCGCCGATGGCACGCGTGAGCTGGGCCTTGGAGCTCACCGCCCGCCAGCGGGTCGTCGGTATCTTGAGCTTCTCGAACAGGCGCTTCTCCGCGACCCGGTCCTGCGCGGCGGCCAGGGCTGCAACCGGCGGGCAGATACGCGCGCCGTGCGCGCGCGTCACCGCCTCAAGGCTCGCGCCCGGAACGTTCTCCCAGTCGAAGGTGAGCACTTCACAGCGCAGCGCCAGGCGCTTCAGCAGCGTCCGGTCGGTGAACTTGCCGTGCAGCAGCGGGGCGACCTGGCCGGCCGGCGCATCGCTGGCCGGGTCCAGGCACAGGAAATCCAGCCCCAGCGGATAGCCGGCCAATGCCAGCATGCGGCCCAGCTGGCCGGCGCCCACGATGCCGACGGTCATGTGCGCGCGCGCGCGCGCGGATCGGGATTGCCGAGCACGCCGGCGGTCTGGCGTTCGCGGAAATGCTCCACGGCGGTGGCGATGGCGGGATGCTTGTTGGCGAGGATCGCGGCCGCGAACAGGGCCGCGTTGGCAGCCCCGGCGGAGCCGATCGCGAACGTCGCCACCGGGACCCCGGCGGGCATCTGCACGATCGACAGCAGCGAGTCGAGTCCGCCCAGGGTCTTGGACTGCACCGGCACGCCGAGCACGGGCAGGCGCGTCTTGGCCGCGGTCATCCCCGGCAGGTGCGCCGCCCCGCCGGCACCGGCGATCAGCACCTCGATGCCACGCTCACGCGCTGCGGAGGCGTACTCGAACAACAGGTCCGGAGTGCGGTGCGCGGAGACCACGCGCACCTCGTAGGGCACGGCGAGCTTGTCCAGCGTCTCGGCGGCCGACTGCATCGTCTCCCAGTCGGAGGATGAGCCCATGATGATGCCAACAAGCGCTTTCATCGCGGCATTGTAGCGAACAATGCCCGCAAAGCGCGAAACAGCTCCCGGGAGGCAGGCCCCGGGGCCCCGGTGTGCGCACGCTCGGCCTGCGCCGCACTGACACGGTGCGCCCACTCCGCGGGGTCGATCTGCGGCCGCCAGCGCTGCAGATCCTGAAGGGCCGGCGCGCCCTCGGCGATCAGCCGGTCACGCCAGGATTCGACGCGCTTGAAGCGCTCGGTCTCCTGGGCATCCACCTGGCGGCGTGCATCGAGCGCGGCACGGATCGGCTCCGGGTCGACATCGCGCATCAGCTTGCCGATGTACTGGCGCTGGCGCGCCCCGGCGACCCGGCTGTTGATGGTGCGCAGGGCACGGAGCGCCTCCTTGAGTTTCTCGGGCAGGTCAAGCGCCTCGAGCTGCGCATCGCGCAACTGCGCAAGTTCCACGCCCAGATCCTGCGCGGCGTGCGCCGCGCGCTTTCGCGAACTCTTGCTGGGGCGCTCCGCGGCCTCGTCCTGCTCAAGCTCGTCGTCGGGTTCGTGGCTCACTCTACGTTCTCTCGAGGACCGATGGCCGTTGAAATCTTGGCTGGCTGCTACAATTCAAGTCTATCCCAGGTCGCCGATCACGCATGATGCAACAGCCGCACACCGATAAGGCCTCCGCGCAGCTTCAGGACGTCGCCAGCCTCGCGCTGGAGGAGGCCAAGCGCCAGGGCGCCTCGCAGTGCGAGGCGGATGCCTCGCGGAGCCAGGGGCTGTCGGTGAGCGTGCGCCTGGGCGAGGTCGACACCATCGAGTACCAGCGCGACCGGGGTCTGGCAGTGACGGTGTACTTCGGCAAGCGCAAGGGCTCGGCGAGCACCGCGGACCTGGCGGCCGCGGCGGTGCGCGCGACGGTCGAGAAGGCCTGCGCCATCGCCCGCTACACGGCGGAGGACCCGTACGCGGGGCTGGTGGAACCGGAGGCACTGGCGCGCGAGATTCCGGACCTTGACCTGGATCATCCCTGGGACCTGCCGCCGGAGCGCGCCATTGAACTTGCGCGCGAGTGCGAGGCGGCAGGACTTGCCGTGGATGCGCGCATCAGCAACTCCGAAGGTGGCTCGGTCAACACGCAGCGCAGCACCGCGGTGTACGGCAACTCGCTGGGCTTCCTCGGCGGCTACTCGGCGACCAGCCACTCGGTCAGCTGCTCGCTCATCGCCCAGGCCGGCGAGGACATGCAGCGCGACTACTGGTACACCGTGGCGCGCGATCCTAGGGACCTGGAGAGCGCCGTGAGCATCGGGCGCACCGCCGGGGAGCGCGCGCTGTCGCGCCTGGGCGCGCAGCGCCTCACCACCCGCAAGGCACCGGTGGCCTTCACGCCGGACCTCGCGCGCGGGCTGTTCCGGCACTTCGTGGGCGCAATCAGCGGCTCGAGCCAATACCGCAAGTCCTCGTTCCTGCTCGGTGCCGCCGGCGAGCAGATCTTCCCGAAGTTCCTCGCGATGCAGGAGCGGCCCCACATCAAGAAGGGGCTGGCCAGCAGCCCGTTCGACGACGAGGGCGCCGCCACGCATGACCGCGAGCTGGTGCGCGCCGGGGTGCTCGACGGCTACGTGCTCGGCAGCTATTCGGCGCGGCGCCTGGGGCTGAAGAGCACCGGCAACGCCGGGGGCATCCACAACCTCCTCGTCAGCAGCACCGAGCCGGCGCTCGGCGCGGAGCAGTTCCTCAGGCGTCTCGGCACCGGCCTGCTGGTCACCGAGCTCATGGGGCAGGGCGTGAACGGGGTGACCGGGGACTACTCGCGCGGGGCGAGTGGCTTCTGGGTGCAGGACGGGGCGATCGCCTTCCCGGTGCAGGAGATCACGATCGCGGGCAACCTGCGGCCGATGTACCAGGACATCGTCGCGCTGGGCAGCGATGTCGATGCGCGCGGCGGGATCCGCACCGGCTCGGTGCTCATCGGCGAGATGACGATCGCCGGGGAGTAGCCAGCGTCGCCTTAGCGGCGCGCCACCGCCAGCGACAGCCGCGGGGCCTCGTCCACCAGGTCGCGCAGGGTGAGCTCGCCGCAGCGGTTGCGGCGCGCCTCCTCGATGCCGGCCAGCAGCCGGTCGACCGGCGGCATCGGCACCACGCGCGGCGCGGCGTGGCCGCTGCCCTGACGGCGGGCGATATCCAGGACCTCGTAGACGCTGATGCGGCCGACGTCACGCGAGGGCAACAGTTCGTCGTACTCGGTGACCACGAGCAGGCCGGCCTGCTCCAGGGCGTTGGCCATCTGTGCTACGGCCAGGCCCGGCAGGCCGAGCTCATCGGCGATGCGGTTCACCGTCCAGCGCCGGCCGCCGGCCACGTGCGTGCGCGCCAGCAGGTACATCAGCCGCAGCGCCAGCTGCTCCTGGTCGACGCTCGAGAGGCGCAGCTGCTGCAGCCCGAGGCGCAGGTACGCCGGGTTCTGCACGTAAAAGGACAGCTGCGCACCGGCAAGCATGATCAGCCAGCCGAAGTAGGTCCACAGCAGCGCCGCGACGACCACGGCGAAGCCGGCATACACGATGGTCAGGCGCGTGGAATACACCACCAGCGCGGTGAACATCTTCCCGGCCGCCGCCCACAGCACGCCACTCACCAGCGCCCCGGTGAGCGCCGCGCGCCAGTGCACGCGCGTGTTGGGGATCATCATGTAGAGCACGGTGAAGAACGCGGTGACCATCGCGTACGGGGCCAGCACCAGGCCGGTGCCCCGCAGCCGCTGCATGAGCGGCAGGTGCACCACCTCCTGCACCGGCGAGCTGCTCACCGTGGCATGCAGCAGCCCGATGAAACCGACCAGCACCACCGGGGCGATGATCAGCAGCCCGGTGTACTCGGCCACGCGGCGCGCGAAGCTGCGCGGCTGCTCGACGCGCCAGAGGAAGTTGAAGCTGTCCTCGACCTTCTTGATGGTGCCGACGAGGGTCCAGGCCAAGAGCGCCAGTCCGAGGGAGCCGACCACGCCGCTGCTGACACGGCTGGCGAACTGCAGCACGCGCGCGGTCAACTCCTGGGAGGCCGCAGGCCCGAGCGGCCGGAAGAACTCGTACACGATCGGTTCCAGGTCGCGGTGGCCGCCGAAGATCTTGAGCACGGCAAAGCTGAAGGCGAGCAGCGGGATGAGCGACAGCAGGCTGGTGTAGACCAGGCTCATCGCCCGCAGGTTGATCTCCCCGCGCGACAGGTCGCGCAGTACCGCGTAGGGGTAGCGCAGGAGGCGCAGTACCGCTCCCAGGGCCCCGGGGCGCGAGGAGGCCGGGCCGAAGAAGCACCAGTCGAAGAACGCCCACATGCGCATCCACATGCGTTCAGGATACATTCTCCGCACGATCGCTGCGGTGCTTCATGACGCGGATGCCAGGATTTCCCCAACGAATCGTCTGCCTGACCGAGGAGACGACCGAGACGCTGTACCTTTTGGGAGAGGACTGGCGCATCGTGGGCATCTCCGGCTTTACCGTGCGCCCGCCGCGGGCGCGGCGCGAGAAGCCCAAGGTGTCCGCCTTCACCAGTGCGCGCACCGACAAGATCATCGCGCTGAAGCCCGACTTGGTGCTCGGCTTCTCGGACCTGCAGGCCGACATCGCCGCCGCGCTGATCCGCGCCGGCATCGAGGTGCACGTCTTCAACCATCGCAGCATCGCCGAGATCCTGCGCATGGTGCGCACCCTGGGCGGCATGATCGGTTGCGAGGGCAAGGCGGCCATGCTGGTCGGGCAGCTGGAGGCGGGGCTTGCCGAGGTCCGCGCGCGCGCCGCGGGCTTCGCACGGCGGCCACGCGTGTATTTCGAGGAGTGGGACGATCCGCTCATCAGCGGCATCGGCTGGGTGTCGGAGCTGGTGACCCTCGCCGGGGGCGAGGAGTGCTTCCCGGAGCTGGCCGGGCAGGCGCTCGGGCGCAACCGCATCATCGCCGATGCCCTGGAGGTACCGCGGCGCGCCCCGGACATCGTGCTCGCCTCCTGGTGCGGCAAGAAGTTCCGCCCGCAGGCCCTCGCCGCGCGCCCCGGCTGGCAGGACATCCCGGCGGTGCGCGATGGCTTCGTGCGCGAGATCAAGTCCTCGCTCATCCTGCAGCCCGGACCTGCGGCCCTGACCGACGGCGTGCGCGCGATCCAAGGCGTGATCGCCGAGTGGGCGGCGCGCGCCTAGCGGATCCCGCGCCGCGCGCGCACCAGGTCCCAGGCCTCGATGATCTGCTGTGTGCGCTGCTTGGCGTGCGCCATCATCGAGTCGGGCAGGCCGTTGGCCTTGAGTTTGTCGGGATGGTGGCGCTGCAGTGCGCGCCGGTACGCCTTGGAGACTTCCTCGTTGCTCGCCGCGGCAGTGGTCTCAAGCACCCGGTACGCTTGCTCGAGTTCGACGTCCGCCGCGCGCGCGCCCGGGGGCTGGGCAAACCCGGTGCGGCCGCCGCTGCGCTGGATGCGCAGCACCGCCTCGATGTGCGCGAACTCGAACGCCGAGACATCAAGGGCCGCGCCCACGCGAGCCACGAGGGCGCGCACCGGGCCCTCCAGGTTGTTGCCGGCGAGCGCGGCGCGCACCTGGATCTCGAGGAATATCCGCGCCAGGTCCGGCCGTCCCTGGCAGGCACGCCCGAGCGCGGCCAGCTCGCCGGCGAAATCAAAGTCCGAACGCTTGCCGGTGCGGAAGCAGGCGATGGCCTCGCGCTCCTGCTCCGGACCCAGGCGCAGGTCGGCCATGACCCCGCGCGCGGCGGCGATTTCCTCCTCCGACACGCGCCCGTCGGCCTTGGCGAGGTAGCCCATGACACGGAAGGTCGCGCGGAAGAAGCGCTCGCCGATCGCGGTCAGGTCCTCGCCGGAGAGCGTCGGTTGCACGGGAGCTGCCTGCTCATCGATCTGGTGCCCGATGAGGACCCCGAGGGCCGCCCCGATCGGGCCCATGACGAGTCCGCCGAGCAGGCCGCCCGCGACTTTGCCGATCCACTTGAAGCCCATTGCGCCGGTCTGGTCCTAGAGGGTGTCTGAGGGGCGGGAGGCCGTTATAGTACCAAGTGCATGCCAACACCCACCGTCTACCGGACCCAGCTTTCCGGCCTCGAGCGCATCCACGAGGGCAAGGTGCGCGATATCTACGCCGTCGATGCGGCCACCATGCTGATCGTGACCAGCGACCGGCTCTCGGCCTTCGACGTGGTGCTGCCGGACCCGATTCCGGACAAGGGCTTCGTGCTCAACAGCATCTCGAACTTCTGGTTCGAGCGTACCCGGGGACTGGTGCCGAACCATCTTACCGGGCGTGACCCGCTCGCCCTGGCGCGCGACGATGCCGAACGGGCGCTGCTCACGGGGCGCTCGGTGGTGGTGCGGCGCCTGAAGGCGCTGCCGATCGAGGCGGTGGTGCGCGGCTACCTGATCGGCTCGGGCTGGAAGGACTACCAGGCGAGCGGGGCGCTGTGCGGCATCCCCCTGCCGGCGGGCCTGAAGCAGGCCCAGCAGCTGCCGCAGCCGCTGTTCACGCCGGCCTACAAGGCCGCGGCGGGCGCGCACGACGAGAACATCGACTTCGCCGCGGTGGTCAGGCTGGTGGGCGCGGATCTTGCGGCCCAGGTGCGCGATGCGGCGCTGGCGCTGTATCGCTTCGCGGCCGAGCATGCCCGGGCGCGCGGCATCATCGTCGCCGACACCAAGTTCGAGTTCGGCGTGGATGAGGCCGGCACGCTCACGCTCATGGACGAAGTGGTGACGCCGGACTCCTCGCGCTTCTGGCCCGCCGACACCTACAAGGTGGGCACCAGCCCGCCGAGCTTCGACAAGCAGTACGTGCGCGATTACCTGGAGACGCTCGACTGGAACAAGAAGGCCCCGGGCCCGAAGCTGCCGCCGGAGGTGATCGTGCGCACCAGCGAGAAGTACCGCGAGGCCCTGGCGCGGCTCACGGGCGCGGCGGGCTGATGCGCTAGACTCCTGCCCATGGAAGCCTGGATTGCCCCCTCGATCCTGTCGGCGGACTTTGCGCGCCTCGGTGCCGAGGTCGATGCGGTGCTCGAGGCCGGCGCCGACATCGTGCACTTCGACGTCATGGACAACCACTACGTCCCGAACCTGACCATAGGACCCCTGGTGTGCCAGGCGCTGCGCAAGCACGGGGTCAAAGCACCCATTGACGTGCACCTGATGGTGAGCCCGGTGGACCGCATCGTCCCGGACTTCGCCGCCGCGGGGGCGACCTACATCAGTTTCCACCCGGAGGCCGTGCGGCACATTGACCGCACCATCGCCCTCATCCGCGAGCACGGCTGCCGGCCCGGACTGGTGTTCAACCCGGCGACTCCGCTCGATTACCTCGACTACACGCTGGAGTTCCTGGACCTGGTGCTGATCATGTCGGTGAACCCCGGCTTCGGCGGCCAGCAGTTCATCCCGACCACGCTGCGCAAGCTTGCCGACGCGCGGGCGCGGATCGAGGCCAGCGGCCGCAGCGTGCGCCTGGAGGTCGACGGGGGCATCAAGACGGGCAACATCCGCGCCGCCGCGCAGGCGGGCGCGGACACCTTCGTCGCCGGCTCTGCGATCTTCGGCAGCAGCGACTACGCGCGCACCATCCGCGAAATGCGCCGCGAGATCGCGGCGGCCTGAAGCGCAGCGGCGCGCCCCCTGGGGCGCGCCGCTTAGGTCCTATTCGTCGTCATCCTCGTCGTCGTCATCATCCTCGTCTTCATCGTCGTGGCTGACCGGCCCCGTCTTGGCGGCGGTGGTCCCGGGCTTGGCCGGCACGATGACCGGGCGCGTCTTCATCTTCGGGCGCGCGTTGAACACGACGATGGTCTTGCCGGTGGCGCGCAGCAGGCCCTGCTCCTCCAGCACCTTGAGCACCCGGCCCGCCATCTCACGCGAGCAGCCCACCAGGCGTGACAGCTCCTGGCGGCTCACCTTGATCTGCATGCCCTCCGGGTGCGTCATCGCGTCCGGTTCGCCGCACAGGTCCATGATGGCGTGGGCGACGCGGCCGGTGACATCCACGAAGGCGAGATCCCCGAGCTTGCGGTTGGTGCGATCCAGGCGCGTGGCCAGCTGCGTGGCCAGCTCGAACACCAGTCCCGGGCTCTCGGCGGCGATCTGGCGGAAGCGCGGGTAGGTCATCTCCGCGAGCTCGCACTGGTTGCGCGTGCGCACCCAGGCGCTGCGGGTCGGCTGCTCGTAGAACAGGCCCATCTCGCCGAAGAACTGCCCGCGGTTCAGGTACGCGAGCACCATCTCGTTGCCTTCCTCGTCCTCGATCATCACTTCGACCGAGCCGCTGATAATGTAGTAGAGAACATCGGGCAGGTCGCCGGCGTGGATCACGACCGTCTTGGACGGCACCGCGCGGATGCGGCAGTAGCTCAGGAAGCGGTTGATCGCGGGTATCTCGCTCAACGGCTTTACGTTTTCTTCCATACCGGCTCCCCAGAAAGACTTTATAAGTTACACGCGCCCGCGTCTGTGGCGGGCGTTATCAGATCCAGTACGCGGTCCCGGTCATGACGCGTGCGGTGTGGCGCATCAGCGCGCGCACCGGCGCGGGCAAGGTAACACCACCGGCTCGGGTGGCGCTTGCTCCGTGCGCGATCTCCTCCGCCCTCATGGTTTCAAGTATGGCACGGCTGCGGCTATCGCTCGCCGGGAGTCTGCCGAGGTGATCATCCAGGTGCCCCTCCACCTGCCGCTCGGTCTCGGCGACGAAACCCAGGCTCGTCGCATCACCCAGGACCGCCGCGAGCGCGCCGATGGCGAAGGAGCCGGCATACCACAGCGGGTTGAGCAGGCTCGGGCGCGCGGCGAGCTCGTGCAGGCGTGTCTCGCACCAGGCCAGGTGATCCGACTCCCCGCGCGCCGCTTCCATGAGCAGCGCCCGGGTCGCATCCGAGCGGGCGAGCAGCGCCTGGCCGTGGTACAGCGCCTGGGCGGCCAGCTCCCCGGTATGGTTGACGCGCATCAGGGCCGCCGCGCTACGGCGCTCGGCGTCGGGCAGGTCGGGGGTATTGCCGGGCGCACCCGGGGCAGGACGGGTTGAGCGGGCCGGCGCGAACACCGAGCGCAGGGCGCGATCGGCGGCGGCGATGGCAGAGTCTAGAGGGCGACCGGACTCCATATCTAAGGGCCGTATTATAGGGGTATAAAGCTCCGCAGACCCCCATCCGGCCCCCTGGCGGCCCCCGGATCGCCCCGAAAGGGGGCGTGCCTTTGCATTGGGGGACCTGCTTGAGTACACTTTCCCGCCTTTTTTTGGCCCCGGATGTGAAGGGTTCCCCGGAACAGCGGGCCACTGCCAACGAGTGATTTATGAAGACCGTATTTGCCAACTCCGCCACCGTGCGTGGCGATTGGTTCGTCGTCGATGCGACCGACAAGACCCTCGGGCGCCTGGCCACCCAGCTGGCCCATCGCCTCAAGGGCAAGCACAAGGCTGACTACAGCCCGCACGTTGACATGGGCGATCACCTGGTCGTGCTGAACGCGCAGAAAGTGCGCGTCACGGGCCGCAAGCTCA
Source organism: uncultured Pseudomonadota bacterium (assembly GCA_963741745.1). Lineage (GTDB taxonomy): Bacteria > Pseudomonadota > Gammaproteobacteria > Steroidobacterales > Steroidobacteraceae > 13-2-20CM-66-19. The sequence goes on along the minus strand of CAVUJF010000016.1, from coordinate 110,132 downwards.
CCGACAAGATGTACTACCACCACACCGGCTACATCGGCGGCATCAAGTCGATCGCGCTCGACAAGCTGCTCGCCGAGCACCCGGAGCGGGCGATCGAATTTGCGGTCAAGGGCATGCTGCCGAAGGGCCCGCTCGGACGTCGCATGTTCAAGAAGCTGCACGTGTTCGGCGGCGCAGAGCATCCCCACCAGGCACAGCAGCCCAAGCCGCTCGAGATTCAATAGGACCGTATTCAAATGCCAGCGACCCAGCACAATCACTACGGCACCGGCCGGCGCAAGACCGCCACCGCGCGCGTCTACCTCAAGCCCGGCAAGGGCAGCATCACGGTGAACGACCGTACGCTCGATGAGTTCTTCGGTCGCGAGACCGGCCGCATGATCGTTCGCCAGCCCCTCGAGGCGGTGAATCTCATGGGCACCTTCGACATCACCGTGAAGGTCGACGGCGGCGGGATCACCGGCCAGGCCGGCGCCATCCGCCACGGCATCACGCGCGCCCTGATCAAGCACGACGAGACGCTGCGCAAGGCGCTGCGCGCGGCCGGGTTCGTGACGCGCGATGCGCGCGAGGTCGAGCGCAAGAAGGTCGGGCGCCGCAAGGCCCGCCGCGGACCGCAGTACTCGAAGCGTTAACCTCAAGCGCCGGAGCGCGGCGCCACGCTGCGCTCCGGCGTACGATTCGCTGTCCGCTACCCTTGGGGGATCGTCTAGTGGTAGGACAACGGACTCTGACTCCGTTTACCTAGGTTCGAATCCTAGTCCCCCAGCCAACCTGGAAAGGCCCGCACCCGGTGCGGGCCTTTTCTTTTGCGCGGCCCCGAACTGCCGCGCCTTGCTTACGTGCGCGGTGCGGCCTTCTGGGGTTGCGTGCGGTCACCGCCGGGCAGGCGGCCTCCGCTGGCCAGCGCAGTCAGGATCGGGCTGTCCACGGTGGCAACGGCGGCATCAACGCTGCCCCGGTAGCACACCTGCCAGGCGTGCTGCAGGTCCAGCCGCTCGCTCTGCGTGCCGCATACCCGGCGCGCCGCCTCGCGGATGCGCGCGAGCAGCGTGCCGGCGCCCTCGGGGGTGTCCAGATTGAGGTCGCGGAATTTCACGATGACCTGCCGTGCGCCGGTCAGCTCCGCGGCCTGGGCAGGGGCGATGCCGCCGAGGCACACCAGCGCGAGGGCCGCGCAACCCAGTGACAGCGGAGCACGAAGCTTGAAGTAGTCCATGAGGTTTCTCTCCCGGTGATTGACGGGACCCCAAGGAACTCGTGGCTGCGCGCCGCGCCAGGCACAAGGCACCTTCAGGGCCTGTGCTTGCTTGGATGCAGCGACGCGGGAAAAGGATTCAGCGGACGCTCTCGGGCTGCCGCCGCGGAATCACCGTTGGTCGCCGGCCGGCTCTGGACCACAGCGGCCCGGTGGCGGCGCGCCTGCCGCGCGGGGCAAGAACGACCCGACGGGGCGCCGGCAGCCTCAGGCAGCCGGCCCCATGTCGAGGTCAGTGCTTGTCGACGATGACGATCGGATCCAGGAGCTTGCCGGCCGCCTCGCCTTCCGGCCTGCCCTTGATCGTGTACTTAAAGGAAGGGGCGGGCGGGGAACTCGGGGTATCCGGCAGGGCCGGCAGGACCAGGCTGAAGGATTGCCCGCCGGCCGCACCCGCACAGGAGTCCCCGCCGCTGGGGAGCCCTGAGGTACCGGTCAGGAGGGCGACCTCCACCGTGAACGGGAAGTTGGCGGTAATGCTCACCGTGCTCCCCTGCCGGGCGCGCACGTGCCCGCCGTTGGGGGTGGCGAACAGGGTGCCGCTGTCCAGCTGCAGACGGACGCTCGTGGTCGAGGTGGGGTCGGGCATGGTTCTTCTCCTTGTGTGCTCAGTCAGACTTGTGATGACCTGCCAGGCGGGAGGATGAGCTTCTTGAAGCGCGCATCGCCGCGCAGGCTGAGGAAATCCGGGGCCGCGCTCACCAGTTGCGGCGGATAGCCCAGGCTGACTGCCTGTGTGAGCGCATCGAGCGCGGCGGCATTGTCGCCGCGCTGCAGCGCAACCAGTGCTGCGTAGTACTGCACGTTCGCATCATCGGCCCCCTGCGCGAGGGCGCGCTCGGTGTAGCGGCCGATGTGATCGGTTTCTCCGGCGCGCGCGCGGTAGTAGGCGAGCTGCATCCACGAGACCGCATCCGTGGCATTGACCTCGAGGCTGCGCTGCGCAAGATCGGCCGCGTGGCGGTAGTCACGCTGGGCCTGCGCCCGGCTGCCCGGGATCTGCCACAGGGCATCGGCGAGGTTGCCCCAGAGGCGGTGGTCCTCGGGGGCGAGCTGCGTGGCGTGCGTGTACATGCCGGCGGCCTCGGCGTGGCGGCCGAGGAAGTAGTAGTTGGTGCCCAGGTTCGAGTAGGCGCTGCGCGTGGGCTCCAGCGCCAGTGAGCGCTCGAAGGCGGTCGCGGCGCCCTGGAAATCGCCCTCCATCTCCAGTGCCGCCCCGAGGTTGTTGTAGGCCAGCGGGGCGGCCGGGATCAGCTGCACCACGCGGCGGTAGCTGGCCGCCGCGGCCTGCGTGTGCCCGTGGTGGAAGAGGAAGTTGCCGAGCTGCGTGTGCGCATCCCAATAGGTCGGCTCGACCTCGACGGCCTGCCGGAAGGCGCGCTCGGCCTCGGCCGTGCGGTGCTCTCCGTCGAGCGCCTCGCCCAGGCCGATGTAGTTGTCCGCATTGTCCGGGTCGCTCTTCAGCCCCTGGCGGTAGAGCGTCTCCGCCTGCGCGCTGCGGCCGCTCACCAGGTACAGGTGGGCGAGGGCGGTGGTGACTTCGCTGAGCGAGGCATCCAGCTGCAGCGCCCTGGCACAGGCGGCCTCGGCCTGGGGGATGAGCGCCGCGTCGCTGCTGTCCTCATAGCCGCGCACATAGCGCTCGCACAGGCCCGCGTAGGCGAGGGCGAAGTGGGGGTCCTGGGCGAGTGCCTGCCTGAAGCTCTCGCCGGCCTCCTCCAGCTGCCTCGGGCCGCGCGGGGAGAACAGCTGGGCCAGGCCCTTGAGGTAGGGCTCGAGGGCGGCCGGCTGGGTGGGCTGCTGCGCCTTGGGCTGCGCAAGCTCGTTCGTCAGTACCACCTTGAGCGCACTCATGATCGAGCGCGCCACGTCATCCTCGATGGCCAGCAGGTCCTGCCAGGTGCGGTTGTAGGTTTGGGACCAGACATTGAACCCGGTGGAGGCATCGATCAGCGTCGCGGTCACGCGCAGCTGGTCGCCCTCGCGCTGCACGCTGCCCTCGAGGATGTGCCGCACCCCGAGTCGCTGGGCGATCGTGTGCACGTCCGCGCCGTGGTCCTTGAAGGAGGACACCGAGGTGCGCGCGGCCACGCGCAGCCCATGGATGCGGCCCAGGCGGGCTGACAGTTCCTGCGCCAGGCCATCGCCCAGGTAACTGTTGCCCCCGCCCGGGCTCATGTCCGCCAGCGGCAGTACCGCGATCGTGCGTGGCGGCTGCACGACCACCGCCTCGGGCGGCCGGGCCGCCTCGGGGCGGGGTGTGCGCAGGTAGTGGGTGAGGGACCAGGGCAGTGCGATCAGCAGCAGGACCGCGACCACAGCCCCGATCCAGCCGAAGGCCCCGGGCGCGCGCGCCGGGGCCGCTGCGGCATCCGCCGCGACAGCAGGCGCGGGTATGGCGCGCGCGGTGCTGCTGCCGGCCGTGGCGGCCGCGGTCTCATCCACCCAGTAGGGCGTGACCGGGGCTGCGCGGCGCCGTGCGGCCAGTGGCGCGACCTCGGCGACCATGCGGTAGCCGCGTCCGCGCACCCCGCCGATGTAACGCGGGGCGTGCGGGTCATCGCCCAAGGCGGCGCGCACCAGCTTCACGCGCTGGCTGATGGTTTCCGGAGTGATGACCAGGCCGGGCCAGACGCGCTCGGTGAGCTGGTCGAAGGTGACGAGGTTGGGCGCGGCGAGGGTCAGGGCAAGCAGCAGGTCGAACGAGAGCCGCGGCAGGGGAATCTCGGTTCCGGAGCGGGTCACGCGCTGCTGCCCAACATCGACGATCAGGTCACCGACCTGATATCCGGTCTGTTCGGGCTCCGCTGCGCCGGGCATGCAAGGCTCCGTGCCCGGCGCCAAGCTTGCAGGGACAGGCTCAGGCCAGAGGCATCTGCGCTCGATGTTACGCCGGAACAGGTCATGGTGCCTTGTGAAGCCAACAGCCCGCACCCATCCGGGCCGGTGCCCGGATGGGTGCGCGCTCGCGGCTCACTTATCGATCATCGCCGTGACCGTGGACTGCCGCTGGCCCGAGTACAGCGCCGTGAGCAGGGGGCTGTGCACGAAGCGCACTGCATCATCGGTGGCACCGATCACGCAGGCCTGCCAGTCGGCGACCTCCACCAGTGCCGGACCGTGCTCGCCGCAGGCATCCTTGGCGGCGCGGCGGATGCGGTGAAGCAGCGTGTTGGCGCCGGCCTCGGTGGACAGGTTCAGGTCCGCGAAGCTGACCGTGACACTGCGGGTTGCGGCCCACCCGGGGCTGGTGCCGAGGCTGCACACCAGCGCGGCCAGTGCGAGGGAGCGGGCGGGAATCGACTTGAGGATGTTCATTGCGGTTCTCCTGGGGTTTTGGAAATTCAAGGACCGCAGGCAAGGTATGCGCCGGGGGCGGCGGGCGCATGAAGAGCCCATGAAAGCTCGTGAACCTTCGGTGATGAATGGCCCTCTTGCGTGATGATTGGGTGAAGGCGCGCGCCCTTCCTTTAATAGAGGGGGGTTTCCGGAGGCGCGGCGGGGCGGGATGGCCGCGGCCGCGGGCGCAGCAAGGGCCGGGTCTAGCGGGTCTCGACGCCGGCGGCGGTGCCGACCAGCAGCACATCGGCCGGCCGGGCGGCGAACAGGCCCACCGTGACGACCCCGGTGATCTGGTTCAGCGCCGCTTCGAGCCCAACCGGGTCGCTGATGGTCAGTCCGTGGACGTCCAGGATGTGGTTGCCGTTGTCGGTGACGTAGCCGCTGCGCCACACGGGCCGGCCGCCGCGGCGGGCGAGTTCGCGGGCGACCAGCTCCCGGGCCATGGGAATCACCTCCACCGGCAGCGGGAACTTGCCCAGCGTCGTGACCAGCTTGGTCTCATCGACGATGCACACGAAGCGCCGGGAGGCGGCCGCGACGATCTTCTCGCGCGTCAGGGCACCGCCGCCGCCCTTGATCAGCTGGCGCGCCGGGTTCGCCTCGTCCGCACCATCTATATAGAGGTCCAGGCCGGTGACCTCGTTGAGGTCGAGGATCTTCACGCCCGCCGCCTGCAGCCTGGTGCTGCTGGCCTCGGAGCTGGATACCCCCGCACGCACCCGCCCCGGGTGCCGGGCCAGGGCCTCGATGAACAGGTTCACCGTGGAACCGGTGCCCACCCCGATGGTGGCGCCGTCCTCGACCAGTGCGAGTGCCGCCTGCGCGGCGTGTCGCTTCTTGGCGTCGATGTCGCTCGTCATGGCGGCTGAATCACCGTGATTTTCCTGACCCCAGATGTGACTGTGCCCGCGTGAACGCGGGCACAGTCGTCCTAGTAAGACTCGGCGATCACTTGCGCGACCGCCGAGCTATAGGCCCTATTTCTTCTTCGCAGCTTTCTTCTTGGCCTTCTTCTTTGCCTTCGCCATGTTGGCTCTCCATTAATTAACGGGTTAGTCCGGGGACCGAGTATATACACGCGAATCCAAATTACAAGCGCATGCAGCGTGAGTGTGATAGGCGCGCATGCGTGTGACGCACCGACCGAGCGGCATCGTGCGCATCACTCGAGCGCGAGAATGAACTTCCAGTGAGCCGCCTCGACCGGCGTGATCGACAAGCGATTGCCCGGACGCAACAACACCATGCCCTTAAGTTCCTTGTTCGCGTGTGCGCGTAACTCCTCGAGGGAAATAGGGCGCGCGAGCGCCTTCTTCAGCTGCACGTCGACCATGTACCAGCGTGGGTTCTTCGGATCGCTGTCCGGATCGTAGTGATCGTCCTTGCGGTCGAAGGCGGTCGGGTCCGGGTAGCCCGCCTTGACGATCGTCATGGTGGCGACGATGCCGGGGACCGCGCAGCTGGAGTGGTAGAGGAAGGCGAGGTCACCCTTCCGCATCTCGTCGCGGATCATGTTGCGCACCTGGTAGTTGCGTACCCCGTCCCAGCCGGTGGTGCGCCGCGGCGCTGCGGCCAGGGTTTCCAGCGCCGAAGGTGGACGGTTCGGTCTTCATCAGCCAGTGGCGCATCGGATGATCCCTTTCTCGGTGATCACGGCATCCAGCGGGACGTCGTGGGGGTGCGGGCTGATGCGCTCCACTTCCTGGAACGCATAGGCGATGCCGATCAGGCGGGGGGCGTGCCAGGCGTGGCGCGCCTGCCGGAAGGCGAAGGCGCGGTCGTAGAAGCCGCCGCCGGTGCCCAGGCGCAGGCCGAAGCGGTCGAAGCCCACCAGCGGCAGGAACACGATGTCGAGCCAGCGCGCACCGATGCTCGGGGTGTCCTGCGGCTCCTCGATCCCCAGGCGGTTGCGCTCTGAGCGGCCCGGTGAGCTCGAGGAAGCGCATCGCGCGTGAGGCGCGCGGCCGGCCGATGCGCGGCAGGTAGATGCGGCAGCCGCGGCGGCGGGCGCGCTCGATGAGCGGGCCGGCATCCAGCTCCCACGGCAGGGCGGCGTAGGCGGCGATGCGCCAGTGGCTCTTCAGGTGCAGGAAGTGGTCGGCGTTCTCGGCGACCCGCCGGGCGGCATGGGCGCGCTCCCCGGGGGTGACCGCGCGCCGGCGCGCCACGAGGCCGGCCCGCAGTGACCTGCGGGCGGCATCGGGCATGGAATCAGGTAGCGTCACCCGCCTGTGCCGGTGCGGACCGTTGCTCTCGAACCAGAGCAACAAGTGGGACGAGCTGCGGCAGGTAAGGCTTTCCGCTCGGAGGCGGACATGCACACGCTGCGCGCAAGCCGTAAGTCCCGGGGTGTTTCAATTAGGGTCCGAGGTAACCCGATCCGCTTGTCGAACACCGCAGGCGACGCCAAGAACACTGTACACCAAGGCTGCGCGGCGTGCTTGTAGGGGAAGCGGAGGCTGCCGTATCAGAGATCGAGTTGCTGGCTTTTCTCGAGGGCGCCCTCGACACGCTCGCGCAATGCGCGTACCCGGCCGCCGACCCCGCTGTCGGTCTTGGTCTCGCGGTCCTTGCCCTTCAGGAACTCATGCGCGAGGTTGAGCGCTGCCATGACAGCGATGCGGTCGTGGCCCACCACCTTGCCGGTGTCGCGGATCTCGCGCATGCGGCCATTGAGGAACTCCGCCGCATCCAGCAGCGCCGCGCGCTCCTCGTAGGGGCAGGCGACGACGTATTCCTTTTCCATGATGCGCACGCTCACCCGGGCGGTGTCCTGGCTCAAGCGCCGTGCTCCAGGGTCTTCAGGCGCCCGATCATGGCCTCCACGCGCGTGCGCACCTGCTCGTTCTTGTGCATCAGCGCCGCGCGCTCGCCGGCCAGGGACTCGTGGCGCGCCCGCAGCGCGCGGTTCTCGTCCTTCAGGTGGGTGAGGGTGGCCAGCAGCTCATCGATGCGCTTGGTGAGGCGCGCGAGTTCGAGATCGAGCTCGGTCTTCTTAGTGTCGCTCATGAGAATGACTATAGGGCCGCGCTCTTCGTACGGTCAATTATAATGGGCCTCTTTACATGATCCAGCCCGACTACACCCGCATCCAGCAGCTGCTCTCCCGGGAGCACTCGATGGCCGACGCCGCCGAGGCCCACGGGACCCTCGCCGGCTGCCTGTGCGGGGCGAGCGGCTACCGCTTCGAGGACTGGCTGCGCGAGATCCTCCCGGAAGGGCGCGCCGAGCGGGCCGCGCGCGAGCTCCTCAAGGATCTGTTCGGTGCCACCGCCAGCGCCCTGATCCAGCCGGACATGGAGTTCGAGCTGCTGCTGCCGGCGGACGCGGAGTCGCTGGCGCTGCGCACCCAGGCCCTGGCCGAGTGGTGCCAGGGGTTTCTCTACGGGCTCGGCGCCGGCAGCATCCCGGATGCGAGCGAGCTGCCGGGCGAGGTGGGTGAGCTGGTGCGCGACTTCATCGAGATCACGCGCGCCGAGGTGGACGAGGGCCAGGACGCCGAGGCCAACGAGAACGCCTACGCGGAGCTGGTCGAGTTCGTGCGCGTCGGCGTGCAGCTGTTGTTCGAGGAGCTGGCCGATGCCCGCGCCCCGGCCGCCCCGGCCGACGCCCCCCTGCACTGAAGCACCCTTTCGGGAAGGATCCATGGCACGAGACGAGTTCGCGCACCGCCGCCGGGCGCTGATGAAGCTGATGGGGCGTGACTCCATCGCCGTGCTGCCGGCCGCCCCGGTGCGCCTGCGCAACAACGACGTCGAGTACGCCTACCGCCAGGACAGCGACTTCCACTACCTGACCGGCTTCGCAGAACCCGAGGCGGTGGCCGTGCTGGTGCCGGGCCGGGCCAAGGCCGAGTACATCCTGTTCGTGCGCGAGCGCGACCCGCTGCGCGAGACCTGGGACGGCCGGCGCGCCGGACCTGCCGGGGCGCGGCGCGACTACGGCGCCGACGATGCCTTCCCGATCGCCGACCTGGACGAGATCCTCCCCGGCCTGCTCGAGAACCAGGCGCGCGTGTACTACACCATGGGCGTCTACCCGGAGTTCGACCAGCGCGTGGTCGGCTGGGTGAACGGCCTGCGCACCCAGGCGCGCAATGGCCGCCATCCGCCGGCGGAGTTCGTGGCCCTGGACCACGTGCTGCACGACATGCGCCTGTTCAAGTCGCGCGCCGAGCTCGACCTGATGCGCACCTCGGCGCACATCGCCGCCCGGGCCCACCAGCGGGCGATGCGCTTCTGCCGTCCGGGGGCCACCGAGTACCAGGTGATGGCCGAGCTGCGTCCACGAGTTCCGCAGCCACAACGCCGACACCTCCTACCACCCGATCGTCGGCGGCGGGGCCAACGGCTGCATCCTGCACTACCGCGAGAACGACCAGCCGCTCAGGGCCGGCGACCTGCTGCTGGTCGATGCCGGGTGCGAGTACCAGTGCTATGCCTCGGACATCACCCGCACCTTCCCGGTGAGCGGGCGCTTCACCCCCGCGCAGCGCGCCGTCTACGAGGTGGTCCTGGCCGCCAACCGCGCGGCCATCGCCTGCGTGCGACCCGGCAACCACTGGAACGAGCCGCACGAGGCGGCGGTGCGCGTGATCACCCAGGGCCTGGTGAAGCTCGGGCTGCTCAAGGGCCGCGTGCCCGCGCTCATCAAGCGCGAGGCCTACCGGCGCTTCTTCATGCATCGCACCGGCCACTGGCTCGGCATGGACGTCCACGATGTGGGTGACTACAAGGTCGGGGACCAGTGGCGGGTGCTCGAGCCGGGCATGGTGATGACGGTCGAGCCCGGGATCTACATCCCGGCGGCCATGCGCGGGGTGCCCAAGCGCTTCCGCAACATCGGCATCCGCATCGAGGATGACGTGGTGGTCACCAAGCGCGGCGCCGAGGTGCTCAGCGCCCGTGCCCCGAAGGACCCGGACCAGATCGAAGCCCTGATGGCGCGCGGCTGACCGTGGCCACGCAGCGCGGCACCCCCAGCATCGAGGCCGACGTCACCATCGTCGGCGGCGGCATGGTCGGGGCGAGTCTTGCCGTGGCGCTGCTCGGCACCGGCGTGCGCGTACTGCTCATCGAGTCGGTGCCCTTTGACTCCGGCGAGCAGCAGAGCTTCGATGCGCGCACCACCGCCCTCGGCAACGCCAGCCAGCGCATCCTCAGCGCGCTCGGCATCTGGGAGCAGGTGGCAGCGCGAAGCCCAGCCGATCCGCTCGATCCATGTCTCGGAGGCCGGGCGCTTCGGCTTCGCGCGCCTGAGCGCCGCCGAGCAGGGCGTCGAGGCCTTCGGCTACGTGCTCGCCAACCGCACCCTGGGGGCGGCGCTGTGGGGCGCGCTGCAGGGCCACCCCGAACTCACCCTGCGCGTGCCCGCGCGCGTGACGGGCATCGATATCGGTGCCGATGCGGTGCACCTGGGAGTGGCAGGCGAGGGGCGGGCGCCGGAGACCGTGGCATCGCGCCTGGTGGTGGCCGCCGATGGCGCGCACTCGCAGGTGCGCAGCGCTGCGGGCATCGGATCGCAGGTGGAGGACTACGGGCAGGTGGCGGTGGTGACCATCGTCGCCACCGACACCGCGCATGCGGGGCGTGCGTTCGAGCGCTTCACCGGCTCAGGACCGCTGGCCGTGCTGCCGCTGCACGATGGCAACCTCGCGGTCATCTGGGCCTGCACGCCCGAACGGGCGCAGCAGCTGCTGGCCCTCGAGCGATGGCGCATACCTTGAGCAACTGCAGGCGCACGTTCGGCTGGCGCGCGGGGCGCTTCGTGCGTGCCGGGCAGCGCGGCTCCTATCCTTTGAAGCTCACGCGCGCCACGGCGCCGCGTGGCGCAGCGCACGGTGCTGATCGGCAACGCCGCGCAGGCGCTGCACCCGGTGGCCGGCCAGGGCTTCAACCTGGGGTTGCGCGATGCGGCGATGCTCGCGGAGCTGATCGCCGGCCGACCCGGCCGATGCCGGCGCTGCGGGGCTGCTGGCGCGCTTTGCCGGGTGGCGTGCCGGGGATCGCACCGGGGTCACGCGCTTCACCGACGGCCTGGTGAAGCTCTTCGGCGATGACCGCCCCGGGGTGGCCCTCATGCGCAGCCTCGGCCTGCTCATGTTCGATCTCGCCCCGCCGGCCAAGGCAGCGCTGGCGCGCGTGAGCGCCGGATTTACCGGACCCGTGCCGCGCCTGGCGCGCGGGCTGCCGGTGCGCCATGTATGACGTCGCGGTCATCGGCGGCGGCCCGGTCGGGGCGTGCGCGGCCGCGCTGCTCGCCCGCTCCGGGAGGCTTACCGTCGCGCTGCTCGAGCCGCACCCGGGCGCACTGCCGGCGCGCAGGTTCGCCGCTCGATGCGCGCGTGGTCGCCGTGTCGCGCGCCAGCGAGCACACGCTCAGGGCCGCCGGCGCCTGGGAGGCGATCCGCGGGCCGCGCATCGAGCCTTACCAGCGCATGCGCATCTGGCACGAGGGCATCGCCCCGGCAAGCGCCGCGGCCCTGGTCTTCGATGCGGCGGATGCCGGGGAGCCTAACCTCGGCTACATCCTGGAGAACCGCCTGCTGCAGGGGGCGCTGCTGCAGTCCTTGCGCGCCGCCGGCGGGCACCTCGAGGCTGCGGGGCTGACCGCACTTGAAGTCGGGGCGGATGCGGTGACGGTGCAGTACTCGGGCGGCACGCTCGCCGCGCGGCTGGTGATCGGTGCCGATGGCGCCCAGTCGGCCGTGCGCGCCCTCGCCGGGATCAGCGCCGACAGCGGCGATTACCACCAGCAGGCCATCGTCGCCACCGTGGCCACAGGAAGGCCGCACGAGCACACCGCCTGGCAGCGCTTCATGCACGAGGGCACGCTCGCCTTCCTGCCGCTGGCCGATGGCACCAGCTCGATCGTGTGGTCCGCGGATGAGGCCGTGCGCCGAGGGGCTGCGCGCGCTTGGATGCGACCGGCTTCGAGGCCGCCCTCGAGCGCGCCGCCGACGGGGCGCTCGGGGCGCTGCGGCTGAAGAGCGAGCGCCAGTGCTTCGCACTGCGCGAGCTTGCGGCACGGCGCTACGTCAGCGAGCGCGTGGCCCTCATCGGGGATGCCGCCCACGTGGTGCACCCGCTGGCCGGGCAGGGCGTGAACCTGGGTCTGCTGGATGCGGCGGCGCTGAGCGAGCTGCTGCTGGATGCGGTCGCGGTGCGCGAGGACCCCGGGGCCTTGAGCGTGCTGCGTGCCTACGAGCGCTGGCGCAAGAGCGAAGTGGCCCTCATGAGCACCGCGATCGATGCCTTCGACCGCTTCCTCGCGCACGGCACCGGGCCGGTGTCGCGCGCGGCGCGGCGCGCGATGGGCTGGGTCGGCCGCAGCCAGGAGCTGCGGCGGCTGTTCATCGGCCGTGCGCTCGGGGTGAGCGGGGAACTGCCGCGCGCCGCGCGCGCGCGCCTAGCTCACGGGGATCAGGTCCACCTTCGCCGCGCACACGAAGTCGTTCTCGGACAGCCCGCGGATGGCGTGCGTGGTGAAGGTGACGCGGCAGTAGTTGTAGCCCACCTCCAGGTCCGGGTGGTGGTCCTCGATGTTGGCCACGTGCGCCAGCGCATTCACGAAGCTCATGGTGCGGTAGAAGTCGCGGAAGGCGAACTCGCGGCGGATGGCGTGCGCGCTCTCGGTGAGCACCCAGGCGGTGGACACCTGCTTGAGCAACTGCGCGGCCGCCTCGGCAGTCAGGGCGGGCGTGCCGCCGTCACAGGGCTGGCACCTGCGGGAGGACAGTTCGTTCATGGGCTCACCCGGCGCGAGTAGCGGCGCGCGACGTATTGTTCGACGAGGTCCTGGAACTCCTCGGCGATGCGCTCGCCCTTCAGGGTCACGGTCTTCTCGCCATCCTCGTACACCGGGGCGACCGGGCGCTCGCCGGTGCCGGGGAGGCTGATGCCGATGTTGGCGTGCTTGCTCTCGCCCGGCCCGTTCACCACGCAGCCCATCACCGCCACGCGCATCTCCTCCACGCCGGCGTACTCGGCGCGCCACTTGGGCATGCTGTCGCGCAGGTAGCCCTGGATGCGCTGGGCGAGCTCCTGGAAGAAGGTGCTGGTGGTGCGCCCGCACCCGGGGCAGGCGGCCACCTGCGGCGTGAAGGCGCGCAGGCCCATGGTCTGCAGGATCTCCTGGGCGACGATGACCTCCTGGGTGCGATCACCGTCGGGCTCCGGGGTGAGCGAGACGCGGATGGTGTCGCCGATCCCCTCCTGCAGCAGCACCGCCATGCCGGCGGTGGAGGCGACGATGCCCTTCGAGCCCATGCCCGCCTCGGTGAGCCCCAGGTGCAGCGGGTAGCGGCAGCGGCGCGCGAGATCGCGGTAGATGGCGATCAGGTCCTGCACGCCGCTCACCTTGGCCGAGAGGATGATGCGGGTCGCGGGCAGGCCGAGTTCCTCGGCGCGCGCGGCGCTGCTGAGCGCGGACTGCACGACCGCCTCGCGCATCACTTCCTGCGCATCCTGAGGCTGCCGCGCGGGCGGAGTTCTCGTCCATCAGGCGCGTGAGCAGCTCCGGATCCAGGCTCCCCCAGTTCACCCCGATGCGCACCGGCTTCTCGTAGCGGCAGGCGATCTCGATCATCTCGGCGAACTGCGGGTCGCGCTTGCTGCCGCGTCCGACGTTGCCGGGGTTGATGCGGTACTTGGACAGCGCCTGCGCGCACTCGGGATGCTCGCGCAGCAGCTTGTGGCCGTTGAAATGGAAGTCCCCGATCAGGGGCACGCTCACGCCCAGGCTCGCCAGTCGCGCCCGGATCGGCGCGACCGCGGCGGCGGCCGCGTCCGTGTTCACCGTCAGGCGTACCAGCTCCGAGCCGGCACGGGCGAGGGCCTGCACCTGGCGCGTGGTGGCGGCGATGTCCGCCGTGTCGGTATTGGTCATCGACTGCACCACCACCGGGGCGCCGCCGCCGACCTCGACCGGGCCGATGCACACCTGCAAAGAGGAACGACGCGCGATGCTCATGGATGGAAACGTCAGGCGGCGAAGGGGTGGGCGTGAATTCTACCGTCGCCGGGGGCTTGCGGGTGCTGCTATGATGGCCGGGCCCGAAACAGTCTGTTCGGAGAGAGTCCGGCCCGCGCCGGAACGCCGAAGGCGCAATTCCGCCCGGAAACGCTCAGGCCCATGAACGGCAGACGGCGGTGAGAACCGCGGGGCTTCTGGAGAGTGGCGCGTCCCTGGAGATTCCGGGACCCGCCCACCGAAGGGGAGCGGCGCCTTAAGGCGCCTGATCTCTCAGGTCAAAGGACAGAAGGGCGGCAGGTGCCTCGCGCGAGGCGCAGCGCCTGCCGCTCTTTTTTTTGGCCGCGGCTATCTTCCGGAGTACCTGTGGGACGACAGACACCCTTATTCCACCTGCACCAGGAACTCGGCGCCCGCATCGTCGACTTCGGCGGCTGGGACATGCCCGTGCAGTACAGCTCGCAGATCGGCGAGCACCACGCCGTGCGCCGCGCGGCCGGGGTGTTCGACGTCTCGCACATGTGCGCGGTGGACCTGAAGGGGGAGCGCGTGCGCGCCTTCCTCCAGCACCTGCTCGCCAACGACGTGGGACGACTGAAGGTTCCGGGCAAGGCGCTCTACAGCTGCATGCTCAATGCCGAGCGGCGGGGTGCTCGATGACCTCATCGCCTACTACCTCACCGAGTCCTGGTTCCGCCTGGTGGTGAATGCCGGCACGCGCGACAAGGACCTCGCCTGGATCCGCGCGCAGGCGCAGCGCCTTCGGGGTGCAGGTCGATGAGCGCGCGGATCTGGCGATGCTCGCCGTGCAGGGGCCGCAGGCGCGCGCCAAGACCGCGCAACTGCTGTCCCCGGCCGAGGCGGCTGCCGCGCTGGCGCTGGATACCTTCGTCGGCGCGCAGGTCGGCGCCGTGGTTCATCTCCCGCACCGGCTACACCGGCGAGGACGGCTTCGAGATCATGATGCCGGCGGCGGATGCGGTGCCGGCGTGGCGCGGGCTGAACGCCCTGGGGGTGGCCTCCTGCGGCCTGGGCGCGCGCGACACGCTGCGCCTGGAGGCCGGCATGAACCTCTACGGCAACGACATGGACGAGAGCACCCACCCGTTCGAGTCCGCGCTCGGCTGGACGGTGGCGCTCGCGCCGCCCGGGCGCGAGTTCGTCGGCCGCGCGGCGCTGGAGAAGATCCGCGCCGCAGGCTCAGCGCGCGTGCTGGTGGGCCTTCTGCTCGAGGACCGCGGGGTGCTGCGCGGCCACCAGAAGGTGCAGGTGGACGGGGCGGCCGCCGGTGAGATCACCAGCGGCACCTTTTCCCCGACGCTCGAGCGCTCCATCGCCTTCGCGCGTATCAGCGCCCCGGCTGCGCCTGCGGTGCAGGTCGACATCCGCGGCAAGCTCCTCAACGCACGCGTGGTGAAGCCGCCGTTCGTGCGCTTCGGCCGATCCCTGCTTACCTGAAAACCACGAAGGGCCCGTCATGAGCAATGTCCCTCCCGAGCTTAAGTACACCCAGTCGCACGAGTGGGTGCGCACGCTTCCCGACGGCAGCGTGGAGATCGGGATCACCGACCACGCCCAGCACGCACTCGGGGACCTGGTGTTCGTGGAAGTGCCCGAGGCCGGGCGCACGGTGGCGGCGGGCGAGGCGTGCGCGGTGGTCGAGTCGGTCAAGGCCGCTTCCGATGTCTACGCGCCGCTGGCCGGGGAGGTGCTCGCGGGCAACCCGCAGCTGGCCGTCCCAGCCGGAGAGCGTGAACACCGCAGCCCTACGGGGCCGGCTGGCTCATGCGCCTGAAGCCGGCCGCCGGGGCGCTGGCGGCCGCGGCGCTGATCTCGGCCGCCGACTACCAGAAGGTACTCGACGCGGAGGGTGGCTGATGGCCTTCATCCCGCACACCGAGGCCGACGTCGCCGCCATGCTCGCGGCCATCGGCGCCAGCAGCATCGAGGAGCTGTTCGAGGAGATCCCGCCGGCGCTGCGCATCAAGTCCCTGGCCGGGGTGCCCGAGGAGCTCAACGAGATGCAGATCGGGCGCCTGATGAGCGAGCGTGCCGCCCGTGACGCGGTGGCGCTGAACTTCATCGGCGCCGGGGCCTACGAGCACCACATCCCTTCCGCGGTCTGGGCGATCACGACCCGCGGCGAGTTCTACAGCGCCTATACCCCCTACCAGGCCGAGGCGAGCCAGGGCACGCTGCAGCTGATCTACGAGTTCCAGAGCATGATGGCGCAGCTGACCGGCATGGAGGTCGCCAACGCCTCGATGTACGACGGCGCCTCCGCGTGCGCGGAAGCTGCGCTCATGGCCGTGCGCGCCAACCGCAAGTCACACACCTCGCGCGTTCTCGTGCCCGGCACGCTGCACCCGCACTACCGGCGCGTCATGCAGGCCACGGCGGCCAACCAGGGGCTGGTGTTCGAGGAGTTGCCGTTCGGCACCACCACGGGCACGACGCAGCCGGAGGCGCTGCACGCCTTCGAGGGACAGGACATCACCGCACTGATGATCCAGCAGCCGAACTTCTTCGGACAGCTGGAGGATGTCGATGCGCTCACCGACTGGGCGCACGCGCGCGGCATCCTGGTGATCGCGGTGGTGAACCCCACCGCGCTCGCCGTCCTCAAGCCGCCCGGGCAATGGGGCGCCACCGGGGCGGACATCGCCGTCGGCGAGGGCCAGCCGCTCGGGGTGCCGCTGTCCTCCGGCGGTCCGTACTTCGGCTTCATGACCACGCGCATGGAGTTCGTGCGGCAGATGCCCGGGCGCATCGTCGGCCGCACACTCGATGCCGCAGGCAAGCCGGGCTTCACGCTCACCCTGCAGGCGCGCGAGCAGCACATCAGGCGCGCCAAGGCCACCTCCAACATCTGCACCAACCAGGGCCTGCTGATGACGGCGGCGACGATCTACCTGTCGCTCATGGGACCTACCGGCCTGGCGCGCACCGCCGCGGTCGCGCACGCGCGTACCCGCGAGCTCGTCGCAGCCCTCACCCGCCTGCCCGGGGTGCGCGCCGGCTTCCAGGGGCCGTACTTCCACGAGGCGGTGCTCGTGTTCGAGCGCCCGGTGGCGCCCTTGCTCCAGGCCCTCGCCGCGCGCGGCATCATCGGCGGGCTGGACCTCGCTCCCTACTACCCGCGGCTGGGGAATGCGCTGCTGGTGTGCGCCACGGAGACCAAGACCGCGGCCGACATCGAGCACTACCGCGCCGCCCTGGGCGAGGTCGATGCAGGCCGCCCGGGCGGCCTGAGGAAGCACCATGCATACCCAGGAAAAGGTCATCTTCGAATACTCCACCGCCGGGCGCGGGGCGAGCGACCAGTGGCCGGCGGATCCGGGGGAGGGCGCGCTTTCGGACCTGCCGCCGGCGCTCAGGCGCACGGCCGCACCCAAGCTGCCCGAGGTCAGCGAGCTGGAAGTGGTGCGCCACTTCACGCGCCTGTCGCAGCTGAACTTCTCCATCGACACGCACTTCTACCCCTTAGGGCTCGTGCACGATGAAGTACAACCCGAAGGCGTGTAACCAGTACGCGATGCTGCCGCAGTTCCTCGCCCGCCACCCGCTCAGCCCCGCCTCCAGCGGCCAGGGCTTCCTCGAGTGCATGTACGAGCTGCAGGAGATGCTCAAGGAAGTCACCGGCATGCGCGGGGTGGCCCTGAGCCCCATGGCCGGCGCCCACGGCGAGTTCGCCGGCGTGGCCATGATCCGCGCCTACCACCGCTCGCGCGGGGAACTGAACCGCCGCGAGATCATCGTTCCCGAGGCCGCCCACGGCACCAATCCGGCCACGGCGACCATGTGCGGCTGCATCGTCAGGGAGATCCCGGTCGATGCGCAGGGAGACGTCGACCTCGCCGCGCTCAAGGCCGCCGTCGGCCCCAACACCGCCGGCATCATGCTCACCAACCCCTCCACGCTCGGGGTCTTCGAGCGGCACATCGCGGAAGTGGCGCGCATCGTCCACGAGGCCGGGGGCCTGTTGTACTACGACGGCGCGAACCTGAACGCGATCCTGGGCAAGGTGCGCCCCGGCGACATGGGCTTCGATGTGATCCACATGAACCTGCACAAGACCTTCTCCACCCCGCACGGCGGCGGCGGCCCCGGGGCCGGCGCGGTCGGGGTGGGCGAGCGGCTGCTGCCATTCCTGCCGATCCCGGTGGTGGGCCGCGACGGCGGCAGCTACCGCTGGCTCGACGAGGCGGACCTGCCACACTCGATCGGCCGGCTGTCGGCGTTCATGGGCAATGCCGGGGTGCTGCTGCGCGCCTACATCTACATGCGCCTGCTCGGGCGTGACGGCATGCGCCGCGTGGGCGAGTACGCCACCCTCAATGCCAACTACCTGCTCAAGCGGCTCATCCAGGCCGGCTTCGATGCCGCCTACCCCCAGCGCCGCGCCAGCCACGAATTCATCCTCACGCTCAAGCGCCAGGCGCGGGACCTGAGCGTCACGGCCATGGACTTCGCCAAGCGTCTGCTCGACTACGGCTTCCATGCCCCGACCACCTACTTCCCGCTGCTGGTGCCCGAGTGCCTGCTGATCGAGCCCACCGAGACCGAGAGCCGGGAGACCCTGGATGCCTTTGTGACGGCCATGTCACAGATCCTGAAGGAGGCCGAGCAAGAACCCGGGCGCGTCACCGGCGCACCGCATACCATGCCAGTGCGCCGCCTCGACGATGTCCGGGCGGCCCGACAACTGGATCTCACATGGAAGCCGATGGCGCAGCCGTAGCACGTTACAAACCCCGCGGGCTCGCCCGCGTCCTGCGCGCCTTCGGCTCGAGCATGCGCGGGCTTAGCGGTGCTTACCGCGACGAGGCGGCCTTCCGGCAGGAACTTGCGCTCGCGGGGGTCGTCATACCCTTGGGGCTGTGGTTCGGACACGGCGCCATCGAACGGGTGCTGCTGATCACCCCGGTACTGCTGATCCTCATCGTCGAACTGCTCAACAGCGCCATTGAAGCCACGGTTGACCGCATCGGACCGGAGCGGCACGTCCTGGCCGGGCTCGCCAAGGACATCGGGTCCGCGGCCGTGCTCCTGTCGTTCGTGCTGCTCGGGGTGGTGTGGCTGATCGTGCTGCTCGGCCGCTAGGAACGCCCACCTGATGCGATTCATACGCCTTCTGGCCTTGAGTGTGATGCTGTGTGCCGGCGGCGGCGCGGTGCTCGCGGGCCCCCTGGGCGCAGCGCCCGCGAACCCCACGGCCCTGCCGCAGCCCCAGCAGCAGCCGCCGAACGAGGCCCTGCCGCCGCCGCCGCCGGGCGTGGGCGCGAACGCTGCGGCGCCGCTGGCGCCGGCCGTGGAGGGCAACCCCGACTGGGCCGAGACGCTCGAGCGCATCGCCCCCAGCGTCGTGTCGATCAACGTCGATGCCACGCGCGCCTTCGACACCGAGTGGAACACCACCGCGCAGGCGACCGGCTTCGTGGTCGATGCCGAGCGCGGCCTGATCCTCACCAACCGCCACGTGGTGACCCCGGGACCGGTGACGGCCGAGGCCACCTTCCTCAACCGCGAGGAAGTGCAGCTGTACCCGGTGTACCGCGACCCGGTGCACGACTTCGGCATCTATCACTACGACCCGAAGAAGCTGCGCTTCATCCGCCCCAAGGCGCTGCCGCTGTACCCGGACGGGGCGCAGGTCGGCCGCGAGATCCGCGTGGTGGGCAACAACGCCGGTGAGCAGCTGTCGATCCTGGCCGGCACGCTCGCCCGCCTGGACCGCGACGCCCCCGAGTACGGCGTCACCAAGTACAACGACTTCAACACCTTCTACCTGCAGGCCGCCTCGGGCACCTCGGGCGGTTCCTCCGGTTCCCCGGTCATCGACATCCGCGGCCGCGTGGTCGCGCTGAATGCCGGCGGCGCCAGTGGCAATGCCTCGAGCTTCTACCTGCCCCTGGGGCGGGTGCGGCGGGCGCTGGAGCTGATCCAGCAAGGCAAGCCCGTGCCACGCGGCACGATCTACACCGTGTTCAACTACCTGCCCTACGACGAGCTGGAGCGCCTCGGCCTCGATGCCGGCACCGAGGCGGCGGTGCGTAAGGAGCAGCCGCGGTTCACCGGCATGCTGGTGGTCACCGAGGTGCTCCCCGGGAGCCCGACCGAGAACGTGCTGCAGCCCGGGGACATCCTGCTGAAGCTCAACGGCCACTTCGTCACCCAGTTCGAGCCCCTCGAGGAGGTGCTCGACGGCAGCGTCGGCGGCAAGGTCGAGGTGGAGGTGCAGCGCGGCGGCAAGCCGGTGAGCGCCGCACTGCCGGTGGGGGACCTGCACGCGATCACCCCGAGCGCCTACGCCGAGTTCGGCGAGGCGGTCGTCAACACGCTCTCCTACCAGCAGGCGCGCCACTTCAACCGCCCCGCGCGCGGGGTGTACGTGGCCAACCCCGGCTACGTGTTCGGCTCGGCGGGCATGCCGCGCGGGGCGGTGATCCTCACGCTCAACGGCAGGAAGACCGACACGCTGGCTGACTTCGAGGCCGGCATCGCCCAGCTTGGCGACGGCGAACGCGCCAACGTGCGCTACATGACCATCGATGATCCCAACGGCAGCCAGCTGCGCAGCATCCGCATGGACCGCCTGTGGTTCCCCGCGCGCCACTGCGACCGCAACGATGGCACCGGCGTGTGGGACTGCAAGGACCTGCCGGCAGCCCCCGCGGGCAAGGCCCCCGGGGTGAGCTCGACCCAGTTCCCGACCTACAAGGACCCGCGGATGAGTGCGCTCGCGCCCTCGCTCGCCATGGTCACCTTCGACATGCCGTACTCGGTCTCCGGCATCACCGAGCGCAACTACCACGGCACCGGCTTGGTGGTGGACGCGCCGCGCGGTCTGGTGGTGGTGGACCGCAACACCGTCCCGGTCGCGGTGGGGGACGTGACGGTCACCTTCGCCGGCACCGTGCAGGTGCCAGGCAGGGTGGTGTACATCCATCCGCTGCATAACTTCGCCGTCGTGGCCTACGACCCGAAGCTGCTGGGCAGCACGCCGGTGAAGTCCGCGCGGCTGTCCCCGCGCGAACTGGTCGCCGGCGAGCGCATCTGGGTGGTGGGCCTGGGGGGCGACGGCCAGCTGCTGGCGCGCAGCACCGAGATCGCCAGCATCGACCAGCTCGAGCTGCCGCTCTCGCGCACCATGCGCTTCCGCGACACCAACATCGAGGCGGCGCAGCTGGTGAACCCGCCGCTGGATTTCGATGGCGTCCTGAGCGATGCCTCGGGAGCGGTGCTCGGCACCTGGTCGAGCTTCGCCTACGAGAACGGCCGCGAGATCGCCCAGGACAACCGCGGCGTGCCGATCGACGTGGTCGCCGACATGCTCGACCGTGTGCGCACCGGCAAGTCACTGCACTCGCTCGAGGCGGAGCTGGCCGAGATCCCGCTGTCATCGGCGCGCGAGCTCGGGCTCTCCGAGGCCTGGTCGCAGCGCATCGCGCAGCACAATCCTTCGCGCCGCCAGGCGCTGTCGATCGTGCGCCTGGTCGGGGGTTCCCCGGCGGCCAAGGTACTCCTGCCCGGGGACCTGGTGCTCGCCATCGACGGGGCGGTGGTCACCAGCTTCCGCGAGGTGGAGAAGGCAGCCGCCGACAAGGACCAGGTCAAAGTGACGCTGTGGCGCGGCCAGGGGGAGACCACTCTCCAGGTCGCCACTGCGCAACTGCCCGGCACCGATGTCGACCGCGTGCTCGAGTGGGCCGGGGCCACGCTGCAGGCGCCACACCGCGCCATGGCCGCGCAGCGCGGCGCGGCGCCTCAGGGGGTGTA
Source organism: uncultured Pseudomonadota bacterium (assembly GCA_963741745.1). GTDB lineage: Bacteria > Pseudomonadota > Gammaproteobacteria > Steroidobacterales > Steroidobacteraceae > 13-2-20CM-66-19. The sequence continues at coordinate 88,783 of CAVUJF010000016.1, read as the reverse complement.
CGTCGGTTACTTCGCCTATGGCTCGCCGGCCACGCGCTACGGGCTGTACCCGGGACGGCGCATCGTGGAGGTCGATGGCGTGCCGACCCCGGACCTGGACAGCTTCCTCAAGGTGGTGCTGGGGCGCCCGGACCGCTCGTCCGTGCGCCTGAAGACCCTTTCGTGGAACAACGCCCCCGAGGTCATCACGCTCAAGCTCGACAAGCACTACTGGCCGGCCTACGAGCTCACCCGTTCCGCCGAGGGTGCATGGGTCCGGCGCGCGCTCGAGTAAAGCTCTAGACTGCGCACCGTTTTGCGGACGCCCGCGCCCGCGCGGGGTGCGCACGTTATGACCGTGCGCGGCTGATGCTTTCGCACAACAGCTCAGGGCTTCGTGCCGATGGCTTGGTAGAATTCACTTACTTTATGGCCCGCAACGTCAGAGCAACCCAGGTCGAGATCGAGGCCGCCGTCGAGGCGCTGCGCGACGGCGAACTCGTCGCCTTTCCGACCGAGACCGTCTACGGGCTGGGGGCGAATGCGCAGAACCCGGCGGCCGTGCGCAAGATCTTCGAGGCCAAGGGCCGCCCGGCGAATCACCCGGTGATCGTGCACCTGGACAGCCCGCGCTACCTGCACCGCTGGGTGCGCGAGCTGCCGGAAGCGGCCAACCGCCTGGCCGAGAGCTTCTGGCCCGGCCCCCTCACCCTGGTGCTGCCGCGCGCCCCGCAGGTGCACGACGTGATCACCGGCGGCCAGGACACCATCGCGATCCGCGTGCCCGCGCACCCGATGGCGCAGCAGCTGCTGACCGCCTTCGGCGGCGGCATCGCCGCCCCGTCCGCCAACCGCTACGGGCGCCTCTCGCCCACCCGCGCCGAGCACGTGCGTGAGGAGTTCGGCGACACGGTGCGCGTGATCCTCGATGGCGGGGAATGTCAGATCGGCCTGGAGTCGACCATCGTCTCCTTCGAGGGCGAGCAGGTGCGCCTGCTGCGCCCCGGCAGCGTGACGGCCGCGCAGATCCGCGCCGTGGTCGGCGAGCTGCTGCTCGGCCCGGGCGTCGAGTCCCCGCGCGTGCCCGGCGGCACGCCGACGCACTACGCCCCGAGCACGCCGCTGATCATCGTGCCCTCCGGCGAGATCGATGCGCAGGCCGATGCGGCCTCATCCGGCGGGCGCCGCGTCGCGGTGCTCGCCCAGCGCCTGCCGCTGCGCTCGCACCAGACCGTCACCTGGATCAACGCCGGCCGCCGGCCCGAGAGCTACGCGCGCGACCTGTACAACAACCTGCGCACCCTGGACCGCGCGGGCTGCCAGCGCATCCTGGTGCAGAGCATCCCGGACGGGGAGCGCTGGGAGGCGGTGCGCGATCGCCTGCTGCGCGCGGCCACCAGCGTTGCCGAGAGCGACGACGGCACCGGCGGCCTGGCCGTGCTGCCGTAGGGTCGCGCGAGCTGGTGCCCCGCCCACGGTTCATCGATCCGTTCCAGCCGGCTGAGGTTCGCCGCCTGGTGCGCGAGTTCGGCTCGCCGCTGCTGATCCTCGACTGCGAGCGTGTGCGCGTGCAGTACCGGAAACTGCGCCGCGCGCTGCCCGGGGTGCAGCTGTACTACGCCCTGAAACCCCTGCCGCACCCGGGGATGGTGCAGGCGATCATCGGCGAGGGCGGCAACCTGGACCTCGCCACCACCGGCGAGGTCCAGCTGGTGCAGCGCCTGGGGGTCGACCCGCGCGCTGCATCCACACGCACCCGATCAAGCGCCCCGAGGACATCGCCAACGCGCTGAAGTTCGGCGTGCGCACCTTCGTGGCGGACAACCCGGACGAGCTGCTGAAGTTCTCGCGCCTCACCGGCAAGGTGGAGCTGTTGCTGCGCGTCTCGTTCCGCTCGCCGGGCGCGGTGGTCGACCTGTCGCGCAAGTTCGGCTGCGACCCGGAGGAACTGCTGCCGCTGGCGCGCCGCGCCGCCGATGCGGGGCTGACCGTGCGCGGCCTGTCCTTCCACGTCGGCTCCCAGACCCCCGATGCGGGCATGCACGTGCAGGCGGTGCAGGAGTGCGCCAAGCTCATCGCCGCGGCGCGGCGCGAGAAGCTCGGGCTGTTCGACACCCTCGACATCGGCGGCGGCTTCCCGATCCACTACACGCACGCGGTGCAGGACATCGGCCGCTTCTGCGCGCCCTTGCGCGCCGCGCTCGCCCGGCTGCCGCGCCGCGTGCGCGTGCTCGCCGAGCCCGGGCGCTACATCGCAGGACCGGCGGTGATCGGGGTGGCGAGTGTCATGGGGCGCGCGCGGCGCGAGGGCCACTGGTGGTACTACCTCGACGACGGCCTGTACGGCTCCTACAGCGGGCAGCTGTTCGACCACGCGCGCTACCCGGTGGAGCCGCTGCGCGACTCCCCCGAGCGGCTGCCCTCGGTGCTGGCCGGTCCCACCTGCGACAGCATCGACGTGATCGCCGAGAACATCATGCTGCCGCTTTTGAAGAACGGCGACCTGGTGGTCGGGCGCGCGATGGGCGCCTACACCTGGGCGAGCGCCACCGATTTCAACTTCTTCCCCAGGGCGACCGTCGTGACCGTCAACCTCGCGCCCGGCGACCCGGGCAGCGTCCTGAGCTGATGCCACCAGCGGCGCTAGACACGGTCGTGTTCGACATCGGCTGGGTGCTGGTGCGCTTCAATTACCAGCCGATCATCGACCTGCTGCGCGCCCGCGGCTGCGCGGTCGATGACCTGCACGCGGTGCTCGAGCGCGCCGCGCTCGCCGATCACGAGTCCGGGCGGCTGCACGGGCACGGGCTGCTGGAGCGCCTCGCGGCCCTGGCGAGCCACCCGGTGACGCATGCGGAGCTGCACGAGCAGTGGGTGGGCATGTTCGAGCTGGACGCCCCGATGCTCGATCTCGCGCACCGCTTAAGCGAGCACCACAAGGTTTACCTGCTGTCCAACATCGGCGACCTGCACTGGGCGCACCTCTCGCGCGAGTACCGCTTCCATGCCCTCGGCCATGGCGCCTTGCCCTCGTACCTGGCAGGCGCCATGAAGCCGCACGCGGACATCTACGCCGAGGCGGAACGACGCTTCGCGCTCAATCCCGCGGCGACGGTGTTCATCGATGACCGCGCCGACAACATTGCCGCCGCGCGTGCGCGCGGCTGGCAAGGCATCGTGCACACCGACCTGCTCAGCACCCGGGCGGCGCTGCGCGCCCTGGGAGTGAGCTGCTAGTCGCCCATTTTCCATAAGGAGCGTCCCGATGACCCCGATCCTCTCGGCAACCCTCCTGCTGGTGGCCTCGAACGTGTTCATGACGTTCGCCTGGTACGCGCACCTGAAGAACCTGCTGGACCGGCCCTGGTACCTGGCGGCACTGGTGAGCTGGGGGATCGCGCTGTTCGAGTACCTGCTGCAGGTGCCGGCCAACCGCATCGGCTACACCCAGCTGTCCCTGCCGCAGCTGAAGATCCTGCAGGAGGTCATCACCCTCACCGTGTTCGTGCCCTTCGCGGTGTTGTACATGAACAAGCCGCTCAAGCTCGACTACCTGTGGGCGGGCCTGTGCCTGCTGGGTGCGGTATTCTTCGTGTTCCGCTCCCCGGGAACACAATGAAAACAACGGAAGAATCCACGGAGCCCCTGACCGTCATCCACCACCAGGTGATCGCCGCCCGCGAGGGGCGCGAGCCGCGGGTCATCGCGCGCCTGTTCACCGGCTGGGCGCTCTTCGGCGAGCGCCAGTTCGTGAAGGGCTATGCGCTGCTGCTGCCCGACCCGGTGGTGCCCAACCTGAACGCACTCGGTGCCCAGGAGCGCATCGCCTTCCTCTCGGACATGTCGCGCCTGGGGGATGCTCTGCTGAAGGTGACCGGGGCGGCGCGCATCAACTATGCCATCTTCGGCAACCAGGACCCGGCGCTGCACGCGCACGTGGTGCCGCGCTACCTGGACGAGCCGGAGCCCTACCGCACGCAGCACCCGTGGGCCTACAACTGGAATGCGGCCGCGGCCTTCGACCGCACGCGCTGCCAGGAGATGGCGGACGCGGTGCTCAAGGAACTCACGCGCCTGGGGGTCACCAAGCCGATGCGCTACAGCCCCGGGGAAAACGCGGGCTGAAAAGACCGGGCGGACCTGCGCTGGGACAACTAGCGCTCCAGACCGCTGGTTTCGGCCGGCAGTCCAGAGCGGTGCCCGCGGGTTCGCTTGTCGAGCCCCTCGGCGCGCACCTGCATGGCAGCCCCGAGTGCCCGCATCTACACTGCGGCTTACTTCGGCGCCGGGGCTGCCGGTGGCGGCGGGCTCGCCTTGAAGCTCATCAGCTCCACCGTGAAGATCAGCATCGACCCGGGCGGGATCGCCGGCGTCGGGGTGCGCAGGTCGTACGCCAGGCTCGGCGGCACGAACAGCTCGTACTTCGAGCCGGCCTTCATCAGGCCCACGCCCTCGGACCAGCCCGGGATCACGTGGTTCAGCTGGAACTTCGCCGGCTCGCCGCGCTTGTAGCTGCTGTCGAACTCGGTGCCGTCCAGGAGCTTGCCGGTGTAGTTGACCGTGACTTCGTCGGTGGGCTTGGGGCTCGCGCCGGCGCCGGGGGCGAGCACGCGGTACTGCAGGCCGCTCGCGGTGGTGACGACATCGGGCTTCTTGCCGTTCTCGGCCAGGAACTTGGCGGCCGCCTTGTGGTTCACCTCGGCCTGCGCGGCGATGCCGCCCTGGATGAGCTTGGCGATGTTGGCCTTGTCCGCATCGGTGATGCTGGTCTTGCCGGTGAGCGCATCGCGCACGCCCTGCGCCAGCTGTGTGGAATTGACCGCCTCGGCGCCGATGCCGCTGGCGTGCAGCTGGTCGCCCATCGAGACCCCGAGGCTGTAGCTGGTGGAACGCGCGGCGCTGTCGGCCTTGGCAGGCGTGGCGGCGGCGTGCGCCTTCTTGGCCGGCGTGGCCGGGGCTGCGGAGCTGTCCGGCTGCTGCGCGCTGGCAAGCGCAGCCCCGGCAAGGAGGCCGACCACGGCGGTGTTCACGAGGAAGGCCGTCCGGCGGCGTGACGCGGGCAATGTCATTGACTGACCCTTCGAGGGCTTGCGGGCCGTGCACGGCACGGACGGGGGGACCGCAGCGGGTGCGCAGTTTCGCTGATCGGCGGCGGCGGCGCTGCACTTTTTGCCGGCCGGCGCCGGCTAGGACGGCTGCAGCTGCCCGCCGGCCTGCATGGCGCGCTGGAAGGCCGGCCGCGCCCGGATGCGCTCCAGGAAACTGCGTACCGCCGGACCCAGGGGTATTCCTGCACGCAGTGCGGCCATCTGCAGCGGGGTGCTCATCTGGATGTCGGCCGCGGTGAAGTCGGCGCCGGCGAACCACTGCTGGCTGGCGAGCGTTTCTTCCCAGAAGCCGATGTGGCGCTTGAGCTGCGGGTCCAGGTAGCTCGCGTGCACCGGGCGGGTGATCGCCCGCACCAGCGGGCGCATGAAGAAGGGCATCGGGGCCTGCGCCAACATCTGGAACACCAGGTTCATCACCAGCGGCGGCATCGCCGAGCCTTCCGCGTAGTGCAGCCAGTAGCTGTACTGCAGGCGCGCCGCGGTGCCGGTGGGCGGGCACAGGCGGCCCTGGTCGTACGAGCCCACCAGGTACTCCACGATCGCCCCGGACTCGGCGATGGTGTAGGGGCCGTCGGTGATGACCGGTGCCTTGCCCAGCGGGTGCACTGCGAGCAGCTGCGGCGGGGCGAGCTGGGTCTTCGGATGGCGCGCGTAGTTCACGATCCGGTACTGGCAGCCCAGTTCCTCCAGCAGCCACAGGGTCGCCTGTGAACGCGACTTCTCCAGGTGGTGCAGGGTGATCACGGCGGCTCCTGTTCGGTGGCCGCGGCGATGAAGGCGCGCGCGCTGGCGAGCTGCTCGGCTGCGACGTAGATGCGCGAGGGGGCCGCCTGGCCGAGCACGCCGGCATCGGAGCTGACGCGCGCGCTGATGCCGCTCGCGCTGAGCACCTCGGCCAGGGACTGGGCGCTGGGCAGGTCCGGGAGCGTGGTGAGCAGGCGCCAGGCGGGATCTGACATCGGCAGTACAGTGCCAAAGGCCGGATGTTTCTACAATGAGCGACCGCTTTCACACCGGGGCCCGACTTGCTCTGCATCCGAGGACTGTCCAAGAGCTTCCGCGAGGGGACGCGCGTGCACCGCGTGCTCGAGGGCGCCGCGGCCACGATCGCGCACGGGCAGGTCGTGGCGGTCACCGGCCGCAGCGGCTCGGGCAAGTCGACGCTGCTGAACCTCATCAGCGGCATCGACGAGCCGGAGTCCGGCACGATAGAGGTCGATGGCACCGAGGTGACCGCGCTGCCGGAGCCGGCGCGCACCCTGTACCGGCGCGCGCACGTCGGCTTCGTCTACCAGTTCTTCAACCTCATCCCCACGCTCGACGTGCTGGAGAACGTGCGCCTGGTGCTGGAGTTGAACGGCGTGCGCGGCGTGCCCGCCGCTGGGCGCAGCCGCGCCATCCTCGCCGAGCTCGGGCTCGCCGGGCGCGAGCACAGTGCCGTCGACCAGCTCTCCGGCGGCGAGCAGCAGCGCGTGGCGATCGCCCGCGCCCTGGTGCACCGCCCCGGCCTGATCCTCGCCGACGAGCCCACCGGCAACCTCGATGAGGCCACGGCCGCGCAGGTGCTGCCGGCACTGCTGTCCCTGTCGCGCACGCGCGGGGCGACGCTGTTGATCGTCACGCACGACCCGTCCGTGGCGGGCCTGGCCGACCGCGTGCTGGAGCTGCGTGACGGGCAGCTGCACGAGGGCGCGCGCCCGAGGCCCCCGGCGTGAAGCGCACCCTGCGCGCGGCCACGGTCCGTCACCTGCTGCGCCATCCCGCGCAGCTGGCCTTAGCGCTCGTGGGCCTCGCCCTGGGGGTCGGCACGATCGTGGCCGTGGACATCGCCACGGCGAGCGCCCAGAAGGCGTTCGAGCTGTCGCTGCAGGCGGTCAACGGCGCGGCGACGCACCAGATCACCGGGGGCCCCGGCGGCATCGACGAGCAGCTGTACGTGCGGCTGCGCCGCGAGCCCCTGGCAGCCGGCGGGGCGGCGCCGCGCTTCGCGCCGGTTGCCGAAGGCTACGCGACCCTCAACGATCGCACGCTGGAGCTGATCGGCCTGGACCCGATGGCCAGTGCGGAACTTGCCGCGGGGAGTGCGGCCGGCGGCAGCATCACGGGCGGGGCGGATCCCCTGGACTGGTTCACCGGGGAGGGGGCGGTGGTGCTCAGCGCCGCCGCGGCCGCGCAGCTGCACCTCGCGCCCGGGCAGGCCTTCGAGCTCGAGGTGGGCGGCGTGCGCCACCGGGCGCACCTGGCCGGCACGATCGGGGAGGGCCTCACCGGCCTGGACGGCATCGTGCTCACCGACATCGCCCAGGCGCAGGAGTGGCTGGGCGCCACGGGGCGCCTGTCGCGCATCGATGCGCGCCTGCCACCCGGGGAGGCCGGCACGGCGGCGCTGACGCGCCTGCGCGCCCTGCTGCCGCAGGAGGCCGAGGTGCACGAGAGCCGTGCCGCGGCGCGCGAGACCTTCGCCATGACCGATGCCTTCATCACCAACCTGAAGGCGATGAGCCTGCTGGCGCTCCTGGTGGGCACCTTCCTGATCTACGGCGCGGTCAGTTTCGCGGTGCTGCAGCGGCGCGCGATCATCGGGGTGCTGCGTGCCCTGGGGGTCACGCGCGCGCAGGTCCTGCGCCTGATCCTCGGCGAGGCGCTGCTGCTCGGGGTGACCGGCACCGCGGTCGGCTGCCTGCTCGGGATGGTGATCGGGCATGCACTGCTCGGCCTGGTGTCGCAGACCATCAACGACCTGTACTTCGTGGTCGCGGTGAACAGTGTCGCGGTGCCGGCGCTCACCCTGGTGAAGGCCGTCGGCGTCGGCCTGGTGACGGCGCTCGCCGCCGCACTCATCCCGGCGCTGGAGGTGGCCGCCGCGGTGCCGCAGCTGGGCCTGGCGCGCTCGGTCATCGAACACCGCGCGCGCGCCATCGCCCGCGGCTTCGTGCTCACCGGCGTGCTCTGCGCGCTGCTCGCCGCGGCGATCATCGCCACTTCCGGGCACAGCCTGCTGGCAGGTTTCGCGGCGCTGTTCCTGGTGCTGCTGGGCGTGGCGGCCGTGACCCCGGCGGTGCTGCGCGCCCTGGCACTGGCCGCGGCGCGGCTGCTGGCCGGCACGAGCGCGGTGGCACGGCTGGCCCTTCTGGACATCGCCGGGTCCTTGAGCCGCACCGGGGTGGCGGTCGCAGCCCTCGGGATGGCGCTGACGGCGATGATCGGCGTGGCGGTCATGGTCGAGAGCTTCCGCGAGTCGCTGCGCGAGTGGCTGGTGCAGAGCATGCACGCGGATGTCTACGTGAGCGCCCCGGGTCCTGCGGGGAATATCGCGCGCCGGCTCGACCCCGAGGTGGTGCGCTCGCTGCTGGCCACCCCCGGGGTGCGCGCACACAGCGAGGCACGGCACGCGCTGGTCGGCTCCCCGCGCGGGCCGATCGAGCTGAACGCGCTGCGCCTGGTGCCCGGCAGCGCTGCCGCGTTCCGCCTGACGCAGGGAGAGACGGGTGCGGCCTGGGAGGGATTCCGGCACGGCGCCATCCTGGTGTCCGAGCCCCTGGCGTGGCGCCTCGGGCTGTCGCCGGGGGAGAGCCTGGTCCTCAATACCGCCGCCGGCGCGCGCAGCTTCCGCATCGCGGGCGTGTACCGCGAGTACGGCAACGACCGCGGCGAGATCCTGATGGACCTGGACGCCTACCGCCGTCACTGGCACGACAGCGAGATCGGCGGCCTGGGCATCTACCTGGCGCCGGGGGTGAGCGCGGATGCGGCGGTCACGGCGCTGCGCGCGGCCGCCGGCGGGCGCCAGGCGCTGTTCATCCGCTCCAACGCGGACATCCGCGCCCTGTCGATGAGCATCTTCGAGCGCACCTTCGTGATCACCCGCGTGCTGTACTGGCTGGCGGCCGGGGTGGCGGCCATCGGGCTGGTGAGCGCGCTCCTGGCCTGGGAACTCGAGCGCGCCCGCGCGCTGGCGTTGCTGCGCACGCTCGGCATCACCCCGGCGGGCACCGCGCTGCTGGTGCTCGCGCAGACACTGTTCATGGGCGCGGTCGCCTTCCTGGCCGCAGTCCCCGCCGGCCTGCTCACCGCGCTGGTGCTCACGCAGGTGATCAACCGCCGCGCCTTCGGCTGGCAGATCGACCTGCACCTGGCCGCCCCGCAGTTCGGCCACGCGCTGCTGCTGTCGCTGGCCGCGGCGCTGGCGGCCGGGGCGTATCCGGCGTGGCGCAGCGCGCGGGCGCCACTGGCGCGCGGGCTGCGCGAGGAATGAGCGCGCGCGGCGCAAGCTTCGGCCTGTGCGCGCTGCTGCTGGCGGCAGGGGCAGGCGCCGCACCGCCGGCCGATCCGGGCGGCGCGCTCGAGCGGCCGGCGGCGGCCGGCTTTGCCCAGGCGCTCGTCCCGCGGGCCTTCAGTTTTCCACAGGACCACGGGCCGCACGCGGCGTACCGCCAGGAGTGGTGGTATTTCACCGGCCACCTGCAGGGTGCCGGCGGGGAGCGCTTCGGCTTCGAGCTCACCTTCTTCCGCTTTGCACTCGCCCCGCCGGGCCCTGCGCCCGCGGGCGCATCGGCCTGGCGCACGCGCGAGATCTACATGGCGCACTTCGCGGTCACCGACATCGCCGGCCGCCGCTTCGAGTACGCGCAGAAGCTCTCGCGCGCCGCCCTGGGGCTGGCCGGCGCGCACGGCGCGCCCCTTGAGGTGTGGATCGATGACTGGAGCCTCGGGGAGGCGGCGCACCCCGGTGGCGCGCCGCGCTGGCGGCTGCATGCCGCCCAGCCAGGCTACGAACTGCAGCTGGATCTTGCGCCCACCGCAGCCCCGGTACCCAACGGGGACTCGGGCCTGAGCGTGAAGTCGGGGCAGCCCGGCAGCGCCAGCTACTACTACTCGCTGCCGCGCATCGCGGTGACCGGGACGCTCACGCGCGCCGGCGCGAGACTGGCCGTGACCGGCGTTGCCTGGTTCGACCACGAGTGGGGCAGCGGGGCGCTGGCCACGCGCCAGGCCGGCTGGGACTGGCTGGCGCTGCAGCTGGATGATGGCAGCACGCTCATGTTCTATGCGCTGCGTGACGTAAGCGGGCAGCGCGATGCGCACAGTGCCGGCACCTTCGTCGACCGTGACGGTGCGCTCCGTCCCCTGGCCAGCGCGGACGTGGCGCTGGCCGCGACCGGTTCATGGGTGTCCGCGGATGGGGTGCGCTACCCGTCCGGATGGCACATCCAGGTCCCCGCGCTTGAGCTGGACCTGAACGCGCAGCCGGTGCTCGCCGACCAGGAACTGCGCACCCGGCCGCGCTACTGGGAGGGCGCGGTCACGGTGCAGGGCACGCGCGGCGGGACCGCCACCGGTGGCCGCGGCTACGTGGAACTGGTCGGCTATGACCAGGAACGCTGCCCGCGCGGGGCCACTGGCGCGCATGACTGCGTTGCCCGATGATGAGGCCCCACGGCGGTTCACCTGAACGACAAGACACTGGAGAGGATCATGCGGCGCTTACTCGTTGCGGCTGTCACCACTGCCCTCATCGCACTGCCGGTGTTTGCGGCACTTCCCAATGGCGCCAAGGCCCCCGACTTCACCATCGATGCGGCCCTCGGCGGCAAGGGCTTCAAGTTCAACCTGGCCGAGGCGCTCAAGCAGGGCCCGGTCGTGCTGTACTTCTTCCCGAAGGTCTTCACCTCCGGGTGCACCGCCGAGGCGCACGACTTCGCCGAGGCGACCGACCAGTTCAAGGCCCTCGGCGCCACGGTGATCGGCGTCTCGCACGACCCGATCGACAAGGTCACCGAGTTCTCGACCAAGGAATGCCGCGACAAGTTCGCGGTCGGCTCGGATGCCGACGGCAGCGTCATGAAGAAGTACGACTCGGTGCTGCTCGGTCATACCGACTTCGCCGACCGCACCTCCTACGTGATCGCCCCCACCGGGGAGATCATCTACTCCTACACGGCGATGAATCCCGACAAGCACGTCGCGAACACCATGGCGGCCGTGAAGAAGTGGCAGGACGAGCACAAGAAGAGCTGAGGCGCTCTGTCAGGCCAGGTCGGCAAGGGCTGCCGGCACGTGGCGGCGCAGCAGCAGGTTGCGCGCCTCCCAGGCTTCCGCGGGCGGCAGCTCGGTGAGCAAGCTCACCTCGCCCCCGGCGAGTACCGCCAGCGGCACACCATCGCGGTAGAGCACCCGGTTGCCGATGAGCGAGGGCAGCCGCGCCCCCGGGGTGAGGATGCCGACCAGGTTCAAAGGATCCGCGCCCGAGACCGCCACGTGGTGGCCCTCGGTGGGCTTGCGGCGCGCCTCGCGCAGCAGCGCGATGGCCTCGGGGGCCGCGTACTGCTCGCCGCTGAAGCCGGCGATGAAGCGCCCGCCGCGGATCTCCCCGCGCGCCTCGAGCCGCCGGCAGCACATGAGCAGGTCGCGCCACGGCGGCAGCCACTGCGCCTCGCGCGCCAGTAGCCGCCAGAACACCACGCCCCAGCGGCGCAGCAGCGTGCGCACCACGTGCTCGATGGTCTCCTCGGTGAGCTCGCGGCCCGGCTCGCTGCCGGCGGGCGCGCGGGCGATGCGTGCCCAGCGTCCCGCCGCATCCATGCCGAACAGCGCAATGCGCCGCCGGCGCCGCCCGGCCATGGCCGGCTTGCGGCGCTCCGCGGGCACCAGCAGCGCGCGCAGGCCCGCGAAGCTGTCGGAGTTGATCACCCCGAGCGCGACCAGTTCCGCCAGGGCCTCCTCGGCCTGCGAGGGCAAGAGGCCGGTGCCGGCGCTGATCTCGTCGAAGAAGGAGGCGCCGTGGGTCGCCAGGTACTCGGCCGCGCGCTGCGCGCCGCCGGAGAGGTGCACCGGGTCCGGCGTGCCGGTGAGGCTCGACCACAGGCGCACGTTGCGCCGTGCCAGGAGCACGATCGGGGTGGTGCGCACCGGGGCGGCGCCGCGCTCCGGGTCGGCGCGCCGCGGCGCCAGGCGCGTCCACACGAAGCGCCCGGCCAGGCACTGCTCATCCAGCCACGCCGGTTCGTACTCGCTGATGCGGTGCGGCAGGATCTCGGTCTCCCAGGCGCTCGCCGGGGCCTCGTAGCCCTCGAGCTGCCCGAGGATCGCGCCGACCGCGTCCGGCCCCTCCATGCGCAGCGCCGGCACCACGCGCTGCCAGTCGAACAGGAAGCGCAGGAAGTCGCGGGCCTCGATGGGCTCGATCTCCGCGCGCAGCCGCTTCACCGTGTAGCGGTGGATGCGCGCCAGCAGGCGCCGCTCGCACCACTCGCTCGCCGGGGGCGCCGCGGCGGTGAAGGCGCCGCGCATGGCGAAGCCCTCCGCCTGCAGCACCGCGAGCGCTGCATCGATGCGCGCCACCTCGATCCGGAGCGAAGCGGCGAGGGCGCCGGCGGTCACCGGACCCAAGCCCTCCAGGCGGCCGCGCACGATCTCGACCAGCGCGGCCTCAGCTGCGAGGGTGGGCGTGCCGGGCGGGGCGGCCACCTCGGGCGCATGCGTGCCCTGCGGGAACAGCACCTGCAGCAGCGGCAGCCGCTCGGCGGTGATCCACAGCCGGGTGGCGCCGTGCACGAAGGGCGTCACGCGGCGCTGCGCGAGCAGGCCCGCCAGCAGCGCGGGCCAGCCGGCGCCGTGCTCGGTCTCGGCCTGCGTCAGGAAGGTGAGCCACAGCAGCGCATCGTGCAGCTCATCGGCAGTGGTGGCATCGGGCCAGGCTTCCTCGCGCACGCGGCGGATCGCCTCCGCATCCAGCTGGCCCAGGTCGCTCGCGCTCTGCGGGTCGAGCCAGCGCCGGCTGATCACCGCCTGGGTGCGCCGCTCCTCGAGCGGGGCGTCGTCGAGGAAGGCGTACGGGCGCGCGGACAGCACCTCCAGGGCCAGCGGCGAGGGCTCGGTGGTGTCGCGCGCGATGACCTGGATGGCGCCGGACTCCAGCTGCCGCAGCACGCGCTCGAAGCCTGAGATGTCCATCGCATCCTCCAGGCAGTCGCGGATCGCCTGGCGCACCAGCGGGTGGTCGGGGATCTCCAGCTCCCCGGGCAGGTTCTCCGCGCAGGCCACCTGGTCGGGGAACACCGCGGTCAGCAGGTCCTCCGCGTTCATGCGGGCCAGCGGCGCCGGCACCTTCCTGCCGCCGCGGAAGCGCGGCAGGGCCAGCGCGATGGTGGCGCTCCAGCGCCAGCGCACCGGGAACATGGGCGCCGCGCACAGCGCCTGGATGAGCAGCGGCCGCACCGTGTTGGAATGCAGGTAGCGCGCCACCTCCGCCAGCTCGAAGCTGTGCACGGTGGTGAGCGAGAGGATGAGCGAGTCCTCGGTCGCCGCCGCCTGCAGCTCGAAGTTGAACGAGCGGCAGAAGCGCTTGCGCAGCGCCAGTCCCCAGGCACGGTTGATGCGGCTGCCGAAGGGGGAGTGGATGATCAGCTGCATGCCGCCGGCCTCGTCGAAGAAGCGCTCGAGGATCACGGTCTGCTGCGTGGGCAGCGCGCCTAAGGCTGAGCGCGCGGCGGCGAGGTAGTTCACCAGCTGCACCGCGGCCGGGCCGCCGATCCCGGCGTCTGCGACCAGCCAGGCCGTGGCGGCCTCGATGCCCTGCTCCAGGCGCACGGACAGCTCCGCGCGCAGGCGCGACACGCTCGCCGAGAGCTCCTCGCTGCGCCCCGGCGCCTCGCCCAGCCAGAACGGGATCGAGGGCGGCTGGCCGCGCGCATCCTCCACGCGGATGCGGCCCTGCTCGACGCGCAGGATGCGGTAGGAGACGTTGCCGAGCTGGAACACGTCCCCCTGCAGGCTCTCGACCGCGAAGTCCTCGTTCACGGTGCCGACGAACTGCGCCTGCGGCTCGAGGATCACCTGGTAGTCGGCGGTATCGGGGATCGTGCCGCCGGAGGTGAGCGCGGTCAGGCGCGCCGCGCGGCGCGGCTTGACCTGGTGGTTCACCGCGTCGTGGTAGATCAGCGCCCCGTGGCGGCCGCGGCGGGTGGTATAGCCTTCCGCCAGCATGCGCAGGATCTCCGCGAACTCCGCCCGCGTGAGCTCCCGGTAGGCGTAGGCGCCGCGCAGCAGCGCGAACAGGCCGTCCTCGTCCCACTCGCGCGCGGCCACCTCGGCGACGATCTGCTGGGCGAGCACGTCCAGGGGCTTCACCGGCATCTGCAGCCGGTCCAGCTCGCCGCGGCGCACCGCGGCGAGCAGGGCGGCGCACTCGACCAGGTCATCGCGCGACAGCGGGAACAGGCGTCCGCGCGGGGTGCCGCCGACTGAGTGGCCGGAGCGGCCCACCCGCTGCAGGAAGGCGGCGATGGAGCGCGGGGAGGCGATCTGGCACACCAGGTCGACCTCGCCGATGTCGATGCCGAGCTCGAGCGATGCGGTCGCCACCAGCGCGCGCAGCTCTCCTGCCTTCAGGCGCCGCTCGGCATCCAGCCGCGACTCCTTGGCCATGCTGCCGTGGTGAGCGGTGACGTGCTCTTCGCCTAAGCGCTCGGAGAGGTGGCGCGCGAGGCGCTCGGCCTGGCGGCGCGTGTTGACGAACACCAGCGTGGTGCGGTGCGCGGCGACCAGGGCGGCGAGGCGGTCGTAGGTCTGCGTCCACACCTCCCCGGACATCACCGCCTCCAGCGGCGAGGCCGGCACCTCCAGCGCCAGGTCGCGCGCGCGCACGTGGCCCGCATCGATGATGGTGCAGCTGGCGCTGCCGTCGGCGTTGAGGTTCCTGGTGCCGACCAGGAAGCGCGCGACCTCCTCGATCGGCTTCTGCGTGGCGGACAGGCCGACGCGGGTGAGCTTGGTGCCGGCGAGGGCCTCGAGGCGCTCGAGGCTCAACGCCAGGTGCACGCCGCGCTTGCTGCCGGCCATGGCGTGGATCTCATCCACGATCACCGTGCGCGTCGTGGCCAGCATGGCGCGCCCGGAGGCGGAGCCCAGCAGGATGTAGAGCGACTCCGGCGTGGTCACGACGATGTGCGGCGGCTGGCGGCGCATGCGCGCGCGCTCGTGCTGCGGGGTGTCGCCGGTGCGCACGAAGGTGCGGATCTCGATCTGCGGCAGGCCCAAGGCGGCGAGCTCCTCGCGGATGCCCGCAAGCGGTGCCTCGAGGTTGCGGTGGATGTCGTTGGAGAGCGCCTTGAGCGGGGAGACGTAGACCACGCTGGTCTCATCGGGCAGGCCGTCGGCGGCGAGGCCGCGCTTGACCAGCTCGTCGATCACCGCGAGGAAGGCGGCGAGTGTCTTGCCCGAACCGGTCGGGGCGGCGATGAGCACGTGGCGCTGCGCGGCGATCGCCGGCCACGCCGCCGCCTGCGCAGGCGTCGCGGTCGCAAAGGTGCGGCCGAACCAGCGCTCGACCGCCGGATGAAAATCACGCGGCATGGGTCAATTGAAGCACAGTGGCCGCCGGAGTTGCAGCGCGGCCGTAAGCTTCCCGCAGCGTGTACAGTAGGGCGCACGGCGCTCCCCTGTATGAACGATTGCCCGGGCCGGCCGCGGGCGCCGAAGATGCGCCACGAGCCAGGGCGGTGATATCAAGGTGCCAACCCGCAAGACCTTCTGTCGCTTCTGCCACGCCAACTGCGCGATCGAGGTCGAGATCGTCGATGGTCGTGCGGTCGAGGTGCGTGGCGATGTCTCCGATCCGCTCTTCGGCGGCTACACCTGCATGAAGGGCCGCGAGCTGCCCGCGCAGACCTACCATCCCGAGCGCCTGCTCAGTTCCCTGAAGCGCGACGCGCACGGGGCCTTCACGAGCATCGGCAGCGAGCAGGCGCTCGATGAGATCGCGGCGCGCCTGGCCGCGCTCCGCGAGAAGCACGGGGCGCGCGCCATCGCCACCTACTGCGGCACCTACGGCTTCATGAACTCCGCGGCACTGCCGGTGGCGGCCGGCTTCCACGCCGGCATCGGCAGCCCCAACCTCTACACCAGCATCACCATCGACCAGCCGGCCAAGGTGTACCTGTGGTCACGCGTCGGTGCCTGGATGGGCGGCCCGCAGGCGTTCTCGCAGTCGGACGTGTCGATGATGATCGGCAACAACCCGCTCACCTCGCACTACGCCTGGCAGGGCAGCGTGCCGCCGTTCAGCCCCTCGCGGCGGCTGCGCGATGCCAAGGCGCGGGGACTGAAGCTGATCTGCATCGACCCGCGCCGCACCATGGTCGCGCGGCTGGCCGACATCCACCTGCAGGTGCGCCCGGGGGAGGATGCGGCGCTCATCGCCGCGATGCTCAAGGTGATCCTCGACGAGGGCCTGCACGACCGCGACTTCTGCGCGGCCCACGTCGCCGGACTGGAGGGGCTGCGCCAGAGCATCGCCGGCTTCACGGTGGCTTACGCCGCCTCCCGCGCCGACGTGCCGGCGGCGGAGATCATCGCGGCCGCGCGCCTGTTTGCGCGCGGGCCGCGCGGGGTGGCCACCACCGGCACGGGCACGGAGATGTCGCCCCACGGGGCGCTCACCGAGCACCTGGTCATGGCGCTGAACTTGGTCTGCGGCCGCGTCTGCCGCGAGGGCGAGGTGGCACCCTTCCCGCGCGTGTTGAGTGCCGCGGTGCCCCGCAAGGCGCAGGTGCTGCCACCGCAGCCGCTGTGGGGCGAGGGCTGCACGCCCTCGCGCATCCGCGGGCTCACCCAGATGGCCGGCTTCGAGATGCCCTCGGCCACGGCGGCGGATGAGATCCTCACCCCCGGGGAGGGCCAGGTCCGCGCGCTCATCTGCGTGGGCGGCAATCCGCTGGTGGCCTGGCCCAACCAGGAGAAGGTCGAGCGCGCGCTCAAGAGCCTCGACCTGCTGGTGTGCATCGACATCAAGCAGTCGCAGACCGCGCAGCTGGCCGACTACGTCATCGCCCCGAAGGTGTCCCTGGAGCGCGATGACATCGCCACCGCGCCCGAGGTGTTCTACGAGGAGCCCTATGCGCGTTACGCCGAGGCGCTCCTGCCGCCGCCCGGGGATGTGATCGACGAGTGGGAATTCTTCTGGGGACTCGCGCGGCGCCTCGGCACGTCGATACCCACCGCCGGCGGGCCGCTGCCGATGGACCGCAAGCCCGAGAAGTTCGAGGTGCTGGAGAAGATCACGCACGGTTGCCGCGTGCCGCTGGCGCGGGTGCGCGCAGCGACCCGCGACGGCGGGCGCATCTTCAGCGAGGTGCAGCTGCGCGTCGAGCCGGCCGATCCCGGGGCGCAGGCGCGCCTGCAGCTGGCCCCGGCGCCGGTGCCCGAGCAGCTGCGCGCGCTGCGGGCGCAGCCGCTGGATGCGGCGGGGCGGGTGACGGACGGGCAGTGGCCGGCGACGCACCTGCTCATCTGCCGCCGCACGCGGCAGTATTTCAACTCCACCGGGCAGGACATCGAGGCGCTGCGCGCCCAGGGCGCCACCAACCACGCGCACCTGAACCCGGCCGACCTCGAGCGGCTCGGGGCGCGCGAGGATGACCTGCTGGAGATCTCCAGCGCGCATGCGCACATTATCGGTGTCGCAAAGCCCGCCGCGGACCTCAAGCCCGGCGTGGTCTCCATGGCGCACGCCTTCGGGGCTCGTGGCGAGGATGCCCGGGCGGTGCGCGCCCACGGCTCCTCCACCAACCGCCTGGTGAATGACGAGGCGGACTACGACCCGATCACCGGCGCCTGTCGCCAGAGTGCCATCGCCGTGCGCATCCGCGTGCTGCCGCGCGCCGCCGCGGCGCATTCGGAGTAAAGTCCCCCACCTGCGCATTGTTGTTTTCCGGGGGTGTCGCAGGATGTGGGAAGAAGAACTGGAGGCCGCCTCGCGGCGTAAGTTTGCCTGGCTGGCGGGGATCGTGGCGGTGGCGGCAGCCCTCGCCGCGGGCTGGTACTGGTACTCGCATCGGGCCGCGCCTGTTGCCGAGCCTGCGCCCACGCTCGCCACCGCGCCGGCTGCCCCGGCGGAACCGGGCATTGCCCATCCGATCCCCAGCGAAGCCGCCGAAGCCTCCGCGCTGCCGGCGCTGAACGACAGCGACCAGCTCGCCCACGATTCGCTCGCCGGGGTGATCGGCCGCAATCCGGTCGACCAGTTCCTGATCCCGCAGAACATCATCCGCCACGTGGTGGTCACGGTGGACAACCTCTCGCGCAAGAAGCTGGCGGTGGACCTGCGCCCGGTGAAGCCGACTCCCGGGGCCACGGTGGTCACGACCGAGGGCGACACCACGCTCCTCAGCGCGGCCAACTACGAGCGCTACGCCCCGCTGATGCGCGTCGTCGCCGCCACCGACCCCAAGGCGCTCGCCGTGGTGTACGAGCACCTCTACCCGCTGTTCCAGCAGTCGTACGAGGACTTGGGGTATCCGGGGAAGTACTTCAACGATCGCCTGGTCGAGGTGATCGACACGCTGCTGCAGACCCCGGAGATCAGCACCGCCGTGGCGCTCGTGCAGCCGAAGGTCTTCTACGAGTTCGCGGACCCGGAGCTGGAGGCGCGCCCGGCCGGACAGAAGCTGCTGATCCGCATGGGACCGGCCCACGAGCGCACGCTGAAGGCGAAGCTGCGCGAGTTCCGCGCCGAGATCGTCAAGAGCAAATGAGCGGCACCGGATGAATGACGCGACAGGCCTCGATGAGGCGGAACTGGCCGGTCCGCTCGCGCAGCTGCGCACCGTCCTCATCCCCGGGGAGACGCTGGAGGCGTTCGCCATCCAGCGCCGCCTCTTTGCACTCACCCACCGGCGGCTGCTGGTGGCCGCCACCAGCGGCCGTCTCGTGGTGCTGGTGCGGCGCCTGCTGGGCGGCTTCGATGTCTCCACCATCCGCTGGCAGGACCTGGAGGAGGTCACCCTGCGCGTCGGTACCTTCAGCGCCGATCTGGCGGTGCGCGCCGGCAAGGCGACGGACCTGGCCTCCCTCGCCACCGCCGGCAGCTCGCAGGTGCAGCTGCCCGGTCTGCGCAAGGCGCAGGCACAGGCGGTGTACCGGATCTGCCAGGGCCAGGACCAGGCGTGGCGCGAGAAGCGCCGCGTGCGCGAGCTCGAGGAACTGCGGGCCCGCTCCGGCGGCATCCAGGTCGGCACCGCGCCGATGGGGCAGGCCGAGGCGGGCGCCGATGCGGTGCGGCGCCTGCAGGAAGCGCGCCAGCTGCTGGAGGCCAAGCTCATCACCGACGCGGAGTACGAGGCGATCAAGGCGAAGATCGTCTCCTAGCCGCGCGTGGCGGGCGCGGATTAGGTCATCCACAGCTAATCCACAAACCATCCACAGGCGTAGGTGCGCTAGGCTTATCCGTATGGCCATCCGTTTCCGCCGCCGCCGGGACACCTCCAACGAGATCCTCGGGACCTACAGCTTCACGAACCGGACCGTGCAGGTGCTGCGCACCGGGGATGACCACATCCAGTGGACCTGCGACTGCGAGAAATTCCGCCGCCAGGCCGACCAGCGCGAGCCCCTGTGGTGCAAGCACATCGCCAAGGCCGCCGCCCGGCGCTCGCTCGAGCGCCTGACCCGCCGCGTCGCGGTCAGCCGCGCCCCGGAGCGCTAGGGCGGGCGGCAGCGCAGCGGCCCAGTCCGCAAGACCTTGGATTTGCAGCAGTTCCGGCCCCAGCGGCGCCCTCCTACAATTGGCTACCAGTTAAGCCAAATGGGGACTGTGCGGCACCGCGAGGATCCGGTATCGTGCCTGCACCATTCAAGGAGACTGATATGCGCTGGGAAATTCCGCAGGCGATCGAGATGCGTTTCGGCATGGAAATCACGATGTACATTGCCCGGCGCTAGCACCTTTTCCCGGGCGCCCGGGCCCTGCTGGCCCGGGCGCCATGTGGGCCCCCGCCCCGATGTGTCGTGAAGATCAGGGTCCTGGGGTCCGCAGCCGGCGGCGGCTTTCCCCAGTGGAACTGCAACTGCCGTAACTGCTCGGGTCTGCGCAGCAATACCCTGCGCGCACTGCCCCGCACCCAGTCCTCGATCGCCGTCTGCGGCACCGCCGCCACGGCCTGGGCGCTCGTCAACGCCTCCCCGGATATCTTGGCGCAGCTGCAGGCCAATCCCGTGCTGCAGCCGGGCCGTGCGCCACGCGACACCGCGATCGCCGGCATCGTGCTGGTGGATGGCCAGATCGACCACACCACCGGTCTTTTCATGCTGCGCGAATCCACCCGGCCACTGAAGGTGTGGTGCACGGCCCAGGCGCGCGCGGACCTCACCGGCGGCAACCCGATCCTCACCGTGCTCGGCCACTACTGCGGCATCGAGCACCACGAGCTGCGCCTGGATGGCAGCTTCGAGGTCGCAGGCGTGGACGGGGTGGAGTGGCGCGCGGTGGCGGTGGCGAGCAAGCCCGCCCCGTATTCCCCGCACCGCGAGCGCCCGCAGCCGGGGGACAATGTGGCCCTGGTGCTGCGCGATCGCAGCCGCGGGCGTACCGCGGTCTACGCGCCGGGCCTGGGCTCGATGGAGCCTGAGGTGTGGCGGCAGCTTCAGTCCGCGGACCTGGTCATGGTGGATGGCACCTGCTGGAGCGATGAGGAGATGATCGGCATGGGCTTGTCGAAGAAGCGCGCGCGCGAGATGGGCCACCTGCCACAGTCCGGCGCGGGCGGTATGCTCGAGTGGCTGGCCAAGCTCCCGGAGCGCACGCGCAAGATCCTGATCCACGTGAACAACACCAACCCGATACTGGACGAGGATTCCGCCGAGCGCGCGCTGCTCACCCGCTCAGGGATCGAGGTCGCCTATGACGGCATGGAGATCGAGCCGTGAGCGCGGCGGCCTGGAGCGCGCAGGAATTCGAGGCGCGGCTGCGCGAGCGCGGCCGCGCCTACCACATCCACCACCCCTTCAACGTGATGCTCAACACCGGCAGGGCGAGCCCGGCGCAGATCCGCGGCTGGGTGGCCAACCGCTTCTACTACCAGATCAACATCCCGGTGAAGGACGCGGCGATCCTCGCCAACTGCGATGACCGCAGCGTGCGGCGCAACTGGGTGCAGCGCATCCTCGACCACGACGGTTACGGCGATGACCCGGGCGGCATCGACTCGTGGCTGCGCCTGGCGGAGGCCGTGGGCCTGACGCGCGAGTCCGTGGAGAGCCTCAAGGAGGTGCGCCCCGGCGTGCGCTTCGCCGTGGATGCCTACGTGAACTTCGCGCGGCGCGCACCGTGGCCTGACAGTGTGTGCGCCTCGCTCACCGAGCTGTTCGCCCCCGAGATCCACCAGCAGCGCCTGGCCAGCTGGCCCGGGCACTACCCGTGGATCGACCCGGCGGGGCTTAAGTACTTCCAGAGCCGCGTGAGCCTTGCGCGGCGCGACGTGGAGTTCGGGCTGGCCACGACGCTTGAGCGCTTCAGCACGCGCAGCGAACAGGAGCGGGCGCTCGGGATCCTGCAGTTCAAGCTCGACGTGCTGTGGCAGATGAACGATGCCCTGGCGCAGGCCTACGGGGTGGCGACGTGAGCCTCCCGGCGGGCGCAAAGCCGGCGCTCGGTCATGGGCTGAAGCTGCAGTGGGAACCGGCGCAGGATGCGCACGTGCTGCTGTTCCCGGAAGGCCAGGTCAAGCTCAACGGCAGCGCCGGGCAGATCATGATCCGCTGTGACGGCGAGCGCAGCGTCGCGGACATCGTCGCGGACCTGGAAAAGACCTACGGCGCCAGCGGCCTGGGCCCCGATGTCGAGGCCTTCCTGGAGCTGGCGCTGGAGAAGCGCTGGCTGGAGTTGCGCGAGTGAGTGCGCAGCCGGTCCCCGAGCGCAGGCCCGGACCGCCGCTGTGGCTGCTGCTGGAGCTGACCTACCGCTGCCCGCTGCACTGCGTGTTCTGCTACAACCCCACCGACTTTGCCAACACCGGTCCGGAACTGGCGACCGGGGACTGGCTGCGGGTGCTCACCGAGGCGCGCGCGCTGGGCGCGGTGCAGCTCGGGCTCTCCGGGGGCGAGCCGCTGGTGCGCGATGACCTCGAGGTGATCGTCGCCGAGGCGCACGCGCTCGGGTTCTACATCAACCTCATCACCTCCGGCATCGGCCTCACCGAGGCGCGCATCGCCGCCCTGAAGCGGGCGGGGCTCGATCACATCCAGCTGTCCTTCCAGGACAGCACGCGGCAGATGAACGACTTCCTCTCCAGCACCCGCACCTTCGATGCCAAGGCGAAGGTGGCCGAACTGATCCGCAAGTACGACTACCCGATGGTGCTCAACGTCGTGCTGCACCGTCACAACATCGGCCACGTCGGGGAGATCCTCGCCATGGCCGAGCGCATGGGCGCGCAGTACGTGGAGCTGGCCAACACCCAGTACTACGGCTGGGCCTGGCTCAACCGCGATGAGCTGCTGCCCAGCCGCGCGCAGCTGGAGCGCGCGGAACAGGTCACCATTGCCTTCCGCGAGCGCGTCGGCAACCGCATGCAGGTGTACTTCGTGGTGCCGGACTACTTCGAGGTGCGCCCGAAGGCGTGCATGAATGGCCTGGGCTCGGTGTTCCTCGCCGTGGCACCCGATGGCACGGCGCTCCCCTGCCACGCCGCGCGCATGCTGCCGGGCCTCGAGCTGCCGAACGTGCTCACCGCGGGGGTGCGCGAGATCTGGTACGAATCGGCAGCCTTCAACCGCTTCCGCGGCCAGGGCTGGATGAAGGAGCCATGCGCCAGCTGCCCGGAGCGCGAGAAGGACTTCGGCGGCTGCCGCTGCCAGGCGTACCTGCTCACCGGCGACCCCCGCAATGCCGACCCGGTGTGCGACAAGTCACCACACCACCACCTGGTCACCGCGGCGGTGGCGCGCGCCGAGCGCGCGGTCGCCGCGGCGGGCCCGGCCGCAGGCAGCGACGGCCTCAGGTTCCGCGATCACCGCATCTCCATCCCGGTGGTGACCGGGGGAAGCTCCTAGGGAGGACTCAGGGGTGGCCGTACGCCGGGTGCTGAAGATGGGCGAGCCGCTGCTGCGCGAGGTGGCCGCCCCGGTACGCCGCTTCGATGCCGCACTCGCCGAGCTGGTCGCCGACATGGACGACACCATGCGCGCGCTGCACGGGGCCGGCATCGCCGCCCCGCAGATCGGGGTGGGCGCGCGCGTGGTGATCTTCGAGCTCCAGGAGAACCCGCGCTACCCGCACATCGCCCCGGTGCCCTACACCGTGCTCGTCAACCCGGTGCTGTCGGTGCTGGGTGAGGAGCAGGACGAGGGCTGGGAGGGGTGCCTGTCGGTGCCGGGCATGCGCGGGCTGGTGCCGCGCTTCCGGCGCCTGCGCTACCGGGGGTTCGATGTGCAGGGGGCGCCGATCGACCGCACGGTCGAGGGCTTCCACGCGCGCGTGGTGCAGCACGAGGTCGACCACCTGGATGGCATACTCTTCCCGCAGCGCGTGGCCGACCTGCGCAACTTCGGCTTCGAGGATGCGCTGGCCGCACAGATGACAGCGATGCCCGACTGAGCCGAACCGCCCGAAGGAGAACCCACGCATGAACCAGCGCGCCACCGGATCATTCGACGTCAAGGTCGTGCCCCAGAAACCGGACACGCAGATCGCCCGCGCGGCGAACCTCTCGCGCCTGACCATCGACAAGCGCTTCCACGGCGAGCTGGAGGGCACCAGCAAGGGCGAGATGCTCGCGCTGCAGACCGACGTGAAGGGCTCGGCCGGCTACGTGGCCCTGGAGCGCGTCAGCGGCAAGCTCGCCGGCAGGCAGGGCAGCTTCGTGCTGCAGCACAGTGCCACCATGCACAAGGGCGATGCGGACGCGAAGATCACGGTGGTGCCGGACTCGGCGACCGGGGAACTCGCGGGACTGTCGGGCAAGATGGTCATCACCGTCGCCGAGGACGGCGCGCACCACTACGAGTTCGACTACAAGATCGACGCCCGCCGCTAGCGGCCTCGTTCACGGGGACGCCTCGCGCGTCCCCGGCGTCTCGCGGCTCGCGCGCACATCGCGCGTGAGGCGGATCGCAGTCTCCACCCCCTGGTAGTAGCCCGGCACCTCCCCGCACTCCTGGTAGCCCAGGGTGGCGTAGAAGGCGCGCGCCGCGGTGTTGCCGGCGCGCAGCTCCAGGCCGATCTGGAAGGTGCCGGCGGTGAGGGCGGTGCCCTCCAGCCAGGTGAGCAGCGCGCGCGCGATGCCCTGGCGGCGGTACGGCGGGGCGACGGCGAGCAGGTTCAGGTGCGCGCTCTCGTCCGCGTAGCGCATGATCGCAAAGCCGGCCACGCTGCGGATGCCGCGGGCGGTCAGCACGACGCTGTCGGCATCGCGCATGTGCCAGCCGATGCGCACCGCGCCCCAGGCCGGCTTCAGTCCCGCCTCGACGAACTGCTGGGACATGGCCGCCAGCTGCGGTGCATCCGCGGGGCGGGCGGGCTCGAGCCGGTACTCTTCCACGCACCCGAGGATAGCGCGTCGGATGCGGCAGTGCAGCGACTCAGGCGAGGGTGTGGAAGACCTTCTGCACGTCATCGTCCTGTTCAAGTTTGTCGATGACGGTGAGCACTTCGGTGGCCTGCTCCTCGGGCAGCTCGGTCGGCACGGTGCAGATGTACTCGTGCTCGGCGGAGATCGGGGTGATGCCGCGGCGCTCCAGGGCCTCCTGCAGGCGGCCGAAATCGGCGAACGCGCCGCGGATCACCAGCTGCGGCTCGCCCTTCTCGCCGGTGCTCTCGCCCATCTCGTCCAGGCCGTGGTCCATGAGGTACAGCTCCAGGTCGTCCTGGTCGATCCCCTCGGGGTTCAGGCGAAACACACCCATCTTGCGGAACAGGAAGCTCACGCTGCCGTTGGTGGCGAGGTTGCCGCCGCCCTTGGTGAGGATGTTGCGCACCCCGGCCACGGTGCGCGTGGGGTTGTCCGTGGCGGTCTCCACCAGCAGCGCCACCCCGTGGGGCGCGTAACCCTCGTACAGCACCTCGTGGTAGTTGGCCGCGTCGCGCCCGGCGGCGCGCTTGATGGCCGCGTCCACCTTGTCCTTGGGCATGTTGACGGCACGGGCGTTCTGGATGGTCCGCCGCAGCATCGGATTGGAGGCCGGGTCGGTGCCGCCGGCCTTGACGGCAATGGTGATGTCCTTGGAGATCCGCGCGAACTGCTTCGCCATGCGGTTCCAGCGCGCGAACATCGTGTGCTTGCGGACTTCGAAGATGCGGCCCATGGCGCATGGTGCCCGAAGGCACCGGACCGTGCCAGCGGCGCGGCTTACCCGCGCGCGTTTCAGTCAGAGGGCGGGCGGGGCGCGCAGCGCGCCGCCGCGTTGCGGATCAGGCGATCTGCGCGTGCAGGATGCGCAGGCGGCGGCGCTGCATGGAAAGGCTGCGCTCGATGTCACGCAGCTTGCTCTGCAGGTCGACGCTTTCCCACTGCTCGAGCACGGCGCGCTTCTTTTCCCCGAGCCACTGCTCCTTGACCTTAGCCCAGTCGGCGACGGCGGCCAGGAAGCTGTCGTACTCGTGCGCCAGGCGTGCGCGCAGGGGCTCGAGGCGCGAGGAGGCCACTTCGGGGGCGGCCGCAAGGCGCGCCTGCGCGCGCTGGAACTGCATCGCCAGCAGCGCGCGCTGGATCTGGAAGGTCGGGGTGCGCTTCAGGCGCCGCGTCAGGCCGACGTACGACAGTGCGCTGATCAGCCACTTGGTCGGGTCCCACTGCCACCAGCGCACGCCGTTGCGGTAGTCGTGGGCGAAGATGTGGTGGAAGTTGTGGTAGCCCTCGCCGTAGGTGAACACCGCCAGCACCGGGTTGTCGCGCGCCGAGTTCTCCTCGGTGTAGGGCCGGCTGCCCCACATGTGCGCCAGCGAGTTGATGAAGAAGGTGACGTGGTGGCTCCACGCCAGGCGGGCGACGCCGGCCAGCAGCATCATCCCGAGGATGTCGTGGAAGATCAGCCCGGCGATGACCGGCAGGCCGAAGTTGGCGAGCAGCAGCAGCGCCAGGTAGTGGCGGTGCTGGAAGGCGAGCATCGGGTCGCGCTTGAGGTCCGGGATGTTGCTGAAGTCGGGCCGGCCGCTCGGGTACTCGCGCAGCATCCAGCCGATGTGCGAGAACCAGAAGCCGCGGCGGGCCGAGTACGGGTCCTGGTCCACGTCATCCACGTTCAGGTGGTGCTTGCGGTGCCCGCTGCACCAGACGAAGGCGCTGTTCTGCAGCGCCATGGTGCCGAAGACCAGCAGGAACAGCCGCACCGTCCAGTGTGCCTCGTAGGTCTTGTGCGCCCACAGCCGGTGGTAGCCGGCGGTGATGCCGATGCCGTTCAGGAAGGTGAACGACAGCGCCACGACCCACTCCGCGGTGCTGAAGCCGTGCGTAAGTCCGTACCAGGGCACGATAATCAACGCCACCGCCATGGTGATCGCGAACATCAGCGCGTTCACGATGTTCAGCGGCGGCAGGGGCTGGGCAGGGGCATTTTCGTGCATGGACGATCACGGGATAGTGGAGGGGGCGCGGTAACTTATCATGCCGGGGCAAGCCAAGTGGGACTTGCGTCTTTTTTGAGTATGCTGCCGCCACCAGCACTGCTTTGGGGAGTCGTAAGCCTATGATCCGCGTACCATCTTTGGCCCGGGGCGTCACCCGGGTCCTGCTTGCCCTGGCCCTCGGCCTCACCTTTACCCAGGCCCACGCCGCACGTGCTTACGTCTCCAACGAGGATGACGGCACGGTCAGCGTCGTGGACACGCAGCGCCTGGAATCCGTCGCCACGATTGCCGTCGGCAAGCGGCCGCGCGGCATGGCCCTCAGCCGCGACGGCAAGCAGCTGTTCGTGGTGGTCAGCGGGGTGCCCAAGTGCCCGCCGCCGCTGACGGATGAGCAGTGCGCGAAGCTGCCGCGCGACCCCAAGGCCGATGCCATCGTCATCGTCGATACCGTGGGGCTGCGCGCGGCGCGCGTGCTCAAGGGCGTCACCGATCCGGAGCGCATCGAGCTCAGCCGCGACCAGCGCACGCTGTTCGTGACCGACGAGGACGCATCCAGGGTGAGCGTGATCGACCTGGCCCGCGGCAAGTCCATCGCCAGCATCCCCGTCGGCCACGAGCCGGAAGGGGTGCGGCTGGCGCCCAACGGCCAGTGGCTGCTGGTCACGAGCGAGACGGACAACAACGTCGCCATCATCGATGCGGCCACCCGCAAGGTCCTGCATACCGTGCTGGTGGGCACGCGGCCGCGCGACATCGCCTTCGCCACCGACAGCTCGGCCGCCTACGTGACCGGGGAGGCGGATGGCTCGGTCTACCGCATCGCCCTGCCCGAGGGCGCCCCGGCCACGCAGCTCGTGCAGCTGCGCAAGGACGCCCGCCCCATGGGCATCGTCATGGACGCCCCGCGCGAGCGGCTGTACGTGAGCACCGGGCGCGGCGGCACCGTGGCGGTGGTGGCCGTCGCCGACGGCAAGCTGGTGAAGGAGGTCGCGGTGGGTGCGCGCCCCTGGGGTCTTGCGCTCACCCCCGACGGCCGTCGGCTGGTCAGCGCCAACGGCAGCTCGGGGGATGTCACGGTGCTGGACACCGATACGTTCGCCGTCCTGGGCAAGGTGAGCGTGGGCCACGGCCCCTGGGGCGTGGTGGTCGGTCCGTGAACCGCGCCGCCGGAGCGGATGCTCTACGGAGCGGCGCCCAGTCCGCAGTGCTGGTAAGCGGCCGCCTCCAGCGTGCGGTACTGCTTGGCCCGCTCGCGCGCCTCCTGCGTGTCGCGGAAGATTCCGCCGCCCTTGCCGCCTAGGCTCGCATAGCGGGCGAACGTGGCCGCCTCGACGAACTGAGCGTAGGTGAGCCGCTCGGCCAGCCAGTCGATGACGCAGGCGCACTTGTACAGGTCCGCGTTTCGGCCCCCGCGGTACATGCACTCCTGCACATACTCCACGCGTGCGGCGGTCGGGTAGTCATTCGCGGGCGTGGCCGGGGCCGTGGCTGCAGCAGCCCACAGCAGTGCACCTACCGGACCGGTGTACCGAATGCGAGGCATGGAGGAGTGAGCGCTCACGAGGGCACGATCCTACGCCCCTGGGATTGCCGCAACCAACGCCCATGTTGCAGGCCTCCACCGGCGGGTGTATCTGTAGGGTGGATTTGCCGGGGCGCCAACACGCAGCAGGGAATCAATCTACTAAGGAGCGAGCAAGCCAGTCGGTCGTAAATTCGAAATAGAACGTGGAGAGCAGCATGACTTACGCGTCGAAGACTTTTTCGAGGGGAGCGTTGGTGATTGCGGCAGCGGCCATCTCGGGAGCAGCGCTGGCAGATACCGATCTGGAGCAGCTGATGGCCAACCCGTCCAACTGGGCCTCTCAGGCGGGGGACTACTCGAATCACCGGCACAGCAAGCTGGCGCAGATCAACGCCGGCAATGCGGGCAACTTGCAGGTGGCGTGGACGATGTCCACCGGCGTGCTGCGCGGACACGAGGGCTCGCCGCTCGTGATCGGCGACACCATGTACATGCACACCCCGTTCCCCAACAACGTGTATGCCATCAACCTGAAGGACCAGACCTTCAAGTGGAAGTACGAGCCGAAGCAGGATACGGCCGTCATCCCGGTGATGTGCTGCGATACGGTCAACCGTGGGTTGGCCTACGGCGACGGCAAGATCTTCCTACAGCAGGCCGACACCACGCTGGTGGCACTCGATGCGCAGACCGGCAAGGTCGTGTGGACCGCGAAGAACGGTGACGCCAAGATCGGCGAGACCAATACCAACGCGCCGCACGTGTTCAAAGATAAGGTGCTGACCGGGATCTCCGGCGGCGAGTTCGGCGTGCGCGGTCGCCTGATCGCCTATGACGTGCACACCGGCAAGAAGGTCTGGACCGCCTGGAGCACCGGACCGGATGAGGACCTGTTGTTCGATCCGGCGAAGACGATGACCTGGACCGACGGCAAGATGGCGCCGGTTGGTAAGGATTCCTCGCTCAAGACCTGGCAGGGCACGCAGTGGAAGCTCGGCGGCGGCACCACCTGGGGCTGGTATTCCTACGATCCGAAACTGAACCTCGTGTACTACGGCAGCGGCAACCCCGGCACGTGGAATCCGTCGCAGCGGCCCGGTGACAACAAGTGGTCGATGACGATCTTCGCGCGCGACCTGGATACCGGTAAAGCGAAGTGGGTGTTCCAGATGACTCCCCACGATGAGTGGGACTTCGACGGTGTCAACGAGATGGTGCTGGTCGATGTCGACCAGGGCGCCAAGAAGGTGCCGGCGCTGGTGCACTTCGACCGCAACGGCTTTGGTTACACCCTCAACCGCGTGACCGGCGAACTGCTGGTTGCCAAGAAGTTCGATCCGACGGTCAACTGGGCGAGCGCGGTCGACATGAAGACCGGGCGACCCGTGGTGGACAAGAAGTACTCCCCCGGCACCACCGGCCCGGACGTGGATGTGAAGAACATCTGCCCGGCGGCGCTGGGTTCAAAGGACGAGCAGCCTTCCAGCTACGACCCGGCGACCAACCTGCTCTTCGTGCCCACCAACCACGTGTGCATGACCTACGAGCCCTTCCAGGTCGAGTACGCTGCCGGGCAGCCCTACGTCGGTGCGACCCTGACGATGTTCCCCGCGCCGAACAGTCACGGCGGCATGGGCAACTTCATCGTCTGGGATGCCTCCACCGGCACGATCAAGTGGTCGCTGCCGGAGCGCTTCTCGGTGTGGTCGGGTGTGCTCACCACCGATGGCAATGTCGCCTTCTACGGTACGCTCGAGGGCTACCTGAAGGCGGTGAGCACCAAGGACGGCAAGGAGCTGTGGAAGTTCAAGCTGCCCTCCGGAATCATCGGCAACGTCTTTACCTACGAATACCAGGGACGCCAGTACCTCGGCGTGTACTCCGGGATCGGTGGCTGGGCCGGCATCGGCATGGCGGCCGGCCTCACCGGGGCCACCGAAGGCCTGGGGGCGGTCGGGGGCTACAAGGATCTCGCGCGATTCACCACTCTGGGCGGCACGCTGTTCGTGTTCGACCTGCCGCAGGATGCCGGCGGTCGCGTGGCGGCTAACCAGCAGTAGGTCCAAACGCGAGGCTGGGCGCGCGTCGAGCTGCGCGCCCAGCCTCGCAGATCAGGAAGGAGAACCCGTTGGCGCACTTACGCGTGCTTGCGGCCGCCTGCTGCGCGGCCACTATCGGGCTGTGCGCAATCGCCGCTGCGCAGGAGGCGAACATCCCGCCGGCCGGCAAGTCTGTCACCACGGTGCTCTACACCGTCAAGGACGGCAACAAGGTCGATGAGCGCACGCTCGCCGGCTGGAAGACCTGGCGTGCGCTGGCCTGCGATCGCTGTCACGGACCGGAACAGGAGGGCTTGGTCGGCCCCTCGCTCGTCAACTCGCTCAAGGTGCTGACTAAGGAGCAATTCCACACGACCGTCACCAATGGCCGCCTGGAGAAGGGCATGCCGAGTTTCGGTTCCAGCGCCATGATGCAGTCCAACTGGGAAGGGCTGTATGCCTATCTCAAGGGTCGCTCGGAAGGCAATATTGCCCCGGGACACCTCTATCCGCTCGATGCCCCCGCGAGCAACTAGGCAGCCGCACGGCCTCCGCGCCTGCCTCGCCGCACTGACACTGGCGGGGGTGACGGCGCAGGCGCCGGCGGCTGATGCGCTGCGCGTGTGCGCCGACCCGGCCGGCCTGCCCCAGTCGAACGCGCAGGGTGAAGGCTATGAGAACAAGATCGCCGCGGCGCTGGCGCACGATCTGAACCGCAACCTGGAATACACCTATTTCCCGCAGCGCATGGGATTCGTGCGCAACACACTGCGCGCGCGCGATGAGAGCACCCAGCAGTTCAAGTGCGACCTCATCATCGGCGTCCCACGCGGCTATGACCTCACGGCCACGACGCAACCCTACCTGCATTCCACCTATGCCCTGGTGTTCCCCCCGCACGCGGCCCTGGGCGGCGTGCAAAGCGTAGCGGAGGTGCTGGCGCTGCCGCCTGCGGTGCGCGCGCAGCTGCGCGTCGGTGTGTTTGCGCGTACGCCCGCTGCCGACTGGGTGCTGCAAAACGGACTGATGGAACATGCGGTCTTCTACGCGCCCCAGAGCGGAGATCCGAACGAAACGCCCGGGAGCATCGTCGAGCGCGCCCTGGGTGCCGGCACCGTCGATGCTGCGGTGTTGTGGGGGCCGATCGCCGGGTACCTGGCGAGCCGGCACGCGGGCCCGGACGCGCAAGGCTGGGTAGTGCTGCCGTTTGCTGCCGACCCGCATATCCGCTTTGACTACGAGATCTCCATGGGAGTACGCGCCGGCGAACAGCAGTGGCTGGACACGTTGAATGACCTGGATCGCGGCGCACCAGCGGCAGATCGACCAGATCCTGGATGAGTACCACGTCCCCCGCGTGACCGCGGCAGCAGCTCCGGACGGCTGAGCGGCGGGCGCGCGGTTGCCCCGGGTCGGACGAGCGCGGCGCCCGAGCTGCATGCTACCGTTGCGGCCCGTTCAGTCCATGCGAGACACAGCCGTGTTCGAGGTCCGCACGCTTTCCAGGCTCATCGCGAGCCTCAGCGCCGCCGTTGCCACTGTGGCGGTAGCGCAGTCGTTCACCATTCCCGACGACGTCGACAAGGCAGCCCGCACTTACATCACGCAGGCATCCCTGGAAGGCCCGATCCGCTTCCTGTCCTCCGACCTGCTCGAGGGCCGGGGACCTGCCACGCGTGGCGACCAGCTGGCGCGGCTGTACCTGCAGACGCAGCTGGAGAGCATGGGCTACCAGCCGGCCTTCGCGCAGGGCGCCTGGCAGCAGCCTTTCGATGTCGTCGGGCTGAAGGCGCAGTTCCCCGCCACCTGGAGCTTCCAGGGCCAGGGCGGCAGCACGGCACTCGCCTGGAGCACCGACTACATCGCCGCCAGCGGCCTGCAGGAGCCGGCGGTGTCGTTCGCGAACGCCGAGCTGGTGTTCGTCGGCTACGGCATCCAGGCCCCCGAGTTCCAGTGGGATGACTTCAAGGGCGCCGACCTCAAGGGCAAGATCCTCGTGGTCATGAACAACGACCCGGACTGGGACCCGAACCTGTTCGCCGGCAAGCGCCGCCTGTACTACGGGCGCTGGGACTACAAGTACGAGACCGCTGCGCGCCTGGGGGCCACGGGGGTCATCATCATCCACACCACCGCCGTCGGCCGGTTATCCCTGGCAGGTGGTGCAGAGCTCCTGGGGCGGGGAGCAGTTCCAGCTGCCCGACGCCGGGGAGCCGCGCCTGAAGGTGCAGGCGTGGGCCACCGAGGATGCGGTGCGCCGCGCTGCCGAAGGCCGCCGGGCACGACCTCGACAAGCTCGTGACCGCGGCGCACTGCGCGCGCCTTCAAGCCGGTCTCCCTCGGGCTGCACTCCTCGCTGAGCTTCACCAACACGCTCTCGCGCGTGCAGACTGCCAACGTCGGCGGCATCCTGCCCGGAAACGACTCGAAGCTGGCCGCGCAGGTGGTGATCCTGTCCGCGCACCACGATCACTTCGGCATCGGCGAGCCGGATGCCACCGGCGACCGCATCTACCACGGGGCGGTGGACAATGCCTCCGGCTGCGCGCAGGTGCTGGCGATCGCGCGCGCGTTTGCCAGGCTGCACGAGCGCCCGCGCCGCTCGATCATCGCGCTGTTCGTCGCCGGCGAGGAGCGCGGGCTGCTCGGCTCGAAGTACTACGCCGAGCACCCCTCCGTGCCCGCCGGCCTCATCGCCGCCAACGTCAACATCGACGGCGGCAACATCTTCGGGCGCACCCGCGATGCCACGCTCATCAGCATGGGCAAGTCCTCGCTGGATGGGATCGCCGAGGTGATCGCCAAGTCCCAGGGACGCACGCTGCAGGGCGACCAGTTCCCGGACCGCGGCTCGTACTACCGCTCCGACCAGTTCTCCTTCGCCAAGATCGGCGTGCCCGCGCTGTTCTTCGGCGACGGCACCGACGTGATCGGCCAGCCGAGCGGCTGGGGGCGCAAGCAGATCGAGGAGTGGGAACTGAAGAAGTACCACCAGCCCGGCGACAGGCTCGAGGCCGGCTGGAACTTCGACGGCATGATCGAGGATGCGCAGCTGGACATGCTCTCGGTGTGGGTCATCGCCCAGGCCGATGCCATGCCGAGCTGGAAGCCGGGCGATGAGTTCGAGGCGGCGCGCACGCGTGCCATCGCCGCCCTGCCCACCACCCACTAGGTCCGAGGGAGTGTCCGCGCGTGTTTGAAAAGCTCGAACTCATCAGTGCCGATACGATCCTCGGCCTCATGGCCGCCTACCGTGCCGACCCGGACCCGGGGAAGGTGGACCTGGGCGTCGGGGTATTCCGCGACGACCGCGGCGAGACCCCGGTGCTTCAGTGCGTGCGCACCGCCGAGGCGGCGTTGCTCGCCGAGCAGACCACCAAGACCTACGTCGGGCCCACCGGCAACTCAGGCTTCAACCAGCACATGGAGCAGCTGGTGTTCGGCGCGGCACACCCGGCGCTGAAGGCCGGCCGCGTGCGCAGCGTGCAGTCCCCCGGGGGCTGCGGGGCGCTGCGCCTGGGCGCGGAGCTGATCCGCGCGGCCGCCCCGGATGCGGTGGTGCACGTGAGCACTCCCACCTGGGCGAACCACGTGCCGCTGCTGGCCGGCAGCGGGCTGAAGCTCGAGCGCTATCCGTACTTCGACCCGGAGACCGGCGGGGTGCAGTTCGGGGCGATGCTGGCCACCCTGGAGCGCCTGCCGCCACGGGCGATCGTGCTGCTGCACGCCTCCTGCCACAACCCGACCGGGGCGGACCTGGCGCAGGATGAGTGGCGCGCGGTGCTCGAACTGGTCAAGCGCCGCTCGCTGCTGCCCTTCATGGACATGGCCTACCAGGGCCTGGGCGAGGGACTGGATGCGGATGCCTTCGCGATCCGGCTGTTTGGCGCCGAGCTGCCGGAGATGCTGTGCGCGGTGTCGTGCTCGAAGAACTTCGGGCTCTACCGGGAACGCACCGGGTCGCTGCACGTCATCAACTCGAGTGTGCAGGCCGGGGATGCGGCCCTGAGCCAGCTGGTGCGCCTGGCACGCGGCATGTGGTCCATGCCCCCCGACCACGGGGCGGAGATCGTGCGCCGCATCCTCAGCGACGCCTCGCTGCGCGAGGCCTGGGCCAAGGAACTGGAGGCCATGCGCATGCGCATCACCTCGCTGCGCCACGAGCTGGTGCGCCAGCTGCGCGCGCACTGTCCGCAGCGCGACTTCAGCTTCATCGCCCGCCAGCGCGGCATGTTCTCCTTCTTCGGGATCACGACCGAGCAGGTGCACCGGATGAGGAGCGAGCACCACATCTACATGACCGACGACAGCCGCATCAACATCGCCGGTCTGCGCGCCGAGAACCTGGAGTACGTGGCTCGGGCGACGGCGAAGGTGCTCAAGGCCTAGGCGCCCTCGGGCACCACGATGCGGTGCGTGGACTTGACCTCCTCCATGACGAAATAGGTATGGGTGGTCTGCACGCCGCGCACCGAGGCGATGCGGTCGCCCAGGAAGCGGCGGTAACTTTCCATGTCCGTCACGCGCACCTTCAGCAGGTAGTCGAAGCCACCGGCGACCATGTGACACTCCATCACCTCATCGTGCGCGAGCATCACCTGCTTGAAGCGCTCGAAGGCATCCGGTGTGGTGCGATCGAGCGAGACCTCCACGTAGGCGAGCAGCCCCAGCCCCAGGCGCGCAGGGTTCAGGCGCGCGAAATAGCCCTCGATGTAGCCGGCCGCCTCCAGGCGCCGCACCCGCTCCAGCGTCGGGGTCACCGTGAGGTGCACCTCGCGGGCGAGCTGCGAGACGGGCGTGCGCCCGTCCTGCTGCAGGCGGGCGAGCAATCCGCGGTCGATACGGTCGAGCGGGCGGCTGGCGCCCGGGCTTGCGGCCTCGGGGGTGGGGGTCTTGCGGCTCATGGCAGTCGATTCAACTATTAAAGTGGCTAAAACGTAAAAATAATCTCTGGGATAGAGATTAACATGAGGTTAATCAACTACCAACGTGGGCAAGACGATGGCAGCAGTGGAATCAGCGGTGACCTTAGGCAGCGCGCCTTCCATGGCCGTGCTGCGCGAGGCGGTGCGCGCAGCGACGCTGCGCCCGGAGAGCGCCGCCCGCGCGCAGATCGTGGCAGACCTCACCCCGGTGATGCCGGCGCTGAACGCGGCGAGCGTGCAGGCCGCGCGCTGGGTGGAGGCGGCACGCGCGGACGAGCGGGCGCGCCCGCTGGTGGAACAGATGCTCGAGCAGTTCCCGCTCGACAGCACGCAGGGCAAGGCGCTGATGGGTCTTGCCGAGGCGCTGCTGCGCACCCCCGATCCCAAGCGCGCCGACCAGCTGATCGCCGAGCGCCTGGCGACCATGCGCCAGAGCGCGCTGCCCGAGGACATGGCGGTACTGCTGCGCACCGGCTTCGTGCTGCTGGGAGCGGCCGGGCGCCTGCTGCCGAATGTGACCGCGGAGCTGTCCGGGGAGTTCACCGCTGCGAACCTCACCGCACCCTTGGTGGCCCCGGTGGTGCGCGCGGCCTTGCGCCAGTCGATGCAGGTCATGGCGCACGCCTTCATCGTCGGCGAGACGATCGACAAGGCGCTCGCGCGCGGGCGCACCGAGCCGGACCTTGCGCTGTGCTCCTTCGACGTCCTGGGCGAGGGGGCGCGCACCGCGAGCGATGCGCAGCGTTATCTCGACTCC
The DNA here is from genome assembly GCA_963741745.1 of uncultured Pseudomonadota bacterium. Classification (GTDB taxonomy): domain Bacteria; phylum Pseudomonadota; class Gammaproteobacteria; order Steroidobacterales; family Steroidobacteraceae; genus 13-2-20CM-66-19. The sequence goes on along the minus strand of CAVUJF010000016.1, from coordinate 53,113 downwards.
TATGCCCATGCGATCGAGGTCCTGGGCACTCAGGCCCCGGGGGCGACGCACGCGCGCTCGGGGATTTCGGTGAAGCTCTCGGCGCTCGAGCCGCGCTACTCGCTGCTGCAGGGCGCGCGCGTGGCGCAGCAGCTCATCCCGCGCATGCTCACCCTGGGGCGCGCCGCCGCGCGCGCCGGCATCGGCTTCACGATCGATGCGGAGGAGGCCGACCGGCTCGACCTGTCGCTCGAGATCCTCGAGGCACTGGCCCGCGACAGCGGCACGCGCGCCTGGGACGGGCTCGGGCTGGCCGTGCAGGCCTACGGGCGCCGCGCGCCGCGGCTGCTCGAGTGGGTCGCCGCGCTGGCCCGCGACAGCGGCCGGCGCATGAGCGTGCGCCTGGTCAAGGGCGCCTACTGGGACAGCGAGATCAAGCGCGCCCAGGAGCGCGGCCTCACCAGCTTCCCGGTGTACACCTCCAAGGCGGCCACCGATGCCAGCTACCTGGAGTGCGTGCGCATCCTGTTCGCCGCGCGCGAGGTCATCTACCCGCAGTTCGCCACCCACAACGCCTTCACGGTCGCCGCGGTGCTCGCGCTGGCTCCGGGGGGTGCCGCCTACGAGTTCCAGCGCCTGCACGGCATGGGCGAGGCGCTCTACGCCGCCGCGCGCGCGGAAGTGGCCGCGCTGCCGCCGGTGCGCGTGTACGCACCGGTCGGCACGCACGAGGACCTGCTGCCGTACCTGGTGCGCCGCCTGCTGGAGAACGGCGCCAACAGTTCCTTTGTCCACCAGTTCCTCAACCCCGATTTGCCAGTGGAGCAGGTTGTGCGTGACCCCATCGCTTCCTTGAATGCCGAGACCGCCGCCGCCAGTGCGCAGATCCGCGAGCCGCGCGCGCTGTTCGGCGCCGAGCGCTTGAACTCGCGCGGCGAGGACTTCGGCGATCCGGCCGCGCTCGCCGCGCTCGAGGCGCAGGTGCGCGCCTCCGGCGCCGCGCAGTACACCGGGGGCCCGATCATCGATGGGGTGGCCGCGCGCGACGGCCGCGTGCCGGTCAGCTCGCCCGCCGACACGCGCATCACCGTGGGGCTCACGCGCGATGCGAGCGCTGCGGAGATAGCCCAGGCGCTCGAGTCCGCCGGCGCCGCGCAGCCGGCCTGGGACGCCACCCCCGCCGGCGAGCGCGCCGCCTGCCTGGAGCGCGCCGCCGATGCCCTGGAGGCGCGCCGCGGCGAGTTCCTGAGCCTGCTGGTGCGCGAGGCGGGCAAGACGCTGCCGGATGCGGTGGCAGAACTGCGCGAGGCGGTGGATTTCTGCCGCTACTACGCGGCGCGCGCGCGCGAGCTGTTCGCCGCGCCCGCCGAGCTGGCCGGCCCCACCGGTGAGCTCAACACGCTGTCGCTGAACGGGCGCGGGGTGTTCGTGTGCATCAGTCCCTGGAACTTCCCGCTGGCGATCTTCATGGGCCAGGTCACCGCAGCGCTGGCGGCCGGCAACTCGGTGGTGGCCAAGCCCGCCCCGGCGACACCGCTGGTGGCGCATGCGGCGGTGCGCCTGCTGCACCAGGCCGGCGTGCCCAAGGAGGTGTTGCAGCTCACCCCGGCCGACGGTCCGGCGTTTGCGGCCGTGGCGTTCGTGCACCCGGCCCTGGCCGGGGTGGCCTTCACCGGCTCGACCGCGACCGCGACCACCATCAACCGTGCACTGGCGGCGCGCGACGGGGCCATCCTGCCCTTGATCGCCGAGACCGGCGGCGTGAACGCCATGGTGGTGGATGCGACCGCACTGCCGGAGCAGGTGGTCGACGATGTCATCACCTCGGCCTTCACCAGCGCCGGCCAGCGCTGCTCGGCGCTGCGTGTGCTGTACCTGCAGGAGGAGGTGGCCGAGCGCACCATCGCCATGCTGACCGGGGCGATGCGCTGCATGGTCATCGGCGATCCGGCACAGGTGGCCACCGACGTGGGACCGGTGATCGGCGCCGCCGCGCAGCAGCGCCTGCGCGCCCACGCCGAGCGCATGCGCCGTGAGGCCAGGCTGCTGTACGCCTGCGAGGTGCCGGCGGGGCTCGAACACGGGCACTTCTTTCCGCCGCACCTGTTCGAGCTGAACACCCTGGACCAACTGCAGAGCGAGGAGTTCGGGCCGATCCTGCACGTGGCGCGCTATCGCAGCGGCGAGCTGCCGCAGGTGCTCGCGGCGATCCGCCACACCGGCTTCGGCCTCACGCTCGGCGTGCACAGCCGCCTGGAGAGCGTCGCCCAGCACGTGTTCCGCGAACTGCCCGTGGGCAATACCTACGTCAACCGCAACATGATCGGTGCGGTCGTGGGCGTACAGCCCTTCGGCGGCCAGGGCCTCTCCGGCACCGGCCCCAAGGCCGGCGGGCCGCACTACCTGCTGCGCTTTGCGACCGAGCGCACGCTCAGCATCAACACCGCCGCCATCGGCGGCAACGTCGAACTGCTCTCCTAAGGGGCGCGGCGCAGCTCGCCGGTGAGCGCGGCGAGGGAATCCAGCGGCGCCGAACAGGTGCTGCCGCGGCATACGTACGCGATCGTCTTGCCCGGCTGGGCGGGCTTGTCGGCCAGTGCCGCAGGCAGGCCGGCCGCATCCTCGCCGATCCCCAGCACGATGCGGCACGGCGCGTACAGCCGCGCGAGTTCTCGCTGCCAGCTCTCCTGCGCCGCGCCGCGGATGAGCACGATCTGCGGCGGGTGCAGCAGTTCCTCGAGCGCGGTCAGCAGCGTCGCGTGTCCCTGCGGGTGCCGTGACATCACCGGCCAGGCGGCCGCCAGCACGCGCTCGGCGGCGCCGAGGTAGCGCGGCTCGCCGAGCAGGTGGCCAAGGCGCAGCAGCGCCCCGGCGGCGATGCCGTTGCCGGCCGGGATGGCGTCGTCGCTGAAGGGCTTCATGCGGTGGATCAGCACCTCGTGGTCATCGGAGGTGAAGTAGAAGCCGCCGCCGGCATGGTCCTCGAAGTGTGCCAGGAGCACCTCGGCCAGCTGCCGCGCGAACTCGAGCTCGTCGGCGCGCAGGCGCACCTGCTGCAGCTCGAGGATCGCCTCGATCAGGTAGGCGTAGTCATCCAGGTAGGCGTTCAGGTGCGCCTTGCCGGCCATGTAGGTCGCCACCAGGCGCCCGTCCTGCCACAAGGACCTGCGCAGGAAGGCGAGCGCCCGGGCCGCCGAGTCGGCCAGGTCCTCGCGCTCGAGGGCGCGCGCGGCGATGGCCATGCCGCGGATCATCAGGGCATTCCACGAGGTGAGGACCTTCTCATCGCGCGCGGGGGGCACGCGCAGCGCGCGTATCGCCAGGAGTTTGTCGCGTCCTGAGGCGAGCAGCGCCTCGACCTGCTGCGCAGTGCGTGCGCAGCTCTGGGCCAGTTCCTCGACCGGGACGGCGGTGAACAGGTGCCAGCGGCCCTCGAAGTTGGGCGGCGCGGTGAGTCCGTAGTGCGGCGCAAAGACCGCGAACTCCTCCGCGGAAAGCGCGGCGCGCACCTCCTCGCGGTCGAAGACGTAGAACTTGCCCTCGTGCCCCTCCGAGTCCGCATCCAGGCTCGAGTAGTAGCCGCCCTCGGCGGACTGCATCGCGCGCAGCGTCCAGTCGGCGGTGGCCAGCGCCACCTGCGCGTACTCGGCATCGCCGGTGGCCAGCGCCGCCTGCGCGTACACCGCCAGGAGTGCCGCGTTGTCGTAGAGCATCTTCTCGAAGTGCGGGATGGTCCAGGTGGCATCGACGGCGTAGCGGCAGAAGCCGCCATCGAGCTGGTCGTTGATGCCACCGGCGGCCATGCGGCGCAAGGTCAGGGTGGCCATGTAGAGCGCCTGCAGGTCCGGCTGCGGCCCGTCGGCGCTGGCGCGCCAGTCGCGCAGCAGGCGCACGAGCGTCTGCGGCTGCGGGAACTTCGGCGCCCCGCCGAAGCCGCCGTCGCGCGGGTCGAACACGCGCTCGACCTGCTGGCGAAACAGCAGCAGCGGCGCCTCGGTGAAGTTCACCGCGGCATCCGCGGGCGGGGCGTCCAGCTCGCTGAACGCCGCCATCAGCGCCGCGTTCTGCTGCTTCAGCTCCGCGCCATGGTCGCGGTAGAACTCCGCCACCCGCAGCAGCAGGTCCTTGAAGGCCGGCAGCCCGTAGCGCGCCTCCTTCGGGAAGTAGGTGCCGCCGAAGAACGGCCGCTGGTCCTCGTGGGAGAGCATCATGGTCAGCGGCCAGCCGCCGCCGCGCTGCGTGAGCATCTGCTGCGCGATCTGGTAGATGCGGTCGATGTCCGGGCGCTCCTCGCGGTCGACCTTGATGTTGACGAACAGCTCGTTGAGGATCTTGGCGGTGGCCTCGTCCTCGAAGCTCTCCTCCTCGAGTACGTGGCACCAGCGGCAGGCCGAGTACCCTATGCTCAGGTGGATCGGCTTCTGCTCGCGCCGCGCGCGCGCGAACGCCTCGGTGCCCCACGGGTACCACTCGACCGGGTTGTGCGCGTGCTGCTGCAGGTAGGGGCTGGTCTGGTCAATGAGATGGTTCGTGTATTTTGGCGAGCCGTCCTCATTGCGATGAGTGATCTTCATGCGCGAATTGTATACTCCGCGCGCGCCCCCGCCGCGGATCGACACTTGAAGCCCAGCGCCTCCCCCGAAGCACTCCCCCAGCTGCCCGTGCTGCGCCTGAAGCGCGGCGAGGAGCGGCGCCTGGCCTCCGGGCACATGTGGGTGTTCAGCAACGAGATCGACACGCAGGCGACGCCGCTCACGGGGCTTGCTGCGGGTGAGCTGGCGCAGCTGCGCTCGCACCGCGACGCGTTCATGGGTTACGTGTACGTCAACCCGCGCGCGCTGATCTGCGCCCGCATCCTCTCGCGCGACATCGCCCGGCCGGTCAGCGCGGCGCTCATCGAGCAGCGCCTGGGAAGCGCGCTGGCACTGCGCGAGCGCCTGAGTGCCGCGCCGTACTACCGCTGGGTGTTCGGCGAGTCCGACCAGCTGCCCGGGCTGGTGCTCGACCGCTACGGCGACGTGGTTGTCGGGCAGATCGCCACCGCCGGCATGGAGGCGCTGCAGGATGCGGTCAGCGCGGCTGTGCGCCGGGTGCTCAGCCCGGCCGTGCTGTTCTGGAAGAACGACTCCGGGGCGCGCGAGCTGGAGGGCCTGCCCAAGAGCGCCGCGGCCGCCTTCGGCACCGCGCCCGAGCAGCTGTCGGTGCGCGAGGGCGCCCTGACATTCAGCGTGCCGCTCGTGGCGGGGCAGAAGACTGGCTGGTTCTACGACCAGACCGCCAACCGGGCGCGGCTGGGGCGTTATGTAGGCCCCGGTGCGCGCGTGCTGGACGTGTGCAGTTACGCCGGCGGCTGGGCGGTGAGCGCGCTCAGGCAGGGCGCAGGCCATGCGCGCTGCGTCGACTCCTCACAGGCGGCGCTCGATTGCGCCCAGGCAAACGCGCAGGCCAATGGCGTGAGCATCGAGCCGATGCGCGAGGATGCCTTCGATGCCATGCGGGTGCTGGCCGAGCAGGGCGAGCGCTACGACATCGTGATCCTCGACCCACCGGCATTCATCAAGCGCAAGAAGGACATCCCGCAGGGGCAGGCCGCCTACCGCAAGCTCAACCAGCTCGCGCTCGCCCTCCTGGGCGAGGAGGGGCTGCTGGTGTCCTGCTCGTGCTCGTACCACCTGTCGGAGGAGGACCTGGAGGCTGCCATCCAGGCCGCCGCCCGCCACACCGGCCGGTTCGTCCAGATCCTCGAGGCGGGCGGACAGTCCCCGGACCATCCGGTGCATCCGGCCATCCCCGAAACAAGGTATCTGAAGGCCTTCTTCTGCCGCGTGACGCGCGAGGTCGGCTAAACTTCGCGCCTCATGCTTACCTATCCCGGCTTCAATCCCATCGCCTTCGAGCTCGGACCGGTCAAGGTCCACTGGTACGGCATCATGTACCTGCTCGGCTTCGCCGGGGCGTGGTGGCTGGCGCGGCGGCGCGCCGGTAAGCCAGGCTCCACGTGGACGACCAACGACGTCGATGACCTGATCTTCTTTGACATGCTCGGGGTGATCCTGGGCGGCCGCATCGGCTACGTGCTGTTCTACGGGCTGAAGTTCTGGGCCGGGGACCCGCTGTACCCGCTGAAGATATGGGAGGGCGGCATGTCCTTCCACGGTGGCATGCTCGGGGTGATCACCGCCATGTCGCTGTTCGCCTGGCGGCGCCGGCGCAACATGGTCGATGTCTACGACTTCACCGCGCCGCTGCCGGCGCTGGGACTGTTCTTCGGGCGCCTCGGCAACTTCATCAACAGCGAGCTGTGGGGCAAGGTGACCACCGTGCCCTGGGGCTTCAAGGTCAACGGCGAGGTGCGCCACGCCTCGCAGCTCTACGAGGCCGGGCTCGAGGGCCTGCTGCTGTTTGGCCTGCTGTGGTGGTTCACCATGCGGCCGCGGCCCCGCTGGGCGCCCTCGGGCGCGTTCATGCTGGTGTACGGCCTGTCGCGCTTCCTGGTGGAGTTCGTGCGGGTGCCGGATGAGCAGATCGGCTACCTGGCTGGCGGCTGGCTCACCGAGGGCCAGGTGCTGTCGATCCCGATGATCCTGTTTGGCATCGGCGCGCTGGTGTACGCGTACCGCACGCGCACCCCCTCGGGCAACTACACCAGCACCACATGAGGCAGTACCTCGACCTGCTGCGGCTCGTGCGCACCCAGGGCGTGCGCAAGACCGACCGCACCGGCACCGGCACGGTGTCGGTGTTCGCGCCGCAGCTGCGCTTTGACCTCGCGCAGGGCTTCCCGCTGGTCACGACCAAGAAGATCCACCTGCGCTCGGTGCTCTACGAGCTGCTGTGGATGCTGCGCGGGGAAACCAACGTCGCCTGGCTGCAAGAGCATGGCGTGACCATCTGGGACGAGTGGGCGGATGCGGCCGGGGAGCTCGGGCCGGTGTATGGCAAGCAGTGGCGTGCCTGGCCGGCAGGCGACGGCACGACGATCGACCAGATCGCACAGGCGGTGGAGCTGGTGCGCAACAACCCGGACTCGCGCCGCATCGTCGTGAGCGCCTGGAACGTGGCGGAACTGCACAGCATGAGTCTCATGCCCTGCCACGCCTTCTTCCAGCTGTACGTCGCCGCCGGCAGGCTTTCATGCCAGCTCTACCAGCGCAGCGCCGACATCTTCCTGGGCGTACCGTTCAACATCGCCAGCTACGCGCTGCTCACGCACCTGTTCGCGCAGCAGTGCGATCTGGAGCCCGGCGAGTTCGTCTGGACCGGGGGCGACACCCATCTCTACGTCAATCATTTCGCGCAGGCCGACCAGCAGCTCTCGCGCACGCCACATCCGCTGCCGCAGCTGCGCATCCTGCGCCGCCCGGCCACGATCTTTGACTACAAGTTCGAGGATTTCGAGTTCGTGAACTACCAGCATCACGCGGCGATCTCAGCTCCGGTGGCAGTATGAAGGGCCCGGTCGAGCGGCGCGGCGGCCCGATCATCGAGGTGCGCAACTCGCGCGTGCACGGCCTGGGAGTGTTCGCCCTGCGGCGCATCCGCAAGGGCACCCGCGTCATCGAGTACCTGGGCGAGCGTATCTCGCACAAGGAAGCCGACCGCCGCTACGATCTGAAGGAGGCGAACGACAACCACACCTTCCTGTTCATCGTCGACGGACGCACCGTGATCGATGCGGGCGTAAACGGCAACGCGGCGCGCTTCATCAACCATACCTGCGGCCCGAATTGCGAGTCCGTCACGCAGAACCGCCGCGTGTTCATCGAGGCGATCCGCACGATCGAGCCGGGCGAGGAGCTCGCCTACGACTACCAGATCGAGTGGGATCCGCAGGACCCGCCCGACATCGATGAGATCTTTGCCTGCCGCTGCGGCAGCACGGAGTGCCGCGGCACCATGCTCTGGCCGGGACCGGCAGACCGCGTCAAGAAGAAGCCGGCCCGCAGGGCAAAGACGAGGGCGGTGCGCAAGGAGGCCAGGCGGAGCGGCAAACCGGTGACGAATAAGAGCCCGCCGCGGCGCGCGACGCGCCGCTAAGAACCCCACCAGCCAACGGCAGCCGATGAATCACGCGCGTCCTCTTCGCATCTCGGCCGTCGTGGCGGCCACGGGCATCGTCTACGGTGACATCGGCACCAGCCCGCTCTATACGCTCGAGACCGCGCTGTCTGCTGCGGGCGGCTTCAACCGCGAGGCGGTGCTCGGGGTGCTGTCGCTGATCTTCTGGAGCCTGATGATCTCGGTGTCCATCAAGTACATCGTCATCATCATGCAGGCGGACAACGAGGGCGAGGGCGGGATCCTCGCGCTGTTTGCGCTCGCGCAGCGGCGGCTGATCACCGGCAGCCGCTGGGCCAGGGTGTGCGTTGCCCTGGCGCTCGCCGGGACCGCGTTCTTCTTCTGCGACGCCCTGATCACCCCGGCCATCTCGGTCCTCGGCGCGGTCGAGGGCCTCGAGGTGCTCGACCCGGACTTCGGCAGCCGGGTCGTCCCGGTCACCGTCGGGGTGATCGCGGTACTGTTCTTCTACCAGCGGCGCGGCACGGCGAGCGTCGCCAAGCTGTTCGGGCCGATCATGGTGCTGTGGTTCGCGGTCATCCTGGTGCTCGGGGCGCTGCCGATCGCGCGCAACCCGCAGGTGCTGCAGGCACTCAACCCGCTCGAGGGACTGGGGCTGCTGTTCCACCGCCCGCCGGTGGCACTGGCGATCATCGGCGCAGTGTTCCTGGCGATCACCGGCGGCGAGGCGCTGTACGCGGACATGGGGCACTTCGGCAAGCGCCCGGTGCGTGTCGCCTGGTTTGCGATGGTGGCGCCGGCGCTGGTGGTCAATTACTTCGGCCAGGGCGCGCTGCTGCTCGAGGTCGGCAAGCCGATCCAGCACCCGTTCTTCCACCTGATCTCCCCGCAGCTGCTGCCGTGGCTGGTGATACTGGCAACGGCAGCCGCAGTCATCGCCTCGCAGGCGGTGATCTCGGGCGCGTTCTCCATGGCGCGCCAGGCGGTGCACCTCGACCTGCTGCCGCGCCTGCGCGTACTGCAGACCTCGGCACAGGAGCAGGGCCAGATCTACGTCCCCATCGTCAACTGGCTGGTATTCCCGGCGGTCGTACTTTTCGTGGTCGGCTTCGGCTCCTCGGACGCCCTGGGCGGAGCCTATGGCGCCGCGGTGGTGGGCACGATGGTGGTGACCACGATCCTCGGGGCGTTCGTGGCCGCGACGCAGTGGAACTGGCCCACCTGGCGCGTGGTGGCCATCTTTGGCCTGCTGCTGGTGACCGACAGCGCGTTCGTGGCCGGTAACCTCACCAAGGTTCCCAAGGGAGGCTGGATCCCGCTCACCCTGGGCGCGATGCTCTGCCTGATCTTCACCACCTGGCGCAACGGGCGGCTGGAACTGCGCGCGGCATTGTCCAAGCTGGCCGTGCCGCGCTCGGAACTGGGCAAACTCGTGGCGGGCGTACACCGCGTGCCGGGCACCGGGGTGTTCCTGGCGAGCAACGCCAACCTGGTGCCCTCGGCGCTGATCCGCAACATCGAGCACAACGGCGTCGTGCACCAGCGGGTCATCATCCTGAACGTCGAGATTGCCGACACGCCGCGCCAGGACCCGGTGCGGCGCCTGCGCATCGAGGAGCCGGTGCCGAGCGTGTACTTCATCACCGCGCGCTTTGGCTTCATGGAAACCCCGGATGTCGCCGAGGCGCTCAAGGCCTGCCGCGCGCGCGGCCTGCGCGTGTTCACCGAGGACAGCTCGTTCTTCGTCGGCCGCCACGTGGTGCGCGCCCGCCCGCTGCCGGGGCTGCGCGGCGTGCAGCGCCGGCTGTTCGCGCGCATGCAGCAGTACAGCACGCAGGCCGCGGAGTTCTTCCGCATGCCCTTCCGCGACGTCGTGATCCTCAACACGGCGGTGGAGATCTGAGCGCCGTGAGCGCCCCGGCCCCGGTGGTGTCGCTGATCGTGGCGATGGCGCAGAACGGGGTCATCGGGCGCGACAATGCGCTGCCCTGGCACCTGCGTCAGGACCTCAAGCGCTTCAAGGCGCAGACGCTGGGCAAGCCGATCCTCATGGGGCGCAAGACCTTCGAGTCCATCGGGCGCCCGCTCCCCGGGCGCACCAACATGGTGCTGACGCGCGACCCGAACTGGAGTGCTCCCGGGGTGATCGCCGTGCGCTCGGTGGAGGAGGCGCTCGCACAGGCCAGCGGGGCGAGCGAGCTGGTGGCCATCGGCGGCGCCGAGGTTTACCGCCTGGTCATGCCGTTCGCGCGCCGCATGTACCTCACCAACGTGCAGGCGGACGTGCCCGGTGACACGTATTTCCCCGAGTTCGACCCGACGCAGTGGGCGGACGTGGACTGCGATGCCCATCCGGCGGATGAGCACAACGACTACCCGGTCACCTTCCTGACGCTGGAACGCCGCACGGCACCGCAGGTGCCGCGCCAGCACTGAGCGTCGCTGTCAGGGCAGCGGCGGCAACCGCGCTGCGATCAAGGCGGCGGCGTGCGCGGCGTCGAATTCCACCCCCTCGCCGCGGTCAAGCTCCGCGAGAATGCGCGCCTGGATATCACCGCGCTGCCGGGCATCGGCGTACGGAATCTCGGGGTGGAACATCACCATCGAGTAGCGCGGTATGAAGCGCCCGGGGAAGGCGCGCTCGAGCGCCATGGCGATGCCGCGCCGGCGCACGAAGCCGGCATCGCGCACCGCCTCGCGCATCTCCTGGTAGTTCTCCAGCGCCATCTGGGCGATGGCCGCGGTGTTGCCGCGCCGGGCGGCCTCGAAGCGCGCGAACACCTCGTTCCAGTCCGCGCCGCCCGCCAGCAGCTCATCAAGCACCGTGCAGTCCTCGAAGGCCGCGTTCATGCCCTGGCCGTGGAAGGGCACGATCGCGTGCGCGGCATCGCCCAGCAGCAGCACCTGGCCGCCCAGGTGCCAGGGCGCGGCATGCACCGTGCCGAGCCTGCCCTGCGGGTGGCTCGCGAACTCGGCGGCCAGCTGCGGCATGAACGGCACCACGTCGGGGAATTCGCGCCCGAAGAAGGCCTCCACCGCCGCAGCCCCTGACAGCCTCGCGAAGCTGGTATCCCCGTGGCGGGCGAGGAACAAGGTGGCGGTGAAGCTGCCGTCGGTGTTGGGCAGCGCGATCAGCATGAACCCGCCGCGGGGCCAGACGTGCAGCGCATGGCGCTCGAGCACCGGCCGGCCGTCGCGCGCCGGGATGGTCAGTTCCTTGTAGTCATGGTCGAGCCAGTCCTCGCGCGCCGCCAGCACCCCGGCGCTGGCGAGGCCGGCGCGCACCACCGAGCCGGCCCCGTCGGTGGCGATCGTCGGGGCGAGGGCCACGGCGCTGTGCACGCCCGTGAGCGTCTCGCGCAGCAGCAGCCGGTCCGCAGCGAGATCGATGCCGAGACAGGCGTGGCCGAAGTGCACCGCGACCCCGGCGTGCCGCGCAGCCGCATCGATGAGCACGCGGTTAAGCTCCGCCCGGCCCACCGACCAGATGACCTCTTCGGCACGCTGCCCGTAGGGCTGCAACGCAGCGCCCGCGCCGTGCTCGTGCACCATGCGGCCGCGCATCGGGATGAGCAGCGGGCGCACCGCCTCAAGGACCCCGGCGCGCTCGAGGGCGTGCATGCCGCGCGCGGCGAGCGCCAGGTTGATCGAGCGGCCCTGCTCGGGGTGTGACTGGCGTGGATCCGCGCGCCGCTCGTAGACAGTGACCTGGATGCCGCGCCGCGCGCACAGCAGCGCCAGCAGCGCCCCGGCCAGTCCGGCACCGACAATCCTGACGCTGCGCGCGGCCGCCCTGCTCACTTGCCCAGCAGTTCGCCCAGGGCGCGCGCGAAGTGCCACGCATCCTCGAAACCGTTGTAAAGCGGCACGGGGGCGACGCGGATGATATCCGGCGCACGCCAGTCCACGACGATGCCGCGCGCGCTTAAGCCCGCCAGCACGTCACGGCCGCGCTGCGCGCTGGCGCCGATGCGCACCGAGAGCTGGCAGCCGCGCTGCGCCGGCGCTGCCGGGGTGATGACCTGGGCGTGCGGCGCCAGACCGCGCAGCTGCTCGGCGAGGAATCCGGTGAGTGCCACGGACTTGTGCCGCAGCCGCTCGATGCCCGCATCCATGAATACCCCGAGCGAGGCGAGCAGCGGGGCGGCGGCCAGCACCGAGGGGTTGCTCAGCTGCCAGGCCGCCACCCCGGCTCGCGGCGCGGAACTGCGGCTCCATCAGAAAGCGCGAGCCTTCCTCGTGGCCCCACCACCCCGCCAGGCGCGCACCCGGGATCGCGCCGGTGTGCGCGGTGCGTGGCAGTGCCTCGGTGTGGCGCTGGTGCACGAAGCAGCCGCCGATCGCCCCGGGGCCTGCGTTCAGGTACTTGTAGCTGCACCACACGGCGAAGTCCGCGTTCGCCGCGTGCAGGGCGAGCGGCATGTTGCCGATCGCGTGCGCCAGGTCCAGGCCGGCGACGCAGCCGTGCCGGTGGGCGGCGCGCACGATGCGTGCGACATCGAAGGCCTGCCCGGTGCGGAACTGCACCGCCGGCCACAGCACCAGCGCGATCTGCGAGCCGTACTCATCCAGGCACGCCTCGATCGCGCTCTCGGGCACGCCGTCCTCGCCCACGGCCGGGGCGAGCTCGATCAGCGCCTGCGCCGGATCCACCCCGTGCCATGCCAGGTGCGAGGTGACCGCGTGGCGGTCGGAGGAGAAGGCGCCGGCCTCGATGAGGATGCGGCGGCGCTGCGCCTGCGGGCGGTAGAAGCTGGCCAGCATCAGGTGCAGGTTGACCGTGAGGGAATTCATGGCGACCACCTCGCCGGCATGCGCGCCGGTGAGAGCGGCCAGCCCCGCGGTGAGGTTCTCGTGGTAGGGGATCCACGGCCGCCGCGCGTGCTCGTGCCCCTCGACCGCCAGGCGCGCCCAGTCATCCAGCTCCTGCGCGACCGTGGCACGCGCCTCCAGCGGCATCAGTCCCAGGGAGTGCCCGCACAGGTAGACCTTGGGCGTGCCGTCGGCACTGCTGGGCTGCGCGAAGCGCGCCCGGAACGGGCGCAACGGATCGGCGGCATCCAGCGCCTGTGCTGCGCGCAGTGTCGCGGCGGTGCTCACCGCAGGCTCTCCTTGAGCGCGTACAACAGCGGGCGGCTCGGCACGGCATCGCCGCTGAGGGCCGGCACCTGCAGTTCCAGCAGGTACGGGCCGTCACCGAGGCCTGCGGGCACGTAGGCCAGCTCGGTGACGGTGGCGTGCGCGCGCGTGGCGGCGTGCAGCTGCGTGGCCCCGGCGGCCAGTCCGAAGAAGATGTGGTGCGCGGTGAGGCGGCCTTCATCGTGCTCGCGGTCGATCGAGGGCAGGTCGACCACGAGGTGCTCGATGCCGCGCTCGACGACAAGCTGCGCGGCCTCGCGTGACAGGTACGGGGCGTTCTGCCCGGTGTAATCACGCTGCCGCTTGCCCTCGGGGTTGGGCAGCGTGCGCACCACCAGCGCGCGCGCCGCGAACAGCGCGTGGGCGGCCCACGCGCCCTCCAGCGAGCTGCGCGTCACCAGCAGGTCCTGCGCATCGGGGGCAGGCTCGGTGCCCTCGCGCGTGCTGCCCGCAGGCTCGGGGGTGACGGTGAGCAGCACGGCGGGTATGAGCCCCACGGGTGCCACCCGGTAGGCATCCAGGCGCTCACGCGTGAGGTGCGCGGCGCACTCGGTGTGCGTGCCGTTGCAGTGGGGGATGAAGGTCACGACCTCGCAGTTGCAACTGGCCCCGTGCGCCACCGCGCCGGTAAATCCCGCCAGTTCCAGTGGCTGCGCGCTGGCTGCCGGGGCGCCGAAGTGCCGCGGCTGCGCCCCATGCAGGTCCAGCAGGATGGCCAGGTCCACCGCGGCGCCGAGGTCGATGGCCAGTTCGCGCCCGCCGAGCAGGATGCGCGCGGTAAGGCTAGGCACGCTCCATCACCGTGCCACAGTGCCTGCAGGTGCGCTGCTCCTGGCTCGCGAAGAAGCGCTCGAATACCGCCGGGAACTGCTTCTCGATGTCGGTGAGCACGAAGAACTCCTCGTGCAGCCGCTGGCCGCAGCCCTCGCAGTACCACTGGAAGCCATCCTGTTCACCGGGACGGCGCGCCCGCTCGATGACCAGGCCGACCGAGCCTGCGGGGCGCTGCGGGGAATGCGGCACGTGGGCGGGCAGCAGCAGGATCTCGCCGGCGCGGATGGGCAGGTCCACCGCGCGGCCCTCCTGCATGGTCTTCAGCACCATGTCGCCCTCGAGCTGGTAGAAGAACTCCTGGCCCGGGTCGACGTGATAGTCCTTGCGGACATTCGGGCCGCCGACGACCATGATGATGAAGTCGCCATCACGAAACACGCGCTTGTTGCCCACCGGCGGCTTCAGCTGCGCGCGGTTCGCCTCGATCCATTCCCGGAAGTTGAAAGCGTGCGGGGATTCCATGTCTACTCCATGCCGTTGGCGTATGTTACGCGCTGCGCCCGAAGTGCGAGGAGTGGACTGATGCGGTCACCGGCAGGAAGAGGAGGCTTATCGTGCGCAGCGGCCGTGCTGCTGGTGTGCCTGGTCAGTGGCTGCGCCCACATGCCCTGGCACCACGCGCCGCCACCGCCGCCGGTGCCCGTTCATGAGCTCGAGGTGACCGGGGCGGGCACGTTCCCGCAGTACTGGAAGCGCAATACCCTGCTGGTGGACTTAAGTTCCGCCGGCGGTTCCGGCAGCGTGACGCTGCAGCCGGTGGCGGGCACGAGCTGGCCGGTCCGCATCGGCGTGCGTGTCACCCCCGGGGCGTTCCCCGTCCTGGAGGTCCGCGGCGACCAGCGCATGAACCTGCCGATCAGCGCCGCCGGCTCGGCACCGGTGGACCTGGAGTTCGACCCCGGGGTCTACACGGCCAGGACGCCGCAGATCGTGGTGTCCTGGGGCGCCGGCATGCACGCACCCGAGCCGGCCAGCCGGCCGCCGGCCAACCTCACCCCGCGCTGATGCGCTGATACTGCGCGCAGGGGGTCGCGAGCGGCTCGCGCTCGCAGTCCAGGTCATACGCGGTGAGCGTGCCGCCCCATGCACAGCCGCTGTCCAGGCCGATGACCCCGGGTCGGCGCACGAAGCCGAGCGCCGACCAGTGGCCGAAGATCACGCGGGCCTCGCGGCTCGCGCGCCCGGGGTGCGCGAACCAGGGTTGCTGCGGGGAGGAGGGCGGGGGCGGCGGACCCTTCATATCCAGGTCGACGCGCCCATCGGCCGTGCATAAGCGGATGCGGGTGAGGACATTGATGGTGAAGCGCAGCCGTTCCATGCCGCGCAGCTTCTCGTCCCAGCGGTCCGGCTCGTCGCCGTACATGTTCTCGAACAGGGCGCGCGGATCGCGCAGCAGGGCGCGACTCACCTCGCCCGCCAGTTCCAGGGTCTGCGCGACGCTCCATTGCGGGACTACGCCGGCGTGCACCATCAGGTCATTCCCCTGCGCGTAGGCGAGCGGGCGGCTCATGAGCCATTCGATCAGGGTGTCGCGGTCGCTGGCCTCGAGGACCTCCGCGAGGGTGTCGGTTTTGCGGTGGCGGGCGCACCGGTGGGCTAGCGCCAGCAGGTGCAGATCGTGGTTGCCGAGGACCACGATCGCGTTGTCCTGCAGGGCATGCACGAAGCGCAGCACGGCGAGGGATCCGGGGCCGCGGTTTACCAGGTCACCGACCAGCCATAGCTGGTCGCGGTCGGCCGAGAAGCGGAGCTGCTTCAGCAGTGCGTGCAGCTCCCGGTCACAGCCCTGGATGTCGCCGACGGCATAGCGCGTCACTGCACGATTCCCGGCATGGCGAGCCGGAACGGCTGGATCGGGGCGTCGAAATGCGCGCCGTCATCGGCGAGCATCTGGTAGCTGCCCTGCATCGCCCCCACCGGCGTCTCGATGACCGCGCCGCTGGAGTAGCGGAAGCCCTGCCCGGGCTTCAGGTACGGCTGCTCGCCCACCACGCCATCCCCGCGCACCTCCTCCACCTTGCCGTTGGCGTCGGTGATGAGCCAGTGGCGCCTCAGCAGGCGCGCCGGTACCTGGCCCTCATTGCGGATGGTGATGGTGTAGGAGAAGACGTAGCGGGCCTCGTTCGGGTCGGACTGTTCATCGAGGTAGTTGGTCTCGACGTCGACGCGGATCTTGTGGTCGCTGGCTGCCATGCCCCGATTCTAGCGGACTACGCGCCTCAGGCCCGGCCGGCGCGCATCGCCAGCACGTCGCACGGGGCCGCATGCAGCACGGTGTCGGCCGTGAGGTTGACCAGGATCGAAAGTCCATGGCGCTCGCGGCTGCCCAGTACGATCAGGTCGGCGCGCAGCTCGCGCGCCACGCGCACGATCTCCGCCTTGACGCTGCCGTTCTCGACCCGGCAGGCGCTTTCCGGCAGCCCCAGCTGTGCAGCGAGCGCCACGAGGCGCCGCTGTGCCTGCTCGAGCAGCTCACTCTCCATCTCCACCACCGGCATGAGCGTATCGCCCAGGGGGTCGACGGAGACGAACTCGACGACGTGCAGCAGGTTCATCTGCGCGCCCAGGGCGGTGGCCAGCTCATGCGCCTTGCGACTGATCGACAGGCTGTCTTCAGTCAGGTCCACCACCAGCAAGATGTGACGGTACGCCATCACGAGGTCCCCATCGTTGCCCGCCGTGGGTGGAAGACTAGCGTTACGCGCCCGCGCGGTCGAGGGCCTGGGCGAGGGTGTTGAAGGCCAGTGGGGAGAGCGTTTCCGGGCGTGTACCCGGATCGATGCCACAGGCACTGATCTGCTCCCGGCTGAGGAATGCGCCCAGCGCATTGCGCAGGGTCTTGCGGCGCTGTGTGAAGGCCGCAGCGACCAGCGCTGCATAGTGCGGGCTGACTGCGAACAGCGGCTGCGCGCGCACCGTGAGGCGCGCCACCGCCGACCAGACCCGGGGCGGGGGGCGGAACGCCCCCGGCCCGACGTCGAACAGGGAGGCCACCTCGACATAGGGGGCGAGCATGAGGGTGAGCCGGCCGTAGTCCTTGGTTCCCGGTTGCGCGGCCATGCGCTCGACTACCTCCCGCTGCAGCATCACGTGCAGGTCGCTGATGGCGCCGGCCTGGCCGAGCAGGTGAAACAACAGCGGGGTCGATATGTTGTAGGGCAGGTTGCCGATGACCCGCAGCTTGCCGCCGCGCGCGTGCGCGAGGGCGCTGAAGTCGAACTCCAGCACGTCCGCCGGGTGCAGCCGGCAGCGTGGGAAGTCGCTGAACAGCGGTGCGAGCAGCTGCGCAAGATCGCGGTCGATCTCGATGGCATCCAGGGTGGTGTCGGTGCGGGCGATGAGCCGCCGGGTGAGGGCGCCGCGGCCAGGGCCGATCTCCACCAGATGATCCCCGGCCTGCGGGGCGAGCGCCTCGAGGGTGCGCTCGAGTACGGCAGGGTCGTGCAGGAAGTGCTGACCGAAGCGCTTGCGCCGCGGCGGCCCGGAACCGGGCGACGGCGGCATCAGAGCCGCTGCGCGGCCAGGCGGCTCGCCAGACGCACCGCCGCGAGCAGGCTGCGCACGTCGGCCTTGCCGGTGCCGGCCAGGTCAAGTGCCGTGCCGTGATCGGGCGAGGTGCGCACCAGCGGCAGCCCAAGGGTGACGTTCACGGCGTGCTCGAAGCCGGCGTGCTTGATCACCGGCAGACCCTGGTCGTGGTACATCGCCAGCACCGCGTCAAAGCGCGCCAGCACCTGCGGCACGAACACCGTGTCCGCCGGCAGCGGCCCGCTGGCCCGCACGCCGCTGGCCTGCAGCCGCGCGATGGCGGGGGCGATCACGCGGATCTCCTCGTCCCCGAGATAGCCGCCTTCGCCGGCATGCGGGTTCACTCCGCACACGGCGATCTGCGGGTCGCTGATGCCAAAGCCGCGCTTGAGCTCGGCCGCGAGCGTCATCCCCGTGGCGTACAGCGAGTCGGCGGTCAGGGCCGCGCTCACATCCTTCAGCGGCAGGTGCGTGGTGGCGAGCGCCACGCGCAGCTCGCCGGTGGCCAGCAGCATCACCGGCGTCGCTTGGGTGCGCTCGGCCAGGTACTCCGTGTGGCCGGTGAAGGCGATGCCGGCCTCGTTGATGATGCTCTTCTGCACGGGGGCCGTGACCATGGCGGCGAATTCCCCGCTCCGCGTGCCCTCGATCGCCCGGTCGATGAGCCTGAGCACGTAGGCGGAGTTGCGCGCATCGAGCTTGCCCGGGGTGCTCGGTACCGCGAGCGCCTCGTGGGCCACGGTGAGGGTGCCGGGCGCCGGCGGCGGGGCGCCCGGCACGTAGGCCCGCAAGGTGACGGCAAGGCCGAGGCTGCGGGCGCGTTCCTCGAGCATGCCCAGGTCGGCCAGGCAGACCAGCTCGCACGGCAGCTCGTGGCGCGCGAGCGCCAGGCACAGTTCCGGGCCGATGCCGGCCGGCTCGCCCGAGGTCAGCGCGATGCGGGGACGCTTAGGACTTGAACTCGACGTAGGCTTCGTCCCGCATGCGGCGCAGCCACAGCTCGGTTTCCTCGTCCGCCTTGCCGGCGCGGATGGCTTCCATCGCCTGGCGGCGCTTGAGCTCGTCGGTGTTGTCGTAGCGGCGGTGCCCGAGCACCTGCACGATGTGCCAGCCGTACTGCGTGTGGAACGGCATGCTGATCTCGTTGTCCTTCAGGCTCGCGAGCATCTGCTCGAACTCAGGCACGAAGGTGCCCGGCCCCGCCCAGCCCAGGTCGCCCCCCTCGGCAGCCGAGCCCGGGTCCTCGGAGGTGGTCTGCGCGATGCCTGCGAAGTCCTCGCCCTTGAGAATGCGGTCGCGCAGCGCGTTGAGCTTCTGCTGCACCAGGGCATCGTCGGCCAGCTCATTGGTCTTCATGAGGATGTGGCGCGCGTGGATCTGGTCCTCCACGGCCTGCTGCGTGCCGCCGCGCACCTCGTTGAGCTTGATGATGTGGAAGCCGGTCGGCGTGCGCATCGGTTCGCTCACCTCGCCGGGCTTGAGCCTGCCGACCACGTCGGTGAGGAAGGTCGGCAGCTCGCTGCCCTTGCGCCAGCCGAGCGCGCCGCCGTCGAAGGCGGTCTGGCTGTTGGAGTAGGCCACCGCGAGCTTGGCGAAGTCCTCGCCGGCCTTGGCGCGCTCGTAGACATCGGTGGCGCGCTTCTCGGCGGCCTCCACCTGGGCGGGGCTGGCCTCCTGGCCGACCGCGATCAGGATGTGCGAGACGTTGTACTCGTTGCGCTCGGAAGGGGTCTTCGCCTGCTTTTCGAGGAACTGGTCGATCTCGCGCGGGGTGACGCTGATGTGCTGCAGGACGTCGCGCTGGCGCAGCAGGTTCAGCGTGATCTCGCGACGGATCTCCTCGCGGTAGCTGGTGTAGTCGATGCCCTGCTTGGCAAGCGCCTCGGGCAGCTGGGACAGCGTCATGCCGTTGCGCTTGGCGACATCCGAGAGCGCCGCATTCACCTGTTCATCGGAGATCTTGACCCCGGCGTGGGTGGCGCGCTGCACCTGGATCTCCTGCAGCACGAGCCGCTCGAGCACCTGCTGGCGCAGCACGTTCTGCGGTGGCAGCTCGAGCTTCTGCTGGCGCAGCCGCTCGCTCACCGCGGAGACCTGGGCGTCCAGGTCGCTGTTCAGCACGACCCCGTCGTTGACGATCGCGACCACCCGGTCCAGCAGCTCCCCCTGGGTGGCCAGTTCGCGGGTCTGGGCATGGGCCCGGGGGCCCCCGGCGAGCAGGATCAGGGCCGCGAGGGCCGTCCCGGTGAGAGTAGAAACCGTCCAAAACCGCCGCATTGCTCGCTAATTCCTTACCAGACGTTCTTCAGGGGTGCCTGGACCCGGGAGTGTGGCGCTTCCGCGGGCATATAGCCGCGGATTTCCTCGGTGAGGAAGGCGTCCGATGCCGATCCGACACCCGCAAGGCCTGCGAGTTCCAGCTGCAGCCAGATCCCGTTAGTCTGGCTGCCATCGTGACTGCTGACGAACCGCCGGGCACCCAGCCGGACCCGCCAGCAGCACGCACGGTACTCGAACCCGGCGAAACGCTCCAGTTCCGTGCTGTCCCGCAGCGAAACGACCTCCCGGGCGAACACATTGAAGTGCTTCTGGATAGGCCAGGTCCCCGAGAGCTCGACCTGGTCAAAGCCCTCCTCGTAGCCGGGCTGCCCGTACTGGCCGGGGACGAACTGGAAGCGCTCGTAGCGGTAGCCGAGGTTGATCACCTTGTCCAGCGCGGGCTTGTACTGCAGGTTGACGGAGGTGCGCTCACTGGTCTGGTTATGCGGGTCCCACTGCGCGGCGATGTCCGCGCTCCAGTTGTCGTAGGCGGTCAGCGAGACCAGCGCCACGATGTCCGAGCTGTCACCGCTCGGGGGCGCCTCGGTGGGCAGCAGCACCCGCGGGGTCCGGAAGTAGTAAGTCTGCCCCAGGGTGACCGCGAGGAACTGCCGGCCGTCGCTGGCATCGAGCAGGCGGCTGGAGACCCCGACGCTCACCTGGTTGGCATCGCTGACGCGGTCGGCGCCCACGTAGCGGTTGAGGCGAAACAGCTGGATGGGATTCAGGTCCGGCAGCGCGGTGTCGAACACCGGCAGCTGGTCCTGGTTGCGATACGGCACGTAGAGGTAGAGCAGGCGCGGCTCGAGCGTGAGCCGGCGCTGATCGCGCGAGCCGCTGTTGCGCTCGAAGACCAGGCCGGTGTCGAAGCTTGCGATCGGCAGTGCGCGCGAGGGGGAGCGATCGGTGAGCCCGGGGCCCAGGTTATCCAGCTCGTACTGCGTCAGGCGCCACGCCAGTGCCGGGCGCGCGAAGTACCCCGGGCCGGTGAGGTCGAGCATGGCGCGCGGCATCAGGTCCATGCGCCAGCCGTCGCTGTCGGGGGCTTCGATCGAGCGGCGGAAGTTCACGACCTCCGAGTCGAAGCCATAGCGCGTGACGAGGTTTTCGCCGTAGCTCCAGTCCGAGTCGACCACGATGCGGGGCACACGCGCGTAGGGGCGCTCGTAGAGCTGCACGTTCTGGATGTCGATCGTCTGGTACTGCTCGGCCTGCGCATCGACGCGCCAGTGCTCGTCGCGGTAGGAGAAGGTGGCGGAGCGCTGCAGGAAGGCCGTGCTGGCCCCTTCCGGGCCCTGGGAGAAGTCCTCGAAGTAGTGCGTGTCGCTCACGTTCTCCGCGTTCACCGTCAGGCGGAAGTCGTACGGCAGCTCGGCCACGTCGAAGAGGCGCACGCGGCTGCGGCTCGCGCCGCAATCCTCGCCCCCGCTGGCGTTGGGCGTGCAGAAGTTGCTGTCGCGCGGCAGATAGTTCCAGTCGATCTGGCCGTGTTGCGCGGCGGTCAGGAAGCGCAGATCGCCGCCCAGGTCGATGCCGCGGCGGGTGTACTCGGTCGGCTCGAAGGTGAAGTCCAGGTTGGGCGCGATGTTCCAGTAGTACGGCACCGAAAATTGCAGGCCGCCAGTGGAGGTGTTGCCGATGCTCGGGAAGAGGAAGCCGCTCTTGCGGTCGTTGCTCAGCGGAAACGATATCCACGGCAGATAGATCAACGGCACGCCCATGAAGTCGATCTTGGCGCCGTGGCCGGTGCCGATCTTGCTCTTGGTATCGAGCGTGATCTCGCTCGCGCGCAGCTCCCAGGAGTTGTCCCCGACCGGGCAGTTGGTGAAGGTCACCCTGGCGAGGTCGAGCACCCCCTGGGGCGTGAGCCGCATCTCCTGCGCCGTGCCGCGGGCGCCGCGCTGGCTCAGGTGAAATTCCGCGCCCGTGAACGCACCACCGCTGGCGGCCGAGTACTTGCCGGAGCTGCCGGTGACGTGCACCAGCGGGTCCTGGTAGTCGATGTGGCCGTTGCTCTGGATCGATTCGTGCTCACGGTCGTACTGGATCTCGTTGGCCTGGATGTGCCGGTCACCCTGGCGCACGTCGACCCTTCCCGACAGCGTCGCGCGGCCGTCGGCGCCGATGCTGGCGTGATCGCTCGACAGGCTGATCGGCTCGTCTTCGGCCTTCTTGGCCGCAGTGCCGGCCGGGGCCGCCGACATCGTGGCCGGCGCAGCAGCACCGGGGAACAGCTGCGCGGACGGACACTGCGGCTCATCGGCCCACGCCTCCGTGCCCATGACGCCGAGCAAGGCAGCGATGATCCAGAATGTGCTCGAACGCGGCATGAAGGGCGGCATTATAATGGCGTGCCGCTGCCACGCGGGCCGAAAACCTCCATGAGCACATGTTTGAAAACGACGCGCGCGTTGCGCTGATACAGGACTGGGTGTCGCGCGAGCTGCGGTTGCCGCTCGAGCGCATCGAGCCGGCCTCCAGCGATGCGAGCTTTCGCCGCTACTTCCGGGCCTTTTGCGGGACGATGAGCTACATCGTGATGGATGCGCCGGCCGACAAGGAGGACGTGCGGCCCTACCTGAA
This sequence comes from uncultured Pseudomonadota bacterium, assembly GCA_963741745.1. GTDB lineage: Bacteria > Pseudomonadota > Gammaproteobacteria > Steroidobacterales > Steroidobacteraceae > 13-2-20CM-66-19. Next base: position 30,712 of record CAVUJF010000016.1, on the reverse strand, counting down.
GGTGACGGCCCTGCTTGAATCCTTGAGCGTGCACGTGCCGCACGTGTACCACAGCGATGTCGCCCGCGGCCTGCTGCTGCTGGAGGACCTGGGCTCCACACCGTACCTGCGCGAGCTGCAGGCCGGCGCCGACCCGGACCGCCTGTACGGCGATGCCCTGGCGGCGCTCGCGCTGATCCAGGTGCGCGGGTCTGCGGCTGCTGCCGAACTTGCCCCCTATGGACGCAGCGAGCTCGCCCGCGAGCTCGCCCTGATGCCTGAGTGGTTTCTCGGGCGCCACCTCAATCTGGAGCTGACGGCCGCCGAGCGGCAGACGCTCGCGCGCACCGAGGAGTTCCTCATCGTCGAAGCGCTGGCTCAGCCACGGGTGTTCGTGCATCGCGACTATCACGCACGCAACCTCATGGTGATGCCGGTGCGCAATCCCGGGATCATCGACTTCCAGGACGCCCTGCGCGGACCGGTCGGCTACGACCTGGTGTCCCTGCTGAAGGACTGCTACATCGCCTGGCCGCGCGAGCGGGTGGTGCACTGGGTGTGCGGCTACCGGCGCCGCTTGCAGGAACTCGGGGGCGAGGCGGGTGCGAGCGATGCGCAGTTCCTGCGCTGGTTTGACCTGATCGGCGTGCAGCGGCACATCAAGGTGCTCGGTATCTTCTGCCGCCTGTGGTATCGCGACGGCAAGGCGGGGTATCTCGCGGACCTGCCGCGCACGCTCGACTACGTGCGCGAGGCCTGTGCGCGCTACCCGGAACTGTCCGCGTGCGCAAGCTTCCTGGAGGGGCGCGTGGTGCCGGCCCTGGCTGCGGCCAACGTCCAGGCGGGCGCTGCGGCCGCGCGCCGCGTGCCGGCCACCTCATGAAGGCGATGCTGCTGGCTGCCGGGCGCGGGGAGCGCATGCGGCCGCTGACCGACACCCTGCCCAAGCCGCTGCTGATGGCGGGCGGCCGTCCGCTCATCGCCTGGCACCTGGCGGCGCTCGCGCGCGCCGGCATCCGCGAGGTGGTGATCAACCTCTCCTGGCTCGGGGAGAAGCTGCGCGCGGCGCTCGGCGATGGCACAGGCTTCGGCGTCTCGATCAGCTACAGCGAGGAGGGCCCGGTGGCGCTGGAGACCGGGGGTGGCATCCTGCGTGCGCTGCCGCTGCTCGGCCCGGACCCGTTCCTGGTGGTCAGCGGCGATGTGTGGACGGACATCGATCTGGCGCGCGTGCAGCTCGAGCCTGATGCGCTGGCGCACCTGGTGCTGATCGCGAATCCGGCGCATCACCCGCGCGGGGACTTCGGCCTCGAGCGCGGCTGGGTCGTCAACCGTGACAGCGATCGCCTCACCTACGGCAACGTCGGCATCTACCGTCCGCAATTCTTTGCCGGCTTCGCCGATGGACGCTTTCCGCTCATCCAGCCGCTCCGGCGCGGCATCGAGGCGCGCCAGGTCCGCGGTGAGCTGTTCCGCGGGCAGTGGTGCGACGTCGGCACGCCGCAGCGGCTTGCGGAACTGGACGCGCGGCTCGGTGGGGTACAATGAGCGGGCATGTCACAGCTGAAGGACATCCCGGTCGTCGCCGAGACGGCAGTACCGCGCAGCGGCAGTAAATACGTTACGCCTCAGGGGTTTACGGCTGTCCGCGACGGCATTAAGTCGCGCGGTGCCGCCCCGGTGCGCCCGCTGCTGCGCAAACCGCCCTGGCTCAAGGCCCGCGCCCCCACCGGCGGCGGCTTCCAGGTCGTGCGGGCTTTGGTGAAGGAGCACCGCCTCGCCACGGTTTGCGAGGAGGCCAAGTGCCCGAACATCGGCGAGTGCTGGAACGCGGGCACCGCGACCTTGATGCTCATGGGTGCGGTGTGCACGCGCGCCTGCCGCTTCTGCGCGGTGGACACCGGCAACCCGCACGGCTGGCTCGATCCCGAAGAACCGGCCCATGCGGCGCGCTCCGTGGAGCTGATGAAGCTCAAGTACGTGGTGCTGACCTCGGTCGACCGCGACGATCTGCCCGACGGCGGGGCGGCGCACTACGCCGCCTGCGTGCGTGCGATCAGGGCCGCCTGCCCGGATACGGCGGTGGAGGCGTTGACGCCGGACTTCCTCGGCAACGTGCACGACGTGGCAACCGTGGTCGACTCCGGGATCGCCGTGTTCGCCCAGAACATCGAGACCGTGCGCCGCCTGACCCACCCGGTGCGCGATCCCAGGGCCGGCTACGAGCAGACGCTCGGCGTGCTGCGTGCCGCCAAGGCGCACCGGCCCGCGGTGCTCACCAAGAGCAGCCTCATGCTCGGCCTCGGCGAGAGCGATGCGGAGATCGGGGAGACGCTTTGCGACCTGCGCGCGGCCGGCGTGGATATCGTGACGCTCGGGCAGTACCTGCAACCGACGGCGAATCACCTGCCCGTGGAGCGCTTCGTGACCCCCGCGCAGTTTGACGAATACCGCGCCCAGGCCCTGGCACTCGGCTTCCTCGAGTGCGTCGCAGGTCCCCTGGTGCGCTCGAGCTACCGTGCCGAGCAGGCGCTCAACCGCAACAACGCCGGCCTCGACAACACGCAGCGATGAACGCCGGCGCGGCCTCGTGGGCGAGTTCCGCCGCAGCGGCGGTGCCGGTGCCGCGGATCCGCCAGCTCGGGCGCGTCGACTACGCGCACACCCTGCAGGCGATGCAGCAGTTCACCGCCGAGCGCACGCCCGCGACGCCCGATGAGATCTGGTTCCTCGAGCACTCCCCGGTGTTCACGCTCGGGATGAATGCGAGCCGTGCCCACCTGCTCGCCCCCGGTGACATCCCGGTGGTGCAGGTGGACCGTGGCGGCCAGGTGACCTACCACGGTCCCGGGCAGCTGGTGGTCTATCCGCTGGTGGACCTGAAGCGCGCGCGCCTGGGCATCCGTGACTTCGTGACCGCGCTCGAGCGCGCGGTCATCGCTGTGGCCGCCGCCAGTGGCATTGAGGCGCAGTGCCGCCGCGGCGCCCCCGGTGTCTATGTCGCCGGCGAGAAGCTGGCCAGCGTCGGCGTGCGCGTGCGCCGCACCGGGGCCTATCATGGGCTCGCGCTCAACGTCAACATGGACCTCGCGCCGTTCGCGCGCATCAATCCCTGCGGCTACGAGGGGCTGAGGATGACGCAGCTGTCGGTGCTCGGCGGGCAGCGCACGGTAGCCGCGGCCGCCGCGGCGCTCGAGCCGCACCTGCTTTCCGCACTGGGTCTGGCGTCCATAACCAACCTGTAACCGCTGCCCTACTGATTTCGCACGCGGGCGCGGCTAGCATCCCCCGGATGCAAGCACAAGGAATCACCCTGCGCGCCATCGGCGTCGCTCTCGGCGCAGCCGCCTGCGTCTTCATCGCCGCCTGCCAGCGCGAGAACGCGACCTCAGCCACCAAGGTGACGCTGCTGAACGTCTCGTACGACCCGACGCGCGAGCTGTACTCGGACTACAACGCGGCCTTCGCCAAGTACTGGAAGGAGAAGACCGGGCAGGACGTGCGCATCGACCAGTCGCACGGCGGCTCGGGCAAGCAGGCGCGCTCGGTGATCGACGGCCTGGCGGCCGATGTGGTCACGCTTGCCCTGGCCGCGGACATCGATGCGATCGCGCTCAAGGGCAAGCTCCTGCCGCTGAACTGGCAGACGCTGCTGCCGGACAACAGCTCACCCTATACCTCGACGATCGTGCTGCTGGTGCGCAAGGGCAACCCCAAGGGCATCAAGGACTGGGGCGACCTGGTGCGCCCCGGGGTCGCGGTGATCACCCCGAACCCGAAGACCTCCGGAGGCGCGCGCTGGAACTACCTGGCTGCCTGGGCCTGGGCCCTGGCACAGCCGGGTGGCGACGAAGCCAGCGCCCGCGCCTTCGTCACCCAGCTCTACAGGAACGTGCCGGTGCTGGACACCGGTGCCCGCGGCTCGACGACGACCTTCGTGCAGCGTGGGCTCGGGGACGTGCTGATTGCCTGGGAGAACGAGGCGCGGCTGGCACTGCGCGAGCTCGGTCCCGACAAGTTCGAGATCGTGTTCCCCTCGGTCAGCGTCCTCGCCGAGCCGCCGGTGGCGGTGGTCGACAAGGTGGCCCTGCAGCGCGGTACGCGCGAGCTCGCCGCGGCATACCTCAACTACCTGTACAGCAAGGAGGCGCAGGAGATCATCGCCAGGAACTTCTACCGGCCACGCGATGCGCAGGTCGCCGCGGCGCATGCCGCGCAATTCCCGCAGCTGAAGCTTGCGACCATCGCCGACTTCGGTGGCTGGCAGAAAGTGCAGGAGGCCCATTTCAACGACGGCGCGATCTTCGACCAGATCACCGCTGCCACCCGTTAGTAGGGGCTTACTCGACCACCAGCTTGTAGCCGGCGGCCGCGGTGCGCAGCAGCACCGGGGCCGCCGGGTCCACCTCGATCTTCTGGCGCAGGCGGTGCACGAGCTGCTTGAGAAGCTGCCGGTCGCCACCGCTGCGGTGGCCCCAGACCTGCACCAGCAGGCGCTCGGAGTTGACGCTGTGGCCGGCGTTGGCCAGCAGCATCTGCAGCAGGCGCAGCTCGAGCTTGGTGAGCCGCACCGGGGCGCCCGCGCCGATGGTGACGGTGTATTCCTCGAGGTCGAGGCGGATGCGCCCCGCAGCCAGCGGCGCGCTGTTCTCCATCCCGGCGCGGCGCAGCAGCGCCTTGATGCGCGCGAGCAACGTGCGCGGGCTGAAGGGCTTGTTGAGGTAGTCATCGGCACCCAGGCCCAGCGCGCGCACCAGGTCCTCCTCCTCGCCACGCACCGTGAGCATCATCACCGGCACGCGCGAGCCCCGGCGGATGGCCTCGCACACCTGGAAGCCGCTCATGCCCGGCATGTTGATGTCCAGGACCACCAGGTCCGGTGACTCGCGCGCGAACAGCTGCACCGCGGATGGGCCGTCGGCGGCCTTGATCACCAGGTACCCCGCCTGTGCGAGCGTAAAGGAGATCAGCTCGCGCAGGTCCGCGTCGTCATCGGCCACCAGCACTTTCACCTACGAGCTCTCCACCGGCAGCGTGAATGTAAAGCGCGTGTGCCCGCCGGCGGTGCGCTCGAAGCTCACCTGGCCGCCGTGGCGCTCGATGATCGAGCGCACCAGCCACAGCCCGAGGCCGAGCCCGGCGGGTTCGGGTTCCTGCGCGCCGCGCCGGAAGCGCGCGAACAGGGAGTCGCCCTCGTTCGCGGCAGGCCCCGGGCCTTCGTCCTCGACCCAGGCGCGCACGAAGGCACCCTCGCGGCTTGCGCCGATGCGCACGCTGCTGCCCTCGGGGGCGAACTTGTTGGCATTGGCGAGCAGGTTGACGAACACCTGGGTGAGGCGCGTCCTGTCGCCGGTGATCTGCGGCAGCTCCTCCGGAAGCTCGACGAGCAGGCGCTGGCCACGCTGTGCCAGCAGTGAGCCCACCAGCACCTGCGCATCCTCGGCGACCTCGGCGAGACTGACACTCTGGCTGCGGATCGCCAGCTGGCCCGACTCGATGCGCACGCTCTCGAGCAGGTTGTCGATCAGCTGCGTGAGGCGCAGCGTGCCGCGCTCGAGCGCGGACACCAGCGAGCGCAGCTGCGCCGGTGTCATGGTGTCCAGGCCGGCGAGCAGCAGTTCGATCGAGGCCAGCTGGGCGGCGAGCGGGGTGCGGAACTCGTGCGAGATGTTGGCGAGCACCGAGTCGCGCGCGCGCCGTACCGCCTCGAGCTCGGTCTCGTCGCGGATGACCTGCACCTGCAGGCCATCGACCTGGGAGGCGCTGGTGATGACGGTGACGCGCGGCTCGCCACGGGCCGCGCGCAGCAGCTCGATGGTCTTGGTGCTGCCCTGCACGCGCGCCTGCAGGATCGGGCAGCGCAGCTCGCAGGGACGGCGGCCGTCCTCCTCCTGCGGCTGGAGCACGTCGCCGCAGAAGCGGCCTACGGCATCCGCCGGCGCTACGCCCAGGAGCTTGGCCGCCTGCGGGTTCAGGTAACGGATGATGCGGTTCTTGTCGACCGCGTAAACCCCCTCGACGATGCCGCCGAGCACCGCCTGCGCCTCCGCCTCGCTGCGGCGCAGCGTGCTGGTGAGGTCGATCAGGCTGCGGCGCATGTCCTCCATGGTGTGCGCCAGCACCCCGACCTCGGCGGCGCCGCCGGGGGGGATGGAGGCCGAGAAGTCCCCGGCGCTCAGGCGCCGCGCCGCCGCGGTGAGCGCGCGCACCGGCCCGGCCACGAGTTCCCCGAGCAGCACGCCGGCGAGCACCGCGAGCGACCCCAGCACCAAGGCGGCCACCAGCAGCTTGCGCACCAGGTGGCGCGTGGGCGCATCGACGGCACTGGTCGGCAGGCGCGCCTCGATCAGCGCCATGGCCTCGCCGCTGGAGGCGAACACCGGCGTGCTGGCCGCGTACAGTTCCTGGGAGTCGATGCGCAGTACCGCCGAGTGCCCGTCGGCGAGGGCGGCCGAGTACAGCGGCGTGAAGGCAGTGACGGCGCCGCCGGTGTAGGCGCGGTAGTCGATGAGGTTGATCTGCGCGCCCACCTGCTCGGAGAGGGCGCGGGCGAGCTTGGCATTCAGCAGCCGCACGACGTAGACGGTGAGCCCGCCATCGCTCAGCGCGGCGCGCGCCCCCAGCAGCGGCACGTGCTCGGTGGTTGAGAGCGTCATGAACGTGCCGCCCTGCTCGGCGCTGGCGGTGACGATCTGCTGCCAGTCCAGCGGCGGTCCCGACACCGCCACGACGCTCTTGCCCGAGAGCACCGCGCAGGCATCGACGTTGCCGACCTCGCACCAGTGGCGCAGGAACGGCGGCAGGGCCTCGTTCTGTCCCTCGGCCAGCAGGCGTTGCAGGGTGGGGCGGTCGGCGAGTGCGCGTGCCGTGGCGTGCGCATCCTCGCCGATGCGCCGCAGGTCCTCGCGGGCGGTCGTCGCCGCCAGCTGCACGCGCGCTTTGCCCTGCTCGTCGGCGAGCTGGTGCAGCATGCCGCTGGCGTACCAGGCGATGCCGCCGCCGACCAGCAGCACGATCGCGGTCTGGATCGTGATCAGCCACCAGCCCAGGCCGGTGCGTTCCGGGTCGGGCAGCACGGAGCGGACCAGGCGTGCGAGGCGCGCAAACATGTCAGCGGCGCCGGTAGCCGGTGCGCTCGACGAGGGTCTTCACGACCAGCGTCAGCGCGGCCAGCAGGGTGAGGAGGGAGGCCACGGCGAAGGCGCCCACGAAGTTGTATTCGTTGTAGAGGATCTCGATGTGCAGCGGCATGGTGTTGGTCAGCCCGCGGATGTGCCCGGAGACCACCGACACCGCGCCGAACTCGCCCATGGCGCGTGCGTTGCACAGCACCATGCCATACACCAGGCCCCAGCGCACCTTGGGCAGCGTCACGCGGAAGAAGGTCATCCAGCCGCCGGCCCCGAGGGTGATGGCGGCCTCCTCCTCGTTGTTGCCCAGTTGCTGCATGAGCGGGATCAGCTCGCGCGCCACGTAGGGGAAGGTGACGAACATGGTGGCGAGCATGATGCCCGGCAGGGCGAAGATGATGCGCAGGTTGTGCTCCTGCAGCCACACCCCGAACCAGCCATGCAGGCCGAACAGCAGCACGAAGATCATGCCGGAGATCACCGGCGAGATCGCCAGCGGCAGGTCGATGAGGGTGATGAGCACGCTCTTGCCGCGGAACTCGAACTTGGCGATCGCCCAGGCCGCCGCCAGGCCGAACACGGTATTGATCGGCACCACCACCGCCGCGGTGATCAGCGTCAGGCGGATCGCCGCCAGGGTGTCAGGATCGGCGAAGCTGTGCAGGTAGGCGTGGATGCCCTTGGAGAGGGCCATCACGAACACCGTCGCCAGCGGGGCGAGCAGCACTGCCGCGATGAACAGCAGCGAGGTGCTGATGAAAAGCCAGCGCACGATGGCGTGCGCCCAGGTGCGCTGCCCCGGGCGGCTGGTGTCGCCGGCCAGGCTGCCGGCGGCGGCGGCGCCCGCCATCAGCGCGCCATCCCCACGTGGCGCCGCCGGCCCCAGGCCTGGATCAGGTTGATGGCCAGCAGCATGACGAAGGAGATCACCAGCATGACCAGGCCCAGCGCCGCTGCCCCCTGGAAGTCGAACTGCTCGAGGTGGATGACGATCAGGAGCGGGGTGATCTCGGTCTTCATCGGCAGGTTGCCGGCGATGAAGATCACCGAGCCGTATTCCCCGACCGCGCGGGCAAAGGAGAGCGTGAAGCCGGTGAGGATCGCCGGCAGCACCGTCGGCAGGATGATGCGACGGAAGGCGTAGAAGCGCCCCGCGCCCAGGGTCTCGGCGGCCTCCTCCAGGTCACGCTGCACCTCCAGCAGCGCCGGCTGCACCGAGCGCACCGTGAAGGGCATGCTGATCAGGGTGAGGGCAAGCGTCACCCCGATCCAGGTATAGGCGACCTTGATGCCGAGCGGCTCCAGGTACTGCCCGATCCAGCCATTCTGCGCGAACACGGTGGTGAGGGCGATGCCCGAGACCGCGGTCGGCAGCGCGAACGGCATGTCGATGAGGGCATCGATGATCTTGCGGCCCGGGAACTCGTAGCGCACCAGCGTCCAGGCAATGATAAAGCCGAATACCAGGTTGATCGAGGCCGCCAGCAAGGATGCGCCGAAGGAGAGCCGGTAGGAACCGATGGCGCGCGCGCTGAACACGGTGTTCACAAAGTCCGCCCAGTGCATCGAGGCGGCCGACAGCACCAGCGCCGCCAGCGGCAGCAGCACGATGGTGCTCAGGAACACGGTCGTGAAGCCGAAGGTCAGCCCGAACCCCGGCAGTATGCTTGGCTGGCGGAAGCTCACGGCGCACCGCGGTGCACGACGAGCACCGGCCAGGCACCTGCCAGCAGCGCGCGGAAGCGCTGCGTGAAGTCCGCAAGGTCCGTGACGCCGAGTATCAGCATCTGCCCGGGGGCCTCGGCCAGGCGGCGCGCCAGCTGCTGCTCGCCATCGCCGAAGTGCAGCTCGGTGCGCATCTCCAGGCCATGCGCGCGCTGTGCTTCCGAGCGGGCATCCAGCAGCTCGCGCATGCCGTGCGGGTGCGCGGGACTGTCCGCATCGCCGGCCACGAAGCCGAGGTAAACCGCCTCGGCCGGCACGTGGCGCAGCACGCTGGCGGAGATGGCGAGGGTGGCGCTGCGCGCCGCCTCGCCCTCCCAGTGGATCAGCACCCGCTGCGGCGCGCGCGCAGGCTGCGGCAGCACCAGCAGGTCGCGTGCGCCGCGGCGCAGCAGCCACTCGGCCTCCTGCGCAGCGCCCGCTCCCGAGGAGATCACGGTAGTGCCCACGAAGGTGTCGCTGCCCTGGCAGGGGGCCTCCGCAAGGCCCAGCTGCGGCTCGGTGCGCGTGCCGATGCGCGTCTTCATGCGCGCGGCCAGCTCGCTGAGCAGCGGCTGGTGGCTCAGGGCCTCGGCGCGCACCGCGCTGCCGGCGCAGGCCGTGAAACTCGACAGCGGCGTGGGCAGCACGTGTACGCGCCGCACCCCGATCGCGACATTCTGCCCGGGATGCACCTCGAAACCGCGCCGCTCGTGCTGGGTGCGGGTCACCTGCAGCGACGGGCTGCTGTCGCCGTCGCCGAAGGCCAGCAGCGGTGCCTGCTCGGCAGGATCGAGCCGCAGCCGCAGCCGCTCCAGCGCCCCGGTGAAGACCACCTCGTCGACCACGCCGCTGGTGAGGTAGCCGGAAGACAGCGCGGCGCGCGTGGGCGCGACCTCCACCTCCTCTGGGCGCACCACGGCGACCACCTCGTTCTCGCGCTCGCCGCTGGCGCGCTCGGCGGCGGCCACCGTGGCCGCGCCGATCTGGATGCCATCGGGCGTGCGGCGCGCGAGAATCAGGTTCGCGGCGCCGAGGAAGGTCGCGACGAAGCGCGTTGCCGGGCGCGAGTACAGCTCGTGCGGCTCGCCCATCTCCAGCAGGCGCCCGAGGTTCATGATGCCGATGCGGTCGGCCATCGCGAACGCCTCCTCCTGGTCGTGCGTCACCAGCACCGTGGTGATGCCCAGTTCGCGCTGCACCTGGCGGATCGTGCGCCGCAGCTCCTCGCGGATCTTGGCGTCGAGCGCCCCGAAGGGCTCATCCAGCAGCAGCACCTCGGGCTTGTGTGCCAGCGCGCGCGCCACGGCGACCCGCTGCTGCTGGCCGCCGGACAGCTGCCCCGGCAGGCGCTCGTCCATGCCCTCCAGGGCCACCAGGCGCAGCAGCTCCTGGCGGCGCTGGCGCCGGGCGCGGCCACGCATGCGGCGCACGCGCAGCGCGAACTCGATGTTGTCCGCCACGCTCATGTGCTGGAACAGCGCGTAGTTCTGGAACACCAGCCCCACGCCGCGCTTGCGGGCGGCCACGTGCGTCACGTCGCGGCCGTGCAGGGCGATGCGCCCGTGGTCCACCCCGGAGAGGCCGGCGACGGCGCGCAGCAGCGTGCTCTTGCCGCTGCCGCTCGGGCCGAGCAGCACGAAGAACTCCCCGTCACCGATGTCGAGCGAGACGTCGTTGACGACGGGGACGCCGGCGTAGAGCTTGGTGACCTGGTCGAGGACGATGGACATGGCCCGATGCTACCGGGGTGGCGCGCTCGGCGTTAGTTTGTATGCGGTCCGGTCGTGGTAACAAACCGGTTACACGCGGCGTTTCCTAGAGCAGCATCACGACGCCGCCGCAGGCCTTGAGCTCCGCGATCAGCGCCTCGACCTGCGCTGCGCTCTCGGCCCGCAGCAGGTAGGAGAGCGAGACGTACTTGCCGTTGGCGCTGGGACGCTCGGTGACCCGCCCGGCATCCGCTGCCGGCACGTGCCGCAGCACGATGGCGTGCACGCGCGCGCGGAAGTCGTCCCCGGGGCGGCCCACCACCTTCACGGGATAGTCGGTGGGGAACTGCAGCGGCGAGGGGGTATTCACCACGGGGTGCCGGCGAGTTCCTGCTTGTAGCGCTGCAGTTCCGCGTACACGCGCTGCCAGAGGCGGCCCGGGCGCCCGCTGCCCACGGCGTGTCCGTCCAGCGAGGTCACCGCCTGCACCTCGCGCGTCGCGGCCGAGATCCACACCTCCTCGGCGGCACGCAGCTGCGCTTCACTCACCGAGGCGCTGCGGCAGGGGACCGCCAGGCGGGCGGCCAACTCCTCCACCACCCCGCGCGTGGTGCCGGGCAGGATGCGGCGCGAGTTCGGCGGCATGAGGATCTCGCCATCGAGCACCACGTGCACCGCCGACGCGGATGCCTCCAGCAACTCCCCGTCGCGCAGCAGGATCGTCTCGGCGGCGCCGGCATCCACGGCCAGCTGGCGCAGCAGCACGTTCGCCAGCAGCGCGGTGGACTTGATGTCGCAGCGCGCCCAGCGCGTGTCCTGCGCGGTCACGCAGCTGACGCCGTTCGCGAGCGTGGCCGCGGCGGTCACCGGCAGCGGCGCGCAGAAGGCAAATACCGTGCGCGGCACCTCGGGCAACGGGGCGTGCGTGCGCCCGAGTTCCGCGCCACGCGTCACCTGCCAGTACACGTACTGGTCGCCGCCGCCGTTGCGCTCGACCAGGGTGCCGAGGATCGCGTGCCACTGCGCGGCGCTGTGCGGATCCTCCATGCGGATGCCCGCAAGGCTGCGCGCCAGGCGCCCCTGGTGGGCGGCGAAGCGGAACGGCCGCCCGCCGTACACCGGCATCACCTCGTAGACGCCGTCGGCATAGAGGAAGCCGCGGTCGAGCGGGGAGATGCGCGCCTCGGACAGCGGCAGGTACGCGCCGTTGAGGTAGCACAGGGGAAGGGGCGCTGCCATCGGGTGACCTTCCGGCTCTGCGCGCCTAGTGGTGGAACCACAGCCGGATGGTATCGATCAGGCGCGTCCACCAGCCCCCGAGGGCCACGTCTGCGAAGGGCACCAGGGGTGCGCGGGCGATCACGGTGCCGGCGGCGTCGGTGACGGTGAATTCGCCCACCGCCTTGTTGGCGGGCAGCGGGGCGACCAGCGGCTCCTTGGTGAGGGTGGCGGCGGTCTTGAGGCTCCCCGACTGGCCGCGCGAGATGGTCGCATAGACATCGTAGGGCACGCCGATGGCGGCAAACTCGCTCGCCGACTTGTAGACGCGCGGCTTGAGCACGGTGTCCTTGGCGGCCTTGATCTTGATGGTCTCGAAGAAGGTGTAGCCGTAGTTGAGCAACGCGGCGCTGGCATCCTCGCGCGCCTTGATGCTCGGGGAGCCCATGACCACCGAGATCAGCCTCATGCCGTTGCGGTTCGCCGAAGTCGCCAGGCAGTATCCGGCGCTCTCGGTATGCCCGGTCTTCAGCCCGTCCACGGACGGGTCCTTGCCCAGCAGGCCGTTGCGGTTGTCCTGGTGGATGTTGTTCCAGATGAACTCGCGCAGGCTGAACAGCGAGTAGTACTGCGGGAAGTCGCGGATGAGCGCGGTGGCAAGGATCGCGATGTCGTGCGCGGTCGTGTAGTGGTTGGGCGTGGGCAGGCCGTCGCTGTCCTCGAAGTTGCTGCCCTTCATCCCCAGGCGTCGCGCGTACTCGTTCATCATCTGCGCGAACGCCGCCTCGGTACCGCCGACGCGCTCGGCGAGGGCGATGGTCGCGTCGTTCCCCGACTGCACGATCATCCCCTTGATGAGGATGTCCACCGGGATCTGCGTGCCCACCTGCACGAAGGTGCGCGAGCCCTCCGCCCGCCAGGCGTGCTCGCTGATCGTCACCATGTCCGACAGCTTCAGGCGGTTCTCCTGCAGCGCCGTGAACACCACGTAGGCGGTCATGAGCTTGGTGAGGCTGGCAGGCTCGGCGCGCTCATCGGCATGCGACTCGGCCAGGATGCGCCCGCTGGAGTAGTCCATCAGCAGGAAGGAGCGCGCATCGATCGGCGGCAGCTGCGGGATCAGCGAGCCATCGGGCGCCCGCGCCGGGGCCGGCGGCGGTGCGGCCGGGGCCGCGGCGGCCTTGGCTGGCCTGGCGGCGTGCTTCTTGGCGGTCTGCTTGTGGGTGTGGGTCGCCGCCGCTGCAGGGACCGAGGTGAGGGCGAACGTTGCGGCGAGGAGGATGCTGAGCAATGGACGAAGCACGATGGGGGGATTCCTTAGGATTGCGGATCTAAACGCGAGATTTTAACCCAAGCGCCCTGCGCCAAGGGCCTCCACCGCCGGGCTCAGTCGTTGGCCAGGCGCGCGTCCGGCATCCCCAGGGCGGCCAGGCGCGCGGCCAGCTGGTCGAATTCGGCGACGCTGGCGACCGGTCCCAGCCGCAGGCGGTACAGGCGCGTGCGTCCCTGGGCGGGGGGCACGAGGAAGGCGCTGGCCAGCCCGGCGCCGTGCAGCTTGTCGAGCGCGCGCTGCGCGTTCTGCACATCCGCGAAGGCCCCGGCCTGCACGTACAGCGCCGGCGGCGGCGAGGCGGCGCTGCGCGCCAGGTCATCGGGGACCCCGGGGGTCAGCGCCCGCACCTCGACCAGGGTCGTACCCTCGCGCAGCATGTCGAGCTTGGCAGCGGCGGTGTACGACAGGTCGATCAGGCGGTTGGCGACGAAGGGTCCGCGGTCGTTGATGCGCACCACGATGCTCTTGCCGTTGCGCAGGTTGGTGACGCGCGCGTAGGTCGGCAGCGGCAGCGTCTTGTGCGCGGCGCTCATGCCGTACATGTCGTACTGCTCGCCGCTGGAGGTGTTGCCGCCGTGGAAGGTCGGCCCGTACCAGGAGGCAACCCCGCGCTCCAGGTAGCCCGTCGCCGCCGGCAGCACGAAGTAGCGCTGGCCAAAGACATCGTAGAAGGGCGGGTTGCCGTGTGCACTGCGCGGCTCGGCCCTGGGGACCGCGTCCGGGATGGCGTCGAGGTCCACGGGCGCCCCGGCAGCCGGTGCGCTCGCGACCGGGGCGGGCAGTGCCGCCGGGGGCGCGGAGCTGGCGCGATGGCCACCCAGCGAGCAGCCGGCCAGCAGGAGCGCGCAGCACGCAGCCGCTGCGGTGCGCGCGCAGGTCACGGCGTGGGCGCGGAGCTGGCCGCGGCAGCCGGGGCCGGCGCGGCCGGCAGGGCCTGGACGACCGCCTGGGCAAGGTCATGCACCGCCATGGCGTAGCGCGGGCTCGTGTTGTAGCGCGTGATCACATAGAAGTTGTGGAAGCCGACGCGGTAGCCAGGTCCGTCCTGGCGCTCCGCGTCGAGCAGCAGCGCCGGGGTCTCGGCGGGCACGTCGAGCTCGGTCTTGATGCCGCGCGCGGCCAGCGCGCCCACGGTCTCCTTCGGCTCGAGGTTGCGCGCCTCGACCTCGAAGCTGCTATCGGCGGCCACGGTGGCCTCGGCCAGCACCGGTGCGCCCGGCCGCCAGCCGCACAGGTGCAGGTAGTTGGCCACGCTGGCGATGACGTCTTCCCAGTCACCCCACAGGTCGCGCTGGCTGTCGCTGTTGGCATCGATCGCGTAGTGGCGGTAGCTCGAGGGCATGAACTGCGGTGCACCCATGGCGCCGGCGTACGAGCCGGTGAGGGTGAGCGGATCGAGCCTGTTCTCCCGGGCGAGGATCAGGAACTGCTCGAGCTCCTTGGTGAAGTACGCGTGCCGCGGCGGGTAGTCGAAGGCCAGCGTGGCCAGCGCATCCAGCACGCGGTAGCGCCCGGTGATGCGCCCGTACTTGGTCTCCACGCCCAGGATCGCCACGATGTATTCCGGTGCCACCTGGTACTCGGCCGCGATGCGTTCCAGCGCGGCCTTGTGCTCGCCCCAGAACTGCACCCCCTCGCTGATGCGCTCGGCGGTGACGAAGTGTTCCCGGTACTCCCACCAGGGCGAGACCTTCTCCGCTGGGCGCTCCATCGCCTCGATGATCTTCGGCTGCGGCTGCGCAGCCTTGAGGAGCGTGCGCAATTGCTTGCGGCTCATGCCGTCGCGCGCGGACACCTCGTTGATGAAGGCGACGATCTCCGGGCGTTTCAGGTCGAAGGAATCTGCGGCGGCGACCGATTGCGCCAGCACCGGAGCGCTCAGCACGGCGGCGAGCAGCAGGCGAGGGACTTTCAACTAGGATCCAATGAGTTTGCGCCGCGAATACAGCGCCATGAGAATACCGAACCCAGCGAGTAGCGTCACGACGGAACTGCCGCCGTAGCTGACCAGCGGCAGCGGCACCCCGACCACCGGCAGCAGGCCGGTGACCATGCCGGCGTTGATGAACACGTAGACGAAGAAGGTGAGCGCGAGGCTGCCGGCGAGCAGGCGCGCGAAGGTCTCCTGGGTCTGCGTCGCCAGGAAGATGGCGCGGCTGACGACGAACACGTAGAGCAGCAGCAGCAGCAAGAGCCCCAGCAGGCCGAACTCCTCGCCGATCACCGCGAAGATGAAGTCCGTCGAGCGCTCCGGCAGGAACTCCAGCTGCGCCTGGCTGCCGTTCATCCAGCCCTTGCCGAATACCCCGCCCGAGCCAATCGCGATCTGCGACTGGATGATGTGGTAGCCGGCGCCCAGCGGGTCGGTCTGCGGGTCGAGGAAGGTGAGGACCCGCTTGCGCTGGTAGTCGTGCATGAAGCCCCAGCCGGCCCAGGCGCCCAGCGCCCCCAGCACCAGCATGGCCGCCATCACGCGCAGCCTGAGGCCGGCGAGGATGATGACCAGCGCGCCGGCCGCGGCGATCAGTGCCGCAGTGCCCAGGTCAGGCTGCACGGCGGTGAGCCCCACCGGCACGAGGATCAGCCCCGCCAGCACCGCGAGCGAGGGCCAGCTCGGGGGCAGCGGCCGCTCGTGCAGGTACCAGGCGCACATCATCGGCACCGCCAGCTTCATCAGCTCCGAGGGCTGGAAGCGGAATAGCTTCAGGTCCAGCCAGCGCTGCGCCCCCATGCCGATGTGGCCGATGGCCGCGACCACCAGCAGCAGCACGACGCCGATCGCGTACAGCCAGGGAGTCGAGCGGCGCAGGAAGTTCGGGTTGATCTGGGCCAGCAGCAGCATCGCCACGGTGCCGATCGCCAGGCGCGCGACGGTGCGGTAGATGGTCGGCATGTTCTGGCCCGAGGCGCTGTACAGCACGATCAGCCCGTAGGCGGCGATCAGCGCCAGCCCGATCACCAGCGGGCCGTCGATCTTCAGCGCGAACAGCACGCGCGCCGCCCCGGTAAGGGTGCGGCGGGTGCGCGAGCCGGAGGTGACTTCCTCGTAGATCATGGCGGCGGCTTCACCTTGCCCTCATCATCCAGCAGGTAGGCGTCGAGCACCTTGCGGGCAATCGGGGCTGCGGCGCTGGCGCCGGCACCGCCGTTCTCCTGCAGGACGGCCACCGCGATGCGCGGCTCGTCCGCAGGCGCGAAGGCGATGAACCAGGAGTGGTCGCGCAGGCGCTCGTTGATCGCGCTCGCGTTGTAGCGCTCGTTCTGCGCCACCGTGAACACCTGAGCGGTGCCGGTCTTGCCGGCGAAGACGTAAGGGGCGTGCGCACCGATCGCCGCGGCCGTGCCGTGCTGGGTGACCCCGATCATGCCGTGCACCACGCGCGCCCAGTCATCCGCCGAGACGCCCGGCACCTCCCCGTCCGGCTGCGGCGGCACCTCGTGCAGCTTGCCCTCCGCGTCGCGGTAGGCGGCCACCAGGCGCGGCTTCCAGACCTTGCCGCGCATGGCGATGACGCCGGCGTAGTGGGCCAGCTGCAGCGGGGTGACGTTGAGGTAGCCCTGGCCGATGCCGAAGTTGACCGTCTCGCCCGGGAACCAGACTTGGTCACCGGGCTTGCTGAAGGTCTTCGCCTTCCACTCACGCGAGGGCAGCAGGCCGGGCTTCTCGCCGCTGATGTCGATGCCGGTGAGCCGGCCGAAGCCGAACGGGGCGAGGAAGGTCGCGATGCGGTCGATGCCGAGGGTATCGGCGAGGCCGTAGAAGTAGACGTCGCAGGAACGCGCGATCGCATCGTCGAGATTCACGTAGCCGTGCTTCTCGTTGTGGTACTCGCGGAACATGTGCGAGCTGCCGGGCAGGTGGAAGGAGCCGGCGCAGTACTTGCGCGCCTCCGGGTCCACCACGTGGTAGGTGAGGCCGGCCAGAGCCATCGCCGGCTTGATGGTCGAGCCGGGCGGGTAGGTGCCGCGCAGCGCGCGATTGAGCAGCGGCTTGTCGATGTCACTCTGCAGCGCGCCGTACTCGCGCGCGGTGATGCCACGGCCGAACAGCGTCGGATCGAAACCGGGCAGGCTGACGAGCGCGAGCACGTCGCCGTTGTTGGGGTTGAGCGCGACCACGGCGCCGCGGTGACCGGCGAGCGCCGCCTCGGCCACGCGCTGGATCTTCAGGTCGATCGAGAGCACCAGGTCATCCCCGGGGTTCGGTGGCTTCACGCGCAGGTCCGGGACGAAGGCGCCCTGGCGCTCGACCGAGCGCCCCTGGGCATTCACCAGCACCTCGCGGAAGCCGTTGGTGCCGTGCAGCTCCCGCTCGTAGGCGCTCTCCACGCCCAGCTTGCCGATGAGCGAGGTGCCGGCGTAGGTCGCGCGGTCGATGTGCTTGAGGTCCTGCTCGCTGATGGCGCCCACGTAGCCCAGCGCATGCACCGCCAGGCCGCCATTGGGGTACCAGCGTGTCTGCCGCGTCTTGATGTCCAGGCCCGGGAACTCGAAGCGCCGCACGGCGAAGATGGCCACGTCCTCGTCGGACATGCGCAGGCGGATCGGGACGCTGTCGAAGCGGCGGCTCGACTCGATGGTGCGCTCGATCTCATCGACGTCCTCGGCGCGGATCAGCCCGATCTGCACCAGGCTGTGCAGCGTCTTGGGAACGTCGGGGACCTCCTCGGGCACCAGCTCCAGCTGGTAGGCGGGCTGGTTGCCGGCGATGACCTCGCCGTGCCGGTCCACGATCAGGCCGCGGGCCGCCGGGATCGGCTCGTTGCGCACGCGGTTGCCCTGGCTGAGCTCGGCGTACTTGTCGTGGTTGGAGACCTGCAGGGAGTACAGACGCACGATGAGCGCGATGGTCGCAAGTCCCATGAGCACACCGGCCACCAGCGCGCGCTGGTCGAACATGCGCTGCTCGCGCCAGTGATCCTTGATGCGCACGGTCGGCATGGGAGTGCTAGCGGCAGGCCCGGCGGTGGTGTGCACTCATGAGCGGCGGCCCGCCCCGTAGCCCAGCATCGCCGAGGCGGGCGGCCAGATCAGCGCGCCGGTGAGGGTATGGATCCAGCGCACCGGACTGGTCACCAGGTGGCCGGTCCAGCCGTCGATGGCGAACAGCACGAACTCGTAGACCACCAGGGCGGCAAATACGATCAGCGCCTGCTGGAAGGCCGGCTTGGAGCGGATGCGCTGGTGCTCGCGCACCGCGATGTAGGTGATGAGGGACAGCGCCAGCGCGTGCTCCCCGAGCACCGGCCCCTGGAACACATCGAGCATGAGGCCGGCGAAGAAGCCGAGGGCCAGCCCGCCGCTGCGCGGCGCATTGATCGACCAGTACAGCACCGTCAGCACCAGGAAAGCCGGCCGCGCCATGTCGAGCCAGGGCGGCAGGGGCAACGCGGTCAGGGCCAGGCCGACCAGCGCGCTTAAAAGGAGTCGCGTGCGGGACTCGGCGATCATGGCTTGTGCCCGGCCGCCGCGGGCGCGGCAGCGGCGGGCGCCTTGGGAGCAGCAGCAGGGGCCCTGGCGGGCGCCTTGGGAGCAGCAGCAGGGGCTCCGGCGGGCGCAGGTGCCGCCGCGGCGGCATGCGCGACGGCCTGGGGCTGGATGGAGGGGTCACCGGTCTTTAGATCGGCCGCCGGCTCGTTGGTTGCGCTCGCGGCGGCGGCGCCCGGGGCGGCGGGGTGATTGGCGCGGAACCAGATCAGCATCACCTCGCTGTCGGACACCACGTGCGCCAGCGGCTCGGCGCGCACCTGGGCGAGCGGCTGCACCGCGTCGCGGTGCACCTCGATGACACGCGCCACGGGGTAGCCTTCCGGGAACACCCCGCCGAGACCTGAGGTCACCAGCGCATCCCCGACCTTGATGTCGGCGTTGGCGGGCAGGTAGGGCAGCGCCAGCGAAGCGCTGTCACCGGCGCCCACGGCGATGGTGCGCAGCCCCGTGCGCCCGACGCGCACCGGCACGGCATGCTCCGGGTCGGTGATGAGGATCACCTCGGCGCTCCAGGGCCCGACGTGGATCGTCTGGCCGATGAGGCCCTTGGCGTCCATCACCGCCTGGCCCTTGAATACCCCGTTGCTGGCACCGCGGTTGAGCACCATGCGCTGGCGCAGCCCGGTCAGCTGCATGCTCACGATCTCCGCCGGCAGCCAGCGCTCGGCCACCGGGGGCAGTGCCTCGCGCAAGCCGCGCAGCTCGCCGTTCTCGCGCTCGAGCGCCTCGTAGCGCATGGATCGCAGCTCGAGGTCGCGCTGCTGGGCGCTCAGGCGCGCGTTCTCAGCCTGCAGTGCGTGGCGGTCCTGGAAGCTGGACTTCACCCAGCGCCAGGCGGCCGGCGGGGAACTCACCAGCAGCTGGATGGGGTAGGCGGCCGCCTGCAGCACGTAGCGCACGTGCTCGAGGTAGTGCTGGCGCTGGTCCAGGTACATCGCCACCACGGACAGCACGGCGTAGAGGGTGAATTTGAAGCCGGGCGAGCCGCCCCGCCCGTAGAGCGGTCTGCCGGCTCCTGTCCCGAAGGCGGCCACTCAGTCCTGCGCGCTCCTTGCGCTATTCAAGGCCGAAGTGTCCGGGGCCGAGCTCGTCCATCAGCTCGAGGATGCGCCCGCCGCCGCGCGCCACGCAGGTGAGCGGGTCGTCGGCCACGACGACCGGCAGGCCGGTTTCCTCGGTGAGCAGCTTGTCGATGTCACGCAGCAGCGCGCCGCCGCCGGTGAGCACGATGCCGCGCTCGGCGACGTCCGCGCCAAGTTCCGGCGGGGTCTGCTCGAGCGCCTGCTTGACCGCGCTGACGATGCTCTGCAGCGGCTCCTGCAGCGCCTCGAGGATCTCGTTGCTGTTGAGGGTGAAGCTGCGCGGCACGCCCTCGGAGAGGTTGCGGCCCTTGACCGACAGCTCGCGCACCTGCTGCCCGGGGTAGGCCGAGCCGATCTCGATCTTGATGCGCTCCGCGGTGGCCTCGCCGATGAGGATGCCGTAGTTGCGGCGCACGTAGTTCATGATCGCCTCGTCGAAGCGGTCACCCCCGATGCGCGCGGAGTTCGCGTACACGACGCCATTCAGCGACAGCACCGCGACTTCGGAGGTGCCGCCACCGATGTCCAGCACCATCGAGCCGCGCGCCTCGTTCACCGGCAGGCCGGCCCCGACAGCGGCCGCCATCGGCTCGCTCACGATCGCCACGTGACGGGCGCCGGCGCCCTCGGCGGACTCGCGGATCGCGCGCCGCTCCACCTGCGTCGAGCCGAAGGGCACGCACACCAGCACGCGCGGCGAGGGCTTGAGCATGCGGTTGCCATGCACCTTATTGATGAAGTACTGCAGCATCTTCTCGGTGTAGGTGAAGTCGGCGATCACGCCGTCCTTCATCGGACGCACCGCGGTGATGTGCCCCGGGGTGCGGCCCAGCATGCTCTTGGCCTCGGTGCCCACGGCCACGATCACCTTGCCCCCGCGGGTAGGCTCGGTTTGCACGGCCACCACCGAGGGTTCGTTGAGCACGATGCCCCGGTCACGCACGTAAATGAGCGTATTGGCCGTACCCAGGTCGATCGACAGATCGCTGGAGAAATATCCGCGCAGGCGTTTGAGCATTTAGCGACCGAAAAAGTGAGCGGCGGGCGACCCCAGAAAGTGGCGCGTAATCTAGCAACCGACAGGACATTCAGCAAGGCAACAGGTATGATTTTGCGCTGGTTTTCTCACTTCCTCACGCACACCGCGAACCCCCTATGGCCCTCACCCGCGAGCAGATCGCGAGCATCGCCGCCTTGGCGCGCCTCGATCTGAGCTCATCCGAGATCCCGGTCTACCAGAACAGCCTCTCGAACATCCTCGATTTCATCGGGGCGCTCGATGCGGCCGCTACGGCCAATGTCGCCCCCATGGCGCACCCGCTGCCGGGGCTCTCGCAGCGCCTGCGCCCGGATGTGGTGACCGAAACGGATCACCACGAGCTGTACCAGGCGAACGCTGCACAGGTCGCCGCCGGGCTGTACCTGGTGCCCAAGGTCATCGAATGAGGCGCCCGTGAGCGATCTGCACCGAAACACGCTCACCGAGCTGGCCGCCGGGCTGCGGGCACGGCGCTACTCGAGCCTCGAGCTGGTCCGTGCCTACCTGGAACGCATCGATGCGAGCCAGGGCACGCTCAATGCGTTCATTTCCGTCACGCGCGAGAGCGCCCTGCGGGAGGCCCAGGCGGCCGATGCGGCCCTGGCCGCCGGCAGCGGCGGCCCGCTGACGGGTGTGCCGATCGCTCACAAGGACCTGTTCTGCACGCAGGGCGTGCGCACCAGCTGCGGCTCGCGCATGCTGGATAACTTCGTCTCGCCCTACGATGCCACCGTGGTCGCCAAGCTGAAGGCCTCCGGGGCCGTGATGCTCGGCAAGACGAACATGGACGAATTCGCGATGGGCTCCTCCAACGAGACCAGCTACTACGGGCCGGTGCGCAACCCCTGGAACGTCAGCCTGGTGCCCGGGGGCTCCTCGGGCGGCTCGGCGGCCGCCGTGGCCGCGCGGCTGGTGCCGGCGGCGACCGCCACGGACACCGGCGGCTCGATCCGCCAGCCCGCGGCCCTGTGCGGTATCACGGGCGTGAAGCCGACCTACGGGCGCGTGTCGCGCTATGGCATGGTCGCCTTCGCCTCGAGCCTGGACCAGGGCGGCGTGCTCGCCGCCACCGCCGCCGATGCGGCGCTGATGCTGCGTGAGATGGCCGGGTTCGATGCCAACGACTCCACCAGCGTGGACGTGCCGGTGCCGGACTACGTGGCCGGGCTGGAGCAGCCGCTGGCGGGCCTCAAGGTCGGGCTCCTCAAGGAGTTCTTCGACCGGGGCCTGGAGCCTCAGAACGAGCAGCGCGTGCGCGAGGCGCTGCGGGTGTACGAAAGCCTGGGCGCGGTGCTCACCGAGGTGAGCCTGCCGAACCTGCCGCTGTCGGTGCCGGTGTACTACGTGGTGGCCCCGGCCGAGTGTTCCTCGAATCTGGCGCGCTTTGACGGGGTGCGCTTCGGGCACCGCTGCGAGAACCCGCGCGACCTGCAGGACCTGTACCGCCGCTCACGCGGCGAGGGGTTCGGGGCGGAGGTGAAGCGGCGCATCATGACCGGGACCTACGTGCTCTCGGCCGGCTACTACGACGCCTATTACCTCAAGGCCCAGCGCGTGCGGCAGCTGATCAACGCGGACTTCATCCGCGCGTTCCAGAGCGTTGATGTGCTGATCGGGCCGACGACGCCGACGCCGGCGTTCGCCATCGGCGCCAAGACCGCAGACCCGGTGACCATGTACCTGAACGACATCTACACCATCGGTGCCAACCTCGCCGGGCTGCCGGCAGCCTCGATCCCCTGCGGGTTCGTCGATGAGCTGCCCGTCGGCCTGCAGATCGTGGGGCCGCACTTCAGCGAGGCGCGCGTGCTCGCCGTGGCGCATGCGTTCCAGCGGGCGACGGACTGGCACACCCGCGTGCCCCGGGGGTATGCATGAGCGCCTGGGAGACCGTCATCGGGCTGGAGATCCACGCGCAGCTGGCGACGCAGTCGAAGATCTTCTCCGGCTCCGCGACTCGCTACGGCGCCCCGCCCAACGCCCAGGCGAACCTGGTGGACCTCGGGTATCCCGGGGTGCTGCCGGTGCTCAACGCGCAGGTCGTGCGCATGGCCGTGAAATTCGGTCTGGCGCTCGGTGCGCGCATCGCCACCCACTCGGTGTTTGCGCGCAAGAACTATTTCTACCCGGACCTTCCCAAGGGCTACCAGATCAGCCAGTACGAGCTGCCGATCGTCGCCGAAGGCGCGCTCGACATCGTGCTCGAGGACGGCAGTGCCAAGCGCATCGGCGTCACGCGCGCGCACCTGGAGGAGGATGCGGGCAAGTCACTGCACGAGGGCCTGCCAGGGCTCACGGGAATCGACCTGAACCGCGCGGGCACGCCGCTGCTGGAGATCGTCTCCGAGCCGCACATGCGCTCGGCCAAGGAGGCGGTCGCCTACATGAAGAAGGTGCACACTTTGGTGCGCTACCTGGAGATCTGCGACGGCAACATGCAGGAGGGTTCGTTCCGCTGCGACGCCAATGTCTCAGTGCGCAAGCTCGGGACGGACAAGTTCGGCACCCGCGCGGAGATCAAGAACCTCAATTCATTCCGTTTCGTCGAGCGTGCCATCAACTACGAGGTCGAGCGGCAGATCGAGCTGATCGAGTCCGGCGGCAAGGTCGTGCAGGAGACGCGGCTGTACGACCCGGACAAGGGCGAGACCCGTTCCCTGCGCTCCAAGGAAGAGGCCAACGACTACCGCTATTTCCCGGACCCGGACCTGCTGCCGGTCGAGCTGAGCGAGGCGTTCATCGACGAGGTGCGCAAGAGTCTGCCGGAACTGCCCGACCAGAAGGCGGCGCGCTTTGCCAGTCAGTACGGCCTGTCTGCGTACGATGCCGGCGTGCTCACGGCCAGCCGCGAACTGGCCGCCTACTACGAGGATGTGGTGCGCGAGGTACCGCGCGAACCAAAGCTCGCGGCCAACTGGGTGATGGGCGAACTCGCCGCGGTTCTCAACAAGGACAACCTGGACGTGGGCTCCGGCCGGCTGCCTGCCGCACGTCTGGCGGGTCTCATCGCGCGCATCTCCGACCGGACCATCTCCGGGAAGATCGCCAAGGAGGTCTTCGAGTCCATGTGGGCCGAGGGCTCCAGTGCCGACCAGGTCATCGAGGCCAGGGGCCTGCGGCAGATCACCGACACTTCCGCCATCGAGAAGGTCATCGACGAGGTGCTGGCGAAGAATCCTGGCCAGCTGGCCGAGTTCCGTTCCGGCAAGGACAAGCTGTTCGGCTTCTTCGTCGGGCAGGTCATGAAGGCCACCGGCGGCAAGGCCAATCCGGCGCAGCTCAACGAGCTTCTGAAGAAGAAACTGAGCAGCTGAGATCCGCAGCGTCGGCGCGCGGCGACAAAGGGTTGAAGCCCTTGGCCCGGGCCCCATGCTGCTCGCCATGAAAACCGAAACGGCGCTCGTGGACGATCAGATCAGACGGTTCATCTTCGAGGGCCGGCCGGTGCGCGGTCACTGGACGCACCTGGACAGCGCCTGGCGCGAGCTGCGCACCCATCGGCAGTACCCTCCCCTGGTCGATGAGTTGCTCGGCCACGCCGTGGCCGCCTGCGCGCTGCTGGCCGCGACGCTCAAGTTCCGCGGGACTCTGACGTTGCAGCTGCAGGGCGACGGCATCGTCAACCTGCTGGTTGCGCAGTGCACCGACGACAACCGCATGCGCGCGGTGGCACGTTACGACGCCCCGTCGCTCGCTGCCGTGGCGACACATGCCCCGCCAGGGGAACTCTTCCGGCAGCTCACCGGCGGCGCCGGACGCATCACGGTGACGGTCGAGGCCGAAGAAAAGAGTGCGCGTTACCAGGGCGTGGTGCCGCTCGCCGGGGACTCGCTGGCGCAGTCACTCGAGGCCTACTTTGCCTCCTCCGAGCAGCTGCCCACGCGCGTCGTCCTGGCGGCCGATGCGCAGCGCGCCGCCGGCATGCTGGTGCAGAAGCTCCCCGAGCCGACCGCGGCCAGCGCGCGCGACGTCTGGCAGGAAGCCCAGTGGGGCATGCAGCGGCTGACCCCGCGGATGCTCCTCGGCGGATCACTGGAGGCGAATCTGGCGGCCATCTTTCCCGGGCACGACGTGCGCCTCTTTGCCGGCGCGCCGGTGGAATTCGCGTGCCGCTGCAATCCGGCGCGCGTGGCGGGCGTGCTCCGGGCGCTCGGGTCGGAGGAAATCCGGGCAGTGCTCAGGGAGCAGGGCTCGGTGACGGTGACGTGCGAGTTCTGCCAGCGTCCCTATTCGTTTGATTCGATCGACATCGAGGCCTTGTTTGCGGACAGTCTCGGCGGTCCTGAAGCCATCCATTAAATTGTATCTCCAGAGGTACAATAATGCGCGTATGGAGGCTTACCTCTCTATTTATGACGGCAAATATGATCGAGCGCCCCAACATTTCGACGGCGGCAAACTATTAAAGACATGTACAATAATTGAATGGAGTTGCTGTCCCCCGAGATCCTCACCGGCTGGCTGCGCGCCGCCGGTGACCCCAGCCGGCTGCGCCTGCTGGCGCTGTGCGCCGAGGGCGCGCTCAGTGTGTCGGAACTCGCCGGGGCACTGCAGCAAAGCGAGCCGCGCACTTCGCGCCACCTGAAGATCCTCTGCGACGCGGGACTGATCGAGCGGATGCGCCAGGGACAGCGGGTGCACTACCGCATCTCGGGCGGGTCCGCGCCGGCGAGCTTCGTGCGCGGCCTGCTGGGCCTGCTCGATCGCGCCGATCCGGTGCTCCTGCAGGACCGCAGCGGCGCGCGGGCACTGTCGGCTGCCGCCCTTCCCGTGGCGGCCGAATCGCGGCTCGGGCGCTCGCTGGCCGCGCTGCTGGCCGCCGATGCCGCGGCTGAACCTGCCGGGGCACTGCTGCTGATCGGGGTACGGCATCCGGAGCTGCTGGCCGGTGCCCAGCGCAGGGGCGACGGTTGCACGATCCTCGCGTCCTCGCGCCGGGCGGCGCAGTGGGCGCGCGCCTTCGCCGGGCGCGGCGGCGTTGCCTGCCGCGTCATCGAGGCCGCGTCCGCGCAGGTCTTTAGTGATGCGGATCTTGATCGGTGCGGCGGCCCCTTTGCGCGGATCGTGCTGGACCCGCCCGGCGGCGGCGGCGGCGGGCTGCCGCAGCTGCTGCGCCGCGCGCGCGGGTCGCTCGTCCCCGGCGGGCGGCTGTGGCTGTTCGAGCGTTACGACGCGCTCGACAGCGCCGGCGATCGCATCGTCGAGCACCCGCTCGCCCGCCTGCGCCGCCTGCTGAGTGATGCCGGGCTGCAGTGCGAAAAGATCACTCCCGTGGAGGCCGACGGCGAGCACGTCCTCGCCGCGCGTGCGCTCGCCGCGGTGGGCGCTGCCGGCCAGCACCGCGGGGCAGGGGCGGCATGAGCAGCACAGCCATGAGTGTCTCGTTCGAGTTCTTCCCCCCCGCGGATGCGGCCATGGAAGACACCCTGTGGGCTTCCATCGAGCGCCTTGCGCCCCTGGAGCCGCGCTTTGTCTCTGTGACCTACGGCGCCGACGGTTCGACCCGCGAACGCACGCACGATGTAGTGACGCGCATCCAGCGCGACACCCGGCTCACCGGTGCCCCCCACCTGACCTGCATCGGCGCCAGCCGCGGAGAGATCCTCGACATCGCGCGCCGCTACTGGGACCAGGGCATCCGTCATCTGGTGGCGCTGCGCGGCGACTTGCCGCCGGGGCACACGTCGCCGCAGCCGGGACGCGAGGGCTTCGCCTGTGCCGCCGAACTGGTGGCCGGCCTGGCGGCGGTCGCACCGTTCGATATCTCGGTCGCCGCCTACCCCGAGGTGCACCCCGAGGCGGCCTCCGCGCAGGCGGACCTGGACAACCTCAAGCGCAAGATCGACGCGGGCGCGACGCGCGCGATCACGCAGTTCTTCTACGACACCGGGACTTACCTGCGCTTCCGCGACCGCTGTGCCGCGGCGGGGATTACCGCGCCAATCGTCCCGGGAATCCTGCCCATCACGCGCTTCCCGCAGGTACTGCGTTTTGCCGCGCGCTGCGGGGCCTCGATCCCGCCGTGGCTGCACGAGCGCATTTCCGGGCTGGAGGACGATGCGGAGACGCGCCGCCTCATTGCCGCGAGCGTGGCAATCGAGCAGGTCCACTCGCTCGCCGCCCACGGGGTCGCCGAGTTTCACTTCTATACCCTCAACCGCGCCGAACTCACGTTTGCCATCTGTCATGCGCTGGGGCTTCGCCCGCGGCCGACCGTGCGCCGCGCTGCATCCCAGGAACTCCACGCATGAACTCCTGCAATCACCTGCACCACGCCTCCAGCGCCCCGCGCTCCGACATCGACAAGGCCGCAGCGCCCGGCCGCACGGCTGCCGCACCCTACGCGATCGCACCCCTCGATGAGAGTGCCCGCCGCGGGCGCCTCGAGCGCCTCAGGCGCACCCTGGATGAGCGCATCGTGGTGCTCGATGGCGCGATGGGCACCATGATCCAGCAGCACAAGCTCGACGAGTCGGGCTTCCGTGGCGAGCGGCTGCGCACGCACGGGCGCGACCTGCGTGGCAACAATGACATCCTCACGCTCACGCGCCCGGAGATCGTCAGCGACATCCACCGCGCCTACCTTGCAGCCGGCGCTGACATCATCGAGACCAACACGTTCAACTCGAACGCGGTCTCCCAGGCCGACTACGGCCTGGAGGCGCTCGTCCCCGAACTCAACTACCGCGCCGCTCACCTGGCGCGCCTCGTGGCCGATGAGTTCGCGGAGCGCACCGGCGTGGCGCGCCTCGTGGCCGGGGCGCTGGGGCCGACCAACCGCATGACCTCGCTGTCCCCGGACGTCAATGACCCGGGCTACCGCAGCGTCACCTTCGATGAGCTCGTGGCTGCCTACCTCGAGGCAGCGCGCGGCCTGGTGCTCGGCGGCGCGGACTTCCTGCTGATCGAGACGGTGATCGACACGCTGAACGCCAAGGCGGCGATCTACGCGGCGCTCACCCTGTTCGAGGAAACCGGGGTCACGCTGCCGCTGGCGATCTCCGGCACGATCACCGACGCCTCGGGCCGGGTGCTGTCGGGCCAGACCCCGGAGGCGTTCTGGAACTCGATCCGCCACGCGCAGCCGCTGTTCATCGGGCTCAACTGCGCACTGGGCGGGCAACAGCTGCGCCCCTACGTGCAGGAGCTCTCGGCCGTTGCCGACACCTACGTGTGCGCCTACCCCAACGCCGGGCTCCCCAACGCCTTCGGCGAGTACGACGAGGGGGCGGCCGAGACCGCCGAGATCCTGCGCGAGTTCGGCGAGTCCGGGCTGGTGAACATCGTCGGCGGCTGTTGCGGCACGACGCCCGAGCATATCCGCCTGATCGCCGACGGCGTGCGCGGGCGCAAGCCGCGCCAGCGCCCGCCCACGGTCGCCAAGTGCCGCCTGTCGGGCCTTGAGCCGCTGAACATCGACGACGACAGCCTGTTCGTGAACGTCGGCGAGCGTACCAACGTCACCGGCTCCGCCAAGTTCCGCAAGCTGATCGAGGCGGGCGACTACACCGCCGCCCTGGATATCGCCCGCCAGCAGGTGGCCAGCGGCGCGCAGGTGATCGACGTCAACATGGACGAGGGCATGCTCGATTCCCAGGCGGCCATGGTGCGCTTCCTCAACCTCGTGGCCGCCGAGCCGGATATCGCACGCGTGCCGGTCATGATCGACTCATCGAAGTGGACGGTGATCGAGGCCGGCCTCAAGTGCGTGCAGGGCAAGGCCATCGTCAACTCGATCAGCCTCAAGGAGGGTGAGGCGGTCTTCATCGAGCACGCCCGCAAGGTGCGCCGTTACGGCGCCGCCGCGGTGATCATGGCCTTCGATGAGCAGGGGCAGGCGGACACTGTCGAGCGCAAGGTGAACATCTGCGCGCGTGCCTACCGCATCCTCACCGAGCAGGTGGGCCTTGCCGCCGAGGACATCATCTTCGATCCGAACATCTTCGCGATCGCCACGGGCATCGAGGAGCACAACTCCTACGGCGTGGCCTTCATAGAGGCCACCCGCAGGCTCAAGCAGGAGCTGCCGCACGCCCTCGTCAGCGGCGGCGTGAGCAACGTGTCGTTCTCGTTCCGCGGCAACGATCCGGTGCGCGAGGCCATGCATTCGGTGTTCCTCTACCACGCGATCGCCGCCGGCATGGACATGGGGATCGTCAATGCCGGCCAGCTGGCGATCTACGAGCAGATCCAGCCGCAGCTGCGCGAGGCGTGCGAGGACGTGGTCCTGAACCGCAGTCCCGAGGCCACCGAGCGCCTGCTGCAGATCGCCGCGCGCTTCAAGGGCGAGGGCGGGGTGCGCCGCGCCGAGGACCTGGAGTGGCGCACCTGGCCGGTGCCCAAGCGCATCGAGCACGCCCTCATCAAGGGGATCGATGACTTCATCATCGAGGACACCGAGGCGGCGCGCCTGGAGGTCGCGCATCCACTGGAGGTCATCGAGGGGCCACTGATGGACGGGATGAACGCCGTGGGTGACCTGTTCGGCGCCGGCAAGATGTTCCTGCCGCAGGTGGTCAAGAGCGCGCGGGTCATGAAGCGGGCCGTTGCGCACCTGGTGCCGTTCATCGAGGCAAACAAGGAGCGCGGCGCGCGGCGCGCCAAGGGCCGTATCGTCATGGCCACCGTGAAGGGGGACGTGCACGACATCGGCAAGAACATCGTCGGCGTGGTCCTGCAGTGCAATAACTTCGAGGTGATCGACCTCGGCGTCATGGTCTCGTGCGAGAAGATCCTCGAGACCGCGCGCCGCGAGCAGGTTGACTTCATCGGCCTGTCGGGACTCATCACCCCGTCGCTTGATGAGATGGTGCACGTCGCCCGGGAGATGAAGCGCCTGGGGTTCGAGGTGCCGCTGCTCATTGGCGGCGCGACCACCTCGCCGGCACATACCTCGGTGAAGATTGCCCCGCAGTACCTTTCCGAGGTGGTCTATGTGAAGGATGCCTCGCGCGCGGTCGGGGTGTGCCAGACGCTCTCCCAGCCGGAACAGCGCAGTGCCTTCGCGGCCAAGGTGCAGGAGGAACACCAACGCCGGCGCGAGCAGCACGCGGCCAAGAGCGTGAAGGTGCCGGAGCTGTCGCTCGCCGCGGCGCGCGCCAATCACCGGCGCCTGGACTGGGCGGCGTACCAGCCGCCGGCTCCGCGTCTGCCTGGCGTGCAGAGCTTCGACGACTACCCGCTGGAGGAGCTGCTCGGCTACATCGACTGGATGCCGTTCTTCAATGCATGGGAGTTCTCCGGGAGGTTCCCGGAGATCCTCACCGACCCGGTGGTCGGGGAGGCGGCCAGCAATCTCTACGCTGATGCACGCCGCATGCTCAAGACGCTGATCGCCGAGCGCTGGCTGCGCGTGCGCGCGGTGGTGGGGCTGTTCCCGGCCAACTCCGTGGGCGATGACGTCGAGCTGTACACCGACGAGTCGCGCACGCAGGTGCTGGCTACGCTGAATTTCCTGCGCCAGCAGAAGGGCAAGCCGGATGGCCAGCCGCACGAGTGCCTGGCCGACTACGTGGCCCCCAAGGCGAGCGGCGTGCGCGACTACTTCGGCGCCTTCGCCGTCACGGCGGGGATCGGCATCGAGCCGCACGTCGCGCGCTTCGAGAAGGCGCACGATGACTACTCAAGCATCATCCTGAAGGCCCTGGCCGACCGGCTCGCCGAAGCTGCCGCGGAGCACTTCCACGAGCGCGTGCGGCGCGAGCTGTGGGGCTATGGGGCGAACGAGGCGCTGACCAACGAGCAGCTGGTGCGCGAGGAGTACCGCGGGATCCGTCCGGCGCCGGGCTACCCGGCCTGCCCGGACCATACCGAGAAGCGCAAGCTCTGGGAGCTGCTGGACGTGGATCGCAACGCCGGCATCCGTCTCACGGAATCCTTCGCCATGTACCCGACGGCGGCGGTCAGCGGCTGGTATATCGGCCACCCGCAGTCGCACTACTTTGCCCTGGGCAAGATCGACCGCGACCAGGTGCAGGACTATGCGCGCCGCAGGGGACGTACCCTGGAGGAGACGCAGCGCTGGCTGG
>CAVUJF010000015.1:0-12565 GCA_963741745.1 uncultured Pseudomonadota bacterium | reverse complement strand
CGCAGCGCACCGACTGGTGCGCTGCGCGGACCTCTGCTCAAACTTCCCTAGCGATGCCTGTCCGCATGGGCGGCACAAGCACCCGCGGTGTGCGCGCGGTTCACTCGCCGCAGTGGCACAGCGCTTCGCGGAAGGCCTGCGTGGAGGTCAGCTGCTGGCTGGCCGCATCGAGCGCGCCGTTCAGCGTCTCCTGGTACTTCTCGATGCTGCCCGCGTAGCCGTAGTTGCCGCCCTTGCCCTGGACGGCTCCCGTCCAGCAGCTCTTGCCGCTCGGGGACTTCAGCTCACCCGTCATGGCCACCAGCGCCTCGTAGCTGCCGCGGTGGTAGACC
Organism: uncultured Pseudomonadota bacterium; assembly: GCA_963741745.1. Taxonomy (GTDB): domain Bacteria; phylum Pseudomonadota; class Gammaproteobacteria; order Steroidobacterales; family Steroidobacteraceae; genus 13-2-20CM-66-19. The sequence goes on along the minus strand of CAVUJF010000015.1, from coordinate 12,233 downwards.
GTCTCGGTGGTGCGCAGCTGGTTCAGCGTCAGTGCCAGCTTCGGGCCACTGCCCTGCACCTTCACCCCGTTGTGCGAGAGATAACTGTCCACGCCGTGGCGCACCCAGGCGGTCGGGTCGCTGCTGGTGGAGACGCTGGCGTTGAGCGGCTTGCCCTGGAGGGTGCGCACCCCGAGTGACTTGTCGGCCCGGCCGTTTTCGCCCGCCGCACGGACCTGCTAGGCTGTTCGCGCATGTTCGAACTGCCCCCGATGTTCCTGGCGCTGGCCTTCGTCCTGGTGGGCGTCGCGACCTATTTCCTGGGGCGCCGCAACGGTGCAGCGCGCACCGTGCGCCTGCCGCGCGACTACTACGTCGGCCTCGATCACCTGATCAACGACCGCTTCGACCACGCCGCGGAGGTCTTCTCGCGCATGGCCCAGGCCGATGGGGATGCGACCGAGATCCAGTTCGCGCTCGGCAGCCTGTTCCGGCGCCGCGGCGAGGTCGACCGCGCCATCGCCATCCACTCGCGCCTGCGCGACCACGGCTTGAGCAGCGGGCTGCGCGACAAGGCGGCCTTCGCGCTCGCTCTGGACTACCAGAGCGCAGGCCTCATGGACCGCGCCGAGCGGGTGCTCGAGGAACTTGCCGCCTCGAGCGAGTACCGGCGCGTGGCGCTGGATCACCTGGTGGGCATCTACGAGGCGCAGGGCGACTGGGCCAAGGCGCTCAAGGTCTTCCACGAGTTGCCGCCGGCGGTGCAGGACGAGCGCGCACGCATCGCGGCACACTACCTGTGCGAGCTCGCCGAGCATGCCCTGGTGCAGGGGGATGCCGAGCGCGCCGGGACGCTGCTGCGCCAGGCGCGCACCCATCAGGCGGAACTGCCGCGCGCGGACATCCTCACGGCAAGGATCACCGATGGCGCCGGCGATCCGGCCGGGGCGTTGCTGCTGTACCTGCAGGCGCTGCAGGCCTCCCCGGGGCTGGCGCTGGAGATCATTCCGCCGGTGCTGGTGATCGCCCACCGCGCCGGCAGCGTCGATGCGCTGCGCGAGGTGGGCTTGCGGCTGCAGCACAGCGGGCGGGTGAGTCCGCGCCAGTTGGCCTGGATCCTGGCCACCGCCATCCCGAGCGCGGAGGTGTCGCGGCTGCCGGATGTGACGCGCGGGCTGGGGCTGGGCGTGGACTCGGCGGCCGAGGCGAATTCCTTAAGTGCGCTGCTGACCCGCATCGGTGATGCGGGCGGGCGCTACCAGTGCGATGACTGCGGCCTGAACAGCGTGCGCTGGTACTGGCGCTGCCCGAAGTGTCATTCATGGGACAGCCTGCATCCGGCGGTGTTCAAGTGGGCCGAGCGCGCCGACCAGGCGCTGCCGCCGGGCTGAGACGATCGGCCATCCGGCGGGCGCGCTCTGCCTGCTATCGCTAAACTAACCTGTTCATGCCTTCGGAGAAGCTTCGATGAGGACGAGTTCGAAATCGCTGATCCGCACGGCCGTGTTTCCCGTGGCCGGTCGCGGCACGCGCTTCCTGCCGGCCACCAAGGCGAGCCCCAAGGAGATGCTCCCGGTGGTGGACAAGCCACTCATCCAGTACGCGGTGGAGGAAGCCCTCGAGGCCGGCGCCCGGCGCCTGGTGTTCGTGACCGGCGCCTCCAAGCGTGCGATCGAGGACCATTTCGACTCGGACCAGGAGCTCGAGACGATGCTGCAGCAGCAGGGCAAGAGCGACCTGCTCAACCAGCTGCGCAGCGTGCTGCCCTCGTATGCCTCCTGCATCTACATCCGCCAGCCGGCCCCCTTGGGGCTGGGCCACGCGGTGCTCTGCGCCCAGCCGGCCGTGGGTGCCGAGCCGTTCTTCGTGCACCTGGCGGATGACCTGATCCGCAGCGACGTGGGCTGTCTTGCGCAGATGGCACAGGTCTACGAGGCCAAGCGCGCCAGCGTGCTCGGTGTGCAGCTTGTGCCGCACCGCGATACCGACAAGTACGGCATCGTCGCGGTGGAGGCCGACCGTTCGCACACCAGCCGCGTGCGCAGCATCGTCGAGAAACCCAAGCCCGCCGCCGCGCCCTCGAACCTCGCGGTCGTGGGTCGCTACGTGCTCGCCCCCTCGATCTTCGAGCACCTGCACAAGATCGGGCGCGGTGCCGGTGGGGAGATCCAGCTCACCGACGGCATTGCGGCATTGATGCGCGAGGAGGCCGTGTACGCCTACCGCTTCTCGGGCAAGCGCTATGACTGCGGCAGCAAGCTCGGCTACCTGCAGGCCACCGTCGAGTACGCCCTGGCGCACCCGGTACTCGGGCGCGACTTCCGCAAGTACCTCGAGCACCTGGACATCGCGGCGGCCGCCGCCCAGGGGCGCCCGCGCAAGGTGCGCCGCAAGTCATAGCGCGCGCACCCGGGGGGCCGCGGCCTCCGGACAGCGCAAAGCTCAGGCCCACGCTTCGCCAGGCGGATGCCCGCACGGCGCGCTTGCGCGCGCGAGGGCTGCGCGCGCACAGTCATGGCTCACGTCAAGGAGGAGTCCATGGCCAGCCGCCGTTCGACTGATCCCTCACGTCCCCGATCCAGCCCGCCGCGCGTCAGGTCCCCGCGCAACAGCCCGGTCGGCGCGCCGCGTTCACCGCTGAGCGAGCAGGCGCGCCGCGAACTCATCGCCGTCGGGGCATACCTGCGCGCCGAGCGGCGCGGCTTCGTTCACGGACATGCCGAGGAGGACTGGCTCGCCGCCGAGGTGGAGGTGGATGCGCTGCTCAGGGTGAACCCTAGGGGCGCTTCTCAGTAGGCGCGCCGGGCTCCGGGCGCGGCGCCGGCGGGCGCAGGCCATTGGAGTAGAGCACGTGACCCTCCGGGGTCACGAACACCGCGTCGTACTCGGGCATGCTGTTGATGATCTCCAGCGCCTTCTCGGCACCGAGCACGAAGGCGGTCTTGGACATCCCGTCGGTCTGCGTGGCGGTCGGCGCGAGGATCGTGGCACTGCGCACCTTGCTGGCCGAATGGCCGGTGTGCGGGTCGATGATGTGGTGGTAGCGCACGCCGTCCTCGTCAAAGTAGCGCTCGTAGTCGCCCGAGGTCGACATCGCACTGTCCGACAGCGGGATGCGCGTGACGACCTTCTGCGGGTTGTCCGGATGGCGGATCGCCACCAGCCACGGGCGCCCCATGTGGTCCCCGAGGATGCGCGTGTCGCCGCCGGCGGTGACGACCGCATGCTCGATGCCGCGCGCCTTGAGGATGTCGATGCCGCGATCGACCGCGTAGCCCTTGCCGATGCCCCCCAGGTCGATGCGCATCCCCGGATGCTCGAAGCGCACGGTGTGGTGCGCCTCATCGAGCAGCATGTTGCGCCAGTTGACCGCCGGCAGCGCGTCCTTGATCTGAGCCTCGGTCGGACGGACGTGCTCAGGATAGTTGTACAGGTAGCCGACGCTGGCGTAGGTGATGTCGAAGGCACCCTGGGTGATCTGCGAGTAGTAGGTGCTCAGCTTGATCAGGTCGAACAGCTCCTTGTCGACCTGCACCGGCTCGCGGTTGGCCCGCGCGTTGATCTGTGACAGCTGGCTTTCGGGCTTGTAGTGACTCATGAGGTCATCGATGCGCCGCATTTCGTCCATGACTGCCTCGATGGCCGCATTGCCCTGGGCGGCATCGGTTGACCACAGCTGCACGTATACCCGCGTGCCCATGATCGCCTCGGTGCGCTCGAGCCACTCGGCGCAGGCCATCCGTGGCAGCACCGCCGCCAGCACCACTCCCAGCAACATCCCCACCGACCGCAACTGCATCTGCACCCCTACATGAAGATCTCTTAATAGCCGCAGCGTACTTGCCCCGCGCTTCGCGGGCCAGTCAGGCAGCGCCCCCGTACCCCGGTCCGCGCCGATTGCGCTATTCTGACCGCCCAGAATAGGCGGGTACTCGCTCGGAGCGCTGCAAATGAACGTAACGAAGTTCCAGGGTCTTGTGTATGGCACGGTGCTCGGCACCGCGCTGCTGGCGGTTCCGGCGCTCTCGAGCGCCCAGGACGCGAGCACGACGACGGTCACCTGCAACGACGGCACCAGCTCGCACGGGGGCCGCGGCGCGTGCAGCGGCCACGGCGGCGTGAACAAGGCGGCAGCGGCAGCGCCCGCCGCCGCCACGTCCTCTTCGTCCTCGAGCAGCGGCCCGGTCACCTGCAAGGACGGCACGACCTCACCCAAGGGTGGCCAGGGTGCCTGCAGCGGTCACGGCGGCGTCAACAAGACGGCCACCGCACCGGCTGCGACGGCGCCTCCCCCGAGCGCAGCGGCCACCGCGACTGCCGCGACCATGGTTTCCTGTAACGACGGCACCACCTCCAAGGGGGGGCGCGGTGCCTGCAGCGGCCACGGCGGCGTCAACAAGACGGCCACGGCGGCGGCACCGGCCGCGGCTGCGACCCCCTCGGCCGCAGCGGCATCCCCGCCCGCCGCGACCATGGTCCCCTGTAACGATGGCACCACCTCCAAGGGTGGACGCGGTGCGTGCAGTGGGCACGGCGGCATCAACAAGAGCGGCGCGGCAGCGGTGAATGCGCCGGCGCCGGTGGCGGCGGCTCCTGCCGCTCCGGCGGCGGCAACCGCGGCGGCCGCACCGGCTGCCACCATGACCCGCAGCGCGCCCGCGGCGACGGCCGCCCCGGGCGGCGGTGCGGGGCAGGTCTGGGTCAACACGGACAGCAACGTGTATCACTGCCCGTCGGATGTCTGGTACGGCAAGACCAAGCAGGGCAAGTACATGACGGAAGCGGCTGCCAAGGCCGCCGGCGCCCACGCCGACCACGGCAAGGCCTGTTTCTGATCCGCGAGTAGGAGGGGCGCGCGCCCGCAACGGCGCGCGCCCCGTTTGCTTTCCGCCGGCAGGCTTCGCGCCCGCCAATCCGCCCGATCGAACCTCAGAGGCCTGAAGCGGCCGGCGTGGCCTGTCAGGATCCTGCGGCGAAGGTGTCGCAGCCCTGGATCGTCCCGTCGGTCAGCCCGCGCTTGAACCAGGCGGTGCGCTCTGCCGCACTGCCGTGGGTGAAGGACTCCGGCACCACGTAACCGCGCGTGCGCTTCTGGATCGTGTCATCACCGACCGAGGCGGCGGCACGCAGCGCCGACTCCACATCGCCTGCCTCGAGGATGTGCTTGCTCTGGTCGGTGTGTTTCGCCCACACGCCGGCGAAGCAGTCGGCCTGCAGTTCCAGCCGCACCGAGAGCTGGTTGGCCTGCGCCTCCGAGCCGCGCTGCTGCACCGCGCGCACCTTGTCCGCAATCCCCAGCAGGTTCTGCACGTGGTGGCCCACCTCGTGGGCGACCACGTACGCCTGCGCGAACTGGCCGGGCGCCTGGAACTCCTGCGCCAGCTGCTGGAAGAAGGACAGGTCGAGGTACACCTTGCGGTCGAGCGGGCAGTAGAAGGGACCGGCCGCGGCGCTGCCGGAGCCACAGGCGGTCGGCATCTGGTCGCGGTAGAGCACGAGCTTGGGCGGCACATAGGTAAGCCCGTTGTGCTGGAAGATCGCGCTCCAGGTGTCCTCGGTGCCGCCCAGCACCGCGGCGATGAACCGCCCCTGCTCATCCGACGGGGTGCCCTCGACGGCGGTCGGGGCGGGTTGCGGGTTGGGCACTGCGCTGACCAACCCCAGGATGACGCGCGGGTCGATGCCGAGGAAATAGGAGGCCACCAGGGCGAGCAGGGTGCCGCCGATGCCCAGCTTCAGGCCCCGCCCGCCGCCCCCGGTGCTGCCGCGGACGTCCTCAACATTGCTGCTTTCGCGAAGATCGTCCCAGCGCACGGCGCACTCCCTGTGATTGCCGCGGCACGCTACCGCGCCGGCTCCGGTCAGCGCAAGTGAAGCGCGTCAGTGCGCGGCGCCGACCGCACGCGGCGGTGGATTCAGCGAGTTGTAGAGTGAGTCGGTGAAGGCGTCGGTGTCGACGAAACCCTTGGCCGGGGAATAGCGCGCGCTCCAGGCCCCGAGGATCTTGTCGTGCTTCATCTGCTCGAGGCTCTGTCCGGCCGTGAGCGCCTTTTGCACCACGGCGGTGGTGTCCTCGAGCATCTTCAGGTACTCGCGCAGGTCATCCAGGCTCGCCACCGCGCCGTGGCCCGGGATCACCCGCGTTCCCGGCGGCACGGTGCGCAGCACGTCCGCGCAGGCGGCGATCATGCCGCGGACATTGCCGCCGCCAATGACATCGATGAACGGGAAGCCGTAGCGCACGTAGATGTCACCCATGTGCACCACGTTCGCGCCGGGGAAGAACACCACCGAGTCCCCGTCGGTATGCGCCCGCGCATAATGGTGCACCCGCACCTGCATGCCGTTCAGGTGCACCGTGAGCTCGCTCGCGTAGGTGACCGTGGGGAGCGCGCCGGCCGGGGAGGGCTTGAACTCCTTGGAGATCGAGCCGCCGTTGCCGGCCAGGCCGCCGCGCTCCAGGCGCGTGCGCAGGTTCTCGTGCGCGATCACGACCGCGCCGGTCTGGGCAAAGGCAAGGTTCCCGTCGGTGTGGTCAGAGTGGTAGTGCGTATTGACGACAAAGCGCACCGGCTGGTCCGCGCCCAGGCCCTTCAGTGCCGCGCGGATCTTGTCCGCCACACCGGCGAACTCGTCATCCACCAGCAGCACGCCCTCCGGACCCGCGGCGGCGACGATGTTCCCGCCAACGCCCGCCAGCACGTACAGGTTGGGCGCAAGCGTTGCGCTGTTGATCTGGACCTTGCCGTAGTCCTCGTCCTGCGCCGGGAGCGCCGGGGCGAGGGCGAGCAGGCCGCACAGGATCAACAGGGGCTGGCGCATGGCGCGGGTTCCTTGCGAAGGAGCCGGTGGCGGCAGCGGGCGATGCTAGCACACGCCCCGGTGCGCTCCGCAGGTCACGCGCTGCGCGGGTGACGTACACTAACTGTGGACGAGATCAGGTGGCGCAAACGACTGGGGGTCGCGTGAGTCTGGCAGGCAAGACACTCTTCATCACCGGCGCGAGCCGCGGCATCGGGCTGGCGATCGCGCTGCGCGCCGCGCGGGACGGGGCCAACATCGCCGTCGCGGCCAAGACCGCGGAACCGCACCCGAAGCTGCCGGGCACCATCTACACCGCCGCCGCGGAGATCGAGCGCGCTGGCGGCAAGGCGCTGCCGATGGTCGTGGACGTGCGCGAGGAAGCAAGCGTCGTCCAGGCGGTGCAGCGCTGCGCGGACACCTTTGGCGGGATCGACATCTGCATCAACAACGCCTCGGCGATCAACCTCTCGGGCACCGAGCAGATCGACATGAAGCGCTACGACCTGATCCAGCAGATCAACACGCGCGGGACCTTCGTCACCTCACGCGCCTGCATCCCGTTCCTCAAGAAGGCGGCCAACCCGCACATCCTCACGCTCTCGCCGCCGCTGGAACTCAAGCCGCAGTGGTTCGCCAGCCACCTCGCGTACTCGCTGTCCAAGTTCGGCATGTCGCTGTGCATGCTGGGGCTCGCCGAGGAATACCGCACCGCAGGTATCGCCTGCAACGCGCTGTGGCCGCGCACCACGATCGCCACCGCGGCGGTGGAGTTCGCCCTCGGCGGCACCGCCATGCTGCAGCGCTCGCGCACGCCTGCGGTGATGGCCGATGCCGCGCATGCGATCCTCTGCCGCGCGGCGCGCCAGTGCACCGGGCAGTTCTTCATCGACGATGCGGTACTTTACGATGCGGGGGTGCGCGACTTCGAGCGCTACAGCGTCACGCCGGGAAGTGTGCTGTTCGCGGACCTGTTCGTGGACCGCGCCTGCGCGGTGCCCCCGGGCGTGAAACTTGAGTTCATGATGTGAGGCCAGGCCCATGAGCACTCCCCAGGCCATCAACCGCCGCTTCCTCCTCGCGCGCCGTCCCCGGGGCGAGCCGAGCGTGGATGATTTCGTGCTGGAGAAGCACCCGGTGCCGGCGGCAGGCCCCGACCAGCTGCTGCTGCGCACGCGCTACCTGTCCCTCGACCCCTACATGCGCGGGCGCATGAACGATGTGCCTTCCTACGTGCCGCCGGTGGCGCTGGGAGAGGTGATGACCGGGCAGACGGTGAGCGTGGTCGAGGCCTCCAACGTCGAGGGCTTCGAGGTCGGGGACCTGGTGCTCGCGGTCGCCGGCTGGCAGGACTACGCGGTCCTGGATGCGCGCCAGGTGACCAAGATCGACGCCTCGATTCCGCGACTGTCGTACGCGCTCGGGGTGCTGGGCATGCCCGGACTGACCGCCTACGTGGGTCTTTTGGATATCGGCGAACCGAAGCCCGGGAACACGGTCGTCGTGGGGGCCGCCACCGGCGGGGTGGGCTCCATCGTCGGCCAGATCGCCAAGATCAAGGGTTGCCGCGTGGTGGGCGTCGCCGGCGGGCGCGAAAAGTGCGACTACGCGGTCAAGACGCTCGGCTTCGATGCGTGCATCGACCACCGCGACGGCGCGCTGCGCGAGGCGCTGGCGGCGGCCTGCCCGCAGGGGATCGATGTCTACTTCGAGAACGTGGGTGGCGCGACGCTGGCAGCGGTCATGCCGCTGATGAACATCGGCGCGCGCATGCCGGTGTGCGGCCTGGTCGCCTGGTACAACCTGGACCAGCTGCCGGCCGGGGTCGACCGCACCCCGCAGTTCCTCACCCAGGTGCTCAAGAGGCGCATCAAGGTGCAGGGCTTCATCATCTTCGACCACTTCAAGCGCATGCCGGAGTTCTACAAGGACATGAGTGCCTGGGTGAAGGAGGGCACGGTCCGCTATCGCGAGGAGATCCTCGAGGATCTGGAGAGCGCCCCGCAGGGGCTGATCGGCCTGCTGCGCGGGGAGAACTTCGGCAAGCTCGTGGTGCGCGTCTCCGGGACCTAAGCCATGGCCAAGCCGGACAAGGTGACCTGGGTCTACGACGTCATCTCCCCGTTTGCCTACCTTTCGTTTCCGCGCATCTCGCGACTGAGCCGCGATATCCGCGTGGAGCCCAAGCCGGTGCTGTTCGCCGCGCTGCTGGATCACTTCGGCCAGCTCGGGCCGGCGGAGATCGCTCCCAAGCGCCGCTTCACCTACCGCTTCGCACTGTGGCGCGCCCGGCAGCTGGGGCTGCCGATGCGATTCCCACCGGCGCATCCGTTCAACCCGCTGGCCGCACTGCGACTGATCATCGCCGCCGGCAATGACCTGCGCGCCGCCGGCACCGTACTGGAGGCGGTATTCCGCGACGGCCGGGATGTCTCGGCGCCGGAGGTGATCGCGGACCTGGCGCGCGAACTGGCCGTGGCGGACCCGCAGGCGGCCTTGAGCGCTCCGGCCGTCAAGGCGCAACTGCGCGAGAACACCGAGTGGGCGAGTGCGCGCGGGATCTTCGGCGTGCCGACGCTTCTGGTGGGCGAGGAAATGTTCTGGGGCCAGGACGGCCTGGACATGGGCCTGGACTACCTTGCGCACCCGGAGGCGTTCGCAGACCCGATGATGCGCGGCGCCGACACGCTGCCGGTGGGCGTCACGCGCAAGAAGGGCGCATAGTTTCGCAGTGGCCGAGGGCGCCGCTACCGCCCGGGGCGGGCGCCGCCTCGATCTGATCTGGTGATCTCGGGTACGGCAGGATTGAACCCTGGCGGCCAATTCTTTGCAAAACGCGGAGCACAAGTCATGCAGCTGGCCAAATTGATTCCGATGTTGACCCTGTGCGTTACTGCCTCAGTTGCGATGGCTGACGAAGTGAACTGCAGCAGTCTGTCCACCCCTCAGGCACGCCAGGAATGTGCGAAGCACAAGACTGCTGCCAACGCCGACTGTAGCGCCATCTCTGATACACAGGCGCGCAAGGAATGCGCCGAACACAAGCAGCAGAACACGGTGGACTGCAGCAAGCTCGCGACTGCGAATGCGCGCCAGCAGTGTCTGAAGCAGAAGGCGAAATAGCAGCGCCGTGCAAGAGCCTGCATAGGCATTGCGCGTTGAACAACATCTTGCACGCGGTCTGGCCGCGGCGCCGGTAACTGCCTGGATCTTTAGGCGGGCCGTTCTTATCAACTCACGCGCAGGTTCAGCCCGTGCCCGTCACGGGCGGCACGTATCCGGGAACGCCACCCGAGGCGGGTACGAGGCGCTTCTTCGCGACCTGCTCTGCGAGGATTATCCGCATGCGCGCCAGCAGGGCGCGGGAATGCGCATCGGCGAGCTGCGGATGCGCGAGGTTGTGCGCCTCGGTGGGGTCCAGCGTGAGATCGTAGAGCTCGAACTCGTCCGGGCTGCGTTCGCTGACCTGCTTGATCTTGTTCCGCCGCATCAGGCGCTCATCGCGTTCCCCAGGCACTGACCAGAACTGGGGATTGTCGTGGTAGCGTGCCAGCTTGACCAAGTGCTTAGTGCCATCCACATCGACCTCGGCCACCACCATTTCGATGTGGTTGGGCTGGACGATGTGGGAGTAGGTCCCGATCTTGCGGGCCCAGATCTGGAAGGGGGTCTTCGGAACCTCGGACCCCTCGGTGATTTCATCGTCGGTCATGAAGAACACGGGCTCGGCCCCAGGCTGCCGCCCGGTGCCGCGGACCACTCCCGACAGATCACGGCCGACGAGCGGGTACGCTTCCGTATGCGTGGCGGAGAGCTGCTTCAGTGCGGCCGCCTGGTCGATACCCGCGAGTCCCAATAGGGTGGGAATGATGTCCGCGTGGCTGGTCGGCGTGTCGATCGTGCGCGGTCCTTTGATCAAGGGGCCGGCGATTACCAGTGGGATGTGCGTCGCCTCCTCATAGGCGACATGCCATTTCTGGTGCATGCCGCCATGGGCGCCAAGCATGTCGCCATGGTCGGTGCTGAACACCACGATCGTGTTCTCAAACTGCTTGGTCGCCTGAAGCGTCGCGAGCACGCGGGCGATCTGCTCGTCCACATTGCGCTGCATCTGAAAGTAGAACTTGCGCTGTGTCTCGATCCAGGGCTGTGGCGCGAGCATCTTGCCCCAGACGTCGATGTAGCTCTGCTGGGCTGAAGGTTTGCTGGACAGGTCCTCCTTGTGCGTCGGCGCATTCGGCATCGGCGGGACATCTTTGGTGTCGTAGCGGAGGCCCTGCGCGAGCGCCATCACGCCGAACAGTGCGATGTCATGCGGATTGAGAAATGAGCACACCGTCAGCCAGGGCTGTTCCTTGCCGTCGGCATCAAGTCGCTGCAGCAGGGCGATGGTCTCGTCGGCGGTGAAGGGATCCCGGATCGTGCCGGTGTTCTGTGCGCCCAGGCCGTGGGGCTCCGGCCCGACCCACTCCGAGAAACCGTACGGATCGAGCAGATCGGCCTCCAGGAACCGTGCGATGCTTGCCGGGATCGGCTTGCCGTCCTCGGTAAGGGTCTGCAGCTGTCCCTCGCCGTCCGGGGCTGGCAGATGCAAGTGGGAGACGTGCCACTTACCCTTGTAGAAGGTTCGATAGCCGCCAGCTCGGAACCACTCCCCCATCGTCGGGATCGTGTTGGGAGCGAGCCAGTGCATATCCGCACTGTCTGGACCCTTGCAAATCCCGTCGGTTTGCGTGACCCCGTGCAGCGACGGGTATTGACCCGTGAACAAGGACGCGCGACTGGGGGTGCAGGCCGCTGACATGGTGTAGTGGCGGTCGAACGACACGCCCGTGTCAAGTAGGCTCTGCTCCCCCTTGAGCACCTCGCGGCGGAAGCGCTTCAGTTCCTCGTTCTCGTAGACCGGCGGAAACCGCTGCTGATCGGTCAGGATGAGGAGAATGTTCGGCCGCTTTGTCATAGCTGTTTCCTAATTTCGCACATCTGTCGTGAGCTGCGCCTGCCCGCCTCTGGCCTGGAGGATTACCCAGGTACACCAGGCGGTCATGGCCAGATGCAGCGCGCACGCAGGCCAGATCCCGACGCCCCTTAGCCGATCGACCAGCGCGGCATAAATCATCAGCACGCACACCGCTGCGTTGTAAACCAAGAGGCCGCTGAGCAGGCCGGTCAGGGGAGCAGAACCAGGCCGCCTACCTTGCAGCCAGCAACTGATTCCGATTGCCAGCAGTGCGGCACCTGCGATGCGCGCAACCAGTAGCGATGCCGGAGACGTCAGCTGCGCGCCGAGCAGGAGCGATACAACCAAGGAAGGTGCGATGAGTAGGAGTACGCCGGCTGCGAATTCAATTACGGCCGTCGTGATGAGTAAAGTCCGTGGGATCTTGGGCGTCAAGACCATTGCTGTTACTCCAGACCCGCGTCCGCCGCCGCGGCACGCTGCTGCTCGCCCA
>CAVUJF010000014.1:0-19500 GCA_963741745.1 uncultured Pseudomonadota bacterium | reverse complement strand
GCCCAGATCGTCCAGGAGAACTCGGCCGAGGGCAGCGCGCCATCCGCGCACTAGTGCTGTGCCTTACTCCAGCTTCAGGTAGCACAGCGGCAGGGCGGTGGTGGACTTGATGGTCTCCAGAGCGAAGCTGGCGCTGACGTCCTGGAATTCCACCGCCGAGATCAGCCGCTTGTAGACCACGTCGTAGGCGTCAATGTCGGGCACCACGATGCGGATGAGGTAGTCGACGTCCCCGCTCATGCGGTGGATTTCGGTCACTTCGGGAATGTCGCGCACCGCACGCGCGAAGCGCTCGAACAGGCCTCGCTGTGGTTGCCGGTCTTCAGGGTCACGAAGACCGTCGTGCCGACATTCAGCGCGCGCGCATCCAGCAGGGCGACGGTGCCGCGGATGATCCCCTCATCCTGCAGCTTCTGGATGCGCCGCCAGCAGGGTGTCTTGGACAGTCCGATCCGGTCGGCAATCTCGGCAGCACTCAGGGCACCGTCCACCTGGAGCAGTTCCAGGATTTTGGCATCTAGCTTATCCATGAGATATTGTTTCTGATATTCGATATTTGGCGCAATATTGTTGCTTAATATGCGCAATTCGGCGGTATCTTCGCAACCGCGTAGCGCGGGCGTGGCCCTAGGATGGGTCATGGACCTTACGAGCCGCTTTACCGCCCACCCGCACTCGGTCGGGGAGACCTACACGAGCACCTGGGCATGGCGATGTGGTTCGGGCTGCGCATGATGGTTGCAGGCTTCGCCTGCCTGATCCACGGGGTACTGCCCTTCCTGTTCGTGCGCACCGGCAGCCGCGCGATCATCGAACTCAACGATCGCATGGTCGCCAACCGGCGCCGCTGCCCACCGCAGCCCATCGCAAGCGATACGCGGCTCCCGCAGTAGCCGTGCGGGTGCTCTTTCGGGCGTTCACTCCCGGGTGGGTCGCGCTGCGCCAGGCGCTGCCGGGGGTATTGATCGCCATCGCCTTGGCAGCACTGGCACGCGCCATGGCCCAGCAAATCGCGCAAGGTGCGGTGGGCCTGCCCAAGGTCCCCCTGAGTCCGGTCATGTGCGCCGTGCTGCTGGGCATGCTGTGGCGTAATACCGTGGGCGTGCCGGGCTGGGCGACCAGCGGCCTGAACTGGACGATGCACCGCCTGCTGCGAGTCGGCATCGCGCTGGTGGGCCTGCGCCTGACCCTGGGTGGCGCCGGTGCCATCGCCGTCACGGCACTGCCCGTGGCGCTCACCTGTCTCACGGTCGCACTGCTGGCGGGCATCGCCGTCGCACGCCTGCTGGCCGTTCCCCGCCGGCTGGGACTGCTGCTGGCGATCGGCACCGCCGTATGCGGCTGCACCGCGGTGGTGGCGATGTCCCCGGTGATCCGCGCCCGCCACGCCGAGACCGCCTTTGCCGTGACCTGCGTGGTGCTCTTCGGGTGCATCGCCATGCTGCTGTATCCGTGGGTGGCCGCTTACTTCTTCGCTGCCTCGCCGGTGCATGCGGGCATTTCCTTGGCACTGCCATTCACGACACCTCACAGGTGATCGGTGCGTCGCTGATCTATTCGCAGCAGAACGCGGCTCCTGCAGCGCTCGCCGCCGCCAGCGTGGCGAAGCTGCTGCGCAACCTGTCGATCGCCGTCCTGATCCCGGCGGCCGCCTGGCTCACCCGGCGCGCGGAGGCGCGGGAGGCCGCTGGCGGCGACGTCGCCACCGCGCCCGCCGCCCGTACCGCGCTCGTGCCGTTGTTCGTGCTGGCGTTTCTGGGTTTCATCATCTTGCGCACGGCAGGGGATGCGCTCTTTCCCGCCCCCGGCGCCTGGCAGGCCATGGTCAACACCGGCTATACCGCCTCGGACCTGTTTCTCACCTGCGGCATGACGGCCGTGGGCCTCTCGGTGTCATTCACCGACATGTGGCGTATCGGCTGGCGCCCGCTGGCCGCCGGTTTCGTGGTGGCGAGCCTGGTAGGCAGCTGCAGCCTGCTCCTTAATTACGGCATGGTGCACTGGCTCGGCTGAGGCAGTCGCAGCGCGCGCACCGCGCCCTCGCACGCTACACTGCCCGTGAAGTGCCGCAGCACCGCGAGGAACAGTCCATGCCGACACCGCGCCCCAGGGTTTCCCGCCGCGCCGCTGAGAATGCGGTACGTACGCTGTTGAAATGGGCCGGTGAGGATCCGCGGCGCGAGGGTCTGCAGGACACCCCGCAACGCGTGGTGGACGCCTATCGCGACTGGTTCTCCGGCTACCAGATCGACCCGGCCGCCTACCTGCGGCGCACCTTCGAGGAGGTCGGCGGCTACGACGAGCTGATCGTGCTGCGCGACATCTCCTTCGAGTCCCACTGCGAGCACCACATGGCGCCGATCATCGGGCGCGTGCACGTCGGCTACCTGCCGGCGAACAAGGTGGTCGGTATCAGCAAGCTGGCGCGGGTGGTCGATGGCTACGCGCGGCGCTTCCAGGTGCAGGAGAAGCTGACGGCGCAGATTGCCAATTGCATCACTGACGTGCTCAAGCCGCGCGGCGTGGGCGTGGTGGTGTCAGCCGTGCATCAGTGCATGACCACGCGCGGCGTGCACAAGCGCAACGTCTCGATGGTCACCAGCAGTATGACCGGGGTGTTCCGCAGCGACGCGCGCACCCGCGCGGAATTCCTGCGCTTCGTGGACATGCCGGGCTCGCGCGAGCCCTAGGGTAGGGGCGCGGGCAGCCTCAGGCGATCAGGGCGGAGTCGCTGCGCGCGGAGCGCTTGCGATCCTGTTCCTTGAGGAAGCGCTTGCGGATGCGGATCGAGGTGGGGGTGACCTCCACCAGCTCGTCGTCCGCGATGAACTCTACCGCGTACTCCAGCGTCAGCTGGATCGGCGGGGTGAGCAGGATCGCGTCATCCTTGCCGGCGGCGCGGATGTTGGTGAGCTTCTTGGTCTTGATCGGGTTCACCACGAGGTCGTTGTCGCGGCTGTGGATGCCGATGATCATGCCCTCGTAGAGCTTCTCGCCCGGGGTCACGAACATGCGGCCGCGCTCCTGCAGGTTGAACAGGGAATAGGCGACCGCCTCGCCCTGCTCGCTGCTGATGAGCACGCCGTTGTGCCGCTCCGGGATGTCGCCCTCGACGGGGGCGAAGCCGTCGAAGATATGGCTGATCAGGCCGGTGCCGCGGGTGAGGGTCATGAACTCGCCCTGGAAGCCGATGAGGCCGCGTGCGGGCACGCGATACTCCAGGCGCGCGCGGCCATTGCCATCGATGGCCATGTCGGTGAGCTTGGCGCGACGGCCGCCGAGGGCCTCCATCACCGCGCCCTGGTTGCCCTCGTCGATGTCCACGGTGAGTGCCTCGTAGGGCTCGTGGAGCTCGCCGTTGACGACCTTGGTCAGTACCTGGGGACGCGACACGGCCAGTTCGTAGCCCTCGCGGCGCATGTTTTCGATGAGGATCGTCAGGTGCAGCTCACCGCGGCCCGAGACACGCATGACGTCCGGCTCCTCGGTATCCTCCACGCGCAGCGCGACATTGCTCTGCAGCTCGCGGTACAGGCGCTCGCGGATCTGGCGGCTGGTGACGAACTTGCCCTCGCGTCCGCACAGCGGCGAGGTGTTCACCTGGAAGTTCATGGCGAGCGTGGGCTCGTCCACGCTGATCGGCGGTAGGCCCTCGGCGTGCTCCGGGTCGCAGATGGTGAGACCGATGTTCACATCCTCGATGCCGGTGATGGCGACGATGTCACCGGCGCTCGCCTCATCAACGGTGCTGCGCTGCAGTCCGGTGAAGGTCAGGACCTGCGCGATCTTGGCGGTGCCGCGATCTTCATCCCCGTAGCGCAGGGCAACCCTCTCACCCGGACGCACCACCCCGCGGCGGATGCGGCCGATGCCGATGCGGCCGACGTAGGAGTTGTAGTCGAGGGTCGAGATCTGCAGCTGCAGCGGCAAGTCGGCCTGGGCGGCAGGCGGCGGCACGTGCGTAAGCACCGCCTCGAACAGCGCGGACATGTCCGGGCGGCGCTCGGTGTAGTCCGTGCTCGCCCAGCCCTGCAGCGCTGAGGCATAGATCACCGGGAAGTCCAGCTGCTCGTCCGTGGCGCCGAGCTTGTCGAACAGGTCGAAGGTCTGGTCGATGACCCAGCCCGGGCGGCTGCCAGGGCGGTCGATCTTGTTGACCACCACGATGGCCTTCAGGCCGAGTGCGAGCGCCTTGCGGGTGACGAAACGGGTCTGCGGCATCGGCCCCTCGACGGCATCCACCAGCAGCAGCACGCCATCGACCATCGACAGCACGCGTTCCACCTCGCCGCCGAAGTCGGCGTGCCCGGGGGTATCGACGATGTTGATGCGCGTGCCGCCGTACTCGATGGCGCAGTTCTTGGCGAGGATGGTGATGCCGCGCTCACGCTCGATGTCGTTCGAGTCCATGATGCGTTCGCCCATGCGCTCGTGCGCGGCGAAGGTGCCGGACTGCTTGAGCAGGCAGTCGACCAGGGTCGTCTTGCCGTGGTCGACGTGCGCGATGATGGCGATGTTGCGGATCGGACGGTTCATGGGTGGTTTCGTGGCCCCGCGGGCCGTAGGCGGTCATAACGGCCCAGGGCTGCCTTTAGGACCGGTCCAAAAAAGGGTGCGCAGGGTAGCAGATCCGCCCCCGCGCCGCTCGTTCCGGGGACCCAGGACCCCCGAGGCCCTCAGATATGGGGTTCCCCGATGCGCAGCGACGCGGTGGCCTGGCGGACCTCGACGAAGAAGGCGATGAACGCTGCGCTCAGGCACAGCATCGCGCCCACGAAAAGCAGGGCGATCGCCCGGGTGAGGCCCACGCCGAGGAAGGCGTTTGCGAACAGGGTCACCACCACCAGGGCCACCAGGAGCGCGGCGATGGTGCACAGGGAAATGGCCACGTTGACGTAGCGCGCCCGCCGGGCGAGCACCTTGAGGTCCTCCAGCAGCTTGGGGAGTCGCTCGGGCTGGGCCTCGAGCCGGGTCTCCAGCGCCCGGGCGCGGTCGACGATGCGGGCCAGACGGTTGGTGAGGACCCCCAGCATGGCCGCAACCCCGGACAGCAGGAATACCGGGGCGATGGCCGCCTGGATCAGGTGGGCAATGTCGGTGGTTTCGTTCACGCCAGCCTCGTTTTATCACACCCCGGGGCAGCACCCGGACCAGCGCGCGGGCGTCCGCCGCGTGCCGTCTTGCGGGACCCGGACCCTTGTTGTACGATCGTTCAACAACGTTAGCATGCCCGAAGCTGCCGCCATGAAATCCGCACACCTGAAGAGCGTCACCGCCTCCCCCCAGGACGATCTGGAGAACCTGAGCCTTCCGGCCTGGATCTATCGCGACCCGGAGTTCTTCGAGCGCGAGAAGCAGGCGATCTTCCGCAACAGCTGGCAGGTGGTCTGCCACGTCAACGACATCCCCAAGGTCGGTGACTTCCACACCTTCGAGTTCTGCGGCGAGTCGGTCATCGTCGTGCGGGCCGAGGAGGGCGTGCGCGCGTTCCACAACGTGTGCCGGCACCGCGCGGCGCGTCTGCTTGATGGGCCACGCGGCAACTGTGGCAGGCGCATCACCTGCCCTTACCACGCCTGGACCTACGGGCTGGATGGCCGCCTGGTGGCCCTGAGCCGCGAGAGCTTCAAGAACCTCGACACCTCGCGCCACGGACTGGCAGGCGTCGAGCACGAGATCTACCTCGGCTTCGTGTTCGTGCGCTTTGCGCCGGGACTGCCGAGCGTGCGCGAGATGTTCGCCCCCTATGCACACGAGCTGGCGCCCTACCGTTTCGAGGACCTCGTGCCCATGGGGCGCGTGTCGATGCGGCCGCGCCCGGTGAACTGGAAGAACGTCACCGACAACTTCTCCGATGGCCTGCACATCAATGTCGCACACCCCGGACTTACGCGCCTGTTTGGCCGCGGCTACGGCATCGAGGCGAAGCCGTGGGTCGACAAGATGTGGGGCGCGCTGCGCGATACGCCTTCCAGCAACTGGTCCGAGCGCGCCTACCAGAGCATGCTGCCCACGGTCGAGCACCTGCCACCGGAGCGCCAGCGCCTGTGGACCTACTTCAAGCTGTGGCCGAACGTCGCCTTCGACATCTATCCGGACCAGATCGACTTCATGCAGATCCTGCCCGTGTCGCCGACCGAGACGATGATCCGGGAGATTGCCTACGTGCACCCGGACAGCCGCCGCGAGATGCGCGCCGTGCGCTATCTGAACTGGCGCATCAACCGCCGCGTCAGTGTGGAGGACAAGGAACTCATCCAGCGCGTCCAGCAGGGCATGGGCTCGAGCAGCTACTCCTCGGGGCCGCTAAGTGACGGGGAGGTCTGCCTGCGCAGCTTCGCCAAGCGCATGCGCAGCGTGATCCCGGAAAGCACGCTGCCGCAAGCACCGGGGCGGGGCTGGAGCCATGGCTGAGCGCCGCGCCGGCCGCTGCGATGCACTCATCATCGGCGGCGGTCACAACGGACTGGTGTGCGCGGCCTACCTCGCCCAGGCGGGCCTCAAGGTCACGGTCCTCGAGCGACGTGAGGTCGTCGGCGGCGCTGCGGTCACCGAGGAGTTCCACCCCGGCTTCCGCAACTCCGTCGCCGCCTACACCGTCTCGCTGCTGAATCCGAAGGTCATCAAGGACCTGGACCTGCATGCCCACGGGCTGCGCATCGTCGAGCGCCGCGCGGCGAACTTCCTGCCGACCGAGGACGGCCGCTACCTGCTCAGCGGGGGCGAACGCACGCACGCTGAGGTAGCCCGCTTCTCGCAGAAGGATGCCGCGCGGCTGGCCGAGTACGGCCAGCGCCTCGAGTCGATCGCGGACGTCATGCGTGACCTGGTGCTGACGACGCCGCCGAACGCACTCGAGGGCAGCTGGCGCCAGGTGCTGCCCGAGCTGATCAGCGCCGCCCGCGTGGGTGGGCGCCTGCGCAAGCTCGACATGGGCCTGCGGCGCGAGCTGCTGTCGCTGTTCTCGATGTCCTGCGGCGATTATCTGGACAACTGGTTCGAGAGCGACCCGATCAAGGCCACCTTCGGCTTCGACGGGGTCGTGGGTAACTACGCAAGCCCCTACAGTCCCGGCTCGGCCTACGTGCTGCTGCACCACGTGTTCGGCGAGGTGAACGGCAAGCGCGGTGCCTGGGGGCACGCCATCGGCGGCATGGGCGCGATCACCCAGGCGATGGCCAAGGCGGCGGCCGCGCGCGGGGTCGCGATCCGCACCGGCACGGCGGTGCGCGAGGTGATCGTCGAGGGCGGCCGTGCGGTCGGCGTCGTCACCGACACCGGCGAGGCACTGCGCGCCGCGGCCGTGATCTCGAACCTGAACCCGAAGCTGCTGTACCTGAACCTGTTCGCTCCCGGGGACCTGCCGGCACCGTTCCGCGAGCACATCAGCCACTGGCGCTGCGGGTCGGGCACTTTTCGCATGAACGTCGCACTCAAGGAGCTGCCGGACTTCACCTGCCTGCCGGGCAAGTCAGTCGGCGACCACCACACCGCGGGCATCATCATCGCCCCGACGCTGTCCTACATGGAGCAGGCCTACTTCGATGCCCGCACTTTCGGCTGGTCGAAGAAGCCGATCGTCGAGGTGTGCATTCCGTCCACGCTCGATGACTCCCTTGCCCCGCCCGGAGCGCACGTCGCCAGCATGTTCTGCCAGCACGTGGCACCGCAGCTTCCCAATGGCGCCAGCTGGGATACGCACCGCGAGGAAGTGGCCGACCTGATGATCGACACCGTCAACCAGTACGCCCCGAACTTCAAAGCCTCGGTGCTGGGTCGCCAGATCATGAGTCCCCTGGATCTCGAGCGGACCTTCGGGCTCGTCGGCGGCGACATCGGCCACGGGCAGCTCAGTCTTGACCAGCTGTTCTCCGCGCGCCCGATGCTCGGCTACGGCAACTACCGCGGACCGCTGCAGGGCCTGTACATGTGCGGCGCGGGCACGCACCCGGGCGGGGGCGTGAATGGAGCCGCCGGCCACAACGCCGCGCGCGAGATCCTGAGCGACTTCAGGCGCGGTCATCTGCGAGGGGTCGTGTGAGCGCTCCGCGCCGACCGAGTGCCGCATGGCGATGAGCGCGGCACGCGGGGCGGCCAGGCCGCGCTACGAGCGCCAGCTGCCCGAGCAGCGCCGCCAGGAACTGGTCGAGGCCACCATCGAGTGCCTGAAGCGCCACGGCCACGAGGGCCTGTCGATGCGCGCCATCGCCACGCAGGCCGGCGTCTCGCTGGGGCTGATCAACCACCACTTCCCCAACAAGGACGAACTGGTCGCGGCCGCCTACCGCCACTTCAACAGTGAACTGGTCGATGGGCTCAAGGCGGCCGTGCAAAAGGCGCCGGCCTCGCCCCGGGCGCGCATGCGCGCCTTCTTCAGGGCCTCCTTCTCGCGCCCCAACCTCGACCCGGAGGCCCTGGCGGTGTGGGTGGTCTTCTGGGGCATGTACCGCCATTCTCCGCTGATCCAGGGCGTGCACCGCGAGTCCTACCAGGGCTACGTGCAGTTGCTGCGGGACATGCTCACGGAACTGGTGGCTGACGCCGGTCCCCGCGCTGCCCCGGTGGACCTGCGCCTGGCCGCCATCGGCCTCACCGCGCTGCTGGATGGGCTGTGGCTGGAGTGGTGTCTGGAACCGGCAAGCTTCCGGCCCGCCGAGGCGGTCGCGCTGTGCGAGGCCTGGGTGGACAACCTCGTCCATCGCAGCGATGGCCCCGCACTGGATTAACGGGTAATCATCCCCAGTTCTGGTGTTTGGCGGAATCGCAGAGGCAGGCCTTGGAGAGCCCTGATCAGGTGCGGATCGTTATTGTCGGCTGCGGCTTCGGCGGGCTCTTTGCTGCCAAGGCGCTGCGCCGCACGCCTGCCGAGGTGCTGGTCATCGACCGCAACAACTACCACCTGTTCCAGCCACTGCTTTACCAGGTCGCCTCCGCCGCGCTCACCCCGGCGGACATCGCCCAGCCGGTGCGCACCATCCTGCGCACCCAGGCCAACGCGCGCGTCATGCTGGCCGAGGTGACCGGCATCGATCTTGCGCACCACTGCCTGACAGCCTCGGGTCTCACGGTGCCCTACGACTACCTGGTGCTGGCACCCGGGGCGGTCGACAACTACTTCGGCCATGAGGACTGGCGTGCCTTCGCACCGGGTATGAAGGACGTGGAGGAGGCGACCTTCATCCGCTCGCGGCTGTTGCGATCCTTCGAGCGTGCGGAGACCGAATCGGATCCGGACGCGCGCGCCGCGCAGCTGACGTTCGTCATTGTCGGCGGCGGCCCGACGGGGGTCGAGCTCGCCGGCGCGATCAAGGAGCTCGCGGTGGACGTCATCCCGCGCGACTTCCGGGTCGCCGACACGCGCCGCGCGCGCGTCATCCTGGTGGAGGCCGGCGAGCGCCTCCTGCCGGCGCTGCATGCGGACTCCTCGCGCCGGGCACTCGAGCAGCTGCGCGAGCTGGGCGTCGAGGTGCAGCTGGGCTGCCGCGTCACGCGCGTGGGCGCCGATGGCGTCGAAGCCGGCTCGGGGTTCCTCCGCAGCCAGAATGTCATCTGGGCCGCGGGCGTGCGCCCGGCACCCCTGGTGCGGGCGCTCGGGGTGCCGGCCGGGCCCGGGGGGCGGGTGGCGGTCGCAGCCGACTGCTCGCTGCCCGGGCACCCGGAAGTGTTCGTGGTCGGCGATGCAGCCTACCTGGTCGATGGCCGTGGGTGCACGGTCCCCGGGGTTTCCCAGGGTGCCCTGCAGATGGGGCGTTATGTGGCGGCCGTGATTTCAGCACGCATCGCCCAGCCTCCCGGCCCGGCGCCGGCTGCCTTTCGCTATCGCGACCTCGGCTCCATGGCCACCGTGGGCAAGTCGCGTGCGGTGGTGGAGATCGGCCGAGTGCACTTCGGCGGCCTGCTGGCCTGGCTGGCATGGATGGCGCTGCACGTGACCACGCTCATCGGCTTCCGCAACCGCCTGGCAGTGCTCAGTTCCTGGATCTACAGCTACGTGTTCTTCCGGCGCGGCTCACGGCTGATCATCCGCCCGCCCACCGCCGCGGGTGGACCGGCGGATCGGGTGCCCTGATGGCCGATCCCACCCACCCGCCGCGGCAGCAACCGGTGTTCGCTCCCACGCGCGACCCGACCACGCTGCGCGGCTTCTTCGGCGTGTTCCGCTACAGCCGCCGGGCGCTGGAACTGGTGTGGAGCACCAACCGCGCCCTGAGCCTGGCGCTTGCCGGCCTGACACTCTTCGCGGGCATCCTGCCGGCCGGCGTCGCCTACGTCGGCGCTCTGATCGTCGATGCGGTGGTGGGCGCGATGCGCAGCGGCGGCGCTGCCCGCCACGTGGTGGACCTGGTACTGCTCGAGGGCCTGCTGGTCGTGGCGATCTCGGCGGTGCAGCGCGGCATCTCCCTGTGCCAGTCGCTGCTGCGGGCGCAGCTCGGTCAGCGCGTGAACGTCATGATCCTCGAGAAGGCGCTGACGCTGGAGCTGCAGCATTTTGAGGACTCCGAGTTCTACGACAAGCTCACGCGCGCGCGCCGCGAGGCCTCGACCAGACCGCTCAGCCTGGTCATGCGCACCTTCTTCCTGGTGCAGAACGGCATCTCGCTGGTGAGCTACGGCACGCTGCTGGCGCGCTTCTCGCCCTGGGCGGTCGCCGTGCTGCTGCTGGCGGGCCTGCCGGCCTTCATCGCCGAGGCGAAGTTCTCCGGGGACGCGTTTCGCCTGTTCCGCTGGCGCTCGCCCGAGACCCGCATGCAGATATACCTGGAGACGGTGCTGGCGCGCGAGGACCATGCCAAGGAGGTGAAGCTCTTTGGTCTCGGGCCACGCCTGCTCGAGCGCTATCGCGACATCTTCCGCCGTCTGTACAAGGAGGATCGTGAGCTCACCATACGCCGCGACGCGTGGGGCTTCGGACTCGGGCTCATTGGCACCGCCGCCCTCTATGGAGCCTATGCCTGGATCGCCGTCACCACGGTGCGCAAGCTCATCACCCTCGGCCAGATGACGATGTACGTCGCCCTGTTCCGCCAGGGGCAGGCGACGGTATCGGCCATGCTGACCGCGGTCGGCGGGATGTACGAGGACAACCTGTACCTGTCGACGCTGTATGAGTACCTGGAGACCGACGTGGCACTGCCCACCGGCACGCAGGTGCGGGGGCCGCACCCGGAAGACGGGGTGCGCTTCGAGGACGTCAGCTTCAGCTATCCGGGCGCCGAGCAGCCGGCTCTCGAGCACATCACGCTGCACCTGGTGCCGGGGACGAGTCTCGCCCTGGTGGGCGAGAATGGCTCGGGCAAGACCACGCTGATCAAGCTGCTCACGCGGCTGTACGCGCCCACCGCCGGCCGCATCCTGCTGGATGGCCAGGACCTCAAGGACTGGGACGAGCGGGTGCTGCGCGAGCGTGTCGGTGTCATCTTCCAGGACTTTGCCCGCTACCAGATGCTCGTCGGGGAGAACGTCGGCGCGGGTGACGAGCGGCACTTCGAGGACGAGGAGCGCTGGCGCGCGGCGGCGGCCAAGGGTCGTGCCGGGGATTTCATCGAGACGCTGCCGGCCGGCTACCGCACGCAGCTGGGCAAGTGGTTCAAGGATGGCCGCGAACTCTCCGGCGGCCAGTGGCAGAAGATCGCCCTGTCACGCGCCTTCATGCGCAGCCGCGCAGACGTCCTGGTGCTCGACGAGCCGACCGCCGCCATGGACGCGCAGGCCGAGGCGGAGGTCTTCGAGCACTTCCGCCAGCTGGCGCGCGAGCGCATCACGATCCTCATCTCGCACCGCTTCTCCACCGTACGCATGGCCGACCAGATCGTGGTGCTCAGTGCCGGGCAGATCGTCGAGCGCGGCAGCCACGAGGAGCTGATGCAGCTCAACGGCCGCTATGCCCACCTGTTCACGCTGCAGGCGCGCGGCTACCGCTGACGGATCAGCCGGCAGGCTTGGCGGCGGCCTTGGCCGCCTCGGCTTCCCGGCGCATGTCCGCCCGCATGCGCGCGTAGTCCACCCTGCGGATCTCCGCGATCTGGCAGCGCCAACTCTTGACGATGACCGAGTCCAGTCGCGCCGTCACTGTGCTGGCCGTGGAGGTCAGTGCGATGTTCTGCACGAACGGCAGGTCGGTGCACGGTGGTGTCACGGCGAGCAGGTAGGCATCGTTCGGGGTGGTGAACACCAGCAACTGGTTGTTGCCGAGGGACTCCCAGCTGTCGAAGCGTCCGAGCCAGGTGATGCGGTCCAAGGGTTCGCCGGCGTATGAGGCGTAGCGGGCGCGCACCGACTCCGGGTCCTGGCGCGGCGGGACAGCGCTGCAGGCGCCCAACAGGGCGATGATGGCCAGTGCGGCAGGAAGTGTGAGGGAACGCATCGCGAGCTCCCGGGGGCAGTGCTGACAGCAGATCTTGCCGCGCGGTGCGCGACGGTGCCAAGGGCCGGCGGGTTATCCGGGCGTGAGGATGACCAGGGCCAGGGGAGGCAGGCGCAGCTGCAGGGAATGGGGCTGCGCGTGCGCCGGCTGCGGCTGCGTGTCCAGCGCGCCCTGGTTGCCCTGGCCACTGCCGCCGTAGTCGGCGGCGTCACTGTTGAGTCGCTCGCGCCAGCGGCCGGAGTGGGGAACGCCGATGCGGTAGCTGTCACGCGGCACGGGCGTGAAGTTGCAGACCACGAGCGCCACGCCCCCGGAGGCGTCGCGGCGCAGGAACGCCACCACGCTCAAGTCGGCGTCCTGGCAGTCAACCCACTGGAAGCCGGCGTCGGTGAAGTCAAGCTCGTGCAGCGCCGGCAGCGAACGGTACAGGCGATTCAGGTCGCGAACCCAGCGTTGCACCCCGGCGTGCAGCGGGTACTGCAACACGTGCCACTCCAGGCTCTCCTCGTGCTGCCACTCGCGCCGCTGCCCGAATTCCCCACCCATGAACAGCAGCTTCTTGCCCGGATGCGTCCACATGTAGCCGAACAGCAGGCGCAGGTTGGCAAACTGCTGCCATTCGTCGCCGGGCATCTTGCCGATGAGCGCGCCCTTGCCATGCACCACCTCGTCGTGCGAGAGCGGCAGCACGAAGTTCTCGGTGAACGCATACCAGATGCTGAAGGTGAGCCGGCTGTGGTGGAACTTGCGGTGCAGCGGATCCTGCTGGAAGTAGCGCAGGGTGTCGTGCATCCAGCCCATGTTCCACTTCAGCCCGAAGCCCAGTCCGCCGAGGTAGGTCGGGCGCGACACCAGCGGCCACGCCGTGGACTCCTCGGCGATGGTCTGGGTGTCGGGGTGGTCGCGGTAGACGGCGAGGTTCAGCTGCTTGACGAACTCGACTGCCTCCAGGTTCTCGTGGCCGCCGAAGCGGTTGGGGATCCATTCGCCCGCGCGGCGGCCGTAATCGAGGTAGAGGAGCGATGCCACCGCGTCCACGCGCAGTGCATCGATGTGGTACCGGTCCAGCCAGAACAGCGCGTTGCTGATGAGGAAATTGCGCACCTCGGCACGCCCGTAGTTGAAGATCGAGCTGCTCCACTCCGGGTGGAAGCCCTGGCGCGGGTCCTCGTGCTCGTAGAGGTGCGTACCGTCGAAGCGCGACAGCCCGAAGGCATCGGTGGGGAAGTGCGACGGCACCCAGTCAAGGATCACGCCGATGCCGCGGCTGTGCAGATGGTCGACGAAGTACATGAAGTCCTGCGGCGTGCCGTAGCGGGCGCTGGGCGCGAAGTAGCCGGTCACCTGGTAACCCCAGGAGCCGTAGAACGGGTGTTCCATCACCGGCAGCAGTTCCACGTGCGTGAAGCCCAGCTCGCTCACGTAGTCTGCCACCGCATGGGCAAGCTCCCGGTAGGTCAGCGAGCGATTGCCTTCCTGCGCCACGCGGCGCCACGAGCCGATATGCAGTTCGTAGATCGACCAGGGTGAGGCGAGCGAATTGGCCTGGGCACGGCGCTGCATCCACTTTGCATCGTCCCAGCGGTAGTCCAGGTCCCATACGATCGAGGCGGTGCGCGGCGGCGCTTCCGTGTGGAAGGCAAACGGGTCGCACTTGTCGGTGCTGCTGCCGTCGCGCGCGGCGATGCGGTACTTGTACAGCGCACCCGGCCCGACGCCCGCGAGCGTGGCCTCCCAGATGCCGGAGGAGTCCGGCCGCGGCCTGAGCGCATGGGCGGTGCCGTCCCACTGGTTGAAGTCACCGACCAGGCAGACGGCGCTGGCATTGGGCGCCCATACCGCGAAATGCGTGCCGCCGGCCACCGCGTGAGCGCCGAGCTGTTCGTAGGCGCGCACGTAGGTCCCCTCGCGGAAGTGATAGATGTCTTGTTCCGTGAAGGGCACGCTCGAAAGTCTAGCAAGACGGGCAATGGTGTGCTTGGATGCGCCCCATGACCTTGGGTCCGATCGTGATAGGCCATCGCGGGGCGTGCGGCTACGTGCCCGAGCACACGCTCGCCTCCTACTTCCTCGCCATCCAGTACGGTGCCGACTTCGTCGAGCCGGACCTCGTGATGACGCGCGACGGGGTGCTGGTGGCGCGGCACGAGAACGAGATCGGTGGCACGACGGATGTCGCGGCGCACCCGGAGTTTGCGGCCCGTCGCACCCGCCGCTCCATCGATGGCGGTCAGGTCGAGGGCTGGTTCACGGAAGACTTCACGCTCGCGGAACTCAAGACGCTGCGCGCGCGCGAGCGCATCCCGCAGGTGCGGCCGGCAAATACCCGCTTCGACGGGCAGTTCGAGATCCCCACCTTCGAGGAGATCCTCGTGCTGGTGCGCGCCGGCGATGAGCTGCGCGCCGCGCGCGCCCGACAGCTGGGTCAGCCGGTGCCCGCGCGTATCGGCGTCTACCCGGAGACCAAGCATCCGACCTACTTTGCAGGCCGGGGGCTGGCGCTGGAGGCGCCGATCGTCGAGATGCTCGCGCGCCACGGCTACCGTGACCGCAACGCGCCGGTGTGGCTGCAGTCGTTCGAGGTCGGGAGCCTGGTCACGCTGGCGCGCCTGACGCAGCTGCCGCGCATGCAGCTGCTGGACGACAACGGCGCGCCGTTCGACTGCGTCGCCAAAGGTGACGCACGCACCTTTGCAGACATGGCCACTCCGGCAGGTCTGGCCGAGGTGGCGCGCTACGCCCAGGCAATCGGCCCCAACAAGTCGCAGATCATCCCGCGCAAGCCGGACGGTTCGCTCGGCACGCCGACGGACCTGGTCGCGCACGCCCATGCACACAACCTCGCCGTCCACCCGTGGACCTTCCGTGCCGAGAATCTCTTCCTGCCGCTGCAGTTCCGTCACGGCGAGGTTCCCGCCGACCGCGGCGACCTCAAGGGCGAGATCCTCGCCCACCTGCGCTGCGGCATCGACGGCTTCTTCACCGACCAGGCAGATCTCGGGGTCGCCGCCAGGGCGCTGTTCCTGAAGGAACAGCGCGGCTAGGGGCTGGCGCCTAGGGCTGGCGGCGCCGGGCGGAACTGCCGACGAACACCACAGCGTCTGTGGCCTCGAGGCGTACTGCCGGGGCGGCGAGCGCCACGCGGGCGCGTGCACCGGCCGCCTGCGCCTCGCTCGGGGTGGAGGGTGCTTCCACCGGGTGTGCCAGCAGGTATCCCTGCACGCTGATCGGGCCGCAGTGGTTAAGGAACTCCAGCTGTGCGGGCCGCTCCACGCCCTCGGCCACCACCTGCAGGCCCAGTCCATGGCAGAGCGCGACGATCGAGCGCACGATCGCCGCCGAGCGCGGGTTGGTGTCAACGCCGGCCACCAGCAGGCGGTCGAGCTTGACGCGCGTGATCGGCAGCTGCTCGAGCGAGGTCAGCGAGGAGTAGCCGATGCCGAAGTCATCGAGCGCCACCGCCACGCCCAGGGCGCGCAGGCGTCGCAGTGACTCGATCGTGGCCGACCCGGTCTGGAACACCGTCTCGGTGATCTCCAGCTCCAGCGCGCTTGCTGGCAGGCCGGTGAGTTCGAGCGTGCGGGCCACGTGCTCGACGAAGTCGCTCTCGAAGAACTGCGGCGGCGAGACGTTGATCGCGACGCTGGCCCGGTGCCAGCCCTGGGCGCGCCAGGTGGCCGCGGTGGTGGCCGCCGCGTGCAGGATCCAGCCGGTGAGTTCGTGGATGATGCCGGTCTTCTCGGCGATATGGATGAATTCCGAAGCCGTGGCCACGCGCCCGTCGGGCTTGCGCCAGCGCAGCAGCGCCTCCACGGCGTTGGCCTCGAAGGTGTGCAGCAACACCTGCGGCTGGTACATGAGCAGCAGCTCGCCGTTCTCGACCGCGCGGCGCAACGACTGCTCCAGACGGAAGCGCTGTGCCGCCGCGTCGTACAGCGCGGGGCTGTAGAGTGTCATGCGGTTGCGGCCCAGTTCCTTGGCGCGGAACAGCGCCACATCGGCCGCGCGCAGCAGTCCCTCGGCATCCGTGGCGTGGTCAGGGTAGAGGCTGGCGCCAACGCTTGCGCTGGTGGTGAGCACGCGGCCATCGACGCTCAGGGGCTGCTGCAGCGTGGCGACGATCTCGGCGGCGTGGGCTTCGACCTGCGCATGCGACGTGACGTTCTCCAGCAGCACGGTGAACTCATCGCCGCCTAAGCGCGCGAGCATGCCGCTCGTGCCGGTCGCGGCGCGCAGGCGTGCGGCGATCTGCTGCAGCACCCGGTCGCCGAAGCTGTGGCCGAGGGTGTCGTTGATGGACTTGAAGTTGTCGACGTCGATGAACAGCAGCGCGATGCGCTGCTTGCCGCCGGTGCGGGCCAGCGCACCGGCGAGGTGTGCCGCGAGCTTGCGGCGGTTGGGTAGCTGCGTCAGTGGATCGTGGTAGGCCAGGTGGTGCAGCTGGCGCGTGCGCTGGGCGACGTTGCGCTCGAGTTCCGCCTGGTGGGCGCGCAGCTCCCCTTCGGCACTCTCGATGCGATCGGCCATGGCATTGAAGGATTCGGCCAGCTCGTCGATCTCCGCCGAGCCGCCGCGCGGGGCACGGGCGGTGCGGTCCCCGGCGGCGATGCGGCGCGTCGCGGCCGTCAGGCGGCGCACCGGCACGCTGATGCTCACGGTCAGCAGCACCGATACCAGCACCAGCAGCGCGAGGACCGCTGCGGCGCTGGTGCGCAGCGTGTGCTCGGCCGCCTCGGCCGAGCGCGCCGCGTACTGCGCGGCCTTGACCAGGCCGCGCCGGGCCGGCTTCTGCAGCTCTTCCTGGACGCCTGCCGTGAGCGCCGCGCTGTCTTCCAGCACGGCATGCCAGTCAGGCCCGCTCATGGCGTCGTAGCGGGCGATGTCGGTGCGCAGGCGGACCGCATCGGCAAAATCCGAGCGCACCAGGGACAGCCAGGCGCGCCCGGGGGAGACCTGCAGTTCAGCGGCGTTCTGCTCCAGCAGGTACTTGAAGTTCTCCTCCGCACGGGCCGCGGTCTTGTCGGCGCCGCGCACCGCCTCGATGGCCGCCTGCAGCTCCACAAAGGAGCGGCGGCCGATCACCTGCGGGCCGCTGTCGGGCGCTGCGGTGCCGCTGGCCGT
This sequence comes from uncultured Pseudomonadota bacterium, assembly GCA_963741745.1. Taxonomy (GTDB): domain Bacteria; phylum Pseudomonadota; class Gammaproteobacteria; order Steroidobacterales; family Steroidobacteraceae; genus 13-2-20CM-66-19. Next base: position 2,015 of record CAVUJF010000014.1, on the reverse strand, counting down.
GGCCAGAAGATCGTGGATCTGAGTCAGGTCCGCCTGCCGCTGCGCGGACCATTGCCCGCGCTGGGCGGCGCGGCCGGCGAGCTCGCGCGCGCTGGCGATGTGGCGCGTGAGCCGCTCGCGCAGCGTGAGCGGGGCATCGGCGCCGGCGGGGGTCCGGGGAGCGGAGCCGAAGTAACGCGTCACCGCGCGGTCGAGGGCATCCCCCGCAGCGGTGATCGGCGCGAAGTCCGTGGCGTTCCCCGCGCGCATGAACTCGCTGACGATGCCGTCGAATGCCACCAGCTTTTCCAGGACGGCATTGGCGCTGCTGGCCAGTGGCTCGTGCTCGTTTTGCATCACCCGCACGGCATCCAGCGCCTCGCGCGTGGTGCGGGTCGACAGGACCTCGCTCGCCACCAGCACGGCAGCGACGGCTGCCAGTCCCAGTCCGAGCCGCCAGCCGATGCTCAGATACGGACCGCCACGCCACAGCCGCAGGCGCCGCGGTGCGGCTCTCGGCGGCTTCTCAAGGGCTGGCGGGGCGGTTTCCATTTGTCTGCATGCGACATAAGCCGCAGCTGAAAGACGCAGTGGTTCTCAGTATTTCCGTGGCCTGTCCGGATGATGCGCGCCGGTGCGGCTTGGCTTCCGAGGCGGGCATCGCATAAAAAGCACGCCGTCACAGCCACGGCCCAGCAGGGCGGTCGGGAGGCCGCCCAGGGCGGCGTGGGCCGGGAGCACGAGCCCGGTGCGACGAAGGGTCGCCGGCCCTCGATGCCTTATACTAGAGGCAACGATGAAGGGCGGCTAAGAGCAATGAGCGAGCTTGCTGATACGTTTGATGCAGCCTTCTCCAAAGCCGTCGATTTGGGCAATCGGATCGCGGACAAGGATAAGGATGCCGATCTGTGGGAGATCGCCGATGGCCTGCTTGCCGGGGCCATCCAGTACTGCCGGCACTGGCGTCAGCCCTGTGGCGATCCGCGCTGCCAGGACTGCATGCCCATCAGCACCGCGCAGGGCCGTATGGCCGAGCTGAGCGCCGGATCGAGCAGCTGGCCTCCGAGAGCGAGTACTTCCACACCCCGATGGATGCGAATGCCGGGCGCGCCGGAGGCGCCCCCGTGGCCCGTTACCCGGTGGCGGAGGCCTGCGCCGTCACGCCGCTACCGGCGACCTCCTCCAGGGCAAGTTCGAGCAGGTCGAAGCCTTCCTTGAGCAGGGCATTGTAATGGTCACGGTGCGAGGAAGCGGATGACGTTCGCGTAGACCCCGCAGGAGAGGATCACGGGGCTGCGCTGGCTGCGGCCTGCACGAGGGCCTTGGTGAGTCCGGCATCCGGCGCCTCGGCGCGCCCATTCTCGACCAGTTCCATGGCGACCATGGCCCCGAGGTTGCGCACCTCGCCGATCGCCGGGAAGCGCGCTGCAGGCCCTTCAGCGCGAGCCATGAAGCGGCCGATTTCCACCGAGCGCTTCAGCAGCTGTTTCTCCTGCATGACACTCAGGACCGCGAGCCCCGCCGCACAGGCCAGCGGCGAGCCGGCGAAGGTACCGCCGTGTCCGCCTGGGATCGGCGAATCCATGATCTCCGCCTTGCCGATCACGGCCGACAGCGGCATGTCGCCCGCGACGCTCTTGGCGATCGTGATCAGGTCCGGTTCAACGCCGGAATGCTCGATGGCGAACATGCGCCCGGTGCGGCCGAAGCCGGACTGGATCTCATCGGCAATGAGCAGAATCCCGTGGGTGTCGCAGAGTGCGCGCAGCTTGCGCAGCAGCTCGGCGGGTGCGGCGTAGAAGCCGCCTTCGCCCTGCGATCGGCTCGAGAATGATCGCGGCCACGCGCGCCGGGTCCATGTCCGCCTTGAACAGCTGCTCGAGCGCTGCGATGGCTCCTGGTGCCCACCCCGTGATAGGCCATGGGGTAGGGCAGGCGGAGATCGGCAGCATCGGGCCGAAGCCGGCCTTGTAGGGAGCTACCTTGCCGGTGAGCCCGATGCAGGCGAGCGTGCGGCCGTGAAAGCCGCCCGAAAA
>CAVUJF010000013.1:0-9498 GCA_963741745.1 uncultured Pseudomonadota bacterium | reverse complement strand
GGCTGTGCAATAGGTGACCCCGATGCGCACGGCTCATGCGGGCACTTCGCCGGCTCGCCCCGGGCGAGCGCCCCCAAGACCCGCGGGCGGCGCATGGGCTGCGGCTCAAGGCAACAGGATCGCGGTCTCGGGCAGGGTGGCCATGGCGTTGCGGATTCTGGCAGGAATGCGCGCCGCTGATCAGCCCCCGTTGGCACTCCCGGTTCCGGAGGGTTGCCGCCGGCGGAGGGTTTCGCGGCTGACGAGGGCTGCGTCGCAGCCCCCATCCTGCGGGACGTACAAGCCATACGTGGTGCCGCCAGCGAGGCGGCGCGCCGCAGGACCCGTCCGCGCGGCTCGTGGCCTGCCGCAGCGGACATAAGCGATCAAGGGGAATTCTTCTCCCCAACGTACCCGATTCGCTGCCTCTGTCCTCCTAACACTGAATGCCCACCGATTTGCGCTCACGCGCCGGTGAGCGGGTGCGCTTCGGCGATGCAGCCGCCAAGTGCCTGGTGAACGTCCAACCCAGTGGAGATGCAGACATGTTGAAGCAGATGACCGCAGTGATCCTGTTGGGAGCGTACGGCGCATTGACCGGGTGCGCGACTATCGTGCACAGCGGACCGAGACCGATCTCGGTAGCTTCCACGCCACCCGGCGCCCAGGTCTCCATCTACGATCGCTCCAACAAGCTTGTGCAGACGAACACCACGCCGTTCGTCGCGAAGCTTGATCCGAAATACGGGTACTTCACGGGCCAGAGCTATCGGCTGGTCTTCGACATGCCCGGCCATGCGCCCGCGGAGGTCAAACTGCAGTCGACCCTGAGCGGCTGGTACTTCGGCAACATCGTGTTCGGGGGCCTGATTGGCATGCTCATCGTCGACCCGCTGACCGGGGCGATGTACAACCTCGCGCCGGACAAGATCGAGCAGCCTCTGCCGGACTCTCAGGCGCAGGTCATTCGTTCGGGCAACGGTGTACTCGTCGTCATGGCATCGCAGACCACCGCGCAGGAGCGCGCCGCGATGGTGCGCTTGCAGTGAACACCCGTTCGCAAGCGGGCTCGTGGGTCGCGATGCACCGACGGCGGTGCATCGCGAACCCAGGCACGCCGGCAGGCACTGGGACACTGACGGGCGAGGCCAGTGAGGATCTGTTCGTGCGCCAGTGTCTGCAGACAGAGGAGGGCTCCCATCACATGCTGTATTCCGCGTTCCGGGGCGCCGAGCAGCCGGTGGATGGCGTCGACGCCCTGCACCGGGCATTGGCGCGGGTGGCGCCCGGCAGCGGGCTGGCGTTGGCCGTGGTGCGGCGCACGCAGCGGCTCACGGTGGGGCTAACGGCGCGCGAGCCGCCCTGAGGCGGGATTAGCCGTGTCACCGGCGCCGCGGGCCGCTACAGTGGGCGCATGACCCCGACGTTCTTCCGCACAGCCGAGGAGTTCCGCGAGTGGCTGCAGGCCCACCATGGCAGTGCAGCGGAGCTGCTGGTCGGCTTCCACAAGAAGGCTTCCGGCCAGGCGAGCATCAGCTGGCCGGAGTCGGTCGATGAGGCGCTGTGCTTCGGCTGGATCGACGGCGTGCGCCACGCCATCGACGAGCACTCTTTCACGATCCGCTTCACTGCCCGGCGCCCCGGCAGCACCTGGAGCGCGGTGAACGTACGCCGGGCGCGCACCCTGATGGCCGGCGGTCGCATGGCCCCGGCCGGCATTGCCGCCTTCGAGGCCCGCACCGAGGACCGCACCGGGCAGTATTCCTACGAGCAGCGCCCGGATGAGCTCATCGAGCCCTACGCCGGGATGCTCGCCCGCCACGCGCCCGCGCACCGCTTCTTCGCGCACCAGCCCCCTTCCTATCGCCGGGCCGCCATCTGGTGGGTGATCAGCGCCAAGAAGGAAGAGACGCGCAGGGAGCGTGTGCAGAAGCTCATCGAGCTGTCGGCGCAGGGCCGGCAGATTCCCCAGCTCCTGGCTGCCAAGGCCGCCGTTGTCGATGACTAGGACTGAGCGCCCCACGCGTGGCGCGTCAGGCGGTAGAGCAGGTGGTGGCGCAGCGCGTGGTCTTCGGGCAGGCGGGGATGCTCGAAGGCCCCCGCAGGGTCCAGGACCATGCCCAGCCGCCGCATCACGGCGCGTGAGCGCACGTTCGCCGGCACCGTGAAGGCAAGCACCTCGGGCAGGGCGAGCACGCCGAACGCATGCCCGAGGCAGGCGCGCGCGGCTTCCGTCGCGTAGCCGTATCCCCAGGCCGCGCGCCCCAGCCGCCAGCCGATCTCCACGCACGGGGTGAAGGGTGCCTCAAAAGAGGGCACCTGCAGCCCGACGTAGCCCACGAAGGCCGGCCCGCCGCGCACCTCCACCGCCCACAGCCCGAAGCCCTCCCGGTCGATGTGCCCCTGGGCGGCCGCGGCGGCGGCGTCGCTGGCTTCCCGGGAGAGCCTGCCGGGCATGAACTGCATGACCTCCGGGTCCGCGTTCAGGGCGGCGAAGGGGGCGAGGTCTGCCGGGGACCAGTGCCGAAGCTTCAACCGTACGGTGTCCAGTTCGCTCATGTGAGGATTTCAGCCAGCGCCTCGGGCGCGGCGCTTGCAAGCGCCTCGTGGGCCGGTATTATCGAATCATAGTGACGGTGTAAGACAGTCGACCCGGAAGTCTGAGGCAGCCCTGCCCGCACCCGGTCCTGACTGCTCATTCGCGGGCCTTTTGGTCCTGCGGATCTCCTGAGCGCATGAATTGCCGGCTTGCCTGAGCTGCGCGGGATCGCCGTCCGCGGCACAGTCCTGCCTGCCGCTGATGAAAATGCCAGGGCCCACGCATGCACCCCCAAGACCGCGGACTTCACAAAGACGCCTACGAACGCGACAGCTGCGGCTTCGGGCTGATCGCCAGCCTTGACGATAAGCCCAGCCACTGGCTGGTGCAGACCGCCATGGCCTCGCTGGCGCGGCTCACGCACCGCGGCGCGATCGCCGCCGACGGCAAGACCGGGGATGGCTGCGGCTTGCTGCTGAAGTCACCGACCCGGTTCCTGCGTGCGGTGGCGGCCGAGGCCGGTATCGAGCTTGCGCCGCTGTTCGCCTCCGGCGTGGTCTTTCTGTCCCCCGATCCGGCGCGCGCCGCGGCGGCCCGCGCCTGCCTTGCCGCGCAGCTGGCGCGTCAGGGAGTGGAGCTGGCCGGCTGGCGCGCCATGCCGATCGGGCCCGAGGCCTGCGGTGCGCAGGCGCTGCGTTCGCTGCCGCTGATCGAGCAGATATTCGTCAATTGCCGCGCCGCCCAGATGGACGAGGCAGCCTTCAATCGCCGCCTGTACATGGCGCGGCGCCTCGCCGAGAAGGCCCTGAGCGAGGATGCGGTGTTCTACATCCCGAGCCTTTCTGCCAGCACCATCGTCTTCAAGGGCATGGTGATGCCGCAGTACCTGGCGCAGTTCTACCCCGACCTTGCCGACCCGCGCCTGGAAGCCTCGGTAGCGGTGTTCCACCAGCGCTTCTCGACCAACACCCTGCCGCAGTGGCGCCTGGCGCATCCGTACCGCTACCTCGCCCACAACGGCGAGATCAACACCGTGCAGGGCAACCGCAACTGGGCGACCGCGCGTGGTCCACTCCTGGCCTCCCCACTGCTGCCGGATCTGGCCGAGGCGCTGCCGCTGGTGAGCTCGAGCGGGTCGGACTCGCAGAGCCTCGACAACATGCTCGAGGTGCTGCTGCTCGGCGGCCTGGATCCGCTGCATGCCATGCGCCTGCTCATGCCGCCTGCCTGGCACGGGCTGGACACGCTGGATCCGGACCTGCGCGCCTTCTACGAGTATTACTCGGTGCACATGGAGCCCTGGGACGGGCCTGCCGGGGTGGTACTGACCGACGGGCGCTATGCGTTGTGCACGCTCGATCGCAACGGCCTGCGACCGGCGCGGTTCTGCATCACGCGCAATCGCTGCCTCACGATCGCCTCGGAGACCGGCGTGTGGGACTACGCACCCGAGGACGTGGTGCGCAAGGGCAAGCTCGGGCCGGGCGACATGATCGCCCTCGACACCAGCACCGGCACGCTGCTGAACTCCGCCGACATCGACCAGCTGCTCAAGACCCGCCACCCCTACAAGGCATGGCTCAAGCAGGGGGTGCGCTACCTGGAGAGCGACCTGGTGGACCCGCGCCTGGCGGCCGAGCCGATGGACCGCGGTACGCTTGCGCTCTACCAGAAGATGTTCAACGTCTCTCAGGAGGAGCGTGATGACATCATCCGCGTGCTCGCCCAGGACGAGAACGAGGCGGTGGGCTCGATGGGGGACGACACGCCGATGCCGGTGCTCTCGCACCGCGTGCGCTCGCTGTACGATTATTTCCGCCAGCAGTTCGCCCAGGTGACCAACCCGCCGATCGACCCGCTGCGCGAGTCGATCGTGATGTCGCTGCAGACCCAGATCGGCCCCGAGGCGAACATCTTCCAGCCCGCCCCGGAGCATGCCCGCCAGGTGGTACTCGGGTCGCCGATACTCTCGCAGCGCAAGCTGCGCCAGATCCTGGCGATCGAGGAGGTCACGCACGAGTTCATCGACCTGCAGTACGACCCGCAGGAGGGCCTGCGCGCGGCGATCGCGCGCATCTGCCAGCAGGCGCAGAGCGCGGTGCGCGAGGGGAAGCTCGTGCTGCTGCTGTCGGATCGCTACCTGGTGGCGGGGCGCATTCCCATGCACGCGCTGCTGGCCACCGGGGCGGTGCACCAGCACCTGGTGAAGACCGGGCTGCGCTGCAAGTGCAACCTGCTCATCGAGACCGGTACCGCGCGCGAGCCGCATCACTTCGCCTGCCTCATCGGCTACGGCGCGACGGCGGTCTATCCCTACATGGCCTACCAGGTGCTGTTCGAGATGATGCGCAAGGGACGCGTGAAGCTGGACTTCGCCGCGCGGCTGGAACTCGGACGCAGCTACCGCGCCGGCCTGCGCAAGGGCCTGTTCAAGATCATGTCGAAGATGGGCATCTCCACCATCTCCAGCTACCGCAGCTCGCAGCTGTTCGAGATCGTGGGCCTGGCGGATGAGGTGGTGGAGCTGTGCTTCACCGGCACCGAGTCGCGCGTGCAGGGTGCGGACTTCGGCGATCTCGAGTCCGACATGCTGCAGCTGGCGCAGCGCGCGTGGAACCCGCGCGAACCGATTGGCCAGGGCGGCCTGCTCAAGTACGTGCACGGGGGCGAGTACCACATGTACAACCCGGACGTCATCGCCGCCCTGCAGGCGGCGGTCATCTCCGGCGACCGCGCCCTTTACCGGCAGTACGCGCAGCTGGTCAACGCGCGCCCCGCCGCCACCTTCCGTGACCTGCTCGGCCTGCGCGGCGGCACGCTGCCCATTCCGCTAGAGGAGGTCGAGCCGGTCGAGGCCGTGTTCGCCCGCTTCGACAGCGCCGGCATGTCACTGGGCGCGCTCTCGCCCGAGGCGCACGAGGCGCTGGCGATCGCGATGAACCGCCTGGGCGCGCGCTCCAATTCCGGCGAGGGCGGCGAGGATCCGGCGCGCTATCGCACCGAGAAGAACTCCAAGATCAAGCAGGTGGCCTCGGGCCGCTTCGGCGTGACGCCCGAGTACCTGATCAACGCCGAGGTGCTGCAGATCAAGATCGCCCAGGGCGCCAAGCCGGGCGAGGGCGGGCAGCTGCCGGGGCACAAGGTGAATGAGATGATCGCCGCGCTGCGCTTTGCGCGTGCCGGCGTCGGCCTGATCTCCCCGCCGCCGCACCACGATATCTATTCCATCGAGGACCTGGCGCAGCTGATCTTCGACCTCAAGCAGGTCAACCCGCAGGCGCTGGTGTCGGTGAAGCTGGTGGCGGAACCGGGCGTGGGCACCGTGGCCGCCGGCGTCGCCAAGGCCTATGCCGACCTGATCACGATCTCCGGCTACGACGGCGGCACCGGCGCGAGCCCGCTCTCCTCCATCAAGTACGCCGGCACGCCCTGGGAGCTGGGCCTGGCCGAGACGCACCAGTCGCTGCGGGTGAATGACCTGCGGCATCGGGTGCGCCTGCAGACTGACGGCGGCCTGAAGACCGGCCTCGACGTGGTCAAGGCGGCGCTCATCGGCGCGGAGAGCTTCGGCTTCGGCACCGCGCCCATGGTGGCCCTGGGGTGCAAGTACCTGCGCATCTGCCACCTGAACAACTGTGCGACCGGGGTGGCGACGCAGCACAACGTGCTGCGCTCGAAGTACTTCACGGGGCTGCCCGAGATGGTGATGAATTACTTCCGCTTCGTGGCCGAGGAGGTGCGCGAGATCCTGGCGGCGCTGGGCGTGCGCAGCCTGGCGGAAATCATCGGACGCACCGAGTACCTCGAGGTGCTCGAGGGCGCAACCCCCCGGCAGCGCAAGCTCGACCTCTCGCCCATCCTCTCCACGGCCGGGGTGCCCGCCGGTGCGCCGCGGTACTGCGGCACCGCCTCCAATGCGCCCTTCGACAAGGGCGAGCTCGCCGAGCGCATGGTGCGCGAGATGCTGCCCGCCATCCACGAGCGCCGCGGCGGGGAGTGGCACTACCCGCTCAAGAACTTCAACCGCTCCATCGGCGCACGCATCTCCGGGGAGATCGCGCGGCGCTGGGGCAACTACGGCATGGCCGATGCCCCGCTCACCGTGCGCTGCACCGGCAACGCCGGCCAGAGCTTCGGGGTGTGGAATGCCGCCGGCCTCAACCTCTACCTGGAAGGCGATGCCAACGACTATGTCGGCAAGGGCATGGCCGGCGGCCGCATCGTGCTGCGCCATCCGCGCAACGCCAGTTTCATCGCCAAGGACACCGTCATCATGGGCAACACCTGCCTGTACGGGGCCACCGGTGGCGAGTTGTACGCGGCCGGGGTGGCCGGGGAGCGCTTCGCGGTGCGCAACTCAGGGGCGGTCGCGGTCATCGAGGGTGCCGGGGACCACTGCTGCGAATACATGACCGGCGGCGCGGTGTGCGTGCTCGGCCGCACCGGGGTGAACTTCGGTGCCGGCTTCACCGGCGGCTTCGCCTACGTGCTGGACCTGGAGCGCAACTTCGTCGATCGCTACAACCACGAACTCATCGACATCAGCCGCTTCCATCCGGAGGCCATGCAGTCGCACGTGCAGCACCTGGAGGGGCTGCTGGAACGGCACTTCGCCGAGACGCGCAGCGAGTGGGCCGAGGAAATCGTGAACGACCTGCGCACCTTCCTGCCGAAGTTCTGGGTGGTGAAGCCCAAGGCCGCATCCATCGACTCGCTGATCGACAACCTGCGTCGCGCAGCCTAGGCAACCGAAGCGACGCCATGGCTGACAAGAACCTGCAGTTCCTCGACATCCCGCGCACGGATCCGGCCAAGCACCCGGTCGAGGTGCGTATCCGCGACTACCGCGAGATCTACGCGCCGTTCGATCCGGCCGGTGCCGCCCAGCAGGCCGGCCGGTGCCTGGCCTGCGGCAACCCCTTCTGTGAGTGGAAGTGCCCGGTACACAACTACATCCCCAACTGGCTGAAGCTCATCGAGGAGGGCAACCTCTTCGAGGCGGCGGAGCTGTCGCACAAGACCAACTCGCTGCCGGAGGTGTGCGGGCGCATCTGCCCGCAGGACCGGCTGTGCGAGGGCGCCTGCACGCTCAACGACGGGCTGGGTGCGGTCACCATCGGCTCGATCGAGAAGTACATCACCGACGAGGCGCTCAAGGCGGGCTGGAAGCCGGACATGTCGCACGTGCAGCCGAGCGGGCGGCGCGTGGCCATCGTCGGGGCCGGTCCCGCGGGACTGGCCTGCGCGGACATCCTGGTGCGCAACGGGGTCGCACCGGTGGTCTTTGACAGGCACGAGCGCATCGGCGGCCTGCTCACCTTCGGTATCCCGCCCTTCAAGCTGGAGAAGGAGGTCGTCGAGACCCGCCGCGGCATCATGGAGGGGATGGGTGTCAGCTTCCGCCTCGGGGTGGAGGTGGGCACCGACCTGCCGTTCGGCCAGCTGCTGCGCGAGTACGACGCGGTGTTCCTCGGCATGGGCACTTATCGCGCGGTGCGCGGCGGCTTCCCGGGCGAGGAACTGCCCGGCGTGCACGAGGCGCTGGCGTACCTGATATCCAACATCCGCCACGAGCTGGCGCTGCCGGGGGCCGCCGGCAGCCTCCTCAGCATGCGTGGCAAGCGCGTCGTGGTCTTAGGTGGCGGCGACACCGCGATGGATGCCAACCGCACCGCGATCCGCCAGGGCGCCGAGGCGGTGACCTGCACCTACCGCCGCGACGAGGCCAACATGCCCGGCTCGCGGCGCGACTACAAGAACAGCCGCGAGGAGGGCGTGGAGTTCCTCTTCAACCGCCAGCCGATCGAGATCATCGGTACGCAGCAGGTTGAGGGGGTGAAGCTGGTGACCACCCGGCTGGGTGCCCCCGATGCGCGCGGCCGCCGCGTGCCGCAGCCCGTACCCGGTTCCGAGGAGGTGATCCCCGCCGATGCGGTGATCATCGCGTTTGGCTTTTTGCCCAGCCCGCCGGCCTGGTTCGCCGAGCACGACGTGCGGCTGCACGACAGTGGCCGCGTGCGCGTCTCGGCGGCGCCGGCGCAGCCGTTCCAGACCACCAACCCCAAGGTGTTCGCCGGGGGTGACATGGTGCGCGGCTCTGACCTGGTGGTGACGGCCGTGTTCGAAGGCCGCGAGGCCGCGCGCGGGATCCTCAATTACCTCAACCTGGGCTGAGGCGTCATGTCCCCGGGCGGCCGGCGGCGGGTTCCTCGCGGTCAAACCAGGAGAGGGCGAGGATGCGCCAGCCTGCGGCCAGCTTCACCAGCTGGAATACCTTGGTGCCCGAGCCGGTGAAGTCGACGCCGTTCAGGCGCCCGGCCTTGGCGTAGGCGGACACGCGCGTGGCGACCGGGCCCAGCACGCGGGTCGTCGCATCCACCTCCCACTCGTGGAAGCCGAGCAGTGTGCCGCCGGCCAGCAGCTGCACCCGCGGCGCCGCAAACTCACCGGGGGAATACAACTCGAGCGCCGCCGCCCTGTGCACGGAGATGGCCGCGGTATCCGTAAACAGGCGCGTCATGGACGCGCTGGAGGGCTCTCGCCCGTCGCGGTTGTCGAAACAGCGGAAGAACTCACCGACCAGGGCGTCAATCTGTTCAACGTCGGGCATGGTTGCGCCTGCTGCCGCGGTGGCTGCGTGTGCTGAGCGAGCGAGCATGTCGTATACAAGGTAACCAGGAACACCACGAAGCGATAGCCCACGACGATGGCGCCCACGGCCAGTACGGCAGTGTGCGCCAGGCGCAACGCGCCGGTGGCACCGTACACCGGAGCTGTCGCAGTGAACAGGTACAGCGCGCACGCCACCAGGTTCACGATGCTCAGCACATTGTCCACCCGCGCGGATTCCAGGCCGCCGAATCCGAGTATCGAGCTGAGCTTTGCCGCTGCGAGAGCCAGGCAGAAGAAGAGCAGTCGGTTCGGGCAGCGCAGCGGGGCGCACCGGCTCAGCGAGGCAGAGGTCCGGCGGGGCCGGATCC
>CAVUJF010000012.1:0-6458 GCA_963741745.1 uncultured Pseudomonadota bacterium | reverse complement strand
CTCCCGACTCGAATCTAGGGGCTGCGGTGCGCGCCGTAGTTGAGCTCGCCCGCGTCAATACGCAGCTTCAGCCGGCTTCCCGTCAGCCTGCGCATGTGCGGCGCCCCCGTGGCTAGCGCCGCCATCTTACGCGCTCAGCTGTCCCGGCCGAGGATCTCCTCGCGCACATCCGCGATCTCGCGGGCCCGCGAGGGCCGCGCACCCTCGCAGCGCTCGGCGCGCGGACAGCGGTTGCTGCGCGGGCAGATGATGCGCGCCGGATGCGCTAACGCATCGGTGATCCAGGCGATGTTCAGCACGTGGGCGACCGCCTCCAGCCCCTGGGCCGCGGCCTTGGGGATGCGTGCCTCGCCGTGGCGGTGCAGGCACTCGCGGAAGATCGAATCCACGACCGCCTCGCTGGGCACCCCGTTGGTGGCCAGCGCCGGCGCCAGATCGACCCCGACCGACAGGACGTGCGGGTTGCCGGCCATGTCGTGCACGCGGATCGAATGGCAGCAATACAGCAACGAACGCTCGCCATCGCGCAGCACGGAAATCTGCGACCCGCCGCCTACCTGGCTGTCGATCATGCGGAACACGGCCCAGTTCGGGCACGGATCGCTCACCTGTGCCAAGTTGCCCCACGGCAGCGGGATGCCGTTGCCGCGGTAGACCGCGCGCAGGTACCCCGGCGGATAGGCGTCGAAGAAGTGCCAGTAGGGGTAGGGGGATACCTTGGTCATGCGACGCATGATCACCGCGGGGGTAAGCTCGAGCTTCGCGCCCGCTTCCACGCGGTGCCGCTCGCGCGCCAGGAAGCGGCGGAACGGCACGCGCGGCGCCAGCAGCGCACCGGCGAAGAAGCTGCACTCGAAGTCACGCCAGGCGTGCAGGACATCCTGCGCGCTCATGCCGACGGCACTGGAGCCGCTTTCCGGGCTGCCGCCCATCTCCCCGCCGGTCGCGTGCGCGGACTTCATGCCGTCACCCCCGTGCAGCACCTTGTGGGCGATGTGCGCGGCGAGGTCGAACTTCAGCCGGGCCGGATCGCCCTGCAGCGCGCGGTTCGCGTAGATGATGCGCGGGGCCTCGAAGAAGGAACGCACCATGCTGCGCAGCTCGCGGTCCTTGTCGCGGGCCAGTACCGGCTTGCGGTCGAACCAGCGGATCTCCAGACCATGGCGCTTGCACAGGCGCATCAGGTCATCTACCGACAGCGGGAAGCGCCGCTCGCTGATGCCGTCGGCGGCCCGCTCGAGGTCGGGAAAATCGTTGCGCGACAGCTCCTGGTGGGAGCGGATCAACAGGTGCGCGAACTGCCGCCCGGTGGTGCCGGTCTGCACCAGCAGCTCCGGGATGGCCGCCTGCAGCAGGTTCTTGGAAAACAGGAACGCCGGCTCGAGCGGGATGCGGGTGGGGGCACCGCCGGGCAGGGCCGGCTGCAGCTCAAGGTCGGCACTCTCGTCGAGGAACCAGGTGGCCGGGCGCTGGAACACTCCGGCCAGCAGCTCGAGCAGCTCGGAGGAGGGCGTGCGTTTGCCACTCTCGATCATGCTCAGGTACGAGACCGACGGTGCCCGCTCCGTATCGCGCTGGATGCAGCGCACCGAGAGCTCCTCGAGCGTAAGCCCGTTGCGCTTGCGCAGCGCGCGCAGCTTGGCCCCGAGGAAGTGTCCCTTGCGCAGCAGTTCCGGCATATGTCGCGTGCCCCCCGGGGGAAGCCCGGTAATACTGTTGTGAAATTAACAGTGTGAAGTTTCTATAGTCAAATTTCAGTCCGGCCGGTCGTACTATGGCGGCATGAACGCCGCAGAACATGGCCGGGTGCATGCCCGCGACGCCTCGGAACCGAAGGTGGAGCTCGCCGGTGGCCGGGTCGAGCGCTCGGCCGAGGTCCTTACGCCGCTGGCCCTGCAGCTCCTGGCAAGCCTGCACCGGCGCTTCAATCCCCGGCGCCTGGAGCTGCTGCAGGCCCGCGTGCAGCGCCAGCAGCGCCTGGATGCGGGGGAACTGCCGGACTTCCTGCCCGAGACCGCCGCGGTGCGCGCCGGGGACTGGCGCATCGCCCCGGTTCCCCAGGACCTGCTCGACCGCCGCGTGGAGATCACCGGTCCCGTCGAGCGCAAGATGATCATCAACGCCCTGAACGCCCCGGTGAAGGCGTTCATGGCCGACTTCGAGGATTCCCTCTCCCCGACCTGGGAGAACGTCATCCGCGGGCAGGTGAACTTAAGCGATGCCATCCGGCGCAGGATCAGCTACGAGGACCCGGCGACCGGCAAGCACTACCGCCTGGCCGAGCGCACCGCGACGCTGATCGTGCGCCCGCGCGGCTGGCACCTGCCGGAGAAGCACGTGCGCATCAACGGCGAGCCGGTCTCGGCGGCGCTGTTCGACTTCGCGCTGTTCATCGCCAATAACCACGCAGCGCTCGCCAGCAGCGGTACCGGCCCGTACTTCTACCTGCCGAAGATGGAGAGCCACCTCGAGGCCCGCCTGTGGAACGAGGTGTTCGTCGCCGCCCAGGAGGCGCTCGGCATGGCACGCGGCACGATCAAGGCGACCGTGCTGATCGAGACCATCCTCGCCGCCTTTGAGATGGACGAGATCCTGTTCGAGCTGCGCGAGCACTCCGCGGGACTCAACTGCGGGCGCTGGGACTACATCTTCAGCTTCATCAAGAAGTTCCGCAACCGCGCCGACTTCGTGATGCCCGACCGCGCCTCGGTCACCATGGACAAGCACTTCCTGAGGTCCTACGTCGATCTGCTCATCAAGACCTGCCACCGCCGCGGGGCACATGCCATGGGCGGCATGGCCGCGCAGATCCCGATCCGCGACGACCCAGCCGCCAACGAGGCGGCGATGGCGCGCGTGCGCGCCGACAAGTTGCGCGAGGCGAACGCCGGGCACGACGGCACCTGGGTCGCGCACCCGGGCCTTGCCCCGATCGCCATGGAAGCCTTCAACTCGGTGATGCGTGGCCCCAATCAGCTCGGCGTGGCACGCGCGGAGGTGAACGTCACCGCGGCCGACCTGGTGCAGCTGCCTCCCGGGCAGATCACCGAGGACGGACTGCGCGCCTGCATCCGCGTCGGGGTCCAGTATCTCGAGGCCTGGCTGCGCGGCAACGGCTGCGTGCCGCTTTACCACCTGATGGAGGACGCGGCGACTGCGGAGATCTGCCGCGCGCAGCTGTGGCAGTGGCTGCACCACGGTGCGCGCACTGCAGACGGCCAGCCGATCACGCTCGAGCGCTTCGACCGGCTGATGATGGCGGAACTGGACCGCATCCATGCCGAGGTCGGCGCGGCGCGGCTGACGCAGGGCGTGTTCCCGAGTGCCGCGCGGCTGTTCGAGCGCATGACCAAGAGCGAGACGTTCGATGAGTTCCTGACGCTTCCGGCCTACGAGCTGCTGAGCTGACAATCCTTGGTGAATTTGCAGAAGGCGAGACCCATGAGTGTGAAATCCCTCCCCACGGCTGATGAACTGCGGCGCAGCTGGGCCGAGAGCCCGCGCTGGCGCGGCGTGCAGCGCGCCTACGATGCGGCTGATGTGGTGCGCCTGCGCGGCACGGTGCCGGTCGAGCACTCGATCGCACGGCTGACCGCCGAGAAGCTGTGGCGCTACCTCAATGAGAAGCCGTTCGTGAATGCCCTCGGCGCACTCACCGGCAACCAGGCCATGCAGCAGGTCAAGGCGGGGCTGGATGCGATCTACCTGTCCGGCTGGCAGGTGGCCGGGGATGCCAACCTCGCCGGGCAGATGTACCCCGACCAGTCGCTGTACCCGGCGGACTCGGTGCCGGCGGTCGTGCGCCGCATCAACAATACGCTGCGCCGCGCGGACGAGATCTGCCACGCCGAGGGCGATGACAGCATCGACTGGCTCAAGCCCATCGTGGCGGATGCCGAGGCCGGCTTCGGCGGGGTGCTGAACGCCTTCGAGCTGATGAAGCAGATGATCGAGGCCGGGGCCGCCGGCGTGCACTTCGAGGACCAGCTGTCCTCGGCCAAGAAGTGCGGGCACATGGGCGGCAAGGTGCTGGTCAGCACCCAGGACGCGGTCGCCAAGCTGGTTGCCGCGCGCCTGGCCGCGGATGTGTGCAACGTGCCGACGGTGCTCGTGGCACGCACCGACGCGGAAGGGGCGAACCTGCTCACTGCCGACGTCGACGAGCGCGACCGTGCCTTCATCGATGCCGCCAAGGGCCGCACCTCGGAAGGCTTCTTCTACGTCAGGGCGGGACTGAAGCAGGCAATCACCCGCGGGCTCGCCTACGCGCCGTACGCGGACCTGGTGTGGTGTGAGACCGCCAAGCCCGACCTCGAGGAGGCGCGCGAGTTCGCCGAAGGGATCCACGCCCGCTTCCCCGGCAAGCTGCTGGCCTACAACTGCTCGCCCTCGTTCAACTGGAAGCGCAAGCTCGATGATGCCCAGATCGCCAAGTTCCAGCGCGAACTGGGCGCGATGGGCTACCGCTTCCAGTTCATCACGCTCGCTGGGTTCCACGCGCTCAACTACTCCATGTTCGAGCTGGCGCGCGGCTACAAGACTCACCAGATGAGCGCCTACGTGACCCTGCAGCAGGCGGAGTTCGCGGCCGAGGCCAACGGCTACACCGCGACCAAACACCAGCGCGAGGTCGGTGCCGGCTACTTCGATGCCGTCACGCAGACCGTGGCCGGCGGCACCTCCTCCATCACCGCGCTCACCGGCAGCACCGAGGAGCAGCAGTTCGAGAAGGTCTCCTGAGGGGGCCGTGCCGTCGCGCCGGCGCGCGCAGGCGCGCCCGCGACGCGGTAGGCTAGCCCCTGCCGCCGGTCCGGCGGCCAGGGTAGGGGGCCGCAATGCGCCGCACTGCGATCTGGCGCTCGCTGTATTTCCAGGTTCTGGTGGCCATCGCGCTCGGCATCGCGCTCGGGGTGCTGTGGCCGCATTTCGCGCAGCAGCTGCAGCCGCTCGGCGATGGCTTCATCAAGCTCATCCGGCTGCTGATCGCCCCGATCATCTTCTGCACCGTGGTCACCGGCATTGCCGGCATGGCCAAGCTGCGCGACGTCGGCAAGGCAGGTGGGCTGGCGCTGATCTACTTCGAAGTACTGACCACGCTCGCGCTGGTCATCGGCCTGCTGGTGGTGAACCTGGTCAAGCCGGGAGCGGGGATCAATGCGGACCCAGCCTCGCTGGACACCCGCGCCATCAGCCAGTACGTGGCCCCCGCGGCGATGCCCGGGGTCACCGAGTTCATCCTCAACATCATCCCGGCGACTTTCTTCGGCGCCTTCGCCAGCGGAGATGTGCTGCAGACGCTCTTGCTGGCGGTGCTGTTCGGCTTCGCCCTGCACGCGCTGGGTGGGCGCGAGAACCTGATCTACGGCATGGTCGACAAGTTCGGCCAGGTGCTGTTCGTCATCGTCGGCTACATCATGCGTCTAGCCCCGCTCGGGGCGCTGGGCGCGATGGCCTTCACGGTGGGGCGTTACGGAGCCGAGTCGCTGCTGGGGCTGGCGCGGCTCATGGGCTGCTTCTACCTGACCTGCATCCTGTTCGTGCTGTGCGTGCTGGGGCTGATCGCCAGGCTGCACGGCTTCTCGATACTCGCCTTCATCCGTTACATCCGCGATGAGCTGTTCATCGTGCTCGGCACGTCCTCATCCGAGTCGGTGCTGCCGCGCATGCTCGGCAAGATGGAGGAGCTGGGGGTGAAGAAGCCGATCGTGGGCCTGGTCATCCCGGCCGGGTACTCCTTCAACCTGGACGGCACGGCGATCTACCTCACCATGGCGGCGCTGTACATCGCCCAGGCCACCAACACCCCGCTCACCCTGGGACACCAGCTGACACTGCTGGCGGTCCTGCTGCTGACCTCCAAGGGCGCCGCGGCGGTGACCGGCAGCGGCTTCATCGTGCTGGCCGCATCGCTGTCGGCGGTGGGGCACGTCCCGGTGGCCGGCGTCGCCCTGATCCTCGGGGTCGACCGCTTCATGTCCGAGGCGCGTGCGCTCACCAATCTGGTGGGCAACGGCGTCGCGACGCTGGTGGTCGCCAAGTGGTGCGGGGAGCTCGACGAGGTGCGGATGAAGGCAGTGCTCGGCGGCGAGCGCGCTGCCTCGCTGCCGGCGCCCGCAGCCTGATACCGCCGGCAGCGGCGCGCTCAGAAATTGAAGGGAATTCGGCGGCCAGCGCCGCCGGGTTACCCTGCGAGCCGTCGAAGCGTTCGTAGTCCAGGCGCGCCGCCGTCCGGCCCCACTTGAACTGCAGGCCTGCCCCCCAGGCGACGCTGCTCTTGCTGCTGTCGGTGCTGACCGGCTCGCACGGGGCGGGCGCTACGCAGGTGCCCACGCCAGGCAGGAGATAGGCACTGGTGTTGGCCTTGACGTGTGCCGCACCGACCTTGCCGTCGGAATGTCGATCCAGGGCAGCGGCACCGGCAGGTAGCCCAGCACATAGGCGGCTGTGGCCGTGGCATC
>CAVUJF010000011.1:0-269309 GCA_963741745.1 uncultured Pseudomonadota bacterium | reverse complement strand
GCACCGAACCTGGGTTACGAGCCTTGAGAGCACTGCGCGGCGGCCTAGTGCGTTTCGCGCCGCTCTGATTCCAGCGCCCGCAGGTAGGCCGCACCTCCGAGCTCGCGCATCTGCGCCAGGATCTGTTCGCGACGCATCGCCACGTAGCGCGAGGGGCGGTCCGCGTGCATCAGCACCGGGTTGGGCAGCACGGCGGCCAGCAGCGCGGCTTCCGAGGAAGTAAGCGCGCGGGCGTTCTTGTGCCAGAAGTGCTGCGTGGCGGCCTGTACCCCGTAGATGCCGTCACCGAATTGCGCGATGTTCAGGTACATCTCGAGAATACGTTCCTTGGGCCAGAGCGCCTCGATCAACACCGTGAAGTAGGCCTCCAGGCCCTTGCGCACGAAGGAGTGGCCGGACCACAGGTACAGGTTCTTGGCCACCTGCTGCGAGATGGTGCTCGCGCCGCGCAGGTGTTTGCCCTGCTCGCTGGCGCGCACCGCCGCGCGGATGGAATTGAAGTCGAAGCCGGCGTGGAAGGGGAACAGCTGATCTTCGGAGGCGACCACGGCAATGGCGGCGTGCGGGGATATCTGCTCCAGGTTCACCCACCGATAGTCGGTGCGGTAGTCGTGGCGCTGCGCCGCCCACGCCCGCACCCGGGACTCCACCATCATTGCGCTGGTCAGCGGGTTCAGCCAGCGCAGCAGCAGCACCGCGACTACGCTCACGGCGATCCAGCCGAGCAGCAGCGCGCCGAGCCATTTGAAGAACCGGCGGGCGATGCGGCCACGCTGCCGGTGCACGGCGACCAGGCCTGTGCGGCGGCGCGGACCGATGGGCGGCGCCAAGGTGCCTGCGACCGGGTTACTTCGGCTCGATGCGACGTGCCGAGACGATGACCACGTCCTCGAGTGGCACCCCCTGGTGCCCCTTCTTGTTGCCGGTGCCCACCTTGGCGATCTTGTCGATGACATCCATGCCCTCGGTGACCTTGCCGAACACCGCGTAGCCGTAGTCACGCGGGCCGTGGTCGAGGAAGGCGTTGTCGACGAGGTTGACGAAGAACTGCGAGGTCGCGCTGTTGATGTCGCTGGTGCGTGCCATCGACAGGTAGCCACGGCCGTTCTTCAGTCCGTTCTTGGCCTCGTTGGCAATCGGTGCGCGCGTCTTCTTGTTGGCGAGGTCCGGCGTCAGGCCGCCGCCCTGGATGACGAACCCCGGCACAACGCGGTGGAACACCGTGCCGTCGAAGAAGCCATCGTCAACGTAGCGCTGGAAGTTTTCCACGGTCACCGGGGCTTCCTTGGGGAACAGTTCTACGGTGAAGCCACCGAGTGAGGTTTCGAATCTGATCATCGTTGTCCTTCCGTCATGCGCTCGTGTCCGGCGAGATCGCGGTGCGAGCGTACGTGACGGAAGCCCGCGAGGACAAGCGCAGCGCGCACCTGCACGCCCTGGGTTGCGCCGTGCTCGAGCATGAGCCAGCCGCCCAGCGCCAGGTGGGATGCGGCACCGGCGGCAAGCGTGCGCAGGCCAGCCAGCGCGTCCTCCCCGGGCGTCAGGGCCAGCTGCGGCTCGTGCTGCAGCAGCACGAGCGCCGGGTCGGCGGCGGCTATGTACGGTGGATTGCTCACCAGCAGGTCGAACAGCTCACCGGCGAGCGCCGCGTACCAGTCGCCGAGGCGGAACTCGACCCGTGACAGCCCCAGGGCTGCGGCGTTGGCGCGCGCCACGGTGAGCGCTGCCGGGGAGATGTCGGTAGCCACGACGTGCCAGTCGGGGCGCTCACTGGCCAGCGCGAGCGCCACGGCGCCAGACCCGGTCCCCAGATCCGCCACCCGTGCGGCCGTGGCCGGGCCGCGTGTCAGGGCGCGTTCCACCAGCAGCTCGGTCTCCGGCCGGGGCACCAACACACCAGGACCTACGGCCAGCTCGAGCGACCAGAACTCACGGTGCCCGACCAGGTAGGCCAGCGGCTCGCCCGCGGCGCGACGCCCCAGCAGCGCCTGGTACTGCAGGACCTGCGCTGCGCTGCAGGGTGCCTCGGGATGCGAGAGCAGGCGGCCGCGCGTGACGCCCAGCACGTGCGCCAGCAGCACTTGGGCGTCCAGCCGGGCGTCGAGGTTGGGATCGGGGGCCTGCTGGCCGGGGGCCGCCTGCAGCTGCTGCACGCCCTGCGCCAGCAATTCGCCGCAAGAGGGGGTGGTCATATCGGCAGCTTCGTCACAGCGCTAATATATTCGAATGTCGACCTTGCCATACCCGCCGTCGCGCCCGCTTACCGTAGGCGAGACCCTGGACCTGACCTTCAGGATCTATCGCGCCACGCTGTTCCGGTGCATGCCCCTGGCGGCCGTTGCCATACTCGGGTCGCAGCTGCCAAGCCTGTACCTGCTGATCAGCGGCCGGGGCCTGAAGGTGAAGCTGCTGGCACTGATGCAGGAGCCGACCTACCGCGCGGTGTACGTGGTCAGCGCGCTGCTCACCCTGGTGCTGAACGCCGCCATCGTGCTGCGCCAGTACCACCTGGCTGTGGGCCAGCAGGCCGGAGGCGAACTTGCGACCGCCGTGCGGCGCACGCCCGCGATGATAGGAATGGTCATCCTGTTCTGGATTGCGCTCATGGTCTGTATCGTGCCGGGGTTTCTGTTTTCGGGCGCCGTGCGGGTGGGCGTGTTCCTGGCAATGGCGGTGCTCGCCTGTTACGTGCTGGTGTCACTCTCAAGTTCATTCGTGGTCCTTCTGGTCGCGCCTGCCGGCCCGGTAGAGAGTCTCACCCGCAGCTGGCGCCTCACGCGCGGCAGCTTCTGGCGCCTCAGCATCATCTACACCGTCGCGTTCATCATCCTCATGGTCCTGTACCTGCTCTTGGGCACGGCAACGGGCTTCGTGATCGCCCTGGCAGCGCACGGCGACCTGGCCGTGGTGACCGCCGCCTATGCGGTCGTGGTGGTTGCCCTGGGTGCGTTCGCGGTTCCCTTCTACATGGCAGTGCAGCTGGCGGTGTTCGGTGACCTGAGCGCGCGCAGGGAAGGCACCGACCTCGCGCAACGAATCTCTGCCCCGGCATAAGCGGTGCATCGCTGGCTGGCCGGAGTCCTGTTCCTCCTCGCCGGCATCAGCGGCGCGCAGGCGCATGAACTGCTCGAGCGGCTCGATGCATGCGTCGCGCGCCTGGACCAGGATCTTGACGTGGGCTACGAACGCATCGCCGCGCGCTGCCCGGAGTTGACCGCGGCACTGACCGATAGCGCCTGGGCCCCTTGGCTGCCGGCGGACTGGGACCAGCCACGCAACCAGCTCTCCGCGCAAGGCCTGACGGAGCTGCGCACACTGCTGTCACGCAGCCTGACGCCAAGCGCCAAGGGCCGTGCGCCCAGGGCGCAGACCGCGGCCGCGATAGTGGCACGGATCTCGCAGGTCGACGATTCCCACCAGGGCTGGTGGGGTCGCTTCAAGGCGTGGTTGCGCAAGATCATGGCCGGACGTGAGCGCGACTCCGAGGTCCTCCCAGGCTGGCTGGCGACGCTGAATTTCTCCCACGGCGTGGCGCAGGTCATCTCGTGGCTGGCGCTGGCGCTCGTTGTGGCAGTGGCGCTGGCCATCCTCGTCAACGAACTGCGCATTGCAGGCGTGCTTGTGGGGCGCGGATCCGCGCGGCGCGGCCGCCCGCCGCGCGGCGTCCACCGCATCGCGGGGGCGTTGAGCGATCTGGAACGCCGCGCGCCGCGCGAGCAGCCGGCACTGTTGCTGCAGCTGATCGCGGACCGACTCACGGAACAAGGCCGCCTGCCGCCCGCGCGTGCCCTGACTGCGCGCGAACTGCTGCACGATGCTCATCTTGCCGATGACTCAGAACGCGCCGCGCTGGGTGAACTGGCATCGGTGAGTGAACAGCTGCGTTTCTCCACCCGCGACTTCGCGGCAGCCCGCCTGGCAGCAGCCATTGCTGACGGGCGCGCCATGCTTGCCCGGCTGGCAGCAACCGGGATCGCGGCGGGCGCGACCGCGCATCGTGCGTGACCGGCTGACAACCCTGGCCTGCGCGCTGGGCGCGCTGCTGGTGTTCGCCATGCTGTTCATCCATACCGGCCCGCCGGGAGCGCGCGACGCCGCGGCCCCGACCAGCGCGGAGCGGCGCGCCAGCGGGCTGCTCGGGGTGGTGACGTGGCTCAGGGAGGAGGGGGTCCCCGTGGTGTCGCTGCGCGAGCGCTTCAGTACGCTCAGCAGTTTCCCGGGCATCTCGGCCACGGGGAACCTGCTGATCGTGACACTGCCGGCGACCACCGCCTTTCGTACCGACGAGGCGGTGGCACTGGATGGCTGGGTGCGCCGCGGCAACACGCTGCTGATTCTTGCGGCGCTCTCGGACCGCCCCGATTGGGCGCGCTCCGACCGCGGACTGGTGGGCGATCTGCAGTTGCTGAGCGGTCTGGAAGTGCAGGCCCGGCCAGCGGGGGAAGAGCCACAGAAGAGCGCCGGGGCGGCAAAGGCAGTAGCCAGGGATGCCAAGGCGCTCGAGCGTGTGGCCCGCAATTCACTCGGGCTCGCAGAACCGATCCGCAGTACGCTGGTTCCCAACCGGCCGCACCCGTATCTTGAGGGCGTGCATCAGGCCGTTGCGCTCTCGGACTTGCCGCCGGCGGCGTGGACCATGACGGTACCGCGCGACGGGTTCATGCTGACACTGGCGCACGCGGAGGGCTCGGGTGAGGGGGTACTCTGGGTCCGTCCCCTGGGTGCCGGGACGATTCTGGTCAGTGGCTTCGCCTCGCTGTTTGCCAACCGGACGCTCGGTCAGGCCGACAACGCGCGCCTGCTGTCAAACATCGTGGCCGCGGCGACCGCCGCTGGCGGCGCGGTGATCTTCGATGACGAGCACCAGGGCCTGTCGGCGGTCTACGACCCCGCGAAGTTCTACAAGGATCGCAGGCTGTACGCGACGCTGGCCATTGTCGCGGCGGTCTGGCTGGTGTGGGTCCTCGGCGCAACGCAGCTGCAGGCGCCTGCCGTGCGCACTCCCGCACCGCAGGAGACGCAGCTGGTACGCGACACCGGACTGTTTCTCGCGCGCGTGCTGCGACCGGCGGCCGCGGCCCGGCGCATGTTCGATAATTTCTTCCTCGGCGTCCGCGGCGTGCTGCACGATGACCGCAGAGTCGCGGAGGCAGCCTTATGGGCATGGCTGGAGCTGCATCCGCGGCTGGCCAGCTCCGACGTCGCGCAGCTGAAGGCCTGGTACGCGCAGGCGTACGCTGACCAGAAGGTGCCGCTGGTGCGCCTGCGCAATCTCATCGTCCGAACCGAAAGGCTGCTCAACGCATGACCACCTCCATCCAGCAACTCGAGGGCCGCCTGGCGCGGGAACTCGGTCGCGTGTTCGTCGGAACGGACGCCTCGCTGCATGCGCTGCTGATTGCCCTCATCGCGCGCGGCCACGTACTCGTGCAGGGCATCCCGGGCCTCGGCAAGACGCTGCTGGCGAAGACGCTGGCGCGCGCACTCGGCGGGGAGTTCAAGCGCATCCAGGGAACGGCCGACCTGATGCCGAGTGACATCACCGGCGTGAGCGTCTTCGATGAGGCCAGCAGGGCGTTCACCTTCCGGCCCGGGCCGCTGTTCGCAGACGTCGTGCTGGTCGATGAGATCAACCGTACCGGACCTAAGACGCAGTCGGCGCTGCTTGAGGCAATGGAGGAGCGGCAGGTCAGCGTCGATCGCACCACCTTCGACCTGCCGGCGGACTTCCTGCTCATCGCGACCCAGAATCCGCGCGAATTCGAGGGCACCTATCCGCTGCCCGAGTCCCAGCTGGATCGCTTCATGCTGCGGCTGGACATGCAGTACCCGGCGCGCGAGGCGGAGGCCGAGATCCTCGGCCGCTATGGCGGCATGGAGACCGCCGTGCAGGCCGCGCTGGCCTCCGTGACGGCCATCGATCGCGCGCTGCTCGGCGCGGCACGCGCGGAAGTGGAGGCGGTGCACGTCTCCGAGGCGCTCACTGCGTACGTGCTGGATCTGGCGCGCACCTCGCGCGCACACGCGCGGCTGGCTCTCGGGCTCTCGACCCGCGGGGCCCTGGCGCTGCTCAAGGCCGCGCGCACCATCGCAGCGTTGCGCGCGGGCGAGTTCGTGACGCCGGATGACGTGAAGCGCGCGGCCGCGTGGGTGATGCCGCACCGGCTGGTGCTGACGCCGGAGGCCACGCTCGAGGGCGCCTCCGACCTGGAGACCGTGCAGAACATCCTCGCGGAGACGCCCGTCCCTCGCTGAGCCGGAGCCTGCCCCATGCACCTTGCCGCGCGCGGTTACCTGCTGGTCCTGCTAAGTGCCGTGCTCGCCGTCGTCGGCGTATGGTCCGACGAGGCCGCCCTGGCGCGCCTGTGGACCGTGCCGGCCGGACTGCTGCTGCTTGGCCTGGCAATCGAGGGCACCATCCTGCGGCGGGGCCGGGTTCCGGTGCGGATTGCGACAGCGGCGCGGGCCTTCCTCGGGCGGCCGCAGCAGGCGGCGTTCCAGTTCAGCAATCTCTCGGCGCGGACGCTCACGATCGAGTACGCCCCGGCGCTGCCAGGCGGCTTCGAACCCCTGACCCAGACCCGCCGCGTGCGCGTGCCACCCGGGGCGCGGAGCGCAGATGCGGTGAGCGTGCTGCCCGTGCGCCTGGGGCCGCAGCGCTGGCCCGAGCTGCCGGCGCGGCTGCGTGGCCCGTTTGCGCTCGCCTGGTGGTCGACCACGCTGCAGCCGCAACACCAGAGCGTCGTGGCGCCGGATGCCCTGCGTGGCAGCGTGCGCGCGCGCGCGATGGCTGGCGGGACACGTGCGCGGCGCCTCGCCGGCGCCGGCGCGGAGCTGCATCAGCTGCGCGCCTACGTGCGCGGGGACCCGCTGTCGCGCATCGACTGGAAGGCCACGGCGCGTACCGGCGCGCTGGTCACCCGCGAGTACACCGAGGACCAGCACCTGGACCTGCTGGTCGCCATCGATGCCGGGCGGTTCAGCCGGGTGCGCAGCGGTGCGCTCGAGCACTTCGGCCTCTACAGCAACCTCACGGCGCGCCTTGCCGAACTGGCGACGCACCACGATGACCGCATCGGTCTGGTCGTGTATGCCGAGCGGGTGCTGGCCAGCTGCACCCCCGAGCGTGGTATGGCCGGTGTGATCAGGGTGCGCAGGATGCTGGAGCAGAGCGCTCCGCGCCGCGCCGAGTCCGATCCGACCAGCGCGGCGGTGGAGATGCGACGGCTGCTCAAGCACCGCTCGCTGGTCATCCTGCTGACGGACCTGGACGATGCCAACATTGCCGCACAACTGGCCCGTGCCGTAAGGCTCCTGGCGCCCCCGCACCTGGTCATGGTAGGCGGCGTCCTCAGCGGCGAGATTGCCGCGCTCGGGCGGGGCGCGGCGCGGTCCTGGGAGGACCCGTGGATCGCGCTCGCGGCCCAGGAGCACCAGCGGCGGGCCGCAGGCCAGCGCGCGGTGCTCGAGCGGCTGGGAGTGCCGGTGGTGGCGGCTGCCGCAGGACAGCTCGAGCCGGCGCTGTTCAACCGCTACGAGCAGCTGCGCCGCTCGCGACGCGTGTAGGCCAGCGGCGCAGCCGCCCGGCGATCCTGGGAACCCGTCCCGACAGTACGCTCACCATGAGCAGCCAGTAACCCAGGCCGATGACGATACGTGCGCTGAGCGGCACGTGCGGGTTCGGCGAGACGTAGCCCTCGATCAGCCCCGCCCCGACCAGCAGGACGGCGCAGGCGATCAGCACGCGCCCCGAGCGCAATGCCGCGGCACTGAAGGAGGGCATGCGTCCAGCGCGTCCCGGGCGGATCAGCGCCTCGCCGACCGCCGCCCCGGCGGCGGCGGACAGGCACATCACCGACAGCTCGACGCAGCCGTGGGCGACGATGAAGCCGAACAGTTCGCCAGCAAGACCGTGTGCGCCGACGAAGGCGAACACCGCGCCGAGCATCAGCCCGTTCAGACCGAGGATATAAAGAGTGCCGAGGCCGAAGAACAGGCCGGCGCAGTAGGCAAACAGGCTGACGACGACGTTGTTCGCGAGGATCTGCACCGACAGCACCGACGAGGGCACGATGTTCAGCAGGCCGTCGGTCCACAGCTTGCCGCGTTCGACGCTGGCGATCAGGTCCGGGGAGGCGAACAGGCCGATGAGGTCAGGATACCGGTGCACGAGTGCATAGCCGGCGGCGGCGGCCAGCACGAATATGATCGTCGTCCACATCAGGTAGGGCCTGAGCCAGAAAATGGCAGCGGGCAGCTCTGCGGCCACGAACTGCCGCAGTGCGCTGCCTGCGCGCCATGCCCCGTGATGCAGCGCCCCATGCGTGCGCGCGTAGGCGCCCTCCAGGTACTCGCGCGTGCGTGTGGATGGCAGCAGGTCGCGCGCGCACGCGAGGTCATGGGCCAGCATCCGGTAGTCATCGGCCACCCGCGCTGCATCAGTCGCATCGTTGCTGCGCGGCCCGGCCAGGCGGTCCAGGCGCGCCTGGGCCTCGCGCCACAGCCCCGCATGCTGCAGGAGCGCAGCGCTGAGGGCATGGCGGCGGGCGGTCTGGTCCATGGCGGCTACGCGGTGGTGGTGAGTCTCTCGAGCCGGGAGCGCAGGTCTTCTGCACCGGCCGCTTCCACCGCGGCAGCATCGGCGCCGTGACGCACGAGCAGCCGCCGCGCGAGGCGCAACCGCGCCTGCGGCTCAAGGGTACTCCAGCGCTGCAGCACCTCGAGGACCAGTTCTGCACTTTGCGCGTCCAGCTTGCCTGACTGCGGGACGGAGGCTGCCAGCGGCAGCAAGTCCTGACTGCGTTGGTAGACGAGCACCGTCCCTGCGGCCATGTCGCCGCAGCGCAGATTGTCCCGGGAGAATGACGCAACCACCAGTCCCACGCCGTAGAAGGCGGGTAGCGAATCAATGAGTCTGAACACGTTGCGCACCAGCAGCGCGCCCACGCTGGCCGCCGCCCCCGTGCGGCTGATAACACGCACGCCGGCCAGGCGCTTGCCCGGCGTGCTGCCGCGCAGTGCGAGCTCGACCACCGGGTGGTACAGGAAGTAGATCGCCAGCGCCGGCAATGCGATGGCGCCAAACCACATCGCGTCGGTCTTCGGCGGCGGCGTGAGCGAGAGCCTGCCGTTGTAGAAGGTCGCGCCGGCGACATACCAGCCGAGTGCGAGGATCAGGCGGATATGCCAGTCGACGATGAAGGCATACGAGCGCACCCCCGGCCCGGCCACCGGGAGCGAGACATCAATGCCGGTGTTGCTGTCAATGACCAGTCCCGGGGCCTGCTCGCTCACGCTTCCTCCGCCAGCAGCTCCGCCTGGTGCTCCTGCTGCAGCGCCTGCACCAGCTCGTCCAGCCGCCCGTCCATCACCTGCTGCAGCTTGTAAAGCGTGAGGTTGATGCGGTGGTCCGTGACGCGGCCCTGCGGGAAGTTGTAGGTGCGAATGCGCTCGGAGCGATCACCCGTGCCCACCTGCAGGCGGCGCGACTGCGCCTGGGCTGACTGCTGCTTCTCCTGCTCCGAGGCGAGCAGGCGGGCCTTGAGCAACGACATCGCCCGCGAGCGGTTCTTGTGCTGGGAGCGCTCGTCCTGGCACTCGACCACGATGCCGCTCGGGATGTGGGTGATGCGCACGGCGGAGTCGGTCTTGTTGACGTGCTGGCCGCCGGCTCCCGAGGAGCGGTAGGTGTCGGTGCGCAGGTCCGCGGGGTTGATGTCGATCTCGACTTCCTCGAGTTCCGGCAGGATCGCCACCGTGACCGCGGAGGTGTGGATGCGCCCCTGCGCTTCGGTGGCCGGCACGCGCTGCACGCGGTGCGTCCCCGACTCGAACTTCAGGAGCGAGAAGGCGCCCTTGCCGACGATGCGGCTGATGATCTCCTTATAGCCGCCGTGCTCGCCGGGGCTCTCGCTGATCACCTCGACGACGAAGCCCTTGGATTCCGCGTAGCGCGCATACATGCGGTGCAGGTCACCGGCGAAGATCGCCGCCTCGTCGCCGCCGGTGCCGGCGCGCACCTCGAGGAAGATGTTCTTGTCGTCGCGCGGATCCTTCGGCAGCAACAGCCTGCGCAGTTCATCCGCCTCCACGGTCAGCGCCTGCTGCAGGCGCGTTACCTCTTCGTCACCGAGCGCCCGCATGCCCGCATCGCTGTCGTTCTGCAGATCGCGCGAGGCCGCCAGCTCCTCTTCCAGGCCCCGGTAACGGGCAAAGCGGTCGGCAAGGGGCTGCAGGCGCGCGTATTCTACGGACAGGTCACGGAACTGCTGCGAGCTTCCCGCGACCTCGGGCGACCCCAGAAGATGCCCCACCTCCTCGAAACGCTCGGCGAGTTTCTGCAGGCGTTGTTGTATGGATTCCTTCATGGTTTGCGGGCGCGCATTCTCCGGGATGTCTGCAGTTTGTGACAAGTTGCGCAATGCGCGTACTTTAGGCAGGGTCTATAGTGTCTACCGTGAATAGTATCAATCGCTTGCGCAACTTATTGATGCCCGTTGTCGTGGCCGCCCTGCTGGCAGGCCTGGCCGCGTGCGCTGCCACACCACCGGCCCAGCAGAAGCAGGCGGCCGCCGAACCGGAGGCGCAGTCGGTTGCGGCCGCGGAAGAGGCGCTCAAGCGCGGCGACTGCCGGTCGGCCTCGGAATCGCTGGCGCGGGCCGCCGTCCACGGCGACGTGCAGACGGCCCGCCGCGCCACCCAGGTGGCCGTTGCCTGCGAGCATCTGCCCGCGGCCTGGCAGTCGGCGAGCCGCTGGCGCACCCTCGCCCCCGATGACCGCGAGGCGAATGCGCTGTACGCGGCGGTCGCCCTGAAGCTGTATCGCACCAGCGATGCGCGCGCGGCCATCGCCGACTTCTGGCGGGTGGAGGGCCAGAAGAACAGCGCCAGCAGTGCGGCCGCTGCCGCCGCTACCGGCGCCGCTGCGTCGCCGGCCAAGGCGAGCGAGCGCACCGCCCGCAGCATGACCGAGTTGAGTGCGCTGCTGCTCGAGGAGTCGGATGCCTCCGCGGTCCTCATTGCGATGAGCGGCGTGCTGGAACCCAGCGCCAACTCGCCCGAGACCTTTACCCTGCTCGGCGAGCTCGCCCTGTCTGCCTACGACGGCGAGCGCGCAGTAGGCTATGCGCAGCGAGCGCTCAACTACGACCCGAAGGACCTCGCCGCGCTGCGCGTGCTGGCGCGCGCCTACGTCATGCGCGGGGACGGCTCCAAGGCACTGGCCACCGCGCGGCTGGCGAAGGCCGATGATCCGCGCCAGGGCGGGTTTGCGCTCGCGGAGATCCTGGCATCGCTCGATCGCAGTGAGGAGGCTCACCAGGAGCTGGAGCGCCTGCGCGCCAGCGGGGCACCGCAGGTGGAGATCGACCGTCGCCTGGCGCTGCTGGCCTTCAACTCGGGCGACTATAAGGAGGCGCGCCAGCGCTTCACCGACCTGCTCACGATCGGCGACGGCAACGACGGGGTGCAGCTGTATCTTGCCGACATTGCCGCGCGCGACGGGGATCCGGATGCGGCGCTGGCCGGTTACCGGCGCCTGTACGACTCCACCGTGGCGCTGACGGCGCGCGCGCGCGCGGCTGCGATCCTGCTGCAGCGCCATGCACGCGCCGAGGCACTTGCGCTGCTGGATGACTATGCCGCTGATCATCCCGAGGACGAACTCGACCTCACGCTCGTCAAGGCGCGGCTGCTGGCCGACAACGGCGAGGGCGATAACGGACTTGCAGTGCTCTCTTCCGCGCTGGAGCGCCATCCCCAGCACCCCTCGATCGAGTACGACCGCGCCGTGATCCTCGAGCAGTCCGGGCACGTGCCCGAGTCGGTCAAGGCCCTGCAGCAGATCCTGGAGAAGCGCCCGGACGACCCGGCGATGCTCAACGCGCTCGGCTACACCATGGCCGATCACTCGCTCGAGCTGGCGCATGCGGAATCTCTGATCCGCCGCGCACTGACGGTGATGCCGGACAGCCCGGCCGCGCTCGACAGCCTGGGGTGGGTGCGATTCCGCTCCGGCGACCTGACGGGCGCCTCGACGACGCTCGCGCGCGCCTACTCCCTGGGCCGCGACGGCGAGATCGCCGCGCACTGGGGCGAGGTACTGTGGGTCAGCGGTAACCAGAGCCAGGCCCGCAAGGTGTGGGCCGCGGCGCTGGCGCGCGACCCGGACTCCAAGCCACTCAAGGCCACCATCAAGCGCCTGCTGCCGGATGCGAAATAGCCGCGCGAGAGTCGGCACGGCCGGCCTCCTGGTGCTGCTGGCGCTGGCTGGCTGCCGTACGCTCCCGGTAGCCACCTCGGCCTCCGGGCCGTGGGAGTCCCGACGACCTGCGCTGCAGGCGCTGCCGCACTTCCTGGTGAAGGGACGCGTCGCGGTGGCCACCGGTGCCACGGGCTTCAATGGCAACCTGCGCTGGACACAGGATGGCGACAGTGCGCACCTCACGCTCGACGGACCACTCGGGATCGGCGGCGTGCAGGTCAATTCCCAGCGCGAGACGCTCGAGGTCATCAACGCGCACGGCGAGCACGTTGGCAACGACCTTGCGCGCGCCGAACTGCGCACGCGCTTAGGCTTCGATGTCCCGCTGGCGAGCCTGCGCTACTGGATCCTCGGCGTGCCGCGGCCGGATGCCCCGGCCGAGGAGTCACTCGACCCCGCGCAGCAACGCCTCGATGCCCTTACCCAGGACGGCTGGCACGTGGCCTACGGCGCCTATGTCGATGCACACGGGCAGGTGCTGCCAGCGCGTCTTACCCTAGAGCGCGAGGCCGTGCGCGTGCGGCTGGTCGTGGACGACTGGCAGTTGTGAGCGAGCGGCCAGGGCGTGCCCCGGCGCTGGCAGAAACGCACTGGCCGGCGCCTGCAAAACTGAACCTCTTCCTCCACGTGGTCGGCCGCCGCCCGGATGGTTATCACCAGCTGCAGACCCTGTTCCAGCTTCTGGACCTGGCTGACACCGTCAGTGTCGCGCTGCGCGAGGACGGCAGGATCGAGCGCCCGGCGGCCGCTTACGGGGTGGCCGCCGAGGAGGACCTGGCGGTGCGCGCCGCCCGGGCACTGCAGTCTGCGACCGGGGCTCGGGCCGGGGCGAGCCTGCGGGTGACCAAGCGCATCCCCCTGGGCGGGGGGCTGGGGGGCGGCAGCTCGGATGCGGCGACGGTGCTCGTGGCACTTAACACTCTGTGGGGCTGCGGGCTATCGCTGAGCGAACTGGCCGCGCTCGGCTTGCCCCTGGGCGCGGATGTCCCTGTTTTTGTTCACGGTTCTTCCGCCTGGGCCGAAGGGGTGGGCGAGCGGCTGACCCCCGTCGAGCTCCCCGAGGCCTGGTACGCGATCATCCATCCCGGAGTCGCCGTGAGTACCCGCGAGATCTTCCAGAGCCCTGAATTGACACGAAATTCCCCCCTGCTCACAATACGCGCCTTTTTTGAGTCGGGTGGCCGCAACGACTGCGAGCCGGTGGTGCGCGCCAAGTTTCCGGCGGTCGCCGAAGCACTGGAGTGGCTGGGGCGGTTTGCCCCGGCACGCCTCACCGGAACCGGGGCCTGTGTGTTCGCCGCCTGCGCCTCGGCCATCGACGCCGAGCGCCTGGCCGCCCGCGTCCCGGACCGCTGGAGGAGCTTCGTGGCGCGCGGCCTGAACAGATCCCCGCTGCACGAGCAGCTGGCAGCCGCGCGGGGCGGCTGATGCGGCTGTAAGATGCGCGCCCGCGCGCCTTTCCGCGCGTGCGGACGGATGCTGGGGTGTCGCCAAGTGGTAAGGCAGCGGGTTTTGATCCCGCCATTCGGAGGTTCGAATCCTTCCACCCCAGCCATTAGTGGGGTCGGCGCCCGGGTGGCGACGACAGTGGCCTTTGGGGGTCGGTAAAAGCTGCGCGCATAGATTATGAGTACGAGCGACACACTGGCCCTGTTTGCCGGCAACGCCAACCCGGCGCTGGCGCATGATATTGCGCGCAACCTGCAGACGCCGCTCGGGCGGGCATCGGTCGGGCGCTTCAGCGACGGGGAGATCAACGTCGAGCTGATGGAGAACGTGCGCGGGCGCGACGTTTTCATCCTGCAGCCGACCTGCCCGCCGGCGAACGACAGCCTGATGGAGCTGTTGGTGATGATCGATGCATGCCGCCGCGCCTCGGCTGCGCGCATCACCGCGGTGGTGCCGTATTTCGGGTACTCGCGCCAGGACCGGCGGCCGCGTGCGACGCGCTCGGCGATCACCTCCAAGCTGGTGGCCAACATGGTCTCCAGCGCGGGCGTGGACCGCTTGCTGACGGTGGACCTGCACTCGGATCAGATCGAGGGCTTCTTCGACATCCCGGTGGACAACGTGTACGCGTCCCCGGTGCTGCTCGGGGATGCCTGGAAGCAGTCGTACCGCGACCTGATCGTGGTGTCCCCGGACGTGGGGGGCGTCGCGCGTGCGCGCGCCTTCGCCAAGCGCCTGGACGATACGGAACTGGCGATCATCGACAAACGCCGGCCGCGGCCGAACGAGTCGAAGGTGATGAACATCATCGGCGAGGTCGAGGGCAAGACCTGCATGCTGGTGGATGACATGGTCGATACCGCCGGCACGCTGTGCCAGGCGGCGCAGGCGCTGCGTGATGAGGGGGCCGTCAAGGTCGTCGCCTACATTACCCATGCGATCCTGTCGGGGGCGGCCCTGGAACGCATCGCGAAGTCGGCGCTCGATGAGCTGGTCGTGACCGACACGATACCGCTGAGCGCCGCGGCGAAGGCCGTGGGCCGCATCCGGCAGCTGTCGGTCGCGGAGCTGCTGGCCGAGACGATCCGCCGCATCCGCGATGAGGAGTCGGTGAGTTCGCTCTACGTCGACTGAAAGCCGCCCGAGGCGGCGGTGAAGATTTCTTGGCCGTGCCGGTTTGGTCGCGATCCGGCACTTGTTTGTAACTACTGGAGACTGCAATGCGTATTTCATTCACATTCAGCGCGGACAGCCGTGCGATGCAAGGCAAAGGTGCGAGCCGCCGCCTGCGTCACACCGGCAAGGTCCCCGCGGTCCTGTACGGGGCCCATAAGGAAGCCGAGGCACTGACGCTCGACCAGCAGAACCTGCTGACGATGATCGGTGACGAGCGCTTCTATTCCTCCATCGTGCGCCTGAAGGTCGGCGAGACCACTCACGAGGCCATCGTCAAGGACGTGCAGATGCACCCGGCGAAGAACCTGGTCGTGCACGTGGACCTGCAGCGCGTTGTGGAGAACGAGAAGATCCGCATCCACCTGCCGATCCACTTCAAGGGCGAGAGCATCTCCCCGGGCGTGAAGACCCAGGGCGGTGTGGTTTCGCACATGCGCTCGGACGTGGAGGTCAGCTGCCTGCCCAAGGACCTGCCGGAGTTCCTGGAGCTGGACCTCTCGGGCATGAGCCTGAACGAGACCAAGTTCCTGGCGGACATCCCGCTGCCCCCGGGGGTCACGATCCTCGAGCTCACGCGCCGCAACGCGGCAGTGGTCTCGATCCACGCGCCCCGTGCCGAGGAGCCGGAGCCGGTTGCCGCCGAGGCTGCAGCGGCCCCCGCCGAGGGTGCAGCGCCTGCCGCCGCCGGTGCCGCCGCCCCCGGAGCGCCCGGTGCCCCGGCCGCCGCGGCCGGCGAGGCCAAGAAGGGCGAGGAGAAGAAGGAAGCCGCTCCTGCGAAGAAGGAGGGCGGCAAGAAGTAGCCGCCCGCGGTTCGGCCAGAGCGTCCACCGGCCGCTGTGGGAAGCAGGTTCCCCAGCGGCTGGTGGCGTTTTCGGTGTGAGTCAAAGACATGGCAGGCGAGGCACTTAGGCTGATCGTCGGGCTCGGCAACCCGGGCACCGAGTACGCGCGCACGCGTCACAACGCGGGCTTCCAGTTCGCGGATGAGCTCGCGCGCCGCTGCAGCGCGAACTTCCGCAGCGAGCCCCGGCACCGCGGCGAGCTGGCGCGCGGCCGGTTCGGCGACACCGAGGTCTGGCTGCTGAAGCCCATGGGCTACATGAACCACAGCGGCGATGCGGTGCAAAGCGTCGCTGCGTTCTACAAGATTCCCGCGCCGTCGATTCTGGTCGCCTACGACGAGCTGGATTTCCCGGCCGGCGTCGTGCGCCTGAAGCAGGGCGGCGGGGCCGCGGGGCACAACGGCATGCGCGATGTGATCGCGCAGATGGGCGATGCGTTCTGGCGGCTGCGCATCGGTATCGGTCATCCCGGGGACCGCTCGCTGGTACTCGACTACGTGCTCGGGCGCCCGCCGGCGGCCGAGGCACAGCTGATCCAGGAGGCACTGCAGGCGGCGGCGGATGCCGTGCCGGTGCTGCTTAACGAAGGGGCGCAGGCGGCGATGATGCGGCTGCACTCGCGCGATGGCGCGGCGCCTTCCAACTAGAGAAAGACGAGCTCAATGCCAATTCGCTGCGGAATCGTGGGCCTGCCGAACGTCGGCAAGTCGACCCTGTTCAACGCGCTCACGCGTGCGCAGATCGCCGCCGAGAACTACCCGTTCTGCACCATCGATCCGAACGTCGGCGTGGTGCCCGTACCCGATCCGCGCCTGGGGCAGCTGGCCGCGATCGCGCACTCGGAGAAGATCATCCCGACCACGGTGGAATTCGTGGACATCGCCGGATTGGTGGCCGGCGCCTCGCAGGGCGAGGGCCTGGGTAACCAGTTCCTCGCGCACATCCGCGAGGTGGATGCGATTGCGCACGTGGTGCGCTGCTTCGAGAGTACCGACGTCGTCCATGTTGCCGGCCGCGTCGACCCGCTCTCGGACGTGGATGTCATCGACACCGAGCTGGCACTCGCCGACATGGCAACGCTGGAGAAGGGTCTCGACCGCGCCACCAAGGCGGCCAAGGGCGGCGATAAGGATGCGGTACGGCGGCGCGCGCTGTTCGAACGGGTGAAAGTGCAGCTGGATGCGGTGAAGCCGGTGCGGGCAATGAAGCTGACTGTCGAGGAACTGCGCGATGTACGCGAACTGCAGCTGCTGACCGCGAAGCCGGTCATGTACGTCGCCAACGTTGATGAGAACGGCTTCAAGAACAACCCGCTGCTAAGTGCCCTTGAGAAGCGCGCGGCCGCGGACGGTGCGGTGGTGGTGGCCGTGTGTGCCGCGATCGAAGCGGAGATCGCGCAGCTGGATGAGGCCGAGCGTGCCGAATTCCTCGCCGAACTCGGCCAGAGCGAGCCGGGCCTGAACCGGGTGATCCGCGGTGCCTACCAGCTGCTCGGCCTGCAGACCTATTTCACGGTCGGGCCGAAGGAGACGCGTGCCTGGACGGTGCGCGTGGGGGCCACGGCTCCCCAGGCGGCCGGTGCGATCCACACCGACTTCGAGCGCGGTTTCATCCGCGCCGAGGTCATCGCCTTCGGCGACTATCTGGCCGGCAAGGGCGAGGCCGGCGCCAAGGAGGCCGGGAAGCTGCGGCTGGAAGGCAAGGAATACATCGTGCACGAGGGCGATGTCATGCACTTCCGGTTCAACGTCTAGGGGGCTTTCCGTCGCTTTCCGGCTGTTTTACCGCCAAAGGGCACGGTGTTTGACACTCCATTGAGGGGTGGGGACAATGCGCGCCCGCCGTGGAAAGGTAGCTCAGCTGGTTAGAGCACGGCACTCATAATGCCGGGGTCGAGGGTTCGAGTCCCTCCCTTTCCAGACCTACCCACAGTACCATATAAATCAGCAACTTATCCCCATAAGCTGACCGCTCGTCGGTACAGTGTGACGGTACACTTTTCTATCGGTCGACTGCGATCCCCTGCTCGTAACAGAAGTCGCGACCACGCGTGGTTAGGGACAAGGACTTGGCGTCGTAGACGGGCGTGACAGTGATCAGGCCCAATTTTTCCAACCCCTCACACAGGCGCTCGGCCGCTGGATACTGCAGCAGGAAGGCCTCTGAGATAGCTCTCACGGAACTGCTCTTTGGATACAGCCGGATCAACACTGACAGCAGGCGTCGCTGCTCCGCGTTGAGGTCATCTGCAGTCAATTCCTTCGGAGGGGGTGCCGCCGGCAAGACGCGCCTTATCCGCAGCCGGCGCAGCGCGCGTAGGGCACAGATGACGAGGACCAACACGGCCAATCCGATAAGCACCCGCGCCACACCCACGGGCGCCAGCATCCAATCCCAGGCACGCCCGAATGCCGTAGTCACTCGGTCCCATGCCACGGGATGCCTCTTGTAGTAGACCCAAGCCGCGCCGAGCAGCGTGAGGATTACCCCCGCGATGACCTTCGACCACACAGGGTCGTTCCACAGGCGTTTGATCAGGCTGCGCATTGCTGCCGGCGAGTCTACTCCGCGGGCTGACGCTTGACCGCAGCTGGTCGCGGCCATCGCCAAAGTCACCTACGGCAAGCCCGTGGACAAGTATCAGTTATCGGTCAGTGAACTTCTTGTGCGCCAAACGCGCGCTGGCGCCAACAGCCAGCCACGCTTAAGCGCCTCGGATCAGCGATTTCGAGGCAGTGTGCAAAATCCCCGCCCTGAGAAGGGGCCGATCGAAGCGGTCGCCCGATACGTCATGTCTGGCCTGCACGAAGTATTAGAGTCCGCGCGGCGTCGCGCCGTAGCCAACCAACAGAGTCAGTCTCGCGGCTCATCGCCTCGCCTGGGCCGCTGTCACTGGGATTGCTCCATCCGGAAAGACCCGCAATCAGGAGAAGTGATTCCATTGGGTTGCGCCACACAGCGGCCCACGCCAGTGGGAGAAGCTTCATCTGTGCGGTCGCTTTAGCGAGATGCCTGCGAAATCAAAGGCCGCTCGGGCTGCCGAGGAGCGAAGCGGAAGGTCAGCGGATTGTTCGCGCGAGGGAAGTGGCAAGGCGATACGCTCAACCTTTTCGGCCAAAAAAGTCAGGCGGCCTTGCGCACGCTCATTCTGACTCGTAGCCCCGCTGCTACCGCCATGTTGACCAGCGCGTCCAGACCAAACAGATTGATCTTGCCGCGCAACAGATCCGAAACCCGTGGTTGCGTCACACCAAACAGCTTGGCGATCTGTGCCTGACTCAAGCCGCTACTGATCAGATGCGTCTTCAGAGCCATCATCAAAGACGACCGCAGCTTCATGTTCTCAGCGTCCTCAGGGGTGTCCTCAATGGCATCCCAGACGCTGCTGAATCGCTTATTTCTCATGAATCTAGCTCCTTCGTCAATTCACGATATCGTTTCTCGGCCAATTCGAGATCCGATTTGCTCGCTTTCTGGGTCTTCTTCATAAAGCAATGCAGTACATAAACTGCGTCGGCGAATTTCGCTACGTAGAGGATTCGGAATGCTCCAGCGGCATCACGAACCCGAATCTCTTGAACACCTCGCCCAACGATCGGCATAGGCTTCCAATCGTCCGGCTCAAGTCCCTGTTGCACCTGGTCGAGCTGATAGCCTAGTTCTCGACGCGCTGAGATCGGGAATCGACGCAGATCGGCGAGAGAGCTGCCCCGGAACTCCACGGGTTTGCGATCGGTCATCTGCTGCAAATATACAATATTTTGTATGAAACTACAAACAACATCAGGCGGCCGGGTGAAAGCATCGTGAGCCCTGACATCACTGTGCCCTTTTTGTGCTCCGCCCCGAGGGTTCGAGTCCCTCCCTTCCAGACCCACCTCCGGATCATTATAAATCAGATACTTAGACCCTTATAACTCGAGTTTGTCGGTACAGGGTGCGGTACAGATTTTCGCGACGCGCGATGCCCTGTTGGAGGCACACGTTTCTCTCCACTTGAGTGAGTCTCGCCTGCGAAAATCGCTGCCAGACCGGAAATTCTAGCTGGGGAGACCTTGTGCCTTCTCAACGAGAGAAGACCGCTGCGGCAACGGCCACGACCTCACACCCGACAACCTTATACTCGCAGAACGCGACACCCGCTGGCGCTGTCGCCAATGCGAGGCCGACCGTGCTGCCGCTTGGCGACGGGGAACAGTAGCCGCGGTTTAGACCTCGAATCCCCTGCAAACTGCGCGCTCACGCATGGGGAGCAGGGAGGAGCCGGCCGCCGATCAAAACAAGTACGACACGTCCATCGAGTAGGTTTGCCCCGTCATGCCGCCGGTGTAGTAACCGAAGGTGCTACTTGCGGGCGAGCGGGTCACGTCGATGACCTGGAAATTCACCCGCTGGTTGCGCGTGTGGCTCCAGTACCAGTTGGCGCCCACCAGATACTCGTAGCTGTGGCGATAGCCACGGCTGGAGTCCGGGTAGATCTGCGAGGTGGCCGTGTACAACTCAAGTGTCCGCGGCAGCGGATAAAAAGCCGCCTGGACATAGAACCCGGTATCGCGAATCGAGGTGAACGGCAGCGGTGCGCTGGTGATGGTGGGTGTGAAATGACTCAGAAACCGCATGTAGGCCTCGGCCTGCACGAAGATGCCGCGGTACTTGAAGGCCCAATCCGTGGCTATTGACTGGTAGCTGGTAGTTTGGACCGTCGCACCCGGCGCCAGCGCGTTGGTGCCGAACAACAGCGCGCTGTCGCCGACGTGAATCTGCGTCGAATCCGGAGAAGTCGCGCTCGGCTGGGCGGTGCGGTCCTCCTTCGGACTATCGATCAGCGAGACCCCGATACGGGTCGCCACGCTGTCATGCATCTCGAAGTCGCCGTAAGCCCCTTGCGGACCGAACTCGCCGGTGGTGGGCATCCACCAGAACGAGCCGCCGTAGGCCAGGGCGCGGGTGTCCTTGACTGCACTGACGCCCAGCAGGCTGATGTTGGTGCCGACCATCAGCTTGTAGCCGAGCGTCGGTGTGAGCATGCCGGTACCCCAGATCCCGCTCACGAAACCGGTGCGGAAATACTCATCTGCCATGACCCGGTCATTGGCCAGCCAATACGGATGCGAACCGAGCAAGGACCGCGTGCCCGGCAGACCGCTGACGCCGCCCGCGAGCGTAAAGGCGTCGCTGAACTTGTAAAACATGCCGCCGACAATCCGTACCTGCTCCGTGTCGTTCACCGTCCACCAGGTCAGTTGATAGGTGAATCTCGGGTCGTAGAGAAAGCCCGCCAGACTGATCAGGACGCGGTGGAACTGGATGTCCCGCCGAGTATCGATTGAGGTCGGATTGCCGAGCGCATCCACGGTGAGCGGCGCGCCATAATAGGTGTTCGCATACTGCGTGGCCGGTTCCTGATCAATGACGCGGAAGTCGGCGTAGGCCATCAAATTGACGCTGCCGACACCTGACTTGTAGAGGTTCAAGCCTCCCTTGCCGGGCGCCATGGCAGACGTCTGGTCCATATTGGCGATCGCCGCGGCTGCCTTCGCCGTCGCGTCATCCTGAGCCGCTGCCTCCGCCGTCGCCGGCTTCGCGGCTGTCGCTGCAGGAACCGGCTGTGCGGCACTCGCGCTGATCTCGGCCTCTAGTTCGCGGATGCGCGCTTCGGACTTCTTCTGCTGCTCCTCGAGCTGTTGCTGCATCGCCTTGACTTCGGCGAGTTGCTGCTCGAGGGTGCGCCCCTGCTGCCCGGGTTCCGTTGGAGTAGCCGCCGTCTGCGCATGAGCGAACGCCGGGCAGAGAAGCATGACCGCCGTGATCTTTAACACGGCCCGAAGTACGCGCATGGCTAAATCTCCTCCCCCTCGGTAATTCCGTAGTCTTCGGTGACAGGCGTATCTCCATCCTCACCGGCGGTGCTATATGCGGAATAGTCTGCGCGCCGGCGGCTCGCGCAGCCATAAGGACTTTCCGAAGCGGAGCCCATCCCCCATAGCGTGTAGGCTGCCGCTGTCCAGCTCGGTAACGCGAAGGGCAGATAGGCGTGAAGACGAACAAAATCTCTGAGACAACGTCCAAAGGTAGAGCCCCCTTGTTTCG
This sequence comes from uncultured Pseudomonadota bacterium, assembly GCA_963741745.1. Taxonomy (GTDB): domain Bacteria; phylum Pseudomonadota; class Gammaproteobacteria; order Steroidobacterales; family Steroidobacteraceae; genus 13-2-20CM-66-19. The sequence goes on along the minus strand of CAVUJF010000011.1, from coordinate 247,490 downwards.
TTCGCGCGAGCAGCGTCTAGTCGCCGGCAAGGCGTTGCGATCCACCGTGCCACGTGAGCGTCACGCGCGCTGGGTGCGCCCGCCAAAACGCCGTGATCCCATCGACGTGCTGAAGGCTTCCAACCGGGACCGGGTGTCCGAGCTGATTCCCATTCGCTATGGACGCATGCTGCGAAACCCCTTCACGTTTCTGCGGGGCGCTGCCGGGCTGATGGCGAGCGATCTCGCCGCCACGGCGAGTATCGGTCTTCGGGTCCAAGCCTGCGGCGACTGCCACCTGCTTAACTTCGGCCTGTTCGCCACGCCTGAGCGCAATCTGATCTTCGATATCAACGATTTCGACGAGACCCTGCCAGCGCCCTGGGAATGGGACCTAAAGCGCCTGACGGTTAGCTTCGCAGTGGCGGCACGCTACGCCGGGCATACCGACAAGGTGGCTGAGGCGGCGGCCGTCGAGTGCGCTCGCGCCTACCGCGAGTACCTGCGGGACTATTCGAAGCAGAGCCCGCTGCAGGTGTGGTATGAGCGACTCGATGAGAAGACCCTCATCGGCATGGCGCCCAACAAGAAGCTTGCAAAAAAACGGGAACTAATTGTGGCACGCGCGCATCAGCGCATCGGCGACTATCTCTTTCCGAAGATTGCCACTCCGTCCGCTGGAAAGTTGCGTCTCGTGGATCAAGCGCCGGTTCTCTTCCACATGGAGACTGGGGATGCGGCGGACAGGATTCGTGTCGGCCTGGAAGCCTATCGGGCCTCTCTGCCGGATGAGCGCCGCGTCCTCTTCGACCGCTACCGCGTGCAGGATGTCGCCTTTAAGGTGGTCGGCATCGGCAGTGTCGGAACGCGCTGCTTCGTCGGGCTCTTTACCTCGGCCGACCAACATCCCCTGCTGCTGCAATTCAAGGAAGCCAATGCCTCCGTGCTCGAACCCTACGCGGGCAAGAGCGTGTACAAGAATCACGGGCAGCGTGTTGTCGTGGGGCAGCGACTGATGCAGTCTGCCAGCGACATCTTCCTGGGCTGGGCACATAGCAAGATCGGGGTCGACCTATTCGGGCGGCAGCTAAGGGACATGAAGATGAGTGTCACGATCGAAGGGGCGACGGTCGAGCAATTCCGCCTTTACGCCGATGTCTGCGGCAGGACTCTGGCCCGCGCGCACGCGAAGTCGGGGGATGCGGCTGCCATCAGCGGTTACCTGGGCAAGTCGGACACCTTCGATCTCGCGATTGGAAGGTTTTCCGTCGCATATGCCGACCAGAACGAAAAGGACCACGCAACATTGGTCGGTGCGGTCAAGAAAGGCCGGATCCAAGCGCTGATGGAGGAGGACCTATAAGCAATGCAACGGTCTCGGCCGGTGTGGGTGAGCCTGGTGAGGGCGGGCGGCGCGATACCGAAGCGGGATGAACGAGCGGGTTCGATTTTGACCCGTGCAGCGAAGGAGCGCGGCCATCGAAGACGTGCTGCCCCCGAAATCTTGCGCTGCTCAGCCACCTAGCCTAGCCGCGAAGTTGCTTGGCACGTGTCTCAAGAAATGCTACTTCGAGACCTATCGGTTCTCCGAAGACCTCGATCTTACGCTGCGCGACGAATGTCAGTCGGAGGAAGGCTTTCTTCGCCGTGTACTCGGCGAAGTGGTCACTTGGGTCGCCGATGAATCTGGCTTGGTGGTACCTGCAGATCAAATTGGCTTCGACTTCTACCGGAATCCGCGGGGCCGCCCTTCATGTCAGGGCAAGATCGGATATCGCGGGCCCGTATCGCCGACGTCGGGCGCGGGCGGCTGGCCGAAAATCAAGCTTGATTTAACGGGCCGACGAAAAGCTCGTGCTGCCCGCCGTGCGGCGCGAGGTCTTTCATCCGCATTCGGACCGCCCTGAGCACGGCCTTTGGTCTAACTCGTACGCCTACGAGGAAGCGTTCGGGGAAAAGGTGTGCGCGCTTGGCGAGCGGACGAGGCCGCGGGATCTCTACGATGTTGTGAATCTCTACCGTCACGGCGAGGGCCGACCATCGCCTGCAGTGCTGCGGGATGTGCTGAGCCAGAAATGCGCTTATAAAAGCATTGCCCTACCAACGCTTGAAGCGGTTGAATTGCATCGTTCTGATCTGGAAGCGATGTGGAGCGACATGCTCCGCCACCAGCTTCCGGTGCTGCCCCCTGTCGCTGATTTCTGGGCTGCGTTGCCTGAAATCTTTAGTTGGATTATGGGTGAGACGGAAGCTCCCCAGCGCGCGCGCCTGGAACCCGGGTCGGATGAAATCACCGTTCGCGCCCGCGTGCTTCCCGCTTCGCCGCGGCGAATCAACTTTGCGTCGATCTTACTGACGATCGGGGTGTGCGCCGTATTGAGCCATACTCCCTGCGACAGACCGCTGAGGGGAACTTCGTGCTGCACGCAGTTCTTAGCGATTCCGGCGGGCATCGGTCCTATCGCGTGGATCGCATACAAGCCGTGTCCGTCACGGGGCAATCGTTTAGCCCGCGTTACGTTGTCCAACTTTCTTCCGCGGGACCGCTGCCTGTCGCTTCCGTAGTGTCGCGGCCCGGTATGGCGACAGGCGGGCCCCGGCGTGCGCGAACAATCCTGTGGGGGCGCCGCGTAACGGCATCTCGGCAAACAACACGGCCAGCGACAAAGCCGCGGCAAGCGCACGAATGAATGGCTTGGTCAGCAGGTAGCAGAAATAGGCACCGCCACCGGTCACTGCCATCAGTACTAGCGCGCACATGGAGCCGCGAACCCCAGTCACTCGCGGTTAGAGTGGCAGACTGCTTGGTTTCACGTTTACCCCGTTCGTCTTGCTCGCCCACGGTTGGCTCAAATCTAATGCTTCGTAAGAACACAAGAGGCGCAAATGAAGGTGCTTCAAATGTACTTTGGCAAGAGCAGATGTCAGTGTCGGTTCAGTCTAGCTCAACGAGGTCGCTGAGTTGTGAAACTCCCTTGCGTAGCGAGATGAAGATGCGCGCTGTATCCTCACGCCCGTAAGAATGCGATCGATATCCTTATCCCGGTACTAAAGCCTCATGGCTCACCCAGCACATAGAGTCTGGTCGTTACTGACTCGCGCCGCGAGAACTTTTATACAGATCGATGGTGCGCAGCGCGCAGGCGCTATCGCTCATTACGCGTTCTTCTCTCTGTTTCCTTTAATCATCCTTAGCGTCGCCGTCGCCACCGCGTTTGTCGATCGCGATCGGGCGGCAACTCAGATCATTGCGTTCGTCCAATCCTTCGTTCCCGTTGGCGATGAGAAACAAAGTTACATTTTCGACACCATCGCCGGGGTGGTGAAGGCGCGCGGACCGGCCGGCACGGTTGCATTTATTCTGCTTACTTGGGCGGCCATGCGGTTCTTGGCGACTCTCATTCGCGCGACCAACCGCGCATGGAGTATCGAGGCGCGCGATTGGTGGCGACAGCCGCTCAAGAGCTTTGTCTTTCTCGCCGTCATCGTGACTGCGGTCCCAACCGGTATCGCGGCGAGGATGCTGGCAAAGATTGCGAGAGCTTGGCTATTGCCCGAGGGCGATTTCAGTTCCTGGGTCTACGCGGTCGGAAGCTTTGTCGTTCCCTTGCTGGCGGTCTTCCTCGGATTAAGCCTGTTCTACAAATTAGCTCCGCGCCGTCCTACGCGCTTTGCCGAAGTATGGGCTGCCGCACTCTGCGCCACGCTGCTCTTGCTCGCAGCAGAAGGCCTGTTCGGAATCTATCTCAGTCATTTTGCGACGCTAAACGTGGTGTACGGAGCGTTCGGCGGAGTGATGGCGTTGCTGCTTTGGATTTACCTTTCGGGGTGCATTTTCATTTTCGGCGCCTGCCTCTGCGCCGCGTGGGCCGAGTCATCCGCAGTGGAGAGGATATCCGACACCCCGTAATACGAGAGGCCGCATCCGACCCCGATTCCCCAAATTACTGAATCCGAGTACCCGTGATAGCTGCCCATACTGCTTTGATTGACGCCATCGAAAGGCCAGTGGTTCTCCAGGTAATGGGAGACGAAGCCGTTTATCGTCACGCCGCCTTCTCGATGTTGTCTTGGCTATTGCTGCAGATGTAGGGCGCTAACGGCTTGGGGCGGCTCGAGTATGCGATAAGATCATTGATGTTCTTGTAAGTCAGGACAGGCACGATCGGCCCGCAGATCTCCTGCTGCATGATGAGCATGTCGGCAGTTATGTCCGTGAGCAGCGTCGGATGGATCGTGCGGTCAACTTCTTCTAAAGTGCCGCCCCCAGCAATCTTGGCGCCCTTGGTCACGGCATCATCGAACAAACTTCTTGATGCGGGCGAAGTTCTGAGCTTGACGATTTGGGCGACACTTTCCTTCTTGATGCTCCTGTCGTCACGGTTACAGGTATACCAGGGGTAGCTGCATCATCGTTGCGAGGCTCGCGCTCGCTGCATGGGCTGTTGCCTACCGACGTCCGTGCGACCGGGGTTGCGCAATCACACCATTTGAAATGCATTCAGTACGTTGTCCCCTGTCTCTCTGGTCGCCTCCCAGGCCTTCGGCGCTGCCTTCGTGGCATTTTTTGCCGCTCTGAGCGAATCAGGGTTGCTATGTACGGAATCGCACAGAAGCCGACCTTCGAGTCCCATGACTCTTGTCAGCTCATTTTCGGGGCATCACATGACGCCTTCATGAGAAAAAGGAGCCCACTCTAAGAATTCTCGGAGGTTTTATGGCCGCGACGTTAGCCGAACACGCCCTGGTCTCGCAGTGCGGTCTTCCCTTCCCGGCCCCTGTCCTTTGCCATCCAGTCTGAGGGCGTTGCGTCGGCTTGCGTTACGGCGGGCAGCAGACCCGACCAACCCTGAAGTTGGGGGCCCGTCTGGGCGAGGCCGAACCTGCGAGCCTGGTAATGGTCCGGATCCGAGCTCTGGCGCTGGTGACACCCTCGGAATGTTGGCCTGACTTCGCCCGAATACGCATTACTACTGACAGACATGATGAGCCGAACCGTCGTAGGCTTAATTTAGTCTTGTTGAGGCGTGGCGATGTTTGTTTGTCGATGAGACGTCGGCTGATGTCAGGAGCGCGCCATGGGCGTAAACAAAGACCAAGTTAAGGGTCGGATCAAAAAGGTAAAAGGGAAGGTTATGGGAGCCGTGGGGAAGGTTGTAGGCAGCAGGAAGCTACGAGTGAAGGGTAAGGTTCAGGGAATCGTCGGTGCGACTCAGGCAAAGTTCGGTGACGTCAGGCGAGCCGTGAAAGGCTCTGTGACCGGTTGAAGCGGGTAACGCGGGTGCGTTTGCATGAAGGTTAGGAGGAAGGCATGAGCATTGGTACCATTTTGCTGGTCGTTCTGATTCTGATACTTCTCGGCGTCCTACCTGTGTGGCCGCACGCTCGAAGTTGGGGTTATGGCCCGAGTGGACTCGTCGGCGTAATCGTCGTGATTTTGATCGTGTTAGTTTTGATGGGTCGCCTGTAGTAGGAATTACCTGCCTCGCGATGACTAAGCTGGTCCTCTCGATGCCGAACCACCGCCCTATATACGAGACACTAGATCCAAGAGGTCCATTCCGAATAGGTTTAGTCAACGGCGAGTTTGTGAAGCATGGGGCCGTTGCGGATACCCCCGGCTGATGTTCTAGCTGGAGAGCAGTAATGCGCTACCTAATCATTGTGCTGTGGATGCTGTTCGGGTCAATCGCCCCGGCGGTCGCCCAAGTGAGCATTGCAATTGGACTGCCGAATTTGAGCATCGGGGTCAACGTGCCCTTCTATCCCCAGTTTGAGCGGGTGCCGGGCTACCCCGTGTATTACGCCCCCCAGATGAATTCGAATTATTTCTTCTACGACGGCATGTATTGGGTGTACGAGCGTGATGACTGGTACGCGAGTTCTTGGTATGACGGGCCGTGGGCGATGGTGCCCCCAATGGCGGTGCCGGTGTTCATGCTCCGAATCCCGGTGCGCTACTACCGTCATCCTCCCCCGTACTTTCACGGTTGGCAGCAGGATGCGCCGCCACGCTGGGGTGATCACTGGGGCAATGACTGGCAGCACCAACGTAGCGGCTGGGATCAGTGGAACCGCAATTCCGTCCCGACTCCCGCGCCGCTGCCAACCTATCAGCGAGAGTATTCGAAAGATCGGTATCCCTCGTATAATCAGCAGCGGACGCTTCAGAGCGAGAATTACCACTACCAGCCGCATGACCGGGTAGTGCAGCAGCACTATCAGCAGTACGTGGCGCCAAAGGCGCCTGCACCTAATCAGCAGAGGCCACCGGAGCGGCAGCAGGCACCACAGCATCAGGCGCCGCAGCAGCAGGCGCCACAGCATCAGGCGCCACAGCATCAGGCGCCACAGCAGCAGGCGCCACAGCAGCAGGCGCCACAGCATCAGGCGCCGCAGCAGCAGGCGCCACAACAGCCGTCCGGCCAGGAACCCGGTTCGCAAGGTCATCAAGGCAAGGGTAAGTCCGAGCAGCCGAACCAGGGGCAAGGCCAGGACAAGGAAGACAAGGACAAGGGCGCCAACAAGGGCGAATAACAAGTGCAGGAAATCGGCAGGCATACGAGCTAGGTCGATGTCCGGGGACATCGCGGCGGTCGGTTGCGGGAGATTATTCAGTCGGAGGCGAAAAGGTGAACCCAATCAAGATGGCCGCACTCGTGTTGATCGTGGCCGGCGTCCTGGGGCTGGTGTATGGCGGCTTCAGCTATACCAAGGAAACCCATGAGGCCAAGGTCGGACCCATCGAGCTGACGGTGAAGGACAAAGAGACAGTCAACATCCCGGTTTGGGCCGGAGTGGGGGCGATAGTGATTGGCGGCGTGCTCCTGCTTCTCGGCAGCAAGAAGAGCTAGGCGTTAGTATGGATTTCGCGGGAACGCCGCGCCGAGTAGCACGGTCAGCTGCGCCGTTGGCGGAGTTCCATTAGATGGGGAGAAAACGGCAGCGGGCGATCACTTCGTTCTGTGACTGAGCTGATTCAAGGGCTTAGGGGAGGGGAAACGAGGGAAACAACGGAAACCTGTCTTTCCACCATCAATATCAAATGTTTGCAGTGCCGCTCCGGCCCCAGGCTATTTGCCGCGTACGCCAGCGAATCCCCGAGCGGTGAGCCACGAGGCGATGAGCGAAAAGTACTCAGGAGAGTTCGGCGCCTCATCGCTCAACATCGCCGGGTCGACCTGAGCCCTAAGCGGAGTGGACAGGTTCATCGCGTGGTCGGCACCGGCTACCACGGCCAAGGTGATGTTAGGGGATGGCGATGAGCCGGTCCGCAAAGCCTCGACCGAAGTTCTTGCCGGTACCCACGGATCGCTCGCGCCATAAATGATCAGTGTCGGCGCCCTCACTGATGTCAGTGTCGGTAGCGGATCGTGCCACATCTCACTCGCCCAGCCTTCCAGATCGCGGTCGGTTACCGTGCGGTCCAGGTAGGCGAGGTGAAACCATGGCTTGCCGGAGGCTGTATCCAGAATTCTTTGCGCCTCAGCACGATCCAGCTGACCGCGCGCCGCATCATTCATGGCCCTGCGTGCGGCCAGCGCTGCGTCGATGTCAGCCTGCGCATATCCATTGATTCGCAGGATGTTCGCTACCGCGAAGTTCATCTGCACCTCCGGCGTTGTCATCGGTGCTGAGACAGCGATAACAAACGCGGTCTCGGGGCTGCGGGAGGCCGCAAGCAGCGCCAGCCAGCCCCCTTGGCTGAGACCCCAGAAGCCGATTCGTCTTGGATCAAGACGAGGATCCTGCGCGAGCATCCGCCGAGCGGCGATCGCGTCGGTCGCCAGCGCCAGGTAGTTGCCTTGAGCACCGGGGCCGCCGGATTTGCCACTGCCTCGGCGATCATAGACGAACACCGCGACACCGAGCGGCGGCAACATCTGTTTCAGGTGGCGATACAGAGCGAGATTCCGCGTTGCGGAGGATGCGCTATGTAGGACGATAACAGCGGGGAGGTTCTTGGCATTCTCCGGCAGATAGAGAGTGCCACTTAGCGCAACCGATCCATTGCTGAAGGTCTCCTCCACCGCAACTATGGAGGTGGTTGGCCGTGCGCTCCATACCGCCGACTTGTCGCCAGTGACTTGTGCCTGCGCGGCAGGTACAGGACTCACTGCCAGGACGAGCGAAGCAAGAAGAAGAACGTGCCAAGACTTCACGGCGATCAGAATACGAATACCAGAATGACTGTGCCAGCTTGTGTGCGGCTGACGGGAACGATCTAAATCGCCGCAAGGCATCCCGGCGGCTCTGGTGCGTTGCATGTGCTTGATTCGGCAAGTCTTGAATGCCGGGGTCGAGGGGCTCGGGGCCCTCCCTTTTCGCCAAGACCTGGAGGTGTTTCCGCGCAAGCCCCTGAGGTCAGTTGCGCGGCTGTCTGCGGCCCTCGGGAGGTCCGGGTCGCTTGATTCCCCTGCGGAAAGTTGGGAGCCGCCCGCGCCAGCTCCGTGGCACAATGGCTGGCCAGCAGAATAAAGCTCAACACTCCCGTTCGTGTGAGTGTGGGCACGGAGGGTTCTCCAATGCCGTTCGTCGCACCGATCCCAGCCAATTTGCGGCGACCGCTTCTTCTCGCGCTCCTCACCTGCGCCGGTCTCCTCAGCTTACGCGGTATCGCCGCCGACGCTGCGCCTGCAGCCACTGAGCCAAAGGAGCACTTGACGATTGACTTGAAAGCGGGCGTTAAGCCGTGGAAGGGCGACCTTGACGGCATGGTCGCGCGGGGTGTGATCCGTGTGCTCGTCGTGCCCAGCAAGACCTTTTATTTCATGGACCGGGGCGTTCAGCGCGGGGCCACTTACGAGTTCGCCCGTCAGTTCGAGGACGATCTGAACAAGAAGCTGGCGCAAAAGAAGGTGGGAAAGAAGAACGTCAAGGTGCGCGTGGCCTTCCTGCCGGTCGGCCGCTCGGAACTCGCCGATGCGCTTACCTCCGGTCGCGGCGACATTGCGGCAGCCGGCATCACGATCACCGAGTACGGCAAGAAGCTCGTGGATTTCTCGGCGCCCATCTACAGGGGGATGAACGAGGTCGTCGTGTCGGCACCCGGAAGCCCGGCCGTAAACAGTGCGGAGGAGCTCTCGGGAAAGACGGTCTACGTGCGCAAAATCTCCAGCTACAACGATGCGCTCATGACGCTCAATCAGCGGCTTGTCGCCCAGAAGAAGCCTCCGGTGGTCATTAAGGAATTGTCTGAATTTCTCGAGGACGAGGACATCATCGAGATGGTCAATGCCGGGCTGATTCCGATGACCATCGTCAAAGCTCCCATTGCGAAATTCTGGAAACAGGTGTTCCCGCAGATCATCGTGAACGAGCAGGCGGCGGTACGCACGGGCGGCGAGCTCGCATGGGCCATACGCAAGGACAGTCCGCAGCTGAAGGCCGCGGTCGATGACTTCATCAGGCGCAACGGCCAGGGCACGATGCTGGGGAACACGCTACTCGCCCGGTATTACGGGAGCGCCAAGTACGTCAAGAACGCCGCTTCGGAAGCAGAACGCAAGAAGTTCACGACGCTTATCGCGTACTTTCAGAAGTACGGGGATAAGTACGACGTGGACTGGCTGCTGATGGCTGCACAGGGATACCAGGAATCCCAGCTCAACCAACAGGCTAAGAGCCACGTGGGTGCCATCGGTGTGATGCAGGTGATGCCCGCCACAGGCAAGGACATGAACGTCGGCGACATCGCGCAGACGGAGCCGAACATCAACGCCGGCATCAAGTACATGCGCTGGATGATCGATCACTACTACGGCGACGAACCGATGACGAAGCTCGACAAGACTCTGTTTGCGTTCGCGTCGTACAACGCGGGCGCCGGCCGGATTTCCGGGCTGCGCAAGGAAGCAGCAAGGAGGGGGTTGAACCCCAACGTCTGGTTCCAGAACGTCGAGTACGTCGCTGCCGAGAAGGTGGGCGCGGAGACGGTCACGTACGTCGCCAACATCTACAAGTATTACATTGCATACAGACTCATCCTGGAAGAGAGGGCGGAGAAAGAGGCGGCGATGAAGGGACTGAAGAAGTAGCGGGCACACTGGCAAATGGACTGCAGCCCGGAGGCACCACCGTTGGCCGGCGAGGCGGCGGCCTTGGGCTTTCCAGGACGCGCCGATCCTCCTGATGCCGGGGGCGAGGGTTCGAGTCCCTCCATTTCCGCCAAATTACCCGCTTGCACTCGCCCTTCTGCTCGCTCTGCCTGAGTGCTGCAGGTTTCTGCGCGCGGCGCTTCCCCGACCGGCTAAGTGGAGGCCACGGCTGACCACGTTTTCGGTTGAGCGACTCCTCGAGCAAGCCCTAGAAGTGCTGCTCCGAAGGCGGTGCCTCCTGGCTGAGCTAGGCAGGGTAAGCTTGACAGCTAGGGCCCCCCGGCAGCACGAGCGATGGCATCGATCGGCGTCGTCTGCTCGCCACCCTCGATCCCAAACGAGGTCCCGGAAGGCGGGCCATTCGTGGTTAACGAGGCGAACGACGGAAGAACTCTGAGCTGCGGGGCGTTGCGCACTCGATTGTGACGGGATGCACGGCGCATCGTGCGCATCCGAGGGACAGGTAATACGATGGCAAATCGTGTGATTTGCATCCTGCTGGCGGGGATCTTGTGCCAGGCATTAAGCGACAGAGCTCACGCGGCCGATGACTGGGAGATCTGGCCGGAGGTCAACGCGTTCGTACCTCTGAACGAGCGGACACGGCTTTACCTTGATGCCGCCTACGCCGAGGGCCAGGAATCCGACGTCCAATCGCTGGATCTTGCCGCCTACCTGGACATTTCCCTCAAGCCGATTCTTCGAGACGAGATGCGTACCGAGGACTGGCAGCGAAGCCGGTACCTCTGGGCACGAATCGGTTACGACCGCATAGCCAAGGCCACTGGCGATACGCCCCGAGAGCTTGCCGAGAGCCGCGGGATCGTCTCGTTCTACGGGAAGGCGCCGCTGCCTGCCGATGTCTGGCTGGAAGCTCGTGTTCGGGCCGATCTGCGGTGGATCGGTGGCGACTACTCGACCCGGTACCGCTTGCGCGCGGAGGTGACTCGCGAATTCACGATCCGCGATCATACGGTAGTTCCCTTCTTCAACGTCGAGTGGTTCTACGACACGCGCTACGACGGCTGGGCAAGAATTCTCTACCAGGTGGGTCCCGAAGTCACAGTGAGCGATCACTTCCGGTACGAAGTGTACTTTGCTCGACAGATTGACAGTCTCCCGGAGAAGCAGATCGTCGACGCGCTCGGTGTCAACCTCAAGTGGTACTACTGATCATTTCGCCTCGCAGGTCATGACGCCGGCGACAAGCGAGCTTTACAAAATGCCTATCAGCACGCCTTCCAGAGCGACATTGCCGAGCGTTGCGAGGTGCCGCCAACGCCGACGCGATCGGCCGCAAAACTGGTGGATTCCTACGGCTTCGTCGCCGGTTCCGGAGGCGGTAACAGCGGCAGATGTCGATCGGGAGTCGCGGTGACCTGCCTCCCGATCGATACCTCGGTGGCAAGGACTCAGGGCTTGCGGGCGCTGACAAGGGAGTAATAGCCGCCGCCGGTGCGCACGGCTTCGACCGCGGTGAAACCGGCGCTGCCGAGGATATCGCGGAACTCGGCGAGGCTGTATTGCTTGCCCAGGGTGCCGACCAGCATCAGCAGGCTGAAGGCGGCGGCGGGGAAGGGCCCGGTGCAATCGTCATCCATGAGGATCTCGTTGAGGAAGATCCGACCGCCGCTGGGCAGCGCTTCGAAGCTTCTTCGCGCCAGCAGGCGGCAGGTCTCATCCGACCAGTCGTGGAACACGTTGGAGAAGAAATGGCCGTCGTGCCCGCGCGGCCATTGCTCGGTAAACATGTTGACTCCGGCGGTGGTGACCTGGCGGCCCATGCCGGCGCGGGCGATGTACTTCTGCGCCTCGGCTGCCATTTCCTTCAGGTCCATCAGCACCACCTTCAGGCGCGGGTGTGCCCGTGCGATCTCGATGCCGTAGACGCCCGAACCGCAGCCAACGTCCAGCAGCGAGGCGAGCTCGCCGAAAACGGCCTGCGCCGCTGCCCCGAGTGCCGGCGCCTGGCTGTGGGCATGCATGAAATTGGCGATACCCTCCGCCGCCTTCTGCGACATGGTGCCGCGTTCCCACTCGGGGCGACGTGGGGTGACGTCGCCCGGACCCTGGTGGCTTTCGCCCGGACGCTTTCCGGTGCGCAGCGATTCGAGCAGCCGTGCGCGCAGGGTCTCGTTCAAATCGATCTGGCGGGTGAAATGGCCCCAGTAACCGGTGCCATCCGGATGCAGCCACCTGCGCGCCAGGTGAGTCGCGCGCCACTGGCCGAGCCGCTTCTCGATCAGCCCCATGGAACACAGCGCCGCCAGATGCATCGTCAGCGCGCGGGCATCGACGCCAAGCCGCGCCGCCAATTCTGCTGCGGTCAGCGACTCGTCGCTGAGAGCCTTGAAGGTTCCGACCTCGACGTTGACATTCACCACCGGCAGGCGGAACTGCGACAGCCAGATGTCCCAGATCACACTATCGTCATTGGTCGGTGGCAATGCGCTCACTGTTGGTTTCTCCCCCTCGGTACTATGATCTGGCGCCAGCCGGCAGCCTTCGCGCCTATAATGCCGGGGTCGAGGATTCGAGTCCTGCCCTTTCGATAGGCTGTTTTCTCACTTCCCGGTCCCTAGTTACACAGATGGACCAGCAAGAGTTCGAAGCGCTCGTGCACCGCATGGAGCGTCTCGCCGAGAGCGCGCCGCGCGCCTACCGCTGGCGTATCTATGGGCTCGCGGCTTTCGGCTACGGTACCCTGCTGTTCATCGTTCTGCTGCTCCTCGCAATACTGGCCGCGCTGGTGATCGCCGGCACGCAGCACGCGGCGCTCCTGGCCATAAAGGGGGGCCTTGCGGTCGGGGCGCTGCTGTTTGTCGTGCTGCGCGCGCTCTGGGTCAGGTTCGAGGCGCCCGCGGGCGAGCGCCTCACCCGACTTGAGGCCCCGGAATTCTTTGCCCTGCTGGGGAAGCTGACGGCACGGCTAGACACCCCGCCGGTGCACCAGGTGCTGGTCACGCCCGACTTCAACGCCGGCGTGACGCAGCTGCCGCGACTTGGGATCTTTGGCTGGCACCGCAACTTCCTCCTGCTCGGTCTGCCGCTGCTGCGGAGCCTGTCGATCACCCAGCTGGAAGCGGTGCTGGCGCACGAGCTCGGACACCTGTCGCGCGGCCACGCGCGGCTCGGCAACTGGATGTACCGGCTGCGCCGCACATGGCAGCAGCTTGACCAGGGGCTTGAAACCCGGCCGCATTGGGGGTCGGGACTGATCAGGAGCTTCCTGGGTTGGTATGCGCCGTACTTCAGTGCCTGCTCCTATCCGCTCGCACGCCGCAGCGAGTTCGAGGCAGACGCCACCTCAGCCCAGATCACCACACAGCAGGCCGCGGCGCAGGCGCTGACCAACGTGAGCGTCATCGACTGCTATCTCAGCGAGCGCTACTGGCCGGGCGTGAAGGCGCGCGCGCGTGACATCCCGCAGCCCTCCTTCGGTCCGTTCAGCGACTACACGGCACCCGCCATCGCGGGTACCGATGCCGACATGCAGCGCTGGCTCGCCGCCGCCCTTGCTGCGCGTACCAGTTACAGCGACTCGCATCCTTGCCTGCGGGAGCGGCTGGAGGCGCTTGGCGCCGAGGCGCAGGTCGCGCTGCCCGCACCCGGCGCGGCTGCCGATCGGCTGCTTGGCGCAGGCTCAGCTCGGTTCGCGGAGCTGTTCGATTCCCACTGGCGTGCCCGGGTGCGCGATTCTTGGCAGAAGGCGTATGAAAGCACCCGGCAGGCGCGGATGCGGCTCGCACAGCTGCACGAACAGGCGGCATCCGCTTCCCTGAGCGTCGAGCAAGGCGTGGAACTTGCGAACCTGGAGGAGCATGTCGGCGGGGGTGAAGCGGTGGCACTCGCTCTGCGCCGCCAGCTGGTTGCCGATCACCCGCATTTGCCCCAGGTACGCTTCTTCCTCGCCCGCCAGCTGCTCAGTAACTCGGACGAGGCGGGCGTCGCGCTGATGGAGGGGGTGATCGCAGAGGAGGCGGATGCGATCGCCGCTGGCAGTGAGCTGCTGCGCGATTACTGGTGGCGCCGCGGTGAACGCGAGCACGCTCAGCACTGGCATGAGCGCCTGACACAGCGGCAGGTGCTGTTGCAGGAAGCGAAGAATGAGCGTGAGCGCGTGCTGTTCAGTGACAGCTGGCTGGTACACGGACTCGACGCGACGGCGGTCGAGAGCCTAGTGGCAAAACTGCGGAACATTCCAGGCATCAGCCGGGCCTACCTGGTCCGCAAGCGTGTCACCCATCGACCCGAGGTTCCGCTTTACGTGCTCGGATTCGCAACGACGACTATGGGGATTCCAAACAAGTCGCGGGCCCAGGCCATCATGGAGCAGTTGCGAACCACCTCCGGATTTCCCGGCGAGACGCTCATCATCAACGTCCAAGGGGCCAACGAGCACTTTGGCCGCGCGTTTCGTGCGCTGCAGGGTGCGCAGATCATCTGAGGCGGGTCTGGACCGCCGTGAGCTCGCGGTACGCCGACTGCACCTTTCCAACCTCTAGGGCTCAGAACGGCCGCACTCCCGCTGGCCCGACCAGCGTCACTTCAACCTGGTAACTGGAGACGCAGCCATCGTTGCCGGTCCAGCCGAAGTCATTGCCAGTGAAATGCGGAATCAGGCTTACGCCGTTCGTGCTGTGGGAGCGAAGCACGCCCCACTGCACGTCGAAAGTCTGGTTCGTCAGACCCGCCGGCACCTGGGTGATGCTGTAGTTCCCGCTGACCACGGTGTCGCCGGCCTGCCCGAAGAAATCCTTGTTCGGGTCGCCCTGGGACGGCAGCCACGAGCTGATTGCGACCTCCACCAGCGCCCATCCCGCGGGGAACTTGGTTCTCAGCGAGTCCTTGCCGGTGCTCGGGCAATCGATGTTGTTACCCGACTTCGTACGCTTGACCGTACTCCAGCGTGTCTGCGTGTCGCTCCAGTCGTTCGGGTTGCCGAGGGTCACATCGAACGCCTGGCTCAAGTCCAGGTCCGTGGAGGTGAGGGTGACCGGCTGGCGGGTGGCGTAAAACTGCACGTCCATCGTCAGCAGCGTCCCGCCACGCGTGGTCACGCGCAGCGTGACCGGCTGGTCAGCGATACCATTCACGGGCTCCGGCAGTTGCGCCTGCAGTTGCCGGTCACCCCAGTGGGTCACCGGCAGCCCCAGCCGCCCGCCGGGCAGATGCGGGCCGATGAGATCGACCGCGCCCACCGTTGCGCCAAACCCCGAGCCGATGATCGTGTACAGGCCGCCAGGGGTAAATTGGATCCCTTTGGAATGCCCGTTCACGAGCGCGATACCGGGAGGCGTGTTCTGCGCCACGTACGCCTGGGAGGGCTGCTGCGAGAGCTGCGATTGTGCAGGCTTTATGGACGACGGCACGATGGCCGCCCCCGCCTGACCCATCGTGGCACTCCCGACTCCGGAATGCAGCTGGGTTGCCGCGTTCGCAGCCGCCAGGGCGCCGATCTGCTTTCGCTGCGAGCGTGGATCCGAGGCCGAGCCGGTTGTCGCCCAGGCGGCGGCTGGATCCTGCCCGCTCGCCCCTGTGTTCGCTCGTGTCGTGGCCCAGGAGGTGGGCGGATCTGTCGCGGGGGCGCTCCCGGTCGGGGTCGCAGTTGGCGTCGTAGTGGCAGTTACAGTCGGCATCGCGGAGGCGGCGCCGGCCTCGCGGCGCGCCGTGTCGCGCAGCGACTTGCTGGCATTGAGCAACTCATCATGCTGCGGAGACCGGAAGACGGCGACGCGAACCCGCTTCCTGCCGGCCGGCACATCGCCGCTCTTGAGTGCCGTGATGACCGCCTGGCGCTTCTCGACCTCCGTGCGGATCTCCTTGACCGTCTTGGTACCTCCGTCGGTCAGGGTAATGACGTCAGAGTCGGGGCGATGGAGGATTTCGGCGAGGGCCGGCGGAATCGGCGCGGTCCTGGCGTCGTTCCGGTCGGTATTGCGGGAGTGATTGGGTGCAGCGGTGCCGGTGCCGCCCCATGCCGAGGGGGTCGTCGTGGCGGGAGAGGCAACCCCAGCATGCGACTGAGGATTGTCGCTTCCCCAATTGGGAGTGGACTGGCCGAGCACCGGGATGGCCCATCCGGTCCCAAGCACCAGAATCGCAAGGGATGCGCGCCAGGGGAGCGTGCAGGCCGTTGCACTCGGCGGCTGTCCCGGGGTGTTCGTATACATAATCGTCCCGTCCCTTGTTTGGCCGCGCTACACGTGCCTTGGGCCTAAGAACACGGGGCGCTCGCGATTGCGGACATTGCCCACGCCCGATGTCCGGGTTTTCCCCTTCACCGTGTTCTTAATGGTCGGCAGCCCCGGAATCGAGGGGGTGGTCGATCCGGGAGGTCAAGAGGGCATGCACACAAGTGAGTGGGTGATGGCGGCACGGGGCCCCCGGGCAGGCGCCCGCGGTGCCTTCCGGTGCGTTCTGCATTCCGTCGCGCACGCACCAAGGGCGCTCTTCCTCGCCGGCGCCGTCGTGACTTTCAGCGCCGCGGGCAATCCTGATACGCGCGTCGTCGGCGTTGTCGGCTCCGATGCGAGGACCGTCTCCAGTCTCTCGCTTCAAGTCGCCGCCCTGGAGGCGCGCGTCAAGAAGCTCGAGGACGGCCTGATCAATGTCCAGCGCAGCCTGAAGAAGGCTGACACCCCCGATGACGACAGCGGCTCCAAGGACGCCGCCGCCGGAACGGGCCCCCACGCAGGCGAGGGGAAGAAGGACTCCGGCTCCGCCAGCGGCAGCAAGCCAGGTCCGTCGTCGGCCGATGGCGGCGACACCTCAGGCCAGCTCAAGGACGTCTTTCCGACCATGACCTTGCGGGCGCCGTTCGTCGTGGTTGACGCCTCCGGCAAGGCAATCTTCCGGGTGAACGATCCGCATGCCAGGAGCGGTAAGAGCAATGGCGATCGCGGCGTCTACGTCTACGGTGATGCCGGGTCCGCCAACTTCGCGCTCACGACGGTCTACTCGGGCGGAAAAATGCTGGTGCAGACCGACTCCGGAGCCTACTCGGTGAGCGTTGGTGCACTCGACAAAGCCGCTGGCATGAAGATCCGGGCTGACAACAAGACGCGCACCTACGTCGGGCTGGACACACACGGCAAGGGGCTGCTCGCCGTGTATACCGGCGACAGTGAGCAGCCGGTCGCCGGGCTGCAGTCTACCGATGCGGACAAGGGTCTCGTCGCCGTCTTCAACTCCGGCACCCCCGTGGCCTTCCTGTCGCAGAGTGGCGCGCACCCTGGAGGCGGCAACGTCACCACGACCGACCCGGGGGGCCGCGGCGTGTTCTCCGCCGGATACGACGGCGACGGCGGGGCCGCCTGCGTCAATCACAAACAGGCGATGCATTGCCTGGGAATCGGACTGCCCCTGGGGGGAGGCCAGTGAGGGCGGTTAGTCGTTACGCGCTTTGCTCCCTCGTGGGGCTTGCGATCTGCTGTTGGGCGGCCGCCTCCCGCGCAACCCCCGTCTCGCCGGCCTCTGAGCGCATCGCCCAGAGGATCGACAGTCTCGATGTCGAAAGCCACTGGCCTGCGGGGGTGCATGTGAAGTGGGATACCGGTGTGCCGGACGGACGTCCGGAAACCTCGCAGGGAAAGCACACCCACTGCAGTGCCTTCGTGGCGGCCGCCGCCCGCTCACTCGGCATCTACATCTTGCGACCGCCCGACCACCCGCAGGTGCTGCTGGCGAATGCGCAATATGACTGGCTCGGACAGGACGGCGCCGCACAGGGCTGGAGGCCCCTCGCCTCGCCGCAAGAGGCGCAGCGGTTCGCCAATGAAGGCTGGCTGGTGGTCGCGGCGTACAAGAACCACGACGACGAGAAGCCCGGCCACATTGCGATCGTGCGTCCGAGTGACAAGAGTGAAGCGGCGCTCCGCGAGGAGGGACCGCAGATCACTCAGGCCGGCGGCACTAACTTCCGCAGCATCGCCTTGAAGCTGGGCTTTGCCGGGCATCCGGCGGCATGGGGTCGGCACGAAGTCCGCTTCTATGCACACGCGGTCGAAGCACTCAGGTGACTTCATCGGGCAGCCGCCAGCGGTTGTTCCTCGTGAGTGCCGTGCTCGGGGCGTATGCCATTCACGCCGGGGTACCTGCTGAGATCGCAGCTGCACGGGTTCCGCTGTGCGCGGGGCTCACCATCGTGACCGCAGTCAGCCAGCCCGAGGGAGACTACGAATCCATCAAGCGCGTCGAATCCGTGACGCAGCACGGGGTGCGCATCAAGTACTCCTCCGAGGCCATGGTGAAGGATGAGCTCTCCGATGAGCCAGCGAAGCTTGTGCACGCCACCGTTTATCGCTCGGTCCGCACAGTCGACCTGGCCTCCGCGAGCATCTACGAGCAGCAATTCTACGACGGCTTACCGGAGCTCATTCCCGGCACGACGGCCATCGGTACCTCCGCGGCGGTGCTGCAGCAGCTGAAGTCACGTGGTCAATCGCCTCTCTCCATCTTCATTGCCTTCAGCGGTGAGCCGTCCATGAATCCGGATGACGTCTTCTACGTCTTCAACAACAAGATGGATTCCACGGTCGCCCGGGTGGAGCGGGTCCCAGTGCTGGTGCCGGTGATATTGAACGATGCGCCGGCGCAGCTGCCCGCGATCCATGCGAAGGGTGAATTCCAGGGCGATCTCACGGAGTTCTACTTCCTCGACGATCCGGCCAACCCCATCACGCTCCAGTACCGTTCCGGCATCGGGGGACTGCAGCATGTGGAGGGTGAGCGCATCGTGGCGGGCTCGGCGGACGGCCGGCAGGACCGGGACGTGCTGCAGGTGGTCAAGATATTCAGCCATTGCGACTCCGACTCCGCAGCTTCCGAGCCGAGCGCAGTCGAAGACTCCCTGGCCAGGAGCGGCCGGGCGCTGGTCTATGACATCTACTTCAATTTCAACAGCGCCACGCTGCGCCCGGAATCAGACCCGGGCCTGCGTCAGATTGCCACCGCCCTGCAGCGCCACGCGGACTGGAAGCTGGACGTCTCCGGGCACACGGACAACATCGGTGGAGATGGCGCCAACCTCACGCTCTCCCGGCAGCGCGCAGCTGCGGTCAAGGCGGCGTTGAGCGCACGCTTTCATATTGACCCGCAGCGGCTGGCGACTTCCGGCTACGGCGCCTCGCGTCCGCAGGATACCAACGCGACGCTCGCGGGCCGGGCCCGCAACCGGCGCGTCGAGCTCGTGCGGGAATAAGTCACCTGGCGCATCCGGTCCAGTCGGACCGGATGTCCGGAATGCGTCCGGCATGGGGTTATCAATGTGGTCGGCAACGCGCCCGAGGGGCGCTGAGGACTTTCGATGAAACCGTACAGCCCGGCGACTCTGGTCATGGCGGCGCTAATGGGCGCCTGCACCCTGGGGGCGCAGGCGGCAGACACTGCGCCGGCGGACCCGGCGGCGGCACTTGAGAAGCTTGCGCCCAAGCCACTCAATCAGCGTGTGCCAGTAGGCATCTACGCCTTCCGCTCGGAAGTGCAGCAGGTGCCTGATACCGGCGCCACCGACATGTTCGTGACCGCACTCATCAAGTCCGGACAGTTCCGCGTGGTCGAGCGTGCGCGCCTGAACGAGGGGGTCATCCAGGAGAAGCGCATGAATGCAGCCAACATGACAACCGGCGCGACCGCGGAAAAGAAGCTGCGTGGAGCGCAATATCTCTTCGAGGGGGCCCTCACCGAGGCAAATGCCGGGCAGGATGCCACGCAGGGCGGCATTAGCGTCGGCGGCCTGACCTTCGGCGGCGGCGGCTCCCAGGACTCCATTGCGGTTGATGTGCGCATTCTGGACGCCGATACCGGTGACATCCTCGATTCGGTGGCCGTGAAGGTGCCGGTGAAGAGTTCGAACGCAGGGGTCAGCGGTACGGCAGCCTTGGCGCAGACCCTGGCCGCGATGCACGGGCAATCCGCAAACCCCCTGACGCCCGACGTGAACTTGCAGAAATCCCACACTGACGGGGTGGATGAAGCCGTGCGCGCCGCGATCGACACCGCGGTCCTGCAGCTCGTAAAGCGGGTGGATTTACCCGCGGAGTCCGGCAATGCTAAATGAAAGAGGTAAATCCATGAAGACGCTGGTGACACTGATCGCGCTTGCCAGCCTCGCCAGCGTGGCAGCCGCCGGCGATGTGCCCCGTCGCAAGCCGGGTCTTTGGGAAATCACGTCTCACTCCGCAAGTTCCGCAAGCTCAGAGATCACCAGGCGCATTTGCCTGGACCAGGCAACCGAGGATCTGCTCACCCAGCGGGGAGTGGCCAGTAGTCACGAGGCGTGCTCCAAGGTGGAGATGCATGCCGCCGGGAACCAGTTCACCGCGAAAGCGGTATGCAACATGGGTAGCGTGAAGATGACGTCGGAAGCCACCACCACGTTCCTGGGTGATAGCGCCACAACGACCAAGGTTCACACCCGCTTCGACCCGCCGGTGGCCGGACGCAGCCAGTCCGACTCTGAAGAGAATGGGAAATGGCTGGGTGCGTGCCCGGCGGATATGAAGCCCGGCGACATGATCCTGAAGACCGGTGGCTCGCACCCGCATGAAATGCGGACGAGCCTCAGCAAAATGCTCAAGCCACCGCCCTGAACGGGCGTCCCGGTATTGCGTGGCCGCCGGGCGTCAGCGTCGTGCCGACCGATGCCCGTTCGTTGCTGATCCAGACACTGCCGGAGCGTTGTAGCGCTCGTCCGCCTCGGCTGCGAGTCGCGCCCAAGAGCGAGCAGCCGAGGCATCGCCCGCCGCAGTAGCAACGGCGTTCCGGACCCGCCAGATGTAGGACTGGTCACGCACGTCGTGCAGAGCCCGCACCGCCTCCAGCGCGCGCTGCGCTAGTTCTGACTCCGACGTGGCGCTCGCCAGGTCTGCCTGCGCGGCGGCCATATGTGCAAGGTCGGCATGCGCCAGGGCCACGGCGGAGGTGTCGGTCGCACGCGGGCCCGCATCGGCAATTATCTGCAGCAACTCTACCCGGGCAGCAGGCCGATCAGTCGCTGCGACCGGATGTTCGGCGGTAAAGCGCGCCAGCCGTTCCCGCGCAGTCAGGCCGTCGGGAGAGTCGCGGGGCTCGCGCGCAACATATTCCTGCGCGGCCGCCGCGAGATTTTCACGCGCATCCTGGGTGCGCCCGGCACGATCGTACGCGTCGCCCAGCGCAAGCCGCAGCATGCGCAGGTCAAACTCGCGCAGCGGACGTTCAGTGAGTGGCTTGCGTGCCGCTTCGAGTTGCGCAATGGCATCGAGCGGCCGGCCTTCCGCCGCGAGGCGTTCCCCGAAGTAGGCACGTGCCAGGGAATCATCCGTCGTTGCTTTCCAGTCCGCAGGGACTGTCTTGAAGAGTGCCTCGAAACGAGCCATGGCCTGCACGCGGCCGCCGCGCATGTGAACCAGGCGCGCATGGCGCGCCTCGATGTACCAGTACGTGGAGAACTCCTCTCCAGTTGTCTCGCGTACCAATTCCGCGCCCTTGTCGTAGGCAGCCTCGGCCTCGTCAAGTTGACCTAGCATGGCGAGCGCCTCGGCGAGATTGGCCTGCACCTGGGCCATGTCCTCGTCGCTTCGATCCGGTTCGCGCGCCGCTGCGGCCAGCGCCTGGTGGTTGAACGATGCGGCGCGGGAGTAATCTCCCAGACGGAAGTACTCATTTGCGGCGTTGGCCAGTGCCGCGGCATAACTGCTGTTGAGCGGGTCGTGCCTCGCATACAGGTCGATCGCACGCGCGAGCGCCGCGAGACGCTCGGCTCCGGCGCGCGGTTTCATGCTCAGGGCACGGGATTGGGCCAGCCACCATTCGCCGCGCAGCGCGCTGTCGTCCATGCGCGCCTCGCGCAGCAGGCGGTCCGCCTCGTCGAGTAGCTGGTTCGCCTTGGCGAAGTCCTGTGTGTAGATGAACGCCCACGCCTCTGTGATGGTGGCCCCGATCACTACCGGGTCGTGGTCGCCGTGCAGTTTGCGAGCGATGGCGACGCGCTGCTTCATGATGGCGCTGTAACGATCATCGTCGAGCAGGTAGCCATAGATGTTGTCGACGATGCCCAGCAGCTCCAGCTGCAGTTCCGGCTGCGCAGCAAATTGCTGCTCGATCTGGGGCGCGCTGCGATCGAGCAATTCTTTGGCGGTGATCTGGCCGCGTGGCTTACTGGAGGCTACCCGCGGGTCGCTGGCCCGGAAGATCTGCACCAGAAAGTTCTTTACGGCGGTCGCGCGCGCTGTCTCCGCACGGGCGCGTGCCGCCTGGACGGCGATGCCGACGGAACTGCCGATCACCATCAACAGAGCAATCGTGACACCGGTGAT
Source organism: uncultured Pseudomonadota bacterium (assembly GCA_963741745.1). Taxonomy (GTDB): domain Bacteria; phylum Pseudomonadota; class Gammaproteobacteria; order Steroidobacterales; family Steroidobacteraceae; genus 13-2-20CM-66-19. The sequence goes on along the minus strand of CAVUJF010000011.1, from coordinate 225,115 downwards.
CGACAGACGATGGCGTCGGAGGAACCGGCGCAGCACGTACAGGCGCGCCCCCTCGCGGGCGCTTATCGGTTCCGAGCGCTGGCTGCGCCCAATGTCCCGCTGCAGGGCGGCCGCGCTTTCGTAACGTGCTTCGGGCTCCTTACGCAGGCACTTGGCGGCAATGGCGTCGAGATCCCCGCGCAGGAGGGCCGCCCGCACGGGCGGGTCGTCCACCCCGGCGGCTGTTGCGCTCATCGTCGGCACCGAGTCCCGCAATATCCTGTCGAGTGCCATGGCAATCGGCAAGCCCTCGATCGGCCACGGTTTGCTGCCGGTCAGGAGTTCAAACAGGAGCACGCCGAGGGCATAGATATCCGTTGCCGTGGTAATGACCCCCTGCGTGAGTTGTTCGGGGGCCGCGTATGCCGGTGTCAGGGGTGCGTTGCGGGTCTCATCGGTGCGATCGGGATCGAGCAGCCTGGCCACGCCGAAGTCGAGGAGCTTGATGCTGCCGTCGGCGCGCACCAGCAGATTGGAGGGCTTGAGGTCCCGGTGCACGACGAGATTGCGATGGGCATACGCCACCGCGTCGCAGATAGCGGTGAACAGTTGCAGGCGCCGGGGCAGGTCACAGCCATGCTCACGGCACCATTCGGTGATTGGACTCCCGTCGACTAGTTCCACGACCATGAATGGTCGCCCGTCTTCGCTCATGCCGCCGTCGAGCAATCGTGCGATACCTGGGTGCTCGAGACGAGCCAGGATCTGCCGTTCCGCCTGAAACCGCCCCAAGTGCGCGACGGCCTCACGCCGGATCAGCTTCAGCGCGACCTGCTGCTCGAACTGCCCGTCGGCGCGCTCGGCGCGATACACCTCGCCCATGCCTCCGCGGCCGAGGAAGGCGAGGATGCGGTATGCACCGACACGGGTTCCGGGTGGGAGACTGAACGAGGATTCGGAGGGCGCCTCGGGCGCGACGGCAGGCTCGTCGAGCAGGCGGTCATAGCCGTCAACGCGCGCGAGCAGGGAGGCGACCTCGCAATGGAGCGCCGGATTCCTTTCGGACAGGGCCTTAAGCGCCGCTTTCCATTGTTCGCGCGGCAGGTCGAGGATTTCATCCAGTGCCGCTTCGATCCGTGACCATTCAGGCGGGGGGATCAAGGAATTTCGGCATCCGCGGGATCCTGTACGGCTCCCATTTCGCGCCTCAGCCATGCGCGTGCCTTGACCCAGTCGCGCCGAACGGTGCGATCGGTTAGGCCGAGCGCCAGTGCGGTGTCAGTCTCGTCGTAGCCCGCAAAAAAACGGCATTCCACGACCTGCGCCAGGCGCGCATTCAGTTGCGCGAGCCGCATCAACGCATCGTTGACCTCGAGTATCGCGCCGTCGTCGCTGCCGGGAAGGTCGGGCAACTCGTCTAGTGACACCTTCGCCGCGCCTCCGCCACGCTTCATGGCAACACGTTCGCGCGCATGATTGACGAGCGCGTGGCGCATGGCAATGGCCGATGCGCGCAGGAAGTGCTCGCGATTGTTGAATGCAGAACCGCGTGACAGCCTCAAGTAGGCTTCGTGAATCAACGCGGTCGTCTGCATCGTGCCACCGGCACCCACTCGTGCCCGCTCGCGCCGGGCCACGCGACGCAGATCCTCATACAGGAGCGGGACCAGTTCGGCGGCCAGGCGCTGCGTTTCCACGGGGACGCCCAGGCTCGAATCAATTGTCGTTATTGTTGAATCAGTTGGCATTGGGCGCCTGAAGATCTTCGCAGATGTTGGCCCTGAACGGAAATGGTCCACAAAGCGAGCAGAATCCACAGCTCCCGAGCGGGTGACGGTCGTCGCCGATGGCAGCAGCGAACCATGCAGCAGGCTTGCAGACGAGTTGGTGGTCTTTGAACCTCTGCTGCGCGATCCGGCGGGGTGGAACGCGGACTACCAGCTCAAACCCAGCGCCTTGTATTGCCTCTCGCGTTCCGATGCGAGTCAAGTGCTGCTTTCCGACGCGGATCAACGCGAACAGATGTCGTCGAACATGAACATATTCAGCAAGTACCTGCCCGGAAGCGAACTCATCTGGCGGTCACTGTCGATGAGGGTGGTGCGGATGATCCTCTCCAATCCGTACTCTTGCTCTATGCCGATGCGAGTCGCGCGCGACTGGGCACAGTTCAGTCTGCTGACAACACAGCAGCGGCCGTGGACAGTACCGAGAACTTGCGATGTTGATGCGACAGGGAACCCCTGCTCCGGAGGCCGTGAGGAGGCGTTCGGTGGGCGCTCGACGCGCCGGCCGAACGCATGTAGATAGTCGCAGCCCTCGGAATCGCGCGCGTGCGAAAGCCAAGGCGACCGCTACCGCACAGGCCGTGGCGGCAATGCACGCGGGCAACGGCCCGGCGGGAAGCCGGGCGGCCTGAACGTCTCATGGTGCCCGGCCGGTCAGGGAGGCGGAAGTCCCAAGGACACGCACCGCAGGCAGCGCTGCGGCAAGGGCGCGGGCGTTGCTCCCACGGCTTAATCTGCCCGGGCAGTTGCTCTATCTCGTTGATTTACATGGTGCATCGGGCGCTGATGCAAGGTGCGTTGTCCTTTCTGCGGGTCTGCGTGAAATAATCCGCGGCGCGATCCGCGCGCCCCCGCGCACTGTGGAACTTCATTGAGCATCCCGTCCAAGCCACTCACTCCAACCGTATTCTTCTTCTGCCGCCTGGGCGACATGGTCATGGTGACCTCGCTGCTGAACCTGCTGCACAAGCGCTTCGGTGCGGCGGTCCAGGTGATCGGCGCCGGGTCGTGGACCGCGGCGATCTACCAGGGGAACCCGGACGTGGCGCGCGTGTGGTCATTTCACCGCCACCTGCCATTCCTGTTCGAGCGTAGCTGGCCGCAACTGCGGCGCGCCCTGCGCGCGAGCCATCCGGGCCCCATCTATGTGTGCGAGCGTCACTACCGGCAGCTGCCGCGTATCCGCCGCATGCTCAAGTGGAGTGGCATTGACCCGGCGCGTTGCGTGTTCCTCGCCGACGAGGTCGGCACGGCACCCGAGCACCTTGTAGACCGGCTGCAGCGTCAGGGCACGCGTACCCCGGCGGCCCTGCGTGCCGCGGACTACCCGGTCCCGGCGTCAGCGGCGGTGGTGGGCCCGCGCCTCTACGTGCTCCCGGCCGAGCGCACCCGGTGTCGCGAATGGCTGCAGTCGCAGGGCTGGGCGCGGCGTGACCTGGTCATCGTCCAGCCTGGCAACCATCGCAGCATGGGGCCGCGGCGTGAGCGCTGGCGGCGCCTCAACACCGATGATAAGTGGTGGCCGCTCGAGCGCTGGGCCGCGCTCCTCGGGCGCATCCACGCCGATCATGAGAATGCCCAGATTCTTCTGCGGGGCTCGGCCGAAGAGGTGCCGATGCTCGAGGAGATCCGCAGCGCCGCACGCCTCGCGCGCGTGGCGGTGGTCGGCACCGACCTGCGGCAGCTGTTCGCACTGTGCGAGGCGGCCCACAGCATGGTCTCCGTTGACACCGGGCCGGCGCACGCCGCCGCTGCCTTGAGTGTCCCGCTCGTGGTGCTGTATGGCGCCGAGTCGCCGAGCAACTGGCTGCCGCGCAGCCCCTACGGCTCGCCGGTCGTGAGCGTCGGCGGTCCGCCGCTCTCAAATCGTGCCGATCAGGTGTCCGTGGACGAGGTGTTCGCCGCCTGGCGTAACGTGGCGGCGCAGATCCGGCCTGAGCCGCGGCGCCTCAGCGAGACCGCCTGAAGCCCCCTCAGCGATACGGGTCGCTGCGACCGAGGTAGCTGCGCACGTAATCGCCGATCCCCGCCTCGAGACTGGTGAAGGGCTTCGCGTAGCCTGCCTGCCGCAGGCGTGACATCCGTGCTTCGGTGTAGTACTGGTACCGGCCGGCCAGCGTCGCCGGCATGTCGATGAACTCGATGGCCTCCGGAAGCTGCGCGGCGCTGAACAGCGCCCGCGCCAGGTCCAGCCAGCTGCGGGCGACTCCGGTGCCGACGTTGTACAGCCCCGAGACCTGCGGGCTGTCCAAGAGCCACATGATCACGTCCACGCAGTCCTGCACGTAGATGAAGTCGCGCACCTGGCCGCCGTCGGGGTAGTCCGCGCGCTCGCTGCGGAACAGGCGCACGGGTTCGCCGCGCTGTACGGCGGGGAAATTGCGGGCCACCACGCTCTGCATGGCTCCCTTGTGGTACTCGTTCGGGCCGTAGACGTTGAAGAACTTAAGTCCCACGCACTGTGGCGGCAGTGCGACGCCGGCTTCCCGCAGGCGGGCGATACGCCGGTCGATGACGTGCTTGCTCCAGCCGTAGGCATTCAGCGGCAGCAGCGCGCTGAGCGCCGCGGTGCGCGGGTCGTCGTCGAAGCCGCCGGCGCCGTTTCCATAGGTTGCCGCTGAGGAGGCATAGATGAAGCGCTTCGCGTGGCTGGTGCACCAGGCGAGCAGGTCGAGGGTCGGGCGGATGTTCTGCCGCACCAGAAGGTCGATGTCTGTCTCGGTGGTCGAGCTGTTGGCGCCCATGTGCAGCACCGCATCCACCTGCGCGCCGTGCCGGTCCAGCCACAGCGGCAGCGCCTCGGGCAGCACGACATCGGCGATGTCGTGCTTGGCGAGGTTGCGCCAGCGCTCATCCTCGCGCAGCCAGTCGACCACGACCACTTCCTGGCCGCGTGTCGACAGCTCCGCGACCAGGTTCGAGCCGATGAAGCCGGCACCGCCGGTCACGACGTACATCTGTCAGGCGCCTCGCTTGCCGGCAACGCCGGCGGCAGGCTGGCCACCGAGTTGCTCGATGATCCGCGCCGCCTCGACGAGGTCGCGCACCGTGTAGTCAGGGCGCGCCGGCTTGCCGTCACTCGCCGTCGCTGCGGCGGCCACCAGCACGGTGGTCGCCCCCACGCGCCGGCCGAGCTCGATGTCGCTGCTCTTGTCGCCGATCATGACGGCGTCGCGCGGCTCGAAGCCCAGCGCCGCCGCGGCCTGCTGCAGGAGCGCGGTGTTGGGCTTGCGGCAGTCGCAGCCTTCCTCCGGGCGGTGCGGGCAGAAATAAAGACCCGCGAGGGGTACGCCGACTTCGGCCAGCATGGCGCTGAAGCCCCGGTTCACCGCGTGCAGCGCCTCGAGCGTGAACCGGCCCCGTCCCACGCCGGACTGGTTGCTGATGACCACGAGCGGGTGGCCGGATGCGTGCAACATGCGCAGTCCCTCGGCTGCCCCGGGCAGGAAACGCAGCCCCGCGGGGTCATCCAGATAGCCGCAGTCGACCACGATCGTGCCGTCGCGGTCGAGGATGACGGGGCGGGCCGGGCGCGCTGCCGTCACGCTTCTTTGACCGCCGCGATGCGGCGTAGCGTCTCGGTCGTGCTGTGCGCCGGCACCAGGTCGGCCAGGACCACCTTGCCGCCGCGCGCCAGCACGAGATCCGCGCCGACGACCGTTGCGACGGTGTAGTCGGCGCCCTTGACGAGCACGTCCGGCTCGATCGCGGCGATGAGGTTCAGCGGCGTGTCCTCGTCGAACACGACCACCGCATCGACCGCGCGCAGCGAACTCAGGACCATGGCGCGGCTCTCGGCATTTTGAATCGGCCGGCTGGGACCCTTGAGGCGGCGCACGGACGTGTCGGAGTTGAGGCCGACGATGAGACGGTCCGCGGCACGCCTGGCCTGGTTCAGCAGCGAGACGTGGCCCGGGTGCAGCATGTCGAAGCAGCCGTTGGTGAAGGCCACGCGCAGCCCGAGCCTGCGCCAGCGTCCCAGCAGTACCTGCACCCGCTCGAGCGTGAAACTGGTCGCGGAGTGCTCGGAGGCCTCCGCATCACCCAGCCGGGCGAGAATCTCGTCCCGTGTGGCGGTGGCGGTGCCGTACTTGCCGACCACGATGCCCGCGGCCAGGTTGCCCAGGTGCGCGGCGTTGCGCATGTCGGCGCCACTGGCCAGTGCCACCGCCATGGCCGCGACGGCCGTGTCGCCGGCACCGGTGACGTCGTACACCTCGTTGGCGACGGTACGGATGTGGATCGCAGGCTTGCGCCGCTGGATGATCGACATGCCGTCCTTGCCCCGGGTCGCAATGACCGTGTCACAGATCCCGCGCTCGATCACCTCGGTGGCTGCGGCCACGACCTGCTCATCGCTCTCGCATTCGTGGCCGCTCGCCAGCTGCAGCTCGTGCTTGTTGGGTGTCAGCACGGTGGCGCCGCTGTACTTGGCAAAGGAGCGGCTCTTCGGGTCGACCAGTACGCGCTTGCCCGCGGCGACCGCCGCCCGGATGGCGCGTGCCGTGACCTCATCGCTCAGTACCCCCTTGCCGTAGTCGGACAGGATCACGATGTCCGCACCGGCCAGGGCTGCGGCGTACTGCCCCAGCATCGCCGCGGCCACCGGCTCGCTGATGGGCGCCGATACCTCACGATCGGTGCGCAGGATCTGTTGCTGGTCGGCGATGTAGCGCGTCTTGGTGGTCGTCGGCCTGGAGGCATCTACGGTGAGGTGAGTCTGGAAAGAGGAGGGCCCGGTCAGCTGGTTGCGCAGTTCCGTGGCCGCCTCGTCCGCGCCGACGACGCCCACCAGCACTACGCGGGCGCCCAGGGCTGCGGCGTTGCGGGCGACATTGGCGGCACCGCCCGGCATGTTGGCCGTGCGCTGCAGGGCGATAACCGGGACCGGCGCCTCGGGCGAGACGCGCTCGACGGAGCCGTAGAGGAAGCGATCCAGCATGACGTCACCGAGCACGACTACGCGTGCCTGGCCGAAGTTGGCGAGAACGTCCAGCAGGGCTAGATCGCTCATGGGCCCGCGCCGGCTGCGTCCAGCCGGTCCTCCAGGGCCTTGCAGAGCATGTGCGTGACCAGCAGATGCATCTCCTGGATCCTTCCGGTGATGCGCGAGGGAACGACGATGGCCGCATCGCACAGTGCGCGCATCGGGCCGCCGTCCCCGCCGATGAAGCCGCTGGTACGCAGGCCCAGGCGCCGCCCCTCGCGCAGTGCTGCCAGCACGTTCGGGCTGCGTCCCGAGGTCGACAGGCCCACCGCGACGTCCCCCGGGCGACCGAGGGCTGCGACCTGGCGACTGAAGACGGTCTCGAAGCCGAAGTCGTTGGCCGAGGCAGTCAGTATCAGCGAATCTGCCGACAGCGCGATGGCGGCCATCGCGGCGCGGTTCTTCTCGTAGCGCACGACCAGTTCCGCGGCGATGTGCTGCGCGTTGCCTGCGCTGCCGCCGTTGCCGAACACCAGCAGCTTGCCGCCCTCACGCAGCGCGCGGTGCCACAGCTCCAGGGTCGCCGCGAAGGGCTCGGCCAGCGCGTTCATGAAGGCATCGAATGCCAGGCGATGCTCCGCGGCCTCCCTGTCGAGGAAACGGGCAACTTCCGGGTCCAGGCTTCCACCACCGGTCTTGTTCAGCAACTCAAATCACTCCAGGACGCAAGGACAGACAGCACCCAGGCGCGAGGCCCGCGCCGTGGCTAGCCCGCAGGACATTAAAGTATGGTGATTCAGCCACTTACGTCAATCCGTTGGCCCGCGCACTCACGGGCCGGGCGCGGCCAGCTGTTTACTCGATCAATTCTAGCAGGAGCCTGACGGGAGACGGTTCCGCGCGCCGTGCGACGGCCCGCACATCGGCGGATGCGGCAACTGTTATTGACTACACACTTCGGCGATGCGGCGTGGGAGCTGCGCTGCCCGATGGTCATAATGGCCGGCGTCTGGCCCATTTGCGGAGTCATCCATGATCGGCTTTGCGGTCGTCGTCCTCCTCGTCGTGCTGCTGGTTTGCTACGGCATCGTGCTCTACAACGGCCTCGTGCGCGCACGCAACGAGGTAAAGCTCTCGTGGTCCAACATCGATGTGCTGCTCGCGCAGCGCCATGACGAGCTGCCCAAGCTCATCGAAGTGTGCCGGCGCTACATGCAGCACGAGAGCGAGACCCTGGAGCGTGTCACGCAGGCGCGTTCGGCGCTCGACACCGCGCGCAGCAGCGGCGATGTCTCCTCGGTGAGTCGTGCCGAAGGAGCCCTGCGCACCGGGCTGAGCGGTCTGTACGCGGTGGCCGAGCGCTACCCGAACCTCAAGGCGGATGCACTGTTTCAGAACCTGCAGGCGCGCGTCAGCGGCCTGGAGACTGCTATCGCCGACCGGCGCGAGGTCTACAACGAGGCGGTCAACGCGCAGAACGTGCGGGTCGAGACCTTTCCCGACAGCCTCGTCGCCAGTTTCTTCGACTTCCCCACCGCGCGGCTGCTGAAGTTCGCCGCGGACGAGAAGGCGAACGTGGACGTGAAGGCCGCCTTCGGCACTTAGCGATGCAGGACGGCGTCCGGCTGTACGTGGCGCTTGCGGCCGGTTGCGGCAGTGCCGCGGCGTATGCGATCTACCGTCTGTTTGTCAGCGTCGCGCGCGATCGTTTCGTCACTGACACGCCCTTGGTCAGGATCCGTTCCGCCGCCCAGGGCTACTCGCGCATCGAGGGCCACGCCGGCAACACGGACCCGGAGGTGCTGCTGGCGCCCTTGAGCGGCCGCCCATGCGTCTGGTGGGATTTCCGCATCTCGATCAGGGAGACCGACTCGCGGGGCAACAGCAAGTGGAGCCAGCTGGAGAGCGCCACGAGCGTCACGCCCTTCGCGCTTGCTGACCTGGATGGCAAATGCCTGGTGGGGCCGGTGGGCGCGGAAGTAACGCCCACCGACACTGATACGTGGTACGGCGACACGCCGCGTCCGGTCGCCGGTCCCCCGCAACACGGCTGGATCGGCTCACTGGAGCACACCTACCGCTACACGGAGCGCCTGATCGCCCCGGGGGCGCACCTGTCCGTCCTGGGGGAGCTGCGCTCGCACGCGGAAGAGCGCGAGGTCGACGGCGACGCACGCTCGCGGCTGGCCACCTGGAAGGCGGATCAGCCGCAGCTGCTGGCGCGGTTCGATGCCGACCGCGACGGCAGGATCGACGCTCAGGAGTGGGAGGCGGCGCGCGCGGCCGCGCAGGCCGCGGCCCAGAGGGCGGTCGCGAACTCGCGTATCGAACGCACCAATGTCGTCGCGCAGCCCACGCACGGGCAGCCGTTCATCATTGCACCCCTGGATGGCGCACAGTTGGAGCACCGCGAGCGGCGCAACGCCTGGCTGTTCCTGACGGCGGCGGTGGTACTGTTGTGGGTGGCTGTCTGGGCGCTCCACAAGCTGCGCCAGCTGCCGGAGGCGGCAGCCTTTGCGACCCGAGTGGCCCTTAGGGTCATCGCTGGCTAGCCGCCCGGCGGCTCAGGCCTGCGGCGTGTACGCGACGCGCAGCTCCTTGAAGCCGTCCATGAAGATCGAGCGCGCCTGGCGCGGCGGCGCGAGCAGGCGCGGCTGGTGTATGCGCCGTGCCATCTCGCCGACCATGACCGTGAGGTTCAGCCGCGCCTGCTGGATGCCCAGGCAGAAGTGCGCGCCGCCGCCGAAGGTGCGGTAATGGCGGCGGGTGTGCTCGACGGGCCGGCGGATGTCGAACTCGTCGGGTCGCTCGAAGAACTGCGGGTCACGGTTCGGTGAGCCGAGTATGCACACCACCTTGGCCCCCTTGCTGATGTGCTGCCCGGCGAGCTCCTGGTCCTGCGTGGCGGTGCGTCGCAGGTAGATCACGGGATTGCGGAACCGCAGGACTTCCTCCACCGCGCCGGCGACCAGCGCCGGGTCCTGCTGCAGCAGGGCGTACTGCTCGGGGTGGCGGATGAACTCATACATCGCCCCGGCCAGCGTATTGCGGGTGGTTTCCGTGCCGCCGACGATCAGGTTGTTGAAGAAACGCCCGAAGTCGACGTCGCTGAGCTTCCTGCCCTCGGCCTCCGCACCGAGCAGGGTCATCGTCAGGCTCTCGCGCGGTGCGCGCCGGTGGCTGGCCGCAAGTTCCGTGCCGTATTGCATGAGCAAGCCGGAGGCGACGAAGCCGGCCTGCCGGTTCTCGGCAAAGTCCGGATCATCCGCCAGCGCCAGCGTATTGGTGAGCTCGGCAACCCGCGTGAAATCCTCGGCCGGCACACCCAGCACTGCGAAGATCACCCGCGTGGGCAGTTGCATGGCCACCTCCGCCACGAACTCGCACTGCCCGCGCGGCAGGACCGCGTCGAGGATGCTGCCGGCCAGCGCGCGCACCATCGGTTCGCGTTGCCGCAGCGCCGTCTGCCGGAAGGCCGGCTCCACCAGGCTGCGATACTGGCGATGCCGCGGCGGATCCATGAAGGTCACGCTCTCCTGCTGCTCGGCGAGTAGTTGCTCGGGGAAGTCATCGAGCAGTGGTCCATAGTGGCTGCTGAACAGGGCGGGTGACTGCAGCACGTGGTCGATGTCGCGCTGCTGGAACAGCAGCCAGTGACCGCCGGTGGCGAACTCGTCGTCCTCCCAGAGGATGCGGTACGCGCCGCGCAGCTCCCCGATCACAGCGTGCGGGGTGCCGGCGGCGAACTTCTCGAAATCAAGCAGCGGCTTGTACGGGCATTGCGCCACGGCAGCGCTCCGGGTGAAGGATGCCGGCGAGTCTGGCCGCTGCGCTGCGATTGCTCAAGCTCTGGGTGGCGATGGGAACAGGAACGGCGGCCCACCAGCACACCGCCACCTTCCTCTTACCCGAGCACGACCCCGAACGACACCGGCCAGGATCCCAAGTAGGCGACCCGAAGTCGGCGGCCATCCGCGATCATGCGGACGGCCGTCCGGCTGCAGGTTCTGTTCTGCGGGCCGCCGCCGCACCCAAATGGGCACTCCGAAGACGCAATTGGATTAGTGGCCGAGACCAGGAGCACGTACGATGCGCGCACTGAAGGTGCCGGCCCGCGCGCAGGGGCTGGATAATTTGGGAAGCCGGTGGTAATTCCGGCGCTGCCCCCGCAACGGTAGTGGAGTGTTGAACTCGGCCATACAGCCACCGGACCCATCGCAAGGGTCTGGGAAGGCGCCGAGCCGGTCCGAGCGCTGAGCGAGGGCCACTCCAGAGTCCGGAAACCAGCCTTGCAGTGATTTGGCCGTCGAGTCGCGGTGGGCGATAGCAGGCATGTTCGGCACCTGGCCGCTTCGGCAGCAGGCCGTTCCGCCCATGCTGCTTTCACCGTGGCTCCCGGCTGGTTCTTCAGCCATGGACACGGGGAGTGAGCATGACGATTGCCGACACCTTGCGCCGCCTGCGCGCACGCGCCCCAGGTAGCGGACTGGGGCGGGAGTTCTACACCGACCCGAAGCTCTACGAGCTCGATCTCAACCACATCTTCTACCGCGAGTGGCTCTTCGCTGCGCACAGCTGCGAGCTGCCGGCGACCGGCAGCTACGTGACGCTGCAGGTGGGGGCCTACCCGCTGGTGCTGGTGCGCGCAGCCGATGGGCTCGTCCGCGCCTTCGTGAATGCCTGCCGTCACCGCGGCTCCAGGCTGTGCGCCGCGAGCCACGGTACGGCGGCGAAGCTGGTGTGCCCCTATCATCAGTGGACGTACGAGCTCGACGGCCGCCTGCTCGCCGCGCGCCAGATGGGCCCGAACTTCGACCGGGCGCGCCTCGGCCTTAAGAAGGTCCACTGCGAGAGCGTCGGGGGTTACATCTTTGTGTGCCTCGGCGACACGCCGCCCGCGTTCGCGCCGGCCCGCGCCCAGCTGGAGTCATATCTTGCGCCGCACCGGCTCAGCGAAGCCCGCGTGGCCTACGAGTCAACGATCGTGGAGGAGGGTAACTGGAAGCTCGTCTGGGAGAACAACCGCGAGTGCTATCACTGCGCGGTGAATCATCCGGAACTCGGCCGCGTGTACCCGGACACGCCCACCGTGACCAGCGTGAGCGGCGCGGAGAGTGACCCCCGGGTGGCCGCCCACTGGCGCCGGTGCGCCAGTGCCGGGCTGCCGGGCAGCTTCGAGCTGTCCCCGGACGGGCAGATCCGCACCGCACGCATGCCGCTGCTCGGGAATGCGGTGAGCTACACCGGCGCTGGCAGCGCCGCGGTGCGTCGGCCGCTGAGCAGCGCGATCCCCGCGGCGGCCAACATCGGTGCGCTGCTGCTGTTCCACTATCCCTCGAGCTGGAACCACGTGCTCGCGGACCACGCGATTTCGTTCCGGGTGCTGCCCCTGGGACCCGCGCGCACGCAGCTGACGACCAAGTGGCTGGTGCACCGTGAGGCGGTCGCGGGAGTCGACTATGACCTCGTGGAGCTCACGCGCGTGTGGCTGGCCACCAACGAACAGGATCGTCGTATCGTCCAGGAGAACCAGGTCGGTGTCAGCGTGCCGGGCTACGAACCCGGCCCGTTCTCCCACCCGCACGAGGGCGGCGTGAGCCAGTTCGTCGACTGGTACTGCGCGCGCCTGAGGGCCGGGCTGGAAGGTGCTGACGGAGAACTCACCGATGTCGCTTGAGTGGGCGCGGGCGCGGCTGCTGCAGCACCGCGAGGCACTGCGCAAGCTATGCGAAGTGCAGGCGGCGGAGCGAGCCGCGCAGCGGCGCCACACCGTGGTCACGCTGCGGCCGGAACCGTTACGGCACCCGCTGCCGGACGCCCGCGAGAGCGGCACGGTGCTCGAGTTCGGGCAGCGCGGGCACCCCCGGCGCGCCTGAGCGTTGCGAGCGCGCTTTGGGGCGGCTTCAGGTCGCGGCGTGCGCCGCTTCCTGCTGGGCGCTGATCGTGAAGCTGACGCGCAGGCCGCAGGGTTGGCGCTGCAGGCCATCGCGCGAGCGTACGCCGGCGCACTCGAGCGTACCGCTCACCGCGCCGGCCTTGCGACCGAGCGCCTGGTGGGCAGGCGCGGAGAGATCGTAGATGCCGTCGCAATCCCCGTACGGGCACGGGTAGGAGAAGTAGGCGCGCGCGGCCGGGTACAGCATGAACGACTGCGCAGCATGCAGCGGTGCGGTCGCCGGCAGGAAGCGCAGCTGCACGTTGACCGTGGCGGCGTTGGGGAATGCGGCGCGCAAGGTCTGCGCGGCATCGCGGCCCTTGCGCAGGCGCTCCTCGCGCTCGCGGAATGAAGAGACCTTCTGTCGCGGGGCGGGGCGCATCTTAGCTGACCGCCTGCGGTGGGCTGCCGGGGTGCGGCTTGACCTCGAGGGCTACGGTGAGCCCGAGGCGCCCGAGTGTAGCCAGCGATGCCGGCGCGAACTCGAGGCGGAATTCCTCGCGCGCGAAGATGCTTACATGCAGTTCAGTCACTCCGCCTTGCTCCTTCAGTGACCCCAGAAAATCCTGTGACTTGCGCAGTTGCGCAAGCGTCTGTGCCAGTTCGCTCTCGACCCCGATGCGCTCGGAGGCCAGCTTCGGCTGCACCATCAGCCGGCCCATCCAGAAGGTCTCGCGGTATTCCCCGCCGAGTGCACCACCCTCGGAATCGCGGCGCACGTCGCCGGCGCGCCAGGTGTGCTGGGGCTCGATACCGAGAGCGCGCGTGATCTGCGCCGGGTCGACACTTGGGTGACGTATGCGGAGCGACATCGTGAATTCGTAGTCACTCATGCGCTGCTCGCGCTTGACGCGGGGGAGAGGAGGTGAGTCCCGGCCGGAACCGCCCGGGACTCACCATCGCAGGCCTTAGTAGCGCCGGCCGCCGCCGCCGCCGGGTCCGCGGTTGCCACCGCCGCCGCCGCCGCCACCACCGGCGCGATCACGGTCATGCGCCTCGTTGATCTTCAGGGCGCGGCCGTCGAAGTCCTGGCCGTTGAGGGCCTGCATCGCCTTGGATGCATCGGAATTGGACATCTCGATGAAGCCGAAACCGCGCGGGCGGCCGGTGTCACGATCGGTGATGAGGGCAACTTTCTCGACAGTGCCGTGCGGGGCAAACAGGGCACGCACGCTGTCTTCGGTCGCGGTAAAGGGCAGATTTCCGACGTAGAGTTTGGTCACTTCAGAGTACTCGCAAAAGGAGAATGAAAACTGGCAGGCACGCCTGCCTCCCGGTCGCGGAGATTTCTGAGGTGGCGGTCTTTGGCCGGGTAGGGCGCGCCGGAGCGGCGCAGGGCCAAGGGCAGACAAGGCGGAAATTCACGATCCGCGGGCACTGTATCCCATTACGTACAGTACTGCCCGACTTTCGCGTGTGCCAGTCGCGGCCCGCGGTCGCGCTGAAGGCCGCTTTTTCCGCTGCCGCAGTGCACGCGGGGGCCCCGTGTGTGCCTTATTCCGGCGTGGTCGGCGGGGTCGGCGCGGGAGGCACGGGAGGCGTGGGCGTCAGCCGCGGCGCCAGGCGCGCCCGCTGTTCCTCGCGAACCTCATCCAGCGTCAGCCGGGTGCTGATCGCGATCACCTCGAGGATCGGGTGCGCGGCGTCCTTGGGCAGGCGCAGGCCATGCAGCTTTTCCCAGATGCGGATGCGCACGTCGGGCGGATTGCGGTCCGAGCGCTGCTCGGCCAGTTCCACGCGACGCTGCTGTGCGCGCTCGTCCTCTTCCAGTGCCAGTCGTGCGCGATGCGTCTGTATGAGCTCGGTCGCCGCGGGGCGCGAGGACGAGGTCTCGTTTGCAAGCAGCCAGGACATCGAGTTCATCAGCTTCTCCGACTGGCCGAGCGCCAACGGCACGCAGTCTGCGCCCGCTGCCGGCACATTGACAGTGAAATTTTTTTCCCGCCGCGCCGGTCGCGCCGCGATTTCACAATGAGCGGCTGCTGGGCGTACCTAGGGCGAGCGCAGGAACAGTCCGATGGTAAGAGCGATTCCAATCAGCACCACCAGCGTGCGCAGCGCCCGCTCGTTGACCTTCCGCAGCATGAGCCCGCCGACGACCCCGCCGATGATGGCGCCGCAGCTGGCGCTCAGGGCGGCGAGCCATCTCACCTCAGGTGAGAACACGAAGATCGCCACGGCCGAGGCATTCATGACCCCGGCGAGCACGTTCTTGGTGGCGCCCGCATTGCGCATGACCAGGCCCGCCGCGGTCAGGGCGGCCAGCATCAGGAAGCCGATGCCGCCGCCGAAGTAGCCGCCGTAGATCGAGATGCACAACTGCGTGCAGGCGGCGCCCGTGCTGCCCAGTCGCGGGGCCGCAGCGCGGCGCGGGCCGAAGCTGCCCCATGCGAAAACGATGGTCGCGAACAGCACCAGCCACGGCACCAGCCGCGCGAAGAAGGTGGCTGGGGTGATGAGCAGGAGGACCGCCCCCAGCGCGCCGCCGCCGAGGCTGATGAGCGCCAGCATGCGGAAGGTGAGTCCGGCGACGCCGGCGACCTGCCTGCGTCCGGTCCAGCCGGTGGCCAGCTGCGCGGGGAACAATGCGACGGTGGAGGTGATGTTGGCCGCGCGCGCATCCATGCCGGTGAGCATCAGAGCGGGGAGCGTGATGAAGGATCCGCCGCCGGCGAGCGCGTTCTGCACGCCGGCCCACAGCGCCGCGGCGAATAGCACCAGGTACGTCATTGCAGTGCGCTGGCGGCTGGGGCGCTCGCGCCGGCGGTGCCTAGCTCTTGGCGCCGCTGCGGTGCCACTCGGCGAGCGTCTCGGCTTCCTTCTTCGGGTCCAGTCCGGCGCGCAGCTTCCCCTGGCGCTCCGGCGGCAGGGTCTGGAACCAGGCCAGCGTGTCGCGCACGGTCTCCGCGAGCGGGCGCGAACGCAGGCCGGTCCTGCTGGCGCGCGCCATGGATGTGAGCGAGGCGCCGGCCTCCTCGCCCTTCAGTGGGCCCCACGGCGGCAGGTCCATCTCTTGCGCCTTCCAGTGGGCGGCGAGGAAATCCTCGGGCACCCAGGTGACGGTGGTGCCGGCCTTCGGGGACGCCTGCTGACTTGCCAGCACGAGATCGCCGATCGTGAAGGCCCCGGGGGGCGAGACGGCGTTGAAGTACCCGACGGTGCGTGCCTCGACGAGCTTCATCATCCATGCCGCCAGGTCGCGGACATCGATGATCTGTATCGGATCCTGCGGCGTGCCCGGGGCGAGCATCTCGCCGCCTCGCGAGGCGCGCACCGGCCAGTAGGTGAAGCGGTCGGAGCGGTCCAGCGGACCGACGACGTAGCCGGGCCTGACCACGCTCATGCGGCCCTTGAACGCCGCCATCGAGTACTGCTCGCACAGGGCCTTCATCGGCCCGTAGCTGGTTGCGGTGATCTCCTCCTCGTCGATGTTCGCCAGCTTGCCCAGCGGCGAGTCCTCGTCGTTGGGCTTGGCGAAGCTGGCGTAGGCGGAGATGCTGGAGATGTACAGGCCGTAGCCGACGGCGGGGGCCAGCAGCGCGCTCGACTCCTTGACGTACTTCGGGATGTAGCCGGTGTCATCGACCATCACCTCCCAGGTGCGGCCCTTCAAGGCATCCAGCTTGCCCTTGCGGTCACCGATGAGGGTTTCGACACCCGACACGCCATCGGCGGCGCTCTTGCCGCGGTTGAAATGCGTCACCGTCCAGCCCAGGCGCTGGGCCTCGCTGGTCAGGTGCGGGCCGATGAAGCCGGTGCCGCCCAGGATCAGCAGGGTCTTGGGTTTCGGGGCGGGCGCCGGGGCGGCCCGCAGCGCGGTGCTCACGGACAGCGCGGCAGTCAGTTGCAGAACGTCGCGACGGGTGGTCATGGCGGGCTCCGGGGTCGAAGGAAGACTTATGGGTGCTTGCCGAGAACCTCGAGGATCGGGGCGGCGGCAGCCGGTTGTGCCTGCGGGTAGTTCTTGCCCAGAAAGGCGGCCAGGGTGGCAGCGATCTGTGCCTCGTGGACCTCGGCGACCTGCCTGCGTTCGCCGAGCGGGGCAGTGTCTGGCCCCATCACCGCGATCCAGATGTTCTCCGAGCCCTTCTCCTCCACGCCGTGCTCTTTCCACTCCACCGGGCCGCTGCCGCGGCCGTGGTCGCAGGTGATGATGAAGGTGGTCTGGTTGCGGTACTGCGGCAGGCTCTGCAGCCTGTTCCACAGCTCCTCGACAAAGCGGTCGAACTGGTGGGCGCTGTGCAAGACCAGGTCGTAGCGCCCGGCGTGTGCCCAGTTGTCGGTCTCGCCATAGCCGACGAACAGCACCCGCGGCTGCTGCGTCGAGAAACTGTCGAGCAGCGGGACCTGCATGAATGCGTTGTAGACATCCTCCGCATCCATGTGGGTCGTGCTCTGGTACAGGGTATTCATCAGCTGCCGGCGGGCATCGAGCTTGCCACTGTAGGGCAGGTCCCAACCCACGTGCAGCGGCAGGTGGCTGCGCGGGATGTTGAAGATGTCCCTGAAGGTCTCCCAGGTCGCATAGGCGGCCACCTTGCCATGCAGATCGGGCAGGCTGTTCAGCCACTCGAAGACCGAGACGTTCGGGTTGGGGCCGAACTCGTTGCTGTTGATGCGCGGGTCCGGGTGGCCCGTGAGCATCTCGTTGTAGCCCGGGTAGGAGAAGGCGAGCCCGTTGGTCACCCTGGCGATGCTGCCCTGGGCCTGGTTGCCGAAGATCTGCCCGCGCGCGGCCACCGTGGTCCACAGGAAGGGAAACAGTACCTTGCGCCGCTCGGTCGGGTCGGCGCGCCAGAACTCCGCTTTCAGCGCCTCTTCCTTGTCCCAGATGCCGCCGTTCTTCTCGTTCAGCAGCTGCTCGTCGGCGCCGGTGAAGATCTCCTGCCAGCGCAGCCCGTCGCTGACGATCAGCACGACATTGCGGGTCTTGAGCGCCGGGGCGCTCTGGGCCTGGGCGGCGCCGAGGCCCGCTGACAGTAGCAGCAGGAAACCGGCGAAGTAGCTGGCGAGCCGAGGTGACATCTTTGCGCTCCTGGATTCCATCGACGCTCATGCGCGGTGCGTGGCGCCCGCCGTCACGGGCAAAACGCACTGCGGCCATCGTGCCCGATCGTGCAGGAGAAGACGAGCCCGGCGACAAACAGTACCGTCGCCATCTGGCCAGCAGCGCCTGACTTGCAATAACATCCTCACTTCACGCGAGTGAGATCTTCCCAAGCACGACTTACCCATTGCCGGCCTGCGCCCGCAAGCGCAGTGCAGGTGAAGCGAGCGGCATCCATGTCTTGCGCACGATCCTGGCGGGCCTTGAATGTGGCGCTCACGCTGCTGGCCGTCGCCACGGCGCGGGCCGCCGCGCCGGCCCCGGCCAATGCGCCGCTGCTGCAGGTGGGACAGGTAAAACTGCATCGCTGCACCACGGCCGCCCCCTGGTGCGGGACGCTGGAGCGCTCGCTGGACCCGACGGGCGTGGTCCCGGGGCGGATCGCGGTCTACTTCGAGTACTACCCGCATACCGGCCCGGCACCGGCCGCCGGCACGCTGGTCGCCACCGAAGGCGGGCCCGGTTTCCCCGCCACCGAATCGCGCGAGGAGTATCTCGGCCTGTTCGAGCCGCTGCGCGCCACGCGCGACGTGGTCATCATGGACAACCGCGGCACGGGGCACTCGGCGGCGATTGACTGCAAGCCGTTGCAGGAAGCCCCCGTGCTGACCGAGGCGAACATCGGCGCCTGTGGTCGCTCGCTCGGGCCGGCCGCCTCGCTGTACGGCTCGGCGCTGGCGGGGGACGACCTCGCGGCGATCCTCGAGGCGCTGGGCGCAGGCCCGGTGGATCTGTATGGCGACTCCTACGGGACCTATTTCGCGCAGACCTTCGCGCTGCGGCACCCCACGATGCTGCGCTCACTGATCCTGGATGGCGCCTACCCGCTGGATGGGCCGGACTATCCCTGGTACCCGCACTACGCGCCGGCCATGCGCGAGAAGTTCAACCGCGCCTGCGAGCGCGCCCCGGAGTGCAGCGCCATCCCCGGCAGTTCCATCGAGCACATCGCGCCGGCGCTCAAGGCGCTGCGCGAGAAGCCCTTCACCGCCCACGTGCGCACCGGCGAGGGCGAGATGTCGACCTTTACCGCCAACGCGGCCCAGCTGGCCATCGTCATGTTCGGCAGTGCCCCGGCACTGGCGAGCGTGCGCGAGGTCGATGCCGCCGCCCGCGCCTACGCGGAGGGGGACCGCCAGCCGCTGCTGCGCCTGATGGCCGAGGCCCTGGCCGAGACGGACTCGCGCGACGAGACGCACTCGCCGCTGCTGTACAGCGCCGGTCTTGCGGCGGCGGTCTCCTGCGGCGACCCGCCGCAGATCTTCGACATGTCGCTGGCGCCGAAGGAGCGCCTGGTCGCGCGCGATGCGGCGATTGCGCGCCGCGAGGCCACCGCGCCCGAGACCTACGCGCCGTTCACGATCGCCGAGTACCGCCGCATGCCGCTCGACTACGCCTTCATAGACCAGTGCGCGCAGTGGCCGGTGCCGCGCTCGCCGCCGGTCGCCCCGGTGCCGGTGGACGACCCGTACCCGGAAGTTCCGGTGCTCGTGATCTCCGGCGACCTCGACAACATGACTTCCATGGCGGACGGGGCCGCCGCCGCGGCGCGCTTCCCGCGCGCGCACCACGTGGTCCTCACCAACGGCTTCCACGTCAATGCGCTCCCTCACTCCCGCAGCGAGTGCGGCGCGAAGCTGGTGCGGCGCTTCATCGAGCACCTGTCCACCGGGGATGACAGCTGCGCCACCGAGGTGCCCCCGGTGCGCCTGGTGCCGCGGTTCGCGCGCAGCGCCGCAGAACTCGCCCCCGCGCACGCCGGCGCCGACAATGCCGCGGGCGAGGCCGCCCTGCGCGTGGTGAGCGCCGCGCTCTACACCTGCGAGGACGTGGTGACGCGCGCGGTGGCCAAGGGTGCCGGCGCAGGTGTCGGCCTGCGCTCGGGAAGCTTCACGGCCGCCGCTGCCGCAGCCGGCTTGCACATCACGCTGGACGAGGTCCGCTGGACCGAGGACGTCGCAGTGTCGGGAACGCTCGACTGGACTGGCCGCGCCGGCATGGTGCGCGGCACGCTGCACGTGAAGGGCCCGCAGGGCGCCAACGGGAACCTGGAAGTGGAGTGGGCCGAAGGCGGTTCCCAGCCGCGCGCCGCGATCAGCGGCAAGCTCGGCGGGGAGAGCCTGGTCGCGGAGGCGCCCGCGCCTTAGGCGGCTGCCGGCAGCGCGTGCACTGCCGGGGCCATGCGGCGCGTCGGGTCCACCAGCAGCCAGGTGGCGGCACCGGTGAGGGCGAACACGCTGCCGACCAGAAAGGCCGCCGTCCAGTAGTGCTGGGCCGAGAGGTAGGCAATGATGGGCGTCGCGACGATGCCGCCGATGTTGCCGCCCGTGTTGAGCACGCCGGTGGCCGCCATCGTGTCGGCGCGGGCCACCTCCATCACCGCCGCCCAGAAGGGCCCTTCGGTCATCTCGATGGCCGCAAAGCACAGCGTCAGTGCCGCGACGGCCACGTAGGGATTGGCCGCATCGACCGCCAGGAACAGCAGCAGCGCCGCGGCGGGTAGTGCCACGAGCGGCACGATCCGAAGGCCTACCCGCAACCCGAAGCGCCTCACCAGGGGTGCGGCCGCAAGGCCGCCGGCGGTGGCCCCGGCCGCGGCGCCGATCGGCGGCGCGCTTGCCATGAAGCCGCCCTCGAGCAGCGCAAAGTGCCGCTCCTGGACCAGGTACAGGAAGCACCAGTTCACCAGCAGATAGAAGGTGTAGTTCATGCATGCGTAGGCGAAGGTCAAGAGCAGCACGTCCCGGTTCTTCAGCACCGCCCACACGCGGCTGAGGGTGATGTGCTGGTCGGCCGCAACCACGCTGCCTTCCAGCTCGGCCAGCTCCGCGGCCGTGACACCCGGGTGCTCGGCGGGGGAGTTGCGTCCGTACCAGCCCCACCACAGCGCCAGCAGGAATGCCGGCAGGCTTGTCCAGATGAGCGCGCGCTGCCAGTCGAACTCGGACATGAGCCAGGCGACCAGGGGTGGCACGATGGCAGCCCCGAGGTTCGCGCCGCCGCTTTGCAGGCCCTGGGCGAGCGCCCAGTGACGCCGCCGGATCCAGGCCTCGAACACCCCGGAGGACACCGGGAATATCGGACCCTGCGAGGCGCCGAACAGGAACTGCGCGCCGAGCAGCACCACGAACAGCGCAGCGCCCGTGAGCACCCTGGGAGCCAGCGGCACGGTCATGGTCGAGACGAAGGCGACCGTGCCGATGAGCACGAACATTGCCCGCGCGCCGAGGCGCTGGCCCAGCACGCCCCCCGGGATCTGCATGCCCGCGTAGGCGATGAGGAAGGCGGTCTCGAGCCAGCCGAGCTCGACCTGGCTCAGGCCCAGTTCCGGCATGATCTTGACGCTGGCGACCGCGAGGCCGCGTTGCTGGAAGTACGCCAGCAGGGCCAGGCCCCACATGAACAGGTAGATCTTCCAGCGCACCCGCAAGAGCGGCGGGCGCTGCGGCACAGCGGCGCTACCCGGTTGCGTCACGCCTCGGCGACCGCATCGCCGATGCGGTCGAGGACGTAGCGCCGGATGTCGAGGTTGAAGTCTTCCATCGGTGCGTAGTAGCCGCGCTCGTGGACGCGGGCGCTGATGCCCTGCTGCACTGACTCGCAGATCGACCAGTCCTGCCGGTTCACCAGGTCCCAGAACTCCACGGTGTCGCGCGCATCAAAGTCCGCCTTGGCCAGCTCGAAGGGCTCGAACAGGAAGTGGCAGGTGATGTCGGTGCGCGCCGGGCTGCGCGGCTGGAGGATGAATACCGCAGCGTGGTCGCACGCCAGGCTCAGGAACAGGTTCGGGTAGAGCAGCTCGCCCTTGTGGCGCACCTGCTCGTCCGTGTTCAGTCCGGGGAAGGCACGGCGCGTCGTGGTGCCCGAGCTGGTGAAGGTATAGGCGCCCGCGCGATGCGGAATGCCGCGCAGCCAATCCAGGCCCGAGCCGCCGCGATCCTTGAAGGCCGGCACGACCGCGCACAGCTCCGGGTGCACCCCGGCGCAGTGGTAGCACTCGTTGTAGTTCTCGCAGATCACCTTCCAGTTGGCAGCCACCTCGTAGCGGATGGTGTGCCCGATGCGCAGCTCACCCAGGGGGTAGCGGCAGATGCGCTCCGGGATGCCGGCGATCTGCTGCTGCAGGGACGCCGCCCCGGCGGGCGTCAGGTTCAGGAAGATGAAGCCGCCCCAGACCTCGAGCCCCACCGGGTACAGGCTGAACAGGGACTTGTCGAAGCCGGGTTCCGTGGTGAGGTAGGGGGCCGCGACCAGGCGGCCGTCGAAGTCGTAGGTCCACTGGTGGTAAGGGCAGGTGATGCGCGCGCCGGCAATGCCACCGGACAGGGGCGGCGGGGCGCCGGTGCCGGGCTCGCGGCACAGGCGCGCGCCGCGGTGGCGGCAGACGTTGTAGAACGCACGCAGCGCGCCCTCGCGGTTGCGCACCAGGAGGATGCTCTCCCCGAGGATGTCCAGCACGCGGTAGGCGCCGGGCCCGGTGAGCTCCTCGTCCCGGCCGATGCATACCCACTCGCGGCAGAAGATGCGCTCCTTCTCCGCGGCGAAGACCTTCTCGGAGCGGTACCAGCTCGAGGGCAGGGTGGCCTCAAGCCCGCCCAGCTGCGGTGGCAGGGTGGCGCTCAGGCGAGGTTCTCCACGCCGGCGGCAAGCTCAGTGGTTGCAAGGGCGCGGGTGCGCCGGTTCAGCGGCGCATCGCGCCGGTGGGCGATGCTCGCAGGGTCCGCATCGAGCTCTTCCGCGTAGCGGTGTCCGCTGTAGACCGCATGCACGATCGCACCGGGGGCCAGCGCATCGCCGATGCGCGTGACCGAGCGGATCCCGGCACCGGTCAGCTCGGCGGCGCGCGCGGCCAGTTCGGTGTGCAGGGCGTCGGCGGCGAAGCGCGCGCCGACGATCACCAGCGAGCGGCACGGCACGCGCGCCTCGGCATTAGTGAACTGGTTGGCGAGGGTTACCTCGCCGGGGGAGAACGCCGTGACCCGCGTCAGGGTGTGCAGCGCGATGCCGTTCGCCGCGAGCATGCGGTGGATCTGCGGCTGCTCGTTGCTCATGATCGTCCACGCCGAGGCGTGGCCGGCGGGGGTCACGTAGCTGACGGCATGGCCGCCTTTGGCGAGGTGCTCGGCGAGCACGCTGCCCATGTAGTAGTTGTCGAAGTCGTAGACCACCACCGGTCCTGCCACCAGGGCCCCGGCGGCGATGTCATCCGGGGTGAATACTCCGGGACCTTCCACCAGGCCAACCGGGATCTCCAGCGGCGAGTACAGCAGGCGGGCCCAGCGCGAGCCGGTGGCGATCACCACGTGCGTGTTGCCCAGCTCGAGCACCTCGTCTGCGGACAGGCGGTTGCCGCGGTAGATGTTCACGTTGCCGAGCTTCTCCAGCTGCCCGCGGCGCCAGTCGAGTACGCGGCCCCACTGGGCAAGTCCCGGCAGCCGCGTCTCGAAGCGCAGGCGGCCGCCGATGTCCTCGGCAGCCTCGGCGACATTCACCTCGTAGCCGCGGCGTCCGAGGGAGAGCGCGCATTCAAGGCCGGCGGGACCGGCACCGACGATGAGGACCGAGGCGCTGCTGCCGGCGCGCGCGATGCGCTCCGGGTGCCAGCCGCGGCGCCACTCCTCGCCGATGGTCGGGTTCTGCGTGCAGCGTACCGGCACGCCGTCGTGCCAGCTGGAGATGCAGATGTTGCAGCCGATGCACTCGCGGATGTCCTGCTCGCGGCCCTCGTTGATCTTGCGCGGCAGGAACGGGTCGGCGATGGACGGGCGCGCCCCGCCGATCAGATCGAGTACCCCGCGCCTGATCTGGCCGACCATCGTGTCCGGGGAGGTGAAGCGTCCGACTCCCACCACCGGTTTGCGGGTGATCTTCTTGACGAACTCGATGATCGGCTCGTGGCTGCCCTCCGCGGAGAAGCGCGACGGCGAGCAGTCGGTGGGGGAGGAGTCGAGCTTCACGTCCCACAGGTCCGGCACTTCGGACAGCAGCTGCACCACCTCGTGGGCTTCGGATGCGGCCACCGCGCTCGGGCGTGCCCGCAGTTCCTCGAGGCTGATGCGCAGCGCCACCGCGCACTCACCACCAGCGGCCTCGTGGGTGACTTCCAGCAGCTGGCGCACGATGCGCACGCGGTTGGCGACGCTGCCGCCGTACTCGTCGGTGCGCTGGTTCCACTCCGGCAGCAGGAACTCGTAGGGCAGGTAGCCCATGCCGGCATAGACATACAGAATGTCGAAGCCGGCGCGCCGCGCCTTGCGGGCGGCCTCCTTCTGCCAGCCGAGCAGCTGACGGATGTCGTGCGCATCCATGGCGCGCGGCCGCTGGTTGCCCATGAAGTTCACGTGGGTCGCCATCCAGGAAGTCCCGGACGGGGACATCGGCGCGAGGCGGCTGGTGCGGTTCATCACCGAGCCGCCGCCATGCCACAGCTCGATCCCGGCCAGCGATCCCTGGCGGTGCACCGCCTCGGTCATCAGGGCGTGCGAGCGGATGTCGTCCTCGTCCCAGAGCGTGGCGAAGGGCAGCGGCGCATCGTCCGAGGTCGGGTCGATCGAGACGTAGCCGGTGCACACCACGCCCCAGCCGCCCTCGGCCTTGGTCTCGCGGAACGCCGCGCGCATGTGCGGCATGGAATTGGTCATCCCGGCGGCGTGCGGCACCGCATAGAAGCGGTTCGGCGCCGTCACGGGGCCGATCTTCACCGGCTCGAAGAGGATGTCGTAGCGCGGATTGCGAGCCATAGGGGATCCAGTGGTGGTGCCAGGCGCGCGGCCGCGGCGTTTGTTTGCACGGCGAGTCTGCCCTTGGGCGGGCGGATGTTCAACAATCGCCCGCAGCGGTCCTGCGGCGGTGACGTACGGATGCGCTTGGGCACCAGGGTGCGTTTCGGGCACACTCTCGCGCTGCCCGTCGGCGAATTCCCCAGAAAGTGGTGCCCGGTGATGCTGCGAACCCTCCGGCTGCTTCTCGCGCTGTCCCTCGTAACTCTCGTGCCGCAGTTGCTGCGCGCGCAGGAGATCTCCCCGGACACCCCCGAGCCAGGCTCGGTCGAGGAGATCGCGCGCGACACCACCGAGGCGCGCTTCCTCTCTCCCTGGGTGTCCTACCTGCCGGCATCAGCAACGGTGGTCTCACCGCGCGCCTTCCTGCACCGCATACCGGGGGCCCCCGGCGAGCTCGTCAACTCCAGCACCGCTTACGCGTATGCCCGGGCGCTGGCGGGCTCCTCGCCGCGGGTGAAGCTCTTCACGATCGGCCGCTCCGAAGAGGGGCGCGACATCATGCTGCTCGCCATCACCGACGAGCAGGGCATCCAGGACCTGGAGCGGCTGAAGGCCGCCACCGCGGCACTGGCGGACCCGCGCAAGACCGACGCGGCGAGCGCTGAGCAGCTCATCGCCAGCGCGCGGCCGATCTATTACATCAACGCCGGGCTGCACTCGGACGAGTCGGGCTCGACCGAGTCCTCGCTCGAACTTGCCTACCGGCTCGCGGTCTCCGAGCAGCCGATGATCCGTCGCATCCGCGAGAACGTGGTCGTGCTGATCAACCCGGTCGCCAACCCCGATGGGCGCGACAAGCAGGTGGAATGGTTCTACCGCTACCTCAAGGGCAAGACCGACCTTGCCACGCTGCCGCGGCAGGCCCCGCCGTACTGGTCCAAGTACGCCTACGTGGACATCAACCGTGACGCGCACCAGGCGGTGCACGAGACCACCAAGGCGGTGTACCGCATGTTCTGGGACTGGCACCCGCAGATGGTGCACGACATGCACGAGAGCATCGCGCTGCTGCTCACCTGGAATGGCACCGGCCCTATCAACGATCACGTCGATCCCCTGACCTACGCGGAGCGCCTGGAGCTGAGCTTCCACGAGGTGCAGGTCTTGAGCGGTTTCGGCATGCCCGGGGTGTGGACGTGGAACTTCGGCGATGACTGGGCGCACCTGTACCTGGATGCCATCGGCACCAACCACAACTCCGACGGCCGCGGCTACGAGACCTTTGGCAATGGGACGGCCGAGACGCTGCGCCCCGAGCAGCCCGGCAACGAGATCTCGCTCGAGTGGTACCGGCCGCTGCCGGCGCCGGCGCAGAAGTCCTTTCTCTGGTCGGCGCGCGACAACGTCAATTACAACGAGACCGCACTGCTCGCCGCGCTCGATGACACCGCGCAGCAGTCCAAGAGGTTCCTGCGCAACTACTACCTCAAGGGCCTGCACTCCTACACCCGCGGCCTCGAGCAGGCGCCCTACGGGATCCTCATCCCGGACGGTCAGGGCGATCCGCAGCGCGTGGCGCAGATGGTCGCGCGCCTGATGACCCTGGGGATCGAGGTGCACCGGGCCACCGCGCCGTTTACGGTGAAGGAAGGCAGCTATCCGGCCGGGACCTATGTCGTGCGCCTCGACCAGCCCTACCGCGACTACGCGATGGACCTTCTGACCGCACAGGACTTCCCCAAGGACTACGCGGCGGAGGCCTACGACGATGTCTCCTGGGAACTGCCGGCGCACTACCACCTGAGCGTGGTCCCGACCGCGGATCCGCAGGTACGTACCGCCAGCCTCAGCCTCCTGACACAGGCCCCGCAGGTGCACGGGGGAATTGCCGGTGGCGGCCCGGTACTGCTGCTGCGTGACACCGGCCAGGAGAGCCTGCTCGAGGCACGCTTCGCGCTCGCGAAATTCACGGTGCAGATCGCCGAGCGCCCGTTCCGCGTCAACGGCGCGGACTACCCGGCTGGCTCGTGGATCCTCGCCGCACAGAGCGGCCTGGCAGGGGCGGTCCACGATGTCGCCGACCGCCTCGGGCTGGAATTCGCCAGCACCTCCGCCGTGCCGGACGTGCCGCGGCACCAGGCGCCGGTACCGCGCCTGGGCCTGTGGGTGCCCTGGGCGGACACCGACACCATCGGCTGGGCGCGCTACACGCTCGACCAGCGCCACATTCCTTATGCCTACGTGCGTGACGAGGACATCCGTGCCGGCAAGCTCAAGGACAAGTACGACGTGCTCGTCTATGGCCACGTGGACCTGGAGCTCGCCGAGCAGATCGAGGGCCTGTACAAGCGCTGGGGGCCGATGGCCTTCAAGAAGACCAGTGCCACGCCGAGTCTGGGCACCCCGGCCTCCTCGGATGACATCACCGGCGGCATCGGCTACAGCGGGCTGGCTGAGCTGCAGAAATTCATCGACTCCGGCGGCCTGTTCATCACCCTGGGCAACGGCAGCATGCTGGCGCTCGAAGGCGGCCTGGTGCGCGGCGTGCGTCGCGAGGCGGGCGGGGTGCCGCGCACCTCCGGCGGCGGGGCCGCGGCCATGGCGGCGTCGCAGAACTCCGAGACTAAGACACCCGGCTCGCATGTGCGCGTGTCGTTCGCCCGCGAGGACCACCCGATCGCCTACGGCTATGCCCCCCGTACGCACGTGTTCCGGCAGAACTTCGCCCTGTATTCCATCCCGCGCAGCTGGCTGCGCATGGCCTACTGCACCGTCTGCCTCGACGGGCCGATCGACCGCAGCAGCATCGTCCTGGAGTGGGGCGACCGCGAGGGCGCGCCCTTTGTGATCAGTGGCCAGGCCTGGGGTGAATCGAACCTGTTCGGCCGCGGCGCCATCATGGATTTCCACGTCGGGCGCGGTCACGTCATCACCTACAACTTCAACCCGCTGCATCGCGACCTGAACCGCGGCGACCAGCGGTTGCTGTGGAACGCGATCATCAACTGGCGATCGATCGTCACGGCACCCTAGGCGTGCCGGCCGCCGGCGGCCTCAGCGGCCGGCGGGCCTGGCCAGCGAGGCGCCGAGGTAGCAGCCGAACTCCTTGACGAAGTCCACCGAGACGCGCGCGTGGACCTTGCCCTGGCGGTCCAGCAGCTGCGCCTCGTCGGCGTGCGGGACCACCGCGCCGTGCCAGATGTTCGGGTGGATGTAGAGACCGCAGCTGCCGTCGCACCAGAAGGTGACGAACTGGTCCGGGGTGACGTCATCCCCCGGCAGCGCCAGCGGCACCACGAAACTCCTGCCATCGATCGGGTAGAAGAGCTGGCCGCCGTCGGGGTGGTAGTTGGCGCGCCAGATGAGCGCGCGCTCGCGCGCCTTGCCCAGCCCGTGCGCGCTGGCCTGCTCCGGCCACTCGCTCCAGCCGAACAGGTAGCTGTCCCCGACCGCATTGTTGCGCGCGTACAGCGTCTCGCCCTGCCAGGCGAACTCGAAGATCCCTTCCGCGATGCCGCCCTGGTTACCGGTGTTCGCATCGATAGGGCGCCGTCCCTGCGCCGGCCACGGCACGATCTCGATGGCAAATGCCCTGGGGTCATCGACGAGGCAACCGTAGCCCTTGAGCGCCTCGTTGCTGGCCGGCAGGAGCGGCGTTTCGTGAACCCGCCGCGCGCCGGTCGAGGGTGGGTAGGAGAGCTTGTCGAGATCAATGTCCATGAGCGGTCCGCTTACGTCCGGGGGAAGCAAGTGCCGGCGGCTTTGTGGCGCTGCGGCTGCTGCGCTGCGCGGCGTGGCCTCATGTGCCGGGCCGCGCCAGGGCCTCGATCAGGCGCGCATAGTCTTCCAATGCTGCGGTCTTCAGGCCCGCCACCTTGCCCTGGTCGTCCCAGCGCCGCACACGCACCGCCTCGCGGTGGTACGGCTCCTTCTCAAAGAGCGCCATCTCCTGCGCGTTCATTGGCCCGCCCTGCAGGCCGAGCGTGTGCACCGAGGCCGGGCTCAGCATCCGGAAGTAACTGGCATCGGTAGCGCACAGGTAGCGCTTGGCCGGCACGTGCAGGCGCACCGGCTCGCAGACCTCCGGACCGAAGCGCCGCGCGAGCCAGCGCGCGCCGACTTCCTCGTGGCGCGCGTCCGCGCGCCAGTCCTCGATCGCATCCGGCACGTCCTCCAGCAGGTGCCCGACGTCGTGCAGCAATGCGGCGAGCACCAGTGGCTCCGGCGCGCGCTCGGCCCGGGCGAAGTGGGCCGCCTGCAGCCCGTGCTCGGTCATCGACACGCGTTCACCGAAGTAGGCCCCCGCACCGCGCGCGCCGTACACGCCGAGGATCTCCTGCACCAGGCTCATGCGCGCTCCGGCGTGCGTGCGAGCCGGCGGCGCAGCAGCGCCGCCTCGCTGTAGACACTGTCGCGCGTGAGGTAGCAGCCGCGCAGGTGCCGCGGGTGCTTGGCCGAGGAGAACGCGGTGCGCCCGTGCAGGATGCGCTGGTTGTCGAAGACCACGAGCGTGCCCGGGCCCAGCCGCGTGGTCAGCTGGAAGCGTGGCTCGCGCATCAGGGCGGCAAAATGGCGGTAGGCCGCGTAGAAGCTGTCGGCCTCGGCAGCCGGCAGCGCCAGCGGCGCGATGGAGCGGCTGTTGTAGTGCACCGCCGTCACCTGGCCGCGGACGGACAGCTGGATCAGCGGGCGCTCGGCGTACAGCTCGGCGTCCTTGGAACGGTACAGGAACGGTACGGGCGTGACGGTGAGCTTGCGGAACTGCTCGGGCGCGGTGGCGCGCAGGTGCTCGGCGAGCGCAAAGCCGTCGGCGAACAGGCTGGCGCCACCGTCCATCGAAGGGATGAGCGCGTGCAGCGCCTGGAAGCCGGGCACCGGGTCGCGGTAGGGATTGTCGGTGTGCAGGCCGAGGCCCAGGTCCGAGTACGCCAGGTTGTCCGGCTGCGCCACCGAGCGCACGTCGAAGGTCAGCCCATAGTTGGTGTCCAGTACGCGTCCGACCAGCGGCATCACGTCGAGGATCGCCGCCTGATCGGCCGGGACCTCGCTCATGAAGGCCAGGCCCTGCTGCAGCAGCGCGCTGAGCCACTGCAGCCGCAGCGCGGGATCGATGCGCAGGGCCCCGACGCTCGCCCAGGCAAAATCCCGGCGCGCATCCATCGCGCCACCCTCAAGCCAGGTGCGTGCCTGCAACTCCGGGCTTGGCTGCCGGCGACCGAAGGCGTGGGAGGCCAGCCAGTCCGGACTGAACTTCGCCGCATGCGGCTCGGCCTGCCACTCGACCCGCACCGCGCCGCCCTCGAGCGTGGCGGAGCGCAGCCGGGAGTCCTCCGGCAGGTCCATGACGTCGATCAGGCGCTGGCCGCTGTGCAGGTCGCGGTCCTCCGGGCGATTGTCGCGCAGCCACAGGCTGGCGAACTCGGTGCGGATCCCATCGGCCCACTCGACCGTCAGCCGGTCCGGAGCGCAGGAGACCGCGGCGATGTCATGCGATTTCATGAGCCAACCTCGCAGCCCGGACGTTGAGTAAATGCAGGCGCGCGGCGCAGATCGCCGCCGCTGCGCTGACCACGGCCAGCGCCATGAACACCCGCTCCCAGCCCAGCGCGCGTGCCAGGCGCGCCACGCTGTCGCCCGCCAGCACCCCGCCCAGGTAGCCGATGCCGTCGATGATCCCTGAGGAGGCCGCGCTGGCCTGCTTGCCCCCGAAGTCGAGCGCGAAGGCGCCGCCGAGGTAGGAATAAGGTCCGAGCAGGCAGAATGCCACGACGCCGATGGTCAATACCGGAAGCAGCGTGCTCGTGCTCCCGGGATGGACGAAGGCCAGCACGCCAAGGGCAGCCGCCGTTGCGGCAAGCCCCGAGAACAGCAGCAACGAGCGGCCGCTCAAGCCGAGCCTGTCACTTACCCAGCCGGCCACCAGCACCGAGACGGCGCCCACGGCTGGGAAGATTGCACTGAGCGTGGCGGAGCGGCTCATGCTGAATCCAAGGTCGTGCAGGTAGTCCGGGTTCCAGGTGTTGAAGGTCTCGCGGATTATCGTGCACGCGAACGAAAGCAGGCAAACCAGCAGGAAGGCACGGCTGCGCAGCAGCGGCACCAGCAGGGCGCGGACGCCTGCCGGCGCCGCCTCGGTGGCGGCGAACAGGTTCAGCGGGTTGGGCCTGGCTTCCGGGTGGCCCTCGTCCAGGCGTGATTCGCGCAGCAGCAACAGGTTGGCCATGAGCGCGACCCCTGCGACCGCGGCTGCGAACACGAACAGCGCGCGCCAGCCGTAGCCGTGCGCGATGAGCATGCCCATCTGCTGCCGCGCCAGTGCATCGCCGATCAGATAGCTGATGCTGAGGATGCCAATGATCGTCCCGTACGAGGAGAAGTCGAACCACTTCGAGGACACCTTGATCAGTCCCGCCCAGCCGATCGATTGCGTGAGCCGGTTGCCGACCCAGGCGAGCGTGAACAGCGGCAGCGTACCCCCGGTCGCGAACAGCAGGGTGAACACCGTTGCCCCGCCCACGCCGATGAGGAAGTTGCGCCGGCCACCCCAGTAGTCCCCGAGCCCGGTGAGGAACAGCTTGCCCAGCGCGTAGGCCAGTACGCCCAGGGAGGTGATCGAGCCGATGTGCACGATCGCTTCGCCGTGGCTGATGCCGCGCTGCCCCAGCTCCTCGACCAGCAGTGGCGTTGCCACCGACAGGTCCGCGCGGCAGTAGTAACAGGCTGCGTAACCTGCAAACAGGAGGGCGATGGTCCGGAGCTGGCCAGCGCGCAGTGACCTGCCGGGCGTTGCGCTCACGGATGCGTCGCCGGCAACGAGTCTGGTGTGACGTTGACCCAGATCGGGTCTGTGTAGGCCTTGTGGCCGGCGGCATCTTCCACCACCAGTGCGTACCAGGTGGGGTGGTCGGTGCGCTCGGTGAACGCCACATGGGTCTTCAGCGGCGCGTCCGCGAACGCGCTGCTTTGCGGCTCGGCCTTGCTGCTGAACACTTCCACCTTGCGCAGCCCGGCGGCTGAGGCGAGGTCAAAGCCCAGCGCGAAGGGCTCGCCTGCCCTGACGTTCAGTGTTGTACCGAAGATGACCTCGGGGAAGACCAGCGGGCCATAGGTGACGTAGGCGTGGCCGGCCTTGAGCGACTGGGTGAACGCGGCAGTGGTCAGCGGGCCTTCGACGTGCGCGAACGCGCGGATCCTGCCGGACTGCTCGTTCCACACGTCGTGGGTATCGCTGCCGGCGGTCACGTAGTGGTGCTCGCTGGCGTCCCAGAACTCGCGCAGCCGGGCAAACACCTGGGCGTCATCGCTCGAGGCGTTGGAGTTGAACTCCACCAGATCGAAGCCCGGGTTGAATCCGCCCGGCGCCACGCCGGCGGCCACACTGGTGAAGTAGCCGAAGGGGATGAAGGGGTGATTGACCTGGACGACCGTGGCGCCCTCGCGCCGGGCTTCCTTCAGGACCTGGTCAACGGAGGCGGTGCTGGTGTCGATGGCGAGCGTGGCCCCGGGGTTGAGCGGATACGCGTTGAAGTGGCCCCAGGAGGGGGACAGTTCGATCCCGGGTATGAAGGGTACCCCGCGTTCCTTGGCGATTTGTGACAGCGCGGCATGGTTAGCCGTCGAGTCATGGTCGCTGACGAACAGCAGGTTCAGGCCCGCTGCCAGCTGCGAGCGCGCGAGGTCCGCGGGCGGGGTTACCGCCTCGGCCTGGTCGGCGTGATGGTGCAGGTCGGCCGAGTACCAGCCGCGCGCCGGCGGGTCGAACAGCATCGTGATGGGCACGCGCGCGGCGGTGACCTGCCCGGGAGCGACGACGACGTCCGTCAGCGCGTCCCTGGCCAGGAACCCCGCGCCGGCGGAGACCGAGAAGCGGTACTTGCCCGGAGCGATGGGCACGCTCACGTGGCCCTTGCCGGAGAGCTCGGTGAAGAAGGTCTTGCGGCCGAGGTACTCGACCACCGGCTTGTCGCCTGCCTCGATGCCGATGCGCGCATCCAGCGGCGCGCCGCTGGCCGCATCGACGACCGTGAACTCGACGCTGCCGGGCTGCAGGAGGTCGGCGAAGTCACGCGTCTGCTCAGCGCCGGCGGCCACGCTCACGGGCGTGAGCGCGCTGCGCGAGTAGTTGCGCCCCGTGGCATACAGTGCGTAGTCCCCGGCGGGCAGCCTGATCGCGTACCGCCCTGCGCTTCCGAGAACCCAGGCATAGGGGGCGCCGTTCTTTTCCACGACCACCACCGGCTCGGCAAGATCCCGACCGCCCTTGCTGCGCACGGTACCGCGCACCGTGCCGGCGGCAAGCTGCTTGCCTTCGATCTCCGCGGCCACGACCGGCGCGAGGTCGCCACTGTCGCCTACCTGGAGCCAGCCGCTGAACGTGCGGCTCTGCTTGGGCTTCAGGGAGTGCAGCGTGAACATGTCGCGCGAGCTGGAGCCGATGTGGTCCAAATAGGGCGCGTGCAGTGTCACGGTCCAGTCGGAGTCGTAGGCGCTGACGCGGGCGGCGAGGGCGGCCTGTGTGCTGCCCTCGGTAACCCCGGCCATTCCGGGCACGGCAAACAGAAATCCGCTGCTTGGCCACAGCGTCAGTCCCGAAAGCAGGCCGGTAATTTCGGTCTCGCCCTCATTGGTCATCGTGGTGGTGATCTCCACCCGGTCGGAGTTCTCGCGTAGGGTGTAGATGGTCGCGATCCTGACCCTGCCCCAGTCGCGCACCGCGCTGACACGTGCCTCTTGCGGGCCCTTCTCCAGCACTTCGACATGCTGGTAGGTATTGGGCCAGGCGGACCAGTTGTTGGGGATGAAGTCCGCGAACACCACGCGATCGCGGCCGATGGTGCCGCGGGTCACCGGGGCGATGTCGATGATGGCGCCGCGTGGCACCCCATAGGGCGCCGGGGATTCGACGGCCAGCGCGAAGGCGAGGTGCTCATTGATGACCGTGAGGTCGCCGGCAGCGCGGGCGTTGCCCTCCGGGATGGGGGTGCGGCCCTGCACGACGCGCACGTCGGCGCTTGCGGTGGCAAGCGGGCACAGCAGCGCAAGCGCCGCGAGGAGACTCAGCCTGATCGACATCGGGTACCCGCCCTCACGTGGCGCCGCGGCTCAGTGCGCTGGCATGAGCCTGTTATTCAAAATGGCGACGCTACAGACGCGGCCGATACTATCTGACGCGGGCGCGCGAATCACGCGGGCGCGCTGCAGGGGACCAGGGGCGCGCCGTCCGGCGCGGCGCGCCCCGGAGCTTACCAGCGGTGGTAGTAGCCGCCGCCCACGACAACGACCGGTGGCCGGACCACCACCCCGACGTAGGCGCGACGCGCGGGGCCGAGCGGCGCCACGACGCAGCCTGACAGGGCGGCCCCCAGGGCCGCGGCGGCGAGCAGCTTGAGAATGGTCTTCATGGTCGGGTCCTTTTGCTCCTACCTGGATGAGAACGCGCCGCAGGCATGGCCGCTGACAGTGCGCGGCACGCCTGCGCCTGCCGGGGATGGCTTCAGGAGCGGTTCAGGAACCGCCCGGGGCGCGACCGCCGACCAGCGGGGTATCACCCGTGCCGGCATGGCGACAGTTCGGCAGCAGATACGCAGCAACGCGGTGGCTCTGATCAGCCTGGCAGTAGCCTTGAGCAGCCTGGGCTATAACACTTGGCGCAACGAGCGCACCGAGCACAACCGCAACATCCGCACCGCGACGTTCGAGATTCTCACCAAAGTCGCGGAACTCGAGCGCGTCGTCTTTCTGGCCCAGTACGACCACAACGCTGCGGGCGGCAGCCCGCGCACCGGTTGGACCTACGTGCTGGTGATCCGCGATCTGTCGGCCATCGCCCCGCCGCCGGTGCCCGCTCGCGCTTTGGGACTGCAGAAGGTATGGGCGGAGAACTGGGAGGGCCTGGGCAAAGACGGCGAGGTCGCCGTCAGCCGAATCGACGATGCGATCGGCGCATTGCGCGAAGCATCCCTGACCACCGTCAAGTCACTGCGCTGACCGCGGGCGGAGCGTCGAAGACGAACAGGCGCGATTCACCATCCGCCGTGTAGTGCACCATGCGCTCGAACCTGAAGCCGAGTCGCTGCAGGATCCTGATTGAACCCTGGTTGTCCGGGGCGGTGATGGCGACGATGCGCTGCAGGCCGAAATGCCCGATCCCGAGCTGCAGGGCCGCCGCGGCGGCTTCGGACGCGTAGCCCTGGCCACGCCCGATCGGCAGCATCGCGAACCCGATTTCCACGTCCGGGTGCGAGTCGCGGCGCAGCAGTCCGCACAGTCCGAGCGCCCGGCCGCTGTCCCTGTGCTCCACCGCGTACATGCAGAAGCCGAACTGCGCATAGCTCGCGCCGGGTCCCTGCTCGATATAGCGCGCCGCACTTTCCAGGTCGTACACGCCGCGATCGCCGACGTTGGCGCGGAAGGCAGGATCGGTGAGCAGCTCCAGCATGAAGCCGGTGTCCTGTGCGGACAGCAGCCGCAGGCGCAGGCGCGGCGTCTCCGCGATGATCATGCGCCGCGTGCAGCGGAGCGCGCATACAGGTGGATGCAATGCACCAAGCTGTATGCGCCGGCAGTGGGGACCATGGGCGGATTATTGCGTAAGATGCGCACACTTCACACTGCAGCCGCACCCGTCATGATCACGCTCTTCCATCGCCCCCAGACCCGTTCGTCGCGCTTCATCTTCCTGCTGGAGGAAGTCGGCGCTCCTTATCAAGTGCAGATCGTCAGCACGCGCACCCGTGACGGTGCCGGAGTCGTCGACCCAGCCAATCCGCACCCGCACGGCAAGGTCCCGGCGATCTCGGACGACGGGGTCGTGGTATTTGAGTCCGCCGCCATCGTGCTCTATCTCACGGACAAGTATCCGCAGAATGGGATCGGTCCTGTGGTCGGCGATCCACAGCGCGGCGCGTACCTCTCGTGGCTCGCCTACTACGCGGGGGTTTTCGAGCCTGCGCTGATCTCGAAGTTCATGAAGTTCGAGGTGCCGCGCGTGACCGCAGGTTGGGTTGCGATCGAGGAGGTGATGCCGGTGATCATTGCGCGGCTGGCGGCCGGCCCGTTCTGGCTCGGTGAGCGCTTCAGCGGCCTGGACGTGCTCTTCGGCGCCACGTTCGCGCAGTTCGCCCAGAGCGACATGATGCCCAAGTCGCCCGTGCTCGATGCTTACGTCAAGCACATCGTGGCGCGCCCCGCCTTTGCCCGTGCCATGGCCAAGGACCAGGGGTGATGCCGCAATCTCCACACCATGCGGGGCGTTAAGGGGCACAGGGCCGACATGGCTCTGCGCAGGGAGCGCGCCTGTTCACGGACCAGCCCGGGCGCATCAGCAGATGAGCGCTCTGCGCAACTGTGCCAGCGCAGTCGCCGCCCGCGCTTTCCCCGCGCGTCCAAGGGCGTGACACTCCTGCGCATCATCCGCTTTTCCTCCTAGAGACATCCGCCATGCAGAAGATCACGCCCTTCCTGTGGTTTGACCACCAGGCCGAGGAGGCCGCGAAGTTCTACGTCGCGGTGTTCAAGAACGGCCGCATCCTGACGACGGTACGCACCGGTAAAGCCGGACCGGGCCCGGAGGGCGCGGTCCTGACAGTCTTGTTCGAGCTGCACGGCCAGCAGTTCACCGCCCTGAACGGCGGTCCGCAATTCAAGTTCACCGAGGCGATCTCCCTCGTGGTCAGCTGCGAGACCCAGGCGGAGATCGACTCGCTGTGGATGCAGTTGTCCGCCGACGGCGGCAAGGAAGGCCGCTGCGGCTGGGTGCAGGACAAGTACGGTTTGTGGTGGCAGGTGGTGCCGCCGGTGCTGCCGCAGCTGCTGGGCGACCAGGATCCGGCGCGCGCGGCGCGCACGATGCAGGCAATGATGCAGATGGGGAAGCTCGACATCGCCGCCTTGCAGAAGGCTAACCGCGGGGCCGCCTAGCTAGCGCGCCGGCACGGCGCGGTGCCAGCGCCAGGTCCGAAAGCGGCTAGTCCTCCGCGCGGCCCGCGCGTATCGTGGCTCCCATGGATGGCCAGAACATTGCAGGAATGGACCCCGCGGCGCTCGATCGCGCGCGCATCAGCCGCGACCCGCGCTTTGACGGCAAGTTCTTCATCGCCGTGTCGACGACCGGTATCTACTGCCGCCCGATTTGCCCGTCGCGCTATGCCAAGCGCGCCAACGTGCGCTTCTTCGGCACACCCGCGGCCGCGGAAACCGCCGGCTTCCGCCCCTGCCGCCGCTGTCGGCCCGAGGCAGCACCCGGCACACCCGCGTGGCTCGGCACGGCGGCCGTGGTGCGGCGGGCGCTGCGCCTGATCAACGACGGTGCGCTCGATGAGGGATCGGTCGAGGCGCTCGCGGAGCGGCTCGGCATCGGGCCGCGACACCTGCTGCGGCTGTTCCTGCGGCACGTGGGCGCCTCGCCGCTCGCGGTCGCGCAGACCCGGCGGCTGCACTTTGCCGCCTGCCTGCTGGAGCAGACTTCGCTGCCGATCACGCAGGTGGCACTCGCGTCGGGCTTTCGCAGCAGCCGGCGCTTCAACGACGCCTTCGCCAAGACCTATCAGCGAGCGCCGCGCGAACTGCGGCGCGCTGCCCGGCGCGGTGATGCCGGTGAAGCGGGCGAGGAGGTTGCACTGCGCCTGGCCTACCGGCCGCCGTACGACTGGTCGCACCTGCTCACCTTCCTTGGCACCCGGGCCATGCCTGGCGTGGAGCGAGTCGACGCCCGCGGTTACGCGCGCACGGTAGCCTGCGACGGGGGCCACGCGGTCATCTGTGTCAACGCGCTGCCCGGCAAGGACGCGCTGGAATTGCGTGTCTGCGGCGCACCCCCGGGCGCGTTGCTGCAGATATCCGCCACTGCCCGGCGCGTGTTCGACCTTGCCGCCGATCCTGCGCGCATCCGCGCGGAGCTTGCGGCGGATCCGTCCATCGGGCCGCTGGTACGGCAGCGCCCGGGGCTGCGGATCCCGGGGGTTTGGGAGCCGTTCGAGTGTGCGGTGCGTGCCGTGCTGGGCCAGCAGGTGAGCGTGGCCGCCGGGCGCACTTTCGCCGCGCGGCTCGTGCTGCACGCCGGGATCCCCGTGCGCGGCGGTGCAGACGGGCTGACGCACCTGTTCCCGACGCCCGAGCGCGTGGCCGCGGCCACGCTGGATGGCATCGGCCTCACTGCCGCGCGCGCCCGCACCCTGCGGGCGCTGGCGCGTGCCACCCTGGAGGGTGACATCGATTTCGCCGCGACCCCGGTGGATCTTGCCGCGGCGCTGACCGCCGTGCCCGGCATCGGTCCCTGGACGGCACAGTACGTGCTGTTGCGCGCACTGGGCGAACCGGACGCGCTGCCGAGCGCCGACCTGGTGCTGCGCCAGCTCGCGGCGCCGGCTGCGGGGCGGCTCAGCGGTCCGCAGCTCGAGGACCGTGCGCGGCACTGGCAGCCCTGGCGTGGTTACGCGGTCATGCACCTGTGGGCGTCGGCCGCAGCAGCACCCCGGGCGCAGCGTCACCGCGCCCGCACACCTGTTGGCAGCCGGAGATAGTAGCCATGGATCAACACAGGAACCGGCCAGTCACGTACTGGCACGAGGTGGCCAGCGTCATCGGGCCGCTGCTGCTGACCGGCACGGGCACGGCCCTGACAGGGGTGTACTTCCAGGCCGGCCCGCGGCCGGCGCGGCCGCAAGTGCACTGGGTGAGGCGGGCCGCTGCGTTTGCCGAGGCCGGGCGACAGCTGGAGGAATACTTCAGCGGCCGGCGGCAGGTGTTTGACCTGGCGCTCGCCCCGGTGGGCACGCAGTTCCAGCTGGCGGTCTGGCGCGCACTGCAGGGCATCGGTTACGGGCACACCACTTCATACGGGCAACTCGCGCGCGATCTGGGCCATGCCCATGGCGCGCGCGCGGTCGGGCTCGCGAACGGCTCGAATCCCTTGCCCGTGATCATCCCGTGCCACCGCGTCATCGGCGCGGATGGCTCACTCACCGGCTTCGGCGGCGGCCTGGCGATCAAGCGGGCGCTGCTGCACGTCGAGGGGGCGGCCTGTGTCACGGATCTGTTCAGCATGCGAGTATCTGCTGCCTTGCCTGCGCCGCCGCGCTCCGCGCGCGCCAGCGACGGGTGAGGCTCGCAGCTGTCATCTAAAGAGCGGGCGGCGATCATGCCGACCACGGCGACCGGGGTTCCTCAGGCAACACGAGCGGAGTCGCGCTGGCGCGTGGTGACCGCTGCGGGGCTCTTGGCCGGGGCTTTGGACCTCACCTTTGCATTCATCTTCTACAGCTTCCAGGGCGCCACCCCGCCGGGGATCCTGCGCGGGATCGCCTCCGGGCTGATCGGGCACGAAGCCGCGTTTGCCGCCGGCAGCGCACCGGTCGCCCTCGGGGCCGCCCTGCATTTCTTCATCGCGGTCAGCGCCGCGTTCGTCTTTTACGCGGCGAGCCGCCGCTTCCCCCTGCTGGTGCGCCGGCCACTGGTCAGCGGCGCTGCCTTTGGCGTGGCGCTCTACCTTGTCATGCACTTCGTCGTCATCCCGTTGTCACGGGTTCCCTTCCGCCTGCCCTCGTTCCACAACGTGGTCGGGGAGCTGTGTTCCCACATCTTCCTGTTCGGGATGGTCATTGCCCTGGGCGCCGCGCGCGCCGGTCGCGGCTCGCCAGGCCCGTAGACTCACGGGCCGGTGGCAGCTTGCGGCAGCCGCGTCCCGACAAGGTCGATGCCCTGGCGCGTAGGTGGTGACGGCGAAGCCGCGGTCGTCGTGACAGCGAAACGCTCGACCGATCCAGCCGCTGGAACCGGAGGGCAGGGGCTTCAAGTCCTCGAGCACCGCGGCGCGCGTCTTTACCTCGTTGTCTTCGGTGACCTAGACCAACTGCGGGTCGGTGTAGTGCTCCCGGACGCTGCGCTCCCCCGGCGCCCTCGCATCCATGAGTGCCTGCGTTGCGCGCTGCAGGTGCGTACCGGTGCTCTTGGCCGCCGGCAGCGCTGCCGCGCCGAGGGCGATCAGGCTGGCGAGCGTCGCCATCCGCATCCGCGCCATGTCCGTTCTCCCATGCTGCAAGGATGCCGGGAGCTGGGGAATTCGTCCGCCGTACCTCAAGTGCATCCAAACGGCCCGCCGTCGTCATCTATACCGACATCGAATGACGGAGTGCCTGGTCATGAAGACATCGGCTGGTCCCTTCCTGCTCACGGCCGTGGCGCTGGCCATGGCCGTACCCATGACCGACGGCGCCCAGGAGCACCCCGGCGAGCGCAG
The DNA here is from genome assembly GCA_963741745.1 of uncultured Pseudomonadota bacterium. Classification (GTDB taxonomy): domain Bacteria; phylum Pseudomonadota; class Gammaproteobacteria; order Steroidobacterales; family Steroidobacteraceae; genus 13-2-20CM-66-19. The sequence continues at coordinate 185,423 of CAVUJF010000011.1, read as the reverse complement.
CTACATCGATCGCCCGGCGATCCCCGGCGGGCCGCCGGTGGCAGCCAGCGCCGCGGTGCGCACCGGCAATACGCTCTACATCGGCGGCCACCTGGGCATCGACCCTGCCACCGGGCGCACTCCAGCCGCATCAGCCGCCGAGGCACGGCTGGCGATGGAGGCGCTCAGGTGCACCCTCGCCGCGGCGGGCCTGAAAATGGACGACCTGGTGGCAGTCACGGTATTTTCCACCGACCTCAGCCTGGACGGCACCTTCAACGAGGTCTACCGGACCTACTTCAACGGGCACTATCCGGCGCAGACCTTCGTGGGGGCAGACAGCCTGCGCCGCGGCGCGCGCTTCGAGGTGCTCGGCGTGGCGGTCAAGGCGCCGCACCTGCGGCTCTAACAACGCGGACTGGAGCATGAATGGACCGCCGACAATTCTCGCTTTCGCTGGCGCTCGCGGCGACCCTGGTGCCCCTGACCGGCCGCGCCGCCGACGCTGAGCCACCGGTCAGTGCCCGCGCCCGCGCCCTCTACCAGCGCTCGCTGATCCTCGACTGCAACTCCGCGCCGCCGATGCCGGACAGCCTGCCGCTCTCGGCAGCTGATCTGGAGTTGGTGCGCGGCAGTGGCGTCACTGCCCTGAAGTGGTCCCTGGGCGGGATCAACAGCAAGTTCGAGGACACCGTCGCCGAGATCGCCCAGGTCCAGCAGCTCATCGAGGTGCACCCGGACTACTTCCTGCAGGTGCGTGTGGCGGCTGACCTGGAGCGCGCCAAGCGCCAGGGCAAGCTCGGCCTGATCCTGTCCTTCGAGAGCACGGACATGCTCGCCGGCAAGCTCGACTCGATCGACCTGTTCCGCAACCTGGGCGTGCGCGTGATGCAGCTCTCCTACAACCGCAAGTCCCCATTCGCCGCCGGCGTGCTGGAACCGGACGCTGGCGGACTTACGGCGCTCGGGCGCGAGGCGGTCGCGCGCATGAACAAGGTCGGGGTCGCCATCGACATCAGCCACGCCAACCCGGCGACCACCGCTGACGTGCTCGCGCTGTCGGCGCAGCCTGTGGTCATGACCCATGCGGGTAGTGCGGCGGTACACGCCCACCCGCGCAACAAGAGTGACGCGCAGCTGCGTGCGCTGGCAGCCAGGGGCGGCGTGGTCGGCATCTTCGACCTGCCCTACCTCACCGCCTCACCGCGCCAGCCCACCGTCGATGACTACATGCAGCACCTGGAGTACGTGCTGCGGCTGGTCGGCGAGGATCATGTCGGCATCGGCAGCGACGTCGGCCTCGAGCCCTTCGACACCGGGCCCAAGGGGATGGCGGAGTTCAAGAAGAACCAGGACGAGCGGCACGCGGCGGGTCTGGCGGCCCCGGAGGAGGACCGGCCGGTGTACGTTGAGGGCCTCAATACCCCGCGCCGGCTGGAAGTCATCGCCGAGCAGTTGCTGCGGCGCGGCTACTCCGAAGCGGCGACCCAGAAGATCCTGGGCGGGAATTTCGCGCGCCTGTTCGGGCAGGTCTGGTCGGCCTGAGGGCGCGCCGGCTGCCGGATCTTCAGAAGAAGGCGGCCCAGATGGTTACGGCAGCAGCCCCGAGTGCCATGAGGCGCGTCTGGCGCATGCGCAGTGGCAGCAGGATTCCGTTGGCCAGGCTGCCCAGCACCCCGCCGATCACTGAATAAAGTCCGGTGCCCCCGAGGTGCAGCCCGCGCCCCGGCTGCAGTTGCGCCGTGACCTGGCTGACGAAGGGTTCCTCGGCAGGAGCGCTCCCGGCCTGCGCAAACGCGCGCAGCAACTGCGGATCAAGGTCATCGGCCATGGGCATGCTCCCGGGCAGGTTCGTAGGCATCCAGCCGTGTGCGCAGGCGTTCGCTGCCGCGCTTGATGTGAGATTTGACGGTGCCGAGCGGCAACGCGGTCGCCGCGCTGATCTCCCCGTGGCTCATGCCCTCGCTGTAGGCGAGCACCACGCACAGCCGCTCGTCCTGGGCGAGAGCGGCGAGCGCGCGGTCGAGGTCCATGCGTTCGTCGCTGGTGCGGGCTTCGTTCGCAGGTGCGGCCAGCGACTCGGTGTCAAGTTCGGCAGCCGCAGGACCGCGGGCGCGCACGTGCTCCAGCCAGGTATTGACGGCCAGCCGCCGCAGCCAGGCGCCATAGGCGGCCACGGAGCGCAGCTGCGGCAGCGCGCGCCAGGCCTTGATGAAAACCTGCTGGGCGAGGTCATCGGCGAGCGTCGCATCGCGGCTCAGGCGCCGCAGCAGGTTGCGCAGCGGCGCCTGGCGGCGCCGCACGAGCTCGCAGAACGCCTGGCGGTCACCGGTCATGGCGAGCGCAACGACGGTCGCCTCCGCCGCCTGGCCGAGAGCCCCAGGGGAGAGAGGGGCGGTCACACTGCAGGTCCGCGTACCTCTTTGCTCCGCGCGTGCTCGACTGCCCGCGCGGCGAGCACCAGGCCGATGCCGACGCACACGGCCACCAGTCCCCCGCCCATGACCGGGTAGAGAGCCACCGGGGCGAGCTGTGCCAGGAAGATGGCGAGGATGACCGCGCCGATGCCGGTGGCAATCACGATGATGCCGCCGACCCGCAGACCAGTCGGGTCAATGCCCTTGCCCTCGGTGGGCGCCATCAGCCGCTCGACCACGGCCGGGTCCAGCTGCTGGCCCTTCTCGATCGCCTGGCGCAATGGTTCGAGCGTCAGCTGGCGCTTCTTGTAGTCGGCGACGATGCTGGCCACGGTCGCGATGGCCACGAAGGTCCAGAACGCGATGGCGACTGCAAAGGGTCCAAAGTCCATGAAGGGCTCCTCGGGAGCTTGTTGGGGTTCTCGTATAGATGCGCCGCCGGGCCGGTTTGGATGCAGGCGGCCTGAAAATGGCCTACCCGAGCAGCGCCTCGAGCAGGATGCGGGCGAATTGCGGGCCCTTGCCCGCTTCCTCGTGCTTGAAATAGACGAACACGTCCGTGCAGCGGGCGGCCTGCGTGCGGATGACGCCGGCCCAGCGGGCGAGGTCGGCGGGCGTATAGCCCTCGTCGCGCAGCCGGAAGTAGCCGTAGGCGGCCGTGATCTCCACGGGGGTCGAGAACTTCTCGCTGTCTGCCACGCACAGGGCGAGGTTCTTCGCCTTCAGGCGCGCGAAGACCTCGGCATCCATCCACGAGGCGTGCCGGAATTCGAACGCGGCACAGGTCCCCTCGGGCAGGTGCGCAAGGAAGCCGTCGAGCAGCGCCAGGTCCTTGCGGAAGTAGGGCGGCAGTTGGAAGAGGATGGCGCCGAGCTTCGGGCCGAGCGTGGCGGCGGTCTTGAGGAAATACTGCAGCAGCTCTGCGCAGTCGGCGAGCCTGGCGATATGGGTGATGCGCTTGGGCGCCTTGAGCGTCAGGCGGAAGCCGGGCGGGGTTTCCGCGTCCCAGCCGGCGAGGATCTTCGCGTTCGGCGTGCGGTAGAAGGTGTAGTTGATCTCCACCGTGGCGAAGCGCTCGGCGTAATACGGCAGCATCTTCGCGGCGGGCATCCTCTGCGGGTAGAAGCTGCCCTTCCACTCGGGGTAGTTATAGCCGGAGGTGCCTACCCAGAACTTCACCGGCTGACCCTAGCGGTTCTCGCTGCCCAGCAGGCGGCGGTACTGGCCGAGGTGGCGGATCGCATGCTGTGGCTTGCCCATCGCCTCGTACAGCCGTGCCAGGTTGTAATGGCAATCGGCAAGGTCGGGGTCCTCCTCCAGGGCGCGCTGGTAGGACTCGAGCGCGGCGCCCGCATTGCCGAGATCCTCGAGCAGCACGCCGCGGTTGAACAGCAGCACCGCGTCCGCATCGGCCCGGGTGGCGGCCTGTTCGTAGACCTCCAGCGAGCGCTGCAGGTCGCCGTGCTCGTGCAGCAGTCGCCCCCAGTTGGTCCACGCGGCGAGGTTGTCTGGCTCGGCCGCCACTACGGCCGCGTAGGCGGACATGGCGGCGTCGGGGTCGCTGGCCTCCAGCGCGAGCGCCTGCGCGAAACCGCTCGCGGGTGGCTGTGCCGCCGCGGCCGGTGGCGGTCTGTGCTCGACCACGTGCAGCACGCCGTTCTCCAGGGTCACGTCCAGGCCAAGGACGTACTGGCCGCTCTCCGCCTGCCAGCGCGTATCACCGTCGCGGACCACCACGTGCTCGCCGAGCGCGCTGATGGCCAGTCCCGAGAGCGGCACGGAGTCCGGCAGTTCGCGCCTGAGGCTCTCCAGGGAGCGGTGGATGCGCCGCGCCGGGACCTTGGCCTCCAGCAGTGCGCGGGCGGTGCGCAGCACGATCAGGTCCTGGAAGGAGAAGCGGTACGCGCGGCGCGCGCCGCGCTCGGGGGTCACGAACCCGGCGCGGATCAGTCCGCGCGTGGTGGCGGGGGAGAGCTGCAGGAGCCGCTCGACATCCCGCACGCTGTAGTCACGCACTTCGGTTCCCGGGCGCGCTAGCGCACCCTACCCATTGCGCTTGGCGGCCTTGCGCGAGGCCTTGGCAGGTTCCTCGACGCGCTTGGCGGCCTTGCGCGGCCCCAGGCGGCTGACCTGGGCGCGGGCACTCTCGGTCTTCTGCAGGCTGGCACGCAGCGCTTCCATCAGATCGATGACCTTGCCCTCGCTCGCCGGGGCGGCCTCGGATACGGAGATCTCCTGTCCCTCGACCTTCTTCTGGATCGCGGCCTGGATGCGGCCGTGCAGCTCGTCCTTGTACGACTCGGCATCGAACTTCTTGGCGGTCTGCTGGTCGATGAGCTGCTGTGCGAGCTTCAGTTCCGCGGGCCGGACCTCGGTCTTCGGTACCTCGACCTCGCTGGCGCGATGCACGTCGGCTGCGAAGTGCAGCTGCTGCATGGCGAGCACGTCGCCGATGGGTCGCAGGATCACGAGGTAGGCCTTGCCGCGGGCGGCCCAGTGGCCGACGCCACAGCACTTGGCCTGCTTGAGCGCTTCGGTGAGCAGCGCGTAGGGCTTCGCGGCCCCCTTGTCGGGCGCGAGGTAGTAGGTCTTGTCGAAGTACACCGGGTCGATCGACTCGATGGGGACGAACTCGGAGATGTCGACCGAGTGGGTGCCGACCTCCTCGAGCGCCTTGATCTCCTCGGGGGTGAAGAGCACGTACTGGTCCTTGGCGAACTCGTAGCCCTTGACCATGTCGCCGCGTTCGACCACCACGCCTTCCTTCTGACAGAGGTACTGCTGGCGCACGCGCGAGCCGCAGGTCTTGTGCAGCAGGTTGAAGGAGATGGCGTTGGCCGTCTGCGTTGCCGAGTACAGCTTCACCGGGATGGCGACCAGCCCGAAGGAGACAGTCAGGGATCCGATCGAGCGTGCGGCCATGGGTACACCTGCGGTGGCGGTTAGCTACTTCTCACGAGAGACACCGAAAGCCTTCGTAAGGCTCTGTTTTATCTCAAGTACATCATGCCACCGGTCGCCGTTCTTTGCCAACCTGGCCGGTACATCCTTGATTGTAAAGTCCGCAGGCTCGGCCGCCTCGAGCTCTTCCCAGCTCAAGGGCATGGATACCGGGGCTCCCGGGACCCCGCGGGGGGAGTAGGCCACGTTCAGGGTCTTGCCGCGCACGTTCATGTTGTAGTCGATGAAGATCTTGTCGGTGCGCTTCTCGACCGACCACTCCATGGTGATCTCGCGCGGGTGCTCGCGCATTACGTGGCGGCCGACGGTCTCGCAGATGTGCCGCGCCTCATCGAACGTCACCGTGCGCTCGATCGGCACGAACACGTGCAGCCCGGTCTTGCCCGAGGTCTTGACGACGGCCGCGAGCGACATCTCCCCCAGCAGCGCGCGCAGCCAGAAGGCCACGCGCTTGCCCACGGCGAAGCCGCGCCTGTTCAGCTCCGGCTCTGCGCCCTTGGCCTCCTTGCCGGAGTAGATGTAAGGATCGATGTCGAAGACCAGGTAGTCCGGGTAGTTGAGGATCGATGCCTCGAGCGCGGCGAGCGAGCCGGCATAGTCAGTCCGGGCATCCAGCGCCTCGGGCGCCTTGCTCGCGCGCGAGTGCCATACGTGGAACTCGAGCGTGCCGACCTGGCCGAGCCACAGCAGGCTCGGCAGGTTGTTGGCGAGCAGGTAGCGGTGGCTGCCGTCGCGGTGCTCGGAGTACACCGTCACCGACTCCACGTACGTGGGCAGCGCCTGCGCCCAGTGCTTCTGGAAGAAGCGCTCGCCGTTGATGCCCTCGGGCATGCGGATCATGGTCAGCGGCCGGTCGGCCAGGTGCGGCAGCATGAAGCGCGCGACCGCGGCGAGGTAGGCGATCAGGTCGCGCTTGGTGATCGCCGGCTGCCGCTGGCGCGCATCGGCGGGCCAGTAGATGCGGTCCAGGTTGGTGAGCTTGATGCGCTCGCCGCCGACGGTGAGCTCGAGGCTCTTGGCCGGATTCGCGAGCTGCTCGAGGACCGCGGCAGCCTCGTCGGTCGGCGCGTCGTCGGCGGCGACGGGTGCGGCGTTGCGGGCGCGCACCCCGGCGTGGGTACCTCCTGAGGTGCGGCGTACCGACTGCGCGGCGATGTCATCGCGCAGGCGCACGAACACTGGCGCCCGCAGCGCACCGTCCGGGGTCCATTCGCTGAAGGCCACCTCGGCCACCAGCAGCGGCTCCAGCCAGGTGGTCGGGCGGTGCAGCGGTGGGTCGGTCGCGAACGGCGAGCGCGTGGCCGTGAGGCTGGCGGCGCGCCTGAGCAGCTGCGCGATGAGCGCATCGTCGAGACCGGAGCCGACGTGGCCTGCGTACTGCAGGCGCTTGCCGTGCCAGTAGCCGAGCAGGAGCGCACCGAGCTTGCCGCGCGCCCCCTTGCCCCGCGTGTAGCCGCCGATCACGAACTCCCCGGTCTGGCCGGTCTTCACCTTCACCCAGGCCGGGGAGCGCCGCCCGGGGTAATAGGCCGCATCCAGCCGCTTGGCCACGATGCCCTCGAAGCCCAGCTCCAGGGCCGCGCCGTACAGTTGCTCGGCGTCCTCGGCTACGTGCACCAGCTGCAGGTGCTGCGAGGCAGCCAGGCACTGCGACAGGTAGCGCCTGCGGTCCGCATACGGCGCCCCGCGCAGGTTCAGGCCCGCCACGTGCAGCAGGTCGAAGCACACCAGCACCACGGGCGCGGCGCGCCGGGCGGCCGCGATCTCCGGCGCGCTTTTCAGCTGCGCGCGGTTCTGCAGCGCGTTGAAGGAGGGCCGGCCCGCGGCATCCAGCGCCACGACTTCCCCGTCCAGGACCATCGTGCCGAGCGGTTGTTGCTCAAGATCAGCGACCAGTTCAGGGAACAGCTTCGTCAGCTCGAGCCCGCGCCGTGACTGCAGGCGTACGCTGCCGTGATCCAGGAATGCGATCACCCGGTAGCCGTCGAGCTTCGGTTCATAGCGCCATTGCGGGCTCGAGCGCGGCAGTTCCCCGCTCTCGGCCAGCATGGGCTTGATCTGGCGCGGCAACGTCTCCGCCGGTCCGCTGGGAACCAGCCGCGCTGCCTCCAGGTGTTGTGCGATTCCCCGGGGCGCCACTTCCGCGAGCGCGGCACCGCTGATCACGGAGTGGTGCTGCGCCAAGAGGTCATTGGCGCGCACGAAGCGGTCCTTGTGCTTGATGAGCAGCCACTGCTGCGTCTTCGCGGTGCGCACGAGCGCATACGAGCCCTTGAGCTTCGTCCCGCACAGCGTGAAGCTGAGCTTGCCGGCCTCCAGCCCCGCGCGCACGCGCCGCTCGGCGGCGGCGCGGTCGTCGAAGGCATAGCCGCCCTCATCGGGTGAATACAGGCCGCAGTCCCAGACGATGACGCTGCCGGCGCCGTACTGTCGGGCCGGGATCTGACCTTCGAACGAGGCATAGGCGAAGGGGTGGTCCTCGACCTGCACCGCCATGCGCTTGTCGGCGGGGTCGGTCGAGGGTCCCTTGGGCACTGCCCAGGACTTGAGCACCCCGTCCAGCTCGAGCCGGAAGTCGTAGTGCAGCTGGCGGGCGGCGTGCTTCTGCACCACGAACAGCAGCGCACCGGTGCGCCCGGCCACCGGGTGGGCGGCCGGCTCCGGCGTGCGCGTGAAGGAGCGCTTGGCCGCATAGCGCTCCAGGGCACGCTTGCTCACGCGTGCGCCCTGATCCAGGCGGCCAGCGCGCCGAGCAGTTCATCGCGCACCTGCGGGTCCTTGTGCCCGGTCCGCGCCGGCACGTGGAACGAATGGTCCGCATCCGCCACCCAGTGCGCTGTGGCCCGCGCCCCGAGACGCGCAACCACCGCCTCCAGCAGCGCGCGCTCGGCGAGCGCATCGGCGGTGCCCTGCACGAACAGCAGCGGCACGTGCACGTCCGCGAGGTGCCTGGCGCGGGTATCCGCTGGCTTCCCGGCCGGGTGCAGCGGGAAGCCCAAGAAGGCCAGCCCGCGCACCGCCGGCAGCGGGGCGAGCGCCTGGGCCTGGGAAGTCATGCGCCCACCGAAGGAGCGGCCGCCGGCGAACAGTGGCAGGCCCGGGGCCAGTCGCGCCGCAGCGGCCACGGCGGCGCGCACGGTGGCGTGGCACAGCGGCGGCGGGTCCGGACGGCGCGAGCCGCGCTGCAGGTAGGGGAACTGGAAGCGCAGGGTGGCGATACCGCGTGTCCCGAGCGTCTGCGCGGCTGCCTGCATGAACGCATGGTCCATGCCGGCGCCGGCCCCGTGCGCGAGTACGTAGCAGGCGGCGGGCGCGTCCGGCAGCACCAGGCGCGCCGCGACCGTGTGCTGCGTGTCCACCGTGATGCTCAGCAGCTCCCCGGCGCCGGGGCTTGGCGTTGGCAAGGCCGTGTCAACTCCCAGAAGGCGGCGCGCGGCGGCACACCGGCGCCCCGGGCATAGTACAACGGCGGCGCGAGCTGCCGCAGTCGCGGGCCGCGGCGGCGCGGCGGCGCGCCTGCTAGAGCATCTCCTGCAGCAGCCGTGCAATGCGCGCCAGGTGCCGCTCGATGTGGGTGACGCGCGCCTCGAAGATATGCTCGATCGACAGCCCGGTCAGGCAGCAGTGCGCGAAGGTGAGCGCCTCGCGCAGCTGCGCATCGGTGAGGCTCGATTCGGGAAACACCTGGCGCAGCATCCGCAGGTGCGCGCGGCCCTGGCGCTGTTCCCAGGCGCGGGCGCGCTGCCGGCGCGCACCGCGGGTCGCGCGCAGGATCTCCAGTGAGGCACGGTAGTGATCCCCCTGGTAGTGATCCCACATCCGCCGGACGAGCTCGGCGGCGCGCCGGCGGCGCGAGCCGCCCAGCAGCCCCGGGGCGCTCATCGCGGCGAGGAAGCGTGCGTAGGCCAGCGCCAGGATCTCCTCGAGGATCTCTTCCTTGGACCCGAACTGGTGCTGGGCGGCGCCCCAGGTGATGCCGGCGCGACGGGAGATGGCGGTCGCCGTCGCCGCAGCGAAGCCCCCCTCGCGGATCAGGGTCAAGGTAGCCGCGATCAACCGGGCGCGCGTGCGCTGCGTCTTGAGTGCCTGGCGGCCGGGAGCTGAGGCTTTGGGTGGGGCCATGCGCGTCGTGACTGAAGGCAGGTGGGCAAAAATATACACCCCGGGGAGCGGTTCCGGACTACACTCGGCGCAATAAAAACATTACGCGTGCAATGTTTTATGTCCTGGAGAGTATATGACCTCTGAGCAACGCAACAAGCAGATCGTGCGGGAATTCTTCGCGGCCATGAACGCGGGTGACGTCGCCAAGATCGTCGCCGCCTACGCCGACGATGGCCACGTGCAGACCATGGGGCACACGCTCTTCTCCGGCAGGTTCACCAAGGCGCAGATCCAGGGCGCGGCCGGCCAGATCTTCGCGGTCTTTCCGCAGGGGATCCATTTCACCCTCGACGCCATGACCGCCGAGGGTGAGCGCGTCGCGGTCGAGGCGCACTCGCGTGGCCAGCACGTCTCCGGGAAGGTGTACACCAACGAGTACCACTTCCTGTTCGTGTTCCGTGACGGCAAGATCACGGTGCTGAAGGAGTACATGGACACCGAGCGCGTGACGGACATCCTGTGCGGCGGCCAGCGTCCGCCGCCGCGCACCGACACATGAGCAGCGCACCACATGCACCCCGCGCCGGGGTCGCGCTGACGTTTCCGCCCGGAGCAGCGCTGGTTGCAGGTTCCGGCAACATCGGCGCCGCCGTGACGCGGCGGCTGGCGCTGGCGGGTGTGCCGGTGGTGTTCACGTATCAGAAGAATGCGCAGCGCGCGCAGGCGCTGCAGCAGGAGGTGGCTGCGCAGGGTGGCAGCGCGCAGGCCGTGCAGCTTGATTTGGAGGACGCGGCCGCGGTGCCGCGTGTGGTGGCGGAGACGGCCCGGCGGCACGCCAGGCTGCACACCGTCGTGTATTGTTCCGGACCGAACATCCCGTTCTTCACGGTGCGCGAGATGCCGGCGGAGACGCTGGCCTACCACTTCCGCGCCGACACGCTCGGCTGCTTCCGGCTCTTCCAGCATGCCATCCCGCTGCTGGAGGCCGGTGGCGGCGGCTCGCTCACCGCGTGCGTGAGCATGGCGAACCACCGCGCGCTGGAGACCGACGGGCTCTCGACGATCCCGAAGGCCGCCGTCGAGTCCCTGGTGCGCCAGATCGCCGCCGAGGAGGCGGCCAACAGGATCCGCGCCAATGCGGTGCCGATCGGTTGGGTGGGCGGCTTCGCCAACAGCTTCGCGGAGGCGCGTGCCTATACCGCCGCGATGAGCGGGCCGCAGGCGGCGGCCACGCGCGCGTTGATGGAGAAAATCATGTCCTGGATCCGCATGGGCCGACCGGGGACCGGGGAGGAGGCCGCGAACATCGTGGCGTTCCTGGCATCCGAGCAGGCCTCCTACGTGACCGGCTGCCTGATACCGGCCGACGGCGGCGCGATCCTTTAGGTGCGAAGGGAAGCTGCAATGGAACCGGTGATCCTGGACCCCTACGACCACAAGTTTCACTGGGACCCGTACCCGTACTACCGCGCCGCGCGCGAGCGCGACCCGGTCTACTACTATGAGCCGGGCGGGTTCTGGCTGCTGACCAAGTGGGACGACGTGAACCAGGCGTTCAAGGACCACAAGACCTTCATCAACACCGGCGCCGTGGCGCTCGAGAAGGATGCCAACGAGAAGCTGCCGTACCCGCTGTTCATCGCCAGCGATCCGCCGGAGCACACCCGGCAGCGCGCGATCCTGGCGCCGCTGATGATGCCGGCCGCTCTCGCCAAGCTCGAGCCCTACATCCGCGAGCGCACCCGCGAGTTGCTGACGCCGCACCTCGGGGCCGGCCGGCTGGACTTCGTGGCGGACCTGGCGTGCTACCTGCCGATGGACGTGATCTCGCAGCTGATCAACGTCCCGGTCGCCGATCGTGACCATGTGCGCGGCTGCGCCGATGACCTCATCGCGCGCGAGGACAAGCAGACCGACCTCTCCGGGCGCAACGTCGCCGGCTACATGGGGCTCGCCCAGTACTTCGAGGAGCACACGGCGCGCCATGCCAGCCCGCCCTACGGCCAGGACCTGCTGGGGGCGATGCTGCGCGCGCAGGAGCAGGGCCTCATGACCCATGTCGAGGTGGTCGGCAACCTGATACTGCTGGCCATCGCCGGCAACGAGACCACCACCAAGCTCATCGGCAACATGGCGTACCGGCTGTGGGAGCACCCGCAGCAGCGGCAGCTGCTGGCCGCCGATCCCGCGCTCATACCCAAGGCGATCGAGGAGACGCTGCGCTTCGATGGCTCCTCGCACATCCTCGTGCGGCGCGTCGCCGTGGACGTCACCCTGCGCGGCAAGACCCTGAAGCAGGGCGATCGCGTCGGCCTGTGCGTGATCTCGGCCAACCGCGACTCCGACAGATTCAAAGACGCGGAAAGCTTCGATATCACCCGCGGATCGCGTGACCACATGGCCTTCGGCTACGGCGTGCACGCCTGTCTGGGGGCGGCGCTGGCGCGGCTGGAGACCCGCGTCGTGTTCGAGGAAGTCATGCGGGCGATTCCCGACTACCAGATCGAGGAGAGCGGCTTGAAACGCGCACACAACCCGAACGTCCGCGGCTTCACCCACGTGCCCGCGCACTTTGCGAGGCTGCCGTGAACGCCGTCAGCGAGCGGCCGCTGCCTGTTGCCGGCGAGCCGCGGCTGCTCATCGACGGCCGCCTCACCGAGGCCCGCTCCGGCGCGCGCTACCCGAACATCAGCCCCGTCACCGAGCAGGTGATCGGCACCGTGGCCGACGCCGATCTTGACGATGCCGCCGCTGCCATCGCCGCGGCGCGCCGCGCCTTTGATGAGACCGGGTGGTCGGCCGACCGCGCGCTGCGCCACAGATGCCTCACGCAGTTGCGCGATGGCCTGCGGGCCGGGCTCGCTGAGCTTTGCGAGCAGGTCATGGCCGAGGTCGGCGCCACCCAGGCCATCACAGTCCACGGGCCCCAGGGTAAGGGGCCGCTGGAGATCCTGGACTATTACCTCGGGCTGATGCAGCGCTATCGCTGGGATGACGAGCTGCCGGTCACGCGGCATATGGGGGTGCCGAGCAAGCGGCTGCTGTGGCGCGAAGCGGCAGGCGTGGCTGCGGCGATCACCCCATGGAACATCCCATTCCATATCAACATGGCGAAGGTGATCCCGGCCCTCGCCGCCGGCTGCACCGTGATCCTCAAGGCGGCCCCCGAGACCCCCTGGTCCGCAACCTTCATCGGCCGCATCGCCGCCGAGCACACCGACCTGCCCGCCGGGGTGCTCAACGTGCTCACCTCGAGCGACCGCGGGCGGGTGGGTGAGCTGCTGGCCTCCGACCCACGCGTGGATGTCGTGTCCTTCACCGGCTCCACCGCCACCGGGCGTCGCGTGATGGAGCTGGCCGCGGCGACGATCAAGCGCGTGTTCCTGGAGCTGGGCGGCAAGTCGGCAACCATCGTGCTCGATGATGCGGACTTCAGCAGTGCGCTGCTGTCCGGCTTTGCCGTGTGTTACCACGCGGGTCAGGGCTGTGCGATACCCACGCGCCTGCTGCTGCCGCGCAAGCGCTATGCGGAAGGGGTCGAGTTCCTCAGGGCCGCCTTCGCGCAGTTCGCCTACGGCGACCCGCGCGGCGAGGGCCAGATCATGGGGCCGCTGATCAGCGCCCGGCAGCGGGCGCGTGTGCTCGAGTACATCGAGCTCGGCAAGCGTGAGGGTGCGCGCCTGGTGTGCGGCGGCGGGCGCCCGGCGCACCTCCCGCGCGGCTACTACGTCGAGCCGACGATCTTTGCGGACGTGCGCAACGACATGCGCATCGCGCAGGAGGAGATCTTTGGACCGGTGCTGGTCATCATCGCCTACGAGGATGATGATGACGCGGTGCGCATCGCCAACGATTCGATCTACGGGCTCTCGGGTGCCATCATCGGCAGCACCGAGCGGGCGCTGAAGATGGCGCGCCGGATCCGCACCGGTACGATGAACGTGAATGGCGCCAACTTCTTCGCGCCCGACTCGCCCTTTGGCGGCTACAAGCAGAGCGGCATCGGGCGCGAGATGGGCGTCGCCGGCCTGGAGGAGTACTTGCAGCTCAAGACCGTGGCAGTGCCCGGCTGAACGCAGCTGCGACCATGCTGATGCGGGAGTGCCGTGACTGAGTCGTATCTGAAGGATCGGGTGATCGCGGTGACCGGTGCCTCGAGGGGCCTGGGGCTGGCGGCGGCCACGAGCCTCGTGGCCCGCGGGGCGCGCGTTGCCCTGATTGCCCGCAACGCCGCGCCGCTGGAGGCCGCACTACGCGCCCTCGGCGCGCAAGCGGCGCTGGCGCTCGTGGCGGACGTGCGCAGCAAGGCTGCCATGCAGGCGGCGCTTGCGCAGGTCATGCAGCGCTGGGGACGCCTCGACGGACTGGTGAACAACGTGGGATTCCAGTTCGCGCGCCGGCTTGAGCTCATGCCGGAACAGGAGGTGCGCGATCTGGTGGATCTGAACTTTCTCAGCGCGGTTTTTGCCTGCCAGGTGGCGATCCCGCTGATGCGCTCCGGGGGCGGCGGCCGGATCGTCAACATCTCCTCCTCCACGGTGCGCCACGACAACGAGTTCTCGCACCTGGGAATGTACTCAGCGAGCAAGGCGGCGCTGGAGCACTTCTCGCGCGAGCTGCGCCATGAGCTGAAGGGCGACAACATCACGGTGACCGTGTTCAGCCCGGGGGCGGCCGCTACCGGCAGCGTTGCCAACTTCGACCCGCAGGCGCTGCAGGAGGCCATGCAGGACTGGCTGACCAAGGGTCCGAAGTTCGACGGCGCGCTGCAGCCGCAGGTGGTGGGCGAGGCCATTGCCGGGTGCTTCGAACTCCCGGCTGGCGCATCGCTGGAATTCGTCGAGCTGCGCCCGAGCATCCCCACGCCGAAGATGCTCGAGTCCGACTGGAAGAGTTAGCCGCACCTACTGCGGCGGCGGGCCCTCGGTGACGCGCACCAGGTCCTGCGGCCGCAACCACTTGCGGAAGCTGTCCTGCACGGCCTTGGCATCCAGGGCGATGTAATGTCGCGCTGCATTGGTCGGTTCATCCAGCGGCAGCCCCTGGTCCACGCGGCTCAGCAGCCCCTGCGCGATCTCGGGCACGCCCGCCTCGCTCAGGGGCAGCTGCCGGACCAGGCAGGCCTTGGCGCGTGTCAGCTCGTCGTCGCCAACCGGGGTGGATTGCATCGCGACCAGCTCGCGCGACACCATGCTCGCGGCTTTGAGTACGTTCTGCGGGTCACTCGCGTATTCCACCAGGTAGATGCCGCGGGTCCTGCCGGCCTGCAGGAAGGATCCCACCGAGTACACCAGCCCGGAGTTCTTGCGCAGATCGATGCTCAGGCGCGTGGCATAGAAGCTGCCGCCGAGCACCGCATTGCCCAGTTCCAGCGGATAGTAGTCAGGGTCGGAGCGCGTCAGTGCCAGCGTCTGTGCCAGGAGCACGCGGTCCTGGACGCGGCTGGCATCCGGAACCGCGATCGTGTTCACCGCATTCGGCGGTACCACCGGCAGGTCGATCTGCGGCAGCGGACCCTGCGCGCGCCAGGCACCGAAATATTTCTCAATCGTGGCGCGCGCGGCCTCCGGAGTCGTCTTGCCGATCACCACGATCGTCGTCATGTCCGGGCGGAACACGCGCTGGTAGTAACCGCGTATCGCCTGCGGCGTCAGCGAGCGCACGCTCTCCGGGGTGGACATGCGCAGCGCCGGGTCAGTTGCCGGGTACAGGGCACCACGCAGCGAGCGCTGCGTGAGAAAGCCCGGACTGGCATTCCGCGCGGCGACCCCAAGGGCGGTCTGGTTGCGGATGACCTGCATCGCCCCATCCGGCAGGGCAGGATGCAGCTCGTTGTCGGCCAGGAGTTCCACGGCACGCCCGAATTGCTCGCTCAGCGCCTGCGCCGAGAAATCCGTACCGGCCTTCGCGCGCGCGCCGATCGCATCCAGCTGCTGCTGGAAGGCGAGGCGGTCGAGCTTCTCGCTGCCGTACCCGAGGAGGCGGTCGAGTACGGGGGCGACGCCCTCCTCGCCGGGGGCCTCCTGCATCTCCGGGCGATTGCGGACGTGCCCGTACACGCTCACCGTGTCACTCACGTCCTCGGTCTGCACGATCAGGCTGAGGCCGTTGGGGAGCGTGCTCACGATCGGGTGCAGCGTGGACGGTGGCACCTCCAGGCGGCGCAGCGCCTTTTCCGCCCATGCGGGCAGCTGGGTGGGGCGCGCCTCGCCGAGGGCGATCGACTCCTGGCCGCCGAAGCCACCGCGGGCCGGTACCGGCAGGCCGGAGCCGCGCGGTTGCATGATGCCGACGATCGCGTGGTTGAGGTCGAGGTACCTGCGCGCGACGCGGTTGACGTCAGCCACCGTCACCTTCTCGATGCGCGCCAGATCCTCGTCGGGGGAATCGAGGCCGAACAGCGCCAGCGCGTCCGCCCAGATCGAGGCTAGCTCCGGGATCGAGTTGCGCTGGAACTGCGCTTCACTGCGCTCCTGGAGCTTGGCGGCGGCCACCAGCTCCGCAGGTACCCCGTCACGCGCCACGCCCTCGAGGATGCCGCGCACCTGCGCCTCGAGAGCCCTGGCATCGTCGCCGGCGTTGAAGGACAGCACCGCATAGGCCAGGCCGGCCTCGGGCAGCGGGTCGAGCGCGAACTCCGCGCCGGTCGCCTTGCCCTGTGGCACCAGCCCGTAGAGGGCAAAGCGCTTGCTGCTGAGTACGTCCGCGAGCACTTCAAGCGCCGGGTAGTCCGCGTCGCGCGGGCCCGGCGTGCGCGTGGCGAGCATCAAGGTGCCGGCAGGCTGGTCGGTGTCCACCGTGAAGGAGATCGGCTGCACCGGTCGCAGCTGCACGCGTGGCCTGGCGGGCAGCTTCTTGGCGGGGATGGCGCCGAACAGGCGCTTCACCTCGCTGAGCGTCGCCTCCGGGTCGACGTTGCCGGCGATCACCAGTATCGCGTTGTTGGGCGCATACCAGGTGTCGTGGAAGCTCTTGAGCATCTGTGCCGTGGTCTTGTCGAAGGACGGCCGGGTGCCCAGCGCGTCGTGCGCGTAGGGCGTGCCGGCAAACATGCGCTCGCGCAGCCTGGCAAAGAGCTTGTAGCCCGGCTCTGACAGGTCCTGCGCCACCTCCTGTTCGATCGCGCCACGCTCGTGCTCCCACTCCGTGGGGGTGGCCAGCACCGCACGCATGCGCAGCGCCTCGATGTTCAGGGCAATGTCCAGATCCTCCGCGGGCACCGTGAACAGGTACTGGGTCAGATCCTCGCGCGTGTTGGCGTTGAAGTCCCCGCCCACGATGCTGCCGATGTCCGCGAGCTGGTCGGCGGTCAGTCCCGGACTGCCGCGGAACATCATGTGCTCCATCGCATGCGCGGTGCCCGGGAAGCCGACGGGTGCCTCATCCGAGCCTGCGAGGTAGTTGACCGAAGTGGCCACCACCGGCGCCAGCGAGTTGCGCACGATCACCACGCGCAGGCCGTTGGCGAGCCTCGCGCGCAGCACGCCCGTCTCCGCCGCCTGGGCATGCCGCGCACCGCAGACCAGTGCGCTCAGGGCAACGAGGAGGGCGAGCGCCGCCGGTGGCGTCCGGCGGACGTGGGAAGTTTGCGGCATGACAGATCCGGGGTGGGCGATGAGGGGGCAAGTATAAGCGATGACCTGCGGCGCCATTTTTTGCCACAAATCATCTTAGGAGCGGCGCTTTTGCGCCACGCCCCGGACGGATGCCGGCGTTGAACTGTAAGTCGTAAGGGGAACGGAAGTCGTTCCGCCAGCAACGCACCAGGAGTCATGCCATGAAGAACTTCACCTCCACAGTTCGCGCCGGCGCACTCGGCCTGGGACTCATCGCCTACGTGGCCGCGCTGCCGGCGCGCGCCGACGAGGTCGTGGTCCAGGCGCAGGGACAATCCAAGCAGGCCACCGCCGGCGGGCTCACCGGTCTGGTCGTGGGCGCGGCCGCCGGCGGTCCCATCGGCGCTGTCGTGGGCCTGACCGCGGGGGTCATTCTCGGGGACCACTACCACCGCCAGAAGGAGGCCTCGGCCGCCCTGGCCGCCAACCTCGGCCAGACTGAAGCCGAGCGTGCACAACTGGCACAGCATGTCGCGGAACTCGACACGACCTTGAATGCCGCGCAGGCGCGCGATGCGCTCAAGGACCAGGCGCTGCGCCAGACCGATGAGCTGGGTATCGACGTGGGCTTTCGCACCAATGACGCTGCGATCAGCCTGCAGACCCTGCCGCCGCTGATGAAGCTCGGGGCGCTGGCGGCCGCCCTGCCGCAGGCGAAGGTGCGCGTTGCGGGCTTCACCGACCCGCGGGGCGATGAGGACTACAACCAGGCGCTCTCGCTGCGCCGGGCGCAGGGGGTGGCAGCGGTGCTTGCCAGCGCCGGAGTCGCCCCCGAGCGCATCGTCATCGAGGCGCACGGCAAGGGCGACTCGACCACAGCGGAAGGGGACCTGGACGGCTACGCCTTCGACCGGCGGGTGAGCGTGCGGCTGGAGCTGCCCGGCAGCGAGCAGGTCGCCCGTCGTGAATAGCGCGCAGAGCCGCTGGCAGCAGGGCGCGTCGCGGGGCAGGCCCGCGACGCGCCTTCGCGCTAGACTGCGCTGGCATGACTATCTCTGCGACAGCACCATGAGCAGCTCCATCGTGCGCCTCGACGGACCCGTTGATCCCGAGGCTTCGGTGCCGGCCGCGGACCGGCTCATCGCCGGGAGTCCCCGGCTCGAGGTACGGAACTACTTTGCCGACGACAGCCAGCAGTTCTTCGCCGGCCGCTGGTCAGCCACGCGCGGCAAGTGGCGCATCCGCTATACCGAGAGCGAGTTGTGCGTGATGACCTCCGGCCGGGTCGTGCTGGAAAGCGCCAGCGGCGAGCGCAGCACCTTTGGTCCGGGCGATGCGTTTGTGGTACCCGCCGGTTTCGTGGGCACCTGGGAGGTCATCGAGGACTGCTCGAAGATCTACGCGATTTTCGAATCCCGCGGCTGATTGCGTGGCAATCAAGCTGACATAACACCTTGCCGTATTGACGGCGGTCGCAGATCCGCGACTGGTTCCTTCACCGCACCACAGCCCAATGTAAAGGTACGCACCTTGGTCGTGCCTGGGAGGTGTGTCGTGCAAACCATTACTGTTACTGCAGAGCGCAGCAGCGCGCTCAGCCTGTCAGAGATGGAGCTGCTGGTCGGCAGCGCCATCGTCATCGGCGTCCTGGTGTGGATGGTGCTGTCGAAGATGCGCCGCGACCACCACGAGCCGCAGGTCTAACTGTCGATTCCTGCCGGGCCGGGCGCCGCGCGCCCGGCCCCCTGTCCTTCCCCCGCGCCGCGCCCTTGCCTGCTACAGGCTGCGCAGCACTTCCGTCAGGGTGCCGAACATCTGCTCGATCTGCGCCGGCTCCACGATCAGGGGCGGTGACATCGCGATGATGTCCGCTGTCTGGCGTACCAGCACGCCGCGCTCGAAACACCGGGTAAACACCTCGTACGCCCGCGCCCCCGGCTTGCCGGCCAGCGGCTCGAGCTCCAGCCCCAGGATCAGTCCGTAGGTGCGGATGTCGATGACGTGCGGCAGGCCGCGCAGCGCGTGCGCCGCATCCTCCCACAGCTTGCCGAGCGTCTTCGCCCGCGTCAGCAGCCCGTCGCGCTTGTAGATTTCCAGGGTCGCAAGGCCTGCGGCGCAGGCCACCGGGTGCGCCGAGTAGGTGTAGCCGTGGAACAGCTCGATCCCGTCCGGGCCCTGCATGAACGAGTCGTAGATGTCCTTGGTGACCAGCACGCCGCCCATCGGTATGCAGCCGTTGGTCAGCCCCTTGGCCATCGTGATCATGTCCGGCTTCACGCCGAACTCCTCTGCGGCGAATGCCGCGCCGGTGCGCCCGAACCCGGTGATCACCTCGTCGAATATGAGCAGGATCCCGTGCTTGTCGCAGATCTCGCGCAGGCGCTTGAGGTAGCCGCGCGGCGGCAGCAGCACGCCGGTGGAACCGGCGAGCGGCTCGACGATCACGGCGGCAATGTTCGAGGCATCGTGCAGCGCGACCAGCTTTTCCAGCTCGTCCGCCAGCTCCGCCCCGTGTTCCGGCAGCCCGCGCGAGAAGGCGTTCTTGGCCAGGTTGTGGGTATGCGGCAGGTGGTCGACTCCCGGCAGCAGCGTCGCCGACCAGGTCTTGCGGTTAGCTGATATCCCGCCGACGGAGATGCCACCGAAGCCGACGCCGTGGTACCCGCGCTCACGGCCGATGAAGCGCGTCCGCGTTCCCTGCCCGCGCACGCGGTGATAGGCGAGGGCGATCTTCAGTGCCGTATCGACCGACTCGGAGCCGGAGTTGGTGAAGAAGACGTGGTCCAGGCCCTTGGGCGCGATCTTGATCAGTTCGTTGGCGAGCGCAAACGCCTGCGGATGGGCCATCTGGAAGGGGGGCGCGTAGTCCATCGTCTCCAGCTGCGCGGCGACCGCCTCGGTGATCTCGCGCCGCCCGTGACCGGCATTCACGCACCACAACCCTGCGACCGCATCGAGCACCTGGCGGCCGTCCGGCGTCCAGTAGTGCATGCCGCTCGCCTTGGCGAGCAGTCGCGGCTTGGCCTTGAACTGCCGGTTGTGCGTGAAGGGAAGCCACAGGGCTTCCAGATCGGAGCGGGTGAGTGCTGCGGAATTGGGCATGACGTGCACGGATCCGAATGGGGTGAGAGGCTGCAGATGATAAATAAAGTGGACAAATTCGACCACCGGAGGGATATTTCGCCCTTCATTGTCTAGTATATTAAACAACATGAACATCGATGTCGGGACACGCCTGCGCAGCATCCGCACCGCGTTCGGGCTGTCCCAGCGCGAACTGGCCCGCCGCGCCGGGGTGACCAACGGGCTGATCTCCCTCATCGAGCAGAACCGCGTAAGTCCTTCAGTCAGCTCCCTTAAGAAGGTGCTCGACGGGGTGCCGATGTCGCTGGCGGAGTTCTTCACGCTGGACCTGGCCAGTGCCCCGCAGGCGTTCTTCGGCGCCGATGAACTGGTGGAGCTTGGCAATGAGGAAGTGTCGCTGCGCCTGGTGGCCGCGCAGCGGCCCGGGCGGCAGCTGAGTGTGCTGCACGAGCGCTACGCGCCCGGTGCGGCCACCGGTGAGGAAATGCTCGCGCACCGCGGCGAGGAGGCCGGTGTGGTGATCCGTGGGCGCATCGAACTCACCGTCAGCGGCGCGACCCGGGTACTCGGTCCCGGCGAAGCCTATTATTTCGCCAGCCAGTTGCCGCATCGCTTCCGCAACGCCGGACGCGAGCCCTGTGAGATCATCAGCGCCTGCACCCCTCCGACTTTCTGAAGCGTTCGAGAACCGCATGAATGCACAGCCCGAGATCGTCTCCTGGCACGAGCGCGCCCGTTCGCTCGCCATGGCCACCCAGGCCTTCATCGATGGGCGTTATGTCGATGCCGCCTCGGGTGCGACCTTCAACTCGGTCAATCCGGCCACGGGTCAGGTGCTGGCACAGGTGGCCGCCGGTGACGAGGAAGACATCAACCGCGCCGTGGCCGCGGCGCGCGCCGCGTTCCGCAAGGGCGTGTGGGCAAACCTGCCGCCGGCGCGGCGCAAGCAGGTCCTGTCGCGCTTTGCCGAGCTGATCCTCAAGCACTCCGATGAGCTCGCGCTGCTTGAAACGCTCGACATGGGCAAGCCGATCTCCGACAGCCTGAAGGTCGACATTCCTGGCGCCGCGCGCTGCATCCAGTGGTACGCCGAGGCCGTCGACAAGGTTTACGACGAAGTGGCGCCAACCGGCCCCGGTGCGCTGGCCCTGATCACGCGCGAGCCGCTGGGAGTGGTCGGGGCGATCGTGCCGTGGAACTTCCCGCTGGTAATGGCGGCCTGGAAGATCGCACCCGTGCTGGCCGCGGGCAATTCGCTGGTGCTCAAGCCCTCTGAGAAGTCCCCGCTCACCGCCCTGCGCATCGCGGAGCTGGCGGTCGAGGCGGGGGTGCCGCCGGGGGTGATGAACGTGGTCCCGGGCTACGGCCACACCGCCGGCAAGGCGCTGGCGCTGCACATGGACGTCGACTGCGTGGCCTTCACCGGTTCCACGGCCACCGGCAAGACCATCATGCAGTACGCGGGGCAGTCGAACCTGAAGCGCGTGTCACTCGAGTGCGGCGGCAAGTCCCCCAACATCGTGCTGGCGGACTACCCCAACCTCGAGAAGGCGGCCACGGCCGCCGCCTTTGCCATCTTCTTCAACCAGGGCGAGGTGTGCTCCGCCGGCTCGCGCCTGCTGCTGCAGGAGGGCATCAAGGACGTGGTGCTCGACAAGGTGGCGGAGATCGGCCGCACCATGCAGCCCGGTGATCCGCTGGAGCCGGCGACCCGCCTGGGGGCGATCGTGGATGAGACGCAGATGAAGCGCGTGCTCGGCTACATCGATGCCGGCCAGCGCGAGGGGGCCAGCGTGCGCTTCGGCGGCAAGCGCGTGCGCCAGGACAGCGGTGGCTATTTCGTGGAGCCGACTGTGTTCGAGAATGTCTCGCCGCAGATGTCCATCGCGCGCGAGGAGATCTTCGGGCCGGTGCTCTCGGTGATCACCTTCAAGACCCCGGAGGAGGCGATCGAGATCGCGAACGACGTGGTCTTCGGACTGGCCTCGGCGGTGTGGACGCGCGATATCACCACCGCGCACCGCATGGCGCGCGCCATCCGTGCCGGCACGGTGTACATCAACTGCTACGACGCCGATGACATCACCGTGCCGTTTGGTGGCTTCAAGCAGTCTGGCATGGGCCGCGACAAGTCCCTGCACGCGCTCGAGAAGTACACGGAACTCAAGACGACCTGGCTCGATCTCACATGAGCGCGGGCCGCCCGGCGGCGTGAGCGCCGCAGCGCTTAAGTTCCTCGCCAGCGCCCCGCGTGGTTTCGGCGACCTGCTGGCGCAGGAGCTGATCGCCTGCGGCGCGACCGACAGCCGCGAGCGTTCGGGGGATGTCGCCTTCACAGGTTCGCTGGAGGTCGCATACCGGGCGTGCCTGTGGTCGCGTATCGCCAACCGCGTGTTCCTCGAGGTAGCGCAGTTCGAGGCCGGCACGACCGAGGAGTTCCTCGCCGCGGTCACGCGCATCGACTGGGCGACGCACCTGAAGCCCGGCGCCACGCTGGCGTGCGACTTCACCGGCCGTCATCCGTCCATCACCCATACGCATTTCGGGGCGCTCAAGCTCAAGGACGGCATCGTCGATTCATTGCGCGCGGCCAGCGGCGCGCGCCCGGACATTGCGCTGGAGCGCCCGGACGTGCGCGTGCATGCCCACGCTCACGGTCGGCACATCACCGTCTCGCTCGACCTGTCGGGCGAGAGCCTGCACCGCCGCGGCTACCGCGGCGCCGGTGGCGAGGCGCCGCTCAAGGAGAACGTGGCGGCAGGCGTGCTGCTGCGCACGCAGTGGCCGCAGCTGGCGGCCGCCAACGCGGAGTTACTCGATCCTCTGTGCGGATCCGGGACGTTCTGCATCGAGGCGGCGCTCATGGCCGCGGATCGCGCCCCCGGGCTCACCCGTGAGTACTTCGGCTTCCTCGGCTGGCGCGGCCATGAGCAGGCGTTGTGGATGCGCCTGCTGGAGGAGGCGCGCGCGCGGGCCACGGCGGGGGAGACCACAAGCGTTACCGTGCGCGGCCAGGACCGCGACGCCGCGGCAATCAGGAGCGCGCGCGAGAACGCCGCCCGCGCCGGGGTCGAGCGCTGGGTGAGTTTCCAGACCGGGGAACTTGTTGATGCGGCCCCGTTGCCCGACCGGGCGGCCGGCCGTCCCGGCCTGCTGTGCACGAATCCTCCCTACGGGGTGCGGCTGGAGAGCGACGAGGGCGCACGCCAGGTGCACCGCGAGCTGGGCACGGTGCTGCGCCAGCGCTTCCAGGGCTGGAACGCCGCGGTGCTCACCGGGGCGCCGGAGCTGGGCCGGGAACTTGGATTGCGCGCCTACCGCACGCACGCAGTCTGGAACGGCGGCATCGAGTGCCGGCTGCTGCGCATCAAGGTCGAGGCCGACAGCGCGCGCGAGGCCGGCACGCTCGGTAAGGGCATCGCGCACCTGAAGGACACGCCCGGGGCACAGATGTTCGCCAACCGGCTGGCCAAGAACATCAGGCACCTGCGCAGCTGGACGCAGCGCGAGGAGATCACCTGCTATCGCATGTACGACGCTGACATGCCCGAGTACGCCTTCGCCATCGATAGCTACCGCACGCTGGATCCGGATGCCCAGTGGCTGTACGTGCAGGAGTACGCAGCCCCCGCGGACATCGAGCTGGATGCAGTGCGCAAGCGCCGCGGCGAGGTGCTGGCCTCCCTGCCGCAGACGACCGGGGTGCCGAGCGAGCGCATCCGGGTACGCACCCGGCGGCGCACCAAACGTGGCGAACAGTACGAGAAGCTCGATCGGCAGGGTGAGTTCTACGTCGTGATGGAGGGGGGGCTGAAGTTCCGGGTGAACTTCGAGGACTACCTGGACACCGGGATCTTCCTGGACCATCGCCTGACGCGCGCGCGGCTGCGTGCCGCGGCGCGCGGCAAGCACTTTCTGAATCTCTTTGCCTATACCGGTACCGCCTCGGTGTACGCCGCAGCCGGGGGCGCGGCGAGTACCACCACGCTCGACATGTCGCGGACTTACCTTGACTGGGCGCAGCGCAACCTGTCGATCAATGGGTTTCACGGGACCGCGCACAGCTTCGTGCAGGCCGACTGCCGCGAGTGGCTCAGGCAGGCGCGCGATCGGCCCGAGCGCTTCGACCTGGTGTTCCTGGACCCGCCGACCTTCTCCAACTCCAAGCGCATGGAGGGCGTACTCGACATCGAGCGCGACCACGCCGAGCTCATCGGCGACTGCGCGCAGCTGCTAGCCCCGGGCGGCCTGATCGTGTTCTCGACCAATGCGCAGAAGTTTCGCCTGGACGAGCAGGTGACGCGACGCTTCGACGTGCATGACGTGTCCCAGGCCACTTTGCCGAAGGACTTCGAGCGCAATCCGCGCATCCACAAGTGCTACGAGGTGCGCGTGCGCAGTTAGGGGGGGCGGCGACCTCCGGCCAGTGCAGCTTCCAGGACAGCAGTGAACATCAGGATCAGGCCTGAGACCGCGGTTGACGTGCCTGCCATCGAGGCCGTCACGATGGCCGCGTTTCTGAACGCGCCACACACCAGTCACACCGAGCAGTTCATCATCAGCGCCTTGCGCAAGGCCGGGGCCCTCACGGTCTCACTCGTCGCGGATGCCGCCGGCACCGTGATCGGCCACGTGGCCGTGTCGCCGGTATCGATATCGGACGGGACTTGCGGCTGGTGCGGGCTGGGTCCCATCGCGGTAGCCCCTGAGCATCAAGACCGCGGCGTGGGTTCCCGCCTCATGCACGCAGCCCTAGTCAGGCTTCGCGAGGATGGCGCGGCCGGCTGTGTGGTGCTCGGGGAGCCCGGGTACTACGGTCGTTTTGGTTTCCGGGCCGATCCTGGACTCGTGCTGCCCGGGGTTCCACCTGAATATTTTCAGGCGCTATCGCTCGACGCATCGCGGCCGCGCGGAACGGTCGCGTATCACGAGGCGTTCAATGCGCGGGAACCCTGCCGGTGAATCAGCGCGTCTCCTGGCGTTCGACCAGCGCCTGCAGCCGCGCGAGCACCTCGTCCCAGTGCTGCGCGATACGGCCGAGGTAGTCCCGCATCTCCCTCACCGGCTGCGGGTCGAACTGATAGCGGCTCTCGCGTCCCTGCCGCACGCAGTGGACGATGCCGGCGCCTTCCAGGACCCGCAGGTGCTTGGTAACCGCCTGCCGTGTGAGGCGGGTGCCCCCCGTCAGCTGTGCGATCGAGCGCGCCTCGCCGGCGGACAGCGCATTCACCAGCCCCAGGCGTGTCTCATCGCCCAAGGCTGCGAAGACCGCGGCGTGCTGGCGGCGCCGTACCGCGCTGTTCTCAGGGCTGGTCCGCGACATGGCGCTCGATGTTCTTCATCTGGTGCGTCCAGCCGTTGCCGTCCATGCGGAACGCTTCCGCGCGACGCGCTGCCGGCACCTTGTCGAAACCGGTGCGGTCAGTTTCACCCCGAACCAGGCGCCGAACTCGCGGTAGTCGCTGATCGCGCGCCAGGCACGCGCGATGGGTGCCTTGAGCTCTATGCGCTTCTCGATGCGGTCATGCATAGTGCAACCTCCAAGTTGCATGATAGGCAAGGGCGCCCAATCCTGCAACCCATGGGTTGCATTAGAGCCCGGCCGCCGCATGAGCAGCGCATCAAGCCGGCATTTGTCGATGGGTGCCTTTACAGCCCCACGGCTGCTGCGGTAGCGTGAAAGCCGATGTTAGCCGCCAGCACTATTCATACGATTACGCCGCCCAAGGCCAAGACGGGCCTGCGGGAGGATCCTGCGCGCTGAAGCCCCTGCACAGCCGCTGAAATTCCCGAGGCCCCGTCGCTGACCCGACGGGGCCTCTGCGCTTCTGCAACCGGAGAGAGAGCCATGTCCGCCGTTCCTTCCCGTTCCGCACCCGTCGTCGCCGTGGTGGGTGCCACCGGCGCCGTCGGTGTTGAACTGATCCGCTGCCTGGAGCAGCGACGCTTTCCCCTGGCCGAGCTGCGGCTGTTCGCCTCGGCGCGCTCGGCTGGCAAGTCGCTCAAGTTCCGCGGCGCGCCGCTGCCGGTGCGCGAGCTCACCGAGTCGAGCTTTGCCGGGGTGGACATCGCCCTGTTCTCGGCAGGCGGGGCCACCTCGCGCCGCTTTGCGCCACTCGCCGTGGCTGCCGGCGCGACCGTCATCGACAACTCCTCGGCCTTTCGCATGGATGCGCAGATCCCGCTGGTGGTCCCGGAGATCAATCCCGGCGCCATCACCGGACGCGGCGGCATCATCGCCAACCCCAATTGCTGCGCAATCATCTCGATCACGCCGCTGTGGCCCATCCACAAGGTGAACCGGATCACGCGGCTGCAGCTTGTGACCTACCAGGCCGCCTCCGGTGCCGGTGCGGCGGCGATGGAGGAGTTGCGCGAATCGACCCGCGCATATCTGGAGGGCCGCAGCTACCAGAACAAGGTGCTGCCGCACCCGTACGCCTTCAACCTCTTCAGCCACAACACGCGGGTTGACCCGGACAGCGGCTACAACGAGGAGGAGCTCAAGGTCATCCAGGAGACGCGCAAGATCTTCGGTGACCCCGACATCCGCGTGTCAGCCACCTGCGTGCGCGTGCCGGTGCTGCGGGCGCACGCGATGGCGATCACCCTGGAGTGCGAGCGGCCGATTACACCGGGCGAGGTGCGCGAGCTGCTGCAGCAGGCCCCCGGCGTGAAGCTCGTGGACGACCCGGAGCGCAACTATTTCCCGATGCCGCAGGATGCCACCGGAGCCGATCCGATCCTGGTCGGGCGCATCCGCCAGGACATCAGCGATCCGAGCGGACGCTCGATCTCGCTGTTCGTCGCCGGCGACCAGCTGCTCAAGGGGGCCGCGCTCAACGCGGTGCAGATCGCCGAGCTCCTGTGAAGGGCAGGAGCGCGGGCACTTCGGTCAGGTAGCGTGCGTACTCTCCGGGGAACAGTTCGCGCATGAAGCCTTCCTCGATGCGCAGCTTGCGCCAGAAGGCGGCGAGCACGATCAGCAGGCCCAGGAAACCGCGCGGCTCGCCCAGGGCGATGGCGCTGCCGAGCAGGGCCGCCAGCAGGCCGGTGTAGATCGGGTGGCGTACGTAGGCGTACGGACCTGAGCGCACCAGTTCGTGGCCCGCTTTCTGGGTCACCGTGCCGCTCCAGTTCTTCCCCAGGTGCACCCGGGCCCAAACGGTGAATGCCAGCCCGGCCGCCACCAGCGCGAGCGCGACGCAGTATCTGGCCGGCACCTCCGGCAGCATGGGTGCGGACAGCCATGGGATCGGCAGCCGCGGCCAGATGATCAGGTACACGCCTGACAGCAGCGGCAGCACGTGCGAGAGACGCGAGGCAAGGGATTCGCGGCGCTGGGTAGGCTTGGCGGTGGCAGCGGATGCCAGCCAGTACAGCAACCACGCGAGCCACAGGCACAGCAACAGCTGCCTGACGTTCATGAACAGATGCATCGGCGATCCTTCGGAGCCGCGGGCGCAGCCGGGGGCGGCGCTACAGCATGTCCCTGATGCGGAAGTAAAGCATCGCCAGCACCAGTGCCGGGCGGCGCAGCGCCATGCCGCCGGGGAAGTCGGCGTGCGGGATGCGGGCGAATACGTCGAAGCGCTCCGCGGTGCCGCCGATGGCTTCCGCGACCAGCTTGCCCGCGATGCCCGTCAGGGCGATGCCGTGGCCGGAGAAGCCCTGCAGGAAGTAGATGTTCGGCGCCAGGCGCCCGAAGTGCGGCGCACGGTTGAGCGTGATGTCGACATCCCCTCCCCAGGCATATTCGATGCGCACGTCCTGCAGCTGCGGGTAGACCCCGAGCATGCGTGCGCGGGTCGCGCTCGGGGCATCGAAGGACTTCAGCCCCGAGTAGTTCACGCGGCCACCGAACAGCAGCCGGTGGTCCGCCGAGCGGCGGAAGTAGTCGAGCACCCAGTTCATGTCGCTGACGGCGGCATTGTTGGCGATCAACTCCTGCGCGCGCGCCGCGCCCAGCGGCTCGGTGGCGACGATGTAGGTGGCGACCGCCATGATCTTGGCGGCCAGCGACGGGGCGGTGGGGCCGAGGAAGACGTTGCCGCACAGCACCAGGAAGCGGGCGCGCACCTCGCCGTTGGGCGTGGCGATGCGCACCTGCTCCTTGCCCGCGGGGGCGAAGGACAGCGCGCGCGTGCCGCCGTAGATCTGCACGCCCAGCGACTGCGCCGCGGCGGCCAGCCCCAGGGTGTAGTTGAGCGGGTGCACGTGCCCGCTGTTGCTGTCGTACAGCGCGCCCAGGTAGCGATCGGTGGCCAGGACCGAGCGCAGCTCCTCCTGCGGCATGTAGCGCACGCTCGGATAGCCGTACACATCGCGCAGCTCGGCGAGCTCGGCCTGCAAGTCGACTACGTGCCGCGGCTTGACCGCCGCGGAGAGGTGCCCGTCGGCCCAGTCGCAGTCAATCGAGAATCGCCGGATGAGCGCGCGCATCAGCGCCAGACCCTCGACCGAGACTTCCCAGACCTGGCGCGCGGCCGCCGGGCCGATCAGCCGGTCGAGCTTGGCCTGGCCCGAGGCGATCCCCTGGATCGCCTGTGCGCCGCTGCGCCCGGATGCGCCCCAGCCGATGCGATGCTCCTCGAGCAGGACCACGCGCATGCCGCGCTCTGCCAGGTGCAGCGCGGTCGAGCAGCCGGCGATCCCGCCACCGACCACGCAGACGTCTGCATCGACCGAGCCCTCCAGGGCAGGATGCCCGGGGGCGCTGTGCGCCGAGGCTGCGTAATAGGAAGGAACGTAGCCGGGCGGTGCCATGGGGGCCTGCGGGTCGGTTAAGTGTTTAGGATATTCTCACGCGTCAAGGGGCGCGTGGATGCGCAGGATAGCGAGGGGGCAGGGAACCCCGCAAATGCCCCGGCCCCCGCGACTTACCCCTGAGGCCCCCGATTGGGCCGCAATGCGGTTATGTCAAAGCTCGCCGGCGCAGGCTTCCGCTGCCGACCTGTGGTCTAATAGGCAGGTTACCCGGAGATCCATCGGCACAGTTTGTCTAATATATTAGACACTGGGCCGGGCACGCCGCCATGGCACCCCGCCGTCCACTGATAGGTATTCCCGCCGACCGGAGAATGGTCGGTGCGCACCCATTCCACATGGTGGGGGAGAAGTACGCCCGGGCGGTCATGGATGCCGCCGGGGCGATGCCGCTGCTGATCCCGTCCCTGGCCGAGGAACTCGGCTTCGATGAGCTGCTGGAGCGGGTGGATGGGCTGGTCTTCACCGGCAGCCCCTCGAACGTGGAGCCGCACCTGTACCAGGGGCCGGCGAGTGATCCGGGCACGCTGCACGACCCGGCGCGGGATGCGACCACGCTGCCGCTGATCCGCAAGGCGGTGCAGGCGGGCGTGCCGGTACTGGGCATCTGCCGCGGCTTCCAGGAAATGAACGTGGCCTTCGGCGGCACGCTGCACCAGAAGCTGCACGAGGTGCCGGGGCACCTGGATCATCGTGACGACACCAGCCAGCCGCTGGAGGTGCAGTACGGGCCGGCGCACGAGGTGACGCTGGAGGAGGGCGGCGTGCTGCGCGGCCTGACCGCGCAGGCGCGCATCCAGGTGAACTCGCTGCACAATCAGGGCATCGACCGGCTCGGGGAGCCGCTGGCGGTCGAGGCGCGCGCGCCCGATGGGGTGGTCGAGGCGTTCAGGGTGCGCGCGGCGCGCAGCTTTGCGCTTGCCGTGCAGTGGCATCCTGAGTGGAAAGTAATGAGCAACCCGTTTTCGCGCGCGCTGTTCGCCGCCTTCGGGCAGGCCAGCCGCGAGCGCGCGCAGGACAAGTGAAAGGCGAAGTGTATGGTCAGTGAGATCCGCCAGTTTTTCCGTGATCACTCGATCTCCGAGGTCGAGGCGATCATTCCCGACATGGCTGGCATCGCCCGCGGCAAGATCATGCCCGCGGAGAAGTTCGCCGAGGACGAGGGCATGCGCCTGCCCGAGAGCGTGTTCCTGCAGACCGTGACCGGTGACTACCCGACCCAGACCGGCAGCGCCATGAGCCCGGCCGAGATCGACATCATCCTCAAGGCCGACACCAAGACCGTGCGGCGCGTGCCATGGGCGGCGGAGCCGACCGCGCAGGTCATCCACGACTGCTTCTACGCCGACGGCCGGCGGGTCTCGATGGCCCCGCGCAACGTGCTGCGCAATATCCTCGAGCTCTATGCCGCGCGCGGCTGGGACCCGATCGTCGCGCCGGAGCTGGAGTTCTACCTCATCGAGCAGAACCGCGACGCCGACTACCCGCTCAAGCCCCCGGTGGGCCGTTCGGGTCGTTCCGAGCCCGGCCGCCAGTCCTACAGCATTGCAGCGGTGAACGAATTCGACCCGCTGTTCGATGACATCTACCAGTTCTGCGAGGACCAGGACATCGAGATCGACACCCTGATCCACGAGGACGGGCCGGCGCAGATGGAGATCAACCTGATCCACGGCAATGCGCTGGATCTGGCCGACCAGGCGTTCCTGTTCAAGCGCACCGCGCGCGAGGCCGCATTGCGCCACAAGATGTACGTGACCTTCATGGCCAAGCCGCACGCCAAGGAGCCCGGCAGCGCCATGCACATCCACCAGAGCGTGGTGGACACCAAGACGCGCAAGAACATCTTCAGCAACCCCGACGGCACGCCCTCGAAGCTGTTCTTCGCGCACATAGGCGGACTGCAGAAGTACCTGCCGGCGGCGATGGCGCTGTTCAGCCCGAACGTGAATTCCTACCGCCGGCTGACGCGTTACCTGTCGGCGCCGATCAACGCCCAGTGGGGCTACGACAACCGCACCGCGGGCCTGCGCGTGCCGATGTCGGATGCCCAGGCGCGCCGCGTGGAGAACCGCGTCGCCGGGGCGGATGCCAATCCGTACATCGCCCTGGCGGCATCGCTCGCCTGCGGCTATCTGGGGATGATCGAGGACGCCGTCCCGACCGATCCCATCGTGGGCAGCGCGCACGACCTGCCATTCGGGCTGCCGCGCTCCCTTGACGAGGCGCTGCGGTCGCTGCGCGCGAGCGAGCCCCTGGTGAAGCTGCTCGGCGAGGCTTTCGTCGAGGCCTACACCATCGTCAAGGAAGCCGAATACGAGGTGTTCCTGCAGGTGATCAGCTCCTGGGAGCGCGAGCACCTGCTGCTGAACGTGTAACGCCCCAGCCGCAAGGCCTAAGGCCGCCTTCTCAGGGCGGCCCGGGCTGTTATATAAGAAGAGGACGTGACCAGCGCCCCCCGCTTAAGCCTCCTGAAGTGCACCCTCGTCATGCTTGCGAGCCTGCTCGCCGGCTGCGGGCGGCCGGCCGCGCATGCCCCGGATCGCTCGGACACGGACAAGGTGCTCAACGTCTACAACTGGTCCGACTACATTCAGCCCTCGATCATTGCCGACTTCGAGAAGCAGACCGGCATCCACGTCAACTACGACGTCTACGATTCCAACGAGATCCTGGAGACCAAGCTCCTTACCGGGCACACCAACTACGATCTCGTCGGCCCATCGGGAGCCTTCCTCGAGCGCCAGCTGAAGGCGGACATCTACCAGAAGCTCGACAAGTCGCGGCTGCCGAATCTGAAGAACATCGACCCGGACATCGCCCGCGGCACCGCCCTGTATGACCCGGGCAACCAGTACGCCGTCGATTACATGTGGATCACCTCGGGCGTGGGCTACAACGCCGCTGAGATCAAGGCGCGCATGCCCGATGCGCCGGTGGACAGCTGGCGGATGATCTTCGACCCGGCGGTGGTGTCGAAGTTTGCCGACTGCGGGATCTCGATCCTGGATGCGCCCTCGGAAGTGCTCGCCACGGCGCTGATCTACATTGGGCGCAACCCCAACAGCAACTCGCCCGAGGACCTCAGGGCCGGCGAGCAGGTGCTGCGGGCCATCCGCCCGTACGTGCGCTTCGTGGATTCCTCGCGCTACATCGACAACCTCGCCAACGGCGACGTCTGCCTCGTCATGGGATGGTCCGGTGACATCAAGCAGGCGCACGACCGGGCCGCCGAGGCGAGCAAGGGCATCAATGTCATGTATTCGATCCCGCGCGAAGGTGCCATCGTCAACTTCGACGTCATGGCGATACCGGCAGACGCCCCGCACGTGAAGAACGCGCATCTGTTTCTCGACTACCTGCTGCGCCCGGAGGTGGCCGCGCAGAACTCCAACCTCATCAAGTACGCCAACGCCGTCTCCCCGTCGCTGCAGCCGCTCGACCCATCGGTGCGCAACGACCAGGGCGTGTTCCCGCCCCCGGAGGTGCGTGCCCGGCTGGTCGCCGAGCGCGCCCGTCCCGCGGACTACCAGCGCCTGCTCACCCGCATGTGGACGCGCTTCAAGACCAGCAAATGACCACCCCTCCCCAAGCTAATATGACTGCAGGTCCCAAGGTGAATGCACCCCCCATGGCTACCGATCCTGCCCAGGCCTACGTACGCATCGCCGGCCTGACCAAGAGGTTCGGGGACTTCGTGGCGGTCGACAACGTCTCCCTCGATATCCGCCGCGGCGAGATCTTCTGCCTGCTCGGCGGCTCGGGCTCGGGCAAGACGACGCTGCTGCGCATGCTGGCCGGCTTCGAGACCCCGACCTCCGGCACGATCCTGATCGACGGCGCGGACATGAGCACCACGCCCCCGTACGAGCGGCCGGTCAACATGATGTTCCAGTCCTACGCGCTGTTCCCGCACATGAGCGTGGAGAAGAACGTGGCATTCGGCCTGGAGCAGGAGGGCATCAGCGGCGCCGACATCAAGCGCCAGGTCGCCGAGATCCTCGACATCGTGAAGATGGGTGGTTTTGGCGCCCGCAAGCCGCACCAGCTCTCCGGCGGCCAGCGCCAGCGCGTGGCGCTGGCGCGCGCCCTCGTCAAGCGCCCCAAGCTGCTGCTGCTCGACGAGCCGCTGGCCGCGCTCGACAAGAAGCTGCGCGAGCACACGCAGTTCGAGCTGCTTGGCATCCAGCAGCGCCTGGGTGTTACCTTCATCGTGGTCACCCACGACCAGGAGGAGGCGATGACCCTCGGTACGCGCCTCGGAGTCATGAACCAGGGGCGCATCGTCCAGGTAGGCTCCCCTTCCGACATCTACGAATCGCCCGCCAACCGCTTCGTCGCCGACTTCATCGGCTCGGTCAACATGTTCGAAGGCCAGGTCAGCCGCGGAGGCGCCGACGGGGTGCACATCGAGTGCGCGGAGCTGCGCGGCACGGTGCGCGCCGATCGCACGGTCGCCTGTGCCAACGGGACGACCGTGTGGACCGCGATCCGCCCGGAGAAGATCACCATCAGCCGGCAACAGCCCGGCGCGGCTGCCGCGCACGAGAACCTGGTGCGCGGCACAGTGCGCGAGATCGCCTACATGGGCGACATGTCCATCTACCTGGTGCAGATCGAGTCCGGGAAGATGATGCGCGTGACGCTGCCGAACACCATGCGCGGCGGCGAGCGACCCATCGCGCGCGAGGAGAGCGTGTGGCTCTCCTGGCACGGCTCCAGCCCCGTCGTGCTGACGGAGTAGGGCGCGGCAGCAATGAAACTGACCCGGGCAGCAGGCAGGCGGTTGGTCGCGGGGATCCCCACGTTCTGGCTGCTGCTGCTGTTCCTGATCCCCTTCCTCATCGTCTTCAGCATCTCCTTCTCGGAGGTGCGCCTGGCCATCCCGCCCTACACCCCGCTCATCAGCTGGCACAACACGCCGCTGCCGACCTTCGACCTGCACGGCTCGGCGTACGCGTTCCTGTTCACCGACTCGCTGTACGTCAGCTCGTACCTGTATTCCCTTAAGGTGGCGGCCATCTCGACGCTGCTGTGCCTCCTGATCGGCTACCCGATGGCCTACGCGATCGCGCGCTCCGCGCCGGCGTCGCGGTCGGTGCTGCTGATGCTGATCGTGCTGCCGTTCTGGACCTCGTTCCTGCTGCGCGTGTACGCCTGGATCGGCCTGCTGAAGAACAACGGCGTCATCAACAACGTGCTCATGTCCCTCGGGGTGATCCACCACCCGCTGGTGATGCTGCAGACCGACTTCGCCGTGTACATCGGCATCGTGTACTCGTACCTGCCGTTCATGATCCTGCCGCTGTACTCGAACCTCGAGAAGCACGACCCGGCGCTGCTGGAAGCGGCGGCGGACCTGGGCGCGCGCCCGTTCCGCGCGTTCCTGCGCGTCACGCTGCCGCAGTCCCTGCCGGGCATCGTCGCCGGCTCGCTGCTGGTGTTCATCCCGGCGGTTGGTGAATACGTCATTCCCACCCTGCTCGGGCGCACCGACCAGCTGATGATCGGCCGGGTGCTCTCGGATGAGTTCTTCGAGAACCGTGACTGGCCGGTGGCGAGCGCCGTGGCGATCCTCATCCTGTTGCTGCTGGTGGTGCCCATCATGCTGTTCCAGCGCATGCAGCGGCGCGAGCTCGAGGCCGGCCGATGAAGTCGCGCGGCCTGTTTGCGCGTACCGCGCTGGTGCTCGGGCTGGTGTTCCTGTACGTGCCGATCATCTCGATGGTGGTGTTCTCCTTCAACAACTCGCGCCTGGTCACCGTGTGGGATGCCGCCAACTCCCCGACGCTCAGGTGGTACGGCGTGCTCATGCACAACGGCCAGATCCTCGGGGCGGCCTGGCTGTCGATCCGCATCGCACTGGTCTCGGCCACCGGAGCCGTGATCCTGGGCACGCTGGCCGGCATGGCGCTGGCCCGCTACGGGGCCTTCCGCGGCCGCATGCTGCTCGCCGGCATGACCACCGCGCCGATCGTCATGCCGGAGGTGATCACCGGGTTGTCGCTGCTGCTGCTGTTCGTCACCATGGAGCAGGTGATCGGCTGGCCGCATGGCGTGGGGGCGGTGACCATCACGCTTGCGCACATCACCTTCTGCATGGCCTACGTGACCGTGGTCGTGCAGTCGCGCCTGACCGGCTTTGACGAATCCCTCGAGGAAGCGGCCATGGACCTCGGCGCCCGCCCGGTGAAGGTGTTCTTCCGCATCACGCTGCCGCTGATCCTGCCGGCCATTGCCTCCGGCTGGCTGCTCGCCTTCACCCTGTCCTGGGATGACCTGGTCATCACGCAGTTCGTCGCGGGCCCCGGTTCCAGTACCCTGCCCATGGTCATCTTCTCCAAGGTGCGCTTCGGGGTGACCCCGGACGTCAATGCCCTGGCCACCATCATGGTGCTGATCGTGGCGACCGGCATCGCGATCTCGACCATATGGATGCGCTATCGCGAGAGGCGCCGCGAGCGCGACCTGCAGCTGGCCGCCGCCGCCAACCTGTAGACTGCATGGCGGCCGCGATGGGCGCAGCACCGGCACCGTTGGCATGATCAGCAAGCTTCCCGACGTCGGCACCACGATCTTCACGGTCATGTCGCGCCGTGCGCGTGAGCTCGGTGCCCTGAATCTCGGCCAGGGTTTCCCCGACTACGACATCGACCCGCGCCTCACGGAGCTGGTGGCCGATGCCATGCGTGCCGGCTTCAACCAGTACGCGCCGATGGAGGGGGCGGTGAGCCTGCGCGAGGCGATCGCCACGAAGCTGCAGCTGTACTACGGCCTGGCTCGTGACCCGCAGAGCGAGGTCACGGTCACCCTGGGCGCGACCGAGGCGATCTACTCGGCGATCCAGGCGGCCGTCGGACCGGGCGATGAGGTGATCGCCTTCGACCCGGCCTATGATTCCTACGAGCCGGCGGTGCGCCTGGCCGGCGCGCGCTGCCTGCGCCTGCCGCTCACCCAGCCGGGCTTCCGCTACGACTGGGACCGGGTGCGCGCCAGCCTCAGCGGGCACACGCGGCTGGTCATCTTCAACAGCCCGCACAACCCGGCCTGCGTCACGGCCTCGGCGGAGGACCTCGATGCGCTCGCCGCGCTCACGCGCGGGCGGGACATCCTGGTCCTGTCCGATGAGGTCTACGAGCACGTGGTGTACGACGGCGCACGGCACCACTCGGTGCTGAGCCATCCTGAGCTTGCGCAGCGCAGCTTCGCGGTGTTCTCCTTTGGTAAGACCCTTCATGCGACGGGGCTGCGCATCGGTTACTGCGTGGCGCCCGCGCACCTGACCCAGGAGCTGCGCAAGGTGCACCAGTTCAACACCTTCAGCATCGCCCATCCGCTGCAGCAGGCGATCGCCGGCTACCTCGCCGAGCAGCCGGACGGGGCGCGCGGCCTGGCGCGCTTCTTCCAGGCCAAGCGCGACCGGCTGCGCGCAGCCCTCGCCGGCTCCGGCTTCGCACTGCCCGC
The DNA here is from genome assembly GCA_963741745.1 of uncultured Pseudomonadota bacterium. Lineage (GTDB taxonomy): Bacteria > Pseudomonadota > Gammaproteobacteria > Steroidobacterales > Steroidobacteraceae > 13-2-20CM-66-19. The sequence goes on along the minus strand of CAVUJF010000011.1, from coordinate 149,092 downwards.
GGCGCAGGGCACGTACTTCCAGCTGCTCGATTTCAGCGCGCTGTCGCAGGAGGGGGACCTGGCCTTCGCCGAGCGCCTGCTCACCGAGGCGGGCGTGGCCACGATCCCGCTAGCGCCGTTCTACGAGTCACCGCCAAGGCTGCCCTACGTGAGGTTGTGCATCGCCAAGCAGGACGCCACCCTCGACGCGGCGGCGCAGCGGCTGAATCAGTTTGCGCAGCACCTCCAGGGCGGTGCCATGTGAGCACGCTGCGTGTCTCGCTGGTGCAGCAGCCGCTTCAGTGGCAGGACCCGGCCGCCAACCGGGAGCACTTCGCCGGCCTGCTCAGGCCACTCACGGGGAGGACCGACCTGGTGGTCCTCCCCGAGACCTTCACCACCGGCTTCAGCATGGAGGCCGAGCGCCTGGGCGAGCCGGCCGGCGGCGACAGCGTGCAGTGGCTCAAGAGCCAGGCGGCCGCGCTGGATGCGGTGGTGACCGGCAGCGTTATCACGCAGGAGGGCGGCCGTTACTACAACCGACTTCTGTGGGTGACCCCCGACCAGCAGGTCCGCCACTACGACAAACGCCATCTGTTCCGGATGGCTGGCGAGCATGAGCATTTCACGCCCGGCCGCGCGCCCTGGAGCGTGCCCTGGCGCGGGCTGCGCGTGTGTCCGCTGGTCTGCTACGACCTGCGCTTTCCCGTCTACAGCCGCCGACGCCCCGGCCTCGACTACGACCTGCTCATCTACGTCGCCAACTGGCCGGCGCCGCGCGCGGAGGCGTGGCGCGCCCTGCTGCCGGCGCGCGCCATCGAGAACCAGGCCTATGTCGTGGGCGTGAACCGGGTCGGTACCGACGGCGTGAACGTGAGCTACGCCGGCGACAGCATGGCGCTGGATTTCCGCGGCCGCTCGCTGGCGCAGGCGGGCGAGCTGCCGGCGGTGATCACGGTGGAGCTGGCGGCCGGGCCGCTGGAGGCCTTCCGGGAAAAATTCCCGGCGCACCTGGACGCCGACCGCTTCAGCCTCGATCTGTGAGAGTGTCCTGCCGCCCATGAAAAAGACCACGCGCGTCAACCATCCGCCCGCCATCGAGGTGCCCCCCGGCAACCAGCCGCTCGTCGCGCCGATCTACCAGTCGGTCAAGTTCGAGTTCGACACGCTGGAGGACACCGAGCAGTTCCTGCGCGGCGAGCGCCCCGGGTTCTTCTACTCGCGGGCCTCCAACCCGACGACGCGGCAGCTCGAGAAGCTGCTGGCGGAGTTGCAGGGGCGCGAGGATTGCCTGGTGACGGCCTCGGGAGCGGGCGCCGTCGCCCAGACGCTGCTGACTCTGACCAAGCAGGGCGACCACGTGCTGTGCTTCGTCGAGACCTACAGCCCCAGCCGCTACCTGATCCGGCGCGTGCTGCGCCGCTACGGCGTCACCCACACGATGCTGTCCATCGAGGACCAGGCGGGCATCGAGCGGGTGCTCACCTCGCAGCCGACGCGCCTGGTGTTCTTCGAAAGCCCCACCAACCCGGTCACCAAGATCGCCGACATCCCGGCGATCACGCGCCTGGCGCGCGCCACCGGGGCGCTGACCGTGCTCGACAACACCTTTGCCGGCTTCCACCAGCACGGCGACTTCGACATCGACCTGTTCGTCCACAGCCTCACCAAGTACGCCTCCGGCGCCGGTGATGTCATGGGCGGGGCGGTCATCGGCCGCAGCGAACTGATCCGCGCCATGCGCATGGACTTCGGCGTGCTCGGCGGCACGCTGGACCCGCATGCCGCCTTCCTCATCCTGCGCGGACTGAAGACCTATTTCGTGCGCTACCGGGCCCAGTGCGCCAGCGCGGCGCGCATCGCGCAGCAGCTGGCGGCGCATCCGGCGGTGGCGCGCGTGCATTACCCGGGCCTGGCCGCCCATCCCCAGCACGCACTGGCCGCGCAGCAGATGCAGGACTTCGGCAGCATCGTCACCCTCGACCTCAAGGGCGGCGAGGGCGCAGCACGGCGCTTTGCCGACTCACTGCAGCTGTTCGCCCTTGCCGCAAGCCTGGGCTCGACCGAGTCGCTGGTGATCACCGCGCAGATGATGGGCGGGCGGGAGCTGAGCGCCGAGCAGCAACGCGCCTCGGGCATCACCGAGGGCACGATCCGCCTGTCGGTCGGGCTGGAGGATGCGGAGGATCTCGCGCAGGACCTCGAGCGCGCGCTCGCCGCGGCAGCAACCTAGAGTGCACCGCGTCATCAGCCGGTAGCAAACACAGGCTATACCTTCGCCTCCGCACACTTTTCTGATGGCGCCGCGGAACCGGGATTAAGATCAACCGGTCTCACCAGCTGAGGACAGGACGTTCGCCAGCCCGAAGGGAGATCCGCATGAGCATCCAGGTACCGGAGATTCCTTATAACTTCGCGGATCTCGAGCCGGTCATATCCCGCGATGCCTTGCTGTTTCATTTCATGCACCAGCAGCGCCTGTGCTCGGACCGGTTGCAGCCGCTGCTGCGCGGCACCGAGCTGGAGGCCCTGCCGCTCGAGGCGGTGGTGCGCGCGACCGAGCGCGACCCAGCCCGGCGCGCGCTGCATCGCTGCGCGGCGGAGGTCTGGAGCCACAGCGTCTACTGGCAGTCGCTGCACCCGCGCGGCGGCGGCAGTGCGCGCGGTGCTGTCGGCGAGTGCATCCGGCGCAGCTTTGGTTCGAGCGAGCGCTTCGCGCGCGACTTCCGCGCGGCGGCCAAGGCGCACTTCGGCAGTGGCTGGATCTGGCTGGTATGGCGGCGGGAGGCGGTGCAGATCATCACCACGCCCAACGCCGCGACGCCGCTGTGCCGGGTGGACGCGGTCCTGCTCGGGCTCGACCTGTGGGAGCACGCCTACTACCTCGACTACCAGAACCGGCGCGCCGCCTACGTGCATGCCTTTCTCGAGGACCTGGTGAACTGGGACTTTGCCAACCGCATGCTGGCGCAGGCCGGTGCCTGCGTCGAGGCGCGCGGCCGCGCCGTGGCGGTCCAGCCCGGTGTCCCCATGGTGCTCGCGCCCTAGCACTTGCCTACAGGCTGCTCGCCACCCGCACGCGGTGGGGATGGTAAGGCAGCACCTCGACCAGTTCCCCGTCACGCAGGCGCTGCTGCACCGCGCGCCAGAAGCCGGCCGTGAGGATTTCCCCGTGCATGCGCAGCAGTGCTGCGCGCTGGCGGTCGTCGAATGACAGGAAGTTGAGGAAGGTCTCCGGGAAGACATCGCTCTCGGCCACGTAGAACCAGGCCTCGCCGCGCATCTCGTCCTCCGGATTGCTCGCCTGCGGCAGGTCGCGGAACGTGCAGTCGGTGACCTGGCACAGCTCGTCGTAGTCGTAGAAGATCACGCGCCCGTGGCGCGTCACGCCGAAGTTCTTCAGCAGCAGGTCGCCGGGAAATATGTTGGTGTAGGCGAGGTCGCGGATGCACTGCCCGTAGTCGAGCACGGCTCGCTCGGCATCCTCGGCGGCGGCGGTGCGCAGGTAGATGTTCAGCGGCGTCATGCGGCGCTCGATGTACATGTGGTCGAACACCAGGTCCGCGCCGTCCTCGTGGACGGTATTGCCGGTCTCGCGCCGCAGTTCATCGAGCAGCTCGGCCGAGAAGCGCGCCCGCGGGAAGCGCAGGCGGCGGAACTCCTGGGCGTCCACCAGGCGCCCGGCGCGGTCATGGATGAACACCAGACGATACTTGGCGAGCACCTCCTCGCGCATCACCGTCTTCGGGTATGCGAAGCGGTCGCGGATCACCTTGAACACGACGTCGAAGGAGGGCAGCGTGAAGCACACCATCACCAGGCCGCGTTCTCCGGCGGCATGCACGAACTGGTCGGCGGCATGATCCAGGTGGTGCATCAGCTCGCGGTAGCGCTCGGTCTTGCCCTGCTTGGCGCGCCCGAGCACAGTGAACAGCTCGCTGACCGGCTTGCGCGGCATGATCGACTTGAGGAATACCACCGCCTCGCCGACGCGCTCGAGGTCGACGTGGAAGTAGGAGCGCGTGAAGCTGAACACGATACTGATGTCGTCCTCTGCAAGGATGACCGCATCCGCCAGCACGCCGCCATCGGTGTTCTTCAGCGCGATCACCAGCGGCATGAGGAAGTTGCGGCCGACCATGCGGCCGACGATGTAGGCGCGCGAGATCTGGTAGAAGACCGGGGAGAGGACCTCGACGCGCTCCACCTCGCGCCGCTCGGTGCGCCCGGCGAGCGCGGTGCGCACCTCGCTGGCGATGTGCTCGATGCTGCGGTCGAGGTCGCGCCACGGGGAGCGGAAGCGCACGTCCCCCAGCAGATCCTCGAACAACAGCGACAGTGAGCCGTGGTTCACGTAGGTGTGCGTCCCCTGGGCGGAATGGATGTTCGCCAGGGGGTCCAGGTCGGTCGCCACGAACTCCAGGTCGGGGGCGACGCCGACCGTGCCGAACAGCCTGCGGCTGATGGAGCTGAAGAATGTCTTGGTGAATTCCGGGTCGGCAAGGCTCGTGATCTGTGCGGCGAACTGGTGGTGGATCCGGCGCCACAGGTCGCGGTCGACGGCCGCCTCCCCGAGCCGCTGGCGCAGCTCGGCGACCGTCTGGTTAACGAACCGGTCGTACAGCTCGATGCGCTCGACGGCATCGAGCTGGCTGCCGCGCGCATCGCGGTTGTCGAAGCGCCCGGGAGCGCGTCGCGTGATCGCACGGAACTCCGCGTTGTAGCGGGCGAAGGCTTCGACGATATCGAGGGCGCATGCCTGGGCAGAGGGTGCAGCGTGGCCGGGGACTGGGGGCATGGCTTGGGCTGCGCCTAGTCGAAATCGGTGGGGAGAGTCGGATCGAGGTGGTGACGGTAGAGGCGCTCGATCTGGCTGGCAAGGATGCGGCCGGTGGACAGCTGCGGCAGTGCGGCCAGCGGGAAGAAGTCGACCGCGTCGGTCTCCGGGCTCACCGCAGGCGCGCCGCCGGTGAGTTCGCACAGGAACATCAGCTTGTAGATGTGGTGGATACTCGGCGGGTGGGGGTGGCGGTTCTTATCGACCAGGGCGGCGAGCTTCACCGCGCGCGCGCGGTAGCCGGACTCTTCGAGGATCTCGCGCGCCACCGCCCCGGACGGGGAGTCATTCACATCCACCCAGCCCCCGGGAAGCGTCCAGCGGCCGTCGCTGCGCTCGCGCACCAGGAGGACGCGCTCCCCGGTGAACACTGCACCGCGCACGTCGACCTTGGGAGTCGCATAGCCGTGTTCGCCCTCCCAGAAGGCGGCCGCCCGCGCGACGGGCACGTCCAGCTGTGCCTGCAGAACCTGGGAGACGAGTTCCTGCAGCTGCTGGTAGCGCTCGCGATCGAAGGGGTCCTGGGTGAAGGTGAGCCCGTTCTGGGCAATCGCCTGCACCTTGCGGGCCCACTCCAGGATCGCCTCGGCGTGCGGCACCCGGGTCACCGGGTGCGCGCCGTTCTGGGGGCCGCGGGACGGGCGCTCTTGCGCATGACCAGCTTCAGTCCCGACCAGGTCGCATCCACCGCGCACACCTTGATGTCGACGAGGCCCAGCGGCAGGGCGAGTTCGCGGATCGTGCCCCCGGTGATGTCGGTGGCCACGCCGGAGGCCTTCTTCGGCCCGCTCACCCACAGTGCCGCATCGGGCCGCAGCCGGGCGCACGCGCCTGCGAGCGCCCGGCCGAGAATGGCGCGCCGGGTGGCGAACACGTGGATGAGGTCGGTGCTGGCGCCGCGGCACCTGGGGCGCTGCACCTGCGCGGGCAGCGGAGCCAGCAGCTCAAGATGGTTCGCAGGCGCAGACTGTATGTACGGGCGGCACCCGGCGCTCATGCCGAGCTTCTGCGCGAGCGGCGTACCGGAGTAGCCGCTCACGCAAGGCCGTGGTCTGGGTGGCGCGAGTTGTAGGTCCGCCACCGCATCGCCGCCTCAGAGGTTCTTGATCAGCGCATCGCCGAAGGCGCTGGTGGAGACCTCGTGGGCACCGTCCATGAGGCGCGCGAAGTCGTAGGTCACGGTCTTCTGCGCGATGGTCTTGTCCATCGCCGAGATGATCGCGTCCGCGGCTTCGAACCAGCCCATGTAGCGCAGCATCATCTCCCCGGAGAGTATCAGCGAGCCGGGGTTGACCTTGTCCAGGTTGGCGTACTTGGGAGCCGTGCCGTGCGTGGCCTCGAACACCGCGTGCCCGGTGAGGTAGTTGATGTTGCCGCCCGGGGCGATGCCGATGCCGCCGACCTGCGCGGCGAGCGCATCGGAGAGGTAGTCACCGTTCAAGTTCAGCGTGGCGATCACGTCGAACTCGTCCGGGCGCGTCAGCACCTGCTGCAGGGTGATGTCCGCGATGGCGTCCTTGACGATGATGCGCCCGGCCTTCTTGGCGGCATCCATCTCCGCGTTGGCATTCTTCTCGCCCTGGGCGGCCTTGGTGCGCTCCCACTGCTCCCAGGTGTACACCTGGGCTGCGAACTCGCGCTCGGCCAGCGCGTAGCCCCAGTTGCGGAAGGCGCCCTCGGTGAACTTCTGGATGTTGCCCTTGTGCACGATCGTCAGGCTCTTGCGCTTGTTGATGATCGCGTACTCGATCGCCGCCCGGATCAGCCGCTCCGAGCCCTCCCGTGAGACCGGCTTGATGCCGATCCCGGAGCTCTCCGGGAAGCGGATCTTGGCGTACGCCTTGGGGAAGGCCTGGCGGAACAGCTCCAGGAACTTCTGGTTGTCGGCGGTACCCTGCTCGAACTCGATGCCCGCGTAGATGTCCTCCGTGTTCTCGCGGAAGATCACCATGTCGACCTTCTCGGGGTGCTTGACGGGGGAGGGGACGCCCTTGAACCAGCGCACCGGGCGCAGGCATACGTACAGGTCGAGCATCTGCCGCAGTGCGACGTTGAGCGAGCGGATGCCGCCGCCGACCGGGGTCGTGAGCGGGCCCTTGATCGAGACTAAGTATTCCCGGCAGGCGGTGACGGTTTCCTCGGGAAGCCAGCTGTTGAAGAGCTGGTTCGCCTTCTCCCCGGCGTAGACCTCCATCCAGTGGATGCGGCGCTTGCCGCCGTAGGCCTTGGCGACCGCGGCGTCCATGACGCGCACCGAGGCGCGCCAGATGTCCGCTCCCGTGCCGTCGCCCTCGATGAAGGGGATGATCGGGTTCTCGGGGACGCGCAAGCTGCCGTCCTTGATGGTGATCTTGGCGCCCTGGGCGGGCGGAATGACCTTGGGGCTCGCGACCGTCGACATGGAACTACTCCTGAGGGATCTTCCGGCTGCACGACCGTCGCCGGGCGCGCCATGCTAGCACAGCGGCACGTCCGAACCCCCGTGGGTGCGTACCCAGGTGGGGTCCCCCTGTGAGAGACTGCCGCGGGGCCTGCGCCATCCGGAGCGGCCAGGAGACGAAGCAGCGCATGCCGAACGCCACAAACGAGAACGAGTCCGCGGCCGCAACACCGTCGGTCTGGCGGAAAATGTGCGCCGTGCGTCCGGTCGACCTCAGCCGCAACAGCGGCAAGGAACGGCTGAAGCAGGTGCTCGGCGCACGCACACTCATTGCCATCGGCCTGGGTGCCACGATTGGCACCGGTATCTTCGTGCTCACCGGCACAGTGGCGGCGAACAACTCCGGCCCCGCGATCACGCTGTCGCTGCTGATTGCGGCCTTCGGCGCCGGGCTCGCCGCGATGTGCTATTCGGAGTTCGCGGCGTTTCTGCCGGTTCCCGGCAGCGCCTACAGTTATACCTACGCTACCCTCGGCGAGGCGCTCGCCTGGTTCATCGGCTGGAACTTGCTGCTCGAGTACATGATCTCGGCGTCGGCGGTGGCCGTTAGCTGGTCGGCGTACGTGGTGAACCTCCTGGAGGGCGCAGGGATCCACCTGCCGGCCGCGCTGGTTAACGCACCTCTCGGGCTGGACGCGCGCGAGCACGTGACACCCACCGGCGCCATCATCAATCTGCCGGCAGTGCTGATCGTAGCGGCGATGACCTGGGTGCTTTATGTCGGCGTGCGCGAGTCAGCGCGGGCCAATGCGTTCATGGTGGGCCTGAAGGTCACGGTCATCGTCATCGTGATAATCGCCGGGCTGCAGTTCATCGATACGTCGAACTGGAAGCCCTACGTGCCGGCCAATACCGGCACCTTCGGGCACTTTGGCTGGAGTGGCGTCATGAAGGGCGCGGCCATCATGTTCTTTGCCTACGTCGGCTTCGACACCGCCTCGACCACCGCGCTGGAAACGCGCAATCCTCAGCGCGACCTGCCGATCGGCATCCTCGGCACGCTGATCATCGCCACGGTGCTGTATGTGGCGATGGCGGCCGTGCTCACTGGCATGCTGCCGCTTGCCAAGCTCGACACCGCGGCCCCGGTGGCGATTGCCCTGGATTCGCATCAGCAGCTGTCCTGGCTCGGGTGGCCGGTCAAGATTGGCGTGATCGCCGGCATGACCTCGGTGATCCTGACTTCGCTTCTCGGCCAGCCGCGCATCCTCTTGTCGATGGCCGATGATGGCCTGCTGCCTCCGTTCATGAGCCGTTGCCATCCGCGCTACAAGACCCCGCACGTCTCGACGGTCATTACCGGCGTGTTCGCGGCGGCCATCGCCGCGGTGTTCCCGCTTGACCTGCTCACCGACCTGATCTCGATCGGCATCCTGCTCGCGTTCGCCGTGGTATGCATCGGCGTCCTGGTGCTGCGCCGCACGCGGCCGAACGAGTTCCGGCCATTCCGCGTGCCGTGGGCGCCGTTCACCTGCATCTTGGGTGCCCTGGTGTGCGTCGGGATGACCTATTTCCTTTCCAACAGCACGTGGAAGCGACTGCTGTACTGGACGATCATCGGCATGTCCATCTACGCCTTCTACGGTTACCGGCACAGCCGCCTGCGTAAATGACGCGGACGTTCGCGCGCACCCCGGCCGCGGACGGCTTCCACATGCCCGCGGAATTCGCGCCGCATGCGGGATGCTGGATGCTCTGGCCCGAGCGCCCCGACAACTGGCGTGAAGCCGCGCGCCCGGCGCAGCGCGCCTTCGCGGCCGTGGCCGGCGCCATCGCGCAGTTCGAGCCGGTCTCGGTGGGGGTCTCCAGCGCCCACTTCACCGCCGCGCGCGCCCTGCTCGACCCGGCCGTGCGCCTCATCGAGATGGCCCACGATGACAGCTGGATGCGCGACGTCGGGCCGACGTTCGTGGTGAACCGGCGCGGTGCCGTGCGCGGCGTCCACTGGCACTTCAACGCCTGGGGCGGCCTGGACGGCGGGCTGTACTTTCCCTGGGACCAGGATGAGCTGGTGGCACGCAAGGTGCTCGAGGTCGAGCGCTGCGGGCGCTACCGCGCGCCGCTGATCAACGAGGGCGGCGCCATCCACGTGGACGGGCAGGGCACCGCGCTGGTGACCGAGGAGTGCCTGCTCAACCCCAACCGCAACCCGCAGCTCACGCAGCCCCAGATCGAAGGCCATCTGCGGGACTACCTCGGTGTTTCCCGGGTGATCTGGCTGGGCAGGGGCGTCTTCAACGACGAGACCGACGGACACATCGACAACCTGGCCTGTTTCGTGCGGCCGGGCGAGGTGTGCCTCACCTGGACGGACCGGCGGCGGGACCCGCAGTATGCGATCTCGCAGGATGCCTGGGAGCGTCTGCACGAGGCGCGCGATGCGCGCGGGCGGCGCCTGAAGGTCACTCGCCTGCCGATGCCGGGTCCGCTGACCATGACGGCGCGCGAGGCCGCCGGTCTGGCCCCCCGCGAGGGCACCAAGCCGCGCACCGCCGGGGAGCGGCTGGCCGGCAGTTACGTGAACTTCTACATCGCCAATGGCGGCATCGTGATGCCGCTGCTGGATGCGCGTACCGACCCGGCGGCCGCGCGCGCGCTCAAGCGCCTCTTTCCGGGTCGGCGCGTGGTCGGGGTGAAGGCGCGGGAAATCCTGCTCGGCGGCGGCAATATCCACTGCATCACGCAACAGGTGCCCCGCGGAACGCGAACCCGATCACCGTCTGCCCGCTGAGGCCGGGCCCTTGGCCAAGCCATGAGCTATTGTCCGCATTGATGCGCTCATTCCGCCCACAACTCCTGATGCTGGTCGCGCTGCTCCTGGCAGCACTGCCCGCGCAGGCCGCATCCGTGCAGGACCCAGCGGTCGTGCCCGAGCGCTTCATCGTCAAGCTGCGCATGGCTCCGGCGACCGGCTCCCCCGAGCGCGTCACGGCGATCGCCGCGCGCGCCGGCCTGCGCGTACTGGCCACGCGGCACATTTTTGCGGGCATGCACCTGCTGCAGGTGGCGCCGGGCAGCGAATCGGCCGCCCAGACACTGGCACGGCTGCGCGCGGACCCGCAGGTGGAGTACGCCGAGCCCGACACGCGCCGCCACGCGCTGTCCACCCCTGATGATCCGCTGTTCAGCGGGCAGTGGTACATGCAGGACACGCAGCCGGCGGCGGTCGATGCCGTGGACGCCTGGAACCTGACCACGGGCAACAAGGGCGTGGTGATCGCAGCCCTGGACACCGGCGTGCGCTTCGACCATCCGGACTTGCGCAACGCGTCCGACAACCGGCTGCTCCCCGGGTACGACATGATCGGCGGCACCGGTGACAGCGGTATCCTGACGGCCAACGACGGGGACGGCCGCGACGCGGATGCGGCCGATCCCGGCGACTGGATTTCGGCCGCCGACACCAAGACCGCGCTGTTCAAGAGCTGCACCATCGCCAACAGTTCCTGGCACGGCACGCGTGTCGCCGGCATCCTGGGCGCGATCAGCAACAACGGTGCCGGCATCGCCGGGATGACGCAGAGCGGCTGGGTGCTGCCGGTGCGGGTGCTCGGCAAATGCGGCGGCTATGACTCGGACATCATCGCCGCCATGGCCTGGGCCGCCGGGCTGCCGGTCGATGGCGTGCCCAACAATCCTTATCCCGCGCGCATCCTCAACCTGAGCCTGGGTTCGGTCGGCTCCTGCCCGGCCAGCTACCAGCAGGTCGTCGACCAGTTGGTGAGCTTAGGGGTGCTGATCGTGGTCTCCGCTGGCAACGAGGGCGGGCCCGTGGATGCCCCGGCCAACTGCGCCGGGGTGGCCGCCATCGCCGGCCTGCGACAGATCGGCACCAAGGTCGGCTTCAGCAGCCTGGGTCCGCAGATTGCACTCAGCGCCCCCGCGGGCAACTGCGTGAACACCGGCGCCGGGCAGCCGTGCCTGTTCTCGATCACGACCACCTCGAATACCGGCAGCACGGTTCCCGGGGCGAGCACCTACACCGACCAGAGCAATTTCAACATCGGCACCAGCTTCTCCGCCCCGATCGTCAGCGGCATCGCGGCACTGATGCTCTCGGTGAACGGCAACCTTACGGCAGGCCAGTTGATCGCGCGACTGCAGCTCGGTGCGACGGCCCCGTTCCCGGTAAATCCCAGCGTGCCGATGTGCCACGTGCCCGCGGACAGCAGCGATGTGCAGAGCACCGAGTGCAGCTGCACCCCCGATGTGTGCGGGGCCGGCATGGCCAACGCCGACGGCGCGGTGCTCCAGGCGCTGCGCCCGATCGCCGCGGTCAGCCTGCCGACCCTGGTGTACCCCAACAGCACCGTGACCCTCGATGCCAGCGGCAGCGCCGCCGCCTGCGGCTCCACGGTGGTCAGCTACCACTGGACCGTGGAGGTGCCCCAGGGCGCCGGTGCCCCGGCCATCCAGAACGCCGACTCCGCGCACGCCAGCCTGGTTTCTCCCAAGAGTGCCGGGACCTACATCCTGAGCCTGACCGTCACGGACGATGCCGGGCGCACCGACACGGTGCCCGTGGTCGTGACCTCGAGCCGGGCCACTTCCGCGGCGCCGGCGAGCGCCGGCGACAGCGCCTGCCTGATGCCGGTGAGCTACTCGGTAACCTCCGCGCCCGACTCGGGAGGCGGCGCGAACACGCCGCCAGCTAGTGGTGGTGGCGGTGGCGCCCTGGACCTGCTGAGTCTGCTGGTCGGCCTGGGCCTGCTGGGACTGAGCGCCGCGCGGCGCCACGGCAGCTGCTGCGCCTCCTTGAACCACACTCGCTGTGCAAGAGGATAATACCTCGGGTCGATGCGTGGCAGTCGCAGCGCCCGGTGTGATCCGCACGACACTGCATTCCTGCCTACCGTGCGCCTCTGAGACCATCGCAGCCAGCGCGGCGGCTCTGCCTGAACCGAGGTCACGGCCGCAGTACGTACAGATGCGTACATGCGTGCAGAGTAGAAACGCTCTAGACTGCAACCTCTGGATCTTCAGGAACAGGACTGTTCGCGAGCGAGCAACAGTTTTGAATCGCCACGTTCACGATGCGATCGGAGTGCACATGAAACGTTTTCTGCCGGCATTGAGCTCACTCGCGTTACTCCTCACCTCACACGGCGCGCCCGCACAGATGATGGGCGAGGGCGGTGGGGTAACGGGTGATTGGGAGTTTCGCATCGGACCGGTATTTACCGAGTCCAAGAACATCAGCTTCGACGGTGGCAGCACGGCGCACCTGAAGAGCGACACCGGGTTCAAGATTGGCACTGGGTACTATGTTACCGACCAGTTGATCATCGGCGGTAACTTCGGCTACGGCCGGTCGGACTTCAACGGTACCGTGAAGGGTACCAATGGTGCGGTTGCTCTCGAGAACGGCCGTGTTGACCTGAGCACCCTGATGTTCGATGCGACCTATACATTGCTGCAGGGCCCGATCAAACCGTTCGGTGTGGTTGGCTTGGGATGGAACTGGGCCAGCACCAACATTGCCTCCGGTCCGCCGCAGACCGGTTGCTGGTGGGATCCGTGGTGGGGTTATATCTGCAGCGGTTATCAGCCGACCCATGGCTCGAGCAGTTTTGCTTACCAGATCGGCGGTGGCGTGCAGTTCAACTTCAGTCGGGCGTTCGCTGTCAATGCCGACTACAAATACACCGTGATCGATTTGCACAACGCCAGCAGCAAGCCGGGTATCGGCGCCATCGAGCTGATGTTCCTGTGGAGGGTGGGCCACTATTAGCCCCTGGCGCGGCGCGGGACTTTGCGCCCGCGCTGCGCGCACCACGGCAAGGGCGAGAGCGGCGCGCTAGGCCAGCTTCTGCGCCGCCTCCAGCCACTCGCGCTGCGCACGGCGGTAGTGCCCCGGGGCGATGCGCGCCTGCTGCAGCAGTTCACGTGCCACCTTCTGTGACTCCTCGCGCTGGCCCTGCGCCTGCAGCAGCCGGGCGTAGCGCACCGCCGCCTCCGCACCCGGATAGGAGCCAGCCACGACGCGGTACTCCTCCAGCGCCTTGGCCGTGTTGCCTTCCGCCTCCAGAGCACGCGCGTACAGCAGGTGACCCGCGGGGGAGCGGAACTGCGGATTCTCGGCGATCAGCTGATCGAGCGTGGCGCGCGCCGCACTGGCGTCTCCCTTGCCGAACTGGGCCTGCGCCAGGCCGAGCATGAGGTTCGGGTCATGCTCGTAGAGGCCGCTGAGCGCCTGCCGGTACTGGGCGATGGCATCGTCGTAGCGCCCGTGCCGCGCCAGCTCCTCGGCGTAGCGCTGGCGGCTGGCAACATTGCTACCCACCTGGGCTTCACTCTCGTAGCGGCGCAAATTCCGGCCCGGGTCGATCGCCTTGCGCAGGCCGCGGGCGGTGCGCTGCGCGCCGCGGCTGCGCATCAGCTCCGGCACCACCTCGACGACGAGGTACGCCAGAATCCCGGCCATTGCCAGCCCCGGGATGATCAGCACCCAGATCCACAGTGTGTTACGCCCGGTCTTGATGACGTGCACGATGAAGGCGGCCTGGATCAGCAGCGAAATGATCAGGTACGTCATCTGTTCGGTCTCTCTCGCGGAAGCTAGTGCTTGGGCGAGGGCTGCGGCAGCGCGAATGCCACCACGTAGTCCCCGCGTGTCGTGCCCAATGGCCCGTGCCCGCCGGCACTGATCACCAGGTATTGCCGGTGGTCGGGCCCGGCGCGGTAGGTCATCGGGGTTGCCTGGCCGCCGGCGGGGAGCTTGTACTTCCACAGCTCGCGCCCGGTCTCGATGTCGAAGGCGCGCACGTAGTCATCCATCGCCGCTCCTATGAAGACCAGGTCCCCCGCGGTGGCGATGGGACCGCCCATGTTGGGCATGCCGAAGTTCTTCGTGGGCACGAACCAGGGGGTGCGTCCCTCGGTCGAGCCCAGCGGCACCTGCCAGGCGATGCGGTTGCGGCGCAGGTCGACGCTCACCAGCGTTCCCCAGGGCGGCGGCGTGCACGGCAGGCCCAGAGGCGACAGCAGCGGCTCGCGACGCATGCCGTAGGGGGTGCCGGCCTGGCGGGCAAACTCCGAGTGCGGGAACTGGCCCGAGTGCATCTGCGCGTCCAGCTCCTTCTGCGGCACCAGCGTGACCACCATAGGCATGTGGTTGACGGCGGCGATGATGCGCTGGCGCGACTCGTCCAGGACGATGCCGCCCCAGTTGACCCCGCCGGCGTAGCCCGGGGAGAGCAGCGTGCCGCGGGTATCGGGTGGGGTGAAGATACCCTCGTTGCGCAGTCCTGCGATCAGCTCGCGGCACTTGCCGCGGTCCCAGAACGTCAGGCCCCAGGCATCCTCGGCGCGTACCGGCGCGTGCGAGACCAGCGCGGGCAGCGCGGAGAACGGCTGCGTCGGCCACGCCTGCTCTCCGGGGACCGTGCTCGCCGGCACGCGCCGTTCGGTCACGGGGAAAAGGGCGCGGCCGTGGGTGCGCTCAAACACGTACAGCATGCCAGTCTTGGTGGCCTGGATGACCGCCGGCACCGGGACGCCCTGCACGTCGATGTCCCCGAGTACCGGCTGCGCGGCGAGGTCGTAGTCCCACAAGTCGTGGTGGACGAGCTGTTGGTGCCACACCGGCTGGCCGTTGCGCACGTCGAGCGCGAGCAGGGTGTCGGCGAAGCGGTCCGAGCCCAGGCGCTCGCCACCGTAGAAGTCCGGGCTCGCAGAGCCGGTCGGGACGAAGACCAGCCCGTGCTCTTCGTCGACGGATATGGCGCCCCAGGCATTGCCGGCCCCGGTATTGGCGGCCTGGGTCAGGTTCCACTCGGCAGCGGCCGGGTGTGACGGCGAGTCGGGCAATGGGTCGAACGACCACACCAGCGCGCCGGTGTGCGCCTCGAAGGCGCGGATGACGCCGCGCTCCACGTTGGTGGCGCGGTTGTCGCCGATGGCGGAGCCGACGATGACGATGTTGCCGTACACCGTCGGCGGCGAGGTCTCCAGATAGGCCCCCGGATCGCGGATGCGCACGCCGCGCGTGAGGTCAATCTGGCCGCCCTCGCCGAAATCGGCGCACGGCAGGCCGGTATCGGCGTCCAGCGCCAGCAGGCGTGCATCGAGGGTGCCGGTGAAGACCCGGCGGCGGCACGCCCCGGCGGGACGCACGTTCGGCTCTTCCCACAGGCCCACGCCGCGGGCGCTCGCCTCAGCGTAGGCGTGTGCGCGCTCGACATGCGGGTCGAAGCGCCAGCGCTGCACGCCGGTCTGCGGGTCGAGCGCCACGACGATGTTGGTGCCGGTCTCGAGGTAGAGCAGGCCGAAGGCCAGCACCGGGGTTGACTCGAAGGTGAGCTTGCCAGCGCGGGCGAAGCCGGCACCGAGTTCCCCGGTGCGGTAGGTCCAGGCCAGGGTGAGCTTGGCCACGTTGTCGCGGTTGATCTGGTCGAGGCTCGAGAAGCGCCGCCCGAAGCCGTCGCCGCCGTAGTAGCCCCAGTCGCTCGCGGAGCGCAGCTGGGCGTGCGCCGCCGTGGCAACACCCAGGCAGGCCAGCAGCGCAAGCACGCCGGCGCGGCCGGCGTGCGCGCGTAACCCGGAGACGTGCGGCGGTGGGTGCATGGCGCGCATTATCCGCGATCGCACACCTCGCCGGCGAGCCTCAAGTGCCGATGCGTCCGCGTGCTATTCTGCGTGGGTGAGTTCTTCACGGGCGGTCACGCCCCGTCGCGGGGTACCAGGTTTCTTCCTCGCAGTACTGTGGCTCGCGTGCTCAGCGGCCATCGGCGCGCCACCGGTACCCGAGCCCGCTTCAGCCGCACCGGTCGCCACGCCCGCCGCCGGCCAGCGCCTGCGCGTCGGGCTGGTGCTTTCCGGGGGCGGCGCGCGCGGGGCCGCGCATGTCGGTGTGCTCAAGGTGCTGGAAGAGCTGCACGTGCCGATCGATGCCATCGCCGGCACCAGCATGGGTGCAGTGGTGGGGGGGCTGTACGCCAGCGGCCTGAGCGCCGCGGAAATCGAGACGCTGATGCGCTCTGCGGACTGGCAGGCGGCCTTCCGGGGCTGGCCGGTGCGCGAGGACCTGTCGCTGCGCCGCAAGCAGGAGGACGAGACCTTCCTGGTGAAGTTCCCGCTGGGCCTGCGTGGCGGCCAGGTGGTGCTGCCCAAGGGACTGATACAGGGGCAGAAGCTGACCGAGATACTGCGGCGACTCACGCTGCCGGTGGCACGGATCAACAGCTTCGATGATCTGCCGACGCGCTTCCGCACTGTGGCCACTGACCTGGAAAATGGCGCGGCGGTGATCATGGACTCCGGTGACCTGACGAGCGCCATGCGCGCCAGCATCTCCGCCCCGGGGGTGTTCGAGCCTTTCGAGCGTGACGGTCGCGCGCTGGTCGATGGCGGCCTGGTGGACAATGTCCCGGTCGACATCGCGCGCGCGATGGGAGTCGACGTGCTGATCGTGGTGGACGTCGGCTTCCCGCTGCTGCAGCTGAAGCAACTCTCCAGCGCGCCGCTGATTTCCAACCAGATGCTGGCGATCCTCATCCAGCGCAGCTCACAGGCGCAGCTGGCAACACTCACGCCCAGCGACGTACTCATCCAGCCGCCCCTGGGCAGCATCTCGTCGTTCGACTTCGGCGCGGTCTCCAAGGCCATCGCCACCGGGGAGGTGGCGGCGCGCGCCCGCGGCGCGCAGCTGGCAACCCTCGCCGTGAGCGCCGAGCAGATGCAGCGCTACGCGCAGGCGCGCGCCGCGCGCCGCCTGCCCCCGCCGGTCGTCGACTTCGTACGCGTCAGCCCCGACTCACAGGCCTACGTGCCGCCGGCGGCCCAGGAGCTCTTCAAGGACCTGGAGGGTAAGCCCCTGGATGCCGATGCCACCCAGGCCGCCGTCACTGCGCTCTACGGCCGCGGCAGCCTGGACATGCTCGACTACCGCGTGATCGGCAGCGGCGACCGCTACGGGCTGGTCCTGGACGCGCGCCCCACGTGGCACGGACCGGACTACATGCGCTTTGGCCTGAGCATCCAGGATGACCTGCAGGGCGGATCCACATACAACGCGGCAGTGCGTTTCGTGGTCTCGGACATCACGCGCAATGCCGGCGAGTGGGTGACCGACCTGCAGATCGGCAGTGCGGCGCAGATCTCCACCGAGCTGTTCCTGCCGCTCGCGCAGTACTCGGGGTGGTTCGTGATGCCCCACGTGGCCGAGCGCGCGCGCGACATCGACCTGGTGCAGGACCAGAACATCCTGGCCGAGTACCGCATCCATACGTTCAACTATGGCCTGGACTTCGGGCGCCAGTTCGGCAACTGGGGCGAGATCCGCACCGGGATATCGCGCGAGGAGGGCCACTACCACCTGAAGATCGGCGACCCGAACGACCCGAACATACCCGATCTCACCGAGGATCCATTCGATACCACCAACTACTTCGTGCGCCTCACCTACGACCAGCTCGATGACATCAATTTCCCGCACCGCGGCCAGCGGGCGATCCTGCAGTGGACCGGCGTGCGCAACACCTCAGGCTCTGCGCAGACTTCCGATCAGCTGACCCTCAACTACGTCGGCGCCCACACGTGGGGCCGCAATACCCTGGTGCTGTCCGCCTCGGGCGGGGAGACGATGCAGTCCGAGGTCACCGACATCAACCAGCTGTTTCCGCTGGGCGGTTTCCTCAACCTGTCCGGGCTGCGCGCCGACTCGATCCTCGGCCCGAACTTCGGCATCGCACGGCTGATCTACTACCGGCAGATCGGCCGCGGCGGGCCCGGCTGGCTGGATGTGCCGACCTACCTGGGTGCGTCGCTGGAGGCGGGTAACGTCTGGCAGACGCGCAGCGAGGCGAGCTTCGGCAACACCCGCAAGAACGCGAGCGTCTTCATCGGCATGGATACGCTGCTTGGCCCGCTGTATCTGGCCGGCGGCTTCGACCAGCACGGCGATCAGGCCTTCTACCTGTTCCTCGGGCGCAGCTTCTAGGGAAGCGCTGCGCGTTCAGGCATCGCCGGTGGGGATGATCCCTGCAGTCTCGGCCATGAGGATCACCGCGCGCTGCGGGGCGCGCGTGCGGTGCACCACGCCTTTGGGCACGACGAATCCTTCCCTGGGCTTCAGTTCCACCGAGCGGTCCTCGAGGTCGACAAAGAGCGCGCCCTCGAGCACGAAAAAGAACTCGTCGTCGTTGTCGTGCTTATGCCAGTGGTACTCGCCCTGCAGCACTCCCAGGCGGATGACCGAGTCGTTCACCTTGCACAGGGTTTGGTTGTACCAGGGGTGATTGCACTGCGCGACGAGGCTGGGCACATCGACGACCTTAAGCGCGGGGAACTTCACGTCCAGGTACGTGGCGTAGGGATAGCTGGGCTCGCTCATGCCTGGTCTCCCGCTGTGAGGGTGCCTGCGGCGCCGCGTGCGCTATGGACGCGCGGCGCCGTCAGAGCCCGCGACTTTCCGCGAGCTTCTCGATCTTCTGGAACACCAGCGCCGGGCGATCCGTGGCCCGCGAGTACTCGTGCCGCCGGCTCATCTCGGCGATGGCTGCATCCCGCTCCTCCGGACTGGCATACCAGTGCTGCCGCTGCCATTCAGGTCCGACCAGTTTGCGGAATGGGTCTCCGGGGGGCAGGCTCACGCGGATGCCGTAGGGCTTGAGCTTCTCGATCGGTGGACTGCGCAGGTTCTGTGGCTGGCTGATGCTCATGGGGCGAAAGCTTACGGTGCGCTGCGTCGGGGCAGCAAGCAGTCCCTGTAGCGACAATGACTTACGCGCGCCCTGATGAGCCCTTGAGTCACGCCCGGCGCATCCCCACACTTGCCTACCCGAAGGAGGAGTTGCGCCATGGCACTGTTCCGCAAGAGCTCGACGATACCTGCGAAGGATGAAGCACTGCCCGGACGTGGTGCTGCCATGCAGGTCCCCGCGTCCCATTTCGTCAATGGCCACCGCATTACCGCACCGTTCCCCGCCGGCTTGCAAGATGCGTACTTTGCGCTCGGCTGCTTCTGGGGTGCGGAGCGGATCTTCTGGAAGTTGCCGGGGGTGTATTCGACCGCAGTCGGCTACGCGGGTGGCTTCACACCCAACCCGAGCTATGAGGAAGTCTGCACCGGCCAGACCGGCCACACCGAAATCGTACGCGTCATCTACGACCCGCAGAAGGTCGGCTACGAGGACCTGCTCAAGGTGTTCTGGGAGTCACACGATCCCACCCAGGGCATGCGCCAGGGCAATGACGTGGGTACGCAGTATCGCTCGGCCATCTATGTGACCGACAAGCAACAGGCTGAGGCTGCCGAGGGCTCCAAGCGCTCCTACCAGGCGCAGCTGACCGCAGCAGGTCGCGGCACGATCACCACGGAGATCCGCGAAGCGCCGCCGTTTTATTATGCCGAGGACTATCACCAGCAGTACCTCGCGAAGAATCCGAACGGGTACTGTGGGATCGGCGGGTGTGGAGTTCCCTTCAAACTCGCGGAGTTACAGGTGGGGGAGAAGGCGTAGTCGGAGCTATAGTAAGGGTTCCGGCGGGAAGTCGCGCGGTTAGTGGCGTTCCCGATCGAGACTCTGCGTTGTTCTGCGGAAAGATAAAGGCTGGCTTCGACGCGGACGTCTACCGGAAGTCTACCGTCGACCGCCGTTCAGGATAGTCCGCGGCGAAGGACTCGCGGCGTGCCCGCCGGCGCCGCGACGACGAAGCACACGTCGATGTGCGGCACGGCAGTTGAACTGCGTAGTACCTCGGAACGCACGAGATCGTGTATACGTGCGCGGAACGAGTGCAGCGTTCTGCTGTTAGGTTAAAGAATGGGAGAAAGGAGAGTGCAGGGACTCTGGCGGCGGGCTCCGACTTTTGAGTGCCGTTGCGGTCGTCCAAAACGTGTCCTTTAGTGGAAGTACAGCCGACACCCGACAGCCAGCTCGCGGATGGGTAACCGCCGAACGGCCTTTCAGTTAAGCTGGCTTCGGGAGACCGTGAGAAGACCTCCACACAGGGTGACCCGGCTTGACCGAAGCTTCACGCGCGGTATTTCTAAGCTACGCCTCTCAGGATGCCGAGGCGGCGAAAAGGATCCGCGATGCGTTGCGGGCGGCTGGCATAGAGGTCTGGTTCGACCAGATTGAACTTCGCGGCGGCGAAGCCTGGGACCGCCACATCGCGAAGCAGATCAGGGACTGCGCGTTGTTCCTGGCCGTGATATCAGCTCACACTGACGAGCGTTCCGAGGGCTATTTCCGACGTGAATGGCGTATCGCGGTCGAGCGCATGCGCGATATGGCGGACGACCGGACGTTTCTCGTTCCCGTCGTCATTGATTCGACGCCCGAGGACACCGCCCGTGTACCGGACCGTTTCCGGGAGTTTCAGTGGATTCGGTTGCAGGGAGGTGAGGCGCCACCCGCAGCTGTCGAGCAAGTTCGACGACTGCTGGCATCGACGGTACCCCTTACGCCACCGCAACGTGCCGCCGGCGCAGGCTCGGACGCAGATGCGGTCGCGAGCGGCCGAGATGTGCTGGGCCGCAAGGCGCGCAATCGGCTTTGGCCACCCCTGTTGGTACTCGGCTGCCTCGTAGTCGCGGGTGGCGCTTACCTCGTTATGCATCGGTTTGCGGCGTCTGAGCGCTCCGTAATTGGATCGAGGGCGATTCGGGAGAAATCTGTAGCCGTACTTCCGTTTTCGGATTTTAGCGAGAAGCACGATCAGGAGTACTTCGCCGATGGGCTTGCGGAAGAGGTGCTCGATCGACTCAAGCAGGTCGCGGGCCTGCGTGTGCCGGCACGCGCGTCATCGTTCTACTTCAAGGGCCGCAGCGAGCGCCCGGCCGCCATCGCGAGCGAGCTCGGTGTCACGCACCTTCTTGAGGGTACTGTGCGCCGTGCCGGCGACCGGGTGCGAGTCAGCGTCGAGCTCGTGCGCGGTGCGTCTGGCGATCCTGTGTGGTCGTCAACGTACGACCGCAACGTACGCGATATCTTCGCCGTGCAGGACGAGGTCGCGTCGGCCGTCGTCGATGCACTCAAGTTGCGGCTGGCACCCGCCGCTGCCAGCGATGCGGCGCGCCGCACGGACGTTCCGGCAGCGTATGACCAGTTCTTGCTCGGCCGGTACCTCTATCGAAGGGGCGGAAACGGTGACTGGAAGGCTGCGATGGAGGCGTTCCGACGCGCGACTGAGCTCGATTCCAACTTCGCGCCGGCCTACGTCGGGCTGGGAGTGGTTGAATACCTTTGGGCGAACGACTACGACCCGGCGAACAAGGATGCCGCGATCCGCGGCGCGCTCGGGCATGCAGACCGGGCGATTGAGCTGGCTCCCGAGCTCGTCGACGGATACTCGAGCCGTGCCTTCCTGCGCATGAATGCGAAGCTCGACCTCGATGGTGCCAGCGCGGACATCACGAAGGCGCTGGCACTGGATCCCTCGGATCCGGCAACGCACCGTCGAGCGGGCTTCCTGCACTCGGCGCGCGGGGACCTCGCCGCCGCGATAGCCGAGCAACGACTCGCCGTGAAACTCGACCCGCTCGACGGGAACTCGCTCGACGCTCTGGCTACCGCGCTCGACGGCGACGGACAGGGCCCGGCCGCGCGTGCCGAATGGCTACGCGTGCGCTCCCTGAGCCCGGGCTTCGACGAGGGTCTGCACGCGACGGTCGGCCTGTCATTCATGTACGACGGCCTCATCGCGGATGCGCGTCGCGAGTGTGCCGCGGGCGCGGATGAGCGATCACTAATCTGCCTTGCAGTGCTCGATGCACGATATGGGCGCCGGGAGGCTTCACGCACGGCGCTCGAATCGATTTCGGTGCGAAGCGGCGAGCGTTTGCCGTTCGATCTCGCCCGGGCATTCGCGCTACTTGGAGACCGCGATCGATGCTTCACGTGGCTCGAACGGGCCTACGTCACACGCGACCGATTTTTCCCCCATCTGGTGGAAGACCGGGGACTGGCAACCGTACGGGAGGACCCGCGCTACCGGGCGCTGCGCAGGAAAATGAATCTCGCGGATTGAGGGATCCGCTTCGACACGAACGACTGGCGAAGCAGAAAGCCGCGACCCTCACCAAACAGACCGCTGCGGTCGAACATGGCCAGTCCCCGCCATGATGCCAGAGCGGGCCGCGGCGATTGTCTACCGCTCAACCGACGTCGAGGTCGACTGAAAGTCGACCGGTAGAGGCCAGACGCGCGGGTAACCGCGGGGGTTCCGTGGAATTTCAACTCGTCGGGCGTACTACCACCAGCAGTACCTCGCGAAGAATCCGAACGGGTACTGCGGCATTGGGGGGCTGCGGAGTTCCCTTCAGACTCGCGGAGTTACCAGTGGGGGAGAAGGCGTAGGGGCTGGTTCGATTGGGTTTCCACCAGGAAGCCAAGGGGTTAGCAAGGGAAGATGTTATTTGTGCGGGAAGACGCGATGTTTTTCCAGCGTTGATATCTACCGGAAGTCTACCGGTGCTCTAGTCCTAGAATAGTCCGAGGGGAAGGAATTGGAGCCGGCGGACTCAAACCTTCCTTGGAGCCAATGACTAGGGTGCCGTTTCCAAGGGCAGCGGCCTTGCAATCTTCGCCGCACGCTTCGAGTGTAAAAATCTGCAAACTGGAGAATACAGATGCCGCTGAAAGTCATCGGCGCGGGATTGCCGCGCACTGGAACGAACTCCCTTCAGATTGCGCTCGATCAGCTTGGCTTCGGGCCGTGCCACCACATGTACAAGCTACTGGAGGATCGCTCACAGTGGCCGCTCTGGCTTCGCGTGTACAGGGGCGAGAGCGTAGATTGGGAGGAAGTTTACAGGGGTTACAACTCAGCAGTTGATGCACCAGCGTCGTTCCTTTGGCGCGAGCTTGCGGCCGCCTACCCAGACGCCAAAGTGATCCTGACGACTCGTCCGCCCGACTCGTGGCGGCGATCCATGCTGGCGGCCGGAGCCGCAATCCGTACGAACCCTCCCAGTCCCCAGCTCGCCCCGTTCATGCAAGAGTCAGTTGAATTCTTTGCCAAACTTTCGCCTGCCATGTTGCCGCCCGACGACGCGAGTGCTTTCGCGGCATTTTCCGCGCACAACGAAGCCGTAAAGAACGCGCTGCCAGAGGAGCGATTGCTTGTCTTCGACGTGACCGAGGGGTGGCAGCCGCTGTGCCGCTTCCTCGGCGCGCTGGTGCCGAACGCGCCTTTCCCACGCTCGAATTCGGGTGAGGAATTTGCCGCCCGCGCGCATTCGAGCCGCGAGGCCGGTTCGGCATGATGCGAAAAATGCTAGGCCGCTATGTGTTAGTAACGCTTGACGATACTAACGAGCACCGTTACTATGCGCTGTGATCAAGTCCATTCGGGGCAAGGAGACGGAAAGGGTCTGGAGGCGCGAATACTCCAAGCTTCTTCCACGGGATATTCAAGAGCGAGCGCTGATGAAGCTGCAGCAGCTGAACGCGGCTGGAAACCTGAAGGATCTTTCGATTCCAAGCTCGAACCAGCTCGAGGCTTTGAAGGGCGATCGAAAGGGCGAGTACAGCATCCGGATCAACAGGCAGTGGCGGATCTGTTTCAGGTGGCGTGATGGTCACGCCTTTGACGTCGAGATCGTCGATTATCACTAGGCGGGAATAGAGTTATGGCAACGCGAAAGATCAGGCTTACGCACCCGGGCAAGATTCTCCGGGAGGAGTTCATGGAGCCAGTGGGTCTGAGTGCGTATGCGCTGGCCAAGGCGCTCGGCGTGCCGCTGCCCCGGGTAAACGACATCGTGCGCGAAAAGCGCTCAATCTCGCCGGAAATGGCCGTGCTGCTCTCGGCATATTTTGGCACCTCCGATGGTTATTGGATCAATCTGCAAGGGCATTTCGATCTGGAATTGGCCAAAGACAAGGTTGGCAAGCAGGCCGCGCGGATCAGCCCTCATCCGCACGGCGCCGACGGCAGCTTGCAGCCCGTCTGAGGTCCGTGCTGGTCTACCGGTGGAACGACGCCGAGGTCTACCGGAAGTCGACCGAGCGGTGGTGCGAGCAGATGTAACTCCGGGGCGTTCGCGGGATTTCCAGCTTCCTCGCTGATTATCACCAGCAGTACCTGGCGAAGAATCCGAACGGGTACTGCGGGATCGGGGGGTGTGGAGTTCCCTTCAAACTCGCGGAGTTACCGGTGGGGGAGAAGGCGTAGGAGTTGGGTTGATGTGGTTTCCATCAGGAAGCCAAGGCGTTAGCAATTCGATTTGCGTTTTCTGCGAGAAAACGTTATTCGCTTCCGGCGTCGACGTCTACCGGAAGTCTACCGGTGTTCTGGACCCAGAATAGTCCGAGGGGAAAAAACGACTGCTCGGATCGCCGTCATGCCAACGGCGGTAAGTTGCGCTGCAACTACTCCTGCTCAAGGGATGTCTTATGCATATTCATTTGCCGAGACCACTGCACGGCTGGCGCGCCTTGATTAGCGAGGTCGGCGTTATCGTGCTCGGCATTTTGATTGCGCTTGCGCTCGAGCAGCTGATCGAATCGATTCACGAGAAACGGATCGCGGCCGAGGCACGGGAGTCCGTCAAGGCGGAGGCGCGCGAAAATCTCATCTGGATTGAGCTGCGCGAGAAGCGCGAGACCTGCATCAGGCGCCGGCTCACCGAGCTGGACGATCTGCTTCAGCTTGCGCGGGCCGGCGCGGCAACACCCCTTGTTCATTATCTAGGTGTCCTGCCGCACGGAAAGATCACCAGCCTGCGCTGGGAGGCCAATGCCCAGGCGGGCCGGGCGAGTCTATTCACGGGCGAAGAGCAGCGCATGCTCGCCAATCTGTATTTCACGACGGAACAGTTTCGCGCCGCACAGAGTCAGGAAGAAATCATCTGGTCGAAGATGCGATTCATCCAGGGGCTGCAGCATCTCTCGCCGCCCGAAGCCCACGATCTCGCAATATTGCTCGGCGAGGCGCGTTACCAGAACTGGATTGTGCTCTTGAGTATTCACCGGGCTCATCAATGGGCAGCCCGCCTGCAGCTTGCGGCTGCCAATCCTGGCCAGATCGAAGGTCCGTCATCGGCAGGTGCGCAAATCTGCGAGAAGCTGACGGCGCCATTGATTGCCACGGAGAATACTGTCGGCCCTGACGCCTTCGCCGAGCCGGGTGATACGCCTTAGTGGAGCGGGTTTGGAGTCGTGAGTACTCCAAGCGGATTCCGCGAGAATGGACGTACTCACATTGAAGGAGGGGAGAAGGAGAGGTTCAGAAACCAGAGACTTGAAGATCTTGAATCGATAACCCAGGCGTTGGATAGCGATCGTGCGGGCGACGAACGCCCCTCGCTCGCTTCGTGATTGACCCCCTGCAGCACGACGGATCGAGCGACTACTCTGCTCGATATTCTCGCGGCGAGCCGCAAAAGCATGTAGAAACAGTTGCTTGCAGTTGCTCGATAATCGATCAGTAGAAATTCGGTAGAGGTGTCGGAGTTTGCGGCCGCTCCTAGCGCCTTGAGCGCGACCTTCAGGACACCAAAATGGACGGATGGTGGCTACACTTTGTTGTCGGGCCGCCCGAAGTACAGACTGCTGAGAGACACCCCAATGAATGCGCGATTCACTGCTTTGCTGCTAATTGTTGGTTGTGTCGGCACTGGCTATGCATCAAGCGCGGCAACCCCCACATCGATCGTCAGAGCGCAGCGCGCCGAGTACAACGCGGCGATTGCAGATCACGATCCGGTGCGCCTGCGCACGTTCCTCGTTGATGACTATCATCTTATTGCCGGATCGTCGGGTCACGTCGATAGTGGCGGAGATGCGGCGACTCGCGGCTACGCCGATGAGGAATTCAAGGACCCGACATTCGTCACGTACCGACGCACGCCGACGACCGTTGTTAAAGCCGTGTCCGGGAAGCGGGTTGCGGAAAGTGGGCGGTTTGAGGGTATATGGAAGAAGCCTGATGGGACGATGCGAAAGACAGGCATTTATCTCGCGATGTGGGTCCCTTCGGCGGGCACTTGGCGCCTAAAATCGGAGGCATTCGTGACATTGGCGTGCACGGGTAGCGCGGCCTGCGGCGAGGTGGACTGATAACGCTGCAATCTCCGAGCGGAAAATCGCTTCAGCGCCGATTATCACGAGCAGTACCTCGCGAAGAATCCGAACGGGTACTGCGGGATCGGGGGCTGCGGAGTTCCCTTCAAACTCGCGGAGTTACCGGTGGGCGAGAAGGCGTAATTGTTGGTGCGCTGGGGGTTCTCGCGAGAAACTAGAGGGTTAGCAGCTGGCGACGTCGAAGGTCCAGGTATTTCCGCGGGAAAACGCGAGCTGATTTCGGCGTCAACGTCTATCGGAAGTCTACCGGTGACTTGGCATTAGGAAAGTCCGCGGCGAAGGATTTGCGATCTCTGCGGGCCGTTTCCCGACACGTGTAGAACGCCGCAGTCCTTCGTACTCCAGTAGATCGCATCGACGCCCGCCGACTTGCCGTCGAGTTAGGCTGATTCGGGTGATGGAGGGGAGAGAGGGGAGTTCAAGTCCGTGCGCCCTTAGTATCAAAGTATCAAATCAATCCGCGGACTTTTGAATTCAAGCCCTGCGGCGTTCGAAATCCCCTTTCTCCCCTCGAACCTGGTCGCGGACAGAACCCGGACTCAAGCGCCGACTCTTCTCAATAATCTCAGGGTAAGGCGGAAAGGCATTTAGGAACGGTCAGTTGCGGCGGCTCAAATTGTGAGCAGTACAGATCCGGTAGAGGTCGCGCCGGAGCACCTAGATGAGCCTCAGGGCTCCGAGCGATTCGTCGAAAACGTCCGAGATCGGCCCATACCGAACGTCCGTTGGCCTAAATTTGGCGCCCCATAGCAGACCCTCAAAATTGCCAAGTCCGAGTCTGGCCCAGGCTGGATTTCCGCCCCGTTGTACGAGCGCAATCACTAGGCTGTGAACCCATAAACGGCGTTGACCAAGACGGGTGGAAAGCAGCCTTCGCAGTGCGAGCGCAACGCGGCTCAATTGGAACGCCTCGCTTGGGCGTTTGCTTACTCCTGAGGCGCGGCTAAGGCTTCCGACGCCGCGATTGGTCGTGGAGAGCTAAGGCGGCGCGTGATCACTCGGACGGCGAGGCCGATTGCAAGGAGGACGAGACTCCACAGGCAAGCCTCGGCCCCCGTCCCGTAGATTGCGAACAGAATGAACAGCAGCGCCCCGATGATGGCCGCCCGGGCCAAGGGCGCCGGACTTATCCGCCAGGCTGAGAGCGCGCCAGCGAGGTAGACAACCAGTACGGCTGCGGTTGACATCAAGATGATGAATGTGAACAGGCTGGCGGTCGCCCGGCTGCTATTGGCAAGGATCAGCAGTACCGATAGCGCCGAACCGGCGATCTGCGCTCCAACGGGCGTGTTGCCCCGCCAGGTCCACGCCATAACGGCCGGCAAGTCGCGTCTCAATCCCAATGCGTAGGCAAGCTCGCCACTCCCGAGGATCAGGGCATTGAGGCAGCCGAACGCACCGATCGCGATGGCGAGCGCGGCAAGCGACGCGGCGCCGCCTCCCCATTGCGCGGCAATCGCATCGGCGAATGGCGCCGGCGAACCGGCCACCTTGCCCACCGGAAGGAGCATCTGCACGCCGGTGCTGGCGAAGAGGTAGACGATGGCGACGAAGAGCGTGCCGGCAATGATGGCGCGGGGAATCGTACGAGCCGGATCGCGCACCTTGTCGACCGGCGTCGTCGCGTTTTCGAAGCCGGTCAGCGCGAAGAAAGTGAGAGCGGTAGCGGTGGCAATATTGCCGGGCGTCAACGCTATAGCGGTAAAGGGCTCGTAAGCGGCCGATCCGATACCGCGTAGCGCGAAGATTAGGATCACGCCGACGAGCGGCAGAAGCCTTATCAAGACGGTCACGATCGACGCCACGCCCGACGCGCGCACGCCGAAGGCGTTGACGGCGGTGAAGAAGGCGACGCTACCAATCGCAGTCGGGATCACGAAGCCCGGCCCCGCAAAGGCCGGGCTTATCGACGACAGCGCCGAAGCGCCTGCGATTGCCACTCCCGCCTGGGCTGCCCAGTTCGAGATCCAGAAAGACCACGCCACGAGGAAGGCGACGCTGCGCCCCAATTGCCGCTCAATATTGGCTTGAATTCCGTCGCCGCCGAGTTGGGAGAGGCGCGCGAGCGCGAAGGCGATGGTTAGCGCGCCGACGCTGCTGAGAACCCACCCGACCACGGCGTTGGCGCCGAGTGGCGCGAGCGATACCGGCAGCATAAAAATGCCCGCCCCGATCATCGAGCCGACGACCAGTGCGCTGGTCATCCAGATGCCGATCCGACCGTCCGTTGGAGCCCCCATATATTGATGTTCCGCAAAAAAGGCTAGCGTTGCAATTCCGGTCGCGGACGGGCAGTAGGCGTCGAGTTCACTGGTAGCGTTGAGGCAATCGCGTCGCGTTCATCGGCTCCCTCCACATTCTCTGTCTGGAGTGAACGCTCGCCGATCAGTTCGAAGATCGAAATACGCGGATTACCGGACGGACAAATTCAACGTGAGCAACGGGGACTGATACGCTGCCCCAAAACGGTCGTTCCCGGACGCCTTCAATGGGTCAAACTCGGTTATTGCCCCTATTGGACCGACGTTTGGTCTACCGCCGGATCGACGTCAACGTCTACCGGAAGTCTACCGATGTTCTGGACCTAGGAAAGTCCGCGGGGAAGGGCTCGGGTTGCGCTGATCGGCGCCACTGCGACGTTGCACGCATCATTCTCCGACCGTGTGTAGTCCACGGTAGTACTTCAAATTCCACGAGATTGAGTCGACGCTCGGTGATTGGGCGCAGCGTTCTACGCATAGGGTTGAAGGATGGGAAGATAAGGGGGGTTCAGTTACGCAGGCGCTATCAGTGTTGAATTGATTGCCCATTGACTATGGCTATTTTATAGATTATCTGCGTGCGCTGCTCGGCACGGCGATAGGATTGAAATTGGTAGAGTAACGCGAGAATGCGCTTGAATCGCCTAACTGTGAGAGCGGTCTTTCTCAATGAGCAAGGTATACTCGCATAGATCCTGCGCTTCCGTGGAGGAGAGCTTGCGCATGCCCATATCGTCCAGGATAACCAGGTCGGGTTTGGCGAGCCTATCGCGGTAGCGCAGATACATGCCGCTGGATCGCGCGAGAGCCAGGTTCTCCAGCCACGTGGTCAGCGTCATGTAGAGCACGGACTTGCCACACGCGCAGGCATGGAGCCCGGCGGCTTGGGCGATGAACGTTTTTCCAACACCGGTGGGGCCGATCAGCAGCACGGGCCGCGCATCGTGCAGCCACTGCAGGCTGTAGAGCTCTTTGATCTGAGCTTTGCTGATCGAACGGCTGGCAGTAAAATCGATCTCCTCGAACGCCGGCCGTAAGGTGAACTTCGCGGCTTTGATGCGATAGTCGGTTTTGCGCTCCTGGCGATGATCGGCTTCGGCCTGCAGCAGCACGTCGATCAGATCGGTGTAACTGGACTGATCACGGGTCGCTTCGGCGATCGCTTTATCGAACGTGCCGAGCTCGTGTCGGATGGAGAGCGCTCCTGTTCATGGGGCTATATGTAATTTTGAGAGCGGCAACGCAATCCGCTCTTGGTTCCCTCATCGCAATTTCTGAAACCGAACCCAATCCCCCGTTGCATCCTTTGATTCGCGAGTCATGCGCCGTCCTGCTTGTTTTCTTCGCGACTTGGGTGATGGCGCGCGTCGAAAAGCGAAATGTATTTTCGTATGGCTACACTGATCGAAGAAAGCCGCTCAGGCTGACAAGCGGCGTCGCCTGGGGGTTTTTCAGTCTGTCGTTGTTGATCTGTGTTTTATGGCAACGCGGCTATCTGGTCTTCGACGGGCATTCGCAAAGTGGAATAGCTGCCTGGAAGTACGGCTTCGCCTGGGCACTGATGTTCACGCTCGTTGGAATCAGCGAAGAATCGGTAACTCGTGGGTATCTGCAGTACACCCTAGCGCAAGGCATTGGATTCTGGTGGGCTGCATTGCTTCTTGCGATGGCTTTTGTACTACTTCACGCATTCCTAGCCGGAGAATCAGCGCTGGGACTATTCAGCGCCGGCGTTCTCAGTTTGGTGTTCTGCTTGAGCCTTTGGTACACAAAATCTTTATTTTGGGCGGTCGGGTTCCATGCGGGGTGGGACTGGGCCGAGTCTTATTTCTACGGAACTCCGGACAGCGGAATGTTGATTCAGGGACACTTCCTTACGACTCACCCGGTGGGGGATCCGCTATGGAGTGGAGGGGTGACGGGGCCAGAGGGGAGCCTGTTTTCTCTGCTTCTACCAATTCTGATGGCTGTCGGTATGTGGCTGTGGTGGGGCAGAAGTAAATCATCCGCCACTTTTCCTTAGCCTCGCGCGCGTAAGATTTGTTGCGTGTGTTGTGTTCAAGTAATGTCGTGAAGGCTCGGGATCTGCTACGAGCGCGGTGGGGTCCTACGCGAGGGTCTACCTTGTGGCCGGCAGCAACGCCTTCTGACCTGACGTGTCTCCCTCGGCATGCCGAGGGATCAGCGTAACGTCCCGTGGAATCAGACCTGCGCTGCGCTCCCGCGCCGCGTCAGACCTCCATCACCTGGAGGAAGTTGCCCCGGCCACAGGTGGGGGAATTTGGGTGGCCGCCGGGGGTGCACACCCGCCGCACCAACGCCAAAGACACGCGATGTCTATCGGGACGTCTGCTTCCTGACCGGCAGGGCGAGCGCGACGAGAAGCGCGTCGTCGAGCTCCCGCAACTTGTCGAACGTCAATTCGCCGACGTAGTCGGTCAGTCTGGACTTTTCAAGGCTCATCAGACCATCGCATTGGATCGCGCTCTCGTGCTTGAGGCCTTCGGCTGTACCGACGGAAACTTGGGTTGGCAGGCCATGAAACTGCGTGAATACGGGAGCGCAGACTACTGTCGAGAACGTCGAGTCGATCAGTGGCTGGCGGCTGACGACGACAAAGACGCGAGCGGGTTTGGGGTCACCGGGAGGTCTGCGTACCCGGTACAACTCGCCGCGTTTCATTCATCCGCCGGATTGGCCTGAAAGGAAAGGGCATCGGTCATCTCAGCATTGAGCTGTGCCGAGTGCCGATTGATCGAGGCGGTTTCCCGCGCGTCCTTCCGAGCCTGAGCGCGCCGGTCGACGAATTCGCGCAGAATCTCCTCAATATAGGCAGAGCGAGAGGCCTTCGCGCCAGCCAGCTTGTCGATACTGGCAATAAGGTCTTCGGAAAGGGTCAAGGAGGTCTTCGCCTTCATCCCACATTTATACTACCGCAGTGGGATAATGGCAATACACAATGGTCTACCGGAGCGGCGCCGTAGACGTCTACCGGAAGTCGACCGAACGAGTGCTGGCGCCCCGATAACATGCTCGTTTCTCAGGTGATTCAGGCCTAAGCGCCGACTATCACCAGCAGTACCTGGCGAAGAATCCGAACGGGTACTGCGGCATCGGCGGGTGTGGAGTTCCCTTCAAACTCGCGGAGTTACCGGTGGGTGAGAAGGCGTAGTCGTCGGGCGGCCGAAGCTTCTCGCATGTAAACAGAGGGTTGTCAGCAGGCCGCGTCGAGAATCCACGTATTTCTGCAGAGAAACGCCAGCTGAATTCGGCTTCAACGTCTACCGGAAGTCTACCGGTGAACTGGTCTTAGGAAAGTCCGCACCGAAGGGCGTCATCGATCGTTGATCCGGCGCGCCCTGTTCCCTGCGAGCTGCTCTCAGTCGGGTCAAGTTGACATCCGTAATCCAATGTATAGACTTGTTTATACATTGGAGCGCGATCATGGCAAAGAGTGCGACGTTGACCGTTCAGCAGTGGGGAAACAGCCTTGCTGTACGGATTCCCGCAGCTGTGGCTCGGTCCGCCCGATTTAGGGTCGGCCAACCGGTCGAAGTTTCAGCCCAGGATTCGAACATCCTGGTCAAGGCGCTTGGTGAGCCCAAGCTGACGCTCGCGCAGAAGCTCGCGGCATTTGACCCAGCACTGCACGGTGGTGAGATTATGGCCACCGGGTCGGTTGGCAACGAGGTGCTCTAGTGGCCGCCCGGAAATCATGGTGCCCCGACCGGCGAGACACGATTTGGATTGACTGCAACCCTCAGGCAGGTCGCGAAATGCGGGACGTACACCTGCTGGTCGTGCTGTCTCCGCGCGAATTTAATGAAAGAACCGGGATCGTTATCGGACTGCCGATGACCACCGCTTCCTATAACGAAACCAATCCGTTCGCCATCAAGTTCACTGGCCGGAAGGGCGTGGGCAGTTTCATCCTCAGCCATCAACCAAAGTCGTTTGATTGGCGTGCAAGAAGGGCGAAGCCGCATCCGCTGAGGAAGGTACCCGAGGATTCGTACGCGCGTGCCTGCGAGAGTCTGAACCAGATAATTAGCATAGGTTCTTAGCCAGTGGTGGGTGCGGTCGAGATAAGACGACGTGCCGACGAGTTTCTGAAGCAGACAATCGCGCGCCTCAGATCAACGCCATTGTCGATCACACGGGAATGGCCGGAGTATCCCGCAAGTACCGCACTCGACCTTAGTGTCCCGGTTGATCTGCTCGAGGAGAAATGCATTTTTACGCTGATGAAGGATACTGTGCCGAATGGCGACATACGTGTCGCGGTTCAGTTTGCAAGGTATCGGCTTCTCGGCATGAGCGACATGACGGCGGGCGGCTTCATCGTTTCTGCAGACGGAACGCTCAAGGATTTGAGTCAGCAAGATCACTGGGACCTAACGTAACGTCAGTGGACGGCAGTCCTTGCTCGGACGCTGGAATCTGATAGCCATCCAGTTGCATTCGGACCGGTCTACCGGTGGATCGGTGGATCGGCAGCGACGTCTACCGAAAGTCGACCGGACAAGGTATACGGAGAGAGTAAATGCCTGGATGTCGTGGCATTTCTGGGCTCAGATGGCACTATCACCAGCAGTACCTCGCGAAGAATCCCAACGGATACTGCGGCATCGGGGGCTGCGGAGTTCCCTTCAAACTCACGGAGTTACAGGTGGGTGAGAAGGCGTAATCGACGGTTCGCCGAGGGTTCGCGAGTGGAACCAGAGGGTTAGCAGCTGACGACGGCGAAGATCTTCGTGGTTCCGCGGAAAAGACCCCAGCTGATTTCGGCGTCATCATCTACCGGAAGTCTATCGGCGATCCGGCCAGAGAACAGTCCTCCCTGAAGGGCTAATCCCGGTCGGCGGCGTTCTAGTCAGTGCTTTGGGCGCGAATCGGAAAAGACGCGACAGAAACATGGGTTGGAATCCTGCCTATGACGGCGCATTCCTGGTGCCACGATGCGTAGGAGGCACTCGGGCACATGATTCGGCTCCAACGTACATAGGCGAACTAATAGCGGATGCCAGCGTCGACGCCCGCAATCGCACCCGGCGCCGAACGAATCGGTCAGTGCATTCTGGTTATCCGACGCCAGCGGGTCCTTCTTGATGAGGATCTGGCTGCGCTCTACGGCGTGGAGACTCGCGCCCTGCTGCAGGCCGGCAAGCGTAATCCAGGGCGCTTTCCGCCGGATCTCATGTGTGAGCTGTCCGCCGCCGAGTGGGCGGCTGTGAGATCACAATCTGTGACCTCAAAACCCGGTCGCGGTGGACGACGCTATGCCCCGTTCGCGTTTTCGGAGCAGGGTATAGCGATGCTGTCATCGGTGCTGAATAGCGACCGCGCCATCGCTGTAAACATCGAGATCATGAGGTCGTTCGTGCGAATTCGGAAGTTACTCGAGGCCGACAGGCAAGTTCGATCGTCTCGAGCGAAGACTTGCATCTCATGATCAAGCGATCGTCGGCATCCTGTCGGCGATTCGGCAGCTGATGCATCCACCGGCTACGAAGCGGCGAGGAATTGGATTTACGGACGACCTCAGGGGTTGAATTGGCGGGCCTTCTGGACCGTCGGATTGACACTGACGCTGCGGTTTCCCAAACGACAGGCGCGCACTAACCACCTGCGCGAGAGAGTATAAGTACAGGTGGCAGGTGCTTGCATCGTGAGCAATTATGCCGGCACGGTAAGTTCGTTCGCTGCCTCCTGAGGTGCTTGTGCCAGACGGTTTGCAATCGCAACAATTGGATTCACTTGAACCATGAGGAAGTGCTTATGGACAACATGGACCCGTTGAACAGCTGCACTCGCCTTCGGCTGGCTTCGTCGGCTGTAAATCCCAGATGGCTGGTTCGCCTGGTCGGTTGCGCGCTGATCGCAGGCACCGTTCCGGCGCTCTCGGCCGCCCAGGAGTCGCCGGGCAACGGCGCTCACCACTGGAGCTACAGCGGCGTTACGGGGCCACAGCACTGGAGTGAACTCGATCCGCAGTTTGCCGCATGTAAGGATGGCAAATACGAATCGCCGATCGACATCAGTCAAACAAAGCTCGCGGAGCTGCCTGCCCTCGTGTTCAACTACGCGGCCACCCCGGTGAGCGTCGTCGACAACGGTCACACGGTGATGGTTACTTACGCCCCCGGCAGCACGCTCACGGTCGGCGACCAGACGTACCAACTGCAGCAGTTTCACTTCCATCACCCGAGTGAGGAGGCGATTCACGGCAAGCACTCCGAGATGGTTGCGCACCTCGTGCATGCGGATGGCTCCGGGCATCTGGCCGTCGTGTCGGTGCTTTTGAATCGGGGCGCGGCAAACCTGGTGCTGGCGCAAGTCAAGAGCAGAGTGGCTCTTGAAAAGGAGCATCCGGTCGCGCTCGCCGAGCGGTCGCTGAATGCGAAAGATCTGCTGCCGAGCAGCCTTGGCTACTACACTTTCCCCGGGTCGCTCACGACGCCGCCCTGTACCGTAGGTGTGACTTGGTACGTCCTGAAAACCCCAGTCGAAATCGCCCCTGAGCAACTTGAGTGGTTCACCAAGCTGTATCCGTCCGACGCGCGGCCGCTGCAGCCGCTACACGGTCGAGCCGTCCTCGAGTCGAAGAACTGAGGCGTCGCGTTGGTGGCCGCGGAGAAGCTGTCGGGCAAGCCGGGAAAGCGTTCGGTTTGCACACGAGCAATTCGCGGCGCACCAGCTTGGCCAATTTCAGCGCCCGATTGCTGTCGTTCGTAGAGGGCCGCTCGGAGTTGAACTCGGGCATTGGCAAGGGGTAGGACCGTATGGATCGCCGGGGCGCGCTCAAGTTCACAGGCATGGCGCTCATCGCAGCTGCGGCGCAGCGGTCATTTGCAGACGCTGTACACAAGGAGAATCACGCGATGTCGTTCGATCACAAGGCCATTGAGAGGCTCGCAGAGGCGTACACGTCGGCATGGAACACCGGTTCGCCGCAGAACGTGGCCGGATATTTCGCAGAGAACGGCGAAATCGTCATCAATCGTGGCACGCCGTGGCGAGGGCGCGCGGGTATCGCCGAGATGGCGGCCGGCTTTTTCGCCGATGTTCCAGATATGAATCTCGTCTGCGACGGAGTCCGCTGTGCCGGGTCGCATGTCGTCTACCTCTGGACTTTCAAAGGGCACGCAGCCAAGACCGGGAATGCCCTCACCGTGCATGGCTGGGAGGAGTGGGATGTCGGCGATGATCTAAAGGTGAAGACGTCCCGCGGCTGGTATGACTCCGAGGGCTACGGGCGGCAGGTGGCTGGCGGAGCTGCCTGACGGTCTGCTTCCGCTCGAACTCATACTCTGTTCCGATCGGACTGACGCTTAGTCTACCGCTGAGTCAAATTCGACGCCTGCCGGAATTCGACCGACCAGGTGACCATGGCGAGATACATCGCCGATTTCCGTGGTGTGAAACCGCGCCGACTGTCACCAGCAGTACCTTTGAATCCGAACGGGTGCTGCGGGATTGGAGGCTGCGGAGTTTCCTTTAAGCTTGCGGAGTTACACGCCCCTGTGGCGGTCGGACGACATTACTGACCGTCCTTGTCGTTGATCATCACGTGCGACCAGTAGCTGCCTGAGGCCATGACGTACGGCAGCGTCCTGCTCACGGTGCCTTCCTCCGGCAGTCCGATCTCAGCCGCAGTCTTATAGGGAAAGTGTATGGACTGCCAGGAGGCGATGGCCGGGCCTGCCGAGTGCGTAACCGCGTCGTACGCGGAAGCCGGGCCGAGCATGCGGTAGCCGGCCACCGGACCGCTCGGCAGGGGCAATTTCCCAGATCTTATTTCCTGATCGATGATGCGGTGGCGATCTTCTGCAGACAGCCCGCCCAGTTGCGCAATCCGGCGCACGAGTGGAATGAACGTCTCTTGATAGCAGCGCACGTCGAACTCTTCATTGCCGGGGCGCTGGCCGATGCAGACCATACCGTTGGTGCCGGCTCGAAGCACCGTGAGCTCCAGGTCCGGACCGTACCCGAGGACCGTGGCGTGTTCGCGCAGGGGCGCAGGCAGCGGCAGGACGGCGGTCACGACCTGTTCACTCGTCGGTGGAACCCGGGGACCGTCGGCTCGCGCGGCCTGGCAACAGGCCCCGGCAAGGACAAGTGCGAAGAACTGCAGTTTCACGGCCGCCGGCTCCTGATGCGGAAGGGCGGTGCGCAGTCTAGCAACTGAGGTTGCGGGGTTGTCCTGCCGGTGGGGGCAGGGCGGGCTGCGTGTTTACGGCCCGGCGGCACGCGCGGACTCCTGGAGGCCGTACTGCGCCAGCCGGCGCCCAGGCGCGGCCGCGAGCGCTTTCTGAAATTCGGCACCAGCTTCAGTGGCGCGTCCGTGGCGCAGCAGGAACCCTCCGAGCAACTCGCGCGCAGGTTGTTCGACCGTGGGCGGACCGAAGGCGATCGGCAGCGCCGTTTCAAGTGCGACAGCCTGGCGCAGCAGCCCCTCAGCCTTGGCCAGGTGGTTCTCGTTCTCTTCCACCATGCCTCGGACCTCGTCGACCAGAATCCGCGGGCGCACGCGCGCGGTCGGATCCGGGTCATTGCGCTTCGTTTCCATGGCGCCGACCGGGCGGGCAATCGCTTCCAGTTCGGCGAGTGCACTGCGCGCGGCAACGAGATGCCCCTGGGAGATCTCCCCGAGCGCGCGCGCGAATGCGAAGTCGAGCTGCGCGCCGGGTCCGGCGTTCGCCGGTACCCCCCAGCCGGCAACCTCGCCGTTCCAGTCTGCCGTCTCCAGCAGGTAGCGCAGTCTCATAGCGGCGAATGAACTGGTCACGCTGTCGTCCGGGTCCATCGAGTGCGTAGGGTGCTCGGTGGGCAGCGCCGCCTCCATGGCCGCGCGGCACGTATCAAGCGCATCTTTCGCGGACTTCACGTCCCCGAGCTGAAGGTACGCGTAGCCGAGCCAGCTCGGATAGTGACCGCAGCCCACCGGCTTGCGCCCGTCGGCCGCGCGCTTGCGGTTGACGGCCGCGATCGCGGCGACATTGGCCTCGACCGTGTCTGTCCACATGCCGAGAGCGAGGAAGATGTGGGAGGTCATGTGCTGGGCGTGACCTGCATCCGGCGCAATCCTGGCGTACAGGCGGGCCGCGCGCAGGCCCAGCGGCGCGTGCGCCGGGTCGTCGTAGCTGTGGATGAGGTAATGCAGCACGCCGGGGTGCTCACGGTGGCTGATCCATGCTTCCTCGAGTACGGCAGCGGATCGCATGTAGGTCGCAACGTCGCGTCCCCCGTGTGCACTGCCCAGGATGGACAGCGCGTAGAAGGCGGCGGCGTCTACATCGTCCGGGTAGCGCGCGTGGAGGCTCGCCATGGCATCTTCGTAGCGCAGGTCGCGCGCCTCCTTCGCGCCCTCACCATAGAGGGTCTCGACTGCATCGAGGTAGGCCTGCTCGCGTTCGGTAGGGGCCTTGGAGCGGCGCACCTCTGCCGAGGGTGCCAGCCGGTTCAGTGCAGCGCGGGCCGACGCGAGATCCTGCTGCATCCACACCGGATGGTTGAATGTCATGGCCTCGCCCCAGTACGCCATCGCGAACCCGGGGTCAGCCGCCTGCGCACGGCGAAAGGCTACCGCGGCAGCGCCGTACTCGAAATCATGCAGCAGGGCCAGGCCGTCAAGAAAGTCGGCCTGGGCTGCGGGCGCGCCTGAATTGGCGAACTCGACGTGGCCGTATCTGTCTGCAGCAACCGCGGGCAACGCAAGAATGAGCGCTGCCAGGGCAAGTGCGAGTCTGAGTGAATGCATGCGGATCCTCACGATACGAAGCTGGCGCGCGCTGTCAGCATGTGGACAGCGCTCCTGCCGGGGAAGGGCGCATCGTACCGATCCCCAAGAGCGCCGTACATGAACCCCGGGCGGCAGGCAGGTGCCGGCGACCGGATGCAGCGTGCTCCATACGGTGACACCAACAGCACCGCGTCCACGGGGGCGCGAGACAGGCAACGCCCATCGACTCGGTGGTCAGCCGGCGACTACGGCCGCCTCGGCGCTTGGCTGAGCGGGTCGTGCCGGCGAGCTGTCGGCCGCCTCGACGAAGGCGCGCTCCACGACATAGTCGCCCGCCACACCGATCTGTGCCGACGGGCTAAACCCCCGCGATTCGATCAATGCCGTGGCCTCCGTCAGCATGCGCATGTTGCCGCAGATCATGATGCGGTCATGCGCCGGGCTGAGCGGGGCAAGCCCGAGATCGTGGAACACCCGGCCGGATTCGACGGCCGTGGTGACGCGGCCCCGGTTGCGGTTGTCCTCTCGTGTGGCGGTCGGGTAGTCCAGCAGTCGGTCCCGCACCAGATCGCCGAGATCGGGATCCGCGCGCAAGCGGCGTATGGCGTCGTCGCCGTAGGCGAGGTCCGCATTGCAGCGCGCGCCGCGCAGCAAGATGACCTGCTCAAAGCGCTCGTAGGTCTCAGGGTCCTTGGCGATGCTCACGAAGGGGGCGACGCCTGTGCCGGTAGCCAATAGGATAAGGCGCTTGCCCGGCTTCAGATCGCGGATCACCAGCGTCCCGGTGGGCTTGCCGCTCACCAACAGTTGCGAATCAGGCCGTACGTGCTGCAAGCGTGAAGTCAGCAGGCCCTCCGGCACGATGATGCTGTAGAACTCAAGGTGCTCTTCATAGTTGGCGCTCGCAATGCTGTAGGCGCGTACGATCTTGCGGCCATCGACTTCAAGTCCGAGCATGACGAACTGGCCGTTCTCAAAGCGCAGACTTGAGCCGCGCGTGGTTCTGAAGCTGAACAGGCGTGCGCTCCAGTGCTGCACCTCGAGAACGCGTTCCAGAGTGTAGTTAGCCACGGATCCTCTTCAGAGCCGGTGGCCCAAGACGCCCGCCAGATCGACGTCGGAGTGGAGCCTTGCCCTCTTTGGTGACAGATTCAGCGAATTGAGATGTTCAAAATCCAGCCCGGGCATGGCCTTCAATCTGTCATTCAAGTTCAACCATTACTGCACATTGTCCTTATTATGGTAGGCAATGGGGTATGCGTAGTTTCCGCACGGCGCGTGCTGCAATTGCGCCCAAGGAGCGTCCGTGCTTGCTGGTCGCAATTGATCAGCAGCGGATCGGCCGTGCAACGTCTGGCAGATGGGGGCGCGGCCAGCTCAGCACCCTGAAGCCGCCCTCATCTCGGGAGGAAGAATGCGAGGGCGCAGACCGCACGAACGTCGATGCACCTTGCCTCATCCCGTGACTCCCAGAGCCCGGGCAAAGGCCGGAAACTCGCCGGCCAGGCATAACGCTCACCCTCACCGCGGCCAAATAGGCTACGGCGCACAATGGGCGCACAATAGTGGGCGACGCGGATAGAGAGCGCCGGAAAGTTTGGGGGATGCAATGAAGCAATCAATCTCGGTACGTCCGCTAGCCGTCATGGCGGTGTTGTGCCTGGGCCTTACGACCGCGGGATTGTCCGCGGCCAAGGACGCACCACCTCAGGTGACCGAGGATGGTCTGCACCTCGTGAAGCAGACCAAGACACGCCTGGTCTATAAGAAGCCTGACGCCACGTTCACGCAATTCAAGCGCGTCGCGATCCTCGATTGCGCCGTCGAGTTCTCAAAGACCTGGCTCAAGGACTACAACAACTCCCAACGTGACGTGTCCCGCCGCATCAGCAGCCAGGACCTCGACCGCGCGAAGGCGAATCTTTCGACGCAGTTCAAGAAGATATTCACTGACGAACTCGCGACCAAGGGTGGCTACCAGATCTCCGAGGAAGCGGCCCCCGACGTACTGGTGCTGCGGCCGGCACTGGTCAATATCCAGGTCAGCGCCCCGGACCTGATGACGCCCGGACGCAGCGTCACCTTCGTACAGGAATCCGGCCAGATGACGCTTTACCTTGAACTCTGGGACGCCTCGACCAATACCATCCTGGGGAGGGTTATGGATGCGCGCGGTTCGAATGAGTCGTTCGCCCAGCGCTCGAGCTCGGTCAGCAACAAGGCCGCCGCAGACCAGATCATGCGGTCGTGGGCCAGGGAGTTGCGTGAGCGGCTCGACGTCATCACGGGCAAGGACGGCGCTCGGTAGCGGTCATTAGCGGTGCGTTGCTGTTGAAGCCGTCGCCGGTATGACCGCCGGCACACGCTTCGGTCAGCGGAGATTGAGCGTGGCTTCCCAATCTGGGTGAATAAGCGCCGCCGTTCTTAATCCCGGCAGGGACTCAATCCGGTGACACGGCTGGCGCGTCATGGCGTTCGATATGGTGGAGTGCGGCAACGATGACCAATGAATCCGAGAAACCTCACGTGCATTATGGGCGGCTGCTCGCCGCGGCACGTG
Organism: uncultured Pseudomonadota bacterium; assembly: GCA_963741745.1. Classification (GTDB taxonomy): domain Bacteria; phylum Pseudomonadota; class Gammaproteobacteria; order Steroidobacterales; family Steroidobacteraceae; genus 13-2-20CM-66-19. The sequence continues at coordinate 108,242 of CAVUJF010000011.1, read as the reverse complement.
AATTCGCGCCGATCCCCACGGCGGTCGTGCACCCGTGCGACGATGTATCGCTGAGCTCGGCTGTGGAGGCCGCCAAGCTGGGGCTGATCGAGCCGATCCTGGTGGGGCCCGAGGCAAAGATTCGCGAGGTCGCCACGGCGTCAGGCCTTGACATCAGCGCATTTCCCATCGTCTCCACCGAGCACAGCCACGCTTCCGCGGCGCGCGCCGTCGAGCTCGTACGCGAGGGCCGCGCTCAGGCGCTGATGAAGGGCAGCCTGCACACCGACGAAGTCATGGCCGCCGTGGTGGCGCGTGAAACAGGGATAAGGACCGCGCGTCGTGTCAGCCATTGCTTCGTGATGGACGTGCCGGGCTATCCGACGCCGCTGATCATCACCGATGCTGCGGTGAACATTGCCCCGACGCTCGAAGAGAAGGCTGACATCGTCCAGAACGCGATCGATCTCGCCCATGCAATCCGCTTTGACGAGGTGCGCGTTGCAATCCTCAGCGCAATGGAGACGGTCACCTCGAAAGTGAGCTCGACGATTGAAGCCGCCGCGCTGTGCAAGATGGCTGACCGGGGTCAGATCACCGGCGGTGTGCTCGATGGGCCGCTGGCGCTTGACAACGCGATCAATGTGGATGCGGCGGCGATCAAGCACATCGTCTCGCCGGTGGCAGGCCGCGCCAACGTGCTGGTCGTGCCTGATCTTGAAGCCGGCAACATGCTCGCCAAGAGCCTGACTTTCCTTGCCGGTGCCGACGCCGCCGGGATCGTGCTTGGCGCGAAGGTGCCGATCATCCTCACCAGCCGTGCGGACAGCCTGGTCGCGCGCATGGCCTCGTGCGCTACGGCATCGCTCGTGGCGGCCGCGCGGCGCCTGGAGCAGGCGAAGGTATTGAAGGCGCCCAGCCGATGACAGCGCCTTACCTCGGCGTTCTCAACGCGGGCTCGTCCAGCATCAAGTTTGCCGTACGCACGGCCGATCCCGGACTGGCGCTCAAGTTCATGGGTCAGGTCGAAGCCATTGGCGTCGCGCCGCGCCTCGAACTCAAAGATGCCAACGGCGCCCAGTTGCTCGAGAAGACCTGGCAGGCAGCCGGGTTCGACCACGCGGCCGCCACGCAGGAGATCATCGGCGTCATCAAGGCGCAGCTGGGTGCCGGCGCGATGGCCGCCCTCGGGCATCGCGTGGTGCACGGCGGCACGCGCCACGTGGCTCCCGAGCGCGTCGACGCGGCATTGCTGGCCGATCTCGAGACGCTCGTGCCGCTGGCGCCATTGCACCAGAAGCACAATCTCGCACCCATGCGCGCCATTGCGGCTGCCTTACCGGCGCTGCCACAGGTGGCCTGCTTCGACACCAGCTTTCACGCAACCCAGCCAATGATCGCGCGCAGCTACGCGTTGCCGCGCGCCCTGGCGGATGAGGGTGTTCTGCGTTACGGGTTTCACGGCATTTCCTATGAATTCGTCAGCCGCCGCTTGCGTGAGATCGCTCCGCAGCTGGCTCCCGGCCGCGTCGTCATCGCGCATCTGGGCAACGGCGCGAGTCTGTGCGCCGTGCACGCAGGCAGGAGTATCGCCACCACCATGGGCTTCTCCGCGGTGGAGGGGTTGATGATGGGCACGCGGTGCGGCTCACTCGATCCGGGCGTGCTGGTTTATCTGATGGACCGGCACAAGATGGGCCCTCGTGAGATCGAGGATCTTATCTACCGGCGCAGCGGGCTGCTCGGGGTCTCCGGCGTCTCGTCCGACATGCGCACGCTGCGTGGCTCGGCGGAGCCTGCGGCGGCCGCCGCCATCGCGCTTTTCGTATACCGGGTGGTCCGCGAAATCGGCTCGATGGCGGCAGCACTCGGCGGACTGGACGGGCTGGTGTTCACCGGCGGCATTGGTGAGCATGACGTGGCGACGAGGGCCGAAATCGTGGCAGGCTGCGCATGGCTCGGGTTGAGGCTTGATCCAGCCCGCAATGTAGCGGGCGCGAGCGGCCGTATCAGTACCGATCAGTCTCCCGAGGTCTGGGTCATCCCCACGGACGAAGAGCGCATGATTGCCGTGCACACGGCAGCGGTGCTGAACTTGTGGCCGAACGCTAGCAACTGACACTGCACTTACCCGGCCGATACCGCAGTCGTTACGCCCCAGGACGCCGGACGCTCTCTGCCGGACATCACGAGACCGGTCAACTGCCCCGTAGGGAGTCCTGCAAGCCGCCATCCGAGCGCCTCGCGCAAAGCCGTGCATGCCGAGGACAGAGCTGGGTAATGCCAATCATTAGCTTGGACCCGGTCGGGCCGGCGCGGGCGCGTGGCCGCCGCCACACCTCACGCCGCTTCCCTGTGACCGTAGCGCGGAGACGTGTATAAACGACCCGATAAGGTCGTTGGGAGATCCGCGATGCGCATTGGACATCGAGTGGCCACCGGCCTGCTTGCAGTTGTCGTGCTCGGTGCGGCGGGGCTCGGTCAGCCTGCCAGTGGTGCTGAGCTCGCACCCGCCCCGAAGGTCACCAGTCCGCGGCTGTATGTCTTGGACTGCGGGACTCTGGTCTATAACAAGCCGGAGGACTACAACCTGAGGCGCGATGAGGTCAAGGACACGAACATGGGCGTGACCTGCTACCTCGTGGTGCACCCGAAAGGGATGCTGCTCTATGACACGGGCCTCAATGACCGGCTGGTCGGCAGGCCGCTCTACGAGAACGTGCTGGAGGGCTATGGTCAGATCAAGTTCCAGACACTGAGCGGGCAGCTGGCTGACATCGGCGTCACGCCCGCCAGCATCGATTACCTCGTGCTGTCGCACTACCACTGGGACCACGTGGGCAACGCCGGTGACTTCGCCGGCTCCACGTGGCTGGTGTACACGGGCGATCGCGACCAGATGTTCAGCAAGGCGGCACGCGCTTATCCTTGGTTCAGCCAGTACTCAGCGCTGGAACACAGCAAGACCACGCTTCTCAGTGGCGATCATGATGTCTTCGGGGACGGATCGGTCGTGGTGCTTGCGACGCCCGGGCATACGGAAGGGCACTGCTCTTTGCTGGTCCGCCTGAAGAACACCGGGCCCGTCGTGCTCTCGGGCGATCTGTATCACTATGCGGAAGAGCGCGACTTGAAGCGCATGCCGGACGAGGAACGGACCACCGGCACGGTGGAGTCTCGACAAAAGATCGAGGACCTGGTGCGGCGGAGCGGCGCGCAGCTGTGGATTGGTCATAGCATGGAATTCTTCCGCACAGTGCGTAAGTCACCAGCTTGGTACGACTGATGAGTCGAGGTAACGCGATGCGGGCCTAGCCTGAGGCGGATCGCGGTTGTGGCGCGGCACCCGGGGACAGATCACTCGCGCGTGCCAGGACCAGCGGCAGCTACCTCGCCCGGCCGCAGGTCCAAGGCCGTACGGTCGACGGGGCGCCAGTGGCGGGCCACGGATGACAACGTGCGTCCCGCGCGCGTTCGCCACTACCGGTTCTGCCGCCAGCCCTGCTAATGTCATCGTTACGGCCGAGCTCAAGAAGCGCGCGGAGGTATCCGGGACCCGGCCTTGATCCGGGTCGAGGGGCGCCGCGCAGGCGGGTAACGACCTTTCTTTGAAGAGGGTACACAGGCATGGTCAAGAACACGGCTGCCGGACGCGTCGACAGTGGTATGGAGCACTTCGGCTACCGCCAGTCGCTCGATCGCAGTATCGGGGCCTTTGGCAGCTTCGCCGCCGGCGTGAGCTATATCTCGATACTGACCGGCACCTTCCAGCTGTTCTGGCTCGGCTTCGGCACCGCGGGGCCTGCGTATCTGTGGTCCTGGCCGCTGGTGCTGGTCGGTCAGCTTGCGGTCGCGCTGTGCTTCATGGAACTGGCCGCCAAGTACCCGATCGCCGGATCGGTCTACAACTGGTCCAAGCTCCTGGGCAGCCGGATCGTGGGCTGGTCCTCGGGCTGGCTGATGCTCACCGCCTCGATCGTCACCTTGTCGGCGGTGGTACTGGCGCTGCAGCTGAACCTGCCGCGCCTGTGGCGCGGCTTCCAGCTCGTCGGCGACGGCACCGGCCCTTACGATTTCGCCACCAACGCCGTGATCCTCGGCACGGTGCTGATCGTGATCACCACCGTCATCAATGCGCTCGGCGTGCGCCTGATGGCGATGATCAACAGCGCGGGCGTGTTCATCGAGCTGATCGCCGCCTGCCTCATCATGATCATCCTCGCACTGAAGACCACGCGGGGCCCCGGCGTGTTCTTCTCCACCCATGGCTATGGCGGCGGCACCAGCGGCGGCTTCCTGAGCGCGTTCCTGGTGGCATCGCTCGCCTCCGGGTACGTGATGTATGGCTTCGACACCGCCAGTTCACTGGGCGAGGAGACACTCGAGCCCCGGCGCACCGCGCCCAAGGCCATCCTGCGTGCCATCCTCGCCTCGTTCGTCATCGGCGGGGGCATCCTGGTGTTCGCGATCCTGTCCGCGCCGGACCTGAAGGACCCGCAGATCGGCAGCAGCAGCGGCGGCCTGCAATACATCGTCGAGCAGGTGATGTGGGGGCCGCTCGGCAAGATCTTCCTGGTCTGCATCGTGGTGGCGGTGACCGTGTGCGCGCTGGCCGTGCACACCGCGGCCATCCGCCTGACTTTCGCCATGGCCCGCGACAATGCACTGCCGTTTGGCCACCGCCTTGCGCACGTGAACCCGGACACGCAGACCCCGATCGTCCCTGCGGTCGTCATCGGGGTGATCGCCGCGCTGATCCTGGTCATCAACATCGGGCAGCCCAAGATCTTCACGGTGCTGACCTCGATCGCCGTCATCATGATCTACCTGGCGTACCTGATGGTCACGGGCCCGTTGCTGCTCAAGCGCCTGCGCGGGCAATGGCCGCCCGCGGACCTGGCGGCGGGCGGTTACTTCAACATGGGCAGATGGGGGATGTGGGTCAACCTCGTCGCGGTTGGGTGGGGCGCGGGGATGGCGCTCAACCTGGCGTGGCCGCGCGAGGCCGTCTACGGTTCGCCCTGGTACAACACCTGGGGAGCCTTCGTGTACATCGGGGTGATTCTGGGTGCGGGTCTGGTGTGGTACGCCCTCAAGGGCCGCCATCACCTTGGCACGCTCGCCTCACATGCGGTGACGCCGGCGGATACCGGCGACGGTGCGGGAAACTAGTCCCGGTCCGGCGCCCCGGGCGGGAAGAACTTGCGGTAGGGACGCGCCTCGTCAACCACGCGCGCGACCGCAGGCCGCGCCAGGACCCGGCGCCGGTACGCAGAGAGGAGAGGAAAGCGCTCGCCGATCGGCTGCACCCAGTCGGCATAGAAGAGTGCCGGGGCGGCCGCGCAGTCGGCGAGCGAGAACGTGCCGCCACACAGCCACGTTCCCGGGTTGAGCTGCTGCTCCAGCCAGCCATAGGCCACGTCGAGGGTCTTGCGCGCATCGGCCATGCCGCGGGCGTCGCGTTCGCCCGCGGCGCGCATGTGGGCCGCGACCAGTGCCTGCATGGGGGCCATGACGTAGTTGTCGAACACCCGGTCCATCGTGCGCACCTGCAGTGCCCCATCGGCATCGGCCGGGAGCATCGGTACCGGTCCCGGATAACGGCGCGTCAGGTACTCGACGATGATGGTGGATTCAACGACCGTCCGGGTGCCGTCGGTGAGCACCGGAAACTTCCGCATGGGCCACAGCGACTGCAGTTCCACCCAAGCCGCCTCATCCTCGACCAGCCGATAGGCGAACGGGGTGGCGTTCTCGTAGAGCGCGATCAACACCTTCCAGCAATAGGCGGCGAAGGGGTGCGCGTAGAGCGTCAGCGGCATTTGGACACTTCCTTGCGTTGCTCAGCCAGGCGGTAGCGTGCACGGTAAATTGCAGCTGCGGTGCCCGGGCGGACTCGAGTGGCTCAGGCAGCCTCCGTACCGATGGGTAAACGCTCGATGACCACCGATGTCGTCTCCCCACCGATCGTCAGGTACAGGTGCTGCGCGGCGACCGTCAGCGAGAGCCTCAGGCGCCGCGTCAGTTCGGCGGCACGCGCCGCAAGCCAGTCACTGTCGAGTGCGTACAGCTCAAGGCGCTCGCTGCGGTGAATGCGTTCGCTGGCGTAGCGCGCGGCCAGCTGCGTGGCGTTGCGGTGCGCATATACCGCCACGCGCGGCGCGGCCTTGCTGGCCCGATGCAGCCGGGCGGCCTCCGGGGAACCCACCTCGATCCAGGCACGCAGTGCGCCGGTGAGGTCGCGCACGGCGATGGCCGGTTCGTCCGGGTCGGACAGCCCCCTGGAGAACGCGATGCCCTCGGTGTACTCAAGGCAGTACGCCAGTACCCGCATGAGCAGGTACTCGCCAGTCTCGGAGGGGTGCCGCGCCACGCGCAGCTCCAGGGTCTCGTAGACGTTGCGGTCCGAGTCCGCCAGCTCGATCTCGAACACGTACATCGTGGCGCTCAGCGCCATGGTTCACCTCGGAGAATTGTGCCGTGGTACCCGCATTCTGCCGGATCGTGGCCGTTCAGCCCTTGGGCAGGACGATCGGGCGCTCACGCAGCAGCAGCACCCAGTCGCCGCTTTCCATGAGTGCCTCGCGGCCGAGCTCGCGGATCAGGGAGCGCTCGTTGTGCTGGCGGTGGGGCGCATCAGGGGTCGACTCCAGGTGGTTGATGACTTTCTCCGCGCGGCCGAAGACCGTGGCGAAGCGCGCGTACTGGTGTGCCTGCGAGCGCAGCCCGAAGCGCTCGCCGTAGGTTTCCCACAGCGCGGCCGCGATCGGTGCGAAGCCCATGACCAGCACGATCCAGTGGTGCCAGGCGCCCATGGCCTCCAGGCGATGCCAGAACACGACCAGACTGGTGGTGGCGAGCAGGCCGGCGGCCAGTGACACGGCCGACAGCAGCTCCACGTGGTGGATGCGCGTCATCTGCAGCTTCGCGCGGCTGCGGAAGTAGTCCGCCTGGCCGCGTACCCAGTGAGCCAGCACCAGGTCGGCACGCGGTGCCACCGGCGGCGGCAGGACATTGCTGCCGCGCAGCGCTTCGCGGATCCAGCGCAGCTCATCCAGCTGCTTGCGCAGGTAGCTGGCCGAGACATTGTCGGCAAGCCCGGCCAGGCGCCAGTAGAACTGCACGCGCAGCCCTTCGGCGAGTGCGCGGTAGTCGAGGTAGCGGCCCTGCGTGTCCTGGCGCTTCTGCCACAGGTACAGCAGCACGATGGCGCTGAAGATCCCGAGGTACAGCTCGGGCATGGCGCGCACGGGCAGGATCTCGGAGTAGACCTCGAAGGTCAGCGCCAGGCCGACCGCCAGGCTGATCACCGCCCGCAGGATGGTGTGCGTCACCTTCTGGTAGCGCCGGGCGAGCACGTCGGCGCAGGCGAACGTGGCGGCGAGCGCGCGGTCGGCCGCCGGCCTGCCGGCCAGCGTCGGAATGAGGGAGTCAGCGGAGGCGGCCACCGCCGTCGAGCCGCGCACGCGTATCGCCTCGGAGTTGAAGCGGTCGATGCGCAGGCACACCGTGCGCAGCAGCTCGGCGTTGGCCTCCTGCGGGAACACCCACTTGCCGGGGGCCTCGGGGGTGCCGGCGCTGCCGGCGCGCCGGGCGTGAACCCAGTAGACCGGGCCGTCGTAGTCGACGTCCAGGCCGCGGGTGGCCGGGTGGCCGCGCCCCTCGAGCTTGAAGCGCACCACCTCGGCCGTGCCGGCGAAGGACTCGTTGCGGATGCCGTCCCACAAGGCCAGCAGGATGTGGCAGCGATTCGAGACGAACAGGCCGACCTCCCGGTAGCACAGCTCGCGCAGGTCAGCGGGCGTGGTGTCCAGTGGTACGTGCGGCTCGAGGACGAACACATTGGCGGGCGGCACGCGCGCGAGCAGCGCGCGGAACTCGGCCACGCTGCCCGGGAAGTCGCGCTCGTACTCGGCGGCCACCATGGGCAGGCACACCAAGAGCTCGCAGCCGTGCTCCAGGCCGACCTCGGCGGCCAGCCGGTCCGCGCCCTCGGCCAGCGCCGAGACCATGCGCAGCGGGGTGGACGGGTAGCGCGTGCGCAGGTAGTCGAGCAGGCCGGCGATGCGCGTGCGGTAGAGTGGGTAGTCCTTCGGGTCGAGGTTGCGGTGCCCGGTGACGCCGATGACCAGCGGCACGAGTCCCTCGGCGGCGGGGCTGGCGCCGGGCACTGCGTCCGGGGTGCTCAAGGAACCTGGCGCCCGAGGGCATGGCAGGCATCGAGGAACTGCTTGCGCGCCGGCGTCGAGTCGATCTCGTCCGCGAGCTTGGTGATCAGTTGTTCCCACCCGGATTGTCTGGCCGCGGCCCGCCTCACCAGGTGCTGTGCCACCGGGCCGATGTGCTGGGCGAGCTGCCGCTCCAGCGATTGTAACTGCTCGGCCCGGTACGCGGGCACGCCGCTGGCGGCGGGCGCGGTCGTGGCGACCGGCACCGCCTGCTCCGCCGCGCCGGCCAGCGCTGCCCGGTCCAGCAGCGCGGCCACGTGCGTGCACACCCGGTGGTAGTGCGGCTCGAGCGGCGGCGGAAAGGCATCCAGCCAGTGCTGCGAACTGAGGAAGTATTCCAGGCTGCGGGACGGGGCGATGTCCTCGATGCGAAACGGCAGCACCGGTAGCTCCTTGTGCACCGCGCGCTCGACCTCGCGGCGCACCTGCGGCGAGGCGTTGCTGTGCGCGGAGAACACCAGCACCATCAGCCGCGCGCCCGAGATGGCCTCGATGATCTCCTCGGCCCAGTCAGCCGACGGCGAGATGTCGCGCGGTGCGATCCAGACGCTGACCCCGCGCGCCTCGAGGCGCGCAACCAGCTCGAACGCGCACTCGCGGTCGGGCACCGAGTAGCTGACGAAGACGCTGCGCGCCATCAGCTGTCCAGCATCTTCAGCGCCTTGGCGAGGCTGGTGCGCATGCGGTTGAAGGAGCGCCCGAGGTTGGAGAGCTCGGTGCTGCCGCGCCCGGGGAATTCGCCGGCGGCCATGTTGCCGAGACTGACCTCGTCGGCGATGGCCGCCAGGCGCCGCACCGGGCGCACGATCAGCAGGTACAGCACCACGTTGACGATCAGCAGGGTCACGACGAGGATCGCCGTGATCGAACTCATCACGCTCCTGAAGATGCGGCTGGCGTTGGTGGTAGCGGTCGCCAGCGGCACGGAAACCACCTGGGCGCCGATGATCTCGTGGACCTGCCAGCCGAAGCCGTTGTCGCTGCCGTAGCGCTCGCGCAGCGTCGCCGGCGCCGCCGCCGGCAGGCTGTGGCACACCAGGCACCCGGCTTCCACGCGGATGGGCCGTGCCAGGTACAGCGACCTGCCGGTGGGCGTGTCACGCTCGCCGACGATCTCGGTGCGGTGCCCGTCGTTCCTGAACTGCTGTATCAGGTCCGACTCCCAGTCCATGGCGCGGTCCTGCAGGTTGGTCGGGTTGAGGGTCGCCTCCTTGTAGGCGTACTCCGGGTGCTTCTCGTGCAGGTGCAGGAAGTTCTGGGTCGCCGCGTACGAGGGCACGCTCTGGGGCAGGAATTCCTTCTGCATCTGCGTATTCAGCAGCGGCACGATCTCGGTCGAGGTGTAGGCGCGCATGGACAGCGCGCTGTCCATCATCAGTCCCGCCTCGCGCAGCGTCTCCTGCTTGGCGTTCTCCTGCAGCATCGCCGAGCAGGCCCAGCCGACGGCCAGGGCCGCCAGGACAAAGGCGAGCGCCAGGACCAGATTGATTCGGACCAGGAGATTCATTTACTTATTCGCAGGAGCGTCCGAGAGCCCGTTGCTGCAGTGTGCCAGAGATTCCGCGAACGCCGCAATTCGCCGCCGGCCGCTTGCATGGCCCCTGTTAGAGCGGCCCGAACACTTTCTTGATGATCGAGCTCGCCTGGCCCATGGGATCCTTGCGGATCTCGTGCTCCTGCTCGGCGATGCGGCTGAACAGACCGTCGAGCGCCTTCGCGGTGACGTAGTCGTTGAGGTTCGCATCCTGTGCCGGCAACAGGCCCAGCTGGGCAGCCTGGCCGGCGTATTCGTCGTACTTGGCTGCCAGGCCGAGCTTTGCGGTTTCCGCCGCGACGATGGGCTTGAATTTTGCCGTGAGATCCGCGCTCGTCGTCTTCTTGAAGTAGGCCGTGCCAGCACCGTCGCCGCCGGTGAGGATCTCCTTGGCGTCCGCGATACTCATGTGCTGCAGCGCCTGTTTGAACACCGGCTTCGCCTGGGCGACCGCCGCCTCGGCGGCGTGGTTCATGGTGTCCTTCAGCTGGTCGGCCTGTGCTCCCATGCCGAGCATGCGCAGCGGCTTCTCCGCCTTGTCCAGCGGATGTGGCAGCGGGATGGTGACCTTGGGATCGTGCAGGAAACCACCGGGGGCTCCGAGCTGTCCCACGGCGACGTCGATGCCCTGCGACAGCGCGGCGCGCAGACCCGCGGCGGCGTCCTTGGAGCTCAGGGCATCCAAGGCGGCGTTGTCTGCCGTGGCGGTGGTGCACGCCAGGCTGAGCAGCAGGAGAGGGCGCAGAAAGGTTCGTGGCATCGCAGGCCTCGGCGGCAGATCCGGTGGCGGTGGGTTCCGAGTGTAGACTTCCACGACGGTAAAGCCCATTTCAGCAGCGAGTGCGCACATGAGCGCAGATGGCTTCGAGGTGATCGTAGCGCGCGAGCGCGGGCTCAGGCACACCCTGAGTGCGCGCCGCATGGCGATGATCGCCATCGGCGGTGCCATCGGCACGGGCCTGTTTTTGGGCAGCGGCTTTGCGATCGGGCTGGCCGGTCCTGCCGTGCTGGTGAGCTACGGGATCGGCGCGGCGATCTCGCTGCTGCTCATGGGCTGCCTGGCGGAGATGACCGTTGCGCATCCGACCTCCGGTTCCTTCGGAGCCTACGCGGAATACTACCTCGGCCCGCTGGCGGGATTCCTGGTGCGCTACGCCTACTGGACCTGCATCGTGCTGGCGATGGGCACCGAGGTCACCGCGGTCGGCCAGTACATGCATTTCTGGTTCCCGGAACTTCCGGGCTGGGCCTCGATCCTCGGCTTCTCCGCACTGCTGATCCTCGTTAATGCGCGCAGCGTGGACCTGTTCGGTGCCGTGGAGTACGGGCTGTCGGCCATCAAGATCAGCGCCATCATCGCCTTCATCGCGCTGGCTGGCTACGTGCTGTGGCGTGCGCCGCCAGCGCCGGCCGGAGCCAGCGTGCCGGGCTTCCACAACTACCTCGATCACGGCGGGTTCTTCCCGCACGGGGCCTGGGGCGCCTGGACCGCGGTGATCGTCGCGATCTTCAGCTATCTCAGCATCGAGATGATTGCCGTGGCCGCCGGCGAGGCCGAGGACCCGCAGCGCGCGGTGACGCGCGCCTTTCGCACCACGGTGCTGCGCCTGGTTCTCTTCTACCTGATCACGCTCGCGCTGGTGCTGGCGATCGTGCCATGGACGGCCGCCGGGACCGAGGAGAGCCCGTTCGTGAAGGTGCTGCGCAACGTAGCCTTTCCCGGGGCGGCCGGAGTCTTCAATGGCGTGATCCTGATCGCCGCACTCTCGGCGATGAACAGCCAGCTCTACATCACCACGCGCATGATGTTCAGCCTCGCGCGTGCCGGCGATGCGCCGCGGTCGCTCGGCCAGCTGAGCGCCCGCGGCGTCCCGGTGCGCGCGCTGCTGCTGTCCAGCAGCGGCATCGCCGTGGCTGCGCTGCTGAGCGTACTCGCCCCGCGCTCGGCGTTCATCCTCATGGTCTCGATCTCCTCTTTCGGCGCCATGTTCACCTGGATGATGATCTTCGTGACGCACTACCGCTATCGCCGCGCCCGCCGCGGCGAGCCGGCCGCGGCCTTCCGCATGGCCGGCTTCCCCTTCACCACACTGCTGGGTGCGGGGCTCATGGCGGCGGTGCTGCTGACCACGGCCTTCACCCCGGCATTCCGCATGACGCTGGTGTTCGGGGCGCCGTTTCTCGCGGTGCTGGCGATTGTCTATCGGTTGCGCAGCCGCCGCGCATCCGGTGAAGGCGAGGTCTGAGTGCCGAATGCAGGTGCCGCCGACGCATCATCACCCGGTCGCCGCAGCGCATGTAATGCCGGCGGCGTCCACTCAATTGGAGTCTGCACCATGGCAGTCAAGCCCATCCCGGACGGATATCACGCCGTGGCGCCTTACCTGATCATCAAGGGCGCGGCAGCCGCGATCGACTACTAACAGCGTGCCTTCGGTGCGATCGGGGTGGTGCGCATGGAAACGCACGGGCGCATCGGTCACGCCGAGATCAGGATCGGCGACTCGATGGTTATGCTGGCAGATGAGGATCTCGCGACCGGTCATCACGGCCCCGGCGCACTCGGTGGCACGCCGGTGAGCCTCGTCCTGTACGTCAAGGACGTCGATGCGGTGTTCGACCGTGCCCTGCGCGCCGGCGGCCAGTCGCGGCGGCCGGTCGCCGACCAGTTCTATGGGGATCGCACGGGCATGCTGGAGGATCCGTTCGGCCACGCGTGGACCGTGGGCACACACACCGAGGACCTCTCGCCCGGGCAGATGAAGAAGCGCGTGGCGGCCGTACACGGCTGAGTGTCCCCGCGTCCCGGAGGCCGGGCCGAAGATGGGAGGCGCAGGCGCAGGCGTTGCCTTTCAGGCCGTCCCCGCTACATGATGCGCAAAAGCCCGTCCACGGGATCCTCATGGGGAGTGCAGCCACTGGCCTGCCGCGGGCAGGTCGGGGCCCGTCATGGTTTTCAATTCGCTCACCTTCCTGGTGTTCTTCGCCTGCGTGCTGGGTCTGCACTCGCTGCCGCTGCTGTGGAAGACCCGCAAGATCAACCTGCTGCTGGCGAGTTACCTGTTCTATTCGGCGTGGAACCCGCCGTTTGTGATCCTGCTGTGGGTGTCCACGGTGGTCGACTGGTATGCGGCGCAGGGACTGGTGAAGGCGCGCCGGCAAAGTGCGCGGCACGCGTGGATGCTGCTGTCGGTGGTCGCGAACCTGGGGATGCTGGTCTACTTCAAGTACGGCCAGTTCCTGCTCGAGAGTTTCAGCTCGCTGGTGGCCGCGGTGGGCGTCGCCTATCACCCGGCGCACTACGACATCGTGCTGCCGGTGGGCATCTCGTTCTACACCTTCGCCACCATGTCCTACACCCTGGACGTGTACCTGCGGCGCGCGGCCCCGGCCGAGAGCTTCCTCGACTACGCGCTGTTCGTGACCTTCTTCCCCCACCTGGTCGCCGGGCCGATCATGCGCCCGACCGAGCTCGTGCCGCAGTTTGCCGCGCCGCGCCGCGCCAGCGCGCTGCAGCTGCGCTTCGGGCTCGCGCTCATGACGCTGGGCCTGTTCAACAAGGTCGTGCTCGCGGACAGCTTCCTGTCGCACGCCGCCGAGCGCGTCTACGATGCGGGCAAGGCACCGGGCATGCTGGATGCATGGGTGGGCACGCTCGCCTTCAGCGGGCAGATCTTCTGCGACTTCGCCGGTTATTCCACCACGGCCATCGGCGCGGCCCTGTGCCTGGGGTTCGCGATGCCGGACAACTTCCGCTTCCCGTACGCGGCGGTGGGATTTTCGGACTTCTGGCGGCGCTGGCACATCACCCTGTCCTCCTGGCTGCGCGACTACCTGTACATCCCGCTCGGCGGCAATCGCCACGGCCCGCGCCGCACCTACGCGGCCCTCATGACGACGATGCTGCTCGGAGGGCTGTGGCACGGGGCCAACTGGACCTTCGTCGCCTGGGGCGGCCTGCACGGGCTCTACCTGGCGGCAGAGCGCGTGCTGCGTGCGCGTTTTGCGAACTACCGCCCCGGACCGGCGGCCTTCGTGGGTCTGGGGATCCTCACCTACACGCTGGTGAACCTGACCTGGGTGTTCTTCCGCGCCAAGACCTTCAGCAAGGCGTGGAGCGTGCTGCGCGGCATGGCCGGCCAGAACGCGGGCGCCGAACCGCTGCTCTCCACCTTTTACCTGACCGTCGTGTCGGTGATCATCCTCTGCATCCTGGTCACGCACTGGTACATGCGCCAGCGCACCCTCGAGTCGGTGCTGGCGCGCGCCCCGCCTGTGGTCATCGGCGCGCTGTGGGGACTGATGCTCTTTGCGATCGTGGCTGCCCAGGGGGACGGAAGTGCCTTCATTTACTTCCAGTTCTGACATGCACGCCGACGCCTACGCCCGGCAGACCGCCTCTGACCGGCCCGGTGTCGCGCAGCCGGTCCCCAGGCGCCCGGTGCCGGCGCAGCGCTGGGGCGTGATCCTGCTGGGCGCAGTCGCGCTGTTTGCAGTTCTCATCGGATGCTGGGAGGCGTATTGGCGCGCCTATGGCGTGATACCCGGCGTGCGCAACGGTCTCGGGCTGTGGGCGATCCAGCGGCGGCGCCTCGACGCGGGTGAGGGCAATGCCACGGTCCTGCTGGGTTCCTCGCGCCTGTATTTTGACGTGCAGCTGCCGGTGTGGGAACGCCTCGCCGGCAAGGCGCCGATCCAGCTGTCGTACGAGGGGACCTCGCCGATGACGGCGATCGAGGATCTGGCCGCGGATCGGAAATTCACCGGGCGCCTTTTGATCGGGGTGGCGCCCGACCTGTTCTTCACCGGCGGCGGGCGCGGGGATGCCGCGGCGGCCTACACGCGCAAGGAGTCCCCGGCGCAGCGCCTCGGCCAGTGGCTGTCCATGCACCTGGTAGAGCCGTTTCTGGCCTTTGATGACCCGGACTTCGCACTGGCCACGGTCCTCAAGCGCCAGGACTGGCCCAAGCGGCCGGGCCGGCACTGGTTCAGGGACGTGCGCAAGCTGTCGTTGGAAGAGCCATCGCGCAATGCCTACCTGTGGGCGAAGGTTCCTGATGATCCTGAGTACCTGAAACTGGTGCGCAGCATCTGGCAGGAGGGCTTCGTCACCTATCCGGGCGACCCCACGCCGGAGCAGGAGCTGAAGACCGCCCGCGAGCAGATCGAGCGGATGGTGAAGGCGATCGCGCAGCTGCGCGCCCATGGGGTGCAGGTGCTGTTTGCACGGCTACCATCGAGCGGACCCTATCTGGCATACGAGAACCAGCATTTCCCGCGAGCGCAGACCTGGGACGCGCTGCTGTCTGCCACGCATGCGCCGGGCATCTACTTTCAGGATTATCCGCAGATGCAGGGGTACCGGCTGCCGGAGTGGTCACACATGAAGCGCGCCGATGCCGAGCGCTTCACCGCAGCATTCTACGGGCTCATCGAGGAGAACTTCTGGCATGGGGACAGCGGTGACGATGCGCAGCCGCCGGGGACCGCTGCCAGCCCCTGACTTGCGGCGGCCGGTATCTGCTCACGAGGGGTTCTTTACCCAGCCGCGCGGCTTGCGGTTGAAGCCCAGTTGCACGTCGACGGACTTCTTGCCGCAGCGGCAGCGAAATCTCTCCACCACGTTCGCAATCGGCTCATCCCAGCCGCCCGGGCAGTGCCGGGCGAGGAATGCCGGGCTCACCTCGCGCGAGTGCCGGCAGGCCTTGCAGGTGACCACGATCACGTAGTCACCGAAGTGATCGCGCAGGCGCTGGATGGAGTTCCACGGGAGCATCGGATGCGAGTGTGTGGGCGCGGATTTATCCGCGTCCACACAGTGCTAGAGTGCCTGGGATACTGTTCGGCGGGCTAAGTCCATGTGTGGCAAGTACATCCTCGCGCAGGCTGCCAAGGCGGAACTTGCGATGGGTATCCGGCGCGGCCGCTGGGAGTACCCGGTGAGCTATCGCGTGCTGCCGAGCGAGCAGGTGCCGGTGGTGACGCTGGTGTCCGGTGAGCGCGAGGCGGCGATGATGCGCTGGGGACTGATTCCGCACTGGGCGGCCGGCGTGCCGCTGAAGGCCTCGACCATCAATGCGACGGTTGAGCGTATCGACAGTGCGCCCAGCTACCGCGACCCGTGGCGGCGCGGCCAGCGCTGCATCTTCGTCATGGGCGGTTTCTACGAGCCCCACGTCGAGGCCGACGGCGTGCGCACGCCGTACTTCCTGCGCCTCACCGACCGCGAGGTGTTCGGCGTGGCTGGCCTGTGGGAGCGCTCGAAGCGCGCGGACGGCAGTCACGTATTTTCGGCCACGCTGATCACGCTGCCCGCGAACCGGCTG
Organism: uncultured Pseudomonadota bacterium; assembly: GCA_963741745.1. GTDB lineage: Bacteria > Pseudomonadota > Gammaproteobacteria > Steroidobacterales > Steroidobacteraceae > 13-2-20CM-66-19. Next base: position 92,175 of record CAVUJF010000011.1, on the reverse strand, counting down.
CTGGCCGAGGTGCACAACGAGAAACAGCGCATGCCGGCGATCCTCAGCCAGGCCGATCACGAGGTCTGGCTTGGCGGGAGTCCTGAGCAGGCGCGGACCGTGCTGCGCCCCTACCCGGATGAGCTGATGCTGGCCCACGCGGTCAGCCGCCGTGTCAACAGCCCGAGACTGCCCAACGACGCGAGCCTGATCGAGCCGGTGCAGTAAACCCGCAGTTTTTCCGCGGCAACGTGCAGGATCAGGCTCCTGCGCCCACTGTGCCTCGTCCTGCGGTGCCTAACCGGTTCTGGCGATGGTGGCAGGCCCCGCGATGCAATAGGATGGTTCCTTAGAATAAGAGCGGACACGGGATCCATGGGCCGTTACCGACGCTATCTCATCGCACTCGCCGTCGTTGTCGTGCTCGTCGGCGCCTACGCCGTGGCCGGCTTCTGGGCCGTGCCACACTTCGCGCGCTCCAACCTCGCGAGCTTCGTGAAGACCCACTGGGGCCGCGATGTCTCGGTCGGTGAGATCCGCTTCAACCCCTTCACGCTGAACCTTGATGTCAGCCAGTTCTCCCTGCCGGATGCCGATGGCAAGACGCTGATCTCCTTCGACCACCTGCAGGTGGACCTGCAGTGGGCGAGCATCTGGCGGCTCGGCCCGAGCTTCGGCGCGATCCTGCTGCAGAAGCCGTACGTGCGCGCGGTCATCCGCCGCGATGGCGCGCTGAACCTGGCCGACCTCGGCAAGGGCTTCCCCGCCGAGGCGCCGAAGCCGAAGGAGGAGAAGTCCAAGCCGCTGCGGCTGTACATCGGCCGCCTGGCCGTGCGCGACGGTACGACCGCCTTCGAGGACCACACGCACCCGACGCCGTTCGAGGCGCAGCTGACACCGATCGAGTTCGAGCTGCGCAACTTCAGCACGGTGGCTGGCAAGGACGATGCCTACGAGCTGGAGGCCTCCTCGCCGCAGGGTGCGCACCTGAAGTGGACCGGCACGCTTGAGCTGACCCCGCTGTCCTCGCGCGGTACTTTCCAGGTCGACCAGGTAAAGGCGCACACGCTGTGGAGTTACGTGCGCGACTCGGTGCCGTTCGAAGTGTCCTCCGGGACGCTCGCCGTCAAGGGCACCTACGAGCTCACCACCCACGGCGGCCCGCTCACCCTCAAGGTCGACGTGCAGAACACCACCATGACGCAGTTCGCTCTGCGCCCCAAGGGCGGCGCGCAGGACTACGTCGGTCTTGCCCGGCTGGAGGTGGAGGGCACGCACGTCGACCTCGACCACCACAGCGTCGACATCGAGAAGGTCAAGCTCGCAGGCGGTGACATCAAGGTGTGGATGGACGAGCAGAGCCACCTGAACCTGCTGGAACTGGCCCCGCCAGCCGGGGCGGATGCCGCGGCGGCGCCCCAGCCGGGTGCGCCGGCCCCGGCCGCTGCGAGCCCCGGTCCGCAGCCGGCCGCGGCCGCCCCGCGCGCGCAGACCTCCGGCGGCAACCCCACGCCCTGGACGGTGCAGGCACCGGACATCCGGCTGGAGGGATTCAAGATCGCCGCCGAGGACCGCACGGTGAAGCCGGCGTTTGCAGCCGTGATCGATCCTCTGAGCGTCCGTGTGGCAGGCTTCAGTACCGCCCCGGGCACCGTGCTCGATGTCACGGTCGACTCCACCCTCAACGGCAGCGGCAAGCTCAATGCGAAGGCCAGGCTCACCCCCGCCAGCGGCGAGCTGACCGCCCACGTGGACGCGCAGGCACTGGGCCTGTCGATGCTGCAACCCTACCTGAACAGCTATACCTCGATGGTGCTGCTCAAGGGCACCGTGGGCGCGCAGCTCGACCTCGTCCACCGCGGCGACGGCTACCTCGCGGTCAAGGGCAACACGGTCGTCTCGGGGCTCAAGACCATCGATGCGGCGCAGAAGCGCGACTTCATCAGCTGGCGCGACCTCAAGGTCACCGACATCGACTACAAGTCCGCACCGCAGACACTGAGGATCGGCAACGTGACGGCGGTGGACCCGTACGCGCGCCTGATCATCTTCCCCGACCAGGTGATGAACATCACCGACGTGCTCACTCCGCTGGGCACCACGCCCAAGCACGACGCGCCGCCGCCGCCTTCCAAGGCCGGCGCCGCACCGGTGCTTGCCAAGGGCGCGCCACCGCCGCCGAAGAAGAAGGGTGCGAAGACGCGGACCGCGGCGGTGCCGGCGAAGTCGCCGACACCGTTCCCCATGGCGATCGGCACCATCCGGCTGGTGAACGCCACGCTCGACTACACCGACCTTTGGATCAAGCCGAACTTCACGGTGGGCATCAAGCCACTCAACGGCACGATCACCGGGCTGTCCTCGGACCCGAAGTCACGCGCCAAGATCCGCCTCGACGGCCAGGTCGAACGCTACTCTCCGGCGCACATCGCGGGCGAGGCCAACCTCCTGTCCGCGGACCTGTATACCAACATCACGATGTCCTTCAAGGACATTGACCTGACCATCGCGAACCCGTACTCCGGGCGCTTCATTGGTTATCGGATCGACAAGGGCAAGCTCTCGTTTGATGTGACCTACCTCGTCGAGGATCGCAAGCTCGATGCCAAGCAGCACGTCGTGGTCGACCAGCTCGAGCTGGGCGACCGCGTGGAGAGCCCGGATGCGATGCACCTGCCGATCAAGCTTGCGGTCTCGCTGCTGAAGGACAAGGACGGGGTGATCGATCTCGACCTGCCGATGACCGGCTCGCTCGATGACCCGAAGTTCCGCATCGGCCCGATCATCTGGAAGGTCTTCGTCAACCTGATCGTCAAGGTGGTGACATCGCCGTTTTCGCTGCTCGGCCACCTCTTCGGTGGCGGCGAGCACGTGAACATCATCGAGTTCCCGGCCGGCAGCGCGGAGCTGGAAAATCCGGCCAGGGACCAGCTCGCCTCCATCGCCAAGGGACTCAAGGAACGCCCGGCACTCAAGCTCGACGTGCCGATCGTCTACTCAGCGGCCATCGACCGCCCGCACCTGGCCGCCGCACAGCTGAACCAGGAACTCACCGCGCGCGTGGGCGGCACCCGCCAGGGCAGGAAGCACCCGGAGACCGCCACGCAGGAGGCGCTCGCCGATCCTGAGAAGCATTTCCACCTGCTGGTGGAGCAGTACAAGGAATCCATGGGCAAGGACACGCCGCTGCCGCAGTCCGCCGCCGCGGTGCTGGCGGCGAAGCGCAAGGAGACCCCGGCCTACGATCCTGCAATCGCCGATCTCAACACCGCGCTCATCGACAAGATCGACGTGCCGGAGGCGCAGCTGGTGACCCTGGGGCAGGATCGCGCCAAGGCCATCCAGGATGCGCTGCTCTCGGACGGGCAGATCGACCCGGGCCGGGTGTTCATCGTCAACGCCGCCGCGAAGCCCGAGAGCGGCGAGAAGGTCAAGGTCGAGCTGGCCGTGAAGTAGCGCCCGCCGGCCTCAGACACCCCAGCCGGGCACAAGGTAGGCGTACGCCAGCACGATCAGCCCGACGATGCCGGCGAGGAAGATGCTGTGCCGGAGGGTGAAGCGGAACAGCTTCGCCTCCTCGGAGGCCGGCATGCCCGTGGCGGCGGCGGCCACGGAGATGCTCTGCAGGCTGATCATCTTGCCCATGACGCCGCCGGAGGAGTTGGCCGCGGCCATCAGCGCCGGTGACAGCCCGAGGTTATGGGCCGTCACTACCTGCAGGTTGCCGAACAGCGCGTTGGTGGAGGTGTCGCTGCCGGTGAGGAAGGTCCCGAGCCACCCCAGATAGGCGCTGAAGAACGGGAAGGCGATCCCGGTCGCGGCAAAGGCCAGTCCCAGTGTCGCGGTCGCACCGGAATAGTTCATGAGGTAGGCGAGGGCAAGCACCGCGGCGATGGTCAGGATCGACAGCGACAGGTCGCGCGCGGTGCGCGCGATCGTGGCCACGACCTGGCTGGCCGGCACGCGCAGCATGATGGCCGCGCAGATCATCGCGAAGAACACGGCAGACCCTGAGGCCGAGAGCAGGTTCAGGTTGAACTTCGCAGGATACGGCCCGGCCTTGGCAACCGCCGGCGGCAGACGCTGGATCTGGCCATCCAGGCCGTGCCAGAGGAACGCGACGCTGGCCTTGTCCAGCAGTGCCTTGAACGGCGCGTAGCCCCACAGCAGCACGAAGATGACCAGCAGGATGTAAGGCGACCAGGCGCGCAGGATCGTGCCGGCCGGGATGCCGGTGTCCTGCAGCGCCGCCTGCGCAGCACGCTCATCGGCCGGGCGCCACAGGCGCAGCAGCACCAGGAGCCCGGCGATCGCGGCGAGGGAGGCGAGGATGTCGGTCAGGTACGGGCCGATGTAGTTGGAGACCAGGAACTGGGTGGCCGCAAAGCACGCGCCCGCCACCAAAGCTGCGGGCCATGCCGCCTGCAGCGCCTTGCGGCCGCCGAGTACCAGCATCAGGTACGCGGGCAGGAACAGGGCGATCGGTGCGCAGATGCGCCCGACGCCCGAGCTCAGTACCCCCACGGGCAGGTTGGTCACTGCGGCGAGGGTTACGATCGGGGTGGCGATCGCGCCGAAGGCGACCGGGGCGGTATTGGCGATCAGGCAGATCGCCGCGGCGTAGAACGGCGAGAACCCGAGTCCGGCGAGCATCGCACTCGCCACGGCCACCGGCGTGCCGAATCCGGACGCACCCTCGATGAAGGCGCCGAAGGCGAAGGCGATCAGCAGCGCCTGCAGCCGGCGGTCCTGGGTGAGCCCGCCGATGGACTGGCGGATGATGTCGAACTGGCCGGTGTCGAGGGTGAGCCGATACAGGGCGATCGCCCAGAAGACCACCCAGGCGATCGGGAAGAGCCCGAACGCGGCCCCGTAGACCGTGGAACCGAACACCAGCCGCCAGGGCATGTCGTAGACAAAGCCCGCGACCAGGATCGCGGTGGCGACGCCTGCGAGTGCCGCCTTCCATGCGGCGGTGCGCAGCCCGCCGAGCATGAGCAACATGACGAAGATAGGGAGTGCTGCACAGATGGCCGAAAGTGCCAGGCTTCCGGAAACCGGTGCGTAGACCTGGTTCCACATCGCGTGACCTCCCGTTACTTGCGGCGAGCTTGCGCCAGCGGCGGCAACTGGTCTATCGCCGGCTTCGGGCGCCGCTGCGAATCAAACAGCCCCCAGTAGGCTTCCGAGGGATGCGGACCGGGAACGCCGGTGGCGTCCTGCGCCCGCCACGGCGCATCGAAGGCTGCGAAGTAGGCAAAGGCGCGCTGCCGGCTGGGCGGCAGCAGGCGCCGCAGCTGCGCATAGAAGCCAGCCTGCCGGGCGCTGCTGAAGCCCTCCTCCGGCGGGGCGGTGGGGATGCCGGTTTCCTTCACCAGCAGCGGCCCGCAGTAGCGGCCGGCCAGATCGCCTACGACGTTGACCACGAACTGCGCGGCGGTCTGGTCGGTGGCGCTGCGGAACCAGGGCTGGAACACCGGGTGCACGTTTACCAGCAGGAAGTCGAGGCTGGCCAACAGCGGCGCGGCGGCCTCGCTTTGGTAGATGTGGAACGGCTCACTCGTGGCCAACGGCAGCTGCGGCGCCTGGCCGCGCACGCGCTGCACCAGCGCCCTCAGGCGCTCAGGGTCCGAGCGGTGGCTGAAGATCATCTCGTTGCCGAGCGACACGCCGACCACCAGCTGCGGGAAGCGGCGCGCGGCGCCGAGCGCTGCCTCCACTTCCGCAGGGTCAAACGGGTTCCAGACGCCGATGATCAGGGCACGGAACTTGAGGGCGGCTGCCGCCGGCGCGACCTCCTGCACACCGTGCACGGCATCGTAGGTGATGAGCGCGTCGAAGCGCGGCCGCAGCAGCGCAAGGTCGGTGCGGATGCCTGCCGGGGTGGCACTGATGACGCGGCCGTCGATGACGCTGAGCGAGGTGGGCTGGTAGGCGACAAATCGCCCGTGCGCGAGTGCATCGGCCAGGCGCCCCAGCGCAGGCGCCGCCGCCGCGCTGCGCGCGCACAGCGCCTGCGCGTGGACGCCGCCGCTGCCGGTGCCAGCGATCAGGACAGTCATCAGCAGCAGGGCGAGTCGCATCAGGGGGCTGGCTCCGGTGCGCTAAGATTGTGCCACACACGCCGGCACGCTCCGGCGCGTGCCCGCTTTATCCGCACGAGGCCTGCCGATGCCCAGTCAACTTGAACGCGCCGCGAGCTTCCGCGCCCTGCACGCAGCCCCCGCCAGCTTCGTCATCCCCAATGTGTGGGACGGCGGCTCGGCGGCCATCATGGCCGGGTTGGGCTTCCCGGCGCTGGCCACCTCGAGCGCCGCCTGTGCGGCAACTCTCGGGCGCCTGGACGGGCAGATCACGCGCGAGGAGGCGCTCGCGCATGCGCGCCAGATCATCGCCGCGACCGCGCTGCCGGTCTCGGCCGATCTTGAGAATGGCTTCGGGGCCTCCCCGGAGGCCGCCGCGGAGACCATCCGCCTGGCGGGCGAGGCGGGCCTGGTCGGCGGCTCGATCGAGGACGCGAGCGGGGATGAGGGCGCTCCGATCTACGATTTCGCACACGCGCTCGAGCGCATCCACGCATCCGTCGAGGCGGCGCGCCGCCTGCCGTTCCCGTTCACGCTCACCGCGCGGGCCGAGAATTTCATCCACGGCCGCGCCGACCTGGATGATACCCTCAAGCGCCTGCAGGCCTTCGAGCGTGCCGGCGCGGACGTGCTGTTCGCACCCTGCCTGCCGGATCTTGCCGCCGTGCGCACCGTGTGTGCGGCGCTCAAGAAGCCGGTCAACTTCATGGTCGGGCTGCCCGGCGCCTCGTTCAGCGTGGCCGAGCTCGCCGCTGCGGGCGTGAAGCGCATCAGCCTCTCGACGACGCTCTATCGCGCGGCGATGACCGGGCTGTTCGCGGCGGGGAAGGAGGTGCAGGAGTCCGGCACCTTCGGCTACCTCAATACCATCATGCGCGGCGCCGAGCTGGGCAGGTACCTGCGCGGCCAGCCCTAACCAGCTGTCGCCTTCAGGCCGGGACCCGGTCGCCGACCCGGGCGCCGCGCGCCCAGTTGAGGAACCGCGCGGCATCTGCGTCCCCTTCCGCGGGCGACCAGGGCGCAAACTCGCTCGCGGTCGCCGGGTCGTAGGGACCTTCCTTCACCTCGAAGAAGGCGCCGCCGGCGCTGCCCGGCACGATCGTATGCCAGGTGCGCTGCGGGGTCTCGTAGGCAAAGCTGCCCTGGCCCTCACCGATGCCATAGCGCGCCGTGACGCACCCTGAGTCATCGAAGGTGAGCACGTCCATCTGGCCGCGCACCACCAGCGCCAGCTCCGCGCGCGCATTGTGGCGGTGCGGCCGGAAGTAGGAGTCAGGCTGCGCCACGACGAGAAAGCGCTGTACCAGGTCGGCCGGACCTGCGTGGAGGGTGTGGTGCGCGCGCCGGCGCGGGCTCGCGGCGGCCTTCACCGCCAGTTCATCGAGGAGTTCCGCAGACAGCAGCTTCATGGCACGAGGATATCAGGCCGCCCCTGCCGCCCGGTGTCTGTGCACCTCGGGCAGCAGTCCTGCCAGCAGGCCGATCAGCGGCAGGAACGCGCACAGCCGGTACACCGACACGATGCCGATGTGGTCGGCCAGCGTCCCCAGGGCTGCGGCACCGATGCTGCCCATGCCGAAGGCCAGCCCGAACACCAGCCCCGACACCGTGCCGGTGCGCCCGGGCATCAGGTCCTGCGCGTAGACCACCATCGCCGGGAAGGCCGAGGCGAGGATCAGCCCGATCGGCACGGTCAGCACGCCGGTCCAGAACAGGTTCGCCTGTGGCAGCAGCAGCGTGAAGGGCAGGATCCCGAGTATCGAGCCCCAGATGACGTACTTGCTGCCCAGACGATCCCCGAGCGGGCCGCCGAGGAAGCCGCCGGCGGCGACCGCGGCGAGGAACACGAACAGGTGCAGCTGTGCTGAGCGCACCGACAGGTGGAAGTGGTCGATCAGGTAAAAGGTGTAGTAGCTGGTGATGCTTGCCAGGTAGAAGTACTTGGAGAACAGCAGCGCGAGCAGCACGGTCATGCCCCGCGCCACGCGCGGGTGCGGGATGCTCGGGAGCGCGCCCGCAGCGGGCGCCAGGCGCTGGATGCCGTGCGCCTTGTACCAGTGGCCGACGTTGAACAGCACGAAGATCCCGAGCAAGGCGACGGCGGAGAACCAGGCGACGCTCGTCTGCCCGCGCGGCAGGACGATGAACGCGGCCAGCAGGGGACCTGTGGAGGAGCCGATGTTGCCGCCCACCTGGAAGATCGACTGCGCGTAGCCGTGCCGGCCGCCGGAGGCCATGCGCGCCACGCGCGAGGACTCCGGGTGGAACACCGAGGAGCCGGTGCCGATGAGCGCCGCGGCCATGAGCAGCAGCGCGTAGTTGGCGGCAAAGGCGAGCAGTACCAGCCCGAGGAGCGTGCAGCCCATGCCGGCCACGAGCGAGTAGGGGCGCGGCTTCTTGTCCGTGTAGGCGCCGATCACCGGCTGCAGCAGCGAGGCGGTGAACTGGAAGGTGAATGTCAGCAGCCCGATCTGCGTGAAGCTCAACTGGTAGGCGCCCTTGAGCATCGGGTACAGCGCCGGCAGCAGCGACTGCATCAGGTCATTGAGCAGATGGCAGAAGCTGATGGCGAGCAGCACGCCCAGGGCGGTGCGGCCGGCCGCACGGGCAGGGGTGATGGCGGAGACGGACTGGCTCACGGGAACGATTTTCCGGGCAAATGTGAAAGCAGGGGCCTATTGAAGCGCACCCGCGCCCCGAAGCCTATCTCCCATTGGTGGGGCGGTGCTGAAAAAAGCGCGGTGCACCCGAAGGTGCACCGCGCTGCTGTGCGCGAACGCTATTGAGATTCTAGAACGTCTGCGAGAAACGGATCCCGATCGTGCGCGGCATCACGATGCTCGCCATGGGCTTGGATCCGCAGATCGACAGGTTTGAATTCAGGCTGTACGGGGCAACGATCGTGCACTCGGCGAAGCGGTAGGTCTCCGCGCGCTTGTCGAGGGCATTACTGGCGAACAGTTCGGCCTGGAAATTGCTCTTGTTCAGGCCCAGGGCCAGGTCGAGAATGCCGTACGCGGGTACCGAGCCGATCAGGTTGTTCTGGTACGGCGCCAGTTCCGAGTGCGTTTCGCTGGTGTAGCTGTAGGCGGCCTGCCCGTACGCCTGCATGTCGTGGCTGCCGATGCCGAAGGTGTAGCGGGCTGTCGCGTTGCCCTTGAACTTCGGCACGATCGGCAGCTGCGTGCCGCTGGGCGTCGCGTCGTAGGTGGGGCAGGTCGCAGGCGGCAGCGGCACGCCGCTCGTCGGGTCGACGTCGTAGCAGAACGCCTGCGTCATCTTCGGATCAAGCTCAGTGGCTGCGATGTGCAGGTTCAAACCCTGCACCGGCGCCCACTCGAGCTCCTGCTCGGCGCCCTTGATGCGCGCGGCGCCGGCATTGCGGATGGTGGTGAAGGAGTTGTAGCCGAGGAAGCCGAACTGGATGTTCTTCCAGTCCTCCACGAAGAAGGCACCGTTGAAGCGCAGGTGGTTGTTCAGCCAGCTCGTCTTGTAGCCGAGTTCGTAGTTGGTCAAATAGTCCGGGTCGTAGGTCGCCAGTGGCGGGTTGGGCGCCGGCTGGATGCGACGGTTGACGCCACCCGGGCGGAAGCCCTTGGAGAAGGTCGCGTACACCATCGCATCGTCGGTGACCTTGTAGGTAAGGTTGAACTTCGGCGTCGAGCCGTTCTTCTTCACCTGCTGCGCCAGGTCCACGCAAGGTGCGCCCAGGATGCCCGGCTGCACGCAGGTGGGGGGGTTGGCCTGGGAGTTGTTCTGCTTCTCGCCCGTGCCGCTGGAGTAGTTCTGGGTGGCGCCAAAGCCGAAGAACCCGTCGAGCGAGTTGTCGTACCGGTAGAAGCGGTAGCCCACCGTGGCTGTCAGCTTCGGAAGGATGTCGTAGCTCAGCTCGCCGAATACCGCGTAATCGCGATCGACGCGTATCTGGTCGGTGAGCCACCAGGTCTGCGGCCACCCGGTCACCGAATCCAGCGTCGGCAGGGCATCGATGCGGTAGTTCTGCAGGATGTAGTGTTCCTGTCGCTGGTAGAACAGTCCGCCGATGAAGCGCAGCCGGTTCTCCTTCGGGGTCGCCACTCGCAGTTCCTGGCTGAGCTTGCGGTACTCGTCAGTGCCGAGGATGTACTGGGAAACGTTCACCGGGGCACTGCCTGGGGGCAGATGCAGGCCGGACTCGAGGTAGCCCATGTACGTCGTGTTGTGGTCGTACAGCAGCGTGTAGTCGCTGTAGTCGGTCGAGGTGTGGTCGTCGCGCTTGAGATAGCCCGCTGCATAGGTAATGTCAAAGTTGCTGAGGTGCCCCTCGACCGTCAGCGCCGCCTGCCACCACTGGTCGGAGCTGTAGTCGGGGTAGTAGCGCTGCACGGACGTTCCGCCGGCCAGCGCGGGATCCACAAACTGCGTGCCGTCCGCCCGTTCACTCTGTCCCATCAGCGTCGGGGTGATCGTCCAGCTATCCCCAAGCTCAAGCTTCAGCGCGCCGCGGCCGCCATAGGTTTCGGTCGGGTTGAAGCGTTGCTTGGCCTGCTCCGGTGAAGTCGCGCATCCCGGTGCGGGGGGCGAGAAGTTCGACACGCAGCCGAAGCTCGGAAACACGTTCGTTCCCGGGATGTTATCGATGTACCCGCCGGTGCGCTGTGCCCAGCCCACCAGGCGTACCGCCGCGATGGGCGAGAGCGGGATGTTCACGAAGCCCTCGGCGACATAGCCGCCCTGGCCGCGCACGGTGTTGCCCTCGAGGGAGTAACCGGACTTGAATCCGGTGAGGTCCGGCTTGTTCGTGATGATGCGTAAGGTGCCCGCCTCGGAGCTGGCGCCGTACAGAGTACCCTGGGGGCCGGCCAGCGCCTCGACACGCTCGATGTCGTAGACGTGGATGTCGAGCGCCCCCTGGATCGTGGTGACCGGCTGCTCGTCCAGATACACGCCCACGCTCGGCAGCGGGCCGGAGTGGTTGCCGTTGTCGCCGCTGGAGACGCCGCGCATGAACACGCGCGAGAATCCCGGGCCGGTGCTCTGGTAGGAGACGCTCGGCAGGTACTTCACATAGTCGCTGAAGTCCTGGACGTTCAGTTGCTCGAGCCGCTCAGTACCCAGTGCGGTAATCGAAACCGGGACGTCCTGCAGGTTCTCGGTGCGCTTCTCGGCCGTGACGACCACTTCCTGGAGTGCGCCGCCATTGTCGGGCGCATCGGCGGCGTGCGCCTGCGGCACGGCGGCGAAGACTGCCGCGGCGATCGGGGCGCGCCTGAGCAACGCGGGTGCGAGTGCGGGTGCGGGACCGTCCGCGCCCATGTTCTTAAGCTTGCGAAGTCGACTGCGCTGCATGAGATCTCCCCTTGCTACACGGATGGCGCTCTGGCTCAGCCGTGGTGATGATTGTCGAAAGAATCCGGCGCTCGCGGATACGCCGTGAGCACCGGCCCGAGCGCATCTTTCAGCGGCCCGAGCCACGGTTCGTAGTTCTGCCACTGCTGCATGCCCTGGCGGTAGATCGGCGTGCGCACCTGCTCGGAGCTCGCGGTGCGCACCGCACGCTCGGTCTCGTAGAAACGCAGACAGCCAGCCTCGAAGGGCAGACCGCAGTACTCGAGCAGGCGGCGCACCTCAGGCTCCGTGTCGCTCACCATGTCCTCGTAGAACACCCGGTGCACGCGCCCGGGCAGCACGGCATCGAAGTGCGCCATGAGCTCGACGTAGCGCCGGTAGTAGGCACCCAGGTCCGCGAGGTCGTAGGTGAAGAGCTGGCCGCGCGCAAAGTGCTGCTTGAAACCCGACAGGCAGCAGCCCAGGGGGTGGCGGCGGGCATCGATGATGCGCGCATTCGGCAGCATCAGGTGGATCAGCCCGACGTGCATGAAGTTGTTCGGCAGCTTGTCGATGAAGTACGGACGGTCGGTCTTGCGCTGAATGGCGGTGCGCGCGAGGTACTCCTCGCCCATGGCGCGCAGTTCCCCGGGCCGCAAGCGGCCCAGTGCCTGCGGATAGCGCACCGCGGTGTCGCCGGTGCGTCCCACGACACTCTGCGCCAGCGCCGGTAGGTCCGGCAGCTCCATCGTGCCTTCCACCTGGGAGTGGCTGGAGAGGATCTGCTCGATCAGCGTCGAGCCTGCCCGTGGCAGGCCGACGATGAAAATCGGGTCGCGTGCCGGGGCGCCCTGGGCGGCGGTGGCGGCCAGCAGCTGCGGCGTGAAGAACGCACGCGAGTTCCTGACATGTTCGTCCAGGCGCTGCGCCTCGTAGGGCACCTGGGCACGCCGCACGGCATTACCCTGCCGATACTGTTCGAAGGACTCGGCATAACTGCCGGCATCTTCCAGCGCCTTGCCGAGGCCGAAGTGAAAGTGCACCCGGTCATCGGCGCCCAGATCCTCACGCCGCAGCTGGCTGCGCATGTGCTCGAGGTCGGCTGACTGGAAGCGGTAGGTCTTGAGGTTGGCAAGGCTCCACCAGACCTCCCCCAGGCCCGGGTCCAGTTCGATCGCCCGCCGGTAGGCACTGATACCTTCGGCGGACTGCCCGGCGGTCTTTAGCGCGTGGCCGTAGCTGAGCCAGATCCGTGCCTGGCGCGGATAATTCTTGAGGATCTCGGCGTAGATCGCGAGGGCACGCGCATATTCGCCCACCCCCGCCAGCAGCGCAGCGTGCAGAGTGCGGTAGTTGGGGTTGTGGGCATCGGTCAGGAGCAGGCGGTCGATCTGCTCCAACGCCTCGGCGTGCTTGCCCTGGCGGTGCAGGGCCACGGCATAATTGTGCCGCGCACTCGAGAACCCCGGGGACAGTTCCAGGCAGCGCTCGAGCAGGGTCTCCGCGTCACGGTAGCGCCCGATGCGGCCGGCGACCTCGGCCAGCATGCGCAGGGCGGCGATGTCCGTCGGGTGCTCCATCAGGTGCCGCCGCAGCAGCGCCTCGGCTTCCGGGATGCGGTTCTCGCACAGTGCGGTGCCCGCGGTCATCAGCCGTGGGTCGTGCGTCGAGGTCTTCAGCAGGCGCGCCCGGGCCGCCTCCGCGCCGGGTTCGTCGCCGATGGCGGAAAGCTGGTCGGCGAGGGCGCGCCAGGCGCTCGGCGATTCCGGGCTGAGCTGCGCGGCCTGCCGCAGTGCGCCAACGGCCTCCTCGCCACGGCCCAGTGCACTGAAGGTCATTCCGAGTTCGTAGTGCAGCGTCGCCCAGCGCGGCTGCTGCTTCAGCAGCGGCGCGAGCAATGCCAGTGACTGCGGGGCATCACCCGAACTGCGGCGCGCGGCGGCGAGTATCAGGATCGCATGCGGATGATGGGGAACGACCTTGAGGATCTCGGTCGCCTGCTCGGCGGCCAGGGCCGGCTCGCGCTCGAGCAGGCGCACGGCCTGGGCGAGGGCGGTATCGACCGAACCGACGGGCTCCGCTGCAGCGCTTCCACTCATGTAACAAATCTACCACGATCGTCTGTTAACGGGGACCACGTGCTGTCCTGAGTTGAACTCTTACGACCTCAATGCAAGAGTGCCACGCATGGAAGCGTGTAGGACTCACACTGTCAGCCATACGCAACAACCTCGGCTGCACGTGCCCCGGGCGGTATCCGCACTGCTGCTCCTGATGTGCGCAGCCGTGATGTGCCAGTGCGGTGCGGACGGGGACGAACCTGCACCCGACAGGCTCACGCGCGCGCCCTTCGGACCGGTGCGTGTCTATCGTCCGCACGGCGAGGTGCGCAGCCTCGCGCTGCTGGTTTCCGGGGACGGCGGCTGGGGAGCCGGGGTCGGCTCGATTGCGCAGGACCTGGCCGGCCAGGACACGCTGGTGGCCGGGATCGACGGGAAGCAGTTCCTGCGTGGCCTGGGCGAGGGAGGTGCCCCCTGCGCATCCCCGGCGACGGAGCTTGCGCAGCTGGCTCAATGGCTCATCGCGCGCTACCACCTGCCGCCGCAGAGCCGCGCCACGCTCGTGGGCCACTCGGCCGGTGCCAGCCTGGTTTACGTGGCCCTCGCGCAGGCCGCGCCGGGCACCTTCACCGGCGCTCTGACGCTGTCGTTCTGCACCGAGCTGGATCTGCGGCGCCCGTTGTGTCCCGCGGCCGCGCTGCGTGGCCTGGCAATCCCCTCCGGCACGCAGCTGCAGCCGGGTGGGGTGCTGCCGGCACCCTGGATCGCTGTGCACGGGCGCGAGGACCCGGTGTGCCCGGCGGAGGCGGGCGCGCGGTTCGCCGGCGGCGTGCCGGGCACCCGCTTCATCGAGATTGCCGGGGTTGACCACAACTACCGCGACCGGGCGCGCTGGTGGCCGGCCTTTGTGGCCGGCTACCGGCAGCTGTCGCAGCCGCAGGGCAGTGCGCCGCCCGGGGGCTGAACTGGCCAGCACCTCTGGCCTCCTCTAATGTGCGGCGGTGGACATCCGCGAGGCTTCGGTCACCTACGAACGCTGGCTCGGCCAGCAGCTGCCGGTGCTGCGCGGGGACCTGGACCTGAAGCACCGCCTGATGACGGCGGACCTGTTTTCCTTCTTCCGTGGCACCTTCTACCGCTGGGCACAGCTGTGGCCCGGGACCTGCCCCGAGTCGGTCACCGCGCCGGCGGTGTTGTCGGTCGGTGACCTGCACGTGGAGAACTTCGGCACCTGGCGCGACGCGGAGGCGCGGCTCATCTGGGGCGTCAATGACTTCGACGAGGCCACGGTGCTGCCCTATACGCAGGATCTGGTGCGCCTGGCCTGCAGCGCGCAGCTGGCCATCCACGAGTCGCGCCTGACGCTGTCCGCGCGCTCCGCCTGCGAATCGATCATCGAGGGCTACACCGAGTCGATGCGCACCGGCGGCGGAGCGGCGGTGCTGGCCGAGCGCTACCGCTGGCTGCGGGAGCTGGCCATCGCGCGTCTGAAGGACCAGCGCCCGTACTGGGAGGCCATGCGCGCCCTGCGCAGCGCCTCCCATCGTGCCCATCCGCGCGTGCGGCGGCTGCTCGAGGCGGCGATGCCCGCGCGCGGCCTCGAGCTGCGCTTCGCGCACCGCCGGTCAGGCCTGGGCAGCTTAGGACGGCTGCGCCTGGTGGCGCTGGCGAACTGGCGCGGCGGCACGGTGGCGCGCGAGGCCAAGCCGCTGGCAGGCTCGGCGTGGAACTGGGCACACGGAGGCCGCACCGTGCGCCCGCGCTACGCGCAGATTGTGCGCAGTGCCGTGCGCGTGCCCGACCCGACCCTGGCGGTGCACGGCGAATGGCTCATCCGCCGCCTGGCCCCCGACTGCAGCCGCATCCGCCTGGCCAGCCTGCCGCGCGGGCACGACGAGGCCCGTCTCCTGTGGATGATGGGCTGGGAGACGGGGAACATCCACCTCGGCAGTCCGCGCCAGCGCCGTGCCGTGCTCGCCGACCTCGCCCGCCGCAAGAGTGCCTGGCTGCCCAAGGCGGCCGCGCGCATGGGCGAGTCCGTGGCCCGTGACTGGCGCAAGTGGTGCAAAATCGCGCGCGATGACTAGCAGGCGGCGGCGGAGCAGAGCATGAAGGACCTTACGCAGGGCCCCATCACGCGCCACCTGGTGGCGATGGCCGTGCCGATCGCCATCGGCATGGTGTTCCAGACGCTGTACTACCTGGTCGACCTGTACTTCGTCTCGCGCCTGGGCGATGCGGCGATCGCCGGCGTGAGCACCGCGGGCACGGTGAGCTTCGTGATCCTGGCGCTCACGCAGATGCTCGGGGTCGGCACGGTGGCGCTGGTGTCCCATGCGGTCGGTGCCAAGGATCAGCCGCGCGCCAACCTCGTGTTCAACCAGGCGGTGCTGCTCTCGGGTGTCTGCGGCCTGGTCACCCTCGCGGCCGGCTTCGTGCTCGGCGGCCCGTTCGTGCGCGCGGTCGCCGCCGACCCTGCGGCGGCGGCCGCCGGTACCGCCTACCTCTACTGGTACACGCCCGGCCTGGCGCTGCAGTTCGCGGTGGTGGCCATGGCCTCGGCTCTGCGCGGCACCGGCATCGTGCGCCCGGCGATGGCGGTGCAGATGCTGACCGTGGTCCTGAACGCGATCCTGGCACCCATCCTCATCGCCGGCTGGCTCACCGGCCACCCGCTGGGCACTGCGGGCGCAGGCCTTGCCACCAGCCTCTCGGTTGCCGTCGGCGTGGCGCTGCTGTGGGGCTACTTCGTGCGCCTGGAGCACTACGTGGGCCTGGACGCCAGGCTGTGGCGCCCGGTGGGCCCGGTCATCCGCCGCATCCTCAACGTCGGGCTCCCCGCGGGCGGGGAGTTCTTCATGATGTTCATCATCATGGCGGTGGTGTACTGGGCGATCCGCGGCTTCGGACCGCCCGCGCAGGCCGGCTTCGGCATCGGTTCACGCGTGATGCAGGCATTGTTCCTGCCGGTGATGGCACTCGCCTTCGCCGTGGCCCCGGTGGCCGGGCAGAACATGGGCGCGCGCGCCTACGCACGCGTTCGCGAGAGCTTCCACAAGGCGACGCTGCTGAGCTGCATCCTCATGTTCGCCCTGACGCTGGTGTGCCAGTGGCGCGCGGAGCTGTTCGTGCGCCTGTTCACCGACCAGGACGAGGTGGTGGAGGTGGGGGCGACCTACCTGCGCGTCATCTCCTGGAACTTCGTGGCCACCGGGGTGATCTTCAGCTGCTCCGGGCTGTTTCAGGCCCTCGGCAACACCATGCCCTCGCTCCTGAGCTCGGCTTCGCGGCTGGTCACCTACGCACTGCCCGTGGTGTGGCTGTCGCGGCAGCCGGGCTTCCAGATCATCCAGGTGTGGCACCTGTCGGTAGCGACGGTGACGCTGCAGGCGCTCACCAGCTGGCTGCTGCTGCGGCGGGAGTTCGGCCGCAGGCTGCCCGCATCCGCTGCCGCCGTGGCGGCCGTGGCGCAACCGCCGGCCCCGGGTGGGGCCGGCTAGCTTACTTGCCCTGCGGCTCGGTGCCCGGCTTCGGGTCAGCCAGCGGGAAGGACTGCACGCCCGCGGCCGGTGGCGCGGCGGGGGCCGGGGCGGGGGTCGGAGCGGCAGGGACCGCGGGCATCGGCCCGGTCACCACGAGGTTGTTGCCGGCTGCGGCCGAACGCTGTCCACCGGTGCTGGTGGCCACCGCCGCGAGGAAGCGTTCCGCGGAGCTGTCATTCGAGGTGACCGTCCCGGAGAGGATCTCCTGGGAGCGGATGCCGGGCTTCTTGTAGAACTCGGCATTGGCATCGTCATTGATGCTGATGACCGTGCCATCGAGGGCGATGCCCGCGAAGATGCCCTTGCTGCGCGAGTAGGAGTAGACCTCGGCCTTGAAGGTCGGGTCGGTCGCCGCCGAGGCGTTGCGTCCCACCGGACCCGCCGTCACCGAGGCGTCGGCCCCCAGGGTGAGCTTGCCGCCGTTGATCCCCTCGACACCCTTGGCGGTGGTGAAGACCAGGACGATGTCCGTCTGCTGCACGCCCCACTGCCAGCCGAAGCTGCCGCCGGCCATGCTGACGAACACCGGGGAGCTGAAGGTGCCGCTGGGCTCGCGCACCACCAGCACGCCCTGGCCGTAGCGGCCGCCGGCGAAGAAGGCCACCTTGGTGAGCGCCGGGATGACGGCGATGCCGTAGGCGCGCTCGAGCAGGCGGTCCGGGATCGCCTGGTCGCGCGAGTCACGCAGTTCCTCGAGTACTTCGCTGGCGACCAGCAGGCGGCCCTCGAGGCGCGCCTGCGCGTGCGCCATCGAGGCGCACAGGCCGAGCACGACGCCGGCGATCAGGGTGAACACGGGAGTAGAGATGCGCATGACGGGAATCCCCTTTTCGTGAACTGTCGCTGCCCGCCGACACTTGCGACGGGAGCAGTCAACGATTGGGCGAGTAGCTTAACTCAGCTTGACGCTGCTGAGTGAATTGCGTGCAGGCACGAAGGCACGGCGCCCGCCGCGCGCCTCAGTACCAGATGGAGAGGAAGAGCGTGAAGACGTTCGCGTCGAGCTTGTAGAGCGGCTCGTTGCCCGCGCCGTACTCCCCGGCGAGCAGCGCGTTGCGGAAGTCCTTGTAGTCGATCATCAGGTGCGCGTAGTGGAAGTTGAGCGAGCTCTTGCTCACCCACGGCGCCCAGGCCAAGTGCGGGAACTGGTAGGCGCCGCCGAAGCCGAGGGTCCAGTCGTTGAAGGCGGCCAGCTCGCGGTCGCGCGCCATGAAGTTCTGGTAGTCCGCGCGCGGGAACAGGTCGCTGTAGAAGTTGGCCGCGTTCTGCTTGTAGTAGCGCAGGCTGGCATCGAAGGTGAACTGCCGCCACGGCTGGGTGTAGTCGACCTGGGCGGTGTGGCCGACGATGCCCCAGGTGTCGCGGAAGAAGCGGTATTCCCCGGTCACCGCCGCCCGCCAGGACAGGTAGTGCTTGAGGCTGATCGAGGCGGAATTGCTGGTGCGGGTCTCCGGGTACACCTGGTCGGCCAGGGTGAAGCCGTCGCCCTGGCCGGGGGACGAATAGCGGATCTTGCGGTACGGGTTGGCGAGGTAGCCCTGGTCGGTCAGCAGCTCGTAGTTGAAGGTGGCGATGGTGTTGCGCGTGAGGATCTGGCTCAAGGACAACGAGTAACCGCGGTGGTCGGCGTGCTCGTGGAAGGTCGGGTCGTTGATGATCTGGCCGTCCGCGTTCTTGATGTCGCGGAAGATCTGGTCCCAGCCGCGCCGGTAGCCGAGGGTGATCGTGGTCAGGTCCCCGAACATGTCCTGGCTCACCGAGACGAAGGCAGTGTTGGCCTTGTAGTCCGGCTCGGTGCTGTTGATGAAGCCGGCGCTGTAGGTGGACTTGCCGTGCAGGTAGTCCACCCCCCCGCTCCACTGCTTGCGCGTCTCCTTGTAGGGGCTGGCCGAGAGCTTCACGTCGATCGAGGCGCTGGAGATCATGTCCTCGTAGTAGTTGGCGGTGAAGGACACGCTGTCGCCGACCTTCTTGCGCACCAGCACCGAGGGACCATCGACGGTGAGGTCGCCACCGGAGTAGCTGTGGTACATGAGGTCCGCCCGGTCCTCGGGCAGCACCCCGCCGAGCACCGGCACGGTGATCACGCACAGGGCGAGGAGCGTGCGCGCGAAGGAACTCAGGCGCACCGGCTGACCCCGCGCGCCCCCGGCGCCTCACTCATCAGTTGCATCCGCAGCCGCCGCCGACCGCACCGGTGGCGCCGCGCGAACCCTCGCGGCTCTCCCACACGTGCTCGAAGTAGATGCTCGATACCGGGTCGCGGTTGGCCGCCATGATCGGGTCGGCGAAGTGCTCGCGCTCGTAGGGCTTCACCCACGGGGTCGGGGCCGAGGAGCACCCGGCCAGGAGGCTCACCAGCACCGCAGCAAGCAGTGCCGCCGTCCACCTGCTCCTGCCGCCCGTGCCGTGCACCGCGGGTGATCTCATGTGTCCTACTCGCGCACCAGCGTGCGGATGCTGTCCAGGTACTCGTTCTCGTCGCCGGGCTTGTAGCCGTGGTGCAGCATGCGCACCTTGCCGGCGCGGTCGATGATGACCGTGCTCGGCATGCCCGTCACGTCGTACAGCTTACTGACCTTGCTGTCCTTGTCGAAGAGGATCGGGAAGCTGACCGGGGTCTGCTTCAGCCAGTCCACCGCGGCATTGGAGTCCGGTTCCACGTTGACGCCGAGCATGGTGAAGCCCAGCTTGTTGTACTTCTTATATATGCCCTCGAGCAGCGGCATCTCCTGGCGGCATGGACCGCACCAGCTGGCCCAGAAGTTGAGCATGACGACCTGGCCCTTGAACTGGGCAAGGCTCACGTCCTTGCCGCCCTGCGAGGCGAGGTCGAACTGGGGCGCCGGTGCCCCCACTGAGCCGGCGAGCGCGGGCACGGCGAGGGCCAGTGCGGCGATGGCGGCGACGATGCGATTCCTCATGGTACGTCCCTTTGTCAGAAGAAGACGGTCGTCGTAAGCCGCGCCTCGAGGTTGTTGGTGAGTTTGGTGCTGCCCAGCAGATCGGAGTTGAACACCCGATCCTGCACGCTGATGTGCACGGCCAGCCAATCTGTCGGTACGACACGATAGCCGGCGCCAAAGTTCACCGTGAACTTCGTGTCTCCTGCGAACTCGGTGGCGCCGATTCCGCCGAGGAGATAGAAAGCGCTCGTCATGGCGTGACCGCGACCGATATAGGCCTCGCCAGGCAAGAAGTTGTAGCCGAGAGACAAATCGTAATACGTGAAGCGCCTCTCAGACTCGGTAAGCAGCTGCACCCCGCCGTTCAGGGTCTCGAAGCTGGTCTTGCCGGCGGTGGAGCGGCCCCATTCGCCCTGGAAAAAGAAGTCTTCCGTGACGTGGTAGGCGGCCACCAGGCCGTAGGAGGGGTTGGTGCCGAAGTCCTCGATGGACAGCACCCCGTAGTCCAGTCCCACCTCGATGTTGCGGCTGCGTACCTTGGGAACCTTGATCGTGCGGCGCGACACCTCCGGTTCCACCACCCGCGGCGGCGAGGCATTGTCCTCGGCGATCGCCTGGGCCTCGGTGGGCTCGGTGGAGGTGTGGTCGTGGTGGAACCAGCCGCGCACCGTGGCGCAGCCCGGCAGCGCCGCCAGCGCCACCGTCAGAAGAAAAACGCGAAGCCCAGTTTCCATTCGTCCTCTTCCTCGTTCTGGTTACGCGTCGTGAATACGAAATGCGTCTTGTACTCGGCGCGCAGGAAGAACCGGCGCGTCAGGTAGTAGCGTACACCGAGGCCGGCGTAGGCCGTGTCCTCGGTCCGGTCGGAAGCTTGCACCAGCGTGGCCTTGGGCTGAATGCGCACCAGTCCCAGTCCGAGGGTCACGAACGGCGACATGCGCCACTCCGGCGCGAAAACGTGAATCAGTCCGATGTCGGCGGTAACGCCGTTCGAGTACTTGCCCAGGTACTGGCCGAGCGCGCCCTCCAGCCCGAGCTGCGAGTTGAAGTACACCGCCGCGAGCCCTGAGACCTCGGTCACCCCGCCGTAGCGGCCGGCGAACATGCCCATCTCGAAGCGGTGGTTGGTGAAGCCGGCGCGGTCCCCCAGCGGGAACACGAAGCGCGTGCCATCGGCGAGCACCGCCTTCTGCATGTCCTTTTGCGAGGCCCAGCCCTCGACGCCCTGCTCGGTGCGCACCTTGAACCAGTCGGTGCGGCGGAACAGCACGTCCACGCTGGCATCACGCGGCACCACGTGGAATACGGGGTAGCCGCGCCCGGGGCCGGTGTGCAGCTCCAGGTACGGCTCGGTCACGAACAGCTGCAGGTACTCGCGCGCGGCGCTCACCCCCGGGGTGAACAGTGCTGCCAGCAACAGTAGGCTCGCGAGCGCAAGCTGGTGCGCGCTCCTTATCAATGCCGTCCTTCACTCAATTGACCGGTACCGCCGGATCAAACGGATTATTGAAGTATTGCGCGCCGATATCCAGCCACTCGGATACCAGGCGCAGCTCCGCCGGGGTCAGCCAGCCGGCGTGCGTGCTTGCCGATCCGGCCGCGAACCTGCTCATGAACTGCGCCGAGAGTCCGCCATTGGCACTACCCGCATTCAGGTAAGGACCGACCGACTGGGTGATCGTCATGGTCGGGTCCGCCGGATCCACTATAACGATGTTGTGGGCGAACAGCAGCTGCTGATACGAGGTCAGCTGCTGCGGATCGACGTCGGAGGCGGAACTGGTGAGGTCCAGGTTGCCCGCCGGCATCTGTGCCGCCCCGGCGGCATTCTTCGGGCTGTGGCAGCCCCCCTGGGTGCAGGTGTGGTCGGTGACGACCAGCCCGGTCACCGGGTCGAGGGTCTGGCGCGCCAGGTCCCACAGCGGCTGCAGGTGCTGCGGGTAGTTGATGACGATGCGGCAGCTGGCCGACCACACCGTCACGCAGGTCGCGCTGGTCGGGAAGGCGGTCTTGAACTGCGTGGCGTCGTCGTAGCGCAGGTTGATCGGCGTGCCCGGGGTGGCGAGCGCCGGGTCGGTCCACACGTCGGTGTACAGCACGTTCACGCTCGGCACCATCTGCTTGCAGGCCGGCGCGTCGCTCTGGCAGCTCGTGCGCATGCGCGCCTGGGCCATGGTCTCGCCCTGGCCCGGCAGGAACGCCCCGGGCCCGGAGGACAGGGTGTTCGGGAAGGCGGTCCCGGAGGTGCTCGCCCCCGGCCACGCGGAGCTGAACAGTCCCTGGCGGCCATGCGAGACCGGCTTCTGCGCCGTCGCCGGGCGGTGGCAGCCGTTGCAGCTGAGGATCTCGCCCGGCTTCACCTGCAACCACGCGCGCTGCTCGCTGGAGATGCGCCGTCCGTTGGCATCGAGCACCGCCATGCGGAAGGCGACATTGGCCGGCACCTCCACGCGCACCGACCCGTCCGGCTCGATCGGCGCGTAGCCGAGGATCTCCAGCATGTAATTCGCGGCGCCGAAGGCGGACCCTGAGAGGTTCACGATCGTCTTGTCCGGGATCGACACCGCCTTTTCCAGGCGCAGGAAGCGCGCCGGCCGGGCCGCCGCGGCGGTCTTGGCAGGATCGGCGAGGGTGGCGATGTTGGGGCTGGCGGTATCCACCCCGTCGATGTCGTAGACGCTGCGGATGTCCATGACGCCGACGCCCGCATCGACCAGGCTCTGGTCGAGGTCCACGCCCGGGACCTTGTCGAGGATGATGTTCGGCAGCGTATAGGGCTGCGCGACCGCCACGTCCGTGATCATCACGCCCTCGACCGGGGTCATGATCGGCAGCAGCGTGCCCTGGGTCGGGTCGAACATCCACACGCTGTACAGCGGCGGGGCGACCGTCGGGGTGGCCGTGTTCAGCGTGGTCGAGTTGCACGGCACGATGGGCGGCGGGGTCTGGGTCATGTCCAGCAGCCGGCACTGCGTCCAGCTCACCAGGATGCGGTTGGTGCCATCCTGCAGCGGATAGGCGGAGGTGAAGCGGCCCCCGAGCGAGGGTCCCGGGATCGTGGTGACGTCCTGGGTGGTCGCCGCGGTCTGCGCAGGTCCGGTGCTGCCGGCGCTGGCGAGCAGCGCCTGGGTGTTCTCCACGTAGTGCGCGCCATCGATGATGATCAGCGCGCCGCCGTCGTCCACGTCGGTGTACTGGCGTGCGATGGTAAGGATGCGCCCGTCCTGCATCTGCTTCGGATGCACGAACTCCACCGCGGTGTTGTTGGTGCCGGTGTTGTGGCTGTTGGCGCCGTAGTACAGCTGCAGGTCACTGCCGTCCGGGTTGGCCGTGTACAGGCTCATCGCGTCCTTGCCGAGCGCGTTGTCCCAGCGGCTCCACAGCACGCGCCCGTTGGCGAGCACGGTCGCATCCCGGTCGTGGCTCTGGTTGAAGGAGATCTGGTGCAGTCCGGTGCCGTCGGCGTTGATGACGTGCAGCACGAAGCCCGGTTCCTGGCGCGCCTCGTCCTGCGCGGAGAACTGCGGCTTGCCCTCATCCAGCAGGATGCCCTGCGACTGGGTCTGGCGTGTCGAGGTGAACACGATGCGCCCGTCGGGCAGAAAGTGCGGCGAGACGTCGTTGACGGTGAGCGGGTCCGGATCATTCGCCGGGTTGATGACCGGGTGCAGGTCATCGCTGGCGATGATGTACTCGTAGATGCGCCACGAGGGCGGCTTCTTCACGTCCTGCTTGGCGGCCAGCGGGCCGCGCATCGCGAACACGACGGCCTTGCCGTCCGGGGAGGTGTCGACGTCCTTCACGTCCCAGGTCGCACCCGTGGTGATGCGCGCGGTGACGTTGGTTTCCTTGGCGCTCGGGGAGGCGCTGGCGCGCATGTAGAGGTCGGCGCCGGGCACCGCGTCGCGCTGGATGCGCAGGTCGTCCTGCACGAGGGTGATGCCGTCAGCCTCGAGCGGCACCGGGCGCTTGACGTAGAAGATCGGGAAGTCGACGGTCGCCGGGTCGCCGCCCTGGTTGTCGCCCAGGTCGACGGCGCCGCCGCTGCTGCAGCCGCCAAGGGCGAGCGTGCAGGCGGCGACCAGGCCCACCGCACGCCAGGAACGGGCGCCATTCGCCCACTGCTTAAGAATCTGCCAGCCGCCCTGCGCGTGCATTCTCGTCTCCGTCATCACGCGGATGACCTGTCGCGTGTGAATGTAACGTAATTCAGGATCAATTCGATGACTTATCATCAGATCGCCGATTCCATCACGGCGCATCGGCGCGCCACACGGTTCTCATTGCATCCGTGGGGTGTACGGCCGATCGCACTACTAGGTAAGCGTTCGACCATCCCCACGCCGTGACCGAAATCCCAGTTTGCCGCGCATTGAGCAGTGCGGGACAACAACTCATCAAACTGTCGGCCATTGGCGACGTCACTTGATTGAGACATTCGGGGCGGGAGTTTTTTGACCCTATAGTCCGGTCCGCATACCGGGCGAGTGTTGGGAGTTGATGAGCCCATGAATGTTAGAAACCAGCAGGCACAGGTCGTTTCGGGCCGCGCACGGCGCTCCCTGGCAGCAGCTTCCGTGCTGCTCATCCTCGCGACGGCCGCGCACGCGGGTCCGGCCGAGCAGGCGAAGCGCATCTACGAGCGCATCGCCGGCGAGCCGCCACCCCCGGCGGTGCTCACGCAGATGACCACCGCGATCAACGCCAACCCCGGGCAGACCGGGCTGGTGAACGCGGCCGCCATCGCCACCAATGCCGCAGGGTTCTACAACGTCACCCTGAAGAACATGGTCATCCCCTGGACCAACCGTGACCAGACCGTGTTCGCGCCGCTGAACGACTACGCGGCCACGGTGATCGGCATGGTGCGCGACAACGTCGCCTTCAACACCGCGCTGTCGGCGGACATTCTCTATACGGTCAACGCTCCGGGGCTGCCGGCGCCCTCGACCATGAACAACAATCACTACGCGACCGCCGAGACCAACGGTGTCGACCTGTCCACCGCGCTCAAGGCGGGCTCGCAGTCGCAGACCTACGGCACCCCGGCCGCGGCGACCGCCGGACTGATCACCACGCGCGGAGCGGCCGCGGCGTTCTTCATCAACGGCACCAACCGGGCGATGTTCCGCTTCACCCTCATGAACCACCTGTGCCATGACATGGAGCAGGTGATGGATACGACGCGCCCCACCGACCGCGTCCGCCAGGACGTCGCGCGCTCACCCGGTGGCGACAGCCGCATCTTCCTGAACCAGTGTGCCGGCTGCCACAGCGGCATGGACCCGATGGCCCAGGCCTTCGCCTATTACAACTTCGATGCCACCGCCGGGCAGATGGTCTACACCGCAGGCACGGTGCAGGCGAAGTACACGATCAACGCCAGCAACTTTCCGTTCGGCTTCGTGACCCCGGATGACAGCTGGTCCAACCGCTGGCGCGCCGGCCCGAATGCCTCCTTCGGCTGGGATGCCTCGATGCCCGGCAGCGGCAATGGCGCGAAGTCCCTCGGCCAGGAGCTCGCCTCCAGCGACATGTTCGCGCAGTGCCAGGTGACCAAGGTCTTCCAGACCGTGTGCTTCCGTGCGCCCAACAGCGCGGCGGACCAGCAGACCGTCGCCACCCTCAAGGCGAGCTTCAAGTCCGGCTACAACCTCAAGCAGGTGTTCCAGCAGGCCGCTGCCGCCTGTGCGGGCAGTTGAGGGAGCAGCGTAATGAACAGTACTGAACAGGGCTTCCTTATGCGTGCCACCCAGACTCTCGTCCGCTGCGCCGCGCTGGCGCTGCTCGCCACGCTCGCCGCCTGTAGCGGCGGTGGCCCGGCGACGACCGTCAACCAGCAGTCCACGCCCCCGACGGACACGGCCAATGCCTACACCGGCCCGGCGCCGGCGAATGCGGACGTGCAGGCCTTCAAGATCAACCTGTGGCAGAACATCCGCGCGGCCAACCGCTGCGGCGGCTGTCACCACGAGGGCGGCCAGTCACCCCAGTTCGCGCGCTCGGATGACGTGAACCTGGCCTACCAGGCGGCGCTGCCGCTGGTGAACCTCACCGCCCCTGACCAGTCGCTGATGGTGATGAAGGTCGGCGGCGGTCACAACTGCTGGGTCGCCGACCCTTCCGCCTGCGCCTCGACGCTCCTGGTGTGGATCCAGGCCTGGATCGGCGCCGGCTCCGCCTCCACCACGAGCATCCAGCTGACCGCCCCGGTCGACCAGGCTGCCGGCGGCGGCAAGCAGTTCCCGGCCGACCCGACCAGCGGCAACCCGAGCTTCCAGAGCACGGTGTACCCGCTGCTGACCGCCTACTGCTCGGGCTGCCACAGCTCGAGCTCGGCAACGCCGCAGCAGCCGTACTTCGCCAGCTCCAACATCAACGAGGCGTACGCGGCGGCACAGTCGAAGATCAACCTGTCACAGCCTGACCAGTCGCGCTTCTACGAGCGCCTGAACACCGAGTTCCACCATTGCTGGGTGACCCCGTCCTCCGGCGGCGCCCCGGACTGTCCGGGCAGCTCCGCGGCGATGCTCGCGGCGATCACCGCCTTTGCCAACGGCATCCCGGTGACCCCGATCGACCCGAACCTGGTGGTCTCGCGGGCGCTCACGCTGAAGCAGGGCACGATCGCCGAGGGTGGCAACCGCTACGAGGCCAACCTGGTGGCGAAGTACATGTTCCAGACCGGCAGCGGCAGCACCGCCTATGACACCAGCGGTGTCACGCCGGCCGCGGACCTGGCCCTCTCGGGCAACGTCAGCTGGGCCGGCGGCTGGGGTATCACCCTCGGCGCCGGCGGCAAGGCGCAGGCCACCACCAGCGCCAGCCAGAAGATCTCCTCCATGCTGCAGGCCTCGGGTGAGTACTCGATCGAGGCCTGGGTGGCGCCGGCGAACGTGACGCAGACCAATGCGTTCATCGTCAGCTACTCCGGCAGCAACACCACGCGCGACATGACCCTGGGCCAGGACGCCATGCAGTACGAGGGCATGGCGCGCTCGAGCGTGACCGACACCAACGGCAATCCGCCGCTGATCACCACGACCAACGGCGGCGCCGCCCAGGCGGCCCTGCAGCACGTCGTGCTGACCTACGACCCGGTCAACGGCCAGAAGATCTACGTCAACGGCCTCCCCACCGGCGATGCCGACCCGTCCAAGGGCGGTACGCTCGCCAACTGGGACACCACCTTCGCGCTGGTGCTCGGCAACGAGACCACCGGGCAGCGCCAGTGGCAGGGCACGATCAAGTTCGTGGCGATCCACAGCCGTGCGCTCACCCAGCCGCAGATCCAGCAGAACTTCGCCGCCGGCGTGGGCGAGAAGTACTACATGCTGTTCAACGTGAGCGCCCTGTCGGGCGTGTCGCAGTCGTACATCCTGTTCCAGGCCTCGCAGTACGACAGCTACAGCTACCTGTTCTACCAGCCGAAGTTCATCTCGCTCGACCCCAACGCCACCGTGCCGGCGAACCTGAAGATCAGCGGCATGCGCATGGGCGTGAACGGTGCGCTGGCCCCGGCCGGGCAGTCGTACGCCACGATGAACGCCACCGTCGGCGGCTCGAACTACACGGCGGCCAACGGCCAGCTGCTCTCGGGCCTGGGCACGGTCGTGCCGGCATCGCTCGGGCCGGACAACGACCTGTTCTTCCTCGCCTTCGACCAGCTCGGCTCGCACGTGCACGCCTACGTGGAGCCGGTGATCGTGGTGGCCCCGCCGGCACCGGATAGCACCCCGATGCCTGACTTCGGCGTGGCGACCTTCGAGCGCATCCATCACTCGATGTCGCGCATCACCGGCGTGCCGATCACCAACTCGACGGTGATGGCGCTGTACAACAACGAGCAGCAGTCGCTGCCCTCGAGCCCGCAGATCGCAGCGTTCCTGCCCTCGCACCAGACTGCGATCTCGCAGCTGGCGACCGCCTACTGCGGCCAGATGGTGAACACTCCCGCGCTGCTGCACACCTTCTTCAGCGGCGGCCTGGATGGCAGCACCGGCGGCAGCGCCTCGAGCTTCTTCGGCTCGAGCGCCAACCGCGCCATCGTTGCCAACGCGCTGGCCACCAACGCGGTCGGCACGGGTGTTGCGCCGGATGCGGCGGCCGCCGTGACCCTCGAAGTCGGCAACCTGCTGCAGCGGGTGCCCACCCTCAAGAGCGGTGCGACCGTGGCCGATGCGACCATCGCGGCGTGTACCGCGGTGCTCGGCAGCGCCGTCGTGACCCTGCAGTGACCGGGACCAGGAGTAACTGACCATGTTGATCCGCAAGAAACCTGCCCGGCCGCACGCCCTCGGCGAGCCGATGCTCCACAGTGACCACCCGCTGCCGGTGAGCCGCCGCGACTTCGTCGCCGCCGGCATCCTCTCCGGACCTGCGGTGGTGATGGCCCCGGCCTGGCTGGGCGCGCTGCTGAAATCCGGCAACGCCAACGCCGCCAACCCGACGCTGTCCCCGGATATCGCCGCGCTCTTGGCCTCCGGCCAGTGCAACGTGCCGACCAAGGCCACCGGCGTGCCCTTCATCTGCTTCGACCTCGCCGGGGGCGCGAACCTCGTCGGCTCGGAGGTGCTGGTGGGCGTGCAGGGCGGACAGAGCAACTTCCTCTCCACCGCCGGCTACGGCAAGCTCGGCGTGCCGGGCAACCAGGTGCCCAGCTCCAGCGCCAACATCGATTCCTCGTTCGGGCTGCTGTTCCACATGGATGCCGCCATCAAGCGCGGCATGCAGAGCAAGGCGACCACGCCGGCGACCGCCGCCGGCACCAATGGGGCGGTGTTCTGCGCGATGTCGCAGAACGACACCCAGAACAACCCGCACAACCCGATGTACGGCATCGCCAAGGCCGGCGCCCAGGGGCTGCTGCTGACCCTCGCCGGCACCGAGTCCTCGGTCTCCGGCGGCAACTCGCTCGCGCCGATGTCGCTCATCGACCCGTCCCTGCAGCCGACCACCATCAGCCAGCCCTCGGATGCCACCGCGCTGGTGGATACCGGTGGCGCGACCGCCGATCCTGTGGCCGTGGCGGTGCTGGAGTCGCAGGCGCGCATCAGCGGCGGCAGCACGCCGTACGTGGCGGGCGACACCTCGACCATCACCGGCGCGCTGAGCGCGCCGAGCGGCTCGACCCCGGGCGTTGCGATCTACTCTGACCCGGTGAGCGACACGCAGCTGAAGAACCAGGTGCGCTGTGCCTACGTGAAGTCGGCGAACACCGCCGCGGTGTTCGGCAACCCGGCCGCCCTGGATCCGACCCAGGACCCGCTCATCATCGGTGGCGCTTCGCCGATCTTCACGGCCACGGACTTCCAGGACGGGGACGTGCGCAAGACCGCCACCGTGATGAAGCTCGTGCTGGACGGCTATGCCGGCGCCGGCACCATCACCCTGGGCGGCTACGACTACCACGACAGCACGCGTGCCTCGGGCGAGATGCGCAACTTCAAGGCCGGCCAGATGATCGGCGCGGTGCTCGAGTACGCACAGCGCAAGCAGACCCCGGTCATGATCTACGTGTTCAGCGATGGCTCGCTGAGCTCCACCGGCATGCCCGATAACAGCGTCGATGGCCGCGGCAAGTACGGCTGGCAGGGCGACAACTCCTCGGTCTCCTCGACCTTCTTCCTGGCCTACAGCCCGACCGGGCGCCCGCAGCTGCGCAACGGCGTCGCCGGGCAGCAGATCGGCTACTTCACCGCCGACGGCTCGGTGGTGGGCACCTCCAGCCCGGTGGCGAACTCGGTGAACAGCCTGGTGCAGGCGGTGATCCTCAACTACATGGGCCTCATGGGCACGGACAACCAGTTCACGACCGTGTTCCCCATGCAGAGCCTGGGGTCGGGCGCCACGCTGGCCGGGCTGACCGCTTTCAATAAGATCGTGTGACGCACCGCGCGTGCCACCGCCTCACGGTGGCACGCGCGGCAGTCTGTCGCGTTCCGCCGACGCCACACCGCCTGCCCGACCAGGCCTCAGGCCTCATTTCGCGGCTCACTTCGTTGACAGTGTTAAGTGCGCTGTGCAATTTTCCATGCTGGCGCGGGCGCAAGTCGCACCCCGTGGCGAAGGATCGTTATTGAGCTTGCAACGGCCGGATGGCCCGATGTGGCGTAGCCTGCCGCGCGCCGGTGCGCTGCTGCGCGCGTGCGTGGCGGCGGCCGCCTTCGCCGGCTGCAGCGCGGCATTGGCCGACCCGCCGTACCGGCTGCTCGGCCAGGCAGCGCCGGACTTCGCGCTGCATGCCGTCTCGGGGGTCAATGCGCGTGTTTCCGAGCACCGCGGCGAGGTGGTGGTGTTGAGCTTCTGGAGCAGCCGCTGCACGCCTTGCCGCACGCAGCTGTCGGTGCTGAACCGCAGCTTCGTGACCTACCAGTCCGCGGGACTGGCGATGTTCGGTGTCGGTGTCGACGATAACCCGAGGGGCGCACTCGAGTTTGCGCACTCGGCCGGTGTGGGCTTCCCGATGCTGCTGGATCCGGAAAAGGGCGTGGCGCGCAGCTACGAGGTCGACAACCTGCCCATGACCGTGCTGATCGACCGCGGCGGCAACGTGCGTTACGTGCTGCGCGACTACAGCCCGGCGAACGACACCCTCTATCTGCAGGAGCTGCGTGCCCTGCTGAACGAATGATCGGAACCATCATGTTACAGACCACACTTGCCCGCCGCCCGACCGAGGCCAACCCGCGGCGCTGGCGCGCGGGCCTGCTGGCAGCGGTGCTGCTGGGGGCCGCGCAACTGACTGCCGCGGCGCCGCCTGCGACGCTGGTGATCGACGGACCGCCCCCGGCCACCCCGGCGCCGGCGAATGCTTCCCCCGCGCCCGCGGTGACGCCGGCGGCGGCGCCCGAGGCGGCTGCCGATACCCGCGGACTCGACCAGGACATCCAGGGCCTGAAGAAGGACGTGGTTGACCTCAATAAGGACCTGTTCATCCTCGAGGAAGAGCTGCTGTTTCCGGCCAACACCCAGGTCGCGGTGTTCCTGTCGATGGACGTGGGCGAGTTCTTCGCGCTCGACTCGGTGCAGCTGAAGATCGACCAGAAGGAAGTCATCAACTACCTGTACACCCCGCGCGAGGTGGAAGCGCTGCTCAAGGGCGGCGTGCAGCGCCTGTACGTGGGCAATCTCAAGGTCGGGCCGCACGAGCTGGTGGCCTTCTTCAACGGCAAGGGTCCGAACGACCGGCCCTACAAGCGCGGCGCCGCGCTGCACTTCGAGAAGGCCGTCGGGGCAAAGTACCTGGAGCTGAAGATCGATGACCGGCAGAGAAAGCTGCAGCCGGAGTTCGAAATCAAGGACTGGGAATAGTCCTTGAGCCGGACGGCCTCCATGCGCGAGCGCCTCGTGGTGTGTGTGCTTGCGGTGCTCGCCGCGGCCCCGGCGGGGGCACGCCGCCACGATCCGGAGAAGATGCCGGTCACGCGCATCCGCGACCTGCACTACGGGGATGTCCTCTTCTATTACTACCAGGAGAAGGACTTCGAGGCGCTCACGCACCTGCTCGCCTACGAGCACTGGGCGCGCATGCCGCACCACGAGGACGAGGCGCGGCTGCTGGCCGGCGGGATGTACCTGGACCTGGGCATGCACAACGAGGCCGGCGCGATCTTCCAAAGCGTGCTGACCATGGACGTGCCCACCGGGGTGCGCAACCGCGCCTGGTTCTACCTGGCCAACGTCTGGTACGCACGCGGCTATCTCGACAAGGCCGAAGAAGCGCTGCGCAAGATCAACGGGCGCATGTCGGCGGATCTGGAAGCGCAGCGCGAACTGCTGTTCGCCAACGTGCTGATGCACGAGGGGCGCTTCGACGAGGCGATCCAGCTGCTCTCCGGCTGGCGCGGCGAGCAGCCCTGGTCGGCATACGCCCGCTACAACCTCGGCGTCGCCCTGGTGCGCGCCAAGCGCCTCAACGATGCCGACCCCTTCCTGAGCGGGGTAGGCACGATGCTCCCGTCCACCACCGAGCTGGCCTCGCTGCGGGACCGCGCCAACCTGGCCCTGGGCTACGCCTACCTGCAGGCCGAGCAGCCGGCGCGCGCGCGGGCGCCGCTCACGCGGGTGCGCCTCAACGGACCGTACTCGGACAAGGCGCTGCTGGGTCTGGGCTGGGCGGATTCGGCGCTCGGTGACTACCAGGCGGCCCTGAGCCCCTGGATGGAGCTGCGCAGCCGCAACGTGCTCGATTCGGCGGTGCAGGAGGCCTACCTCGCCGTGCCCTATGCCTTCAGCAAGCTCAACGCCAACGCGCAGTCGGCCGAGTACTACGAGAGCGCGGTCAACTCCTTCGCCGCCGAGGACACGCGCCTGGATGCGGCGATCGCCAGCATCCGCAAGGGCGACATGCTCAACCGCGTGCTCAACAAGGACCAGGTGCAGGGCGAGGAAGCCCATTACGGCTGGTTCTGGCAGCTGAAGAGCCTCCCCGATGCGCCCGAGTCGCGCTACCTGTACGCGGTGCTGGCCGGCCACGACTTCCAGGAGGGCCTGAAGAACTACCGCGACCTCGTCTACCTCGGCGGCACGCTCGAGAAATGGGACGGCGACATGGTCGCCTTCGAGGACATGATCGACACGCGCGAGGCGGCCTTCGCCGAGCGCCTGCCGCGCGCCGATGCGCTGCTGGCCTCCGATGCGGTCGGCAAGCTGCAGCAGCGCGATGTGGCGCTCGCGAACCGGCTGCGCACCATCGAGTCCCAGCACGACGCCGCAGCGCTGGGAACGGCGACGGAGCGCGAGCAGTGGGCACGCATCCAGCGCATCGAGGCTGCCCTTGCCGGGACCGCGGACGCCACTGAGAGCCCGGAGCAGCAGGCGCGCCGTGCGCTGGGTATCGCCCCTGACAGCGAGCAGTGGCAGCGCCTGCAGCGCGCCCAGGCTAACCTTGCCGGGGCACCGGATACGCCGGAGAACGCCGAACTGCGCGCCCGGCTCGCGCTGGTCAAGGGCGTGCTGCAGTTCCGGCTGAACGATGCGTACGGGGCGCGCCTGTGGCAGGAGCACCGCAGCCTCAAGGACCTGAACCTCGCCCTGAACGAGGCGCAGAGCCGCTGGATCCGCGTCGAGCGGGCCCGCAGGAACATGCCCGCCAATACCGGCGAGTTCGCCACGCGCGTGGCCGCACTCAAGCAGCGCATCGAGGCACTGCAGGTGCGCCTGGCCGCCACCGAGCAGCGCCAGAGCGAGTACCTCGCCAAGGTGGCGGTCAGCGAGCTCGAGCAGCAGAAGGACCGGCTCGCCGCCTACCAGGTGCAGGCGCGCTTCGCGCTGGCCACCATGTACGACCGCGCCGCGAACGACGAATCGGCGCGCCCGGCGAAGCCGGCGGCCCCGGTGCAGAAGGGTGCCGAGACCGACGAGCCGGCGGCGCCGGATGCGGAGCCGCCCCAATGAGGCGCGCGCTCCTTCCGGTGCTGCTCGCGGCGGCCGCGCTGCCGCTGCCGGCCATGGCGCAGAGCACCAAGCCCTCACCGACCATCGGTGATCTGGCGACGCACAAGGTCGAGGTGCACAAGGACACCCCGGCCAGTGCCAGCAACACCAAGGCGATGGAGAACTACCGCCACTTCCTGGAGCTGCAGAACACCGACCCGAAGCTGCGCGCCGAGGCCATGCGGCGCCTGGGCGATCTGAACCTGGATGCCGGGGAGATGAGCCGGCTTGCCGAGGAGGTGACCTCCCCGGACGCGCAGGGCGCCGAGGCGGTCAAGCTGTACACGACGCTGCTCAAGGCCTACCCCGACTACGCGCGCAACGACCAGGTGCTCTACCAGCTGGCGCGTGCCTACGAGACCTCCGGGCAGAACAACCAGGCGCTCGCCACGCTTGACCGCATCGTGGCCCAGTATCCGCAGAGCCCGCGCATCGACGAGGTACAGTTCCGCCGCGGTGAGCTGCTGTTCAGCGAGAAGCACTACCAGGAGGCCGAGAAGGCCTACGCGGCGGTGATCGGCCGCGGCGGTGCTTCCGCCTTCTACCAGCAAAGCCTCTACAAGCACGGCTGGTCGCTGTTCAAGCAGTCGCTCACGCTGGAGAGCCTGCCGTCCTTCAGCGGCGTGCTCGACCGCGAACTCGGCTCCAGCGTGGGCGGCAAGTCCGTGCCGCTGGAGAGCCTCAAGCGCGCCGACCGCGAGCTGGTCGAGGACACCCTGCGTGTCATGAGCATCGCGTTCTCGTACAACGAGGGCGCCAAGTCGCTCGAGCAGTACATGGCCCAGCACGGCGACCGTCCGTACGCGTGGCTGCTGTACGCGCGCCTGGGCGATAACTACGTCGAGAACCAGCGCTACCAGGACGCGGCCACGGTCTACCGCGCGTACGTGGCGCGCGATCCCTACAGCGACCATGCGCCGGAGCTGGACATGGCCGCCATCGAGGCCTACGGCAAGGGCGGCTTCAGTGACCTGGTGCTCGAGGGCAAGCACGAGTTCGTCGAGCACTACAACTTCGACTCGCCCTACTGGAAGACCCGCAGCCGTGCCGAGCACCCCAAGGTGGTGCAGGAGCTGAAGGTCAACCTCAAGGACGTGGCCACCTATTTCCACGCCACCGCACAGAAGACCAAGCGCGTGGCCGACTACCAGGAGGCCGCCCGCTGGTACCGCGACTACCTGAAGTCCTTCCCCGGGGACGCGGACTCGGCGGAGACCAATTACCTGCTGGCCGAGGCGCTCTACGAGAGCCACCAGTACTCCGAGGCGGCCGCCGAGTATGAGCATACCGCCTACAGCTACCCGAAGAACGCCAAGTCCGCGACCGCCGCCTATGCGGGACTGGTCTCCTACCAGAAGGGCGAGGAGAGCCTCACGGGCGCGGACAAGGAGGCCTGGCACAAGCGCGCCACCGATGCCGGGGTGAAGTTCGCGCAGACCTTCCCCGAGCACCCGGACAGCGCCGGGGTGCTCACGCGCGCGGCCGAGGAGATCTTTGCCAGCGGCGACCTGCTGCGCACGCTCTCGGTCAGCCAGTCGATCCTCGCACGCCAGCCGCCGGTGGATGCCGCCAAGCAGCGCATCGCCTGGACCCTCATCGGGCAGTCCTACTTCGACGAGGGCGACTTTGCCAAGGCCGAGCCGGCGTTCATCCAGGCCCGCGCGCTGGCCGGGACCGACGAGAAGATGCGCAGCGACCTCAACGAGCGCGTCGCGGCGAGCGTCTACAAGCAGGGCGAGGCGAAGCAGAAGGCGGGGGATGCGGCCGCCGCGGTCGATGACTTCCTGCGCGTGGCGGCCGTGGCCCCGGACTCCAAGATCCGCGCCAACGCCCAGTACGATGCGGCCACCCAGCTGATCGTGCTCGAGCAGTGGCCGCGCGCGATCACCGTCCTCGAGGACTTCCGTCACCAGTTCCCGCAGAGCCCGCTGCAGCCGGAGGTCACGCGCAAGCTCGCGGTGGCGTATGCCTCGGCCAACCGCCCCGGCGAGGCGGCCGCCGAGTTCGAGCACATTGCCGCCGCCCCCGGGGACCCTGCCGTGCAGCGCGAGGCGCTGATCCAGTCCGCGGACCTGTACGCCAAGGCCGGCAACCCCGCCAAGGCCTCCGCGATGCTCGAGAAGTTCGTGGCCACCAACCCGAGCCCGCTGGCCGATGCCCAGGAGGCGCGCCAGCACCTGGCCGAGTACGCCGCCAAGGCCGGCGACACCCCCCGGCGCGACCACTGGTACCACGAGATCATCAACGCCGACACCCAGGCCGGTGCTGCGCGCACCGTGCGCTCGCACTACCTGGCCGCGAAGGCGCAGCTCGCCCTGGCGCAGCCGGCGCGCGATGCCTTCCGCGGCGTGCAGCTCACCGCGCCGCTCAAGAAGAGCCTGATCGTCAAGCGCAACGCGCTCGAGACCGCGATGGACGGCTACAAGCGTGCCGCGGAGTACCAGGTCGCCGAGGTGACCACGGCGGCCACCTACGAGATGGCCGACCTGTACCGCGTGCTGGCCAAGGACGTGCTCGCCTCGGAGCGACCCAAGACGCTCAAGGGGGACGAGCTCGAGGAATACAACTCCCTGCTCGAGGAGCAGGTGTTTCCGTTCGAGGAGCAGGCGATCAAGGTGCACGAGCTGAACGTGGCCCATGCCAGGGACGGGGTCTACGACGAGTGGGTGCGCAAGAGCTACCAGGCGCTCGCGGAACTCAAGCCCGCCCGCTACGGCAAGACGGAGCAGACGCTGGATGTCGTCGCCAACCTTGAATAACCACGCCCGCGTTGCCGGTGCTGCGCTGGCGTGTGCGGCCGCACTCGCCGCGGGCGCCTGCAGTCACGCGGCGCGCCCGGAACCTGCGCCGGCAGCACATCCGGTGGTGACCGCAGCGGCGCCTGCAGCCGCCGGCGCCCCCGGCGCCGTTGCCGCGGGCACCGCGCCCAGTGCCGGCACCGCGGCCGCGCCGACCGCGGCACCCGCCGCGACCGTGCGCCCGGAGGTACCCCCGGCCGCGCGGGCCGAGTTTGAGCGCGGCGTGCGCGCCATGCGCGCCGGCAACACCACCGAGGCGGAGCTCGACTTCAAGCAGGTCGCCCTGCAGTACCCGCAGTTCGCCGCGCCGCTGGTGAACCTGGGCCTGCTGCAGCGCAAGCAGGGCCAGCTCGACAAGGCCGAGGAGTCGCTCAAGAACGCGGTGGCGCGCGAGGACGGCAGCGCGGTGGCGTGGACAGAACTGGGCGTAACCCAGAGAATGCGCGGCGAGTTCAAGGATGCGGCGGCTTCCTACCAGAAGGCCGTCGAGGTCGATCCGCTGTACGCGCCGGCGTGGCGGAACCTTGGCGTACTCGAGGATCTCTATCTGGGAGAGCCGGCGCGCGCGCTGCCGGCGTTCGAGCAGTACAAGAGCCTCACCGGGGAGGAAAAGCCGGTGAGCGGATGGATCGCGGACCTGCGGCAGCGGCTGGGAATGCCGGCAGTCAGGAAACCCGAGGCCGTCGCACCGGCGCCTGAGGGCGCCGCGCCGCCGCCGGGCGAGGTCGCCCCCGCGCCCCCGCCTGAGCCGCAGCCCGCGCCCGGGGCTGCGCCGAAGACAGGAGGTTGAGCATGGCTAGGCAAACCAGACGGATCGCGGGGGCCTGGGTGCTCGTGCCGCTGCTGCTGGCGCCGCTGTCGGGCCGGGCTCAGGAGCCTGCAGCCCCCGCACCGGCCACGCGCCCAGCACCGCGTCCGGACCAGCTGGAGCCGGGTGTCGATACCAGCAAGCTCACCGAGAGCGTAGCGCCCAGCGAAGCCCCTGCGGCGCCTGAGACGCAGGCTGCTGCCGCGCCACGGGCGGCCACCGCTCCGGCCACCCAGCCTGCCGCAGCCCCGGCGACCGCAGCCGCCCCCCAGGCCGGCGCGCGCAAGGGCAACGACCGGCTGAACCTGGACACGACGGACGTGCGCGGTAACCACGAGCTGCCGAAAGTCATGTATATCGTTCCGTGGAAGCGATCGGACCTGGGCGATTTGGTCGGCCGCCCGCCGAACAGCCTCCTGGATGAGGTGCTGCAGCCCCTGGACAGGGACGTATTCAAGCGGGAAACCCGCTATTACGAGGCCCTGCGGCCGGACCAGGCCGGGGTAAAAGCAGACGCGGTGCAGGGTTCCGACGCGAAGCCCTGAAATGACCGCGGTGCAGCATCAGGTATGAGAGCTGTGTCGCAGCTTTTTGGGCTTATGTCATTCAGTTTCTGCAGTAATTGCGCTTGTGTGGCCGTCTTTTTGCGCGGGAGTGTCAGATGGGCTTCTGGAACGTAATTGTTCGTTTCTTCCAGGGTGGCGGGGAATTCATGTTCCCCATCGCCGTCGTGTTCGTGGTCGGTCTTGCGATCGCCATCGAGCGCTACATTTATCTCACCATGACCGCGGCACGTAACCGCGCGCTGTGGAACGAGATCGTGCCGTTGCTGGGCCAGGGAAACTTCCGCCAGGTGGCGCAGGCGACCGCCAAGTCCGACTCGGCCATCGGCCACATCCTCAACTACGGCCTGGCACGTATCCAGTCCGCGCGCCGTCGCGATGACATCGAGAAGGCGATGGAGGAGAGCTTGATGGAGGTCGTGCCACGCCTGGAGAAGCGCACGCACTACCTGGCAACCTTCGCCAACCTTGCAACGCTGCTCGGCCTGCTCGGCACGGTCATGGGACTGATCCGCGCCTTCCAGGCGGTGGCCACGGTCAACCCGGCGGAGAAGGCCAACCTGCTGTCCGCCTCGATTTCGGTGGCCATGAACTGCACCGCGTTCGGCCTGATGACGGCGGTGCCGCTGCTGTTCATTCATGCCTTCCTGCAGACCAAGACGACCGAGCTGATCGACAGCCTGGAGATGGCCTCGGTCAAGTTCCTGAACGCCATCACCGAGCGTCAGACCCCCGCCACTGCGGCGGCCTGATCTTCTTCGAGCGTTCCGTCAAGGACTGAAGGCCGCGCATGCGTCGTTCATACCAATCCCGCAAGATGGAGCGGCACGCGCGCAAGCCCGCGGAGCTGCTGCTCGTGCCGATGATCGACATCTTCACCGTGCTCGTGACGTTCCTGCTCATGACGGCCGTGTTCTCGCGCACCGTGATCCTGCAGCTGAACCTGCCGGCCGCCCAGACGGAGTTCAAGGAGCCCCCGCCGGGGCTGGTGCTGGAGGTGATGGTGCGCAAGGACCTGCTGCAGGTCGCGGACCGCAATACCGGGCCGCTGGCCACCATTCCCGACACCGCCACGGGCCACGACTACGACACGCTGACGGAGTACCTGAAGCGCGTGAAGGCCAAGTTCCCGGAGAAGACCGACGCCACCATTCTGCTGGAGCCGGACACCCCGTATGACCAGGTCGTGCAGGTGATGGACCACGTGCGCGTGTTCGAGCAGGGCGAGGGCGCCAATACCGTGCAGGCGGAGCTGTTCCCCGATATCTCCATGGGCGATGCGCCCGCGACGGATGCACCGGGCGCGGCCACGGGCGCGCCGGGCAGCGGAGCCCACCCATGAGCACCTCAACCCGTGCGCGGCGCATGGCGCAGCACCACATGCGCAACCGTGCCGATGCGCAGCTGAACCTGATCCCGCTCATCGACATCCTCTCGGTGATGGTGGCATTCCTCCTGGTGTACTCGACCGAGGTGGAGGTCATCCAGAACGCCAAGGGCATCGAGATCCCGCAGTCGATCGCGCAGACCGCCCCCAAGGAGTCCGTCGTGGTGATGATCACCAAGACCGACCTGTTCGTGCAGGGCGAGTTCATCACCTCGATCGCCGAGATCCGCAACACCAAGACCCCGCTGGTGGAACCGCTGCTGGCGGCGCTCAAGCGACCGCTGCTGGTGGGCAAGGAGATGACCGAGCGGGACCTGGCCAACCGTGAGATCACCGTCATGGCCGACAAGGTGCTGCCGTACGAGGTGCTCAAGCGCGTGATGGCGACCTGCACGGCCGCCGACTACGGGAAGATCTCGCTGGCGGTCATCCAGAAGGAAAAGCCGGTGGCCGCCGGCTTCAAGCCCGGTTAAGCACGATGCAGCTGGCACCGTATTACCGCGAATTCGAGTTGCCCTGGGAGGGCGATGAGGAAGCCAGTGCGCGCTTCCGCAAGATCCTGCGCGTGCTGCTGATCCTGCTGCTGCTGTTCACCATCCTGTTCCTGGTGCTGCCGAAGGCGAAGGCACCGACGACCCCGGACATCCCGCAGCGTCTGGCGAAGGTGATGCTCGAGGAGCAGGCCAAGCCGCCACCGCCGCCACCGCCGGCGCCCAAGGTGCAGGAGAAGCCGAAGGTCGAGCCGAAGGTGGTGCCGGTGACCCCGCCGGTCGACCAGAAGCAGAAGGCGCACGAGAAGGCGCAGAAGCAGCTCAACCAGGTCAAGGACGAGCTCGCCGACCTGCGCGAGATCATGGATACCAAGCCCCTGGAGGTGAAGAACCTCTCCGGCGCGGTGGGTGCGGATGCGCACGCCGAGCGCTCGCTCATCACCTCCAAGGTCGGGGTCGGCAGCGGCGGGATCACCTCCGCGGACACCAGCCGCGGTTTCGGCGGCGGCGCGGGCTCGCTCACCGGCCACGAGACCACTGCGGTGAACTCGGGGGTCGCCCGATCGGGACTCAACTCGCGCCCGCCGGCGGTCAGCGGCGGCGGCGGCAAGCCGGCCCGTTCGCGCGAGGAGGTCGAGCTGGTGTTCGACCGCAACAAGGGACGTCTCGACAGCATCTATGCGCGCGCGCAGCGCGACAACGCCGAGCTGCAGGGCAAGCTTGTGCTTGAGCTGACCATTACACCGGCGGGCGACGTCAGTGCCTGCCGCGTGGTCTCGAGCGAATTGAAGGATGCGGAGCTCGAGCGCAAGATCGTGGCCTTGGTGCGCACCTACAAGTTCGAGCCCAAGGACGTCGATACCATCACCGTCACCAAGCCGCTTGAATTCTTCCCCTCATAGCACTGAGGTCACAGGCAGGGCCGGCACATGAACCTCAACTCCGAAATCCAGTTCTACGCAGAGCTGCGACTGGTGGACAAGGCGCGGCTCCTGAACCTGTTCCTGCGCGAGCTTGCCGAGGAAGCCCGCGGCACGTACGGGCCGGGTGCCGAGCAGGTGCACGATGCCGCGCACCTGCGCTTCGTCAACGAGATCTACCACCGCCTCACGCGCGTCATCGAGCAGCTGCTGGCCGAGGAGGCCACGCGGCCGGCGGACGATGTGGTGCTGCGCATGCTGCTCGCCCCGCGTGCCGACAAGGTGGCCGAGCGGCTGGTCTTCAACGCCTACGCGCGCGCGATCCAGGGCTTCGAGAGCTACGACACCACGGTGTTGATGGGCTCCTGACCCACGCGGGGGCCTTCTCGCGCCTCCGCCGCGCATGCCGGCCGTGCTACGGTGCGCTTCCACCTCGGCTGTGCGATTCCTGACCATGAACACGAAGCTCGTGCGTGCCCTCGGGGCCGGCTGCATCCTCGCCCTGGTCCTCTCCCACGCCGCCGCAGCACCGCCAGGGGTGCTGCTGCGCCCGGCGCAGGTTTGGACCGCGGGCGAGCCGGTGCACGCAGGATGGGTGGTGCTCATCCAGGGCGAACGCATCGCCGCCGTGGGCCCCCGGGGCAGCGTGGCGGCGCCGCCGGGCACCGAAGTGCTGGAGCTGCCCGGGACGACGCTGCTGCCCGGGCTGATGGACCTGCACTCGCACCTGCTGCTGCACCCGTACAACGAGGTGCTCTGGAACGACCAGGTCCTCAAGGAGCCGGTGCCCTACCGCACGCTGCGTGCCGGGGTGCAGGCGCGCGCCACGCTGCTGGCAGGCTTCACCACGCTGCGCGACCTGGGCACCGAGGGCGCCGATTACGCCGACGTCGCGCTCAAGCGCGCCATCAACGAGGGCCTGATCGAGGGCCCGCGGCTGTTCGTGGCCACGCGGGCGATCGTCGCCACCGGCAGCTACGGACCGGCGCCGCGCGGCCTGCGCCCGGACGTGTGCTGCACGCCGCAGGGCGCGCAGGAGGCCAGCGGCCTCGATGCGGTCATCGCCGCGACGCGCGAGCAGGCCGGGCGCGGCGCCGACTGGATCAAGGTATACGCCGACTACCGCTGGGGGCCGGAGGGCACGCAGCAGCCGACCTTCTCGGTGGAGGAGCTCAGGGCGCTGGTGGACACCGCGCACTCCTCGGGCCGGCCGGTGGCCGCGCACGCGGCGACCGCCGAGGGCATGCGCCGCGCGGTGCTGGCCGGGGTGGATACCATCGAGCACGGGTATGCCGGTACGCCGGAGATCTTCAAGCTCATGGCCGCCCACGGGGTCGCGTACCTGCCGACGCTCGAGGCCGAGGCCGCCTATGCGGAGTACTTCGAACACTACGTCCCGGGCGCGGAGCCGACCGCGGGGATGCAGCAGGCTGCGACGGCGTTCCGCGCCGCGCTCAGGAGCGGCGTCACCATCGGCTGTGGCAGTGATGTCGGGGTATTCGCGCACGGCACCAACTACCGCGAGCTGCAGTGGATGGTCGAGGACGGCATGACCCCGGTGCAGGCACTGACGGCGGCCACCGCCACGGATGCCAAGATCCTGCGCCACGAGTCGGACCTGGGCGCGCTGCGCCAGGGCATGCTGGCCGATGTCATCGCCGTGGAGGGCGATCCGATGCGCGATATCGGCGCGACCGCTCACGTGGTGTTCGTCATGAAGGGCGGGCGCATCTACCGCCGGCCCTAGCCGCCTGCAGCGCGGCGTAACCGCCCGTTCAGCCCTCGCGTGCCAGCTGCTGCAGGGCGGCTCCGGTGAGGCGGAACGTGGTCCATGCATCCATGCGCTGCGCACCCAGCCGAAGGTAGAAGCCGATCGAGGGCTCGTTCCAGTCGAGCACCGCCCAGTCCAGCCGCGCGCAGCCGCGCTCGAGGGCGGTGCGGGCGAGCCAGGCCAGCAGGCGCTTGCCCAGGCCGCGACCGCGTGCCTCCGGGCGCACGAACAGGTCCTCGAGGTAGATGCCGGGCTTGCCCAGGAAGGTGGAGAAGTTGTGGAAGAAGAGGGCGAAGCCCAGGGGCGTGCCGTCCACGCAGGCGAAGACCACCTCCGCGTAGGGCCGCGGGCCGAGCAGCGCGGCCTGCAGGTCGGCTGCAGTGGCGATGACCTCGTGCTCGAGGTGCTCGTACACGGCCAGTTCGCGGATGAAGCCGAGCACCAGCGGCATCTCGTCGGCGCCGGCTGGCCGGATGGTGATGGCGCCCTCGGCGGTGCTCATCCGGTGCTCTGCAGCCCTTCGGCGATGCCGCCGATA
The DNA here is from genome assembly GCA_963741745.1 of uncultured Pseudomonadota bacterium. GTDB lineage: Bacteria > Pseudomonadota > Gammaproteobacteria > Steroidobacterales > Steroidobacteraceae > 13-2-20CM-66-19. The sequence continues at coordinate 49,585 of CAVUJF010000011.1, read as the reverse complement.
CTGGCCAGCAATGCCGCGAACAGCTCGTGGTCCTCGCGCGCCCCCGCGCGCCAGCGCCGCAGCAGGTCGACCTGCATCAGGTTCATCGGGTCGACGTACGGGTTGCGCAGCCGGATGGAGCGCTGCATCGTCGCATCCGAGTCCAGCAGCGCCCGGCTGTCCTTGATCGCCAGCACCTGCTCGCAGGCGAGCTGGTACTCGGCGCGGATCAGCCGCGGATAGTCCGCGGGCCCGCCCGGCCACAGCGCCTCGTAGTAGGCGGCGATCTCCAGGTCGGCACGTGCCAGCATGGTCTCGATGTCATCGACCAGGTTGCGCAGGAAGTACCAGCTGGTGTGCGCCTCGCGCAGCCGGGCCAGCCCGAATTGCGCCACTGCGGCCGCCAGTCCCCGCCCGGCGCCATACCACCCCGGCAGCATGAAGCGCGCCTGCGACCAGGCGAACACCCACGGCACCGGCAGCAGGGCGGCCAGCCCGGTGTGCGCGGCGCGATGCGCGGAGCGCGAGCCGATCTGCATGCGCTCGATCACATCGATCGGGGTCACGGCCTGGAAGTACTCGTAGAAATTCGCGGCGCCGTACACCAGCTCGCGGTAGGCCGCGCGGCTCTCCCGGGCAAGCAGCGCCGCCACCTCGACGTGCGCGGCCGGTTCGGTGGCGGCAGGGTCGCGCTGCGTGGCCGCCGTCGCCAGGGCGAGGGCGTTGAAGGCGCGCTCCAGGGTGCGCATGGCGATGGGCCGCAGCCCGTAACCCTGCTTGACGGTCGCGCCCTGTTCGCGGATGCGCAGCACGCCGTTGACTGCCCCGGGCGGGGCCGCCTTGACGATCGACTCGATGCGGCCGCCGCCGCGCGCCGCGCTGCCGCCGCGCGCGTGGAACAGCACCGGCTGCTCGCCGGCGGCGCCCAGCACGGCTGCCAGTTCGCCCTGGGCCTGGTGGATCAGGAAGCGCGAGGCGCAGGTGCCGGCCTCCTTGTTGCTGTCCGAGTAGCCCAGCAGCACGCACTGCCGGCGGCCGCGGGCCTCCAGGTGGCGGCGGTAGAGCGGGTCGGCGAGCAGCTCGCGCATTATCGTGCCGCAGCTGCGCAGGGATTGCTCGGTCTCGAACTGCGGGGCGATGTCGAGGGCGACTTCCCCGGACTTCTTGTCGTAGGCGGCCGCCCAGCGTGCCAGCAGCAGCGCGGCGAGCATGTCATCGGCGGCGCTGGCGCCGCTGATGATGAAGTAGCCGATGGCGTTCACCCCATAGCGATGGCGGCCCTGCATGATCGCCTCGAACACCGCGAGCGTGCGCTTGCCCAGGGCGTCCAGCTCCGTGACCGGGCCGCGGTCCTTCTCCAGCGCCGCGGCGAGCAAGTCGCGGCGCTCGCCGCGGCTGCGCGTGGCCCACTGTGCATCGGCGAACCCCTGGGCTACGACCTGGTGCAGCACCTCGGCGTGCTGGCGCACGTCGAGCGTCGCCAGGTGAAAGCCGAAGGTGTCGATACGGCGCAGCAGGCGCTCGACGTGGAACAGGCCCGCGTTGGTGCCGCGGTTGGCCCTGAGGCTGTCGGCAACCAGGGCGATGTCATCGCGAAACTGCCGGGCGCCCTCGTAGCCGCTCGCGCGGCCCTCGTAGGCGCCGCGCAGCCGCTCGCCCACCTGCGCGAGGAACACCCGGTAGGGCATGCGGTCGTGGCGCGCGGGCGTGATGGCCTGGGCGCCGGGCAGCAGCGTCATGTAACGCTCGATGCGCTTGGCCAGCTCCGCGGAGACGGCAACGCGGCTGGCGCTCTGCGAGAGGCGCTGCGCCAGCTCCTGCGCTTCCGTGAAGTAGCTGTTGACCACGACGCGGTGCTGCCGCGCCAGCGTGTCGCGGATGGTCGTGGCGTGCACGTCAGGATTACCGTCCATGTCCCCGCCGGCCCAGGAGCCGAAGTGCAGGATCGAGGGCACGCGGCTGGCGCCGGCGCCGTAGACCTTCTCCAGCGCCAGCGCGATCTCCTCGTAGAAGGCCGGCACCACGCGGTAGAGGATCTCCAGCAGGTAGAACAGGATCTGCTCGCGCTCGTCGGCCACGGTCAGCCGTTCGCGCGGCAGCTCCTCGGTCTGCCAGGCGGTGGTCAGCTCCATGCGCACGTTGTCCCAGATGACGCGCGCCTCGTGTGGCGTGAGTGAGGGATCCAGGCGCTCGAGCAGGCGCTGCGCGATGCGCTGCTGCTTGCGCAAGAGCGTACGGCGGCTGGCCTCGGTGGAGTGCGGGGCAAACACCGGTTCGATGGACAGGCCGCCGAGCAGGTCGATGACCTCCGCGGCGCTTAGGCCCCGGGCCTTGAGCTGCGCGATCGCGTCCTCGACACCGCCGGGCTGCGGCCGCTGGCTGTCCTTGAGGAAGTAGTCGCGGCGGCGGCGGATGCGGTGCACTTTTTCCGCGATGTTGACCGCCTGGAACCAGGTCGAGAACGCGCGTACCAGGTCGCGCGTGAGCGCCGGTGGCCGACCGCGCACCAGGGCCTCCAGCTGCGCGCGCGCCCCGGGCTCGCCGTTGCGGGCGCGGATGGCCGCGACGCGCTCGGCCTCGACCTGCTCGAACAGCGCCTTGCCGCCCTGCTCGAGCAGCACTTCGCCCACCAGCGCGCCCAGGGCGTGCACGTCATCGCGCAGCGGCTCGTGCTTGGTGGGGAAATGGATGTCGCCGCGGTTGAGCATCTAGTCGTTCCAGGTGTTGCCCTGGGAGACGCCCCGGCGCGCCGGTACCACGCAGAAGCGCTGCCCGGTGGGGGCCTCCATGACCTGCCAGTCGCGCACCGCGCTCACGCGCCGCGCGCCGAGCCTCTCCAGGCGGCGCACCTCGGCCTCGACGTCGGTGGACTCGATGTCCAGGTGCACGCGGCTCTGGTGCGTGACCTGCTGCACCTCGATGTCCAGCTGCGAGCCCTCGAGCCTGCGGTAGAGCGTCTCGCCCGCCTGGGGAGAGGCCTCGACCTTGAGGCCCAGCGCAGCCCCCCAGAACGCCGCGGCGCCCTCGAGGTCGTCGGTATTGCAGTCGATGATGAACCCGGAAAGGCGGCTCTGGTGCATGCGGGGCATCCTGCGGGAGAAGGCGGGCGGGCCCGGTGGCCGGCCCTATATAAGAGTTCTGGCGGACATTTTAGCCAAGTGCGCGCCGCGGCGGCCGGCCGTTGTGGCCTCAGCCGGCCAGCAGCACCGCCTCGGCGCGCTCCAGTTCCTCCGGCTGGCCGTAGATGACCACGATGTCCCCCTCGCGCAGCACCGTGTCCGGGCCCGGCTCGCGGCCGAGGATGCCCAGGCGGCGCACGCCGGTGAAGGTGGCCGCGACGCCGCGGCCGCTGACCTCCCGGAGCGTGCGGCCGACCGACCAGGCCCCCGGCGGCACGACGACCGACTTGATCTCCTCGCGGTGCTCGCTGGACTCATCCACCGGGCGGGCATTGCCCGCGCGCACGATGTTATGCAATACCGTGTAGCGGCTGTTGCGGATCTCCCCGATGGTGCGCACCACGCGCGACACTGGCACCCGCAGCAGCATGAGTACGTGCGAGACCAGCATCAGGCTCGCCTCGAAGGTCTCCGGGACCACGTCCGTCGCCCCGGCATCCTGCAGCTCCTTCAGCCGCGCATCGTCCTGGGTGCGCACCAGCACGGGCACCTCGGGGCGCACGGCGCGCACGCTGCGCAGGATGCCGATCGAGGTGGTCGGGTCGGAGAAGCTGATGACCACCGCGCTCGCGGCGGCAAGCCCCGCCTTGGCCAGCAGCTCATCGTCGGAGGAATCGCCGAAAATCACCGGGTCCCCGAGCTGGCGCGCGGCGCGGATGCGCGCCGGGTCCAGGTCGAGGGCGATGTACTCGAAGCCCTGCGACTCGAGCACGCGCGCCACGTTCTGCCCGACGCGCCCGAAGCCGCACAGGATGACGTGGTCGCGCAGCGCGATGCCCTGGGTGGCCTCGTCCTCGCGCTCGCTCGCGGTGCGCACCGGGCCCTTCTCGTGGAGCAGGAAACGCGCGACCCGCTTGTTGTTGTTGAGGATCACGGGGCTCAGCACCATCGACAGCACCATGGCCACCAGCAAGGGGCCGCCGACGCGCTCGGGCACCAGCCCCGCCTGCAGCAGGATGGTGCACAGGGCGATGCCGAACTCCCCGCCGATCGACATCACGATGCCGGTGCGCAGCGCCTTGAAGCGCGCGTGCACGAACGGGTAGGTGACCAGGGCGGCGAGCAGCGCCTTGAGCACCACCAGCGCCACGAGGATGAGCAGCACGCCGAGCAGCTCGGCGGGGCGGGCCAGCAGGCGCAGGTCGAGCAGCATGCCGACGGAGATGAAGAACAGGCCGAGCAGGATGTCGCGGAACGGGCGGATCACCGATTCGATCTGGTGGCGGTACTCGGTCTCGGCCAGCATCATCCCGGAGAGAAAGGCGCCCAGGGCGAACGACAGCCCCGCGCTGTGCGAGACCCAGGCGGAACTTAAGACCACCAGCAGCACCGTGAGGGTGAACAGCTCGCGCAGCCGGCTGTGTGCGATCACGTGGAACAGCGGGCGCAGCAGCCAGCGCCCCGCGGCCAGCACGGCGATGATGGCGAACATGCCACCGAGCACCGGCACGATGCTCGCCCCGAGACTCAGCTGCCCGGTGCCGCTCATCAACACCGAGGCCAGGGCGAGGAAGGGCACGAAGGCCAGGTCCTGGAACAGCAGCATGCTGAAGGCGAGCCGCCCGTGCGTGCGGTTCAGCTCCGAGCTCTCGGTGAGCTGCTGCAGCAGGATCGCCGTCGAACTCATCGACACCGCCCCACCCAGCACGATCGCCACCAGCCAGGGCACCCCCAGCAGGTTGCCGATGATGGCGAATACCGTGGTGGTGAGCAGCACCTGCGCGCCGCCGAGCACGAAGACCTCCCCGCGCATGGCAATCATGCGCGGCAGCGAGAACTCAAGTCCCAGCGTGAACAGCAGGAAGGCAACACCGAGGTCCGCCAGCAGGCGCGTCGCGCCTGAATCCGCCAGCACCCCCAGGGCGCGTGGGCCGAGCAGCAGGCCGACCACCAGGTAGGCGGTGCTGGTCGGCAGTGCCAGGCGGCGCGCCAGTGTCACCAGGAACACCGAGCCGGCGAGCAGGATCAGGGATTGGGACAGGGGCGTGAACATTGCCCCAAGTTAGACTGTGCGAACGCGCGCTTGCAACGTCCGCCAGCGGCCGCCTCGGGCCGCTGTTGAGGGTGCTCAGGTTTTCTTGACGATCCGGCTGTCCCCGCGCGACCAGGCGGCCACCGCCGGCGGCACCGGAATGCCCGCTGGCAGGCGCGGGTCGGCCTGCGGGGGCAGGGCCATGAGTTTCAGGGGCAGCACGCCCGCCCAGCAGGTCAGCGCGTAGTCCTCTTCGGCATCCAGGGGCGGCCCGCGGCGGATCTTGGCCGAGGCTTCATCGATGGGCAGGCCGAGGACCGCGGTGGCGTTGAGTTCCTTGGCGCTCGGTTCGCGCACCTGCGCCGCCCGGCCCGGCATCACGCGGTTGACGATCGCGGTGAGCACGCTGCGCTTCTCGGCCTTGTCGCTGACCGCCGTGGCGGTGCCCAGCACCAGCACCGAACGGTAGTTCATCGAGTGGTGGAAGGCGGAACGCGCCAGCACCAGCCCGTCCAGCAGGGTCACGGTTATGCAGACGTTGATGCCCGCGCCCAGGCTCTTGAGCATGCGGCTGGCGACCGAGCCGTGAATGTACAGGCGCTCGCCGATGCGCGCATGCACCGTGGGTACCACGTAGGGCTGTCCATCGACCGCAAAGCCGACGTGGCAGATGAAGGCCTCGTCGAGGATGGCGTTGATCGTTTCGCGCTCGTACGTGCCACGATCCCGGCGACGCGCGAGCCGGGTGCGTTTCGTCGGTCTGATCAGATGCCTGACTGCCAGGTGCTGGGCATGCCGGCCTTGCCGATGGCATCCTCGATCGCCAGGCATGCGCCGCGTGCCTCCGGCTGCGCCCGCAGGCTGCGGGCGATCGAATTGAGGAACTGGCACATGAGGTTCGTGTTCGGGTGGCCGGTGTGCAGCTCTTCCTCCACCCGGTCGATGGCCTCGACCAGGTCATCCTGGTCGCAGCCGGAGAAGGTCATGCTGGTCACGGCGTGTTGTACGGCCACCAGTGCCTGGTGAATTGCCGCCTGCTGCGTACCGTCCATGCGGGAGAATTTGAACTCGTTTGTCGGCGGCCGCAAGTGCCGCCGCCAATGAAAAAGCCCCGCCGCTGCCGGCGGGGCTTTCAGGTGCGCTGAGGCGCTCTTACTTCGCCGGGGCGCTGTCGCCGGCGGCGGGCGCGCTCTTCGCGGCGCTGCTCTTGTGCGAGCTGCTCTTGTGCGAGCTGCTCTTGTGGGAGCTGCTCTTGTGCGAGCTGCTGTGGGTCGCAGAGGTGCTCGAGGCCGGGGCCGGTTCATCAGCGGCGAAGGCCGGGGCAGCAATCACGGCGAGGGCAATGACGGGGACGAGGATCTTGAACATCGATTTAGTCTCCAGTGAACGGGTAAGCGGTGCATGGCCTTCGGGCCGATGCCTGACCGGCTCATGGGCGTTTGCGGTGACTGAAACGCTCATCAGCCGGGCAGGCTCGCGGTCCGGAGGGCGCGCGTATTATGGGACGAAAAGACCGGCCAAACGGCGTATGACCACAACGTAATGTTGCGCGGTGCCTAGATCGTATCTTATTGTTTATAAAAAGAAATACTCAGCCTCCGGCACCATCATCGCCGGCAAAGCTCACCAGGCTGTGCACCGGCACCCCCAGGGCCTCGAGCCGCGCCGACCCGCCCAGCTGCGGCAGGTCGATGACGAAGCAGGCAGCCAGCACCTGCGCTCCCTGGGAGCGCAACAGTTGCACCGCCGCTGCGGCCGTGCCGCCGGTGGCGATCAGGTCATCGACCAGGAGGATGCGCTCGCCGGTGCGCACCGCGTCGCGGTGCATCTCCATCTCGTCAATGCCGTATTCGAGGGAATAGGCGACGCTGACGGTTGCATGCGGCAGCTTGCCCTTCTTGCGCACCGGCACGAATCCGGCCGCCAGCTGGTGCGCAACTGCGCCACCTAAGATGAAGCCACGCGCCTCGATGCCCGCCACCCGGTCGATGCGCTCACGCGCCCAGGGCAGCACCAGCAGGTCAATGGCGCCGCGGAACACGCGCGCATCCCCCAGCAGCGTGGTGATGTCACGGAACACGATACCCGGCTTCGGATAGCCGGGGATGGCGCGGATGGCCGCGCGGATCTCAGCAGGCGTTACCGGCTCCATCCCGGCAGTTTACGACAGCAGCATCAGCGCCGTTGCCATACGAGGGTGCGGTTGTTGGCAGGCATCGCGTGGTCGGCGGTCAGGTGCAGGTGCTGCGAGCGCGCCAGCGAGTCGACCGCCTCGAAGTCGCGGACCGCGCTGGCCGCGTCGCGGGATTTCAGCCAGGCATCGAAGTCGGCGTTGCTGGCGCTGGTGTGCTCCCCGCCGTAGCGGAACGGCCCGTACACGCACAGCACGCCGCCGCGCGTCATGGCGGCGCCGACACCGCGGAAGAAGTGGCCGACCGACTCCCACGACATGATGTGCAGCGTGTTGGCGCTGAACACCGCGTCCACGGCAGTCGCCGGCCAGGGGAGCTGGCGCACGTCGAGCGCCAGCGGCGCACGCAGGTTGGGAAGGTCCGCCCGGCGGATGCGTTCGCCGAGCGAGTCAGGCAGGGGTGGCATCTCGGTCGGCTGCCAGCTCAGCTGCGGCAGGTGCGCGGCGAAGTACGCCGCGTGCTGCCCGGTGCCGCTGCCGATCTCGAGCACGCTGTGGCGGGTGGCAAATTCGGTGCGCAGCACCGCGAGCAGCGGATCCTTGTTGCGTTCACAGGCTTCGGACAGCGCCAGCATGGCACGAGTCTGCGACAATGCAGACGTGCAAGCCATAGACCTCCTGCTGCAGCGCACCTCCGCGCGCACGCTCACCGAGCCCGCCCCGACCCCGGCGGCACTTGAACTGATGTTCGCCAGCGCGGCGCGCGCTCCGGACCACGGCAGGCTGCGCCCCTGGCGCTTCGTCGTCATCGACACCGCCGCGCGCGCAGCCTTCGGGGACCTGCTGGCCGAGCACCTGCAGCGCACCCACCCGGCGATGAGCGCGGAGTCGCTGCAGCGCGAGCGCCAGAAGGCCTTCCGCGCGCCGCTGATCGTGGTGGTGGCCGCGCACAGCACCCCTGGGGGCAAGATCCCCGTGATCGAGCAGCTGCTCTCGGCCGCGGCCGCCGCACAGGCCCTGCTGCTGTCGGCCGCGGCGCTCGGCTTCGGCGGCGTGTGGAAGACCGGTGCGGCCGCCTACGACGACACGGTGAGGGCGGCGCTGGGGCTGGAGGCGAATGATGTCATCGTCGGCTTCGTCTACCTGGGCAGCGAGCCCCCGGCCGCCGCGCCGCCGGCCACGCGCGAATGGCGCGACCTGGTGCGTCACTGGGAGCCGGTGCGCTAAAGCGTCCGGGCGAGCGGTTTTTGCGCCAGCCCGAAGCACTCCGGAACACCTTGCCTGCGGGCAGCGCTGCCCAAGGCGCAGCGCGCTGCCTTATGATTCGCCGTTTCCGCATTCCGTAAGGCAACCCCATGAGATTACTCTCAGCGATCACGATGACTGCCGTCCTTGCCGCCTGCGCGTCCAAGGCACCCGAGGAGAACAAACCCGTGTCCGCCGCCGCTACCCCCGTTGCCAGCACCGCCGCGCCCGCGGCGCCGGCGGCCCCGAAGGCCGAGCTCGGTGATTTCGGCATCGACCTCACCGCCGCTGACCACAGCGTCAAGCCCGGCGATGACTTCTTCGCCTTCGCCAACGGCACCTGGGACAAGAATTTCTCGATCCCGGCGGACAAGGCCAGTTTCGGTCCTTTCGACAAGCTCGACGAGCTGTCCAAGGTGCGTGTGCGCGGCATCATCGAGAAGGCGGCCGCCTCGCACGCGGCCAACGGCACGCCGGACCAGCAGATCGGTGACTTCTACACCGCCTACATGGACCAGGCCGCCATCGAGGCCAACGGGCTTGCCCCGGCGCAGCCGGGCCTTGACCGCATCGCCGCGGCCAGGAGCCGTGCCGACGTCGCGCGCCTGTTCGGCACGGTCGGCTTTGCCTCGCTGTTTGACGTCCAGTTCCCGGCTGACTTCAAGGATCCGGACCGCTACTCGGTGTTCATCAGCGAGTCCAGCCTGGGACTGCCCGACCGCGACTACTACCTGAAGGACGACCCGACCCTGAAGGCGCTGCGCGAGAAGTACGTGGCCTACGTGGCCCAAATGCTCACCCTGGGCGGCAGCCCGGATCCGCACAACCAGGCGCGCGAGGTCATGGCGTTCGAGACCGCGGTGGCCAAGGTGCAATGGCCGATCGAGAAGCGCCGCGACTACGAGGCGATCTACAACCCGCGTACGAAGGCCCAGCTGATCGCCTACGCGCCGGGCTTTCCCTGGCAGGACTTCCTGGACGCGGGCCAGCTGGGCACCCGCCAGGACCTGGTAATCGGGGAGCTGACGGCCATCAAGGACCTGGCCGCGCTCTTTAACCGCACCCCGGTGCCGACCCTCAAGGCTTTTCTCACGTTCCACTACCTCAACGGCAATGCCTCGGTGCTGCCGCAGCGCTTCGACCAGGCGCGCTTTGCCTTCTACGGCCAGACCATGCGCGGCCAGCCGCAACAGCGCGAGCGCTGGAAGCGCGGCGTGGATGCGGTGGACGGGGCGATCGGCGAGTCCGTCGGCCGGCTCTACGTGGCGGAGTATTTCCCGCCCGAGTCGAAAGCCAAGATGCAGCAGCTGGTGGCGAATCTCGAGGCGGCGCTCAGCCAGCGCATCGATGCACTTGACTGGATGGGGCCGGAGACCAAGACCCGTGCCCACGAGAAGCTCGCCGCCTTCACCCCGAAGATCGGCTACCCGGACAAGTGGAAGGATTACTCCACGCTCGTCATCAAGCCCGACGACCCGCTGGGCAACAACCAGCGCGCCGCGCAGTGGTCATACGACTACCAGCTGGCACGCCTGGACAAGCCGGTCGACCGGGCCGAGTGGGGCATGACGCCGCAGGAGATCAATGCCTACTACAACCCGTCGAACAACGAGATCGTCTTCCCGGCGGCCATCCTGCAGCCGCCGTTCTTCGATCCCAATGCCGATCCGGCCGTGAACTACGGCGCCATCGGCGCGGTGATCGGCCACGAGATCGGCCACGGCTTCGATGACCAGGGGCGCAAGTTCGGGCCCACCGGGGTCATGACGGACTGGTGGACGCCCAAGGACGCGGAGGTGTTCACGGCGCGCACCGCGCGCCTGATCAAGGAATTCTCCGCCTTCGAGGCGCTGCCGGGGCTGAACGTCAAGGGCGAGAACACCATCGGCGAGAACATCGGCGACCTGGGCGGGCTCAACATGGCGCACGAGGCCTACGTGATCTCCTTGAAGGGACAGCCCGCCCCGGTCATCGACGGCCTCACCGGCGACCAGCGCTTCTTCCTCGCCTACGCGCAGGTGTGGCGCGAGAAGTACCGCGATGGCACGCTGCGCGAGATCGTGATGGCCGACGTGCACAGCCCGTCGCGCTTCCGCGTGAACGGTCCGCTGCCGAACCTGGACGTCTGGTATGCGGCCTTTGACGTCAAGCCCGGCGACAAGATGTACATCGCGCCCGCGGATCGCGTGCGCATCTGGTGATGGTCCGTCCCGCCGTGGCGCACGTGCGCCACGGCGGGGAGCGCCTCAGATCGCGGGCTTGACGACCGCCAGCACCACGATGGCCACCAGCAGCAGCGTGGGCAACTCATTGAACAGACGGTACCAGCGCGCCGAATGCGCGCCGCGTCCGGCGCGCAGCGCCCGCATCAGCTGGTAGCACCAGGCGTGGTAGCCGACCAGGGCGGCGACCAGCAGCACCTTGACCCGCAGCCAGCCCATCGCCAGGTACGAAGGCGACGCCACCACCATGGCCAGGGCGAACAGCACCGCCAGTACCGCCCCGATGCTCATGATGGCAAACAGCCGTTGCTCCATGATGCGGAAGCGGGTAATCCCGGGTGCGTCAGTGGTGCCGGCGTGGTAGACGAACAGGCGCGGCAGGTAGAACAGGCCCGCGAACCAGGTCACCACGAACACCACGTGGAATGCCTTCAGCCACAACATCGGCCGATTGTAGCCAACGCCGACCCTCCGCGCGCTGGGCTCTGGTAGCATCCTGCGCTGGTTTTTTGACAGGTCCACTCAATGTCCCCGAAGCCAACCGCCGCCGCCGCCCCGTTGAGCAACATCGAGATCGCGCAGCGCGCGAAAATGCGCCCGATCATCCCCCTAGGGCTTGAGCGCCTGGGGATTCCTGCGGAGAGTCTGGAGCCCTACGGGCACTACAAGGCCAAGGTGTCGCTGGAATACGTGGCCCAGCTGGGCGACCGGCCGGACGGCAAGCTCATCCTGGTCACCGCGATTTCTCCGACCCCGGCGGGGGAGGGAAAGACCACGACCACCGTCGGGCTCGGCGATGCGCTGAACCTGCTGGGCAAGCGCGCGATGGTCTGCCTGCGCGAGCCGGCGCTCGGGCCGGTGTTCGGAGTGAAGGGTGGGGCCGCCGGTGGCGGCCACTCGCAGGTGGTGCCCATGGAGGACATCAACCTGCACTTCACCGGCGATTTCGCTGCCATTGCCCTTGCCAACAACCTGCTGGCCGCGCTCATCGACAACCACATCTACCAGGGCAACCAGCTCGGCTTTGACGTGCGGCGCATCGCCTGGCGTCGGGTGGTCGATGTCAACGACCGCGAGCTGCGCCAGATCGTGGTCGGCCTGGGCGGCACGGCGAACGGCGTGCCGCGCGAGGATGGTTTCGACATCGTGGTGGCCTCCGAGGTGATGGCGATCCTGTGCCTGGCGAGCAGCCTTATGGACCTCAGGGAGCGCCTCGGGCGCATCGTGGTGGGCTACCGCCACGACGGCCAGCCGATCCTTGCGCAGGAGCTCAAGGCGCACGGCGCGATGACCGTGCTGCTGAAGACCGCGCTCGCCCCGAACCTGGTGCAGACACTGGAGAACAACCCGGCTTTCATCCATGGCGGTCCGTTCGCCAACATCGCCCATGGCTGCAACTCGGTCATCGCCACGCGCGCGGCGCTGAAGCTGGCTGACTACGTGGTGACCGAGGCGGGCTTCGGGGCGGACCTCGGCGCCGAGAAGTTCGTCGACATCAAGTGCCGCAAGGCGGGCCTGCGGCCGAGCGCGGCGGTGATCGTGGCCACGGTGCGGGCCCTGAAGTACCACGGCGGGGTGGAGCTGGCGGACCTGAAGACCGAGAACCTGGCGGCCCTCGAGAAGGGCATGGTCAACCTCGAGCGCCACATCGACAACGTCAGGAACCTCTATGGCCTCGGCTGTGCCGTCGCCATCAACCGGCGCCTGGAGGACACCGACCGCGAGATCGCGCTGCTGATCGAGAAGCTGGCGCCGCTGGGCGTGCGCGTGATCCCGGCCACCCACTTTGCCGAGGGCGGGCGCGGCGCGCTCGAGCTGGCGAAGGAAGTCGTGCGCCTGTGCGACCAGCCCAGCGGCTTCCGCTTCGTGTACGAGGACGGCGCGACGCTGTGGGACAAGATGAAGGCGATCGCCACCAAGGTCTACCACGCCAGCGACATCGCTGCCGATGCCAAGGTGCGCGCCCGCATTCAACAACTGCAGGAGGCCGGCTACGGGCACTACCCGGTATGCGTGGCCAAGACGCAGTATTCCTTCTCGACCGATCCGAAGCGCCTCGGTGCCCCGAGCGGGCACGTGGTCAGCATCCGCGAGGTGCGCCTCGCCGCGGGCGCCGAGTTCATCATCATGATCTGCGGAGACATCATGACGATGCCGGGGCTGCCCAAGGTGCCGGCCGCCAATTCCATCGACGTGGATGCCGCGGGGCGCATTTCCGGCCTGTTCTGACGCGCGCATTCGGGAGATGGTCAACGGCGCCGAATCAGGCCAGAATCGGTCCGAATGCTCGCTCGCAAACGGACCCCCAAGCACATCCTGGTGATCGATGTCGGCGGCACGCACGTGAAGGTGCGGCTCGACACCCGCGGTGCCATCCGCAAGTTCGTCTCCGGCCCCGCCATGACCCCGGGAGTCATGCTCGGCCAGGTGCGCGCGCTCACCCGCCTGCTCAAGTTCGATGCCGTCTCCATCGGCTACCCCGGGGTGGTGGTGGGCGGGCGCATCGCCGCCGATCCGCACAACCTCGCCGCCGGCTGGGTTGGCTTCGACTTCGCCGGGGCACTCGGCAAGCCGGTGAAGATCATCAACGATGCCGCCATGCAGGCCATCGGCAGCTACGCGGGCGGCCGCATGCTGTTCATGGGGCTGGGCACCGGACTGGGCGTGACGTTGATCGTCGATGGGGTGGTCGAGCCGACCGAGCTCGGCCACCTGCCCTTCAAGGGCGGCAAGAGCTTCGAGGACTTTGTCGGTGAGCGCGGCCGCAAGGCGCGCGGCGACAAGAAGTGGCGCAAGACCGCCCTCGAGATCATCAAGCACCTGAAAGCGGCGCTCGATGTCGACTACGTGGTCCTGGGTGGCGGCAATGCCGTGCGCCTCAAGCACCTGCCCCCCGGAGTGCGGCTGGGCAACAACCGCAACGCGTTCATCGGCGGCGTGCGCCTGTGGCAGATGGCCGACGGAGTGCTCAGGGTCTCCCCGCGACGGCGCGGCAGCGGCGCCTGATGGGTCCCGCGCCGGGTGCTCCCGGACTGGCGCCGACCTGGTGCAGCAGCGCCAAGGAAATCGTCGGCTGCTCGCTGGGCGCCGCGCGCCTGTGGTTCACCGTCGGCGGCGGCATCATCAACGAGGTCTACTACCCGCGGGTCGACCTGCCGCAGATCCGCGATCTCGGGTTCATCGTCTCCGACGGCGCCGGCTTCTGGGTGGAGGTCAAGCGGCTGTGGCAGCACAGCGTCGAGCTGGCCGCCCCCGGCTGCCCGGCGGTGCACGTCGTGCACCGGCACGAGCGCTTCCAGCTGAGCCTGCGCATCACCCCCAGCGAGCATCGCGACGTGCTGCTGATCGAGGTGGACTTGAGCGGTGATGCCGCGCTGCGCCCCTACGCGCTGCTCGCGCCGCACCTGGGCGGCACGGGCGCCAACAACGTTGCCCGCATCATCGACTACCGCAACCGCCGCGTGCTCGCCGCCGAGCAGGGCGGCTTTGCGCTGGCCTTGCTCGCGGTGGATGCGCAGCAGCGCGATGCCTGGGGCAGCGTGAGTGCAGGCAATGTCGGCACCAGCGACGGCTGGCAGGACTTCGCGCGCAACGGCGCCCTGACGTGGGCGTACGACTCGGCGGGGCCGGGCAACGTGGCGCTCACCGGACAGCTGCCGCGGCAGGCGCTGCTGGCGCTGGGGTTCGGCGCCGATACGGAGGCGGCCGCGACACTGGCGCGCACGGCGCTCAGTGATCCGTTCCTGGTCGCATGGGAACGCCAGGTCGGCGCGTGGACGCGCTGGCACGCCCGCGCCATACCCGAGGCCTCGCTGGCAGCTTCGCTGCCCAAGGCCTGCGCCGCCCAGGTGCACCTGTCGACGATGGTTCTGCGCGTGCACCAGGACAAGACCTTCCCCGGTGCCATGGTCGCAAGCCTGAGCGTGCCGTGGGGCAACACCCGCGAGGAACGCGAGGGCTATCACCTGGTCTGGCCGCGCGACCTGTGCGAGAGCGCCGGTGCGCTGCTGGCGGTGGGCGCCACCCAGGAGGCCCACAGCACCCTCACCTACCTGCTGGCCACGCAGACCGCCGACGGCCACTGGAACCAGAACCAGTGGTTGAGCGGCAGGGGCCACTGGCAGGGGGTGCAGCTGGACGAGACCGCCTTCCCGGTGCTGCTGGCGGCGGCCCTCGAGGAGCGCTCGGCGCTCAATGGCAGCCGCGTCGAGGACATGGTCGCGCGCGCGCTGGGCTTTCTCATGCGCCAGGGCCCGGTCAGCGACCAGGACCGCTGGGAGGAGGACGCCGGGCTCAACACCTTCACCCTGGCTGCGTGCATCTGCGCGCTGGTGGCCGGCGCACGCTTCCTCGCGCCGGATGCGCGCGAGCTCGCGCTGGCCTTTGCCGATTACTGGAATGCGCAGCTGGAGGCGTGGACCAGCGTGCGTGACACCCCGCTGGCGCGCCTCTACGGGGTGCCGGGCTACTACGTGCGCGTCGCGCCCGGGCAGGCGCTCACCGATGACCGCTGCCCGCCGGAGGGCGTACTGCCGATCCGCAACCTGCAGATCGACCCGGGGCTGCCGGCAAGTGCCCAGGTGGCGGTGGACTTCCTGCAGCTGGTGCGCTTTGGGCTGCGCCGCGCGGACGACCCGCTCGTCCTGGCCACCGTGAAGGTTGCCGATGCGCTGCTGAAGGTCGACACGCCCTCGGGCCCGTGCTGGCACCGCTACAACGAGGATGGCTACGGTGAGCACGACGATGGCAGTGCCTACGATGGCACCGGCCGCGGGCGCGCCTGGCCGCTGCTCACCGGTGAGCGCGGGCACTACGCACTGTGCGCCGGGCAGGACGTGCTGCCCTATCTTGAGGCCATGACGCGCATGGCCTCCGACGGTGGCATGCTGCCTGAGCAGGTCTGGGATGCCGCGCCGATCCCCAGGCGGGGCCTGAGCCCCGGGCGGCCGACCGGGGCGGCGATGCCGCTGGTGTGGGCGCACGCGGAGTACCTGAAGCTTGCGGCCTCGCGCCTGCTGCGGCGGCCGTTTGACCGCCCGGAATCGGTGTGGGAGCGCTACCACGGCGAGCGGCCGCCCCTGAGCTGCGTCCTGTGGACCGAGCAGGCGCCGGTGAGCTGGATGCCCCCGGGGTGCGAGCTCACGCTGGTGCTGCGTGAGCCGGGCGCCGTGCGCTTCGGCTTCGACGGCTGGCAGGGCACGCAGCAGGCGGACACGAAGGCCAACTCGGTCGGGTTGCATGTGCTTAAGATCGACACGGCGCAGCTGGCGGCTGGTCGCGTGGTGGATTTCACCTTCCGCCGCGGCGCGCAGTGGCTCGGGAGCGACTTCCACATCATCATTCGCGCGCCCGCGGCGCCGCAGGGCTGAGGCATGCCGTTCACACTGGCGCATCCGGCCGCCATACTGCCGCTGCGCACGCGCTTCCTGCGCACCGCGCCCCTGATCATCGGCGCGGTCACGCCCGACCTGCCGTACTACGTGCCGTTCAACCTCGGCCGCTTCATGCCCGAGACGCATGACTTCGCGGGCTCCTACACCAGCTGCCTGCTGATCGGCTACGCGATGCTGGCGGTGATATTCGTGCTGCGGCGGCCGCTGACCGCGCTGCTGTCACCGCGTGCGCACTGGCTGTGCCTGCATGCGCTCGCCCCCTACCGGCATGGGGCCAGGCAGTGGCTGTTCGCGGGCTTCGCCATCGTCGTGGGCGTCTGGGCGCACCTGCTGTGGGACTCGTTCACGCACCTGGACGGCTGGGTCGTGCACCGCGTGGCCGCCCTGAGCGCACCGGTGACGATCGCAGGACATACCGGGCCGGTGTGCGCGGTGCTGCAGTACCTAAGCTCGGTATTCGGGCTGTTGGCGATGGCGGTGTGGTACGCACGACTGCGCGCCCCGCCGGTCGTACCGCACGACCCGTCGGCGCCACGTTCGGCCGTGCGGCCCATCCTGCTGCTGATCGCGAGCGCGGGCCTGCTCATCGGCGGGGTGCAGTCCGCGGAGTTCTACCGCCACAACCACACCGTCTACCGCACGCTCAGCATCCTGCTCACGCACAGCCTGGCCTGGTTCGCCGCGCTCTACCTGATCGCCGGCCTGATCGTCACGCTCGAGCGGCATGGCGAGGATGCGGCAGATCCTAGGTAAGGAAGCCCCACAGGAACAGTACGGCGCCGCCGCCACCGGCGATCGCGCCCAGGCAGGGGAAGAAGCGCCGCTTGGCAAGGAAATAGAGCGAGGAGAGCACCAGGCCGAGCTCCAGGAATCCCTCGCTCAGGTCCAGGCGCAAGGCACGGTGCTCCTGGTGCGCGCACTCCGCCTCGCGCGCCTTGGCCTTCGCGAAGATCTCCTCGGCCTCGTGCACGTAGCGGTCGCGGTCGGCGCGGAACTTGGTGATCATCGCAGTCACGCGCGCCGGATCGCTGTTCAGCCCCTCGGCAAGTTCGGCGGCGACGTCGTTCAGGTGCTCGCGCCCCTTCTTGGCCTCGTAGAAGGACCACTCGTCGTTGGCCTCGGTGCGCGTGATGATCGCCGCCGAATGTGCGCGGTGCGCACTGATGGTGGCCAGCGCCAGCACGATGCCGATCACCCCGACCATGACGCCGACGCCGCGGCCGAAATCATCGATCTCGTGGCCGTGCCCGGTATGGATCTCCACTTCTGCCATCGAACGCTTCCCCCGCACCCACCCCAACGGCTGCGGCGGATATTACGCAATTGACGCCCCGCTTGCAGGCGCCGGCTCAGCGCCGCCGCCCGGGCGGGCGGCCAAACTCCAGTGCCCAGTACACGCCCGCTGCATCACGCGGGTTCACCGCGAACGCCACGCCCATCTCGGTGTAGGCAGGCTGCATGAGATTCGCGCAGTGCCCGGGGCTGTGCAGCCAGCCGTCGACCACTTCGTCCGCGCTCATCACACCGCTGGCGAGGTTCTCGCCCGCTTCGACCCAGGCGTAGCCGGCGGCACTGATGCGCTGCTGCGGCGAACTGCCGTCGCGGCCGGTGTGATCCATGTAGGCGTAACGCGCCATGTCCTTCGCATAGGCGAGGGCGGTCTTCTCGAGGAGTGCATCGCGTCTGAGTGGGGTTGCGGCGGCAAAGGACTCGCTGCCGCAGCGGCGGGCATGCGCGCGCGCCGCATTCACCAGTTCCAGCACGCGGCTGGCGACCAGCGCCCGGTCGCGCGCCTGCGGAGGCGCGAATGGCTCGGCGAGCACGATCCACACCTGGCTGCCCTGGCGCCAGACGCCGATCTCGCTGAAGGCCGGATTGGTGATCTGTGCGCAGAACTGCGTGGCGACGCTCTGACTGAGGTCGCCGCTTGCCGGTACCGCGGAGATGCTGACCGAGAAGGAACTGGTGGCGTGGTAGCCGGAGCGCTGCTCCGCAGCGCGCAGCGCCATGCCCTCGGCCAGGTGCCGCGTGACTTCGTCCAGCTGCGCGTTGCCGCGCAGCGCCGCCGCGGCGTGCCCGCCCGCGCAGCCGTGGCTGCGCACCGCGTTGACCGCCTCCGCCACGTCAGCGCATGCCAGGCGCGGCGCCAGCAGCACGCCCAGCAGCGCCATGCCGCGGAACTGGCGTCCGCGGAGCAGGTCGGTCATTGTTCTGCCATGGCGGCGGGAGACTCGCATGCAGGGCAATCTACAGCCACGGGCTGGCCGTGGCGACCGGGCAATGAATTTCGCCTGCTGCACGAGAATGGCGAGTTCTTCTCACGCATGCTGGCCGCCATCGATGCGGCCGGCGACTACGTGCTGCTGGAGATGTACCTGGTCAACAGCTGCCGCATCGCCACCCGATTCTGCGATGCCCTGATCCGCGCGCGCGCGCGCGGGCTGCGCACCTGCGTGCTCTTCGACGGCTTCGGCGCGCTGGGATTCCGGCGCGCCGACCGCCGCCGCCTGCTCGAGGCCGGCGTTGATCTGCGCTTCTTCAATCCGCTCAAGCTCAGGAGGCGCATCGCCGGCAACCTGCTGCGCGACCACCGCAAGCTGTTGATCGCCGACGGCCGCGTGGCCTTCGTGGGTGGCGCCGGGCTCACCGACGAGTTCGCCCCCGGGGCGCACACGGGGGCCTGGCGCGAGCTGATGGTGGAGATCACCGGGCCGGTGGTGGGGGACTGGCAGCGGGTGTTCGGCGCGACCTGGGCGCGCTGGGGTGCGCCGCTTGACCTGCCGGCCCCGGCGGCGAACGCGGAACGCTACGGCAACCTGGGCCGCCTTTCTCTCAGCGAGGCACGCGCGCGTTCCGAGCTTGCCATCGATGTGCTGCGGCGGATCGATGCCGCCGCGAGGCGTGCGTGGATCATGAGCGCCTACTTCGTGCCCTCGCGCCGCCTGCGCACCGCGCTGCGCCGTGCGGCGCGCAGGGGAGTGGACGTACGCCTGCTGCTGCCCGGTCCGCGCACCGACCATCCCTGGGTGCGGCAGGCGGCGCGGCGCTTCTACGGCAAGCTGCTGCGCAACGGCGTGAAGATCTGGGAGTACCAGCCGAGCATGCTGCACGCGAAGATGATCCTGTGTGATGACTGGGTGTCGGTGGGCTCGGCCAACCTCGACCGCTGGAGCTTCCGCTGGAACCTCGAGGCTAACCAGGAGATCGACAGCGCCGCGGTCGCCGACGCCGCCGGCGCACTCTTCGAGCGTGATTTCGTGGCCTCGCGCGCCGTCAGCCGCCGCCACTGGGGGCAGCGTGGCTGGCTTGACCGCGGGCGCGAGCACATCGCCGGCCGCCTCGATCGCCTGCTCGACAGCTGGCGCCGGCCCTAGGCAGCGCTAAGGGGCTGCGCCGGCAGTGGCGCCCACCGAGAACAGCTCGGTCGTGCGCACGAAGGAGAGCAGGAACGGCGCCATCACCTGCATCTGGGTCTCATAGGCGCGCACCGCGGCCAGCTTGCAGTCCTCCTCCGCGGGCTCGAGCACGAACGGCAGCGGCGCGCGCACGGCGCCGCGCGGGGAGGGCGTGAGCGGCACCCCCAGCAGCAGGCCCCGCGGACTCGGCCAGCCCGCGCCACCGTGCACGACCCAATAGCGCACGTTGAGAAGGGCGCCGGGGCGCTCGCTGAGCGCCACGGTCAGAAGGCCCGCCGCACGGTGGTCATCGTGCTCATCCAGCGGGCTGGGAGCGAGGATGAGGCTGGGATGCACACGCTCGATCACCGCGGCCAGGTCCTGTCCGAGGCGGGTCCCGGTGTAGGGATGCCCCGGGAACAGGGCATCCGCATAGGGCACCGCGGCGGCACCGGTATAGCGCGAGGTGTAGGGGCGGTTGCGATTCTCGCCGAGCAGCGCCAGCAGGCCGCCGTCCGGGTAACCGAGGAACAGCTGTCCCGCCGGCGGTACGCCCAGCAGGCCCGTGGCAGCACGCGCCTCGCGCATGCGCCGCGCGCCGAAGGCGCGCATCTTGCCGGCATCGAACAGGGTCTTCTCCACCAGCAGCATGCCCATCGCCGAGCCGTCGCCGCTGGTGAGCCACACGACGCTGGCGCGGCCGCCGGCGTGCAGCACCCGCTGGATGGCGCCCGCGCAGCACAGCGTCTCGTCATCCGGATGCGGGGCGATCACCAGCAGCGTGGTCGCCTGGTCGATGGCAAGGGCATCCGCAACGGCTGGCGGCGCGGCGGCGCTGGCCGCGCGTGCCAGGAGGGCCAGCAGCAGGGCGAGCGATGTAAGCCTGCGAAGCAGCATGCGATTCTCCGGGATGCACGAGTGTCGCATGGCCGGCCCGCTTTTCGTTAGAGTGCGCATCGCGCGCACGCGACCGGCGGCGCCAACCACGAAAGATGTCTGCATGACCGTTACGCCCCGGATGGCCTACCAGGACCCGCGTTTCATCGACTCCGAGGAGGGACGCCCGATCCGGATCATCTCGGAGTACCTCGCGCCCATGAAGACCTTCTCCGAGCAGGGGGTTTCTGCCACCGTGGTGTTCTTCGGCTCGGCGCGCATCCGCTCCGGCGGGCTGCTCGGGCGCTACTACGACGAGGCGAGCGAGCTGGCGCGCCTGGTCACCGAGTGGAGCAGCACGCTCACAGGACATAAGCTGGTGATCTGCTCCGGCGGCGGCCCGGGGATCATGGAGGCCGCCAACCGTGGCGCCGCCGCGGCCCACGGCCGCAGCATCGGCTTGAACATCGGGCTCCCGCACGAGCAGCGTCCGAACCCCTATATCACCCCGGACCTGGCCTTCGAATTCCACTACTTCTTCATGCGCAAGCTGTGGTTCGCACACCTGGCGCACGCGCTGGTCGCCTTTCCCGGCGGCTTCGGAACCTTCGATGAATTGTTCGAGATTCTGACGCTTGCGCAGACCCAGAAGCTCGACCGCGCCATCCCGGTCTTCCTGTACGGCTCGGACTACTGGCGCGAGGTCGTCAACTTCGACGCCCTCGTGCGCCACGGCACGATCTCAGCGGAGGACCTGCAGCTGTTCGAGTTCGTCGACGAACCGCAGACCGCCTTCGATCTTCTCAGGAAGCGCATCAACCTGGAGCACGCAACGGCGGCCAAGCCGGCCTTCGCCCGCTCGCGCTGCGGCCCGCTGCGCTAGCGCAGCCGTTCACCGTACGCGGCACTCGCCCCACCGCGTGACGGGTCCGGAGCGGGTTGCACACGCCATAGAATCCGGGCGATGCATGCGCCGTCACTGGAGTTGACATGATCCGTTCCATGAAGCTCGCCATTGCCGTACTTGCCCTCGTCGCAGCGACGGCAGCCGCCGCCCAGACAGCGCCCTGGATTGCCAGGAGCAACCAGGACGCGAATCTGCTGCTGGAAGTGCAGGCCAAGTACGTGCCCGAGGGCAGCTCGGCACTCGGCGTCGAACGCTACGACCCCCAGATACTGGACCTGAAGACCGGGGTGGTCACACGCCAGTCCGCCGACCTGCGTGCCACGGAACTCAAGTACGAGCAGCTGCTCCAGACCGAGAGCGACCCGCGCGTGCGGGAAGACCTGGAGATCCTGCTCAAGGCCGCGCGCGACCAGCGCACCACCCTGGAGCTCAACGACCGGCTGATGCTGCCGTATTTCGACCTGCCGCAGGCGGTCTATCAGGGCTTTCAGCAGCTGCTGGACAAGCGCACCGCGCCCTCACGCTATCCGGCGGCACTGCAACGGCTGAAGCGCTACGCGGGTGCGGAAGAAGGCTACGAGCCGATCACCAAGCTGGCCCGGGATCGTATTGGCGAGCGTCTGGCCGACCCGAAGCTCACCGCCCCCTGGTCAGTGGAGCTGCAGCAGTCACTGAAGAACCAGGATCAGTACGTCGCCGGGATCCATGACCTGTTCAAGGCCAGCGGGCTGCGGGGCTGGGAGAAGGACTTCGCGACGTTTTCCTCGCAGATCCAGGCCTACGGCAAATGGGTACGCGCCAGCGTGCTGCCGCGGGCGCGCGCCAGCAACCTGCTGCCGCCGGAGATCTACGCGGACAACTTGAAGCAGTACGGCGTCGCGATGGATCCCAGGGAGCTGATGGACCGGGCGCTGTTCACGTTCGCGCAGACGCGCGATGAGATGCAGGTGCTCTCGGCCTCCATCGCGCGCGCGCACGGCTGGAAGTCAGGTGACTACCGCGACGTGCTGCGCGAGCTGAAGAAGGAGCGCATCCCCAACGACAAGCTGCTGGAGGTGTACCGTGCGCGCCTCGCCGGCCTGGAGAACATCATCCGGGAGCAGAAGCTGCTGACGCTGCCGCAGCGCGCCGCGACCATCCGGCTGGCGACTGCGGCCGAGTCGGCCGCCGTCCCGGCACCGCACATGAGCCAGCCGCGCCTGCTCGGCAACACGGGCGAGGCGGGCGAGTTCGTGATACCGACGGCCAACCCGAACGCGGACTCCAAGGCGGAGATGGATGACTTCAACTATGACGCCATCACCTGGGACCTCACTGCGCACGAGGCGCGGCCCGGGCACGAGCTGCAGTATGCGGCCATGGTGGAGGGCGGAGTGTCCACCGCGCGGGCGGTGTTTGCCTTCAACAGCGCCAATGTCGAGGGCTGGGGACTCTACTCAGAACAGATGGTCAAGCCCTACCTCCCGCCCGAGGGACAGCTGGGCGTGCTGCAGGGGCGCTTGCAGCGCGCAGCGCGCGCCTTCCTGGACCCGATGATCAACCTCGGCATGCTCCAGCCCGAGCAGGCCAAGCGCATCCTGATGGAGGACTTGGTGCTCTCCGAGCCCTTGGCGAAGGAGGAAGTCGATCGCTACACGTTCGATGCGCCGGGGCAGGCCACTTCCTACTTCTACGGCTTCAGCAAACTGCAGGCGCTGCGCGCCCGCGTGGAGGTCGCCCTGGGAAAGAGATTCGATGCGCAGTCCTACCACGACTTCATTCTCGCCCAGGGCCTGCTGCCCCCGGAGCTGCTCGAGCGGGCGGTGATGGAAAACTACGTCAAGGCGCGGCTCGGGGCGCAGTAGCGCGGCGCCCCTCAGGCCACCTGGATCGTCGGGTCGATCTCGGCGGCCCAGCGCTTCATGCCGCCCTCGAGGTTGGCCGGGGAGCGCACCCTGGCGCGCAGCGCCAGCGCGCAGGCGGACAGGCTGCGCATGCCGCTGCGGCAGATGAACACCGGAGCGGAGTCCGGGGCCAGTTGCGCAAGGTGCTGTGGCAACTGGCTGAGCGGCACATGGACGGCTCCCTTGAGGTGGCCGGCGTCCCACTCGTAGTCCTCGCGCACGTCGATCAGCAGCGGGGCGGCTCCCGGGGACTTCAGCAGCCGGTCCAGGTCGGCCGGCGCGAGGCGCCGCACATCACCGTCATCGCTCATGGGGGGCTCGTCCTTCAGTTGCGTGATGGAGGCACTCTCACCGCATACGGCGCAGTCGCGGCGGCGCGCGATGCGGAATTCGCCGAAGCGCATATCGAGCGCATCGTAGGTGAGCAGGCGCCCGGCCAGCGCGGTGCCGATGCCGGTGATCAGCTTGAGCGCCTCGGTGGCCTGCAGCGTTCCCAGGACCCCCGGCAGCACCCCGAGTACGCCCGCGGTGGCGCAGTTGGCCACGTTGGCATTGCGCCCGTTGGGGAATGCGCACCGATAGCAGGCGCTCACCCCCGGGATGTAGGTGAGCAGCTGGCCCTCGAAGCGGTGGATCGCAGCGGAGACCAGTGCCCGGCGCAGCAGCACGCAGGCATCGTTGAGGAGGTAACGCGTCGCGAGGCGGTCGGAACCATCCAGCACCAGATCGTACTGGCCGACCAGAGCGGCAGCATTGGCGGCCGTGAGTTCCACGGCGTGGGCATGGACGCGGATCTGCGGGTTCAGCTCCGCCAGCCGCGCGGCCCCGGCCACCGCCTTCGGTCTCCCCAGGTCTGCCGTGCGGAACAGTACCTGGCGCTGCAGGTTCGACAGTTCCACCGCATCGCAGTCCACCAGGCCGAGCGTGCCGACCCCCGCCGCCGCCAGGTACAAGGCAGCCGGTGAGCCGAGGCCGCCGGCGCCTACCACCAGTACCCGGGCCGCTGTGAGTTTCGCCTGTCCGGTGGCGCCGATTTCCGGCAGCGACAGGTGACGCTGATAGCGTTCCTTCTCGGCGTCGGACAGGCTCACGAGCGCCCCGTGCCGGCCGGGATACGGGCGTGTCCGGCGCGGGGACCGGTTTGACCCTTCCGGGTGAGCATGCCTTCCATCGGCTGAGCATCCCCGTCCGTGCGCGCCCGTGTCAACGGCGCGCAGTTCCGTCCGGGGGCGCGCGCAGCGTATGCTTCCGCGCGCAAATCAGCGCGGACGTTAGGATTGTAATGCCCAGATCCCCCCGCTCGATGCGTCCCGCCGCAGTGCTCCTGGCCCTCGCAATGGGCGCCGGTGCCGGCGCCCGCCCGCCGGTTGCGCAGCCGGTGCCGATGCACCACACCGGGGATGCGCGCTTTGCGACGGTCGAACATGAGTACGTGACTTACGTACTCGGCCAGTTCCCCGTCGTTGCCACCTACCTGGGAGGCGCCGCCTTTGACCCGAGCCTGGCGGGGGTCGACGCCACCCTGCGCGATTACTCCCCTGCCGCCCTGGAGAGCGAGGACGCCCGCCTGGGCGCATTCCGCGCGCAGTTCTCAGTCATCGCACCTGCGACCCTGTCCGCGCGACGCCGCATCGACCGCTCCGTCGCGCTCGCCCAGATCGCCTTCCTGCTGCGCGAGCACCAGCAGCGCCGCTACCAGCAGATCTGTGTGGATTCCTACGTGGACGAGCCGTTCCGCGGCGTCGACTGGCAGATCCAGGGGATGACGGCCACGGGCGCCTCGACCTACGGCACGGATGCGGAGTGGCAGGCGGTGATTACCCGCGTGCGCGCGATTGCGGCGTACCTCGCCACCGCCGAACGCCAGCTGGCCGCCGGAGTCGAGGCGCACCACACCCCGGACTGGCGCGTGCTGCATGACTTCGGCCTGCAGAGCGCGAGTGCGGATGCGGAGTACTTCAGCAAGACGCTGCCGCAGATCGCCGCCAGCGCCATCGTGCCGGCACGCCGCGAGGCCTTGCAGCGTGATCTGCAGGCCGCCGGCAACGATGCTGCCGCGGCCTACTACCATCTGCACGACTACGTCGCCGCCACGTTCTTCCTCGATGCACACGCGGACGGCCGTGCGGGCGTGAAGCCCGAGTACCGCGCGGATCGCTTTGCCTTCGGGGAGGTCGAGTACGACTGGGCGCTGCGCAACAACCTGCGGGTGACGAGCACCGCGGCGCAGCTGTTCAGCGCTTCATGGCCGGTGGTCGAGGCAACGCGCACCCAGATGAGCCGGCTCGCCGAGCAGATCGCCGCGGCGCACGGCTGGCCGACGAGTGGCAGCGACCTCGTGCACCAGGTCTTTGCGCAGATGAGCCAGAACGCGCCGCGCACCGACGCCGAGATGGTGGAGGGTTACCGCAAGGCCGGGCAGCGCCTGGTGGCCTACGCCCGCGATACCGGGCTGTTCGAGGTCCCGGCCGACTACCGCCTGGAAGTGGTGGTCACCCCGCCACCGCTGCGCGCCTCGATCGAGGGCGCCGCGTATTACCCGGCGCCGCCCTTCAAGAACAGCGGCGTCGGGCGCTTCTACGTAACCCCGACCGACGATGACCCGGCGCAGCTGCGCCAGGAACACAACTACGCGGCGATGCCGGACCTGGCTGCTCACGAGGGCTTCCCGGGGCATGACTGGCACTACAAGATCATGACGCAGTACCGCGAGGAGATTGCCCCGGTGCGCTGGCTCACCCCCGGGGCGGTGGAGGACTCCTCGTCCATGTGGCAGGACTCGATGGCCGCCGAAGGCTGGGGGCTTTATTCAGAGGCACTCCCGGCCGAGCCGCAGGAGAAGGCGCCGCACGGCTTCTATACCCCGGAGGAACGCCTGTACCAGTTGCGCGGCCAGCTGTACCGCGACCTGCGCGTGCGTATCGATACCGGGATCCACACCGGCCGGCTGTCCTTTGAGGACGCGGTCTCGCTGTTCTCGCAGGTGGTGGATTTCCAGCCCGGCTCGTGCCAGGACCCGCAGGCGCTGAAGTCCGAGGCCAAGGGCGCCAGCTGCAAGGCAGCCCGCGCCGCGGTCACCCGCTACGCGCGCTGGCCTACCCAGGCGATCACCTACCGGCTGGGCAAGGAGGCGATCCTCGCGCTGCGCAAGCGTGCCCAGCAAAGCGAGGGTGCCCGTTTCTCGGCGAAGCGCTTTCACCTGGAGTTCATGAAGCAGGGCACGATCCCCGCCGGGTACTTCGGCGAGGAGCTGCTGCGGGCGCTGCACGCCCCGCAGGGGCAGTAGGCGTTAGGATGCCGCGGACGGCCGCTGCGCTTACTCGGTGTTGAGCTGGCAGATGAACAGGTGCGCCGGCAGCAGGTTCAGCGGCTGGAACTGCCGCCCGACGTAGCCGAAGACCCGCTTGAGGTCCTCGAGGATGCGCTTGGAGAACTGGTACAGCAGGAAGGCGCCACCGGGTTCCAGCACGGCCACCGTCTTGCGCAGGATCACTTCGCGCTCGGCGGCGGTGATCGTGCTGAAGGGGATGCCCGAGATGATGTAGTCGGCGCGGGTCAGACCCATGCGCCGCAGGATGAGGTCAACGTCGGCTGCCGAGCCTGCTACCACGTGCAGCCGCGGATCGCTGATCGTGGCCTTGAGGTAGCGCACGAAATCCGGGTTCATCTCGATGGCAACCAGCGTGGCATCGGCGCGCATCTGGCGCAGCACCTCGAGCGTGATGCCGCCCACCCCGGGGCCGTACTCGAGGATGACCCGCGCCCGCCCCCAGTTGATGGGCTCGAGCAGCTGCCTCACCAGGAAACGTGAACTCGGCACGATCGAGCCGAGCATGCGGGGGTGGCGCAGGAAATTGCGCGCGAACAGCAACGCATTCCCGCTGCGGTTCGCTTCGGTCGCTGGAGGCTGTTCCGACACGGGGCACCTCGGCTCGCTGTGCGATGTGGATCAGTTCTATACCAACTATAGCGCTGTCACACCATCGGCTAACCACCCGAACGACGTGCCGGGTAGCCAAGCCTGAGCAGCTCAGCCACCAGCCGGTCACGATGGTCGCCCTGGATCTCGATGCTGCCGTCCTTGACCGCGCCGCCGGCGCCACACAGCTTCTTCAGCCGTGTCGCCAGCTCCGCCATGGTGCTCTCATCAAGGGCAAGTCCGCTGATCACCGACACGGCCTTGCCGCCGCGCCCGGCCACCTCGCGCCCGACACGCACGCGCTGCTCGGCGGCCGGGCGCGCCTGGGTATTAAGTCCACTGCTGCCGGCGGCAGCGGGGCGCAGGGCCTTGCTGAGGACGACGCCGCGGTAGGTGTGTCTGGGCTTCACGCGTAGTGTTACCGGTGGGAGGCGACTACAATCCTGCCGAACTGACACGCGGCACTGCAACCCCAATAGCCGCCGCAGCACCAGAGGCCGCCTCATGACCCCACGGTCGCGCTTGCACGTCCCAGCCCCGCCCGCCCGCCCGGGTCAGGAGCCGGATTTCAGCTACCTGAGCCTGTCGGCCCCCGGGGCGGTGCACCGCCCGGATGTCACCGTGGCGGTGGGGGAGATCGAGGACCTTTCCAAGGAGCTGGTGCGCGTGCTGGGTGATGACCATGAGGCCGTAGGTCCCTGGAACCCGCACCTGGAGCCCGCGGAACTGCAGGTCGGCCTGCGGCACATGCTGCTGACGCGCCTGTTCGATGACCGCATGCAGAAGATCCAGCGCCAGGGGCGCATCTCGTTCTACATCAAGTCCACGGGCGAGGAGGCGGTCGCGGTCGCCGCCGGGATGGCACTGCAGCCGGGCGACATGCTGTTCCCCTCGTACCGGCAGCAGGGCCTGCACGTGGTGCGCGGGCGCAACCTCGTCGACCTCATGTGCCAGTGCCTTTCCAACACGCACGATATGTGCAAGGGCCGGCAGATGCCGATCATGTACCACTGGGGTGGCGGCAACATCTTCTCGATCTCCGGGAACCTTGCGACCCAGTACCCGCAGGCGGTGGGTTGGGCGATGGCCTCAGCCATCAAGGGCGAGGACAACATCGCGGCCAGCTGGATCGGCGAGGGCTCCAGCGCCGAGGCGGACTTCCATCACGCCATGACCTTTGCCGCGGTGTACCAGGCCCCGGTGATCCTGAACCTGGTGAACAACCAGTGGGCGATCTCGACCTTCCAGGGCTTCGCCGGCGGCGAGCGCCGCACCTTCGCGCAGCGCGGACCGGGCTATGGCATACCCGGCATCCGGGTCGATGGCAATGACTTCCTGGCCGTCCACGCCGTCACCGGGTGGGCCGCGCAGCGTGCCCGCCAGGGCGGCGGTGCCACGCTCATCGAGCACGTCACCTACCGTGCCGCCGCGCACTCCACCAGCGACGATCCTTCGCGCTACCGTCCCAAGGAAGAATGGAAGGCCTGGCCGCTGGGGGACCCGATCGCGCGCCTCAAGTCGCACCTCATCGCCCTGGGCGAGTGGTCCGAGGAGCGCCATGCCAGGCTGGAGAAGGAGCTCGAGGCCCACGTGACGGCCTGCTGGAAGGAGGCGGAAAGCTACGGGACACTCTCCGGCGGCCCCTCGCTCGATCCGCTCACCATGTTCGACGACGTACTCAAGGACATCCCGCCGCACCTGGTGCAGCAGCGCGAGGAGCTGCGCGCGCTGCGGGCTGCGGGTGCTGCGGGTGCTGGGGCGGGTGCCGCCGAGCCACCGCTCGCACAGAAGGCTTAAGCCCATGGCACGCATGAACATGGTGCAGGCGCTGAACTCGGCGATGGACGTGATGCTCGAGCGCGACCCGCGCGTGGTGATCCTCGGCGAGGACGTGGGCTACTTCGGCGGCGTCTTCCGTGCCACCGAGGGGCTGCAGCGCAAGCACGGCGAGCAGCGCGTGCTCGACACCCCCATCTCCGAGGGCGGCATCATCGCCGCGGCGATCGGCATGGGCGCCAATGGACTGAAGCCGGTGGCCGAGATCCAGTTCGCCGACTACATCTACCCCGGGTTCGACCAGGTCGTGAGCGAGCTGGCGCGCCTGCGCTACCGCACCGCCGGGGAGTTCACCTCCCCGGTCACCATCCGCACGCCCTGCGGCGGCGGCATCCGTGGCGGCCAGACGCACTCCCAGAGTCCGGAGGCGATCTTCACGCACGTGTGCGGCATCAAGGTCGTCATGCCCTCCAACCCCTACGACGCCAAGGGCCTGCTGATCAGCGCGATCGAGGGTGAGGACCCGGTGGTGTTCTTCGAGCCCAAGCGCATCTACAACGGTCCCTTCGACGGCGACCCGCACAAGCCCGCAGTACCCTGGAGCGCGCACCCGCAGGGTGAGGTGCCGGAGGGACACTTCACCGTGCCGCTGGGCCGGGCCGCGGTGGTGCGCCCGGGGACCGCTGCGACCATCCTCACCTACGGAACAATGGTGCACGTGGCCGAGGCCGCGGTGCGCCTTGCCGGTATCGACGCGGAGATCGTCGACGTGCGCACCATGGCGCCGCTGGATGTGGATACGCTGTGCACCTCGGTGTGCAAGACCGGCCGCTGCGTGGTGGTGCACGAGGCGACGCTCTTCAGCGGCTACGGCGCCGAGCTGGTGGCCACGGTGCAGGAGCACTGCTTCTGGAATCTCGAGGCGCCGATCCAGCGCGTCGCCGGCTGGGACACCCCGTATCCGCACGCCTTCGAGTGGGAATACTTCCCGGGACCGGCCCGCGTGGCGGCGGCATTGCAGAAGGTGATGGAGGCCTCGTGAGCAGGTACGTCTTCAAGCTGCCCGATCTGGGCGAGGGCACCGTTCAGGCCGAGATCGTCGGCTGGCGCGTCAAGCCCGGCGACACCGTGGCCGAGGACGAGGTGATCGTCGAAGTCATGACCGAGAAGGCGGCGGTGGAGGTTCCGGCCCCCGTCAGCGGGCGCGTGGTCTCTACCACCGGCGCCCCCGGCGACATGGTCCCCGTGGGCGCCGAGCTGATCGTGCTTGAGACGGCCGCGAGCCAGCCGGCGGCCGCAGCGCCGGCCGCGGCGCCCCTGAGCGCACCGGCGGCAGCGCCGCCGCGCGCGGCCACCAATGGTGCGGCCGGTCCGCACCCCGCCGAGCCACCGCCGCGCGCCGGCCGCGTGGCGACCTCTCCGGCCATCCGCCGCCGCGCGCACGAGGCGGGCATCGACCTGCAGCAGGTGGCGGGCTCCGGGCCCAACGGCCGCATCGTGCCGAAGGACCTCGAGGCGTTCGTGGCGCGCCGCCCCGGTGCGCCGACGTCCCTGCGTGCGGCGCGCGCCCGCGCGGCGCGCACCGAGGAGATCAAGGTCATCGGGCTGCGGCGCCTGATCGCCCAGCGATTGAGCGATGCCAAGCGCAACATCCCGCATTTCGCCTACGTCGAGGAACTCGACATCACCGAGCTCGAGTCGCTGCGCCGGCACCTGAACCGCAAGCCACCGGCCGGCGCGGCCGCGCTCACCTACCTGCCGTTCCTGGCGCTCGCCCTGGTGCGCGTGCTGCGGGACTTCCCGCAGTGCAACGCCCACTACGATGCCGAGCGTGGCGTGATCGTGCGCCATGGGGCCGTGCACCTGGGCGTGGCCACCCAGACCGCGGAGGGACTCAAGGTACCCGTGGTGCACGACGCGCAGGACCTGCCCCTGTGGGACCTGGCGGCACGAGATGCGCCGCGTCGCCGAGGCGGCGCGCACCAACAAGGCCACGCGCGAGGAGCTGAGCGGCTCGACCATCACGATCACCAGCCTGGGCAAGCTCGGCGGCATCGCCAGCACCCCGATCATCAATGCACCGGAAGTGGCGATCATCGGCGTCAACCGTGCCGTGCGAGCGTCCGCTGGTCATCGACGGCGCCATCGCCATCCGCCTGACGATGAACCTCTCCTCGTCCTTCGATCACCGCTTCGTCGATGGCTACGACGCGGCCGCCATGATCCAGGCGCTCAAGGAGTCCCTGGAACATCCGGCAACGATCTTCATGGAGGCCTGACGGGCGGCGACCGCGCCGTTTCCGGTTCTGAGGCTACTGCGCCTCCCACGGCTCGATGGGATTGCCTTTGCCGGTCGTACAGGCGCGCGAAGCGCCCGTGCGGATGGTTCGTGGTTGCCGGCAGCGCCGAAATAGTCCGTTGACTCCGCGAACGGCGCGAACACCGTGGGACCGGCCTGCTGTTCCCACACCGGATCGTCCGGGTTCGCGGGCACGGTCGCGATCCCCAGGTGCGCCTGGTACCAGCTGGCCAGGGCCGCCGGATCGCGCGCACGGAAGAACAGGCCCCCGATCCCGGCTACGACTTCCATCGCGGTCGCTCCTGACTGGAATCTAGGGGCTGCGGTGCGCGCCGTAGTCGAGCTCGCCCGCAGCAATACGCAGCTTCAGCCGGCTTCCCGGCAGCGGCAGTGGGCGTGGCGAAGTCGTTCAGTGCGCAGGGCGGATTGTAGGCCTTGTTGAAGTCCATCTGGGTCGTGCCGCCGCAGGGCAGCGGGACCTGCATGAACCTGCCGCCGCCGTAGGTTTCGTGGCCGCTGGTGCCGTCCTGGAACATGACGAACAGGTGATCATCGCCGGGACTCTCGAGGATCGCATCCAGGCGCCACTGCTGGCCGCCCTTGTCGAACACCAGGGCGCCCGGTGCCAGGGCCTCATCCTCCATGCCGAGGATATTGATGATCTTGATGTGTCGCGCCGGCTGATAGGGCTCAAAGCGCGCGCCGATGTTCCACTCCGTGCTGACGGGGAAATAGTCCAGCCCGCGGAAGTCCCGGCGGCGCGGGCTGTCCAGGTCGCGCACCCGCACACCGAGCCTGCCGGCCCGCTCGATGACGAAGAACCGCAGTGAGCCGCTGGAGACCACGGTGGGCTCCCCGGTCGCATCCGAGTCCATCGCGATCTGTGTGACGGGCTCACCCCGGTGCGTGATGCCCGCGGCCGCGCCGGCAATGAACTGCACGGTATGGTCCTTCAAGACGAAGCTGCCGGCGTAGCCGGCCAGCGACGGATTCTTGAGCACCAGCGAGTTGGAGTCGTCGCTGCCGAAGCTGTTCTCGCCGTCCTTGAGCCACAGCAGTCCCACGAGGCTCAGCCAGCCGGTATCGCTGGTGAGGGACTGCAGGCGCGCGGCGCGCCACTGCGTGACCTCGGCTTGCTCCGCCGCAAGCGCTGTCGCGGGCGATTCGCCGGACGCCGCGGGGGCCGCCAGGGACAGCAGCAGCGCTGCCAGCGCACCTGCCGGTATCACCTGGGAGACTTGCCGAGCGGACTGCGCATGTGCGGCGCCCCCGTGGCTAGCGCCGCCATCTTACGCGCTCAGCTGTCCCGGCCGAGGATCTCCTCGCGCACATCCGCGATCTCGCGGGCCCGGGACGGCCGCGCACCCTCGCAGCGCTCCGGCGCGCGGACAGCGGTTGCTGCGCGGGCAGATGATGCGCGCCGGCTGCGCCAGCGCATCGGTCGATCCAGGCGATGTTCAGCACGTGGGCGACCGCCCCAGCGCCTGCGGCCGCGGCCTTGGGGATGCGTGCCTCGCCGTGGCGGTGCAGGCACTCACGGAAGATCGAATCCACGACCGCCTCGCTGGGCACCCCGTTGGCGTCCAGCGCCGGCGCCAGATCGACCCCGACCGACAGCACGTGCGGGTTGCCGGCCATGTCGCGCACGCGGATCGAATGGCAGCAGTACAGCAACGAGCGCTCGCCATCGCGCAGCACCGAGATCTGCGAGCCCGCCGCCTACGCTGGCTGTCGATCATGCGGAACACGGCCCAGTTGCGGGCACGGATCGCTCACCTGTGCCAGGTTGCCCCAGGGCAGCGGGATGCCGTTGCCGCGGTAGACCGCGCGCAGGTACCCGGGCGGATAGGCGTCGAAGAAGTGCCAGTAGGGGTAGGGGGATACCTTGGTCATGCGACGCATGACCACCGCGGGCGTCAGCTCGAGCTTCGCGCCCGCTTCGACGCGGTGCCGCTCGCGCGCCAGGAAGCGGCGGAACGGCACGCGCGGCGCCAGCAGCGCACCGGCGAAGAAGCTGCACTCGAAGTCGCGCCAGGCGTGCAGCACATCCTGCGCGCTCATGCCCGACGGCACTGCGAGCCGCTCTCCGGGCTGCCGCCCATCTCCCCGCCGGTCGCGTGCGGCGGACTTCATGCCGTCACCCCCGTGCAGCACCTTGTGGCGCGATGTGCGTCGGCGAGGTCGAACTTCAGCCGCGCCGGATCGCCCTGCAGCGCGCGGTTCGCGTAGATGATGCGCGGGGCCTCGAAGAACGAGCGCACCATGCTGCGCACCTCGCGGTCCTTGTCGCGCGCCAGCACCGGCTTGCGGTCGAACCAGCGGATCTCCAGGCCGTGGCGCTTGCACAGGCGCATCAGGTCATCGACCGACAGCGGGAAGCGCCGCTCGCTGATGCTCTCGGCGGCCCGCTCGAGGTCGGGAAAATCGTTGCGCGACATCTCCTGGTGGGAGCGGATCAGCAGGTGCGCGAACTGCCGCCCGGTGGTGCCGGTCTGCACCAGCAGCTCCGGGATCGCCGCCTGCAGCAGGTCCTTGGAGAACAGGAACGCCGGCTCGAGCGGCATGCGGGTCGCGGCACCGCCGGGCAGCGGCGGGCTGCAGCTCGAGGTCGGCGCTCTCGTCGAGGAACCAGGTGACCGGTCGCGCTGGAACACCCCGGCCAGCAGCTCGAGCAGCGTCGGCGGAGGGCGTGCGCTTGCCGCTCTCGATCATGCTCAGGTACGAGACCGACGGTGCCCGCTGCGCATCGCGCTGGATGCAGCGGGCCGAGAGCTCCTCGAGCGTCAGCCCGTTGCGCTTGCGGATCGCGCGCAGCTTGGCGCCCGAGGAAGTGACCCTTGCGCAGCAGTTCCGGCATATGTCGCGTGCCCCTCGGGAAGCCCAGTAATACTGTTGTGAAATTAACATTGTGAAGTTTCTATAGTCAAATTTCAGTCCGGCGCGGTCGTACTATGGTCGGCATGAACGCCGCAGAACATGGCCGGGTGCATGCCCGCGACGCCTCGGAACCGAAGGTGGAGCTCGCCGGCGGCCGCGTCGAGCGCTCGGCCGAGGTCCTGACGCCGCTGGCCCTGCAGCTGCTGGCGAGCCTGCACCGGCGCTTCAATGCCCGCCGCCTGGAGCTGCTGCAGGCCCGCGCGCAGCGCCAGGCAGCGCCTGGATGCGGGGGAGCTGCCGGACTTCCTGCCCGAGACCGCCGCGGTGCGCGCCGGGGACTGGCGCATCGCCCCGGTTCCGCCAGGACCTGCTCGACCGCCGCGTCGAGATCACCGGTCCGGTCGAGCGCAAGATGATCATCAACGCCCTGAACGCCCCGGTGAGCGCGTTCATGGCCGACTTCGAGGATTCCCTCTCGCCGACCTGGGAGAACCTGATCCGCGGGCAGGTCAACCTAAGCGATGCCATCCGGCGCACGCATCAGCTACGACGGACCCGGCGACCGGCAAGCACTACCGCCTCGGCGAGCGCACCGCGACGCTGATCGTGCGCCCGCGCGGCTGGCACCTGCCGGAGAAGCACGTGCGCATCAACGGCCAGCCGGTCTCGGCGGCGCTGTTCGACTTCGCGCTGTTCATCGCCAACAACCACGAGGCGCTGGCCAGCAGCGGTACCGGCCCGTACTTCTACCTGCCGAAGCTCGAGAGCCACCTCGAGGCCCGCCTGTGGAACGAGGTGTTCGTCGCCGCCCAGGAGGCGCTCGGCATGGCGCGCGGCACGATCAAGGCGACCGTGCTGATCGAGACCATCCTCGCCGCCTTTGAGATGGACGAGATCCTGTTCGAGCTGCGCGAGCACGTCGGCGGGACTCAACTGCGGGCGCTGGGACTACATCTTCAGCTTCATCAAGAAGTTCCGCAACCGCGCCGACTTCGTGCTGCCCGACCGCGCCTCGGTCACCATGGACAAGCACTTCCTGAAGTCCTACGTCGATCTGCTCATCAAGACCTGCCACCGCCGCGGGGCGCATGCGCATGGGCGGCATGGCCGCGCAGATCCCGATCCGCGACGACCCAGCCGCCAACGAGGCGGCGATGGCGCGCGTGCGCGCCGACAAGCTGCGCGAGGCGCACGCCGGGCACGACGGCACCTGGGTCGCGCACCCGGGCCTTGCCCCGATCGCCATGGAAGCCTTCGACTCGGTGATGCGGGGCCCCAACCAGCTGCAGCGTGGCGCGCGCGGAGGTGCACGTCACCGCGGCCGACCTGCTGCAGCTGCCGCCGGGCGCGATCACCGAGGACGGACTGCGCGCCTGCATCCGCGTCGGGGTGCAGTATCTCGAGGCCTGGCTGCGCGGCAACGGCTGCGTGCCGCTCTACCACCTGATGGAGGACGCGGCGACGGCGGAGATCTGCCGCGCGCAGCTGTGGCAGTGGCTGCACCACGGTGCGCGCACCGCAGACGGCCAGCCGATCACGCTCGAGCGCTTCGACCGGCTGATGATGGCGGAACTGGACCGCATCCATGCCGAGGTCGGCGCGGCGCGGCTGACGCAGGGCGTGTTCCCGAGTGCCGCGCGGCTGTTCGAGCGCATGACCAAGAGCGAGACGTTCGATGAGTTCCTGACGCTGCCGGCCTACGAGCTGCTGAGCTGACAATCCTTGGTGAATTTGCAGAAGGCGAGACCCATGAGTGTGAAATCCCTCCCCACGGCTGATGAACTGCGGCGCAGCTGGGCCGAGAGCCCGCGCTGGCGCGGCATGCAGCGCGCCTACGATGCGGCTGATGTGGTGCGCCTGCGCGGCACGGTGCCGGTCGAGCACTCGATCGCGCGGCTGACCGCCGAGAAGCTGTGGCGCTACCTCAATGAGAAGCCGTTCGTGAATGCCCTCGGCGCACTCACCGGCAACCAGGCCATGCAGCAGGTCAAGGCGGGGCTGGATGCGATCTACCTGTCCGGCTGGCAGGTGGCCGGCGATGCCAACCTCGCCGGGCAGATGTACCCGGACCAGTCGCTGTACCCGGCGGACTCGGTGCCGGCGGTCGTGCGCCGCATCAACAACACGCTGCGCCGCGCCGACGAGATCTGCCACGCCGAGGGCGATGACAGCATCGACTGGCTCAAGCCCATCGTGGCGGATGCCGAGGCCGGCTTCGGCGGGGTGCTGAACGCCTTCGAGCTGATGAAGCAGATGATCGAGGCCGGCGCCGCCGGCGTGCACTTCGAGGACCAGCTGTCCTCGGCCAAGAAGTGCGGGCACATGGGCGGCAAGGTGCTGGTCAGCACCCAGGACGCGGTCGCCAAGCTGGTTGCCGCGCGCCTGGCCGCGGATGTGTGCAACGTGCCGACGGTGCTCGTGGCGCGCACCGACGCGGAAGGGGCGAACCTGCTCACTGCCGACGTCGACGAGCGCGACCGTGCCTTCATCGATGCCGCCAAGGGCCGCACCTCGGAAGGCTTCTTCTACGTCAGGGCGGGACTGAAGCAGGCGATCGCCCGCGGGCTCGCCTACGCGCCGTACGCGGACCTGGTGTGGTGCGAGACCGCCAAGCCCGACCTGGAGGAGGCGCGCGAGTTCGCCGAAGGGATCCACGCCCGCTTCCCCGGCAAGCTGCTGGCCTACAACTGCTCGCCCTCGTTCAACTGGAAGCGCAAGCTCGATGACGCCCAGATCGCCAAGTTCCAGCGCGAGCTGGGCGCGATGGGCTACCGCTTCCAGTTCATCACGCTCGCCGGGTTCCACGCGCTCAACTACTCCATGTTCGAGCTGGCGCGCGGCTACAAGACTCACCAGATGAGCGCCTACGTCACCCTGCAGCAGGCGGAGTTCGCCGCCGAGGCCAACGGCTACACCGCGACCAAGCACCAGCGCGAGGTCGGTGCCGGCTACTTCGATGCCGTCACGCAGACCGTGGCCGGCGGCACCTCCTCGATCACCGCGCTCACCGGCAGCACCGAGGAGCAGCAGTTCGAGAAGGTCTCCTGAGGGGGCCGTGCCGTCGCGCCGGCGCGCGCAGGCGCGCCCGCGACGCGGTAGGCTAGCCCCTGCCGCCGGTCCGGCGGCCAGGGTAGGGGGCCGCAATGCGCCGCACTGCGATCTGGCGCTCGCTGTATTTCCAGGTTCTGGTGGCCATCGCGCTCGGCATCGCGCTCGGGGTGCTGTGGCCGCATTTCGCGCAGCAGCTGCAGCCGCTCGGCGATGGCTTCATCAAGCTCATCCGGCTGCTGATCGCCCCGATCATCTTCTGCACCGTGGTCACCGGCATTGCCGGCATGGCCAAGCTGCGCGACGTCGGCAAGGCAGGTGGGCTGGCGCTGATCTACTTCGAAGTACTGACCACGCTCGCGCTGGTCATCGGCCTGCTGGTGGTGAACCTGGTCAAGCCGGGAGCGGGGATCAATGCGGACCCGGCCTCGCTGGACACCCGCGCCATCAGCCAGTACGTGGCCCCCGCGGCGATGCCCGGGGTCACCGAGTTCATCCTCAACATCATCCCGGCGACTTTCTTCGGCGCCTTCGCCAGCGGAGATGTGCTGCAGACGCTCTTGCTGGCGGTGCTGTTCGGCTTCGCCCTGCACGCGCTGGGTGGGCGCGAGAACCTGATCTACGGCATGGTCGAGCAAGTTCGGCCAGGTGCTGTTCGTCATCGTCGGCTACATCATGCGTCTAGCCCCGCTCGG
Source organism: uncultured Pseudomonadota bacterium (assembly GCA_963741745.1). Lineage (GTDB taxonomy): Bacteria > Pseudomonadota > Gammaproteobacteria > Steroidobacterales > Steroidobacteraceae > 13-2-20CM-66-19. The sequence goes on along the minus strand of CAVUJF010000011.1, from coordinate 11,789 downwards.
GGCGCTGGGCGCGATGGCCTTCACGGTGGGGCGTTACGGAGCCGAGTCGCTGCTGGGGCTGGCGCGGCTCATGGGCTGCTTCTACCTGACCTGCATCCTGTTCGTGCTGTGCGTGCTGGGGCTGATCGCCAGGCTGCACGGCTTCTCGATACTCGCCTTCATCCGTTACATCCGCGATGAGCTGTTCATCGTGCTCGGCACGTCCTCATCCGAGTCGGTGCTGCCGCGCATGCTCGGCAAGATGGAGGAGCTGGGGGTGAAGAAGCCGATCGTGGGCCTGGTCATCCCGGCCGGGTACTCGTTCAACCTGGACGGCACGGCGATCTACCTCACCATGGCGGCGCTGTACATCGCCCAGGCCACCAACACCCCGCTCACCCTGGGACACCAGCTGACACTGCTGGCGGTCCTGCTGCTGACCTCCAAGGGCGCCGCGGCGGTGACCGGCAGCGGCTTCATCGTGCTGGCCGCATCGCTGTCGGCGGTGGGGCACGTGCCGGTGGCCGGCGTCGCCCTGATCCTCGGGGTCGACCGCTTCATGTCCGAGGCGCGTGCGCTCACCAATCTGGTGGGCAACGGCGTCGCGACGCTGGTGGTCGCCAAGTGGTGCGGGGAGCTCGACGAGGTGCGGATGAAGACAGTGCTCGGCGGCGAGCGCGCTGCCTCGCTGCCGGCGCCCGCAGCCTGATACCGCCGGCAGCGGCGCGCTCAGAAATTGAAGAGGAATTCGGCGGCCAGCGCCGCCGGGTTACCCTGCGAGCCGTCGAAGCGTTCGTAGTCCAGGCGCGCCGCCGTCCGGCCCCACTTGAACTGCAGGCCTGCGCCCCAGGCGACGCTGCTCTTGCTGCTGTCGGTGCTGACCGGCTCGCACGGGGCGGGCGCTACGCAGGTGCCCACGCCAGGCAGGGGATAGGCACTGGTGTTGGCCTTGACGCGTGCCGCACCGACCTTGCCGTAGATGTCGATCCAGGGCAGCGGCACCGGCAGGTAGCCCAGCACATAGGCGGCTGTGGCCGTGGCATCGGTCGATACGTGCGTGGTGCCGCCGTAAGTGGTCACCCCCTTGCTGCCAAGATCGGTGTACTCCGCCTCGACGCCGAGCAGGCTGAGCGGCCGCCAGCCGGCGAGCAGCTTCCAGCCGCCGGCGTGGGAGTCGATCTGGTAGTAGTCCTGGCGCAGGTCGGTGCGCGCGAGGCCGGCACCGACATAGACGCCGAGCAGGTCATCCGCGCAGGCCGGTGCACAGCTGGCAAGGGCGCAGCAAAGAAGCAGGATGCGGGGTGTCGTCCGTGACATGTGCGAGATCCTCCTGGGCGCGGGATGGTCACTTTGAGGTGGGCATTGCGAACTCGGCTCCCTTCGGGGTGCTCTCGGGCCAGCGCTGCATGATGGATTTCTGGCGCGTATAGAAGCGCACGCCTTCCTCGCCATAGGCATGGGTGTCGCCGAACAGGCTGTTCTTCCAGCCGCCAAAGCCGTGCCAGGCCATCGGCACCGGGATGGGAACGTTGATGCCTACCATGCCCACCTCGATGCGCCGCCCGAACTCGCGCGCGACGTGGCCGTCGCGCGTATAGCAGGCGACGCCATTGGCCATGGGATGTGCATTGATCAGCTCCACCGCCGCGCCGAAGTCCGGCACGCGCACGCACGACAGCACCGGGCCGAAGATCTCCTCGCGGTAGATGCGCATCTGCGGGGTCACGTGATCGAAGAGGCTGGCACCGATGAAGAAACCGCCCTCGTGGCCGGGCACGGTGAACGCCGCGCCGCTCTGGGGGTGCAGGCGTCCGTCCACGAGCAGCTTCGCACCGCTTGCCACGCCATCGTCGATGTAACCGCGGATGCGCTCCAGGGCCTGCCGGGTGATCACCGGCCCCATCTCGTTCTCCGCCTGCATGCCGTTGCCGGTGCGCAGTGCGCGGGCACGCTCGGCGAGCATGGGCAGCAGGCGCTCGGCGGTGTCACCGACCAGGACCGCGACCGAGATCGCCATGCAGCGCTCGCCGGCGGAGCCGTAGGCCGCGCCGATCAGGGCATCGACCGCCTGGTCCATGTCGGCATCGGGCATCACCACCATGTGGTTCTTGGCGCCCCCGAGCGCCTGCACGCGCTTGCCGTGCTGCGCGCCGCGCTGGTAGATGTAGTGCGCGATGGGCGTGGAGCCGACGAAGCTCAGGGCGCGCACGTCCGGGTGGTCCAGCAGGCCATCGACGGCGAGCTTGTCGCCCTGCAGCACGTTGAACACCCCCGGCGGTAATCCTGCCCGCTCCAGCAGCCGTGCCATGTAGACCGCGGCGGACGGATCGCGTTCACTCGGCTTGAGCACGAAGGTATTCCCGCAGGCGATCGCCAGCGGAAACATCCAGCACGGCACCATGCAGGGGAAATTGAAGGGCGTGATGCCGGCCACGACCCCCAGGGGCTGGCGCAGCGTCCAGTTGTCGACGCCCGTGGAGACCTGGTCGGTGAAGTCGCCCTTGAGCAGCTGCGGGATGCCGCAGGCGAATTCGACGATCTCGATGCCGCGCATGACCTCTCCCTGCGCATCGCTGAACACCTTGCCGTGCTCGCTGGTGATGAGGGCGGCCAGAGCGTCGCGCTCCTCGTTGAGCAGGCCGAGGAAGCGGTTGAGCACGCGGGCCCGGCGCACCGGCGGGGTCTGTGACCAGCCCGGCAGCGCCTGCGCGGGCGCTGGCGACCGCGGCCTGCACGTCGGCCGCGCTGGCCAGCGCCACCTCGCGCATGACGATGCCGGTGGCCGGGTCGAACACCGGCAGGCGGGTGCCGGAGCCGGCGACGGCGCGGCCGCCGATCCAGTGCGGCACGACCGCGACGGCTCCTGCGGGGAGGGTGGCGTCGCTGATTTCGCTGGGGAGTTTGGAGGCTGCCATGGAGCGCGCTCGCGAGGTGGGAGGTGGTGGAAACAGCCCACAATGATAGACCAGTTCCTGCGCCGCCCCCATACTCATCGTCCTCAGCCATGGGCACGCATCTCCTCTTTCCCACCCGCATTTACGAGTCGCGTCTGACGCATGCGGGCTGGCGCGCCCTGAACAGCCGTCTGCTGCGCGAATGCCGTCAGCTCAGGGACGACGACGCGGCCGGGCAGCGCTGGTCGCAGGCGAACTATCCGGGAGGCTATACCTCCTACAGTTCCGCCCACCGCATGCACCGGGTATCACCGACGTTCGCCGCGCTGGAGCGTGCGCTGGACCGCCACGTCGGCCGCTTCGCGCGCGAGCTGGACTTCAATCTCGCCGGGCGCGAGCTGGCGATGACCGATTGCTGGGTCAACATCATGGGCCGGGGCGCCGCGCACAGCCTGCACCTGCATCCGCTGTCGAGCATCAGCGGCACTTACTACGTGGCGATGCCGCGGGGCGCGCCGGGACTTAAGTTCGAGGACCCGCGCATGGAGCGATTCATGGCCGCGCCGCCGCGCGCGGCCCACGCGGCGCGCGCCAACCGCTCCTGGGTCACCTTGCCTGCGCAGGCCGGGAAATTGCTGCTGTTCGAAAGCTGGCTGCGCCACGAAGTCGCGCCGAATCCGTCCCGGACCGACCGCATCAGCATCAGTTTCAACTACAGCTGGTTCTGAAGGGACCGGGCCGGACGCGCCCCTTCCCGACATGCCAGGGGGAGGGGGCTACATAAGTAATTGATTTTATTATATTGAGTAGCGACGATTTGAATTCAGGGTCCGTTCAGTCGCTGGCGCTCAACGTGTGAGCCGAGGAGAACACACGTATGCGCAACATCATTCGCAGTTTGATCCCCGCACTGGCTCTCGCGGCCCTTCCGGCGCTTCCCGTCACGGCGAACGCAGGAATCGAGTTCGGACTGTCGGTGAATTTCGCACCGCCGCCGCTGCCGGTGTATGAGCAGCCACCCGTACCGGGCCCGGGATACCTGTGGATCCCTGGTTACTGGGGCTGGGATGGTAGCGACTACTTCTGGGTGCCGGGCACCTGGGCCTTCGCGCCCGTCACCGGATACCTCTGGACGCCTGGCTACTGGGGCTGGGGTGAAGATGCCTACGTGTGGCACGCCGGCTATTGGGGCCCCCACGTCGGCTTTTACGGCGGCATCAACTACGGCTTCGGCTACGGTGGTGTGGGCTACGAGGGCGGCTACTGGCGCGGCGGCCAGTTCTGCTACAACCGTGCCGTCAACAACGTGCGAAACGTCAACATCACGAACGTCTACAACCAGACGGTCGTGAACAATGTAACCATCAATCGCACCAGCTTCAGCGGCGGCAGGGGCGGCGTGATGGCGCGCCCTTCGCGTGCCGAGCTCATGGCCGCACACGAGCGCCATGTCGGGCCGAGCAGCCTGCAGCGCGAGCAGGAGCGCTTTGCCCGCTCGGACAACGCGCTGCGCGCCTCGGTCAACGGCGGCCGTCCGCCGATCGCGGCCACGCCGCGGCCCGCCGCCTTCAATGCGCACGGTGTAGTGGCCGCGCGCGACGTGGGCACTCCGCGCACGGCGCAGAGTCCCCCGCAGACCCGGTCTGGTCGTCCCGCACAGGCGAGCCAGATGAATGCGCCCCAGTACCGCATGGACCGTCCGGTGCAGGCGAGCCGGGTGAATGCGCCCCAGTACCGCATGGACCGTCCGGTGCAGGCGAGCCGGGTGAATGCGCCCCAGTACCGCATGGACCGTCCAGTGCAGGCGAGCCAGGTGAATGCGCCCCAGTACCGCATGGACCGTCCGGTGCAGGCGAGCCGGGTGAATGCGCCGCAGTACCGCATGGACCGTCCAGTGCAGGCGAGCCGGGTGAATGCGCCCCAGTACCGCATGGACCGTCCGGTGCAGGCGAGCCGGGTGAATGCGCCCCAGTACCACACCAGCCGCCCGGCACCGGTGAACCAGGTGAGCGCGCCGCAGTACCACACCGAGCGTGCACCGCAGCCGATGCAGAATCGGCCGGTCAGTGCGCCACGGCCCGCGGCGCCGCCCGCGCCGGCTCACCAGCAGATGCAGGTGGGCCAGCCTGGCGGGCAGGCGGGGAACACTCACCAGAACCACGGGCGCTAGCCGCACTGGGTTCGACATGAGAGGCGAGAGGCCGCCCCCGGGGCGGCCTCTTCTTCTTGGGCTTGCGCTTCGCGGACGCTATAGCACGCGTCGTAGCCACGCGGCGATATCGGCGACTTCTTGCGGACTCACCGAGTGAGGCATGCTGTAGCTATGCCACTCGACTGCATAACCGGCCGCCAGCAACTGCCGGCTCGCCTCCTCACCCAGCGCCGCGGCAATCACCGGGTCCTGGGAGCCGTGCGCGATGAACAGCGGGGTCGACTGGTTGGCAGCGCTGCGCTCGGCTTCCAGGCGCGCACCCTGCAGCAGGTAGCAAGACAGCCCCATGATGCCGGCGAGCTTCTGCGGGTACCGCAGGCCCGAGTACAGCGCCATCGCGCCCCCTTGCGAGAAGCCGGCGAGCACGATGTGGTCGCTGGCAATGCCACGCTCGTTCTCACCGCGTATGAGTGTGCTGATGGCCTGCTGTGAGGTGCGGATCCCGACTTCATCCTGCGCGGCACCCCGATCGAGTGCGGTGATGTCGTACCAGGCGCGCATGGGGTATCCGCCGTTGAGCGTCACCGGGCGCACCGGTGCGTGCGGAAACACGAACCTGAGGGCCCGCTCTCCAGGGCGCACCAGTTCCGGCACGATCGGCTCGAAGTCATGCCCGTCTGCTCCCAGCCCGTGCAGCCAGATCACGCTGCCGGTGGGTGCACGCCCGGTCTCAATCTCAACCGCATCACTCGACACGTCGGGTTCCCTTCATAGTGGTCCTTGGCCGCATGGTAGTGCAGGCGGCCCCGCGCCGTCAGGGAGCCGGCACTGATGGCGGCGCGGCGCCGCGGCGCGACGCCGCGTCCGAAACCCCGGGTGCGCAGTCGGTCCGTGCGCGCTCGCGCGCCACGTCCGGCGACGCTGAGCGCGACGCGCATCGTGCTCTACGCACTGGTGGGGCTGATCGGCCTGGTGGCTGCTGACTTCCTCTACCAGGTGATCCGCAAGCCGACCGAGCTGCTTTTCCCGGTGAGCGGGGTGCTCTACAAGACCCCGGCCGAGAGCTGGCAGGCCTACGGTCCGCTGTTCCGTCGCTACTCGACCGCCCTGATCGATGCCGAGCTGCTCGCCGCGCTGGCGCAGGTGGAGGCCTCGGGCAATCCGCTGGTGCGTACCTACTGGCGCTGGTCGTGGTCGGCACCGCTCATCGACATGTACCGCCCGGCCTCAAGCGCAGTGGGCATGTACCAGATCACCGACCCGACCTTCGGCGAGGCGAGCGAGTACTGCATCCACGATCACAAGCTCGTGCGAGCCGGAGCCTGGGATGACTGGCGCTCGTGCTGGTTCAACCGGCTCTACCTGCGCCTGGTGCCCGCGGACGCGGTGGAACTTACGGCCGCTTACCTGGACCTGAAGGTTGCCGCCATCCTCGCCCACCCGGGCAAGCATCCCCCGCTTCCTGCGCAGATCCGCCATCTGGCGGCGGTGGTGCACCTGTGCGGCGGCGGCGCTGCGGCAGGCTACGCGCGCCGAGGCTTCCAGTTCATCCCGGGGCAGCGCTGCGGCGACCACGACCCGCGCGAATACCTGGCGCGGGTGGATGCGGCGCGCGAGACGTTCGTGCGCCTGGCCGCGCGCGAGGAGCAGGCGGCGGCTCAGTGATGATGGCCACCCGGGCCATGAACGTGCCCGTGCGAGAGTTCCTCGGCCGAGGCGGGGCGCACGTCCGCGACCTCCACCTCGAAGTTCAGGTTCTGTCCGGCCAGGGGATGGTTGCCGTCGAGGGTCACCATGTCGCCGGCCACGTGGCTCACCGTGACCGCGCGCACGCCCTCCTCGGTCTGCGCCTGCAGGCGCATGCCGACGGTGATCTTCGCGATCCCCTTGAGCGCCCGGCGCGGCACCTTCTGGATCAGCGCCTTGTCGTACTCGCCATAGCCGTCGGCGGGGGGGATTTTCACCTGCAGCCTGTCGCCGGACTTCTTGCCGGTGAGTTCACGCTCAAGCCCCGCGATCAGGTTGCCGTGACCGTGCAGGTAGGTGAGCGGTTCCCCGTCCGCGGAGCTGTCCAGCACTTCGCCGGCATCGTTCTTGAGCGTGTAATGGATGCTGACGACCTGGTCCTGCTGGATGCTCATGTAAAGCCCTGTAAATGTGTGGAAACGCACCGGCTAAACGGGCAGTGCTGCCGCCGGCGCCGCGCTTTTGGACGCGCAACTGACGGGCACGAAGGATAACATTGCCGCGCCCGTGGCCCAACGCCGTTGGGAACCGCGGACGCGCAAGCGGAGCAACACCCGTGAAATCTGTGTACCTGCCGATCTGCGCCGCAGCGCTGGCACTGGCCGCACTGGCCGCCAGCGCCGGCCCCGGCAACAACACCGCAAGGACTCCCATGGCCGACAACCCGTTCGCACAGCCGAGCACATTGCCCTTCGAGCTGCCGCCATTCGACCGCATCCACGACGAGGATTTCCTGCCCGCCTACGAGGCGGGCATGGCCGAGCAGCTGCGCGAGGTGGCCGCCATCGCGCACAACCGGCAGCCGCCTACCTTCGATAACACCATCGTGGCGCTGGAGCGTTCCGGGCAGCTGCTGCAGCGGGTGGACAGTGCCTTCGGCCGGCTGAACGCCTGCAACACCAACCCGCAGATGCAGCAGATCGACACGCAGATGGCGCCGAAGCTGGCCGCCCATGCGGATGCGATCCAGCTGGACCCGGCGCTGTGGGCGCGCGTGGACGCGCTGTACGCCAGGCGCGCGACTCTTCACCTGGAACCCGAGCAGCTGCAGCTGCTCTCGCGCTACCACACCGAGATGGTGCGCAACGGGGCGCGCCTGACGAGCCCCCAGAAGGCGCGCCTGCGCCAGCTGAACGAGCAGATCTCCACCCTGCGCACCCGCTTCAAGCAGAACGTCCTCAAGGCCACCGCCGACAGCGCCGTGGTGGTCGACGATGCGGCCGAGCTCCAGGGCCTGTCCGCCGGCCAGGTCGGGGCCGCCCGCCAGGCCGCGGCGGCCCGCGGCCTGCAGGACAAGTGGCTCGTCACGCTGCAGAACACCACCAACCAGCCACTGCTGGCGCAGTTATCCAGCCGCGCGCTGCGCGAGCGCATCTACCAGGCCTCCATTTCCCGCGGCATGGGCGGCGCCACGGACAACCGCGACATCATCGTGCAGCTGGCCAGGCTGCGTGCCGAGCGCGCGGTGCTGCTGGGCTACCCGAACCACGCCGCCTACCAGCTCGAGGATGAGTCGGCGGGCACGGCGCAGGCAGTGCAGGCGATGATCAGCCAGGTGGCGCCGGCAGCGCTGGCGCGCGCCCGTGAGGAGGCCGCGGCGATGCAGGCACTGATCAACGCCCAGGCCGCCGCCGGTGGCACCAGCGCCTTCGCGCTCCAGCCCTGGGACTGGTCGTACTATGCCGAGCAGGTGCGCAGGCAGCGCTACGACTTCGACCACTCGGCGGTTGCCCCGTACTTCGAGCTCGACCACGTGCTGGTCGACGGGGTGTTTTACGCCGCCAACCAGCTGTACGGCCTCACCTTCAAGGAGCGGCACGACCTGCCGGTCTACCATCCGGACGTGCGCGTCTTCGAGGTGTTCGATGCCAACGGGGCGCCGCTTGCGCTGTTCCTCGCCGATTATTTCGCGCGCGACAACAAACAGGGCGGGGCGTGGATGGCCTCCTACGTGCTGCAGTCGCACCTTTTGGCGCAGAAGCCGGTGGTCGCCAATCACCTGAACATCTCCAAGCCGCCCCCGGGGAACCGGCGCTGCTCACCTTCGAGGAGGTGACGGCGATGTTTCACGAGTTCGGGCACGCGCTGCACGGCATGCTCTCGAACGTCACTTACCCGCAGCTCTCCGGTACCCTGGTGCCGCGTGACTTCGTCGAGTATCCCTCGCAGTACAACGAGATGTGGGCGCGCGAGCCCTCCGTGGTAGCCCACTATGCGCACCACTATCAGACTGGCGCGGCGATGCCCGCGGAGCTGCTCGCCAAGGTCCTGGAGGCGCAGCATTTCAACCAGGGCTATGCGACGACCGAGTACATCGCGGCAGCGCAGGTGGACCAGTCATGGCACCTGATCACGGCGGATGCGGCCCCCGCCGCACAGGACGTCGCCGCGTTCGAGCAAGCCGCGCTGGAGCGCAGCGGGCTCGACTACCCGCCGGTGCCGCCGCGCTACCACTCCGGTTACTTCTCACACATCTTCGAGAGCGGCTACTCGGCGGGTTACTACGCGTACCTGTGGAGCGAGGTGCTGGCGCGTGACACCGGCGCGTGGTTCCACAGCCATGGTGGCCTGACGCGGGCCAACGGCGAGCTGCTGCGCACGCAGGTGCTGGCGCGGGGCCGCAGCCAGGAGCCGCAGGTCCTGTTCCGCAATTTCTACGGCAGTGACCCGAAGATCGGCCCGCTGCTGGAGTATCGCGGGCTGGCCGGCGGTTAGGCGGAGCCGCCGACCACGGCATCGCGCCGCGCTCGGTCCGTGGCGGCGATCAGCCGCCGGAAGCTGTCGAGCAGCGGCAGGTCGAGCTGCAGCTCGCGCGCCTTGTCGCAGGCGTAGCCGAGGGTCTCGTTCACCTCGAGCGGGCGTCCGGCCTCGATGTCCTGCAGCGCCGACATGCGATGCGCCGGGGCGCTCTTCAGGTACTGCGCCCCGGCGGCCGTGACGATCGCCACCGCCTCCGCCTCGGAACCGGTGCAGATGCTGGCCGTGGGCAGGATCGCCCGGTCACTCAGCGCGATGCCCAGCGCGCGGGCGAGCCCCCCCATCTCGCGCACCAGGCGCACCAGCAGCAACGCCGAGTCCGCATCGAGCAGGAACTTCCAGGTCAGCGCCCGTGTGGTGACCGACAGCGCCATCAGCCCGACCCAGGAACAGAACTTGGACCACTCGAGGGTCAGGATCTGCGGCGTGGCCGCCGCGCGCACTCCGGCGCCGGCGAGCGCCGCGGCCAGCCGGCCGGCACGCGCGCTGTCGCCACCGGCCAGCTCGCCCACGAAGATGTTCACGTTGCGCGTGAACAGCACCGCGCCGTCGGGCAGGAGCTCGCCAGAGGTGTCCGCCAGGGCCCCGAGCACGCGCTCCCGGCCAAAGGCCTCGACCAGGATCTCGTTCTTCAGCGGGCCGTTCTGGATCGAGAGCGCCACGTCGAAACGGGCGTGGCGCAGCCCCGCCAGCGACTGTGCGGTGCCCGGGGTCTTGGTGGCCACGATGAGGGTTGCGGCCCCGGCGAAGCTCGCGGCGTCGCGCACCGTGACCACCTTGGTGTTGAATTCGGCCAGGCCGCGGAGGGTGATGCCCTGGTTCTCCAGCTGCGTGGCGCGCGCCCCGCGCGCGAGCATGGCCACCGTGTGCCCGGCGCGCGCAAGGTGGCCGCCGACGATGGAGCCCATCGCCCCCGCGCCCAGCACCGCGAATTCGAATTCAGGCATGTGCAGATATCAGGGCAGGGCGCTGCCGGCTCACAGCGCCTCGGCAATGTCCTGCATGAGGCCACGGTCCTGCGGTGTGGTGCCCGGCGGGTAGCGGTGCAGCACGCGGCCGTCGCGGCTGATGAGGAACTTCTCGAAGTTCCAGGTGATGTCACCGGCAACGCCCGTGGTGCCGGAGGTCAGGAACTCATACACCGGGCTGCGCGCCGGTCCGTTCACGTCCAGCTTCTCGCTCAACGGGAAGCTCACCCCGTAAGTCGTGCGGCAGAAGTTGACGATCTCCTCGGCGCTGCCGGGCTCCTGGCCCGCGAACTGGTTGCAGGGAAAGCCGACCACGCTGAAGTTCTGGTCGGCCAGCTCACGCTGCAGCTGCTCGAGTCCCTCGTATTGCGGCGTCAGGCCGCAGCGGCTGGCCACGTTCACGGCCAGCGTCACCTTGCCGCGCAGGCCGCCCAGCAGGTCGGCGCCGCCGTCGATCTTGTTCACCGCGATATCGTAGAAGCCGCTCATATGACTGCCCTTCGTGCCTGCCCGTGAAGCGGTACGATACACCAGGGCCGGGCCCACTATCCCCACCCCGCGGAGATCCTCATGGCCTCACAGTTGAACAAGACGGACACCGCCAAGGTCGTCGACATCCTCAACCGCATCCTCGAGCTCGAGCTGTCCGGCCTGGTGCGCTACCTGCACTACAGCTTCATGGTGTTCGGCCACAACCGCATCCCGATCGTCGCCTGGCTGCGCAGCCAGGCCGACGAGTCGCAGGCCCACGCCGTGCGCGCCGGGGAACTCATCACCGCCCTGGGCGGTCATCCGTCGCTGAAGATCGGTGCGCTGCTGGAAACCCACAAGCACAACGTCGATGAGATCCTGCGTGAGGCCTTCACGCACGAGGAAGCCGGCGTGGCCGAGTACCACAAGCTGCTCGAGGTGGTGGCCGGCCGCAACGTGATGCTGGAGGAGTACGCGCGCACGCAGATCGCGACCGAGGATGCCCACCTGGCCGACCTGGGCAAGATGCTGCGCAAGCCCGGTTCGATCGCCTGAGGCATCCCCGCGCGCGTCTCTCTTAAGAGGGAGGCGCGCGCCGTGCGGGCAGCAGGCGAGGCGGCCGCGGGTGTTTGTTGGTCCGGGGCGTGCATTACTTCACATCACGGCAAGGCGATGTGCGTACACTGCGCGCCCTGAACAGACTCACGGATTGAAGATCATGGAATTGATCATCGGCTCCCTCGTGATGGCCGCCTGCTTGCTGGTCGGCCACCTCAGCGTCCTCGTGCGCAACCGCCTGGTTTCCTTCTACAGCGCCGCGCG